>NZ_BCTO01000001.1 GCF_001571325.1 Delftia tsuruhatensis NBRC 16741
CGACACGTTTGACGGGTACAAGGATTTTCATGAGAAAGCTCTTTCCTGGTTTTTGAAGTACGACCTACGCAAGAAGGAACAAGGCAAGCGGCTTGCCATGGGGCGCAGCACGTTGTCGCATCCTGTTTGCGCAAGTCCTGTGAAGATGGGCGGTCAGCGGGCCAGGCCGGCCAACCGCTCGTTGATCAGTGCATGGGCCTGGTCCATGATGCCGGAGATCAGCTGCTGGACCGTGGGCACGTCGTTGATCAGGCCGGCCACCATGCCACAGGACCAGACGCCTGCGTCCATGTCGCCGTCATGCATGATGCGCGGATAGACGCCGGCCACCTCGGGCGCGATGTCGGCGAAGGTGATGGCCGCGCCCAGCTCGCGCTCCTTTTGCAGCAGGCGCTCGGTGGCCGGGTTGGTCAGCACGCGCTCGGTGTTGCGCAGCGGGCGCATGACCAGGCGCGTGTCCAGCTCGCTGGCCGCGACGATGGCCTGCTTGACGTTGTCGTGCACGGGCGCTTCCTGGGTGGCGATGAAGCGCGTGCCCATGTTGATGCCCTCGGCGCCCAGCGCCAGCGCAGCCACCAGCGAGCGGCCGTCGGCCATGCCGCCCGAGGCGACGAAGGGAATCTTCAGTTCTTCGGCCGCGCGCGGCAGCAGGATGAAATTGGGGATGTCGTCCTCGCCCGGATGGCCGCCGCATTCGAAGCCGTCCACGCTGATGGCGTCGCAGCCGATGGCCTCGGCCTTGAGCGCATGGCGCACCGAGGTGCACTTGTGGATGACCTTGATGCCGGCTTCCTTGAGCGCGGGCAGCCATTTCTGCGGGTTGTTGCCCGCCGTCTCCACGACCTTGACGCCGCCTTCGATGATGGCCTTGACGTAGCCCGGGTAGTCGGGCGGGTTGACCGAGGGCAGGAAGGTCAGGTTGACGCCGAAGGGCTTGTCCGTCATCTCGCGGCAGCGCGCGATCTCGCGCGCCAGCAGCTCGGGCGTGCGCTGGGTCAGGCCCGTGATCAGCCCCAGGCCGCCCGCGTTGGAGACGGCGGCGGCCAGCTCGGCCAGGCCCACATGGTGCATGCCCCCCTGGATGATGGGATGCTCGATGCCAAAGAGTTCGGTGATGCGTGTCTTCATGTCGTTGTCACTCCACTGCAATGCCCTTGTCGCGGATCAGCTGGCCCCAGCGCGTGTAGTCCTGCTGGATGCGCTGGCCCAGCTGGGCGGGGTTCTGGTAGGCGGCGATGGCGCCTGCGTTGAGCAGCTTGTCCTGGATGTCCTTGTCGGCCAGGATCTGCTGCACTTCGCTGGCGATGCGGTCGACCACGGCCTTGGGGCTACCCTTGGGCGCCAGCAGGCCGCCCCAGGAGACGGCGTCGTAGCCCTTGATGCCCTGCTCGGCAATGGTCTTGGTGTCGGGCAGCATGGCCACGCGCTGGGGCGAGCCCACGGCGATGGCGCGCAGCTTGCCGGCCTGGATGTGGGGCAGCGCGGCCACGAGGTCGGCATACATGATGGGCACCTGGCCGCCGATGGTGTCGGTGATGGCGGGCACGCCGCCCTTGTAGGGCACGTGCTGCATGTCGAAGCCGGCCATCTGCTTGAGCAGCTCCATGCTCAGGTGGCCGAAGCTGCCGGCGCCCGAGCTGGTGTAGTTGAGCGCGACCTTCTGCGCCTTGGCGTGGGCGATCAGGCTCTTGAGGTCGGTGACATCGGGCAGCAGCGTGGGGTTGACCACGATGACGATGGGCAGGTCATAGACCGTGGCCACGGGCGTGAAGTCCTTGACGGTGTCGTAGCCGGCCTTCTTGTACAGGTGCGGCGCCAGCAGCGTGGGCGTGGCCAGCATCATCAGCGTGTAGCCGTCGGCCGGGCTCTTGGCGACCTGCACGGCCGCGATAGAGCCGGAGGCGCCAGGGCGGTTTTCCACCACCACGGTCTGCTTGAGGCGCTCGCCCAGCTTCTGGCCTACGATGCGCGATGCCGTGTCGGTGGGGCCGCCCGCCGGGAAGGGAACGACCAGCCGCAGCATCTTGCTGGGCCAGCCGGTCTCGGCCAGGGCGCCGCCGGCCAGGCCGGCCAGCAGCGGGGCTGCGGCCAGGGCCAGAACGCTGCGCCGCGTGGGGCGTGCCGGGGATGCGGGATTGCGCGTGTACATGAAGTCTCCTCTCAAAGCTGTCTCAGCAGTCGTCGGTGGCGGCCCGCTGCCGCGGGCCGGAAAAATCAATCAAGCTTCGCGCCGGCTTCTTCCACCAGCGCCTTCCAGATGGGCATGTCGCGCTGGTAGTTCTCGCGGAAGGCCTGCGGGCTGTTCATCAGCGGCATGAAACCTGCGCCCACGGTGCGCTCCAGCACCTTGGGGTCCTTGGCGATTTCGCGCAGGTGGCCGTAGAGCTGGTCCACGATCTCCTTGGGCACGCCGGCCGGCGCGCCCATGGCCACCCAGCCGTAGATGGCGTAGGCGTCGTCGGTGACGCCCTGTTCATGGATGGTGGGCAGCTTGGGCAGGATTTCCATGCGCTCCTTGCCCGTGACGCCGATGGCCTTGAGCTTGCCCGAGTCGATGAAGGGCTTGGTGTTGAGCGCGCTGGAAAAGCACATCTGCAGCTGGCCGCCGATCAGCTCCTGGATCATGGGCGCCTCGCCCTTGTAGGCGGCGTGGGTCATGTCGGCGTCCATGGTCTTGCTCATGTAGGCACCGGCCAGGTGGGCATACGAGCCCACGCCCCAGGAGCCGTAAGAGAGCTTGCCCTTGTTGGCCTTCACGTAGGCCAGCAGCTCCTTCATGTTGTTGGCCGGCACCGAGGGATGGACCACCAGGGTGACGGGCGCCGCTGCGATCTGGGTGATCAGGGCGATGTCCTTTTGCGGGTTGTAGGGCAGCTTGGTGTAGAGGAACTGGTTGATCAGCATGGAGGTGCTGAGCGAGACCAGCAGGGTGTGGCCGTCGGCGGGCGCCTTGACCACGGCGTCCGTGCCCAGGATGCCGGCCGCGCCCGCGCGGTTGTCGATGACCACGGGCTGGCCCACGCGCCTGGCCAGGGCCTCGCCGATGGTGCGCGCAATGATGTCGGTGGCGCCGCCCGCGTTGAAGGGCACGACCACGCGGATGGGCTTGGTGGGCCACGCTGCCGGCTTGCCGGCCTGTGCGAGGGCGCTGGTGGCGCCCGTGGCCAGCAGGCTGGTGCCGCCGATGGCGGCCAGCCCTTGAAGAATGTCGCGGCGTGTGACTTGGTTGCTCATGGCTTTGTCTCCTGGGTGTTGCTGTCTATGGGTGCCGTCTTGGTGCGGCATGCAAACCTGGCGGGTCGGGAGCCGGGCATCAATGGCCCCCCGTGGAATCAGTCGCGTGATCGGTCCTCTTATCCCTGTTGCGCGGGGGTCTCGGGCAGGGTCAGCACGCCCTTGGACTGCAGCTGCTGCAGCTGCTCGTCGCTCATGCTCAGCAGCCGGTGCAGCACCTCGCGCGTGCCCTCGCCC
Source organism: Delftia tsuruhatensis NBRC 16741 (assembly GCF_001571325.1). Classification (GTDB taxonomy): domain Bacteria; phylum Pseudomonadota; class Gammaproteobacteria; order Burkholderiales; family Burkholderiaceae_C; genus Comamonas; species Comamonas tsuruhatensis. The sequence continues at coordinate 3,472 of NZ_BCTO01000001.1, forward strand.
AGCGTGGGCGGTGCATGGCGTATGGGCAGGCGCTGGCCGTCCAGGCGGTAGGGCGGCGCGAACACGGGCGTGGTGCCGACCACGGGGTGGGGCATGTCACGCAGCAGGCCGCCACGGCGCGTGCGCTCGCTGGTCAGGGCCTCGTGCAGGCCGGCCACGCGGCCGCAGGGGATGCCGGCTGCCGTCAGGCGCTCCAGCAGCAGATCGCGCGGGAAGGAGCGGATCAGTTCCTTGAGCATGGGGCCCAGCTCCAGGCGGTTCTTGGCGCGGTTGACGTTGGTGGAGAAACGCTCGTCCTCGACGATGTCGGGGCGCATCACCACCTGGCGGCAGAACTTGTCGAACTGGGCGTTGTTGCCCACGGCGATGATCAGCGGGCCGTCGGCCGCCTCATACATGCCGTAGGGAACGATGGAGGGGTGGGCATTGCCGTAGCGCTCGGGGTCATGGCCCAGCTGCATGGCATCCAGGCCGTAGTAGCCGGTGATCATGATGCCGCTGTCGTACAGCGCCATCTCGATGAGGCGGCCCTTGCCCGTGCGCTCGCGGCGGAACAGCGCGGCCAGGATGGCCTGGGCCGCGTACATGCCGGTCATGAGATCGACCACGGCCACGCCGAACTTGAGCGGCGGCGTGCCGGCCTCGCCGTTGAGCGCCATGAGGCCGGCCTCGCCCTGGATGACCAGGTCGTAGCCGGGGCGCTTGGCCTCGGGCCCGCTGCTGTCATAGCCGGCCACGGCGCAGTAGATGATGCCGGGCTTGATGGCCTTGAGCTGTTCGTAGCCCAGGCCCAGCTTCTCGGCGCCGCCGGTCTTGAAGTTGTGGATGACCACGTCGAACTGGGGCAGCAGGTCGTGGACGATCTTCACGCCCTCGGGGGTCTGCAGGTCCAGCGTGATGGACCGCTTGTTGCGGTTCATGCTGTTGTAGTAGGTGGTCTCGGTCTTGCCGATGCGCAGGCCCCAGTCGCGCGTGTCGTCGCCGCGGCCCGGGTGCTCGACCTTGACCACTTCGGCGCCGAAGTCGGCCAGCACCATGCCGCACAGCGGCCCCGCGAACACGCGCGAGAGGTCGAGCACGCGCACGCCCTCCAGCGGGAAGTCGATGTCCTGGTTCTGATCGTTGTGGCTGTCGGCCATGTGCGTTGTCTCCTTGGAAAGTCTTTTAGGTCTTGAGCGGTTTCAGCCGCGCAGCTTGGTGAAGTCGGCAGCGCGCTTTTCGAGGAAGGCGCCAATGCCTTCGCGCGATTCCTCGCTCTCCTGCGAGCGCACCATGTACTGCGCCTCCAGCTCCAGCTGCTCTTCCAGCGTGTTGCGCGGCGCCTGGCGGCACAGGTCCTTGATCAGGGCCATGGCCTGGTCGGGGCCGGTGGCCACCTGGGCGGCCAGCGCCACGGCGTCGGCCTGGGCCTGGCCCGGTTCGGACAGGCGGTTGACGGGGCCCAGGGCATGCAGGCGCTCGCCGCTGATGCGCTCGCCGGTCAGGCACAGCTCGGTCAGCACCTGGCGCGAGACGAACTCGGCCAGGAAGGCGGTGGCGCCGCCATCGGGCGTGAGGCCGACCTTGACGTAGGCGACCGAGAACACGGCGTTCTTCGCCGCCACCAGCATGTCGCAGGCCAGGGCCAGCGACAGGCCCGCGCCGGCCGCCGCGCCTTCGACCGCGGCGATCACGGGCTTGGGAAAGTCGCGCACGCTGCGGATCAGGTCATGCAGGCCTTCGAGCTTGGCGCGTCGCTCCTGCACAGGCAGCTCGCGGCGCTTGGCCAGCTGGCGCAGGTCGCCGCCCGCGCAGAAGTGGCCGCCCTCGCCCGTGAGCACCACGGCGCCCACGGTGGGGTCGGTCGCCGCGCTCTTGAGCGCCGCCGAGACGGCCGCGTAGAACTCGGGCGACAGCGCATTGCGCGCGGCCACGTTGTTGTTGGACAGCACCAGCACGGCGCCTTCGCGGCGGGTCAGCAGGACTTGGTTCGCTTCGGTCATGGCGGCTTTCCTTGGCTCAGTGTTGCGAGCCGAGTGCGATGTAACGCGACAGGTGGTGGTCCTCGTCGCCGAACTGGTGGTCGATCATGACCAGGCGCTTGGCGTAGTGGGCCAGGGGCAGTTCCCAGGTCATGCCGATGCCGCCATGCATCTGGATGCTTTCCTCGGCCACCAGGGTGCCGATGCGGCCGATGCTGTACTTGGCGGCCGACAGGGCCTTCTCGCGCGCCACGCGGTCTTCGTCCGCAATGGCGGCGGCCGCGTTGATCACGGCCGAGCGCGCCTGCTCCACTTCCAGCAGCAGGTCGGCCATGCGGTGCTGCAGGGCCTGGAAGCTGCCGATGGGCACGCCGAACTGCTTGCGCGTGCGCAGGTACTCCAGCGTCTGGTCCTTGGCCACGTCCATGGCGCCCACGGCCTCGGCGGTCAGCGCCAGCACGGCGTAGCCGCTGATACGTTCCAGCAGGGACAGGCCCCGGCCTTCTTCGCCCAGCAGGGCGTCTGCCCCGACCTGCACCTTGTCCAGCACCAGCTCGGCCGCGCGGCCGCCCTCGATGCGGTTGTAGCCGCGCTTTTGGATGCCTGCGGCATTGCCGGGGACCAGGAACAGGCTGATGCCGGCCTCGTCGTACTGGCTGCCCGAGGTGCGGGCCGAGACCAGCAGCAGGTCGGCCTTCTCGCCGAAGGCGACCACGCCCTTGGCGCCGTTCAGCACCCAGCCGTCGCCGCTGCGCACGGCCGTGGTGGCGACGTTGTTGAGCTCGTAGTGGCTGCCGGGCTCGTCATGGGCCAGGGCCGCAATGGACGTGCCGCCGATGATGGCTGCCAGCTGTTCCTTTTGCGCATCGCTGCCAGCCGCGATCAGGGCCTGGCCCACGACCAGGGCGCCCAGCAGCGGCTCGGCCACCAGGCCACGGCCCAGGCATTCGAAGACCACGCTGATGTCGAAGCCCTGGCCGCCGAAGCCGCCAGCGTCTTCCGGGAACAGCGCGCCGATGGCGCCGATGTCCGCGAACTGCCCGTACAGCAGCGGGCTGTGGCCTTCCTCGCCATAGGCGACGTGGTTGCGCGCCTCGATGGCGTACTGCTCGGAGACGAAGCGGTTGAGGCTGTCCGCCAGCATGCGGCGGTCTTCGGTGTGTTCGAAGTTCATGTTCCGTTTTCCTTGCTGCCGATCACAGGCCCAAGATCATCTTGGAGATGATGTTCTTCTGGATTTCGTTGGAGCCGCCGAAGATCGACAGCTTGCGGTAGTTGAAGTACGCGGCGGCGGCCGTGGCGGCAGCCGCGTCGCCGATGGCGGGCTGGTCGTAGCCGGCCTGCAGGGCCTCTTCGATGAAGGGCGCGGCGTAGGGTCCCATGGCGCGGCGCACCAGGGACAGGATTTCCTGGCGGATCTCGGTGCCGCGGATCTTGAGCATGGAGCTTTCGGCGCCCGGCACGCCGCCGCCGGCCACGGCGGCGATCACGCGCAGGTTGGTGGTCTTCATGTTCTCCAGGTCGATCTCGACCTTGGCCAGGCGGGCCGCGAACAGCGGGTCCTGCGTCAGCGGCTTGCCGTTGCGCAGCATGCGGCCGGCGACGGCCTTGAGCTTTTCCAGGCCGGCCACCGAGAAGCCCACGCCCGCGATGTTGGTGCGCTCGTAGGTCAGCAGGTACTTGGCGTAGGTCCAGCCCTTGTTCTCCTCGCCGACCAGGTTCTCCACGGGCACCCTGACGTCGGTGAAGAAGACTTCGTTGACCTCGTGCTCGCCGTCCAGCGTGATGATGGGGCGCACTTCCACGCCGGGCGAGTTCATGTCCACCAGCAGGAAGCTGATGCCCTGCTGCGCCTTGGCCTCGCGGTTGGTGCGCACCAGGCAGAAGATCATGTTGGCGTGCTGGCCCAGCGTGGTCCAGGTCTTCTGGCCGTTGACGATGTAGTGATCGCCATCGCGCACGGCCGACGTCTTGACCGAGGCCAGGTCCGAGCCCGAACCCGGCTCCGAATAGCCCTGGCACCACCAGTCGGCGCCTTTGAGGATGCGCGGCAGCCAGTGGGCCTTCTGCGCCTCGTTGCCGTACTTGATCAGGACGGGGCCCAGCATGCTCAGCCCGAAGGGCACGATGCGCGGCGTGCCCGCCAGCGCGCATTCATGCTCGAAGATGAATTTCTGCACCGCGCTCCAGCCCGGGCCGCCGTGCTGCTCGGGCCAGTGGTTGGCCAGCCAGCCGCGTTCGTTGAGGATGGCGTGCCAGCGCTCCATGTCCTGCTTGGTCAGCTGCAGGCCGTTCTTGACCTTGTGCGACAGGTCCTCGGGCAGCTTGTCCTTGAGGAAGCCGCGAACCTCGTCGCGGAAGGCCAGTTCTTCAGTCGTAAATTGCAAATCCATTGCTATTCCCCAGTAATCCGTGGCGTTGTAAGCCGTTTGCAGCCCTGAAATTGGCGTGCCCTAAGCGAGGGACGCCGAGCAAGGGCCGCCCCGCAGCAAGGGCGTCGTTCCCCTCCCGCGAAGC
>NZ_BCTO01000002.1 GCF_001571325.1 Delftia tsuruhatensis NBRC 16741
GGGGGAAGCGGCGCCAGCCGCTCAGGGGGTGCTTATTCAATAAATTTCGAACAGGCCTGCGGCGCCCATGCCACCTGCGATGCACATGGTGACCACGCCCCACTTGACTGACGCGTCCCGGGCCTTGCGGCGCCGGCCTTCCAGCAGGATGTGGCCGGCCAGGCGCGCACCCGTCATGCCGAAGGGATGGCCGATGGAGATGGCGCCGCCGTTGACGTTCAGGCGCTCGTTGGGAATGCCCAGCTTGCGCTGGCAGTACAGGGCCTGGGAGGCAAAGGCCTCGTTGAGTTCCCACAGGTCGATGTCCTCGACCTTGAGGCCGTGGCGCGCCAGCAGCTTGGGGACCGCGAAGACGGGGCCGATGCCCATTTCGTCAGGCTCGCAGCCGGCCACGGCAAAGCCGCGGAAGGCGCCCAGCGGGGACAGGCCCAGGCGCTCGGCCTGCCTGGCTTCCATCAGCACGCAGGCCGACGATCCATCGGACAGCTGCGAGGCATTGCCGGCCGTGATGAACTGGTCCGGGCCCTTGACGGGTTCCAGCTTGGCCAGGCCTTCCAACGTGGTGGAGGCGCGGTTGCAGTTGTCCTTGGTGGCGACCACGTCGCGGTAGGTGATCTCGCCCGTGTCCTTGTTCTTCTCGGCCATGCGCGTGGCGCAGGCAATGATTTCGTCCTTGAACAGGTCGGCGGCCTGGGCGGCGGCCGTGCGCTGCTGGCTTTGCAGCGAGAAGGCGTCCTGGTCCTCGCGGCTGATGCCGTAGCGGCGCGCCACGATGTCGGCCGTGTCGATCATGGCCATGTACAGCGCGGGCTTGTGCTCGACCAGCCAGGGGTCCATGTCGGTGGGCAGGTTGTTGCCGGGGCGGATGCCCGAGATGGTCTCGATGCCGCCGGCCAGCATGGCGTCCACGCCCTCGGCCACGATGCGGCCCGCCGCGATGGCGATGGACTGCAGGCCCGAGGCGCAAAAGCGCGTGATGGTCGTGCCCGCGATGGACAGGGGCAGCTCGGCGCGCAGCACGGTCTGGCGGCCCAGGTTGCGGCCCTGGAAGCCGTCGGGGTTGCCGCAGCCCAGGATCAGGTCCTCGATCATGGCCGGGTCGATGCCCGAGCGCTCGACCGCGGCCTTGACCGAGAAGGCCGCCAGCTGGGCGGCGGGCGTGACGTTGAACTCGCCGCGGTGCGACTTGGTCAGGGGCGTGCGGGCAGTGGAAACGATGACGGCTTCGCGCATGGTCGGTCCTTGCTTGTCTCTTGGGAATTTCTATTACTTGTTGCCGGCGCGGCCCAGTCGGGGACACCGAGGAAGGGCCTACGCCGGCCGCGCCACCCCACACCGAGGGTGTCGT
>NZ_BCTO01000003.1 GCF_001571325.1 Delftia tsuruhatensis NBRC 16741
GGGGGAAGCCGCGCAGCGGCTCAGGGGGTGATCAGTTACGCTGCCTTGTTCAGGCTTTCGAAATCGCGGCCTTCTGCCACGAGCTTTTCGAGCAGGGGAGCGGGCTTCCAGAACAGCGCGTCTTCCTTGGCGAATTCGCGGATGTCGGCCAGCACCTTGTCCAGACCTTGCATGTCGGCCCACTTCATGGGGCCGCCACGAAAGCGCGGGAAGCCGTAGCCGGACAGGAAGGTCACGTCCACATCCAGCGGGCGCAGGGCAATGCCCTCCTCCACCACCTTGGCGCCTTCGTTGACCATGGCGGCCATGTAGCGGCGCATGATTTCCTCAGGGGTGAATTGGCGCGGCGTCACGCCCTTCTTGGCGCGCTCGGCATCGACGATGGCCAGCACTTCGGGGTCGGGCTGGCCGACGCGTGCGCCCTGCGGGTAGAGGTAGAAGCCACGGCCCGTCTTCTGGCCGAACCAGCCGCGCTCGCAGACGCGGTCGGCCACTTCGACGTAGCGGGCCTTGGGATCGCCCGATTCCAGTGCCGCCGCGCGCCGCCGCTTGCGCGTGGCCCAGCCGATGTCGCCGCCGGCCAGGTCGGTGACCTGGAACGGGCCCATCGGGTAGCCGAAGCCGCGCACGGCCTCGTCGATCTCGTAGGGGCTGGCGCCGTCTTCCATGATGTAGTCGGCAGCCTGCTTGTAGACGGCCAGGATGCGGTTGCCGATGAAGCCGTCGCAGACGCCGGCGCGCACGGGCACCTTCTTCATGCGCTTGGCCAGCTCGAAGGCCGTGGTCACCACGTCGGGCGCCACCTTGGCGGGCACCACGATCTCCAGCAGCTTCATGATGTTGGCGGGGCTGAAGAAGTGCAGGCCGATCACGTCCTGCGGGCGCGAGGTGGCGGCGGCAATGGCGTCGATGTCCAGGTATGAGGTGTTGGTGGCCAGCACGGCGCCGGGCTTGCAGACGCGGTCCAGTTCCTTGAACACGGCCTTCTTGACTTCGAGGTCCTCGAACACGGCCTCGATCACCAGGTCCACATCCTTGATGTCGTCATAGGAGGTGCTGGGCGTGTAGCGCGCCATGACGGCGGCCTTGGCCTCCTCGGTCATGCGGCCCTTGGCGATCAGGCCGTTGTAGACCTTCTCCACATTGGCCTGGCCGCGCGCGATGGACTCGGCGTCGCGCTCGATCATGGTCACCGTGAGGCCCGCGTCCAGCGCGGACACCGTGATGCCGGCGCCCATGGTGCCGCCGCCGATGACGGCGATCTTGGCAAAGTGGCGCGGCGCAGCGGCCTTGGCTTCGGGAATCTTGGCGGTTTCGCGCTCGGCGAAGAAGGCGTGGATCAGGCCGGCGCGCTGCGGGCTGTTCAGGCATTCCACGAACAGGGCACGCTCCTTGGCGATGCCTTCGTCGAAGGGCAGCTCCACGGCGGCGCGCACGCATTCCACGATCTTCAGCGGCGAGAACAGGCCGCGGCTCTTCTTGGCGGTGTCGGCGGCCAGTGCGTCGAGTTCGGCCAGGGCAGCAGCCTTGTCGGCGATTTCAATGTCACGCGTGCGGCGCGGCGCGGTATTGGTTGCCAGCAGTTCGTTGGTGTATGCCAGGCCTGCGGCCGTGGCATCCGTGCCGTCCACCAGCTTGTCCACCAGGCCGGCGGCCAGCGCGGCCTTGGCCGACAGGTGCTTGCCGCTGAGCATGAGGTCGGCGGCCGCCTTCACGCCCATCAGGCGCGGTGCGCGCTGCGTGCCGCCAGCGCCGGGCAGCAGGCCCAGGTTGACTTCGGGCAGGCCGAGCTTGGCAGCCGGCAAAGCCAGGCGGTAGTGGGCCGACATGGCCACTTCCAGGCCGCCGCCCAGGGCCGGGCCATGGATGGCGGCGACCACGATCTTGTCGGAGGCTTCGAGACGATTGAGCACCTCGGGCAGCGAGGGCGGCATGGCGGGCTTGCCGAATTCGCGGATGTCTGCTCCGGCGATAAAGGCCTTGCCCTCACCCACGATGAGCACGGCCTTGACGGCGGCATCCGATTCGGCCTTCTCCACGGCGGCCAGCAGGCCGGCGCGCACGGCCTGGCCCAGGGCATTCACGGGGGGGTTGTTGATGCTGACCACCAGCACGGCGCCGTCAAGGCGGGTCTGGACCACGGAAGCCTGGGCTTGTTCGCTCATCTGCATGTCTCCGAACTTGGGTTTTCCACTCAAAACATCCATTCTTGCCACGACAATGGTTCTTTACAATCCCATGAATGATTGACAGACTGTAAAAACGTATTTGACAACCCCCTGAGCGGCTTACGCCGCTTCCCCCTCTCTACCCGCTTCGCGGGGGAGGGGGACGACACCCTCGGTGCGGGGCGGCCCTTCCTCGGTGTCCCTCGCTTTGGGTTGCGCCAGTTTTATGCCCTCTGCTCTTGCGCTCGATCTCGCTGTTTTGCTTGGTGAACTGAATGGATCTGAACTCGCTGACCCTGCTGGTGGAAATCATCGATAGCGGCAATCTGAGCCAGGCGGCGCGCAAGCTGAAGATGACGCGGGCCAATGTGAGCTATCACCTGACGCAGCTCGAAAAATCGGTGGGGGTGCAGCTGGTGCGGCGCACCACGCGGCGCGTGGAGCCGACCGAGGTGGGGATGCGGATGTACGAGCATGGCCGCGCGATCCAGAACGAGATGATGTCGGCGCGCGAGACGATCACGTCGCTGGGCCAGGGGATGGCAGGGCGCGTGGGGCTGAGCGTGCCCAGCGGCTATGGACAGATCGTGATGAGCGACTGGCTGATCGAGTTCAAGCGGCTGTATCCGGCCATCGTGCTGGATGTGCTGTTCGAGAACCGGGCCGACCATTTGCGCGACGAGGTGGACATCGCCATCCGCGTGATCCAGGAGCCGCCGCTGTCGGTGATTGCGCGCAGCCTGGGCAATGTGCACTACGTGGCCTGCGCCTCACGCGAGTATGCGCAGCAGCACGGCCTGCCCAGCACGCTGTACGAGCTGCGCAACAGCCCGCTGATCACGGCCGGCGTGATGGGCCGCCAGCTGCGCCTGTCGGCCTACCAGGGAACGGACCGCCAGGAGGTGCTGCTGGCGCCGACCATGATCTCCGAGCACTTCCCCTTCCTGCGCCAGGGCATTCTGGCGGGCCTGGGCGTGGGCCTGGTGCCCGACTACGTGGTGCAGGACAAGGTGGCCAGCGGCGAGGTGGTACTGACCCTGCAGGAGTACCGCCTGAGCATCTTCGGCACCCACATGTACCTGCTGTACCTGCCCGACCGCCACCAGACGCGGGCCGTGCGCACCTGCATCGACTTCCTGCTGGCCAAGGCCGGCCAGGGTGGCAGCGCCGACGCCGCCGCCACCTGACTCAGCGGCGATACCAGCCGCCGGGACGCTGGTACCAGCCGCGCGCCCCATGGTCCCAGCGGTGCGGGCGCCAGGCATAGCCGGGATGCGGCGGCGCCGCCCAATAACCAGGACGCCAGGCATAACGGCCGCCACCCCAGCCCCAGGAGCCGCCGATCCAGACATGGACCGGCGAGGGAGCGACCGGAATGACCTCGGTCTGCACCGGCGGCGGCGCCATGGGCGCATAGACCACCTCGCCCGAAGGACCTACGGGATAGGCAGGCGCCACCACGCAGCCGGTCAACGCCACCGCGGCGGCAGCCAGGACCAGGGCCGGAACCAGGCGACGGCCCGGCGTTTGAATGAATACAGGCTTCACGATGCACTCCTGGCCGCGCTTAGTACGGCCATGCAGATACAACGAAAAAGCCCCTGTCGGTTGTTGACAGGGGCTTGTGAAGCCTGGGTAAAGATCAAGTCTGGCTGTACGTGGGGTTGAGACGGGCCCTACATCCAAGGGTTCAAGACGCGCACTCCATGAACTTGGAACGGCTCGAAGTCCTTGATGTTGCGGGTGACCACGCACAAGCCATGCACCTTCGCCGTGGCCGCGATCAGGCTGTCGGCCAGCGGCCGCGGCGCAGGCACGTGGTAGGCCGCGTTTTCCATGGCCACCATCGCATCCACTGGCAGTACACGCCCCTGAAAGGCCGTGAACACGCGCTCCACCAGCCAGCGGCGCAGCACCTGCCCGGCAATCGGGTCTTGCCGGGCTTTCAACTGCAAGCCTTTCTCCAGCTCCATCAGCGTGATCGCGCTGATGAAAAGGGACTCGGCCGCGACCGATTGCGCCCAGGCCACAACGCCATCGTTCGCGCGGCCCGACGATGCCTTGCGCAGTTCGGAAACGACGTTGGAGTCCACCAGATACATCAGGACAGGTCCACGGCGCGCGGCAAATCCTTCGCGCGCTCAATGTCGAAATCGATATCGGCGGCCTCGGGCATGGCCAGCAATTGAAGAATGTTCCGGGTCTGCCCCGACAGTTCACGGAATTTCTCAATGCTCATCAGCACGTGGGCAGGTTGCCCCCGGTCCAGGATGTAGACCACGTCATCACCACTGGCCGCTTTCTTGGCAGCGGAAACATGCTGGTTGAATTCACGGCTGCTGAAGGTCGAAATCTGCATGACGCACCTCCGTCAAAGAAAATGCTTGTACGTTACTACATTCGCAAAAATGGAGTACCGGACAAGCATTTCTGATGGGGCTTCGGGAAGCGGAGCCCAGTCAATGACCGGGCCCCACTGGACAGGCTCCAGCGTGTCGAACCTGATCCTGAATCAGAGGTTCTGCGCGTTTTGCAGCGCGGCAATGCGCTCTTCGATCGGCGGGTGGGTCGAGAACAGCTTGCCGATGCCACCGGCAATGCCCATGGCGGCCACGCTCTTGGGCAGCTCGCCGGGGTGCATGCCGCCCAGGCGGGCCAGGGCGTTCATCATGGGCTGCTTGCGGCCCATGAGCTGGGCGGCACCCGCGTCGGCGCGGAATTCGCGCTGGCGCGAGAACCAGGCCACGATGATGGCGGCCAGGAAGCCCAGCACGATGTCCAGCACGATGGTGGTCACGTAGTAGCCGATGCCGGGGCCCGAGCTGCTTTCGTCGTTCTTGCGCAGGAAGCTGTCCACGGCATAGCCGATGACGCGCGACAGGAAGACCACGAAGGTGTTCATCACGCCCTGGATCAGGGTCATGGTCACCATGTCGCCATTGGCGATGTGGGCGACCTCGTGGCCGATCACGGCCTCCACCTCTTCGCGCGTCATGCCTTCCAGCAGGCCCGTGGACACGGCCACCAGGGCCGAGTTCTTGAAGGCGCCGGTGGCGAAGGCATTGGGCTCGCCCTCGTAGATGCCGACTTCGGGCATGCCGATGCCAGCACGGTCGGCGAAGCCGCGCACGGTGTTGACGATCCAGGCCTCATCGGCGTTGCGCGGCTCGTTGATCACGTGCACGCCCGAGCTCCACTTGGCCAGCGGCTTGGAGATCAGCAGCGAGATGATGGCGCCGCCAAAGCCCATGATGAAGGCGAAGCCCAGCAGGGCCCCGAGGTTCAGGCCATTGGAGGTAAGGAAGCGGTTGACGCCCAGCAGGCTGGCGACGATGCCCAGCACCACCACGACGGCGACGTTGGTCAATAGAAAAAGTGCGATGCGTTTCATCAGTGGGTTCTCCACAAAGTGGGGAAAGGGGGAAGGATCTGGGCCCTGCAGCGTTGAAAAGTGAGGGCCGCACCGGCTGTTTTCAAGCCGGGTCCTGCGCCGTTGTCATTCCTTGTTGTGATGCTTGTACGGAACGGGGCGCCCGGAACACGAGAGAGTCATCATAGAAGGAAAAGTTCTCGTTTTCGCGCCACCAGCCGGGCACGCCCAGCACCGGCAAGGGCGCAAAAGGCTTGGCCGCCAGCGTGTCCGGCTCCAGCCAGGCGCTGGCGGCCAGCCAGGCGTCGATATCCGCTGCGCCAGAAGCCGGCGTGACGCCTGCACCATCCGTGTGCACGCACAGCACATGGGCCGTGATGGGCTTGCGCGGCTGCACCAGCTTTTCCAGCAGCGCATGGCCTATGGGCAGCAGCCTGGCCTGGCGCCATAGTGCGCGCTGCTCCACGAAGAGCTGGTGCCAGCGCCGGTGGCGCAGCGCCTCGCACAGCGCGGCCGGCGCCAGCAGCAGGGCGCCGTTCTCGTCCAGCACGGTGACGGCATCGCGCAGCGGCCCGCGCTGCGCGCCCACGCCCGCCTGGGCAATGGCGCCGGCCTGCAGGGCATTGCAGCGCTGCTTGAGCGCGGGCCAGCGCAGCCAGATCAGGCCGTTGAAGAAGTCATGCAGGTTGTCGCGCGTGGGAATGCAGCGCGTCTCGAAGATGAATTGCTCGTAGGCCATGCCTTCGGGCAGGTCGTGCTGGGGCACAAAGCGCCAGGGCAGCGCCTGTGCGTCGGCCAGTGACTGCAGGGCCTGCCAGACCGGCCGGCCCTGCGCCACCCGCTGGCAGGCCGCCCTGCCCTGCGTTTGCAGCCCCTGCAGCCAGGGCGCATTCCAGTCGATGGGAAACGTCAATTGCCGGACGGCCTGGACTGCGCCTTGGCCAGGCGCTTGTCACGCACGGCCACGCGCGAGGTGCCCTCGTCGCGCATCTCGAAGGCCTGCGTGGCCGCCAGCAGCTTGGTGAGCGTGGCATAGCCGTAGTTGCGCGCATCGAACGAGGCCTTGTTGCCGATCTGCGCGCCCACGGCGCCCACATGGGCCCAGCCGCTTTCGTCCTGCGTGGCGTTGACGGCGCTGCGCAGCATGTTCAGCAGGCGCGTGTCCTGGCGCAGCTCCTGCGAAGGAACGCGCAGGCAGGGGCGCTGCGGCTCGGGAACGGACAAGGAGGCAGGTGCCTGCTCGGCCTGGGCCGGCGCGCGTTCCTTGCCGGCACCGTTGGGCGGCTGGGGCGCGGCGTCCTGGCCATTGCCGTTGGCGGGCGCCGCCTCGCCCAGCGCTTCCAGGTACAGGAAGCGCGAGCAGGCATTGACGAAGGGTTGGGGTGTCTGCGCCATGCCGAAGCCGTAGACGGCCGCGCCCTTGGAGCGCAGGTGCATCACCAGCGGGGTGAAGTCGGCGTCGGAGGAGACGATGCCGAAGGCGTCGGGCCGCTCGGTGTAGAGCAGCTCCATGGCGTCCACGGTCATCGCCATGTCGGTGGCGTTCTTGTGCTTGGAGTAGTCGAACTGCTGCATGGGCCGCAGTGCGAAATCGAGCAGCTTGCGCTGCCAGCCGCTGAGCGAATGCTTGGTCCAGTTGCCGTAGGCGCGGCGGATGTCGATGACGCCGAAGGTCGACAGCTCGGTCAGGATCTCGTCGATCATCTCGGCCGGCGCGTTGTCGGCGTCGATCAGCAGGGCGATGCGCGGTTGCGGCTCAGGCATGGCAATCCTCTGGCGGGTGGCAGTCCCGCCAGCTTAAACCAGCTTCCAGGGCAGGGCTTCGCCGGAGCGCAGCGGCTTCAGTTGCGCCTCGCCGAAGGCGAAGCTGTCCGGCGGCGTCCAGCTTTCGCGCACCAGGGTGATCTTGCCGGTGTTGCGCGGCAGGCTGTAGAAGTCCGGGCCGTTGAAGCTGGCGAAGGCTTCGAGCTTGTCCAGCGCGCCGGCATTGTCGAAGGCCTCGGCATACATCTCGATGGCGGCATGGGCGCTGTAGCAGCCCGCGCAGCCCGTGGCGTGTTCCTTGAGATGGGCCGCGTGCGGCGCGCTGTCCGTGCCCAGGAAGAACTTGGGCAGGCCGCTGGTGGCCGCCTCCACCAGGGCCAGGCGGTGCGTCTCGCGCTTGAGCACGGGCAGGCAGTAGTAGTGCGGACGGATGCCGCCCGTGAAGATGGCGTTGCGGTTGAACAGCAGATGCTGGGGCGTGATGGTGGCGCCCACGAAGCGGTCGGCCTCGGTCACGTACTGGGCGGCTTCGCGCGTGGTGATGTGCTCGAAGACGATCTTGAGTTCGGGGAAGTCGCGGCGCAGCGGGATCAGGTGCTGGTCGATGAAGGCGGCCTCGCGGTCGAACAGGTCGATGTCGCTGCTGGTGACTTCGCCGTGCACCAGCAGCAGCAGGCCTTCGCGCTGCATGGCTTCCAAAGTGGGGTAGATCTTGCGCAGGTCGGTGACGCCGTGGTCGCTGTTGGTGGTGGCGCCAGCCGGGTAGAGCTTGCAGGCCACGACGCCGGCCGCCTTGGCGCGCACGATTTCCTCGGGCGGCAGGTTGTCGGTGAGGTACAGCGTCATCAGCGGCTCGAAGGCCATGCCCTCGGGCACGGCCGAGAGGATGCGCTGCTTGTACTCCAGCGCCTGCTCGGCGGTGGTCACCGGCGGCTTGAGGTTGGGCATGATGATGGCGCGCGCAAACTGCGCGGCCGTATGCGGCACCACGCTGCGCATGGCTTCGCCATCGCGCACGTGCAGGTGCCAGTCATCGGGACGGGTGATCGTGAGGGTGTCGGTGGAGGCGGTCATGGTGCGCTATTGTCCCATTGCCGGGCCGGCTGCGGCCGCGCGCCCCAGGCCGGCAAGATCGACCAGCGTCAGCCGCCCATAGGCGGCCTGCAGCAGGCCGCGCTGCTCCAGCAGGCGCAGCTCCTTGTTGATGGTCTGGCGCGAGACCGACAGCATGGCGGCCAGGTCGCTCTGCGAGATGCGCAGCACCACGCCCTGCCCGTCGGGCGCGGGCTGGCCATGCGTGGGGGCCAGCCGCGCCAGCAGCTCGGCCACGCGGTTGTCGATGTTGCTGAAGGCGTGGCGCTGCTGGACGACGATCAGCTCGTGCATGCGTGCCAGCACCAGCAGGCAGATGTCCTTCCACAGCAGCGGATGGGCATCGAGCAGGGCCAGGAAGGACTCGCCGGGGATCTCCACCAGCACGGTGGGCTGGTGCGCGTGGTAGTCGTAGACGAATTGCGTGTGCTCCAGCAGCCGCGCCAGGCCCACGATGTCGCCCGCGCTGTGCATGGACAGCACGAAGCGCGAGCCCGTGGCGTCCACGCCGCCCACTTCCACGCAGCCCGAAGCCACCACCAGCACCTCGCGCCGCTTGGGGTCGGCGGCGCGCACCTGCTGGTGGCGCTCGTAGCGGCCCAGGCGGGACAGCGCCGTCAGCTCATCGAGCACCTCGGGCGGCCAGTTGCGCAGCATGCGGCACAGGCCCAGGGCGCGGCGGATCAGCGCCGAAGGGTCGGCCACGGGAGCAGGCTTGGAGCGCATGGTTCTCTCACGATGTCGAAGGCCCCGGGTTAGTCCGGTGCCCATGTACCGCCATTTGTCAATGGCTTGACAGAGTGCATCCCCTGTCGCTCGGGATAGTAGCAAGCAAGCCACCGGGCAAAGCATCCGGGGCGCTACCAAGGAGACAAGTTCGTGAAGCACAAGCATTGGCTGGCCGCCGGCGGCATGGCGGCCCTGGGCACGTCCGCGTGCGCCCAGGGCAGCGTGGAGATGTTCGGCATCGTCGACGTCCACATCAACAGCGCAAGGTCGGGCGCCACGCGCCTGAGCCGGCTGGAGGACGGGGGCAGCGCGGCATCGCGCATCGGCTTTCGCGGCAGCGAAGACCTGGGCGGCGGCCTGCGCGCCCAGTTCATGCTGGAGGCCGGCGTGGCGCCGGACACGGGCCAGGGCACCATTCCCGGCCCGGGCCTGGCCTTCACGCGCCAGGCCTGGGTGGGGCTGAACAGCGGCTGGGGCGCGGTGGAGATGGGCCGCATGTACACGCCCATGTTCGGCGCGCTGTTCCGCGCCGATCCGCTGGGCATGAACGCGCTGTTTTCCTCGCTGAACCTGGTGTCGGCCACCGATGCCCAGGCAGGCCTGCGGCCGTTTGCGGCACGGGCCAACAACCTGGTGCGCTACCGCACGCCGGCAGGCCAGCCCTGGCTGGCGGACCTGGCCTATTCCTTCGGCGAAGCGGCTTCACCGAACAGCAGCAACGGCCGCCTCTACGGCGCCACGCTGGGCTGGAACCAGAAGCCCTGGTTCCTGGCCTACAGCTTCCAGAAGTCCGTGGAAGGCAGCGCCGCCGCACCCGTGGCCGCGCCCGCCACCAGCCAGTACCAGGCGTTGTCGGCCAGCTGGGAAGCCCTGGACGGGCTGCGCCTGACGGGCAACTACGTCATCAACCGCGTGGACCGCGCCGGCACACCCAAGGCGAGGCTGGCCCAGCTGGGCGCCGATTGGAGCGTGGATGCGCGCTCCAAGCTGCTGGTCTCGGTGGCGCGGCGCGAGGTGGGCGGCACGGACCGCGCCCAGAACACCTGGACGCTGGGCTACGACTACGCGCTGAGCAAGCGCACCGTGCTCTACGCGCGCTGGCTGCAACTGGGCAACGCGGCCAATGCCTCGGCCGCCATCGCCAACGTGCCGGTGGCCGCCAACAGCGGCGACGGCGTGCGGTCCCTGGCGCTGGGCGTGCGCCACAACTTCTGAGGGACACACATGACCGACAGCCATTGCTTCGACACTTCCCGGCTCGACGCGCTGTTCGCGCCGCGCTCCATCGCCGTGGTCGGCGCCTCGGACCAGGCCAGCAAGATCGGCGGCATTCCGCTGGACTACCTGCTGCGCTTCGGCTACGGCGGCGCGCTGTATGCGGTGAACCCGCGCGCCAGCCGCGTGCAGGGCCTGCCCGCGCACGAGCGGCTGGCCGCCATCGGCGCGCCGGTGGACCTGGCCATCGTCGCGGTGCCGCAGTCGCAGGTGGCCGGCGTGCTGGAGGATGCGGCCGCTGCGCGCGTGCAGTCCATGGTGCTGTTTTCCTCGGGCTATGCCGAGACCGGCTCCGACGGCACGGCCGCCCAGCAGGCGCTGGCGCGGCGCGCGCAGGAGGCGGGCATACGCCTCATCGGCCCGA
Source organism: Delftia tsuruhatensis NBRC 16741 (assembly GCF_001571325.1). Taxonomy (GTDB): domain Bacteria; phylum Pseudomonadota; class Gammaproteobacteria; order Burkholderiales; family Burkholderiaceae_C; genus Comamonas; species Comamonas tsuruhatensis. The sequence goes on from NZ_BCTO01000003.1 coordinate 10,763, forward strand.
ACTGCCTGGGCTTCATGCGCCCCGGCCACCAGGTCTACGCCACGTTCTCGCCCGCGCCGGGCGGCGGGCTGGTGCGGCCCGGGCGCATCGGCATGGTCAGCCAGTCGGGCGCCTTCGGTGCCTATGCCTACAGCCTGGCGCGCGAGCGCGGGCTGGGCCTGTCGCTGTGGGCCACCACGGGCAACGAGGCCGATGTGCAGCTGGCCGATGGCCTGGCCTGGCTGGCCCAGGACCCCGAGACCGACGTGATCATGGCCTACATGGAGGGCTGCCGCGACGGCCCCCGGCTGCGCGCGGCCCTGGCCCTGGCGCAGGAGCGCGGCAAGCCCGTGGTCATGTGCAAGGTGGGCACCAGCGCCCTGGGCGCGGCCGCCGCCGCATCGCACACGGCCTCGCTGGCGGGCAACGATGCCGTCTATGACGCGGTGTTCCGCCGCTACGGCGTGCTGCGCGCGCATTCCATCACGGACTTCTTCGCGCTGGCGGCCAGTGCCTCCATCGCGCGGGCCCCCAAGGGGCGGTCCATCGGACTGTTCACGGTCTCGGGCGGCGTGGGCGCCATGATGGCCGACGACGCCAGCGCAGCCGGCCTGGACGTGGCACCGCTGTCCGACGCGGCCCAGCGCCAGTTGCGCGAATGGGTGCCGTTTGCCGCGCCGCGCAACCCCGTGGACATCACGGGCCAGGTCACCAACGACATGACGCTGCTGGAGCGCAGCGCCCGCCTGATGCTGGCCGACCGGCAGTTCGACAGCTGGCTGGGCTTCTTCGCGGCAGGCGGCCTGTCCGACGCCTTCTGGCCCGTGCTGCAAAGCCTGGTGCAGACGCTGCGCACCCACCATCCCGATACCCTGCTGGCCGTCAGCACGCTGTGCCCGCCCGAGCGCCGCGATGCGCTGGAGGCGCTGGGCTGCCTGGTGTTCGCCGACCCGGGCGCGGCCATACGCTGCATTGGCGCGCTGGCCCGCCTGCATGAAACACCGCAGGCGCTGCCCGCGATGGCAGATGCAGGCAGCGCGCTGCACCTGGCGGCGGGCACGCTGTCGGAGCAGCGCAGCATGGCCCTGCTGGCCGAGGCCGGCGTGCCCGTGGTGCCGCACCGGCTGGTGCGCACGGCGGCAGAGGCAGCGCAGGCCATGCAGGAGATGGGCGGACGCATTGCCCTCAAGGTCTGCAGCGATGCCATCGCCCACAAGTCCGACGTGGGCGGCGTGGCACTGAACCTGGCGGATGCGGCCGGGGCCCAGGCCGCCTTCGACCGCATCCTGGCCAATGCGCGCCAGGCCCGGCCCGATGCGCACATCGACGGCGCGCTGGCCGCCCCCATGGTGCAGGGCGGCGTGGAGTGCATCGCCGGCGTGCACCGCGACCCGGTGTTCGGCCCGGTGCTGATGTTCGGGCTGGGCGGCATCCATGCCGAGATCCTGCGCGATGTCTCGCTGCGCCTGCTGCCCATCGCGCGCGACGACGCGCTGGCCATGGTGCGCGAGCTGCGGGCCTTTGCCGTGCTGGACGGCGCGCGCGGCCGCCCCCGCGTGGACCTGGACAGCATTGCCGACACGCTGTGCGCCCTGGCCGGCTTTGCGCAGCGCGCAGGCGCCACGCTGGAAAGCGCCGAGATCAACCCCCTGATCGCCCGCCCGCGCGAGGACGGCGGCTGCGTGGCCGTCGATGCGCTGGTCATCGGCAGGGAGGCTGCATGAAAGCCAATGCCCATTCCATCTCCCGCCCGGAGGCCACCATGAACACACCCCTGCTGCGCACCGCCGCGCTGACCTGCCTTGCCCTGGCCTGCAGCGCCGCGCCGGCCCAGGACGGCTATCCTGCCCGGCCCGTGCGCATCGTCGTGCAATACCAGGCCGGCGGCTCCACCGACACCGTGGCGCGCATCCTGGCCGAGGGCCTGGCCAAGCGCCTGGGCCAGCCCGTGGTGGTGGACAACCGCAGCGGCGCGGGCGGCATCATCGGCACCGAGCATGTGGCCAAGAGCGCGCCCGACGGCCACACCCTGCTGCTGACCGTGCCCGGGCCCATCACGGCCAACCTGGTGCTCTACAAGAAGCTGCCCTACGACCCGCGCACCGAGCTGCGCATGGTCTCGGACGTGGTCTCGCCCTCCATGGTGATGGCCGTCAACCCGGCCGTGCCGGCCAAGGACTTCAAGGGACTGGTCGAGGCCGTGCGCCAGTCGCCGGGCAAGTACGCCATGGGTTCCTGGGGGGCGGGCACGCAGCCGCACCAGGTCCAGGTCTTCATGGACAAGGCCTACGGCCTGCAGTCGCTGCACGTGGCCTACAAGGGCGAGGGGCCCATGTCCCTCGACCTGATCAGCGGCGTGATCCAGATGACGCTGGGCTCGGCCGCCACGCTCAAGCCCTTCATCGACGCCGGCAAGCTGCGCGCCCTGGCCGTGGCCGGACCGCGCCGCAGCAAGGCCCTGCCCGATGTGCCCACCTTTGCCGAGCAGGGCTACCGCGAGCCCGTGTATGCCATCACGGGATCGATCTCGCTGATGGCGCCCGCGCGCACGCCCGACGCCATCGTCGAACGCCTGGGCCGCGAGGTCGCCGCCGTGATGCGCGAGCCCCAGGTGCGCCAGCGTGTCGAGGCGCTGGGCCTGGAGGCCCAGGGCAACAGCCCGGCCGAGGCCAGCGCCGCCTACGCCGCCTTCTTGCCCGTGGCGCTGGACCTGGCGCGCTCCACGGGCGTGACCCTCGACTGACCCCCCTCCTGCCCTGAAGAAAACAATGGACATGAACCCGACCCCTCCCTCCCTGCCCGAAGTCCGCCGCGCCCTGGCGCGCTCCATCGGCCTGGCCGCCTTTGTCTACGGCTATCCGCTGATAGAGACCTACCGCACCTGCCGCCTGCAGACCGATGCCGGCGCCGCACGTGCCACCGGCCTGGGCCTGGACATGCGCGGCGACTTCGACACGCTGCACCACAGCCAGCGCCCCTCCACCCATGAGGACCGCGACGTGGTCACGCCCGCCAACGACCTGCTGTACTCGCTGGCCTGGATCCACCTGGCCGACGGCCCGCGCCTGCTGACCGTGCCCTCCAGCGCTGCGCATCCGGGCCGCTATTTCGTGCTGGCCCTGTACGACGCCTATACCGAGAATTTCGAGAACCTGGGACCGCGCAACTGCGCGCCCGAAGGCGAGACCGTGGTCCTGGTCGGGCCGGGCGGCCAGGTGCCGGAACACCTGGCCGGCCACCGTCTGGTGCACTGCCCCAGCAACCTGGTCTGGCTCATCGGCCGCACCGTGGTGGGCGATGCGCCCGACTGGCCTGCAGCCCGCGCACTGCAGGCCGACATCCGGCTGGATCCCGCGCCGGGCGTGCCGAAAGGAGGCCGCCCGGCCGCCGTCGCGAACTGGGTCGGCCCGCCCGTGGACGCCATGGCGGCCGCCTTCGAGAACCAGGAGCCTGCGGCCGAGGTTGCGCCGCGCTTTTTCACCAACCTCTGCCATGCGCTGGCCGAGGCGCCCGGACGCAAGGAGGACCAGGGGCTGCTGGCCTGGTTCGGCCAGGCCGGCCTGGTGGCCAGCGCCCACATGGCGTGGGAGCAGCTGGAGGAGCCCGTGCGCGAAGGCCTGACCGAGGGCTTTGCCGACGGCGTGCGCACCGTGGCCGCCATGGGGCGCAACCGCCGTCCCCGGCCCTGGACCATGACGCCGTCCACCGGCCGCTACGGCAGCGAGTACCTGGGCCGCGCACGCACCGCCTACCTGGGCCTGGGCGCGCTGGCCACCAGCGAGGCCATCTACGCGGCCGCCCACCACGACGCAGGCCTGCAGCCGCTGGACGGCAGCCAGCGCTATGTGCTGCGCTTCAATGCCGCCGACATGCCGCCGGCCGACGCCTTCTGGTCCGTCACGCTGTACGACGCCGACCGCTTTCTCTACGGCAACGAGATCGGCCGCCACTCCATCGGCGACCGCACGCCGGGATTGCTGCGCGAGGCCGACGGCAGCCTGCAGATCGACCTGGGCCATGCCCGGCCGGCACAGGGCGCCGCCAACTGGCTGCCCACGCCGCACGGGCGCTTCTACCTCATCCTGCGCATGTACCACCCGCAGGCAGGCGCGCACCAATGGCCTGTTCCGCCCCTGCAGCCCGTGGCCGCATGAGACACGCCATGGACCTGAGCACCCTGGCCGAGGAGGCCGTCATCCACACCTGCCCGCTGTACGAGATGCGCCGCATGCGCGCGGCCACCTCGCCCCGGCGCAATGCGGCCGGCGAGGCTGCGCCCGCACCGCTGCGCTGGTGCAACCAGTTCGTGCATGCGCGCCAGCTGCTGCGCGCCGGCACCAGCCGCGTGGTCACGCCCAACAACGACACGCTCTACACCAACGCCTGGCTGGACCTGGGCGCCGGGCCGCTGGTGATCGAGGTGCCCGACACGGCGGGCCGCTACTACGTGCTGGGCCTGCTGGACTTCTTCACCAACCCCTTCGCCCACCTGGGCCAGCGCCTGACGGGCACGGCTGCGCGCTCCTTCCTGGTCACGCCGCCGGGCTGGCAGGGGGCGCTGCCGCCACCGTTCGATGCGCCCGGCGCACACATTGCCGCGCCCACGCCCTGGCTGTGGGTGATAGGCCGCATCCTGGTCGATGGCGAGCACGACCTGCCCGCCGTGCACGCGCTGCAGGACGGCTTTGCGGTGCGCCCGCTGGCCGACTGGCAGGCGGGCACTCCCTCGCAGGCCCGCGCCTTCGACCCGGACTGCGATCCCCAGGCCCCGCCAAATGCCGAGCACTATGCAGCCCAGGTGAATGCCGCCTTGCGCGACAACCCGCCGCTGGCGGGGCATGCCGCACGGGTCGCGCGCTTTGCGGCCGTGGGCCTGGGCGCCGGGCTGGGCGCACCCGATGCGCAACAGCAAGCCGCACTGCAGCGCGCACTGGACAGCGTGCTGCCCCGGCTGCGCGCGGCCAGCACGGGCCGGCGCCTGGACTCGGGCTGGGAACTCCCCGCCCTGGTCGAAGGCGGTTTTGGCGACGACTTCCAGGCCCGCGCCGAAATTGCACTCAAGTACATCGGCATGCTGGAAAGCCGCGAGGCCATCTACCCGCTGGCCTGGCATGACGCCCGGGGCCAGCCCCTGCACGGCAGCCGCCGCTACCGGCTGCGCTTTGCCCCAGGCGCGCTGCCGCCCGTGCAGGCCTTCTGGTCCCTGACCCTCTACGGCGCCCACGACTGCATGCTGGTGGACAACCCCATCGACCGCCATGCCATCGGCGACCGCACGCCGGGCCTGCGCCCCGACGCTGATGGCGATGGCGATGGCGATGGCGATGGCGGGTTGACTATCCACATCAGCCACGCGCCGCCGGCCAGCGAAGACCACCGCGCCAACTGGCTGCCCGCGCCGCGCGAAGGCTTTTACCTGTGCCTGCGCGCCTACATGCCACGGCCCGAACTGCTGGACGGCCGCTACGCCCTGCCCCCCATCGAACCAGACCCGGAGACCCCATGAACGCCAGAGACGACGACAAGCCCTTCTTGCTGGTGGGCACCGGCAGCGAAACCGTGGCGCAGGGCCTGCACATACTGCGCGGCCAGGGCCAGTCCTTCGTGGCCGAGACCGACGCGGGCCTGGTGGTGATCGACGCCGGCCCCGGCGGCAAGGTCAGCCAGGACATGATCGCCAGCCTGCGCCAGCTCAGCGACGCGCCCGTGCATGCGCTGTGCTACAGCCACGGCCACATCGGCTACAACGCGGGCGTGCCCGCCTGGCTGGAGCATGCGGCCGCGCGCGGAGAGCCTGTGCCGCGCCTCATCGCGCACCGCAACCTGCCGCGCCGCCAGGCACGCTACCGCGAGACCCGGGCGCTGCAGCACCGCATGGCCGAGATCCAGTTCAACCGCAGCGCGGGCTTTTTCGAGCACCGGCTGGACATGCACGAGCCCACCGAAACCTTCGACACGCGGCTGGAGATAGGCAGCGGGGACAGCCGCATCGAGCTGTTCTGGGCGCCGTCCGAGACCGACGACGCCATCGCGCTGTGGAGCCCCGGCCAGCGCGTGCTGTACGGCGGCGCGGCGCTGCTGGACTCCATCCCCAACATCGGCACGCCCTTTCGCACGCTGCGCGACACCGTGCGCTGGGCCGACACGCTGCAGGCCATGGCCGCGCTGCGCCCGCTCAAGGCCGTGCGCGAGTTCGGTCCCGTGATCGAGGGCGAGCAGGCCGTGCAGCAGGTGCTGCTGCACACCGCACAGGCGCTGCGCTGGCTGCGCGCCGAAGTCGTGCGCCTGATGAACGAGGGCCTGAACGAGCAGCAGGTGCTCGCGGCCATGGACTATCCGCAGGAGCTGTTCGGCGTGGAGTGGATGAAGCCCACCTATGGCGACCCCAGCTACATCGTGCGCGACATCTACCGTTCGGAAAACGGCTGGTGGGACCGCAACCCGACCACGCTGCACCCGGCCCCGCCCGAGGCCGCAGGCGCCGCCATCGCCGATGCCATCACCGACAAGCCCGGCCTGGTGGCCAGCGCCCAGGCGCTGGCGGACGCGGGCCAGTGGCAGCTGGCCCTGCATGTGATCGACGTGCTGGCCACCGCGGCCGGCGACGCGCCCGAGATCGGCCAGGCCCGCAGCCTCAAGGCCGCCTGGCTGCGCGAGCGTGCGCGCGAGGTGGACAGCTATGTCTCGCGCAACCTCTACCGCGTGGGGGCCGACATGATCGAGCAGGGCCGGCAGGCGCGCCTGGGGCTGCGCTGACGGGGCCGCGCACAGGCAAGGCGACTCAAGGCGACACAAGGAGACAAGTGCATGAAGACGATGAAGAAGCACGGCATGGCCCTGGCACTGCTGCTGGCCATGGCCTGCACGGGCCACGCCCAGCCGGCGCAGGATGCCGGCAACTACCCCGCCCGCCCCGTCACGCTGATCGTGCCTACGGCCGCCGCCGGCGGCACGGACACCATCGCGCGGGTGTTTGCCGAAGGCCTGACCAGGCTGCTCAGGCAGCCCTTCGTGGTGGACAACCGGCCCGGCGCCAACGGCCTGGTCGGCGTGGAGCAGGCCGCGCGCGGCGCGCCGGACGGCTACCGGCTGCTGTTCACCTACACGGCGTCCATGGCCGTGAACCCCAGCCTCTACCGCAAGGTGCCCTATGACCCGGTGAAGGACTTCACGCCCATTGCGCAGATAGGGCGCGCCGGCAATCTGCTGCTGGTCTCGCGCGATCTGCCCGTGCATTCGCTCAAGGAGTTCGTGGCCTATGCAAGCGCACGGCCCGGCCAGCTCAGCTACTGTTCCTGGGGCCAGGGCTCGGGCGGGCACCTGACCATGGAATTCCTGCTCAAGCAGGCCGGCCTGCAGATGCAGCATGTGCCCTACAAGGGCAGCAGCCCCTGTGTGCAGGGCCTGCTGGGCGGGCAGGTGCAAGCGGCGTTTGCGGACACCTCGTCCACCGTGGAGCTGGTGCGTGCGGGCCGCGTGCGCGCCATCGCGCACAGCGGCGACAAGCGCATTCCCAGCCAGCCGGACCTGCCCAGCCTGACCGAGGCGGGCTACCCGTTCCACAACTATTCCTGGTACGGCGTCTTCGCGCCCGCCAAAACGCCGCAGCCCATCGTGGACAAGCTCAACGCCGCCATCAACCAGTTGCTGCAGGACCCGGCCACGGCCAAAAAGCTGGGCGAGCTCAACCTGACCGACCTGCCCCGGACCACGCCCGCGCAATTCGCCGACACGCTGCGCCAGGACCTGGCGGACTGGGGGCGGCTGGTGCGCGAGGTGGGTGTGCAGTTGGACTAGCAGCTCACTCGGCGACGATGCCCGTCCTGCGCACCACCTCGCCAAAGCGCTTGAGGCGGTCGGACATCATGGCCTCGAAGGCGGCGGGGCTCATTTCCTCGGGCGGGGTCACGCCCCGGTCCTGCAGGCTGGACACCATGGCCGGCGCCGTGGCGGCCTGGCGCACGGCCTTGAAGAGGGCATGCACCACGGGCGCGGGCGTGCCGGCCGGCGCGGCCAGGCCGGTCCATGAGCTCATGTTCAGCTGCGGATAGCCCACCTCGGCCAGCGTGGGCACATCGGGCAGCTGCGCCACGCGCTGCTCGGAGGCCACGGCCAGGGCGCGCACCTTGCCTGCCTGGATGTGGGGCAGCATGGAGATGAGGTTGTCCAGGAACACCTGCACCTCGCCCGCCAGCACCGAGGTGACCAGCAGCGTGCCGCCCCGGTAGGGAACATGGGTGATGTCCAGGCCCGCATCGGCCTTGAACATCTCCATGTTGAGCTGGCCCATGCTGCCCGTGCCGCCGCTGCCGTAGTTGAGCTGGCCAGGGTGCTTTTTGGCATAGGCGATGAACTCCGCAAAGCTGCGGATGGGCAGGCTCGCGGGCACGACCAGCACATTGGGCAGGCGGCCCAGGATGGCGATGTTCTCGAAATCCTTGATGGGGTCGTAGCCCACCTTGGGCTGGGTCAGAGGATTGGCCAGGTGGCTGCTCTGCGAGGACACGACCAGGGTGTAGCCGTCCGGCTTGGCGCGCGCCACGGCCAGCGCGGCCACCGAGCCGCCCGCGCCGGGCCGGTTCTCCACGACGATGGGCACGCCCAGGATGCGTGCCATGGGCTCGGCGTACTGGCGTGCCATGGCATCCACCGAACCGCCCGGAGGGAACGGCACGATGAAGCTGATCTGGCGCGAGGGGTAGCCAGCGGCCTTGCCTTCGGCGGCCAGCGCCGCAAGCGGCGCCAGCATCCCCAGGCCCAGCCCCGCGCCAAGCACACGGCGGCGGGAAGGGTGGCTGGCAGCCTGGCGGGCGATAGGGGTCATGCTCATGTCTCCTCCTTATGGAAATACGTCGGCTGCGTCCGGCCATCCGGGGCGCCCTGGGGGCGCCCTGGGCGTGCCCTGCTTACTCGGCCACGATATGGGCCTTGCGCACCACCTCGCCGAAGAGCTTCAGGCGCTCGGCCATCATCTTCTCGAACGCGGCAGGGCTCATCTCCTCGGGCGCGACCACGCCGCGCTCCTTGAGGCTGGCCACCATGGCAGGCGCGGTGGCGGCCTGGCGCACGGCCTTGTGCAGCGTCTGCACGATGGCGTCGGGCGTGCCCGCAGGCGCCGCGATGCCGGTCCAGGAGCTCATGTTGAGCTGGGGATAGCCGACCTCGGCCATGGTGGGCACGTCGGGCAGCATGGGCAGGCGCTGCTCCGAGGCCACGACCAGGGCGCGCACCTTGCCCGACTGCACATGGGGCAGCATGAAGACCAGGTTGTCGAGGATGAACTGCACCTCGTTGCCGATGGCCGCCGTGACCAGCGGCGAGCCGCCGCGGTAGGGAATGTGGGTGGCGAAGATGCCCGTGGCGGCCTTGAGCATTTCCACGTTGAGCTGGCCCATGCTGCCGATGCCGGCGCTGCCGTAGTTGACCTGGCCGGGGCGCTTTTTCACGTACTCGATGAACTCCTGGAAGTTCTTCACGGGCAGGCTGGAATGCACCATCAGCGCATTGGGCTGGCGGCCCAGGATGGCGATGTTCTCGAAGTCCTTGATGGGGTCGTAGCCGATCTTGGGCTGGGTCAGCGGATTGGCCAGGTGGCTGCTTTGCGAGGACACGACCAGGGTGTAGCCGTCCGGCTTGGCGCGCGACACGTACTGCGTGGCGACCGAGCCGCCCGCGCCGGGACGGTTCTCCACCACGATGGGCACGCCCAGGATGCGCGACAGGGGCTCGGCGTACTGGCGGCCCATGATGTCCACCGAGCCGCCGGGCGGAAACGGCACGACCAGCGTGATCGGGCGCGAGGGGTACTTGTCATCGGCGCGTGCGGCCAGCGGCGCCAGCGCGGACAGGCCCGCCAGGCCAAGGCCTGCGCCCAGCAGCTTGCGGCGGGTGGGGAAGGATGCATTCACGGACAGGTTTTTCATGGGTATCAGCGGAGTCAAGGATGGTCGAAGATGGCGAGGGCCACGGCCTGGGCGCGCGGCACGAAGGTGGCCAGCTCGCAGTACTCGCGCTCGGTATGGGGATGGCCGCCCACGGGGCCGGTGGCGCACAGCGTGGGCACGCCCACCGAGGCCGTGAGGCCGCTGTCGGCCGCGCCGCCCGTGAACTCGCCCTGCACGTCGAAGCCCAGCGACTGCGCGCCGCGACGGTACAGCTGCAGCAGCGCATCGGGCGTGGGCGCCATGGGCAGGGTGCGGCGCACGGCGGTGACGCGGCCCTGGGTGCGGGGCACGGATTCTTCCTCCACGATGGCGCGGATGCGCTCCATCAGCGCATCGGGATCGGTCTGGGCCGTGTAGCGCACATCGAGCTCGGCCTTGGCATGGGGCGCCACCATGTTCGGCACGATGCCGCCCTGCAGCACGCCCACATTGGTGGTCGTGCCCGTGGCGGGATCGGTCAGCGCATGCAGGGCCAGCAGCTTGCGCGCCATGGCTTCCAGCGCGCTGGCGCCGGCCGCGTGGTTGATGCCGGCGTGGGCGGCCACGCCCTGCACCTCGAACTCCACGGCCATCGATCCCTTGCGGCTGGTCACCAGGTTGCCGCTGACGCGGCCCGGCTCGGCGTTGAAGACGGCGCGCGCACCGCGCACCGTATCCATGATGGTCTGGCGCGTGGCGGGCGAGCCGATCTCCTCGTCGCACGAGAAGAACAGCTTGAGCGGCGCGCCCAGGCCGCCGCAGCGCGCAAAGGCCTCGGCCACGAAGACGTTGAGCACCAGGCCCGACTTCATGTCGGCCACGCCGGGACCGTAGGCCCGGCCTTCTTCCACGCGGAAGGGGCGGCGCGCCACGGTGCCGGCCGGAAAGACCGTGTCCATGTGGCCCATCAGATAGATGGGCGCGCCCTCGCCGGGCCCGGGCACGTCGGCATGCAGCAGCACGCCGTAGCCGGGAACGTCCTCGAAGCGCACGGCCACGCCGGCCGCCTCCAGCCGCTCGCGCAGGGCCTGGGCCACGGCCAGGATGCCGGCTTCATCGCGGCTGCCGCTGTCGATATCGACAATCCTGTGCAACAGATCTTGCATGGCCTGCTGCTGGCCGCCCAGCCAGTCCAGCAGTCTCGCGCGCTGCTGCACGCGGCTTTGTTCGAGGGTATCGTGCATGGTGGAATCTCCAGAGTGCATGCAGTGTTGCACGCGACCCCCTATTTTGCAACACACGTTGCATATACAAGAAAAACATGAAATCACCATTGCAAAAAGCCGCGCTGCTGCTGCCGCAGCGCCTGGCGCAGCAGGGCGCGGAACTGACGGCCAGCGAGCAGACGCTGGCCCAGACCCTGGGCAGCGACTATCCGCATGCGCTGCTGGAATCGGCCACCGCCCTGGCAGCGCGCACAGGCACCAGCGCCTCGACCGTGGTGCGCCTGTTCGCCAAGCTCGGCTATGCCAGCTATGCCGAGGCCCAGCGCGAGGCGCGCGGCGAGGTGACGGCGCTGCTGCAGACGGCTGCCCAGCGCGCGCCCGTGCTGCTGGGCGCGCAGCGCAGCCTGAGCGAGTGCGTGGACGATGCACTGCTGCACGACCAGCACAACATCCAATCCACGCGCGAAGGGCTGGACATGGCGGCCTTCGAGGCCATGGCCCGGCAGCTCGCGCAGGACGAGGGCCGGGTGTTCGTGCTGGCCCAGCTCAACAGCTCGCCGGTCTCCGCCTGGCTGGCCCTGCACCTGAACATGTGCCGCCCCGGCGTGCAGCAGCTGGATGCAGGCGCCATCGCCCCGGCCGACCAGCTGCTGTGGGTAGGCCCCACCGACACGCTGCTGGCCTTCAGCGTCAGCCAGTATTCACGCGGCACCTACGAGGTGGCGCAGCGATTTTCGGAAGCCGGCGCCCGGGTGCTGGCCATCACCGACAGCCCCACGGCCCCCCTGGCCACCGTGGCCCACCACTGGCTGCAGGTGCGCACGGCCAATGCCTCGCCCTTTCACTCCTACACGGCCGCCTTCTACCTGTGCAATGCCCTGGTCTCGGCCGTGGCCCAGTTGCGCCATGCCGATGTGTCCGAGGCGCTGGCCCGGCGCGACGCGCTGTGGAGGGAGTTCAACCACCAGCTGATCAGGACGCCCGAGCCGCGCGGGCCGGCTCGCGCCGCGCGCAAGCCACCCGCGCGCAGGTCTTCTACATAGACCAGTAGTACTTGAAGCTCAGCGTGGCCTCGCGATCCACGCCGCGGAAGATGCCTGCGAAGTACTTGCGGTTGAACAGGTTGTTGATGTTTAGCGCGATGCGGTACTGCGGCGTCTCGTAGGCCAGCGCCAGGTCGGCCAGCGTGGCGGAGTCGTTGATGTTCAGCGTGCCGTCCGCCGCCACGTTGTAGGGAGAGCGACCCTTGTAGCGCAGGCCGCCGGCCACCATCAGGCCCGGCACCGCGCGCGGGCGGTAGTCCAGCCACAGGCTGGCCATGTGGCGTGTGGTCTGTATGGTCTGGCGGCCGATTTCGGCGGGCCGGTTGCTCTGCGTGGTGCGCGGGTCCAGGTAGGTGTAGCTGGCCAGCGCGTTCAGCTCGCGCGTGAGCGCGAAGCGGCCTTCCAGCTCCAGCCCCGTGGAGCGCACCTCGCCCGTCTGGATGCTGAAGCGCGGGTGGTCGGGGTCCAGCGTGGTGACGTTGGTCTGGCGCAGGTCGAAGACCGAGGCCGTGATCAGCGAGGTGCTTCCCGGAGGCTGGTACTTCACGCCCGCCTCGTACTGCTTGCCGCGCCGGGGCTCGAACGGATTGCCGTCGTACTGCAGGCCCGTGACCGGATCGAAGGAGGTCGCATAGCTCGCATAGGGCGCCCAGCCGCTGTCGAACAGGTAGAGCAGGCCCGCGCTGCCGGTGGTGGCGCTGTCGCTCATGCGCGGCTGGGTGCTGCTGTTCTGCGTGGTGCGCGCCTGGTCATGGCGCAGGCTGAGATTGGCCACCCAGCGGTCCCACTTGAACTGGTTGAGGGTGTAGATGCCGGTCTGGCGCAGGTCCGTGCGGCTGTCCTCCAGCTCTGGATAGGCGATGGACTGGCCATAGGCAGGGTCGAGCATGTCCAGGTCGGGCACATCCCAGCCAAAGCCCAGGCCGCCGCGCTCCCTGTACTTCACATGGTCCATGCCAAAGGCCAGCCGGTGCTGCAGCCCGCCCCATCGCAGGTCCTTGTGCAGGCGGGTGTCCAGCGCCAGCGTGCGGCCCTTGGTGCGCTGGGCCAGGCTGGCGCGCGAGACGCTTCGGCCGTCGGCCAGCACGTCCATGGCGTAGATATGGCGGTAATCGATGTCGATGGTGGAGTAGCGCAGGTTCTGCGTGAGCTGCCAGCCGCTGTCGGTCTGGTGCGAGAACTCGTAGCCCAGCGATCGCGTGTCTCGGTCGAAGCGGTCGAAGGACGGGTCGCCGGCGGTCAGGTGCGCAGGCAGGTCCTTGATCTGCGGGTAGGTGAACAGGCTGGGCCACCAGGACTTGGGCGTGCCGCGCTCGCGCGAGTAGCTGCCCAGCACGGTCAGGTGGGTGCGGCCGGAGAGGTTCCAGCGCAGCGAGGGCGCGATGGAGATGCGGTCATCGCGCGAGCCCACGGTGCGTCCGTCGCTGTCACGCGCCTTGAGGTTGAGCCGGTACAGCAGGTCGCCCGAGGCATCCAGCGCGCCGCCCAGATCGGCCGTGGCCTGGGCGCGCTGGTAGCGGCCATAGGACAGGCCCACGCTGTTCACATGGTCGGCCTCGGGTTTCTTGGAGACCACGTTGATCACGCCGCCCGGCCGCCCCTGGCCAAAGAGCACGGAGGCCGGGCCCTTGATGACCTCGATGCTGTCCAGCTCGTCGATCTCGTCGTTCCACGAACCATAGGTGCCGGCCGAGAACTGCCGCAGCCCGTCCTTGTAGTAGGAGCTGCCATCGCTGAACCCCCGGATGATGGCGCCCGTCATGCGCAGGTCCGCGCCCGTGACTTCGGTGGACACGCCGGCCGTGTACGACAGGGCCTGCTCGATGCTCTTGGGCGCCTGGTTCTGCAGCTGCTCCTGGGTGACGATGGAGATGGAGCGCGGCGTCTCGATCAGCGGCGTGTCCAGCTTGGTGCTGGCGCTCCTGCCGCTGCCCACGTAGCTGCCCGGCGCGGCCATGCGCTGCGAGGTCACGTTGACCGTGGACAGCGTGGTGCCCGCCGACGCCTGCGGCGCAGGCTCAGGCGCAGGCGCCTTTCGCAGCGTGAACGTGCCCTGCTCGGTGCTGTGCGCGGTCACGCCGGTGCCGGCCAACAGCCGGTCCATGGCCTCCTGCGGCGTGAAGCTGCCCCGGAGGGCCGGCGCCTGGCGGCCGCCCAGCACGGCTTCGTCGTACAGCACCTGGAACTGGGTCTGGCGGCCAAAGGCGCGCAGCGCGTTGATCAGCGGCTGGGCCGGCTGGTCAAAGGCCAGCCGCTGTCCGGATGACGGCATCGGTGAAGAGGCGGCCGGCTGCTGAAGCTGTTGCGCACGGGCGGACGGCGCGGCGCCCATGCCGGCCACGGCACCGGCCACCAGCCACGCCAGCAGGCGCGGACTGGCCTGCGGGCCGGCGCCCTGCTCCTTCATGTTCCTGCGTCGGGCATGTGTGCCCCTGCCTGCGAATTCCCTGCCTGCTGCTTCTTGCGCTCTCATTGCCACTCCGTTGCTGTGCCGTTGCACGGGCACGCGACGGGCAGGCCGCAGGCAGCCGTCGCGGGCGATCAGGAACCGCGCCGGACAAGCCATGCCAGCCCACCCGCGCATGCGCGTCAGGTGTTGCGGCCGTTGGCTGGGGCGTGAGGGACGAGCGCCCTCGGTGGTCCTTGGCTGGCAGCCGTGCGGGCCTGGAAAATCCACGCCCCTGCCCCTATAGAAGCCAAAACCGGTGCAAAGCTGGAACCTGGGGTTGGCCGTCAGTTTGAAACAAATTGTTTCCCGTCCTTCGATTCATCCCCGCACGATCAGCCAACCTCCGCCGCTGCGCGGCTGCACGCGCACCGCAATCAAGGCCGGCAGCGCGCGCACAAAGCGCTCGGGCGCGGCCGTGGCCAGCAGGCCCGAGACACGCAGGCGGCCCAGCGACTCGTCGCCCAGCTCCACGGGCGCACCCAGATAGCGCGACAGCTCCTGCGCCACCTCCGCCAGCGGCGTGCCGCTGAAGCGCACCTGGCCCGTGCGCCAGTCGCCCACGCTGTCCGCATCGGCCACCACGGTGCTGTGCCGGCCGGCGCCGTCCACAGCCACGCCCGCGCCTGCCGCCAGCAGCAGGACATCGCCCCCGGCCCGGTCTCGCTCGGGCCGCAGTTGCACCTTGCCCTCCAGCACCTTCACCACCAGCCGCGGCGGCCCGGCGCGCACATTGAACGCGGTGCCCACCACCCGGACGCGGCTGGCGCCGGAGTCCACGGTGAAGGGCCTGTCCGGGCCGGGCGTGACCTCGAAGAAGGCCTCGCCCCGATCCAGCACCACCTCGCGGCGGCGCGGGTAGTAGCGCACCTGGAGTTCGCTGTCCACGTTGAGGGCCACGCGCGAGCCATCGGGCAGCTCGATGCTCTGCGTCTGCCCGGGCGCCGTGCGGGCCTGCAGCGTATAGCCTGGCGTGTGGTCCCAGCGGTACCAGCCACCCCAGGCCAGCAGCGAGACCACCGCCAGCACGGACAGGGCCGCCGCAGGGCGGCCGGGCCAGCGGGCAAGAACGCGCTGGCGCGGCGGCACGGCCGCTGGTGCCGCGCAGACGGCAGGCGCGGCGGGCGGCACCGCTGCGCCGAACTCATCGGGAAACAATTCCCTGAGCTGTGGCGCGCCATGCCAGTGGCGCGACATGCCTTCGAAGATGCTGCGGTGCAGCGGGTGGGCGCCCAGCCACGCATCCAGCGCACGCTCATCGGCGCCCGTCCAGTCCGGCTGCTGGCGGCGCACGAACCAGTCGGCCGCCCTGTCATGCAGCCCCACCAGCTCCTGCGGCGAAACGCCCGGGGGAAGTTCGTTGCTCATCGTGTGTTCTCTGCGGCGCCCGGCCGCTGCTCGTCTGCGCGCAGCAGGGCACGCATTTGCTCGGCGCTGGCGTAGCGTACGCGGATCTCGCAATAGGACAGTGCCCGGCTCAGGTGGCGAGAGACCATGCGCACGGTGATGTCCATGCGCTCGGCCGTCTGCTCCAGCGTCAGTTCCTGCACGCGGTGCAGCACGAAGGCCTGGCGCTGGCGCTCGGGCAGCTCGTTCAGGGCATCGCGCAGCCGGGCCAGGCGCTGGCGGCGCTCATCGTCCAGCGCATGGTCGGCTCCGTCGCGGGCCGGCAGGGCCTCGACCTCGTCGCGGCAATCCTCCACGGACACCAGCCGCACACCGGCCTGCTGCGGCGCCGTGCGGTGCGCGAAGGCCGCCACGCTGCGCACGACCTGATGCAGATAGGGCCGCTCTTCGTCCACAGGCAGGCGCTTGTCGGCCGACAGCATGCGCACGAAGACTTCCTGGGAGGCATCCTCGATATCGGCCGGGCTCTTGAAGTACCGCGCCAGCATGCGCTGCAGCGGCTTGCGCCAGCGGGTGTAGAGACTGCGGGAATGGCCACCGGGCTCTCCCGGGGCGTCGTCGCGCTTCATGGCAGGCATGGCACGGCGGACGTGGAAATTGTCCGGTGGCGGGGAAATGGGGGCAGGATCTGGAGCACGGTGCAAACAGCTGAGCCGGCGATTGTATCGAGAACGATTCTCATCATCGTCTCTCCGCGGCCACAAAAAAGGGGCGCCGAAGCGCCCCTTGATTGCCGTGCCCGCAAGGGCCGCACCGGTTCAGTGCTGCAGGATCTTGTTGAGGAATTCCTTGGTCCGGGGCTGGCGCGCTTCCGGGTTGCCGAAGAATTCGTCCTTGGAGCAGTCCTCCAGGATCTTGCCGCCCACGTCCATGAAGATCACGCGGCTGGCCACCTTGCGCGCAAAGCCCATTTCGTGGGTCACGCACATCATGGTCATGCCTTCGTTGGCCAGGCCGATCATCACGTCCAGCACTTCGCCGACCATTTCGGGGTCCAGCGCGGAGGTGGGTTCGTCGAACAGCATCACGATGGGGTCCATGGACAGCGCGCGCGCAATGGCCACGCGCTGCTGCTGGCCGCCCGACAGCTGGCCCGGGAACTTGTCCTTGTGCGCCGTCAGGCCCACGCGGTCCAGCATCTTGAGGCCGCGCTTCCTGGCGTCGTCCGCGCTGCGGCCCAGCACCTTGACCTGGGCAATGGTCAGGTTCTCGGTCACCGACAGGTGCGGGAACAGCTCGAAGTGCTGGAACACCATGCCCACGCGGCTGCGCAGCTTGGGCAGGTTGGTCTTGGGATCGTGCACGGCCACGCCGTCCACGAAGATCTCGCCCTTCTGGAAGGGCTCCAGCGCGTTGATGGTCTTGATCAGCGTGGACTTGCCCGAGCCCGACGGGCCGCAGACCACCACGACCTCACCCTTCTGGATGTTGGTGGAGCAGTCGGTCAGCACTTGAAAGCTGCCGTACCACTTGGAAACGTTCTTGAGTTCAATCATTGGTTCACTCCGACTCGTGTCAGTTGTCCATCGCCGCGCCGACAAGGGGCGCGGTCATGGGGGCGGGACGGCCAGCAAGGGCCGCCCCGCAGCCAAGGCCGTCGTCCCCCTTCAAGGGGGAAGGCGCGAAGCGACTCAGGGGGTGGTGTGTCATCGAATGATGGCAATCTTTTTGTGCAGGCGCTTCACTGCCCAGGACAGCGAATAGCACAGCACGAAGTAGGTCACGCCAGCGGCCAGATAGGATTCGATGGGACGGCCGTAGTTCTTGCCGGCCACTTCGAAGCCCTTGAGCATGTCGTAGGCACCGATGGCATAGACCAGCGAGGTGTCCTGGAACAGGATGATGGTCTGCGTCAGCAGCACGGGCAGCATGTTGCGGAAGGCCTGGGGCAGCACCACGAGGCGCATGTTCTGCCCATAGGTCATGCCCATGGCCTGGCCCGCGAAGACCTGGCCGCGCGGGATGGACTGGATGCCCGCGCGCATGATCTCGCTGAAGTAGGCCGCCTCGAAGGCGATGAAGGTGATGATGGCCGAGACCTCGGCGCCGATGGGCCGCCCGATGATCAGCGGCATCAGCAGGAAGAACCACAGGATCACCATCACCAGCGGCACGGAGCGCATGCCGTTGACGTAGAGCGTGGCGGGCACATCGAGCCATTTCTTGCCCGACAGGCGCATCAGCGCCAGCAGCGTGCCGAAGAGCACACCGCCGATGGTGGCGATGACGGTCAGCGTCAGGCTGAAGTACAGGCCCTTCAGCACGAAGTTGCTGAACAGGTCCCAGGTGAAGAACGACCAGTCGATTTGCAGGTTCATGTCAGTGTCCTCCGCCGCTGGCAGCGATCAGGCCCGGGACGCGCGAGCGCTTCTCGATGAAGGCCATGATGCGGTTGATGGCAAAGGCGGAGACCACGTACAGGCCGGTGACGGCCAGGTAGATCTCGATGCCGCGCGAAGTCTCTTCCTGCGCCTGCATGGCGAACATGGTCAGTTCGGCCACGGACACGGCAAACGCCACGGACGAGTTCTTGAACACGTTCATGGTCTCGCTGGTCAGCGGCGGAATGATGATGCGAAACGCCATGGGCAGCAGCACGTAGCGGTAGTACTGGAACGTGGTGAAACCCAGCGCCATGCCCGCGTACCGCTGGCCGCGCGGCAGCGCCTGGATGCCGGAACGCACCTGCTCGGCGATACGCGCCGAGGTGAAGAAGCCCAGCGCCAGCACCACGAGCACGAAGCCCGGCAGGGACTTCAGCGCAGGGAAGATGGACGGCACCACGTGGTACCACATGAAGATGTGGACCAGCAGCGGAATATTGCGGAACAGTTCGACCCAGGCATTGCCCAGCCGCACGATCCACGGCCGGTCGGGCAGCGTGCGCAGCGTGCCGATCAGCGAGCCGACGATCAATGCGATCAACAGCGACAGCAGCGACACGGAAATGGTCCAGCCCCAGGCCGACAGCATCCAGTCGAGGTAGGTGATGTCGCCGTTCTTGCCGAAGCAGCTTTGACCGACCTCTTGGGTAATGGTGTCCTGGCAGAACACCTGCCAATCCCAACTCATAGGAGCACCTCTTTATTCAGATTCTTGAAAAATGCACTACCGGCAAAAACGGCGCCGCAACAAAAAACGCCCCTTCCAACCGCATGGCAGAAGGGGCGGCATTCAGCTGGTGCTTACTTGACTTCGTACGACTCCATGGGCTTGTCGTTGGGGTTGGCCCATGCGTCCTTGGTGGCGTCGGACAGCGGCAGGCCGACCTTCACGTTGGCCGGGGGAATCGGCTGCATGAACCACTTGTCATAGAGCTTGGCCAGCGAGCCGTCGGCGATCTGGCGCTTGATGGAGTCGTCCACGGCCTTCTTGAAGGCGGGGTCGTCCTTGCGCAGCATGCAGGCGATGGGCTCGACCGACAGGGTTTCGCCGACGATCTTGTAGTCGGCAGGTGCCTTGGACTTGGAGATGTTGGCGGCCAGGATGGAGCCGTCCATGATGAAGGCGTCGGCACGGCCGGTTTCCAGCATCAGGAAGCTGTCGGCGTGGTCCTTGCCCATGACTTCCTTGAAGGTCAGGCCGTCGGCGCGCTTGTTCTTGCGCAGGGTCTGCACCGAGGTGGTGCCCGTCGTCGTGACGATGGTCTTGCCGTTCAGGTCCTTGATGCCGGTGATGCCGGAGTTGCCCTTGACGGCGATGCGCACTTCTTCCACATAGGTGGTCACGGCGAAGGCCACATCCTTTTGACGGGCCTGGCTGTTGGTGGTGGAGCCGCACTCGATGTCCACGGTGCCATTGGTCACCAGGGGGATGCGGTTCTGCGAGGTGACGGGCTGGTACTTGATGTCCAGCTTGGCCAGGCCCAGCTGCTTCTGGATGTCGGCCAGCACGCGCTCGCCCATCTCGGTGTGGAAGCCCACGTACTTGCCATTGCCCAGCGTGTAGCCCAGGCCGGAGGATTCACGCACGCCCAGCGTCACGGCGCCGGAGGACTTGATCTTGGCCAGGGTGTCGCCAGCCTGCGCAAAAGCGCTGCCTGCAGCCAGGGCGGTCACGGCGATGGCCAACAAATGCTTCTTCATACGGGTCTCCTGAGATGAGAACGAAAACGGTCTTGATGAGAACGGTCGAGTCGCCTTGTGGGCTGGCTCGAACTATCAACGATGTGACACATATTGTGCAATCACGCACGGTGCTGGAGCACCGACACGTGCTAGGGCTTTCCAGCACGTCAGCCAGATTCAGGTAAGCAACTGCCGTGCCATGGCACGCGTTTTTTGCCCGATCCAGCGCGCCTGGGGGCCTGCACACGGCGTGGCTGCTGTGCGCGCACTCTAATGCCAGGCGTGGCAGCACAGCCAATGCCGTTTGCAGAAACCCTTATGCATGCCATGCATAATAGGTGTTTACCCTAGGCATAACCCATGCACCAAGTCGGTCTCTTGACGGGCTTTGCCGTGCACCAGCGTGCAGCAAAAAGGGGCTCGAGAGCCCCTTTGTCTTCATGAGTGCCGCCTGGCGTGTCAGCCGATGGTCTCGCCCTGCTCCAGCAGGAAGTTCCACAGCGCGCCGGCCACGCCCTGGGGCGCATCCTTGCTGGTGGGTTTTTCGCGGTAGGCACGCACTTCCATGTCCATGCGGAAACCGTCGTCACCGGCAGGTGCGGCGCTGACCAGGCGGCCGGCCTCCAGCTCGTTGCGCACGGCGCTGAATGGCAAAAAGGCCACGCCATGGCCTTCCAGCGCCATGGCCTTGAGGCCTTCGGCCATGTCGGTCTCGTAGACGCGTTCCAGGTGCACGGCCTCGGCCGCTTCCTTGAGGATGAGTTCCGTCACGCGGCCCAGGTAGGCGCCCGGCGCATAGCCCAGGTAGGGCAGCGGCTGGCCCTGGCGGCCCGGCAGCTGGTGCAGCGGCAGGCCGTCGGCGTCGGGCCTGGCGTAGGGGGCGAGCACCTCATGGCCCAGGCTGACCATCTCGTAGCGCGCCGGGTCAAGCTGGAAGGGCTGGGACGGATGGAAGTAGGCGATCAGCAGGTCGCAGCCGCCCTCGACCAGGCGCATCACGGCGTCGTGCACGTTGAGCGCGAACAGCCGGCTGCGGAACGGCCCGAACTTGGCCTGCACGCTGGAGACCCAGTTCGGGAAGAAGGTGAAGGCCAGCGTGTGCGGCACGGCAAACCCCACCATGCCCTTGCCCGCGCTGACATGGGCCCGCAGCATGGTGCGCGTGCTCTGCAGCGACTGCAGCATCTCCAGCGCCTGGTCATACATGGTCTTGCCGGCCGGCGTGAGCCGGGTCGGGTAGGAGCTGCGGTCCACAAGGTCGGTGCCGGCCCAGGCCTCCAGTGCCTGGATGCGGCGCGAGAACGCAGGTTGCGTCACATGCCGCAGTTGGGCGGAGCGGCTGAAACTGCGTGTTTCAGCCAGGCTGACGAAATCTTCTAGCCATTTGGTTTCCATGCCCGCCATTATCCGCTGTGATGGAAGGCACCCCCTGAGCGGCTACGCTGCTTCCCCCTCTCTCTCCGGGAGGGGGACGGCACCCTCGGTGCGGGGCGGCCCTTCCTCGGTGCCTCCACGCCGGGCATGCCCGTATCAACGTCCCGCATGGGCCGCCACACTGAGGAAACCGCCATCTGATGCGGCGCTCGTATGCGCACATAATGGCGCTGCGCCGCATTTACCCAATGTGACATTTTTTCCTCACGGCCCCCGGCACACGACGCCGAGGAAGCTCAGTGACTGCATCTGCCCCGCCATGTGTAATTTTCTGACTCCCCGCGTCCATGTCATCCCCACCCACCGAAAACGGCGCCGCTGAGACGCCTTCCCAGCCGGACGAGCCGCGTTCGCTGCGCATCGAGGACTGGCTCACCGTGGTCATCATGGCCCTGCTGGCCCTGATCACCTTCGCCAATGTGCTGGTGCGCTACTTCACCTCCTCGTCCTTCGCGTGGACCGAGGAAATCTCGGTCTTCCTGATGATCCTGCTGGCCATGGTCGCGGGCTCGGCGGCCGTGGCGCGCAACGCCCACATCCGCATCGAATACTTCGCCGAAGGCGGCAGCGCCCTGCGCAGGAAGCGCCTGGCGCGCTTCGGCACGCTGATGGTGGCCCTGCTGTTCGCGGTGATCGCCGCACTGAGCGTGCGCGTGGTCTGGGACGACTACCGTTTCGAGGAAACCTCGCCCGGCATCGGCGTGCCGCAGTGGTGGTATTCGATGTGGCTGCCCATCTGCTCGGCGCTGATCACGCTGCGCGCGCTGCAACTGTTCCTGCGCCAGGGGCGCCCCGGCGCCTTCGTGGACGAGGAGAAGGCGCCATGATCGCGACCCTGCTCTTCATCGCCTTCCTGGGCCTGATGCTCCTGGGCGTGCCCATCGGCGCGGCCCTGGGCCTGGCAGGGGCGGCCGCCATCGCGCTGGCCAGCCCCGACACGCAGTGGTTCGGCCTGCTGGCCGTGCCGCAGAACTTCTATGCCGGCCTGGGCAAGTACCCGCTGCTGGCGATTCCGATGTTCGTGCTCGTGGGCTCGATCTTCGACCGCTCTGGCGTGGCGCTGCGCCTGGTGAACTTCGCCGTGGCCATCGTGGGCCGTGGCCCCGGCATGCTGCCCCTGGTGGCGATTGCCGTGGCCATGTTCCTGGGCGGCATCTCGGGCTCGGGCCCGGCCAATGCCGCTGCCGTGGGCGGCGTGATGATCGCGGCCATGAGCCGCGCCGGCTATCCCGGCAGCTTCTCGGCCAGCGTGGTGGGCGCGGCCGCGGCCACCGACATCCTGATCCCGCCGTCCGTGGCCTTCATCATCTACTCGGTGCTGGTGCCCGGCGCCTCGGTGCCGGCGCTGTTTGCGGCCGGCATGATCCCCGGCATCCTGGCCGGCGTGGCGCTGATCGTTCCGGCCGTGTGGATGTCGCGCAGGCACAGGATGGGTGCGCTGGAATCGTCCATGCCGCGCCCGCCGTTCTGGCGTAGCCTGCGCGAGGCCTCCTGGGGCCTGGCCGCCCCGGTGCTGATCCTGGGCGGCATGCGCGCCGGCTGGTTCACCCCTACCGAGGCCGCCGTGGTGGCCGTGTTCTACGGCCTGTTCGTGGGCATGGTGATCCACCGCACCATCACGCTGCGCGACCTGTATCCCATCCTGCGCGAGGCCGGCGAGCTGTCGGCCGTGATCCTGCTGGTGGTGTCGCTGGCCGGCATCTTCGCGTTCTCGCTGTCCACGCTGGGCGTGATCGATCCGGTGGCCAAGGCCATCGTGGAATCGGGCCTGGGCGAGTACGGCGTGATGGCGCTGCTGATCCTGCTGCTGATCACCGTGGGCATGTTCCTGGACGGCATCTCCATCTTCCTGATCTTCGTGCCGCTGCTGCTGCCGATCATGCAGCACTACCACTGGGACCCGGTGTGGTTCGGCGTCATCCTCACGCTCAAGGTGGCGCTGGGCCAGTTCACGCCGCCGCTGGCCGTGAACCTGATGGTGTCCTGCCGCATCGCCGGCGTGCGCATGGAGTCCACCGTGCGCTGGGTCGGCCCCATGCTGCTGGCCATGTTCCTGGTGATGATCGCCGTGATCGCCTTCCCGCAGCTGGCTCTCTGGCTCCCAGCACGCCTGGGCTACTGATTTCCCAAAAATTCAACAAGGAGACCTTCGCAATGAAACTTCGCACTTTCCTCGCCAGCGGCCTGGCCGCAGCGGCGGCCCTGGCCCTTTCGTCCGCTCCCGCAGTGGCGCAGACTCCGGCCAAGTACAAGAGCGAGTACCGCATGTCGCTGGTGCTGGGCACGGCCTTTCCCTGGGGCAAGGGCGGCGAGATCTGGGCCAACAAGGTGCGCGAGCGCACCAACGGCCGCATCAACATCAAGCTCTACCCGGGCGTGTCCCTGATCCAGGGCGACCAGACGCGCGAATTCAGCGCGCTGCGCCAGGGCGTGATCGACATGGCCGTGGGCTCCACGCTGAACTGGTCGCCCCAGATCAAGGAGCTGAACCTGTTCGCCCTGCCCTTCCTGATGCCCGACTACGCGGCCGCCGACGCGCTCACGCATGGCGAGCCCGGCAAGCGCCTGTTCCAGCGCCTGGACAAGGCCGGCGTGGTGCCGCTGGCCTGGGGCGAGAACGGCTACCGCGAGATCAGCAACTCCAAGCACGCCATCAAGACCCCTGCCGACCTCAAGGGCCTGAAGATCCGCGTCGTGGGCTCGCCGCTGTTCCTGGACACCTTCACCGCGCTGGGCGCCAACCCCACGCAGATGAGCTGGGCCGATGCCCAGCCCGCCATGGCCAGCGGCGCCGTGGACGGCCAGGAAAACCCCGTCTCGGTCTACATGGCCGCCAAGCTGCAGTCCGTGGGCCAGAAGCATCTGACGCTGTGGGGCTACATCAACGATCCGCTGATCTTCGTGGTCAACAAGGACATCTGGGCCACCTGGACCAAGGAAGACCAGGACATCGTGCGCCAGGCCGCCGTGGACGCCGCCAAGGAGCAGGTCGTGATCGCGCGCAAGGGCATGATCGAGGCCGACAAGCCCCTGCTCAAGGACCTGGCCGCCAACGGCGTGACCGTGACCCAGCTCACGCCGGCCGAGCGCGAAGCCTTCGTCAAGGCCACGCGCCCCGTCTACGACAAGTGGAAGCAGCAGGTCGGCGCCGACCTGGTGGATGTGGCGGAGAAAGCCATTGCCGCGCGAACTCGTTAGAATGCTATCGGTTGATCGCACACTCCGGTAGAAGCAAAAGGCCCCGCTCTGCGGGGCCTTTTTTTCGCCATCCTGCTTCGCAAGGGCGACCAGGACTTCAGCCCGCCCATCAAGGCATGCCTTGCTGCGAAGCCGGTCCAGCGAAATGGCACAGGCACAGCCCCTGCTGCCTATGGGGCAGGGGCACGGGCAGCGGCTCCCGCGTCCGTCGCGCCACCCAGCAACATATCTGCCCCCATCTCGCACAGCAGCTCCTCCAGTGCGCCCGAGGCGATCAGCGGCGAAGCCTCCAGCGAGGCAAAGCGCACCGTGCCCAGCACGGCCCGCGTGGCCACGTAAAGGCGCGCATAGGACAGCGAGGGGCCGCCCCAGCGCTGCAGGTGGGCGGCCATGCGCTCTGCGGTCTCGCGCATGGACAGGGCAATGCGCTCGTCACCATCCTGGCGCCAGGCAAAGCGCGCCAGCTTGCGCCGCGCAGGCGTGCGGCCCGCAAAGCCCTCGACGATGCAGGCGACCACGCCGCGCGCCACGGCCTCGCGCGGCAGGCCCTGCTCCGACGCCTGCTCCAGCCAGGCCTCGATGGCCGCGACGGCCGCACGGCGCTGGCCATCGACCATGGCGCGCAAGACGGCCTGCTTGTCGGGGAAGTACTGGTAGAGCGTGCCGATGGAGACGCCTGCGCGCTCGGCAATGCGATTGGTGGTGAGCGCGGCTTCGCCCTCCTTGACCAGAATCTGAGCTGCTGCCTGAAGAATGGCCTCCAGCGTGCGCTGCGCACGGGCCTGCACGGGCTGTCTTCTTCTCTGGGATTCAGTGGTAGCGGAGGTATGGGAGGGCATGCGGCAAAACCTGAGCACAAGGCGAGTTTTCTGCCCGGAGTTTAAGCACTACAGTGGCCGGCCATTGCAGCAAATCCCAAGGAATACACCATGAAGAACCATCAGCACACCGGCGCGTGGGAAGCCCTGCCGTGAAGGGCGTGCAACTGCTGGCCCTGGCCGCCGCCCTGTTCGACACGGCGGCCGCGCTGGCCCACTTCGCCTGCATCGTCTGGGGGGGACGTGGGCTGCGGCTCATGGGTGCCGGCGAGCGCATGGCGCGCATGGCCGAGGCCGGGCACTGGTACCCGCCGCTGGTGTCGGCGGCCATCGGCGTGGTGCTGTCGCTGCTGGCAGGGTATGCGCTGGCAGGCGCGGGCCTGCTGGGTCCCCTGCCCTTCATGCGCCTGGTGCTGGCCGGGGCCGGCCTGGTGCTGGTGGCGCGGGCCGTGGCCTATCCGTGGTTGAAACCACGCTTTCCGGACAACAGCGACCGCTTCTGGCATGTGTCCTCGGCCCTCTGCCTGGTCATGGGGCTGCTGCACCTGGCAGCAGCTGCCGGGATGGCACAGGGCTGAATCCAGCCTCAGGCCGTGACCGGCGAGACCAGCGGGCGGCCTTCCAGGTGGCAGCGCATGTTGGCGATGAAACGGTCCACCGAGGCCTGCACGGCTTCGGGCGACCAGCCGCCCACATGGGGCGTGAGCACCACGGCGTCCAGGTCCAGCAGTTCGGCCGGTGGCGCAGGTTCGCTTTCGTAGACATCCAGGCCCGCGCCGGCAAGGCGGCCTTCGCGCACAGCGGCGGCCAGGGCGGCGGTATCGACCACGCTGCCGCGCGCGATATTGACCAGGTGGCCCTGCGGGCCCAGTGCGTCCAGCACCTGGGCGTTGACGAGATGGCGCGTACCCGGGCCGCCCGGCGTGGCGACCAGCAGCACATCGGCCCATTGCGCCAGGGACAGCAGGTCGCCGAAGTAGCGGTGGGGCAGCCCGCTGCGCGGGCTGCGGTTGTGGTAGCCGATCTCCATCTCGAAGCCCAGCGCGCGCTGGGCGATCTTGGCGCCGATGGCGCCCATGCCCAGGATGCCCAGGCGCTTGTGCGAGACATTGGGCGGCAGCGGCATGGCGGTGCGCCAGACGCCGTCGCGCGTGGCGCGGTCCAGGCGCACCAGGCCGCGCACGGAGGCGATCAGCAGGCCCATGGCATGGTCGGCCACGCAGTCGTCATTGGTGCCTGCGCCGTTGCCCACGGCAATGCCGTGGGCCTGCGCATGGGCGACATCGATGTTCTCGTAGCCCGCGCCCAGCGCGCAGACCAGCCTGAGGGCGGGCATGCGCTGCATCTGCGCGGCCGACAGGCCGATGGAGCCTATGGTCAGCACGGCCTGTATGCGCGTGCCGTGCTCGGCGATGGCGGCCTCGCACTGGGCGGCGTCGGGCGCGTAGAGCAGTTCGAAGGAGGGAAAGGCCTGGGCCATCTGGCGCAGATGGGCCTCGGTATTGAAGTTGAGGACGAGCAGGGCAGGTTGCATGGCAGGAAGGCGGCGCCCGCCGCCACAGGGCGGGCCTTGGGGGAAAACCTCATTGTGCGCCGGCCGGCCGGGTCCAGCGCTACAGGTCCAGCACCAGCCGGGCGGATTTCGCGCGCGAGCAGCAGGGCAGGAACTGGTCGCAGGCGGCCTGCTCGTCCTCGGTCAGGTACATGTCGCGGTGCTCGGGCTCGCCCGAGAGCACACGCGTGAGGCAGGTGCCGCACACGCCCTGCTCGCACGAGGTCTGCACCTCCACGCCGATGCCGGCCAGCGCCTGGACCACGGTCTGCTCGGGCGCCACGCGCACCACCTGGCCGGTGCTGGCGATCTCGATCTCGAACCCGGCATCGCCCTCGCGCTGCACGGCCTCGCCTGCAAAGAATTCGTAGTGCAGGCGGTCCTCGCTCCAGCCCGATGCGCGAGCCATGCCCAGGGCCGCGTCCATGAAGCCGCGTGGGCCACAGACATACAGGTGCAGGCCCGCCTGCGGGGCGCCGAGGAGCTGCGCCATGTCGAGCGCGCCCTCGCCATCCACATGCAGGTGCACGCGGTCGGCCCAGGGCATGGACTGCAGCAGGGCCGTGAAGGCCATGCGCTCGCGCGAACGCGCGCAGTAGTGCAGTTCGAAGTCGGCACCCTCGCGCGCCAGCTGGCGCGCCATGGCCAGCACGGGCGTGATGCCTATGCCGCCGGCCAGCAGCAGGTGCCGCGCAGGGCCACCCGCATGCAGCGCGAAGTGGTTGCGCGGTGCGCCGATGGCGATCTGCTGGCCTTCCTGCACCTGTTCGTGCACGGCGGCCGAGCCGCCGCGCGAGGCGGCCTCGCGCAGCACGCCGACCACGTAGCGGCCCGTGTCCTGCGGGTCGTTGCACAGCGAGTACTGGCGCACCAGGCCGCCGGGCAGGTGCAGGTCGATGTGCGAGCCGGCCGTGAAGGCGGGCAGGCTTTCGCCGTCCAGCGGCACGAGTTCAAGGCTGCAGATGTCCTGCGCCTCGGCGCATTTGCGCGCGACGCGCACCTGGAGGATGGGGTTGGCTTGCATGGGGAAAAAAGCGGAAAGGGATGGGTTCGGAAAATCAGGCCGCCGCCAGCGCACGGGCGCTGGCCTCGCGCAGCCGGCTGATCACGCGGCGCGCGCGGTTGGGGCCGGCGTCCACGTGGATGTCGATGACGGGGCGCGCGCCAAAGCGCTGCTGGTTGCGGAACTGGGCCTCGATGACGACCTTGTCCTCCTCGAAGGTGGCAGCCGTCTGGTCGATCACCAGGCGCGTGGTGTCCTGCATGTCGGGATGCGGGTTGGTGGCAATGGTCCAGAAGTAGTGGGCCGAATGCTCGGTCTCCGGCGTCACGCCGTGAAATCCCCGCATGTGAAAGCCCTCGCGCTGCGGATCGTCGAGCCGGCCGCTGCCTGCGTCCATGGCGCCGGTCCAGATGCACACGTGCGAGGGATGGAACTCCACCTCCTGCCAGCGGTCGATGCGGCCCGCGAACGGCCAGGCCGCCGCATAGGTGGGCGGCGGGTCGGAGTCGGGCATCCAGCGCAGCACGGTGACGCTGTCCCCGTCCTGGCGGACCTGCAGCTCCGCATTCATGTGGATGCCGGCATTGCCGCCAATGGTCTTGAGGTGCACATAGCCCAGGTGGCTGAGGTCCAGCAGGTTGTCGTGGATGAGCTGGTAGGGCGCGTCGTAGTGGTAGACATCGCCGCCGAAGCGGTAGCGCGCATCGCCGTGCACGGGATAGGCGGGCGGCTCCTGCGCGGGCACGGAATCGGGCGTGGCACCCATCCAGATCCAGAGGATCTGGTCACGCTCGCGCAGGTCGAAGGACTTGACGCAGGCCTTGGGCGGTATGCGCTGCTGGCCCGGAATCTCCAGGCACTGGCCGGCGCGGTCGAACAGCAGGCCGTGGTAGCCGCAGCGCAGGCCGCGCGCCTCCACCGTGCCGCAGGACAGCGGCAGTTCGCGGTGGCAGCAGCGGTCCTCCAGCGCGGCGACGCTGCCATCGGGCGTGCGAAACAGCACGACGGGCCGGCCCAGCAGGGTGCGTGCCAGTGGCGCGTCCTGCAGCTCCCAGGCAAAGCCGGCGACATACCACTGGTCCAGCGGGAAGGCAGGCGTGGAGGCAGGTGCAATGGTGGTGCATTCGGTCATGGGTTCTCCTTCTTGTCTGCAAGCGCTCAATGCGCCGACAGCGTGCGGCCCGTGGCTGCGGGCCTGCCGGCTTCGGGCCCCTGCAGCCGGTGCAGCGACACGATGCAGGCCGCGAACACGAAGGCCAGGCCATAGCCCACATAGAGCTGGCTGGGCGACCACGCGGCGTCCAGCAGCGAGCCCGCGACCATGGGCGAGACGATGGCGCCGATGCGCCCTATGCCTATGCCCCAGCCCACGCCGGTCACGCGCACCTCGCCGCCATAGACCATGGGCGCGATGGCATAGAGCCCGGCCACGCAGCCGTTGACGAAGACGCCGATCAGAAAAGCCAGCGCATACGACAGCAGCAGCGAGCCCGGATTGCTCACGATGAAGCACAGCAGCACGGCCGTGGCCAGCATGAAGCCGGCCAGCGCGCGGTGCACGGGATAGCGCGCCGCCAGCAGGCCCAGCAAGGTGGCGCCCAGGATGCCGCCCAGGCTCAGCAGCACACCGCCGGTCACGCCCTGCTCGGGCGTGAGGCCCGAGGCGGCCAGCAGCTTGGGCGTCCAGCTCATGACGAAGTAAAAGCCGAACATCACCGCGAAGAACGACAGCCAGACCAGCAGCGTGGGCCGGCGCAGGCCCGGCGCGAACAGCTGCAGCGGGCCCCGCCGCGCCGGCCCCGCCGATGCGGGCGCGGCAGGCGGCAGCGCAGCCAATGCGGGCAGGCCCAGCCGCCCGACCAGGGCGTTGAGCCGCTGCAGCGCGCCGGCCGGGCGCCGCGCCAGCAGGAAGTCCATGGATTCGGGCAGTCGCCACCAGGCCAGGACCAGCACGCCCAGCGTCACGCAGCCGCCGAACAGGAAGACCGCGCGCCAGTCATGGCGCCCCAGCAGCCACACCGCGATGGAGCCGCCAATGCTGGCGCCCAGCGCGTAGCCCGTGGACTGCAGGGTGACGGCCAGGCTGCGCCAGCGCTGCGAGGCGTATTCGCTGGCGATCACGTTGCTGCAGGCCAGGATGCCGCCCACGCCCAGGCCCGTGAGCACGCGCAGCGCCGCCAGCTGCGTGGCGCTCTGGCTGAAGGCCGAGCCCAGCATGCCCACGCCCGAGAGGGCCAGGCAGGCCAGGATCAGCGGCCGGCGGCCCAGCCGGTCGGCCCAGGGCGCGATCAACAGCGATCCGCCCGCCATGCCGAACAGGCCCGCACTGAGCAGAAAGCCCAGCTGGGCGCCGCTGAGCTGCCAGTGCGCCGACACGGCAGAGGCCGTGAACGCCATGACCAGGACGTCGAAGCCGTCGATCATGTTGAGCACCATGCACAGGGCTATGACCGACCACTGGAAGCGCGTCATGGGCCGCTGGTCGACGCTTGCACGCAGGTCGGCGCTCATGGCCGCAGCTCCCGCAACGGGCAGTTGGACGATGCGGCGGCGCAAGGCCGCTGCAGCCATGGAACAGGGGTAGAGGCAGTCATCGTGGGTCTCCTTGGGTTGAAGCTCTGTGGGAGCTTTCTTGTGTTCTCAACACATCATTACGTATGCTGAATGTGATTCAGTTTACTGAATGAAAATCGGCGCCAGATACCGGGATTTCCCCGATCAGGCGGGGCCGCGCAGTCTCGGACGCGGAGGCGGCCGGGCCGCTGTCAGTCGGATGAGGAAGCGTCGAGGGCGTCGCGTGCGTCGTGCAACTGCACGAACTTGCGCAGCAGGCGCTTGAACTCGGCCTGCTCCTCGGGCTCCAGCGCGGCCAGCATGCGGTTGTGCAGTTCGTGCACATTCGGCACGAAGCCGCCCAGCATGGCCTCGCCCTCGGCCGTGAGCGTCAGGCGCCGCTGGCGCCGGGGCAGGATCTCGCGCAGCACCCAGCCCTTGGCCTCCAGTCGCGCCGCGATGTCGGCCGTGGTGGAGTTGTCCAGCGCCACCAGCCGCGCCAGCGTTACCTGGTCGATGCCCGGTTTTTCCTGCAGCATGCGCAGGATGGCGTACTGCACGGGCGTCACGTCCGGCCCCAGCACGTCGCGGAACAGCTGCGCCGCGATCTGCTGCGCGCGCCGGATCAGGTGGCCCGGCTGGTCGTAGAGGTCGATGGAAAGCGGATCGGAGGCGGAGTGGACCATCGGTGGCGGCAGGCCTTGCGGCCCTGGGGTTGAAGCCCGCCGAGATTACCCCATCCCCGGCGCCGGTCCTGGATGCGCGCCGGGCCATGGCCGGCCTCAGGCCACCACGGCGGCAGGCTGGGCCGCTGCTGCGGCCACCGCCGCCGCCTGCTGTTCCTGCGCAATCCATTTGTCGATGACCTTGCGCGACTGCACGCCGCCCGCATCGATGTTGAGCTTGAGCAGCTTGCGGTCGGGGTGGGCACTGAGGTTGCGCTGCTGCAGCTCCAGCATCTGCAGGTCTTCGCTGAAGATCTTGTGCTGGCCCTCGCGTATGCGGTCGGTGACTTCGGCATCGCCCGGATTGAAGCGGCGCGCCATGCCCCAGAAGTACCACATGGACTCCTCGGTCTCCGGCGTGATGAAGTCCACCACCATGCTGTAGACCTTGTGCTCGTCGGGCGCGTCGTAGCCGCCGTGGCCTGCGTGGGCCACGCCGACCTCGATCAGCACATGGCTGGGCGGGGTGAAGCGGCAGACCTGCCAGCGGTCCACGGGCACATCGTCGGCCAGGCCGTTGCTGCGCAGCGCCATCTTCCAGAACGGGGGGGCGGGAATGTCGTTCATGAAGCGGCTGGTGACCACCTCGACATCGGCGCCCTCGCCGCGCGTCTCGGTCTTGCAGGGCGTCTCGTCGATCTCGGCCTGGCCGATGGAGCTGGCGTGCACATAGGTCTCGTGCGTCAGGTCCATGAGGTTGTCGATCATCAGCCGGTAGTCGGCCTGGATGTGGAACATGCCGCCGCCATAGGCCCATTCGGGGTTGTCGTGCCAGGGCAGCTTCGGGATGAGCGCGGCATCGGCCAGCGCCTTGTCGCCGGGCCAGACCCAGATGAAGCCGTGGCGTTCCTCGACGGGATAGCTGCGGATCTCGGGGAAGCCGCGCACGCGCTGGCCCGGCATGGCAATGGTCTTGCCGTCGCAGCCCATCTCCAGCCCGTGGTAGCCGCAGACCAGCTTGCCTTCGCAGACAAAGCCCAGCGACAGGGGCGCGCCGCGGTGCGGGCAGAAATCCTCCACGGCGGCAACGCCGTGCTGCGCGCGGTAGAAGGCGATGCGCTCGCCGCAGATGCGACGGCCCAGCGGCTTGTCCTGGATCTCGTCGGACGTGGCGGCCACGTACCAGGTGTTCTTGGGGAATGTGCTCATGGGGGGTCTCCTTTATGGGTGGGGTCCGCAGTCCTTGGCGCTGCGGTGGCTGGGGCGCAGGCGGCCGAGGCCGCCGGCGCACATCAAGGGCAGATCAAGCGCAGATCAAGCGCGGGTCAGACTCGAATCAGGCTCGGATCAACTGCACGCCAGGAACCGCATGGCTGCCGGGCTCGCTCACGGCTTCGCGCAGGTTGCGGCGCGCGATGCGCGAGTGCTCCTTCATCAGCGCCTCGGCCCGGGCGCCCTCGCGCGCGGCAATGGCGTCCAGCACCTGGCGGTGCTGGTCCTGGGCCACCAACAGGCTGTGGCGCGCACGCGGGGATTCGGCCCGCGCCAGCACAAAGCCCGAAGGCGAGGCGAAGGGCATGCGCACCACGCGCTCCAGCTCGCGCTGCATGACGCTGCTGCCGGCCATGGAATGCAGCAGGTCGTGGAATTCGGAGTTCAGCGCCACATAGCGCGAGAAGGCCTCATCGCCCCAGTCGGGCGTCTCAAGCACACGGTCGATGGCGTCCAGGCAGCGGCCGGCCTGCGCCAGCAGCGGCTCGGCCACGCCGCGCTCGGCCGCCCAGCGCGCGGCCAGGCCTTCCAGCGTGCCGCGCAGCTCGATGGCATCGGCCACATCGGCCTCGGAGAACAGCCGCACGCGGTAGCCGCGCCCGCCGGCCATGGCTTCGAGCAGGCCTTCCTGCTCCAGCCGCATCAGCGCGGCGCGCACCGGCGTGCGCGAGATGCCCAGGCGCTGCACCACGGTCAGCTCGGCGATGCGCTCGCCTGCGGGCAACTCGCCCGCAAGAATCATCTCGCGCAGTTGCAGCTGGGCCTTGATGACCTGGGAATGGCTTTCCGCTTCGGAGGCGGCGGGGGCAAGCTGGGGGCTCATGGGGCTTTGTCTGGATGGAATGGCGTGAATGTATACATCCAAGGCGATCCATGGGTGCATTTTTCCGCAAAAACACGGGAAAACACCAATCAAATGTATACAACCAATCCCATCAAAGACAGTGGCCCGCCTGTTTGTATACATCGCCATGGCATCATGGCCGGCTCCCTTTTTCCCCTGCCGCTGCAACCCAGGAGGTCACCCTTGCCGACGTTTTCCCGACACCCCGCCATGGCCGCCCACATCCTCAACCTGGCACGGGATGCCAGCGCCGATGCGCAGGCTCCGCAGGCCTATCCGATCAAGGACTTCTTCCGCAATCCGGAGCGCGGCTTCTTCCGCCTGGCCGATGACGGAAGCATGCTGGGCTTCATGCAGCCCGTCAGCGTGGACGGCCATCCGGCGCGCATGAACATCCATGTGCAGGCGCTGGACGGCAGCGCACCCGTGGGCGAGGTGCGCCGGCTCACCGGCGAGACCGAGCGCGACATCAGCAACTTCTTCTGGAAGGGCCCGGATGTAGTGCTCTACCAGAAGGACTTCGGCGGCGACGAGAACTTCCATGTGCTGGCAGTCAACGCGCGCAGCGGCGAAGCCACCGACCTGACGCCCTGGGAAGGCGTGCGCGCCAGCATCGAGGACGACCTGGAAGACGACCCCGACCATGTGCTGATCAGCCACAACCGGCGCGATGCCGAGGTCTTCGACGTATACCGCGTGAACGTGCATACGGGCGCGGCGCAACTGGTGGCGCAGAACCCCGGCAACATCGTCGGCTGGCAGACCGACCACGCAGGCCGCGTGCGGGCCGCCGTGGCCAGCGACGGCCTGAACAGCGCCCTGCTCTACCGCGACGACGAGGCCGGCGAGTTCCAGCCCCTGATCACCACCGACTACCGCACCAGCGTCAGCCCGGCCTTCTTCACCTTCGACGACCAAAAGCTCTACGCCCTGTCCAACCGGGGCCGCGACAAGCTGGCCCTGGTGGTCATCGACCCGGCCCGGCCCGACGAGGAAGAAGAAATCTTCGTGCCCGAGGAAGTCGATCTGGGCGCGGCGGCCTATTCGCGCAAGCGCCGCGTGCTCACCCTGGCCGCCTACCAGACCGACAAGCCGCAGTACCGCTTCTTCGATGCCGAGACCGAAGCCCTCTACGGCCGGCTGGCTGCGCAGTTGCCGGGCTACGACTTCGCCATCCAGGGCGCCAACCGCGCCGAGGACAAGTTCATCGTCGCCGCCTTCAACGACCGCACGCCGGGCGCGCGCTACATCTACGACGCGGCCGCCGACGCGCTGACCAAGCTGGCCGACATCAACCCGGCCATCCCCGAGTCCGCCATGTCGCGCGTGCAGCCCGTCAGCTACACCAGCCGCGACGGCCTGACCATCCACGGCTACCTGACCCTGCCGGCCGGCCGCGAGCCCAGGAACCTGGCCTGCATCATCAACCCGCACGGCGGCCCCTGGGCCCGCGACGGCTGGGGCTACAACCCCGAGGTGCAGTTCCTCGCCAACCGGGGGTTCTGCGTGCTGCAGGTGAACTTCCGGGGCTCCACGGGCTATGGCCGCGCGTTCTGGGAAGCGGGATTCGGCCAATGGGGCCTGAAGATGCAGGACGACATCACCGACGGCGTGCACTGGCTGATCGACCAGGGCATTGCCGACCCTGCGCGCATCGGCATCTACGGCGGCAGCTATGGCGGCTATGCCACGCTGGCCGGCGTGGCCTTCACGCCCGACCTGTATGCGGCGGCCGTGGACTATGTGGGCGTGTCCAACCTGTTCACCTTCATGAAGACCATTCCACCCTACTGGAAGCCGCTGCTGGACCAGATGCACGCCATGGTGGGCGATCCCGAGCGCGACAGGGAGCGCCTGGCCGCCACCTCGCCGGCCCTGCATGTGGACCGCATCAAGGCGCCGCTGTTCATCGCCCAGGGCGCGCGCGATCCGCGCGTGAACAAGGACGAGAGCGACCAGGTGGTGAAGGCGCTGCGCGAGCGCGGCGTCGAGGTGCAGTACATGGTCAAGGACAACGAGGGCCACGGCTTTCACAACGACGAGAACAAGTTCGAGTTCTACGAGGCCATGGAGCAGTTCCTGGTCACGCACCTCAAGCCCTGAAGCCGTCCAGGCACCCGGCCGCCCGGTCCCTCGGCCGCCCCGCGCTACAGCACGGCGGGCTCCCCGCTTTGCTGCAGCGCCCACATGTCCGCATAGCGCCCGCCCGCCGCGACCAGCTGGGCGTGGGTGCCGCGCTCGACGATGCGGCCCGCCTCCATGACCAGGATCTCGTGCGCATCGACCACGGTGGACAGGCGGTGGGCAATCACCAGCGCCGTCTTGTTGCGCGCGGCGCTTTGCAGCTCGGCCTGGATGGCGCGCTCGTTGGCCGAGTCCAGCGCCGACGTCGCCTCGTCGAAGATCAGGATGGGCGGGTCCTTGAGCAGGGTGCGCGCAATCGCCACCCGCTGCTTTTCGCCGCCCGACAGCTTCAGGCCGCGCTCGCCCACGCGCGTGGCATAGCCCTGGGGCGTGGCCTCGATGAAGTCGTGGATGCGCGCGGCGCGCGCGGCCGCCACCACCTGCTCGCGGCTGGCGCCAGGGCGGCCGTAGGCGATGTTGTATTCCACCGTGTCGTTGAACAGCACCGTGTCCTGCGGCACGATGCCCACGGCGCCGCGCACGCTGTCCTGGGTCAGCTCGCGCAGGTCGTGCCCGGCGATGCGCACATGGCCGGACTGCACGTCGTAGAAGCGGAAGATCAGCCGCGCCAGCGTGCTCTTGCCCGAGCCCGAAGGGCCGACCACGGCCACGGTCTTGCCGGCGGGAATGGTGAAGCTCACGTCCTTGAGGATGGGCCGCTCGGGGTCATAGGCAAAGTCCACATGCTCGAAGCGCAGCTCGGGCGGTGCGCCATGGGTCTGCAGCGGCTGGGCGCCGGGCGCGTCGGCCACCTCGCGTTCCTTGTCCATGAGGGTGAACATGCGCTCCAGGTCGGTCAGGCTCTGCTTGATCTCGCGGTAGATCACGCCCAGAAAGCCCAGCGGGATGTAGAGCTGGATCATGAAGGCGTTGACCATGACCAGGTCGCCCAGCGACAGGCGGCCATCCACCACGCCCTGCGTGGCCCGCCAGAGGATGGCGACCAGGGCCGTGGCGATGATCAGCTGCTGCCCGCAGTTGAGCAGGCTCAGCGTGCTCTGGCTCTTGAGGCGAACGCGGCGCAGCGCCTCCAGGTTCTCGTCGTAGCGCCGCGCCTCGAAGCCCTCGTTGCCGAAGTACTTGACGGTCTCGTAGTTCAGCAGCGAGTCGATGGCCTTGGTGTGGGCCGCCGACTCCTGGGCATTGGCCTCGCGCCGAAAGCGCGTGCGCCACTCGGTCACCGTGACCGTGAACGTGATGTAGAACACCAGCGCCGCCAGCGTGATGGCCGCGAACCAGATGTCGAAGCGCAGCGCCAGGATGCCCAGCACCAGCGCCATCTCGATGAAGGTGGGCAGGATGCTGTAGAGCGAATACGAGATCAGCGACTCGGTGCTGCGCACGCCGCGCTCGATGTCGCGCGTCATGCCGCCGGTCTGGCGCTCCAGGTGAAAGCGCAGGCTCAGCGCATGCAGGTGCTCGAAGGTGGACAGCGCAATCGCCCGCGAGGCGCCCTGCGTGGCCTTGGCAAAGACCAGGTCGCGCAGCTCGGTGAACAGCGAGCTGGAAAAGCGCAGCAGCCCGTAGGCCAGCAGCAGGGCCACGGGCACGACGAG
The DNA here is from genome assembly GCF_001571325.1 of Delftia tsuruhatensis NBRC 16741. Lineage (GTDB taxonomy): Bacteria > Pseudomonadota > Gammaproteobacteria > Burkholderiales > Burkholderiaceae_C > Comamonas > Comamonas tsuruhatensis. Next base: position 47,873 of record NZ_BCTO01000003.1, read on the forward strand.
CACCGCGCGGGCATCGCCGGCCTTCAGATCCAGCGCATCGACCAGGTGCTTGAGCAGCACCGGCACGCCCACGTTGGCGAGCTTGGCCCCGATCATGAAGCCCAGCGCCGCCAGCACGCGCCACTTGTATTGCCACAGGTAGGGCAGCAGGCGCCGCAGCGCGTTCCAGTCCCGCGACGGTGCCGGGGTTGGGACTAAGGGTAAATCCGTAGGGGAAGCGCTCTCGCGTCGCATGAAAGACAATTCTCGGTTGCTATATTGACCCGATTGTGCCCATGCCACCCCGCCCAGACCTCCCGCCCCATCCCTTGCCCGCAGACAAGGAGCTGGTTCTCAAGGTCATTCCCATGCCTGCCGATGTCAACGCCAATGGCGACATCTTCGGCGGCTGGGTGATGGCGCAGGTTGACTTGGCAGGTTCGGTGCTGCCCTCGCGCCTGGGCCAGAGCCGCATGGTCACCGTGGCCGTGAACGAGTTCATCTTCAAGCAGCCCGTGCGCGTGGGCGACATCCTGTCGTTCTACTCCAGCGTGCAGCGCGTGGGCCGCACCTCGGTCACGGTCGATGTCGAGGTCTATGCCGAGCGCTTTGCCGACCAGGGCCGCTTCGTCAAGGTGACCGAGGCCCTGCTGACCTACGTGGCCATCGACGGCCAGGGCAAGCCCCAATCGCTGCCGGACAACGACCAGGTGCGTTCCTGGCGCGCAGCGGCCGAGCGCAATGCAGAACGCAAGCAGCAGCAGGCCGGCTGAACCCGCCCATCTGCAGCCATGAAAAAAGCGACCTTTGCAGGTCGCTTTTTCATTTCCGGCGCAGGGGTGGCTCAGGCCAGCGAGGGCGTGACGCGCGGCTGCAGCGAGGCGGCCGCGCTGGCCGCGGCCAGCGCAGCGGAGCTGCTGGCGGCGCTGTCGCTGGAGGCGGCCGACGAGGAAGACAGGCTGGAGGCGCTGGATGCCACAGCCGAACCCGACGAGGACGAGCGCGGCGAGGAGCCGGCCTCGATCTGGCCCGTGAGCTCGCCGCCCTCTTCGATCACCACCTTGCCGTAGCGGATCTTGCCGCTGACCTTGCCCGTGCCGTAGATGACCAGCTTCTCGCGCACGGTCAGCGTGCCGTCGAACACGCCATGGATCTCGGCGATGTCGATTTCGGCCGTGCCGTGGAAGGCACCCTGCTCGGCGATCTGGATCACGCGCGAGTCCATGGTGGCTTCCACCGTGCCTTCGACGACCAGCGTGTCGCAGTCGGTGATCTCCACGCCCTTGAGCTTGATATTGGGGCCTACGGTGAGCTTGCTGCCCTGGGAGTCCTGCGCCACGGCCGATGCCTGGCGCTGGGCGGTCGACGGACTTGTCACGCTGGAGCTGGGCGTGACGGCACCGGAGGGGCTGCCGCCCGTACCGGTGGCGCCTATGCCGCTGCCCAGGGTGTTGCGGGAGGTGAAAGCATCGTTGTCGCGCTTGCCAAAGAACGGGTTCTGAACAGCCATGGGTGGGTCTCCTTCGGAAAAATCCGATGCTACGCACACGAACTGGCAACAAATGCCGGCATCTCGCAAGAAAAGTAACCAGATGGTTCTCCCGTTTCATGTGCTTGCAAGCCTTTCTCGATCACACACCGCGCATGTGCAGGTCGCGCAGCGGACATGCGCAAATCAATAGGTGCATCTACACTTATTTCCATTCCAGGCCACCTGCCCCACGCCCCATGACCTCCTCCACCTCAAGCGCCGCCAGTCCGGTCTGCACCTGCTTCATGGTGCGCAGCCTGTCGCGCAAGATCTCCCAGCTCTATGACGACACGCTCGCGCCCAGCGGCCTGCGCGGCACGCAGTTCAGCCTGCTGGTGCAGGCGCGCAATGCGCCCGACGGCCCGCCCACCGTCTCGGCCCTGGCCGAGCAGCTGCACACCGACCGCACGACGATGACGCGCAATCTGCGCACGCTGCAGCAGGCCGGCTTCATCGACCTGGTTCCCGGCGCGGATGCGCGCAGCCGCTGCGTGGTGGTCACGCCCGAAGGCCGCGCCCGCATCCGCGAGGCTGCCGCCCTGTGGCGCCAGGCCCAGCAGCGCGTGCGCGAGCTGTGCGGCAGCGAGCAGATCGGCGCGCTGGAAAGCCTGGTGCTGGGCATGCTGCCCGTGCTGGAAACCGCCACGCAGGAGAGCGCGGAATGAGCGCCGCCCTGTCCTCCGCAGCCCCTGGCGCTGCGGCCAGCGGGTCCGCGCATCCGTTGGTCAGCGGCCCCATCGCCTCCACCCTGATGCGCCTGGCCGTGCCCAACATGGTGGCGCTGAGCATGTCGGTGCTGGTCGCCGTGGCCGAGACCTACTACGTGGGGCAGCTGGGAACCGTATCGCTGGCGGCCATGGCCCTGGTGTTTCCGCTGGCCATGCTCACGCAGATGATGAGCAACGGTGCCATGGGCAGCGGCGTGTCCTCGGCCATCAGCCGCGCGCTGGGCGCGGGCGACGGCGCGCGTGCCTCGGCACTGGCCCTGCACTCCATCGTCATCGGCACCATCGCAGGCCTGCTGTACTCGCTCATCTTCGTGCTCTGCGGCGCCACCTTCTACAGCTGGCTGGGCGGGCGCGGCGAGGTGCTGGCAGCGGCCACAGGCTTTGGCGCCGTGCTGTTCAGCGGCGCCATCCTGGTGTGGCTGTGCAATACGCTGGCATCGGTGGTGCGGGGCACGGGCAATATGCGCATGCCGTCGGCCGTGATCTTTGCGGCCTCGCTGGTGCAGATCGCTGTCGGCGGCACGCTGGGGCTGGGCCTGGGACCCATGCCGCGCTGGGGCATGCCGGGCGTGGCCGTGGGCAACATCGTGGCCATGGCACTGGCCGTCGCAGTCTTCCTGGCCTATCTGCAATGGGGCCAGCAGCGCCTGCAACTGGACTGGCGCAGGCCCCGCCTGGCCTGGCCCATGTTCCGCGACATCCTGCGCGTGGGGGCCCTCGCCTGCCTGTCCCCCGTGCAAACGGCGCTGGCCGCGCTGCTGCTGACAGGCATGGTCGCCCGCCTGGGCCCGCTGGCACTGGCCGGCTACGGCATTGGCCAGCGGCTGGAGTTCCTGCTGATCCCCATGGCCTTCGGCGTGGGCATGGCCGCCGTGCCCATGGTGGGCATGGCCATGGGCGCCGGCCAGGTGGCCCGCGCGCGCCGCGTGGCCTGGTCGGGCGGCGCCATGGCTGCGGCCCTGCTGGGCGTGCTGGGGCTGGTGGTCATGGTCTGGCCGCAGCTGTGGTCGGGCATTTTCACCGGCGACCCGGCCGTGCGCGCCTACGCCGACCTCTACCTGCGCACCGTGGGCCCGGCCTTCGGGCTGTTCGGCCTGGGACTGGTGCTGTACTTCGCCTCCCTGGGCGCAGGCCGCGTCTGGGCACCCGTGCTGGCCGGCACGGTGCGCCTGCTGATCGTGGTGGTGGGCGGCGGCTGGCTCATGTCCAGCGGCCTGGGCAGTGCCCAGTCGCTGTTCATCCTGGTCGCCGTGGCCATGGCCGCCTATGGCGCAGGCACGGCCTGGGCCGTGTGGCGCGCGCGCTGGGGGTGAAGAGACGCAAAAAAGAAGGCCCGCAGTCAGCGGGCCATGCATCAAGAAACGATGTACGCCGCCGTCCCCGTGGACAGCAAGCTGCCATCGGCCCCCAGGAATTCCATGCGCGTGTTGGCCACGCGCGAACCCAGCCGCAGCACCTCGGCGCGCAGGATGAATTCGCTGCCTATGCCGGGGCGCAGGTAGTCCACGCGCAGGTCGATGGTGCCCAGGCGCGAGAAGCGGTGCAGGCGCTGCAGCGGCGCATCGTCCATGTGCTTGGCGCCGATGGCCGCCATGACGGCCAGGCCGCCCATGGAGTCCAGACCGGCGCTGATCACGCCGCCGTGGATGCGCTGGTAGGCGGCGTGGCCTATGAGCTCGGGCCGCATGGTGATGCGGCCTTCAACCCGCTCGGGCAGCACTTCGGTGATGCGCAGCCCCAGCACCTGGTTGAAGGCGATCTGGCGCTCGAACACTTCGCGCAGCCCGGCGATGAACTCGGGCTCGAACTGCACGGGCGCCTCGGAGGCCCCGGAGGCCTTCGTGGATTTCAGCACTGGCTGAAGTCCGGCTTGCGCTTCTCCATGAACGCGGTGAACGCCTCCTTGGCAGCGGGGCCGCCCATCAGCTTGCCGAAGCTCGTTCCCTCCTCGGCCATGCGCTCGCGCACCAGGCCGGACTGGCCGGCCTTCATGAGGCGCTTGGTCTCGATCAGGGCCGACAGCGGCTTGGCGGCCAGCTTCCTGGCCTGGGCCTGGGCCAGCGCATTGCATTCGCTGGGCGGCACGACGCGGTTGACCAGGCCCACCTCCAGTGCGGCTTCGGCCAGGAAGGGCTCGCCCAGCAGCAGGGCCTCGGCCGCGCGGTGGTAGCCGAGCATCTGGGGCAGCAGCAGGCTGGAGGCCGCTTCGGGGCACAGGCCCAGGTTCACGAAGGGCAGCGAGAAGGCCGCGTTGTCGCCCGCATAGACCAGGTCGCAGTGCAGCAGCAAGGTGGTGCCGATGCCCACGGCCGGGCCGCAGACGGCGGCGATCACGGGCTTGGGAAAGGCGGCGATGTTGTGCAGGAAGCGCCAGACGGGGCGCTGCTCGCCCTCCGGCCTGGCGGCGCCGCCGGCCGACTGCTTGAGGAAGTCGGCAATGTCGTTGCCCGCGCTGAAGATGGCCATGTCGCCCTGGAAGACCACGCAGCGCACGGCGGCGTCTTCGCCGGCCTGGGCCAGCGCATCGGCCATGCTGGCGTACATGGCCTCGGTGATGGAGTTCTTCTTGTCGGCGCGGTTGAAGGTGATGGTGCAGACACCGGCTTCGGTGTGCACGAGGATGTCCTGGGTGGTTTCGCTCATGATGGTCTTGCCTTGCTTATTCCTTGAAATACACGATCTGGTGGCTGCTCGCCAGCATCACGCCGGCCTCGCTCCACAGCTGGGCGCTCTGGTCGAAGAAGCCGTTGCGAAATTCCTGGCCGCGCGCCTGGGCCAGCAGGTGGCCCGTGCCTGCGGCGGCCAGTTCCTCGCGCCCCGCATGGAAGTAGACGGTGATGGACACCGTGCCCGCCGGGGTGCGCTGTGCGCGGCGCAGCCACACGCGCGGGAAGAATACGTCAGCCAGGCCGGCCAGCGCGCAAAAATCCAGTGCGCGCGGCGGCTCGTCGCGCACCCACAGGCGCGTGAGGCTGTCGGTCTCGCGGCCATCCCAGGTCTGGGGAATGATGCCGTCGAGAAAGCGCATGTCGTAGCGGTTGAGCCATTCCACGCCGCCCAGCGGCGGCACGCGCGGCACGGCGGCAGGCGACGGCACCTCGGGCATGGCCAGGTCGGTGCCGCCCCAGGTGCTGCGCCGCACGGCCGTGACGGCCGTGGCCGTGGTGACGACCTGGGCATCGCCATCCTGGTCGGGCTGGGTGATGGTCAGCAGCCAGTGCTGGGTGGAGCGGTTGGTGCGAACGGGGCGGGCCTCGATGTCGAAGCGCCCCGCGCCCAGCGCGGCCGCGTAGTTGACGGTGATGGACAGCGGATCGCCCAGGCACAGCGGATGCTGCTGGATGGCCCGCACCAGCGCGGCGGCGGTGATGCCGCCGTACGGGCCCACCATGTTCCAGTAGTCCTGCGTGGTCTGGCCCTGGTAGTGGCCCACGGCGCCGGTGGGCGTGAGCGCCACGGCCTGGTCGAGAGGATGGATGTCTGTGCTCATGGCAAACGAGTGTGATGGCAAGCGGGGCCCGCGTCCGTCAAGCCGGCGACTCTGCGGGTGAGGGAAAGCGCGGGTGGGCCGCGGCGGCCGGCGCCTTGGTCCAGCCCGAGAACACGTCCACGGCCCGGCCCCAGAGCGCGTCGCGCATATCGGCGCGGAAGAAGCCGAAATGCCCTATGCGCCGCAACTGCAGGGCCTTGGGTTCGATGCGCTCGATGCGGCTGGGGGCATTGGCGTAGAGCGCGAACAGGTGCTCGGTGCCGCGCCAGGTCATGAGTTCGTCGTCGCTCATGGACAGCGCCATCACCGGAAAGCGCACGGCGGCGTAGCTGCGCGCGGCGGCCTCGCCCTCGGCACCCACGCTGTAGCGCGGATTCAGGCACCAGCGGCGCCACTGCAGCATGACGCCGGCCGGCAGGTCGCCCACCTTGCGCAGGCGCCGGCCCGGAAAGTAGCCGCACAGGCGCGTGGCCACGGGCACCAGCACATGCCAGAAATAGGGAACCATGCGCTTGAGGCGGGGCGCATTGTCGCGCCAGTAGCCGCTGCCGGCCGCAATGCTCAAAAGGCCGTCCACCAGCTGCGGGGAGCGCAGCAGGCCCGGCAGCTGGGCGCCCAGGCTGTGGCCGATCAGGAACAGCGGCTGGTCCGGCAGCTGCGCCTTGGCATGGGCGATCACCGCCTCGTAGTCGCGCGCCCAGTCGCACAGGTCGGCACGCACCTGGCGCAAAGAGCCTTGCAGGGAATCGCCATGGCCCCGGTAGTCAAAGCTGGTCACCCGATAGCCCTGGCCCGCAAGCCAGGTGGCAAAGGCCTCGTAGAAGGCCTGGCGCACCCCCATGGCCCCGCCGATGACCACGCTGGCGCGCGGCGGGGCAGCGGGCGTGTAGACGCGCAGCGCCAGCGTGGCGCCATCGCTGCTGAGTTGGTGTTGTTCCATGGCTGTCTCCTGGTCGGTGCCGCAATGTGCTGACACCAAGTCAAAAACCGGCGCGGCCCCACGCCAGGGACACCAAGGAAGGGCCGCCCCGCACCGAGGGTGTCGT
>NZ_BCTO01000004.1 GCF_001571325.1 Delftia tsuruhatensis NBRC 16741
CCCCCTCCCTCGCGCAGCGAGTAGAGAGGGGGAAGCGGCAAAGCCGCTCAGGGGGTGCTACATCCTCTCGAAGATGCCGGCGGCGCCCTGGCCCATTCCGACGCACATCGTCACCATGCCGTAGCGCAATTGCTTGCGGCGCAACGCATGCACCACGGTAGCCGAGCGGATGGCGCCTGTGGCACCCAGCGGGTGGCCCAGGGCAATCGCGCCGCCCATGGGATTGACCTTGGCGGGGTCCAGGCCCAGCGTGTTGACCACGGCCAGCGACTGGGCGGCAAAGGCTTCGTTGAGTTCGAACCAGTCGATGTCGTCCTGCTTGAGGCCCGCATAGCGCAGCGCGGCCGGGATGGCCTCGATAGGACCGATGCCCATGATGGCTGGCGGCACGCCCTTGCTGGCATAGCTCACGAAGCGCGCCAGCGGCGTGAGGCCGAAGCGCTGCACGGCGGCGCCGCTGGCCAGGATCAGCGCGCCTGCGCCATCGCTGGTCTGCGAGCTGTTGCCGGCCGTCACCGAGCCGCGCGCCGCGAACACGGTGCGCAGCTTGCCCAGGCCTTCCAGGCTGGTGTCGGGGCGTGCGCCCTCGTCCAGCTCCACGGTGCGCGTGCGTACCACGGGCTCGCCCTTGGCCAGGTCCAGGCTCCGGTCAGTGACCTCGATGGGCGTGATCTCGTCCTTGAACTCGCCGGCCTGCTGCGCGGCCAGGGCACGGCGGTGCGACTCCAGCGCAAAGGCGTCCTGCGCATCGCGCGAGACCTTCCACTGCTGGGCCACCTTCTCGGCCGTCAGGCCCATGCCATAGGCAATGCCCACGTCACCATCGCGCTCGAAGATGGACGGCGACAGCGAGGGCGCGTTGCCCATCATGGGCACCATGCTCATGCTCTCGACGCCGGCCGCGATCATCACGTCGGCCTCGCCCACACGGATGCGGTCCGCCGCCATGGCCACGGCCGACAGGCCCGAGGCGCAGAAGCGGTTCACGGTGATGCCACCCACGCTGGTGGGCAGGCCCGCCAGCACGGCGCTGATGCGCGCCACGTTCAGGCCCTGCTGGGCCTCGGGGATGGCGCAGCCGCAGATGATGTCCTCGATGGCAGCCGGGTCCAGCCCCGGCACCTGGGCCAGCGCGGCCTTCAGCGTGGTCGCCAGCAGGTCGTCGGGACGGTAGTTGCGGAAAAAGCCCTTGTGCGACTTGCCGATGGGCGTGCGCGTGGCGGCGACGATGTAGGCGTCTTGGATTTGTTTCATGGAGATTGCTCCTCGATCTCAGTTATTCATCACCCCCGCAGCCCCCGAAAAGGGCGCGCCCCAGACAACTGGCGTGCTCCAGACCAGGGACAGCGAGCAAGGGCCGCCCCGCCGCGAGGCTGTCGTCCCCCTGGGGGGGAAGGCGCGAAGCGACTCAGGGGGGACATATCAATTCCGGACGGGCTTGCCGGTGTTCAGCATTCCGAGAATGCGTTCATGCGTCTTGGGATGGCCGATCAGGTGGCAGAACGCCTTGCGTTCGAGCTTCATCAGATAGGCCTCGTCCACCAGGGTGCCCGCATCCACGTCGCCGCCGCAGACCACGTTGGCGATCAGGCTGGCCACATGCTGGTCGAACTCGCTGATGAAGCCGCCGTCACGCATGTTGACCAGCGAGCCCTTGATGGTGGCCACGCCGCTGCGTCCCGCCACGGGGAAGCTGCGCGGCAGCGGCGCGCGCCAGCCGCCTGCGGCCATGGACTTGGCCTCGTTGATGGCGACGAAGAGCAGCTCGTCCTTGTGCGGCACGATGAGGTCGCTGTCCAGCAGGTAGCCCAGCTTGCGCGACTCGATGGCACTGGTGCCCATCTTGGCCATGGCCGCGGCCGTGAAGCCTTCGGTCAGGAAGGGCAGCAGGTCCTTGCCCGTGCTGGTGGCGGCGTTCTCTGCCGCGCGGCGCGCGATGTAGGTCAGGCCGCCCGCGCCGGGCACCAGGCCCACGCCGACTTCCACCAGGCCGATGTAGCTTTCCATGTGCGCCACGCGGCGTGCGCTGTAGACGGCCAGCTCGCAGCCGCCGCCCAGCGCCATGCCATGGATGGCCGCAACCACGGGCACCTGGGCGTAGCGGATGCGCAGCATCAGGTTTTGCAGCTCCTGCTCCACGCTTTCGATGGCGTCGGCGCCACCGATCACGAAGGCCGGCATGGTGGCTTCCAGGTCGGCGCCCACGCTGAACGGCGCATCGCCCGACCAGATGACCATGCCCTGGAAGTCGGTCTCGGCCACGTCCACGGCCTCCATCAGCGCTTCCATGACTTCGGGGCTGATGGCGTGCATCTTGTTCTTGATGCTGGCGATCAGGATCTGGCCGTCCAGCGTCCAGGTGCGCAGCGCCTTGGATTCGGCGATCGTGGTGCCGGCCGTCTTCCAGTCGGGCAGGCTGTCTTCGCCCAGCAGCTTCTCGGGGAAGATCTGGCGCTCGTAGACGGGCAGCACGCGGCGGGGCACGAACTGGCCCTTGGCAGGGCTCCACGAGCCCTGCGCCGTGTGCACGCCGCCGGCCTCGGCCACGGGGCCTTCGAAGACCCACTTGGGCAGAGGCGCCTTGCTCAATGCCTTGCCGGCATCGATGTCCTCCTGGACCATCTTCGCCACTTCCAGCCAGCCGGCTTCCTGCCACAGCTCGAACGGGCCCTGCTTCATGCCGAAGCCCCAGCGCATGGCCTGGTCCACGTCGCGGGCGGACTCCGCAATGCTCTCCAGGTGGATGGCCGCGTAGTGGAAGCTGTTGCGCAGGATGGCCCACAGGAAGCGGCCCTGCGCGCCCTCGGCATTGCGCAGCAGCTTCAGGCGCTCGGCAGCAGGCTTCTTGAGCATGCGGCCATAGACCTCGTCGGCCTTGCCGCCTGCGGGCACGTAGTCCTCGCTGTCCAGCTCGAACTGCAGGATGTCGCGGCCGACCTTCTTGTAGAAGCCCTTCTTCGCCTTCTGGCCCAGGTTGCCCAGCTCGATCAGCTTGGCCAGCACGGGCGGCGTGCCGAAGCTGGCGTAGAAGGGATCGGTCTCGGCGCTGAGGTTGTCCTGCAGCGTCTTGATCACATGGGCCATGGTGTCCAGGCCCACCACGTCGGCCGTGCGGAAGGTACCGCTGGATGCGCGGCCCAGCTTCTTGCCGGTGAGGTCATCGACCACGTCGAAGGTCAGTCCGAAGTTCTCGACCTCCTTCATGGTGGCCAGCATGCCGGCGATGCCGATGCGGTTGGCGATGAAGTTGGGCGTGTCCTTGGCGCGCACCACGCCCTTGCCCAGGCCGCTGGTGACGAAGGCTTCGAGCTGGTCCAGCACCACGGGCTGCGTGGTCGGCGTGGCGATCAGCTCCACCAGCGGCATGTAGCGCGGCGGGTTGAAGAAGTGGATGCCGCAAAAGCGCGGCTTGATCGCGTCGGGCAGCGCCTCGGACAGCTTGGTGATGGACAGGCCCGAGGTGTTGGACGCCACGATGGCGTGCTTGGCCACATGGGGCGCGATCTTGGTGTACAGATCGAGCTTCCAGTCCATGCGCTCGGCAATGGCCTCGATGATCAGGTCGCAGCCCTTGAGCAGCTTGAGGTGCTCCTCGTAGTTGGCGGGCTGGATCAGGTCCGCGTCCTCGGCCACGCCGATGGGCGAAGGCTTGAGCTTCTTGAGGTTGGCGATGGCGCGCTCGGCGATGCCGCTTTTCGGGCCTTCCTTGGCAGGCAGGTCGAACAGCACCACGGGCACCTTGACATTGACCAGATGGGCCGCGATCTGCGCACCCATCACGCCAGCGCCGAGCACGGCGACTTTCTTCACATTGAATCGGGACATGGATGTTCCACAAGTGGGAGGGAGGTGGCCGCTGCGGCCGCCTTCCGGAATGGTTTACTGCACGCGCACCCAGGTCTGGGTGCGGCCAAAGGGGCCGATGGAGCCGCGCACCTCGAGCTTGGCGCCGCCCTCGATGGGCGTCAGGCGCAGGGTGTAGGTCTTGCCGTTTTCGGGGTCGAGGATCTTGCCGCCTTCCCAGACGTCCTTGCCCTCGGCCTTCTTGGCGCCGCGGATGATCTCCAGCCCCTTGAGCGGCTGGCCCTTGCGGTCGTCAGAACACTCGGTGCAGGTGGCGGCCGGATCGGCGCCCTTGCGCAGGATCTGCTCGATGCGGCCCGTGACCACGCCGTCGTTCTCGGCCACGCGGATCTCGGACTTGGCTTCGCCGCTCTTGTCGTCCACGCTCTTCCACAGGCCCACGGGCGTCATCTGCGCCTGCGCCGCGACGGCCGTGAGGCCCAGCACCATTGCTGCCAGTGCTTGATATGCCTTCATTTCAAACCCCTTTCGCCTAGAAAGGCGCACAGACCACGCTGATGCGCACAGCCCGTGCTCCCATGTTGGAGTGAAGCCGTTCAGGCCAGCGCCGCGTCCGTGTCCATCAGGGACTTGCTGCCCGCGCGGGCCGTGCGCATCAGCGTCGCGGTCTCGGGGAACAGCTTGGCGAAGTAGAAACGCGCGGTCTGCAGCTTGGCCTGGTAGAACGGGTCGGTGTTGCCCTTGGCGATTTCACGCAGCGCCACCTGGGCCATGCGGGCGAAGAAGTAGCCGAACACCAGGTGGCCCGCCACACGCAGGTAGTCCACAGAGGCGGCGCCCACCTCGTCGGGGTTTTGCATGCCCTTGAAGCCGATCTCGGTGGTGAACTTGGTCATCTGGTCGCCCAGGTAGGCGATGGGATTGATGAACTCGGCCATCTTCTCGTTGACGCCCTCTTCCTCCACCAGTTGCGCCACCAGCTTGCCGAACTTCTTGAGCGATGCGCCCTGGTTGCCCAGCACCTTGCGGCCCAGCAGGTCCAGCGCCTGGATGCCGTTCGTGCCTTCATAGATCATGTTGATGCGCGCATCGCGCACGAACTGCTCCATGCCCCATTCGGTGATGAAGCCATGGCCGCCATAGACCTGCTGGCTCATGGTGGTGGCCGTCCAGCCGTTGTCGGTGATGAAGGCCTTGACGATGGGGGTCAGCAGCGCCACCAGCTCGGCGCTGTCCTTGCGCACCTTTTCGTCTGGGTGGTTGAACTCCTTGTCGATCAGGAAGGCGCAGTAGGTCACCAGCGCGCGGCCGCCTTCGGCATAGGCCTTGGCCGTCAGCAGCATGCGGCGCACGTCGGGGTGGACGATGATGGGGTCGGCCGGCTTGTCCTTGGCCTTGGTGCCCGACAGGCTGCGCATCTGCAGGCGGTCCTTGGCATAGGCCAGGGCGTTCTGGTAGGCCACCTCGGTCAGGCCCAGCGACTGGTTGCCCACGCCCAGGCGGGCGGCATTCATCATCACGAACATGGCCTGCAGACCCTTGTTCGGCTGGCCCACCAGGGTGCCGATGGCGCCGTCGATATTGATCTGAGCCGTGGCATTGCCATGGATGCCCATCTTGTGCTCCAGTGCGCCGCAGAAGATGGGGTTGCGCTCGCCCAGCGAGCCATCGGCCTTGACCACGAACTTGGGCACCACGAACAGGCTGATGCCCTTGGAGCCCGGGGGCGCATCGGGCAGGCGGGCCAGCACCAGATGGACGATGTTCTCTGTGAAATCGTGCTCGCCAGCGCTGATGAAGATCTTGTTGCCGGTGATTTTGTAGGTGCCCTCGGGCGCGCCGGCCACGGGCTCGGCCTTGGTGCGCAGCAGTCCCAGGTCGGTGCCGCAATGGGGCTCGGTCAGGCACATGGTGCCGGTCCACTCGCCGCTGGTCAGCTTGGGCAGGTACAGCTTCTTTTGCTCTTCCGTGCCATGCACATGCAGGGCCTCGTAGGCGCCGTGCGACAGCCCGGGGTACATGGTCCAGGCCTGGTTGGCGCTGTTGAGCATCTCGTACAGCGCCGAGTTCACCGCAAAGGGCAGGCCCTGGCCGCCATAGGCCGTGTCGCAGGACAGCGAAGGCCAGCCGCCTTCCACATACTTCTGGTAGGCCTCCTTGAAGCCCTTGGGCGTGGTGACCTCGTGGGTTTCCTTGTTCAGCACGCAGCCCTCGGCATCGCCGCTGATGTTCAGCGGAAACGTCACATTGGCCGCGAACTTGCCCGCCTCTTCCAGCACGGCGTTGATGGTGTCGGCATCGACCTCGGCATGCGCCGTCATCTGCCGGTAGTCATCCGTGACCTTGAACACCTCGTGCATGAGGAATTGCATGTCGCGCAGGGGCGGGTTGTAGCTGGGCATTTGTCTTCTCCTGTGTTGGCGGGGTTTGCAGTGGATGCGGTGAAAACGGTGAAACTGAAAAATCAGGTCGGGCTGGCGTAGCGCGCCAGGATGCTCTCGAAGCCGTCGATGGCGCGCTGCATGGAGCCTTCGTTGCGCAGGAAGCGCGCCTCGTAATGCAGGGCCAGGATCAGGCCGTGGATCTCGAACAGCAGCTGGTTCTCGTCCAGGTCGGCACGCAGGTCGCCGCATTCGCGGCACTGCACGATGGTGCGGCGCATGGCTGCGTGCCAGGTCTGGACCGAGGCCGTCAGCGCATCGCGCACCGGCCCCGTGCGGTCGTCGAACTCCACGGCGCCGCTGATATAGATGCAGCCCGAGTCCAGCTCGATCGACGTGCGCTTCATCCAGTTGTCGAACAGCGCGCGCAGACGCGCCACGCCGCGCGGCGCCTGAAGCGCCGGGAAGAACACTTCCTGCTCGAAACGGTCGTGGTATTCATGCACCACGGAAATCTGCAGCTCCTCGCGCGAGCCAAAATGCGCGAACACGCCCGACTTGCTCATGCCCGTCAGCTCGGCCAGAGCGCCGATAGACAGGCCCTCAAGGCCGATGTGCGTGGCCAGGTTGAGGGCAGCCTCCACAATGGTGGCCTTGGTCTGCTGCCCCTTGTGCAGCGCGCGGCGCGGCGCGGGCGCAGCGGCTTCGTGCACGGAAGAGCCGGCCTTGGGATCGGCATTGGAGTTGGCCTGAGAGCGGGCGGCGCGGCGTGGGGCGGAAACGCTGGACATGCGAAATTCTTGTTAAAACGAACGTTCGTGCTATTTTGCATGGAAAGCTTGTCGCGGCGAAGACATGCGGGGGAAAACACCTAGCTTGTGGGCTGGCGCAAAAAAGCCGGCAGGTGCCGGCTTGGTTTCATTGCTTGGGGCGGGTCAAGCCTCCACGACAAACATCTTGATACCCTTGAACCGCATGCGGCGTTCGGGTGGGAGGTCGGCGTTAATCATTGCTTCGGTCAGCTCCCATATGCGGCTGTCTTCAAACCGAATGGAGAACGTCATAGCCCCTTGAGCCAGCGTCATTCTCAAAACCCGCTCGCGGCCATCACGACTGCGGATAAGCGATCTAAAAGATTCATCACGCTTGAGCAACGAATCTTGACGATATAGCTCAGTATGGAACGTCACGGTTGCGCCGACGGGCACAGTGATATCTGTAAGATCCGACGATGCCACAAATCCATTTTGCACATCTGATGCAATGCCTGTGACAACAAGTCGAGGCCACTCCATTGCACCAGCCAATGCAGAAAAATCATTTCCGTCCCAGTATTTTCCAAGTTCATGCTCGTCGTATGTTGGTCGGGCAATCATGTATGGCAAATCAACAATTTCTGAAGATTGCAACAGTGATTTACCGATATTATCTGCATCAATCTGCATGTAATAAAACATCTTTGCATGCCCTTTCAATTGAATTCCACGACTTCCCAGGCGATAGCTGGCGCAAAGGTTGTTGTATTGGTAATAACATACGATTCGACCACAAGTGTTGTGGAGTTTAATATCCTCACACTGACCCTGGATTCATATTGAGGAAAGAAATGTGAAGTCAATATATTTACAAATGCCTTTGCAGGATTAACAGCAGAAATGGTGACATTAACTTGTGTGGAACCAGGAGATGTAGCACCACGCTGAACATTTTTAATCCCGCCACCACCCCCAAAAAGCTGAGAAAAATTCGGCATTTCTTACACCCATCCTTTCGCTGAGCCGGAATACACAAGCGAGCCGGCTGCCCGCAGAACATCGAGAGTCATCACGCCGCTCGCTCCGCGAATGAGAGCGCCGTTGGGATGGATGGCCACGGCCATCGAATCGGACAGATCCGTGATCTGGACCACATCGCTCAGTGCGGGCGCTGCCGGCAAAGTGAGCGTGAGTGCCGCTTCGATCACGTAATGCATGCGTGTCTGCGCCAGCGTATCGGAGCTGATGCGCTGGATGGGGGCCGACATGGGCGCCCCCATCACCCACCAGTTGAAGGTATCGGAGCTGGGGTCATTGCCGCCGCTGCCGGCAAGCTTGCGGCGGTAGTTGAGGCCATTGGCCGGACTCCAGACCACGGCGCCCTCCGCATAGGCTGTACCCGCAGTCCATTTCACGGCACCAGCGGCTGCCGCAGCAGCTATGGCGCTTTGCGCGGCGGCGGCCTCGGACTGCGAGGCACCGCGCGCGGCGCCCTCCGCAGATCCGGCGCGTTCCTCCACATGCAAGGCGTTGGTATAGGTCGCATCGTTCGTGGCGTTGATCTGCTGGCGATGCGATTCGAGCTGCCCCAGCAGGGCATCGGCATGCGCGTCGAAATCGGGATCTCCGACATAGGGAGCGACGGGAAGTTGTGCAATCAGAGGTGGTTTGACAATAGGCATTACATGGACTCCAAATCAATATGGCTGTACGAGTCTTTCGCGTTGTTGAGGTCGATGGGAAAGCGCCGGTAAGGGCCGAAGATCGACGCGGCTTCGGCATATCCATCGGTGGTGTCGTCATCCAGTGCAGCCCACAATGCCGGGGCCGCATCCAGTTCCCTGCGCAGGCGCAGTGCGGTATCGACGTTGTCCTTGGGGATGCGGACCTTGACCGAGAGCGTGGGAACGCTACGCACAGGCTGCAACTTGATGCCGCCGTACTTGTCGCGATCGACCACCGAGAAATTCAGCGCGTCATTGCGCGGCGCCCATTCCGCATCGCCAATCCAGCTCTTCATGCCTAGTGCCGCATGCTCCACACGCACCGGGCGGCCACCTGCACGCACCAGCGTGACCACGATTTCCGCTCCGGTGAATGGAGGCAGGTCCGATATCAGAACCGTGGGAATCAGCGGAAATTCGCCAAAGAAATAGCCTGACCAGGTGCGCGTGGCGCGCGCGTTCAGCTTGCGTTCGCGTTGGGCAACGACGGCGCCCGCGGACTTGACCTGCATCACCACCTTGTCGGCCTGTACCCCCCGCATGAACAGGGTGTCGAAGCGCTTGCCTGGGCGCAGGGTGAAGCTCAACGTCGCAGGGGCTTCGGTGGCATCGTTCGTGAGATGGCGGAACATGGCCCAGCGATTGCTGGGACGCAGGGGCATCCAGCGCCTGGCGTCCTGTTCGGGAGGCGTCGCATCGACTCCCGCAATGCTGTTCTCATAGCGCATCTGCGTCTCCAGCCGCAGAACCTGCGCGCCACGTTCATAGTGGGTTGTTGGCGACCACAGTTTCTCGCCTGCAGAGGCGTCCACTTCCGGAACACTGCAGTCGATCAGGCCAGCCGCCGTGATAGGCATGGGGGGGACAACTATCATGGTTTCCTCAAACGATGTTCCACCAGATGTTGGTGCCGTCCTTCCAGACGCACACCAGCCGAAAGCCACCCACGGCCACGTCGCAGACGAGATGGCTGTCGTGGCCATGGATGTAGGTGCCCGACTCCTGCCGGGCAACGGTGAACTGCGCGGACGCAGGCCAGGTGAGGTGAAGATTCGTGAACTCGACGAAATCGCCGAGCGCAACCTCGCTCTTCTTGGGCAGATGCATGGTGATCGCGCCGCCACCCGTCCAGATGGCATAGCGCCCCCCGAGCTGAAGCACGCCACCATTGGCCTCGCGCAGATAGCCGGCTCTCGCCAGTTCGCGACCCCACGCCAGGGTTGGAATGGCCACCGGGCCCTGGGGTCCGGGAACGCCGGCATCCCCCTTGGCACCAGGCGTGCCCGGTAGACCCTGGGGTCCTGTTGCTCCCTGCGGCCCCTGCAGTCCCTGAGCACCCACATCCCCCTTGGGCCCGGCAGGTCCCTGAAGTCCTTGCTGCCCCTGCAGGCCTTGCACGCCGGCCTCGCCTTGAGGACCTGTCGCCCCACGCGGACCTGTTGCTCCCGCAGCGCCCGGATCACCCTTCGGTCCCTGCGGGCCGGCGATGGCCGCCGCAGCGATGGCATACGTGCGGCCCGTCCGGCGCAGCAGTGTCAGGTCGCCCGGCATCAACGATGCCGCTTGCTCGAGTTGATCGATCGTTGGCATCAGAGCTCCAATACGGCGCTGCCGCCAGCCGATTGCATGGCCACGCCGCCACGCGTTACACGCAACAGCACCTCGGCCGTATCGCGCACATGCTGTTTGATGTCCTGCAAGGCAGGATCCTGCTGTTCGATAGCGCGAATCAGGCGCTCGATGGCCAAAAGCAAGGGAGTGCCAGCAGCATCCGCGCCACCGATCAGCGCCTGTCCCAGTTGGCTCTGGTTCCAAAGGCGCGCGGGTCCGGTGGCTTCGATCTCCCAACCACTTTCACCCACCATGCGCAAGCCACCACCGTGCAGGCCACCTTTCGCGAAGGCCGGAATGCCAGCGCCTTCGAACCACCTGCGCCAATCGGATTCATAAAGACCGGAAAGCTCCGCCAGATCTGCGGCGGTCAGCTTGTTGTCCTTGATCCATTGGTTCAGTCCGCTGGCGTCCCCGGTTCCGTCGAAGGCGTGATAGCCATCGTTGTACTTGTCCAGATGCGCTAAACGATCCTTGTCGGTGACTGGCTCATACCAGGTGCCACCCGAACCATCCGTGCGTGCCCGGCGGTAACGCGCATCCTGGCCCGCTCCAGGCGAAGGCGCCCCCCCAGGCCCCAGTACGGCCACATCGCCTCCCCCAGGGCCGGACTTTCCGCCGCTCTTCTCCGCCAGCAGCTTTGCCTGGAAATCACGCACCGCTTCATCGACGCTGCGCACGCTGGTGTCTATGCCACGAGCCGCGTCCAGTTGCTGCTTGGCGGAAAGGATCAATTCATCCAACCGAGCCAAGGAAGTCTCTTCGGCCGCCAATTGCTGTTCGGCCACTGACAACTGCTCCTGCCCCTTTTCACCGAGCTGTTCCAGATCTGCGGCCAGCGCTCGCCTTGCCCGCTCCTCATCGATACGACTGGTGTAGGCCGTGCGTGAAAGGCCATCGCGCGCCGCAGTGATGGCTTCGTCGAGTGCTTTTTGCTCTGGCAGGTAGCCGGTATTGCGGACAGCCGAGACTGCATCCTGGATGAACCGTCCGGCCAACGATGCATCCATTGCGGCAACCGTATCGACCTCACCCCAGAGATCACGTGCGGCACCGCGCGCCAGGTCCACCACACCACGTGCAAGCTCGACCTGCTCGCGGGCGGCATCCAGACGCGCCTGCGCCAGGGTGCGCTCCGCATCGACAGAACGCTGCAGCAGGCTCCACGCCGCATCCGTATCGGCCTCGTTCTTCTTCCTCGCCTCCTGCGCCTGCTCCTCCTGCTTGCGCTTGGCTTCCTCCGCCTGTTTGGCCGAAGCCGCCGCAGCATCCTCGGATGTCTTGGTAACGGCCTTGAACGTGTCGTTGAGCTTGAGCAGCTCGGCAGCAGTCTCGGCCGAAGATTTGCCGGTGCCGCCGATATTGCCGATCAGCTTGTCCATACCGGCAGTGAAGTCGGCCAGCGACGTGCTGGTGTTCGCCAGGTTCTCGAGATCGGCCGCGAGTTTTCCGATATCGCCAGAACCTTCTTCCAGGGTGGTGCTGGCCCAGTCCTTGAAGGCGCCAGTCTTGGCCATGTCCTTGAGGCCTTGCGTGCCCTGGACCTTGGAGATGGCGTCCTTCAATACCTTGGCATTCGCCTCCTCGGAGTTGGCTGCCTTGAGCTTGTCCTCCACCAGCGTGCGGAACCGGGCCGGGGCGTCATCGGCGTCCAGGTCGATGTCCACGCCCAGGTCCTTGAGCTTGCTGCCCATCTCGCGCTTGGCGATGGTCTTGCGCTCATCCTCGCTGTAGAAGTTCTGGTAGAAGCTGCCCGCGTTGGCATTCAGCGCCTCGATGCCGCCCGAGGCCTTGATCAGGGACTCGAAGGCCAGGTCGGTAAGGTCGGCAAAGCCCGTGATCTTCTTGCCCAGTTCCTCGAAGGAGCGGCCGATCAGGTCGATGGTCTGGAAGGCTGCCTGCAGAGCCTCGACATTGGGTGCTTCGCCCAGCGAGTCCAGCGTG
The DNA here is from genome assembly GCF_001571325.1 of Delftia tsuruhatensis NBRC 16741. Lineage (GTDB taxonomy): Bacteria > Pseudomonadota > Gammaproteobacteria > Burkholderiales > Burkholderiaceae_C > Comamonas > Comamonas tsuruhatensis. The sequence continues at coordinate 12,220 of NZ_BCTO01000004.1, forward strand.
GTGCGCATCCAGCTGGGCAGGTCCGCCTTCTTGAGTTCGGACACCAGCAGGGAACCGGTCTGGCCCAGGAAGGCCTTGTAGGCCTCTTCCGGGTTGTTGCCCAGCGAGCGGTTCTCGAAGCCGGCCAGGATCATGCCGGTCGTCTTGTCGATGATCTTGGCGTAGCCGTAGGCGTCCTCGTCGGTGTACTTTCCGTTGGCGGCAAAGCCGCCCACCAAGTCGATGTCGCGCACTCCGCCCGTGGCGTACTTGCCCAGGGATCCGTAGACCAGGGCCAGTCCGTCCAGACTGGTCTTGAGCTGCTTTTCGATGCCATCGCTGTGGCGGCGTGTCAGATCGTCGTACCAGTCGCCTGCCGCGCGGCCGAACAGCTGCTCGGCGGCCTTGTCGTTGCCGACGCCAGCGGTGCTGTAGGCGGCACCGGCGTGGTTGGGGCCGCGGGAGCCGAAGGACCCCGCAATGGAAAACAGTGCCATGGCCCCCGCCACCCATGGCAGGGCCGCGCCCAACATCGTCCCCAAACCCGCAGCGGTGGATCCTGCGGCGCCGGACCCGAGCAGCGTCATCCCTTGGCCCATGGCTCCACCGAAGAGGCCCAGATGCCCGCCAGCGGCGATACCTGAGCCGAATGCGGTGGCCGCCGAACTCCCGAACATTGCCCCCATGGTGGCAAAGCCGTTGCCCACTGCACCCGTGAGTCCACCGGAGAATGCGGACCAGAGGGATTGGCCCGAAGACAACAGGGCCGCTTCGCCGCCACCTGCTGCACCAGCACCACCCGGCATCTTGAATAAGTTGCCGATCATGCCTTGTATGGAGGCGATCACCGGCACGACGAACGGCTGTGCAAATGCCTTGTACATCTCGTCGGCCACCGTGGCCTTGAACGTCGCGCTCAGGTTCTTGGTGAACGTGCGCCAGCCTTCCGTACCGTTGGCCAGCATGTCTGCGAAGCCCTTGCGGAACATCTCGTCCATCTGGTCAACGGACTTCTGGGTTTCCTGCATGCGGGTGCGCTCGGCGACATTGGCCTTGGCCTGGTTCGCAGCGGCCGTGGCGTCTTCCTTGAGCTTCTGGGCGGCAGCGGCATCCGAGGGATTCTTGGCCGCGATGTCCTGCAGCTTTTTCTGGAGATCTATCTCGATCCTGTACTGCGCCAGGGCGATCTCCCGATCGCGCTGCGACATGGCGGCCAGGGACTGCTCGAACTGGGTCGCCTCGTTGGCCTCCTTCACGCTTTGCGCGTACTCGGCCACCATGCGTGCCGAGTCGTTATAGCCTTTGACCCTGGCGAGTTCGCGCGTGGCATCGGCCTCTTTGCCCACGGCCTCGGCGACGTCCTTCGAGCATCGGACGCTCTCTTGCTTGGCTGCGTTGTCTTGCAGTTCCGCGATGGTCTTTTCGACCTGCTCCTGCCGCAGCTGTCCCAACGCATCGCCAGTCAGACCGATCGCGAGGGTCTCCTGCCGGGCGAGTTCCAGGTTCTTTTCGGCCAGTCCGGCCTTGGTCTGGTGCTCCTTGACGAGCTGCGCCACCTCCTGCTGCCTTTTCTGCAGTTCCTGATCGCGCTTGATCTCCTCATCGTCCTGCTGCGTTCTGGCTGGCGCGGCCGGTGGTGCGTAGCTGACGATGCGGGGCACTGCAGGCTTCTCTTTCCTCTGCGCAGGCGCATCGGTTTTCTTGCTTTGCTCCTGCGGCTGTGGCTGTCCCACCAGCGGCGGATTGATGAACCCGCGGCCGCCGCCTGCATTGCGCTGACCCTGTGCCGCCATCAATTCGCGCTGCACCTGCTGCAATTTTTCGACCAGGCGCTGGGCATCGTCATGGGCCGTGCGCACCCATACATTGCGCGATGTCGCTGCCCCCTTGGCCTGCAGCATCTCCAGTTCAGCCCTGGCGCGCGGAAGCTCCTTGGCCAGATAGGCTGCCTTTTCCGCATTCGACTGGAAGGCCGTGCTGATGTATTGCAAGCCCACCGCGCGCCCGGCGATGTTGCCCAGGCCGCTGCTGATCTGGCCCAGGAAGCCCGACCCGTTGTCACGCGCCCGCGACATGGACTCCGAAAAGGCGTTCATATCGTTGGCCGCTGCATTCATGCCAAAGGAGATCATCTGGCTGATGCCGGAATCTCCCACGGCGGACTTGAGCTTGTCCCAGGCGTTGGCCATGCGTTGGGTGCCGGCATCCAGCCTGTCCGCCGCCTTGTCCGTCCCCTCTCCCAGGGAGCTTTGCAGCGCCTGCGAGAAACGGGGCAGAAAGTCCTGCGTCACGACCTCGCCGGTCTGCAGCATCTGGGAGAACCGCTCCTGTGTCACACCCAGGGCCTGAGCGCCGACCAGCGCCGCCTCCGGGATATGTCCCAGTTTCTCGCTGAAGTCCGACGCGCCTATCGTCCCCTTGCCCATCAGGTCGAGTACGGCTGCCAACGAGGCATTGCCCTGCTCCACGGAAAGGCCCATGGCCGCGTTGGCCGAGGCAATCCCCGTGAAGATGGTCTGCACCTGCGCGCCCTCCAGCGCCGTACCTCGCGCCTTGGTGGCGAAGTCGGCGTAGGCCTGGCCGGTGGCATTGAGCTGCAGGCCCAGCCGATCGGCCAGGGCCGTGACATAGGCCAGTTCCTGCGCGCCCTTGCCGCCGGTGGCAAGGTCCAGCCGTGTACGCAGATTCTCTGTCTGGGCACTGGCCGTGTAGAGCGCCTCTCCCACCTTGGCCGCCGAACCCGCAACTTCCAGCATGGCATTGGCGCGGCCTGCAATCTTGCCCATGGAAGTAGACAGGCTCTCGATATCGACGCTGGCACGCGCCGACACAAGCGCCGTGTCCGTTGAGGCACCTGCGAACTGCGACATGCCGGCATACGCCTGCTGCAGCTTGCCGTGGAGTTTGTCGAGCTCCTGGGAGAACTGGGCATTCTGCGCACGCAGCTCGCTCAGGCTGGGCGTCTCGGCGATGCCTATGCTTTTGACCGCTGTACTCATGCTGATCTCTGTTCGGTATGCTTGACCGCTTGTGTTTGTCTTGAAAGGCCGGAGCCGAGGCCCCTATGCCTCAGCCCCGGTTGAGCTGGCGCAGCGCCTGCGCCTCCAGTACCTGCAATTGCGCGAAGACCTCGCCGCGCTGCGCGGCGGGCACCGCGTAGCGGCGCATCACGATCTCGACCCCGGCGTAATCCAGCCCGTCCCAGTGCCACTGGCCCCAGGGCGTGGCCGTCCTGCGCCACTGGGTGGAGCAGCCGAGGTACACGCTCCAGGCCATCGCATGCTCCGGCCACAGTTCGTAGTCCTCGGGGTGCTGCCGTTGCAGATCGCCGGGCACCATCCGGTCGGGGTCGATCCCCATCTGCGCGCACTGGGCGCGCAGCTCGTCGTCTACGAGATAGCGGTCTGCGCCGTCGAGGCCGAGGTGATGCCGGACAGCGCCACGGAGTTTTTTGTGGCGGCATCCCGCTGGTGCACGTTGAGTCCGTCGAACCAGGCCACGGCCATGGCCTGCTCCAGTCCCGGGTAGGCCTCCTCGGCCGCCAGGCGTTCGTCGCGGCTGTAGGGCACGGGTGTTCCTTCGTCGCCCAGCATCCCCTCCCAGCCCACAACCACTTCGTCGAGCAGTTCAGGGATGGTCATGCGCCGTACCTCCTGCGAGCCATCGGGCTGCGTGGCGGGCTTGCCGACGACGATGAGTTCATTGATCTCGTCGCGCCGCGCCTTGCCCAGGCGCTTGAACACGACGGCAAAGTGATGGGCTCCGAACCTGCCCTCATCGACGGGCAGGTACAGCGTTGCGGGAACGGAGATGGTGGGCTTGAGCCCGGAAATCTTGACGGCCATGGTGATCCTTGGATGTGTAGTTGTCAGGCAGGGAGGTGAGGCGTCAGATCTCGATGGACCATTCGTCGTTGCCCGCGTCGGAGGGAATGAACGACAGGGGGATCGTGATCATCTGCACGCCATCGCTGTCGCTGTAGGTCGGCTTGCCGATCTGGGCGCGCGCGCTCTTGAAACTGACGGTGTTGGTGGCGCCGGGGCCATGCTTGAGCGTGACGGGCACGATGGCGCTGGCGCGCGCCAGGCCGATCCAGTCCTTGGTGGCCACGCTGGTGTTCTCGAAGGTGACGCTGCCCGTGGACTTTCGGTCCGTGATTTCCACGGTGTCCACGTTCATCAGGTCGCGCTTGACCACCTGGTTGCCGCACTTGAAGCTGAAGGCGCTGCAGGCCACCGCCAGGCCGTCGAGGGTCAGTTGGGTGTTGGTCTTGTTGACGCCCAGGGGAGCGACGAAGTCGCTGTAGTCCACTGCCGGCAGGGCCTCATCCACGGCGGGGACGAAGGAGCCCGTGAACTCGAACTTCCACTTGGGAATGGCCTTGGCATCGGTGCTGAACTCCACCTCGCCGCGTGCGCCATGCATCTTGTAGAGGGTGCCGTCCACGTTGCCGTAGATGGTCACGCTCTGGATGCCGTCGGTCACGGGAGAGAAGACTGTCTTCACGCCAGTCTCGGTGCTGGCGCTGGCGGCACACGCACGCAACAGGTCGGTCACACCGGGACGCTCGCCCGCTGCGGCCACACCCGCGAATTCCACGGAGAACGCCACCTTCTGGTATTCGGTGACCAGGGTGCTGCCGCTGGAGCCGAAGAAGGGACGGATGTTGTTGCGCTCGACCACGTCGCCCTCGATGGGGGTGAGGGTCACGTCGCTGACCAGCATGGCATTGGCCGCCAGCGGTACGACGGCCGTGCCGACAACGGTTTCAACCAGGGCCAGGAGGGCCATCTTGCGCATGATCTTTGCTGCCATTTGGAAAATCCTTTGAAGAGATGAGGAAAGGTTTCGCGGCCTTGGGCGCCGTTCTCCAGCGCCGCGGACCACAGGGGTTGCGGGAAAGTTGCGAGGTGTCCGGTCTAGGCCCGGTTCGGTGGTGTGCAGGTCACAGGTAGCTCCAGGTTCTGAGTTGCAGGACAACGGAGTGGCAACGCACTCCCGCGAAATCCACCGGCTCGGCACGCATGACCTGCACGCCATCGGTGCTGTCGTCGCTGCCTGCCAGGGGACCGGGCTGGCACACGCCACCCAGGGTCGGATCGGCTCGCACCAGGGCGCGGAACTGCTCGACCAGGTCGTCCAGCAGCAACTCGCTGGCCTGGGCGTCGGCGATGGCCAGGTAGCCATGCAGCGTCCATTGGTGCACGCTTACCGTGCGGGCCGTGCTGCTGCCGTGCTCGACCGTGCTGCTTCTGCGCAGCCACCAGCCGCGGACATGGGCCGTGCCTGCTGCAGGCGGCGTATACGTGAACAGGGCGGCCAGCTCGGCATCGCTGGCGGCATGGCGTTCGCGGTCCTGCACAACGCCGATCTGCGGCACCGAGGCCAGGACGGACACGATGGCGTTGCGATGCTGGGCCAGTGCATTCATGGGCGCAGCACCGGAAAGGCCGCTGCCACGCTCGCCGCAGCCTCGGCCACGATGGGCCGCAGATGAGCGGCAAAGAGCAGGAACAGTTGTGCGATGGCGTACATGGGTCACTCCGTTGGGGGACGCAGAAAAAGATGCGTCGTTGCGATGGAGTGACTGTGCCGAGGCAGGCAAAAATGAATAAGGCCTGCATATGCAGGCCCGGTTTCAGCGTCCACAGGCGCGCGCCTTCTCAGGCGCAGCGGACCTGGATGCCAGGCACATGTGCCTTGGCCCGGCACATCCCAACGGCCAGGCAAGCGCAAACGTCCTGCCGCTCCGGCAGGCACGGATGCACGAAAGAGGAGGACGAGAAAGGCTGGGAGAAGACGGAAGCGCGCAGGCTGGCCTCAGGCCTGCGGCAAAGTCTCTGGAGCGATGCCGGGCGGCGCGGCCCGGGGGCTAGAGTTCTCCGCCGTGCCAGAGGACCCGGCCGCAGATGCGCAGCCGGTTGGCCGCTTCGCCTTCCAGAACCTGGGGCGGATAGGCGGGGTTGTAGCTGACGATGCGCACACCGCCCGTGCTGAAGTCGCGCTCCAGCAGCTTGACGTAGTTCTCACCCTCCAGCTCGATCACATAGACACCATCCTGGGTCAGCGTATCGACCGAGGTGTTGACCAGCAGGATGTCGCCGTCGTTGATGCGGTCCGCCATGGATCTTCCACGGGCACGCACGATCTTGGCGTTGTGCCTGCCCAGTCCCTTGGACTGCAGCCAGGACGAACGGAAGGCGAAGCGGCCTATCACCTCGTCGGGGCCATTGACGGCCCCATGCCCTGCGCTGACGTGCGCATCGAGCATCTCGATCTGTGTGAACTCGTCTTCGGCCGCCCCACCATGCCGAGCGACAGGCTTCGCCGCGCCCGTGCCGTTGAAATACTCCAGCGGCCGGCCCGCTCGCTGCGAGGCCCGCAGCAGTTGCCGTGCTGGCACTTCCCCGCGCTTGCGCCATGTCCGCACCGTTTCAGGCTGAACCTCCATGCCGGCCATCCAGTCGGGTCCCAAGGCTTCAGCCATGCGCGCCAGTACCTCATCAACGTTGGATGTAAGCGCATCAGTCACAGGTTTTGCAGGCATGGCGAATCTTGACAGTGGTTCGTTATGGACCAAGAATATGGTTCAAATTGAACCGTTTCCTTTTGAACCAAGAGCGTACAGCCAAAATGCATTCCGAACACCATCCGGCATCTGTCTTCCAGGGCTTTCGGCCTGCTGCCCTGCCCCCCACCATCGGCATACCCACGCCCGGAGCAGCTGCCATTGACCCGCGCCATGGCACTTGCAGTGATCTGCTCCCGCCCCTGCTGCAGGACTTCGAGCGCCTGATCGGACTGCAGCCCACGATGGCCTTGGTGCAGCGCTGGGGTGGGCTGCGCATCTACGTTCCCACGCCGGACAAGGTCACACCCGAGCATCCCTATGCGGCCACCATAGGCGTGAAAGCCTTGCTCCAGCTCGCCCGTGAGTATGGAGGCCTGCCCCACTTCCAGCTGCCCAGGGCAGCGCGCGCACTGCAGGCACTACGCAACCAGCGTATCGCCGCAGACTACGCCACGGACAAGACGGCCCGGCAACTGGCTGCCGAGCATGGGATTACGGAAGGCCAGGTGGGGCGCATCGTTGCGGCGCTGGGCGTGACAGCACCGGCCAGGCGACGGCGCAATCTTGCCGGCTGAGCACTGCCACCGCGAAGAAGCAAGGCCCTGGTCGCAAAAAAGCCACCGGCGCAAGCGGGTGGCTTTGCTGCAAAGCGGACCCTGGGGTCCGCTGGGCCATGTTCAGACCATCAAGGCCAGGCTGGCTTCCAGATGCTCGGTCGGCAGGCGGCGGAAACCCGAGCGTGCGTAGCGCTGCAGGCGGCCCAGCGCGAACGACGTCAGCACGCTGGCGGCGACCTGGGCATCGACCGTCGGGGCGGAGGAGCCCAGCGCACCGGCGGCGGGGCGCAGGCACTGGCGCAGCGTGGATTCGATGCGGTCGAAGAACTGGTTCATGCGGGCCTGCAGACGCTCGTGCTCGAAGACGATGGCATCGCCCACCATGACGCGCACCATGCCGGGGTTGCGCTCGCCGAACTGCAGCACCAGCGAGATCACGCGGCTGGCCTGGCGCATGCCATCCACTGCGGGACGCTCTTCCTCAGGCACATCCCGCCCGACGATCTGCTGCACCAGCGTGAAGACGGATTGCTCGATGAACTCGATCAGTCCTTCGAACATCTGGGCCTTGCTGGCGAAGTGGCGGTACAGGGCCGCCTCGCTGACGCCCAGGTGAGCGGCCAGCGCTGCCGTGGTGATGCGTTCTGCGCCGGGCTTTTCCAGCATGGCCGCAAGCGCCTGCAGGATCTGCTCGCGCCGCTCCCCGGGTTTGGGGCGTTTGCGCGCAGGCGTGGGGGCGGAAGCGGAGGCGGCTTCGTCGGAAACGACATCAGCGCCAGGAGCGGATAAAGGCGACAGGACTTCAGACTCGGACATAAGCAGATCAACTATTTGTAAGTAATTCTCTCACAGCCCTCGGCGGCAACTCCGCACAAAGCTGTCCCCATGAGCGCAACCGTCAGGATCGCGTCCCTGTTGGCTGCGCTGCTACTGTTTCCGAGAGCACGGCCGGCATTTGCAATGGAAGCTCCAAGCGTACCAGCAGGCCCTTGCCCTGCGCGCCGGCGCCAAAGGCCAGAGTGCCCTGGTGCAACAGGGCGATTTCATCGGCAATCGCCAATCCCAGCCCCGTTCCATCGCCGGACGCACCCTGGGCGCGGTAAAAGCGCTGCGTGATCTGCGAGCGCTCGGCCTCGGGCACGCCGGGGCCATCGTCCTCGATCTCCAGGAAGGCCCACCCTGGCGGCTCATCCGCAGACTGCCCCGCGCCATGGTACATGCCGCAGCGCAGCGTGACGCTACCGCCGGGCGGCGTGTACTTGATGGCGTTGTCCACGAGATTGGACACCAGTTCGCGCAGCAGCCAGCTGTGACCCCAGACACTGGCCGGAGCAACGTCAAGGCCGAAGTCCAGCCCCTTGGCGCTGGCCTGGTCGAAGAACATTTCCAGCATGCTTTCGCACAGGTCCTTGAGGTCCACCTGCTGCAGCGGCTGGACTTCGGCATTGCGGGCGTCGGCACGTGACAGCGCCAGCAGCTGGCGTGCCAGCTGCGAGGTACGCCGCGTGGCGTCGCGCAATTGCTCGATCTGCGTCACGCTGAGCACCACCTGGGCCTCGGTGCCCTTGCGCCTCGCCTCGGCCTGGGCAGCCTGCGCGCTCAGCGCCCAGGCCTCGACCTGGGCCTGCAAGGCCGCCAGCGGCGTGCGCAATTGATGGGCGGCATCGGCCACAAAGCGCCGCTGGCCTTCGGCCTGGGCGTTGACCAGTGCAAACAATCGGTTGAGCGAGCGCACCAGCGGGCGGACCTCGGCCGGAGAGCTGTGCTCAGAGATGGGACTGAGGTCGCGCGGCGAGCGCCGCTCCACAGCCTGGGTCAGGGTCAACAGCGGCCGGAAGGCCCGGCTGACCGACCAGTAGATGGCGATGCCAGCGCCCGCGATCAGCAACACGCTGGGCAGCAGCACATGCAGCAGCAACTGGCGCACCCATTGCTGGCGTACGTCGCCACCGTCGGCCAGCACGAGCACCATTTCACCGGCGCCATAGGTTTCGGCGCGCATGACGGCCACGCGGTAGGTCAGGCCGTCATGCTCCTGGCTGTGGAACTCGGCCAGCGGCGTGGAAGGCACATCGAAGCGGATCCAGGTGTCTCCGGCAACGACATGGCCCTGCAGGTCGCCCACGGCATATCCGACGTCGTTGCCGCGCTGGCGCAAGACTTCCTCGATGGCGGGCGTCAGCGCGACCAGCGGCGGCGTTCCCTCGGCAATCGACGGTGCCAGCACGGAGTCGGCCAGCGCGGGAAGCAGGCGCAAAAGGCGCTGGTCATGCTGGGTGGAGGCCTCGTCTGCCGAGCGGTAGCCGAACCAGCCGCCCATCAGCGCCAGCAGCGTCAGCGGCACCACCAGCAGCACCAGCAGGCGAAGTCGCAGATTGGCTGTCATGGGCGGTCAGCGCCTGGGGCCATGCGCCATGTCCGCATCAGGCAACGGTATGCGAGAGTTCCAGCCGATAGCCGAAGCCCCGGATGGAGCGCAGGGCCACGCCGTGCGGCTCCAGCTTGCTGCGCAGGCGAGAGACATAGACCTCGACCGCATTGGGCGTGATCTCTCGGTCCCAGCCCGTGAGCGCCTGCAGCAGCTTGTCCTTGCTGGCCGGCTTGGGCGCGTGGATCAGCAGGTATTCCAGCACGGTCCATTCGCGCGGGCCCAGGTCGATGGGCAGCAGCTTTCCCTCGCTCTCATCGTCTTGTGCAGGCTGGCGCGCGCCGGCGCGGCGGCCTGCCGTGTCCAGCTCGATGGGACCGAAGCTGAGGACGGCCGATGTGGCTGCCTGTGACCGGCGCAGCAGCGCGCGCAGCCGGGCCAGCAGTTCAGGAAGCTCGAAGGGCTTGACCATGTAGTCGTCGGCGCCCTGGTCCAGGCCCTGCACGCGGTCCTGCAGCGCATCGCGCGCCGTCAGAATCAGCACGGGCATGGCCGAGCTCTCCACCGCGCTGCTGCGCAGGCGGCGTGTGAGCTCCAGCCCGTCGATACCGGGCAGGCCGATGTCGATCACGGCCAGGTCGAAGGCTTCCTGGGCCAGCACCTCCAGGGCGCGCTCGGCACTGCCGACCCAGTCCACGGCATACCCCGCATCGGACAGCCCCAGCTTGATGCCGCTGGCCACCATCACATCGTCTTCCACAAGAAGCAAACGCATATCAAACCTAAAAAACAAAAGCCGCCCAAAGGCGGCTTGCAGCAGACCGGCCCAGGCCGTCAGACCACGCCCGGGCCATGCGCGATGGTAACGCGAACCGCAAAGTCCGCGCCATCGGGCCTCAATGGCTGCGGATCATGGTGCCGTAGGCCTGGTCGGTCAGGATTTCCAGCAGCATGGCATGCGGCACGCGGCCATCGATGATGTGCACGGCGTTGACGCCGGCCTTGGCGGCATCCAGGGCGCCGCTGATCTTGGGCAGCATGCCGCCCGAGATGGTGCCGTCTGCGAACAGGGCGTCGATCTCGCGCGCCGTGAGGTCGGTCAGCAGGCTGCCGGCCTTGTCCAGCACGCCGGGGGTGTTGGTCAGCAGCACCAGCTTTTCGGCCTGCAGCACGGTGGCCAGCTTGCTGGCGACCACGTCGGCGTTGATGTTGTAGCTCTCGTTTTCCTCGCCAAAGCCGATGGGGCTGATCACGGGGATGAAGGCGTCATCCTGCAGCGCACGCACCACGCTGGGGTCGATGGAGACGATGTCGCCCACCTGGCCCACGTCGTACTCGATGTTCGGATCCTTGTTGTCGACCATCTTGAGCTTGCGTGCGCGGATCAGGCCACCATCGCGCCCTGTCAGGCCCACGGCCTTGCCACCGGCCTGGTGGATCAGGCCCACGATGTCCTGCTGCACCTCGCCGGCCAGCACCCATTCCACGACTTCCATGGTCTCCGCATCGGTCACGCGCATGCCCTGGATGAACTCGCCCTTCTTGCCCAGGCGGTTCAGGGCCGTCTCGATCTGCGGCCCGCCGCCATGCACCACCACCGGATTCATGCCCACCAACTTCAGCAGCACCACGTCTTCCGCGAAGTCGGCCTGCAGGGCCGGATCGGTCATGGCGTTGCCGCCGTACTTGATGACCATGGTCTTGCCGTGGAACTTGCGGATGTAGGGCAGGGCCTGGGCGAGGATTTCGGCCTTGTCGCGGGGGGCAATCGAGAGGATATCGTTCATGGTGCTAGCCCTGGGGCGTGGAAGTAGTCAACAACAAGGCGGGCATTGTGCCGCAACTGCGCGGCAGTGTTGCATGCCCGGATGACGGAACGCCCATGGCGCCCGGCCATCATCCATTGTTCTGCATCCAGCCCGGCAGCTTGAAGCGCACGATGGCCAGATAGGCGATCACATAGCTGACCACGAACAGCAGGCAAAAACCCACCAGAACGGGCGTGTTGCTCCAGAACAGCAATGCCGGCACCACGGTCAGCAGCGTGAAGGCCCACAGATAGGGGGAGGTCCGGTTATTGCGGCGAAGCATGCGCCGGGCCAGATCATCGTCGAACACGCCGCGCACGATGCGCCGATAGATGAGCTGGTGGAAATGCAGGGCATCCGCCATGCCCGGCGACATGCCGCGCATCAGCTTGCGGTAGATGGAAAACACCGTCTCCCAGACCGGATAGATCAGCAGCAGCATGGGAAACCATGGAGAGACTGCGGAATTGCGCTGCACCAGGGCGATGCTGGCCAGGGCAATCGCCAGGCCCCAGACATAGGCTCCGCCATCGCCGGCAAACATCATGCCGCGCGGGTAGTTCCAGACCAGGAAGCCGCAGGTGGCGGCGGCCAGCGTCACCAGCATGGCGGCCAGCGTGCGGTCGCCCACCTGCAAGGCCACATGGGCCAGCGCCAGGCAGATGATGGTGGCCACCATGCCAGCCAGCCCGTTGTAGCCGTCGATGATGTTGAAGGCATGGGGCAGGCCCGTCAGAGCCAGCACCGCCAGGCCCATGCCCAGCCAGGGCATGGCAGGACCCAGCGCCTGTTCCAGCCAGGGCCAGCCGAGCCGGGGCACGGTGAGGCCGCACAGCAAAACCGCCAGCACGGCGCTCAGCAGGGTCAGCACCAGCCGGTAGCGCACGCTCAGGCGCTGCGAGACATCCTCGATGATCCCCCCGACCACGGCCGGCAGCATGGCGGCCAGGCATACGACGACCCACAGCTGCATGCGCAGCGACGAAGGATCTCCGCGCATGCTCAGCCAGGTGCCGACTCCCCAGGAGACAGCCAGCCCGAGGTACATGGGCACGCCCCCCAGCCGGGGCACCTCGCCCATGTGGAAACGCTGAGGCTTGTCGTATCCGTAGGAGGACGTTGCGGACCGCCGGGCCCAGCGCAGCAGCAGCGCACAGCCGATGAAGGAGACCATGAAGGCCAGTACCGACATCCAGATCACGATGGTTCTCCACGCAGGCTGCGCAGCGATGGCGCTGCCTGCGGCAGGGCCCTGGCCTTGCGGTAAGCCGGCCGGCTCCACAGCCGCAGCAGGCTGGCCACGTGCCATGCGCCATGGCGCAAGCTGCGCCGGCTCGCCCTCTGGCCCGCATGGACCACAGGCAAACCGCCGCGCCTGAGTTCTCCGCCCAGCACCCGCAGGCGAAGGCACAGATCCACATCCTCACAATACATATAGAAACCTTCGTCAAACCCACGCAGCCGCAGCCAGCTGTCCCGGCCCAGCACCAGGCAGGCCGCATTCACCCATTCCACACGCCGCTCCACGCGCCCGCGCAGCTTGCGCCGCAGCAAATTCCACAGCGATGGCAACTCCCGTTCGAAATCCTGCAGCGCGCCGTCTTCACCGATCTGCGGGGGATAGGCCAGGGCCAGTCCCGGACGGGCCACCAGCGCCAGAAGGTCTTGCAACGGCTCCTCCTGCTCGCTCCAGAACACATCGGGATTGATCACGCAGACAAACGGCTCCCGTGCGCTCGCCAGCGCCCGGTTGTGGTTGCAGCCGAACCCCAGAGGCTGCGCATTGCGCCGGATCTCCAGAGCAAAGGGCCAGCCGGCCACGGGCGCCTGGGGCTCCGCCTCGGGAATGTTGAGCGTCAACACCACACGGGACACCGGCGCAACGCGCGCCAAAGCCAGGCACTCAAGCAGCCTCTGGATATGAGCGCCATGTCCGTGGCTCACCACCGACACGACCAACGATGAACCCATCAATGCCGCCCTTCAAATCTTCAAATTCCCGCACGGGAATCACGCGCCGCAGAAACGGCGGCACAGAGTATTCCGCCGACGGCCTTCGTCAAGCGTCAGCGGCCATGCCGTAATGCAAAAAAATGCAACAGCCGCGCAATATGTCATTACCCGGCCATGCCATGCAGTCACTGCAGTGGCCGGGATTATGATGCGCGACAATCTGCCGCCCGGACTTCCGGGATTTTTTGCGCCCTGACGTGGGCGCAGCTTGCTGCCCGCTGCGGACTGGCCAAGGCCGTCTGGCATGAATGAATACGGCCGCGGCACCTGCTCCCAGCGGAGAGATTGCCCGGCACCCTTTTTCCTATGACCACACCCATTCCCGATCCCCACGTCTACCTGCGCACTGTCGATCTGAACGAGCGCACGTCGCTGTCCGTGCTGGCCGGCCATGTCCGGGCCCAGGCGCACATACTGGATCTGGGTTGCGGCAGCGGTGCACTTGGAGCCTTTCTCGCCGAGCACAAGCAATGCGTCTGCGATGGCGTCACCCTGAGCCAGGAAGAAGCCCGCCATGCAGCGCCCTTCTACCGCCATGTCCATGTGGCCGACCTGGAGGATTGCGATCTGGACCAGCTCTTCGGCGATGCGCGCTATGACTACATCGTCTGCGCCGACGTGCTGGAGCACCTTCGCCAGCCCGAGCGCATCCTGGCTGCATGCCGCAAGCGGCTGACGCCCGAAGGCCGTCTGCTGATCTCCGTGCCCAATGCAGGCTACAGCGGCCTGGTGGCAGAACTGCTGCATGGCGAATTCCGCTACCGCGAAGAAGGCCTGCTGGACCGCACCCACCTGCGTTTTTTTACGCGGCGCTCGCTGTCGCGCTTTCTGGCCGAGCAAGGCTGGCAGGTGGACGACATCGACACCATCGAACGGGCGCTCCCCGAATCCGAATTCCGCGTCGCCTACGACAGCCTGCCCCCTGCCGTTGCCCGCCACCTGCTGGCCACGCCCGATGCACTGGCCTATCAGTTCATCGCCAGTGCCGCCCCGGTAGCCCAGGCACAGGCCATCGAGCCGCCGGTGAACTATCCACAGGCACATGCCCTATTCACGGCACAGCTCTACATGGCACGCGCTGGCCGCTATGACGAAGAAAGCAAGCTCTCCACCACCGGCATCATTGGCCAGGCACGCCAGACACTGCGCTTTGCGCTGCCCGACCACAACACTTCACTGAGCCATCTGCGTCTGGACCTGGCCGACCGGCCGGGCTTCATACACCTGCACCGGCTGGCCTTGCTCGATGCGCAAGGCGCCGTCGTCTGGCAATGGCTGCCCGAGGATTCGGACGCCGCCCTGCTGGGGCAACGCCCGCATCATCAGCTCGTCTGGAATGGACTTCATCCGGCAGGCGCCTTCTCGCTGATGCTGCTTCTGACCGGCGATGACCCCTGGTTCGAACTGCCCATTCCCGCAGAAACCCTGGCTGCACTGCGTGGCGCCTCGCTGGAGATCGAGATGGGATGGCCCATGTCGGCCGACTATCTGGCGCTGGCGGGCGCCGTGCAGCCGCTTGAACGGCAGATCGCGCAGGAGCGCAGCCGGGCCAATGATCTGCAGGATCAGTGGCACACACAGCGCATGCGGCTTGAGCAGCAGCACGCGCAGGATGTCCAGCAACTGGAAGAGCGAAGCGCTGCGATCCATAGGCTGCAGCACCGCAACGCCCTCCTGGAAGACAGCCACCAGTCGCAGAGCAAGGAGCGCGCCATCTGGCAGCAAGAGGCCACCCGCGTGCAGCGGGACTTCGCGCGCCTGGAGCAGCACCTGCGCGATATCGAGAACTCCACCGTCTTCCGGGCCACGCGCCCTCTCGTCCACGCCAAGATGCGCATTGACCGCCTGCTGGGCCGCACGCCCGTGCCTGCCCCTGTCCTCCACACACCCGTGCCCCAGCCGATGCCCCAGCAACCCGTCGATGTGATCGTGCCCGTGTACCGCGGCCTGAACGACACGCGCAACTGCATCGAATCCGTTCTGGCCAGCCCCTGCCGCACGCACTGGCAACTCGTGGTCATCAACGATGCCAGCCCGGAGCCCGAAGTCACGGCCTGGCTGCGCGAGAAGGCTGCGCAGGAGCCCCGCATCACTTTGCTGGAGAACGAGGAGAACCTCGGCTTCGTCGGCACCGTCAACCGCGGCATGGCGCTGAACACCGCCCATGACGTGCTGCTGCTCAACAGCGACACCGTGGTTGCCAATGACTGGCTGGACCGCATCCGCCAGGCTGCCTACGGCGATGCACGCATCGCCTCCGTCACGCCGTTTTCCAACAACGCCACCATCTGCAGCTACCCGCGCTTTTGCGAGGGCAACGACCTGCCGCCCGGCATGGACACGGCCGCCATCGACGCACTGTGCGCGCGCACCAACCCCGGCCAGGTGGTGGACGTGCCGACCGGCGTGGGCTTTTGCATGTACATCCGCCGCGACAGCCTGAACGCCGTCGGCCTGTTCGACACCGAGCACTTCGGCAAGGGCTATGGCGAGGAAAACGATTTCTGCCAGCGTGCCGCAGCCGCTGGCTGGCGCAACCTGCATCTGCTGGACACCTTCGTGCTGCACACAGGCGGCGTGAGCTTCGGAGAAAGCAAGAGCCCGCGTGAACGTGCCGCCATGGAAACCCTGCGCAGGCTGCATCCGCGCTACGAAGCCGATGTCATGGCCTTCGTCCAGGCCGACCCTGCGCGCACGGCACGCCTGGCGCTGGATGTGGCACGCCTGCAGGCCGAGGCAGCGCAGCAGCCCGTGGTGCTGGCCGTGCTCCACGATCGGGCGGGCGGCACCGTGCGCCATGTCCGCGAACTGGCGCAGTTCCTGCAAGGCAAGGCACTGTTCCTCATGCTGTCCCCAGCCGCAGGTGGAGTCGTGGTCCTGCGCCGTGCCGAAGAGAAGGAAGCCTTCGAGCTCGCCTTCCGCATCAACGACCAGATGGAGGAGCTGGTGCAGGCCCTGCGCCAGCTGGGCGTGGTGCACGTGCACTACCAGCATCTCCTGGGCCACAGCGAAGCCATCCTGGACCTGCCCGCACGCCTGGGAACGGCCCATGACTTCACGGCCCATGATTTCTACACCTACTGCAAGAATATCTCGCTGACCGGCATCGACAACCGCTACATCGTGCCGCCCCGCGCGGGCGAATGCGGCTGCTGCGAACCAACGGACACAGCCCCCTATGCCGGCACCGTGGCCCAGTGGCGCCACCGCAATGCGCTGCTGCTGAACAACGCGCGCCATGTGCTGGCCCCCAGCCAGGACACAGCCAGCCGGATCGCCGGCTTCGTGCCCGGGGCACGCGTCCAGGCCGTTGCCCACACCGACATGCCGGCACAGTTGCCGACCCCAACGGCACGCACATTGGCCGCCACGGCCCCACTCAAGATCGTCGTGCTGGGAGCCATGAGTGCCATCAAGGGGGCCGACGTGCTTGAAGCCGTGGCTATCGAAGCCGCCAAACGCGGAGCTCCTGTGGAATTCCATCTGCTCGGCTATGGCTACCGCAGCCTGCAGACCCAGCCACGCGCACGCCTGACGGTGCATGGTGGCTACAAGGAAGAGGAATTGCCTGCGCTGCTGGAGTGGCTGCAGCCCGACCTGGCCTGGTTCCCCGCCCAATGGCCGGAGACCTACAGCTACACGCTCAGCGCCTGCCTGGCCGCCGGGCTGCCCATCGTCGCGCCCGACATAGGGGCCTTCCCCGAAAGGCTGGCAGGCCGCGACTGGTCCTGGGTCATGCCCTGGGACGCCAGCACCGCCCAATGGCTGGACTTCTTCGCGCAAATACGCGAACGCCACTTCATTGAAGGACAGCTGCCGCAGCAACCGGCCGCAACAGGGAGTGCCGCCGCCCAGCCGGGAGCGGCTTTCTATGGCGACGGTTATCTCCAGGGGCTGCAGCCGCGCGATCAGGCCCTGCTCCAGCCACTGGATGCGGCCTTCCTGGCCACACATCGCCTGCAACGCCAGGACCATGCTGCAAGATCGGGGGCCTTGATCCTGCTGGCCCACCTGCGCTCGCTACCCATCCTGCGCGGCGTGGCCAGGCGCATTCCCGCGCACTGGCAGCGCCGGGTCAAGAATTGGCTGCAGGCCTAGGCGTGGCCCCGGCAACGCGCGCCATCGCTGCGCCATCCGGATACAGGGCCGCTCCACGCCAAACCATGACATCAAGGCCAGACCCAGTGTCAGGACAAGCGACAACAGCATGCAAATGCCCAGTGACCAGCCCTCGCGCAGACAAATGACTGTCATGGCCTGCTGCACAGGGAAAGCATAGATGTAGACGCCGTAAGACAGATCGGCGCGCCAACGTTGGCTTGCAGCCACGTGGCCTGCATGTGCAAGATAAAAACTTGCACAGGCCACCAATCCCCAGACTGCAACCTGGCGCATCCATGTGCTGGCTGTAAGCAATGCACATGCAGCCAGCATCAGCGCGGCAACGGCCATCCATGCACGATGGCGTATTCCATACGCAGCCATCGTGCTTCCCAGAAAGAAAGGGACACCAAATCCGCAGAAATCCCGCCAGCGAAACATATCGACCAGCGGAGTGTGAATGGCGTCCAGGCCTTGATCCCACCCCCTGAGCCTGGCCACCTGCCACAGGATTGCCAGCACGCCAGCCATCAGGGGATGGATCCAGCGCTTGCCTCTTGCCAACCATGCCAACGTCGCCAGCACAAGGTACATCGCCAGCTCGTACCGCAAAGTCCACAGGGACCCGTTGACCGTATAGGCAAAGGGATTGGATTCGAATACGCCCGGCAGTATCTGAACCGTGGCCTGCCCTGTCATGTTGTTGAGCAGATGACTCCAGGTTTGCGGTGACTGCCAGTACTGCAGCGAATCAAGCGAGGTCATCGCCCAGCCGATGACGAAAACAGAGAAAACCACGGCCATGATGAGGCCGGGAAAAATCCGCATCAGCCGCCTAATCCAGAAAGCCTGCCAGACAGGCTCGCGCATCCAACTCTGGCACACCAGATAGCCGCTCATGAAAAAGAATACATAGACTGCGAGCGACCCCAGGCTGTGGCCAGCAAAGGGCTCGGCAAGACGCAGGCGGTAAAGAAACTCTCCGTGGGCCACAAACACTGCGAGCGCAGCCGTCAAGCGCAGCATGTCAAAGCGGTTTGCCCTCTCTTCAACACTGCGCATGGCACTCCCTTCTAGGTGCGGTACACCAAGCGTTTGAGCCTTAGCATCGGCGACTCGACCAAGTGCCAGGACGCATAGCCAGCAACCAGCGCAAGCAGCCATGCAAGCGCCAGACTGGAGTGGAATGGCAGTTGAGGCCACAGTGCCTGAACCGCCTGCTGGATGGGACAACCCAGCACGTAGACACCATAAGAAGGATCTCCGAGTCGATGCAACCCGGAAAACACCCTAGAACGCATGGAGCCCAAGTGGATAAGCAGAGGCGGCAGCAGCAGCAGGCCGGCTGAGTGCTCCAGCTTCAGGCCAAAGAACAGCAACGCAGCCACAGGTGCCAGGATCAACAGCAAGCTCCGACCATGGGCAGCAAAGGCTGGCTGGAACAGCGCGATCAGCGCGCCATAGGCGAAATAGGCCGGGTACTCGAACCAATGGAACATGGCTCCGGCCACATCGGCGTTTCGCTGCGTCAGGAAAAAAAACAAATATCCAGCCACAGCCAAGCTGGCAAGAAACCTTGACCGCAGCATGCCCGATAGGCCTAGTGCAGCGAGCACAACGTAACACGTCAGCTCGATGGGTATGGTCCACAACGGGCCATTCATCAACCCTGGCAGCGGGTTGGAGGAAAACACGCCCGGCATGAAGGCGTAGTCCTTGACCAGCAGCAGATTGCGCCAGTGATCCAGTGTCTGCGGATGACGCCAAAACTCCTTTAACGGCAATGAAGTAAAAGCCGGGCCAAACAGCAGCACGCCAGCCACGACAGCCACCAGCATGCCCGGCCACAAACGCAGCAGACGCTTGACCATGAAGGCCGTGGCACGGGGATCGCGCAGCCAACTCAGCGTGACAAGAAAGCCGCTGATCGTGAAGAAAGTCATCACTGCCACGCCGCCCACCATGTCCGCATGCAGCCACGATGGCGGTATGGTGCCCGTGATATGGAAATGATGGCTGTAAATGACTGCAGATGCAGCGACTATGCGCAGTGCATCAAAGCCATTGGAATATGCAGACCGCACGGGTGAAGAGATCGTGGGGCCCGGCTCCTGCATGGCTGTGTCAGCTCTTGCCCAGCAACAGCAAAATCTCGTTGTTGCGCAGCCACTCCTCAGGGTAGCGCCCCGCCAGCGCCTCGGGAATGGCCATGTCCACCTGGCGCCGCTCCTCGCGCAACACTTCAAAGCCGGCCTGACGAGCAATATCTACGAGCTCGTCTGCCGTCAACCGGTTCAGCGCCTGGTACTCCTTGAAGACAAAGCGCTTGTAGCCATCGACACCGAAATCGGCAAAGCCGAAGTCCACCTCGGCGGCGTCCAGCGGACCCTCATGCTTTTCGATGATGCTCCACAGCTCCTCCTCCGACGCCAGCAAGTGGTGCCAGGGCACATCGTCGTAGCGGCGCAGGTGCGAGCCCCAGGGAGAATGAAACAAGGGCTCGATCTGCAGGAAGAACACGCCTCCCGGGCGCAGGCAGGCATGCAAATCGGACAGGATCGGCAGCACCTTGTCGCGCTGCACATGCTCGAAGGTGGACCAGCTGAGCAACCCGTCATAGTTCGTATGCAGGCCGGCTAATGGCGAATTCGGCACGATGGTCTCGAAGCTCAGCGCAGCGGGAATGCGCGACATGCCCAACTGCTCGCGTGCGATGCGGGGCAGCTTGGCGTATTCCTGACGGATATCGATGCCATGGATGGAGGTTGCGCCATGGCGCAGCACCAAAGCCAGATCGGTGATGCCATCGCCGCAACCGAAATTCAGCAACCTGGCCTTGGACAAATCCAATGACTGTCCGAGCCAGTCATGGGCCAGATCCGCTGCATAGTTGAAATGCGCACGAAACCACTCATCGGTGATCTTGCCGGCGTCCCATGGCGCCAGGCCCAACAGTCGTTCCTGCAAACGCAGCATCCAACTCATGCAATCGTCCTCTCTATTCTGTCTACAACCCTGTCAACACGCTCACAGCCGCTGAAGCACATAGGCATCCTGGTGGTTCCAGAAATGCACAAGTGATCGATGGCGCAGCGCATCGGTGCCCCAGGTCTCGGCAATACGGTCCAGGACGAATTGCTCGGAAGTGAACGCCGTTCCATACTCATTGGCATCGATGGCATTCGACTCGCTGGACGGTGCAAAGAAAAATCCCTCGTCATCCAGCTTCACGCTGTCGAAATCTGCGGCCTTCATGCCGTGCGTGCTGAAAACCAGCAACCCGCCCGGAACCACCGCATCACGCAACACCTGCAGCCAGCGCGCCCAGGTCGAGCGCGGCAGATGACTGAACAGCGATAGCACGAACACCAGTTCGTACTGCTGAGGCCAGCGTACCTGCTCCGGCACGCTGGCCGACGTAAAGCCCTTCACGCCGAAGGTCTGCTGCGAGAAATCCACGGCATCGACCACGATGTCCGAGACCGTGACCCGTTCCGCCCCCAGCGCCTTGACCAGGTGTCGCGTAAAGCGGCCGTGACCACTCGCGAACTCCAGGACGCTGGCTGTGCGCAGCAAAGGCTTGTCCACGGCTTCCAGCAGCAGCATCAGTTCCGACAGCGTGCGCCAACCGTCGGCGAAGTAGTCGCGCAGGGGATTGACGCTGGAAGGGTGGCCACGGAAGAAGCCGAAGATATCGTCCTGCGCAGAAATCCGGCAATCGAGTCCCGTCATGTTGGAAAACGAGCCCACCAGACCATTTGCCTCGATCAGGGAATGCGCCTCCAACAGGCTGTCGTCCATTTCGCGGGCACGAGCCAGGACCTGTGCCGCACCAGCCCGGTCGCCGCTTGCCAGCAATTGCAGGGCTTCATTCAGCAAACGCTGCCCATCGCTGATGGGAGTAGAAGAATTGTCAGATGTCATGGGGTATGGAATAGGGAGACAGCCGAGCCGCTTGCGCGGGCGTGGCGGAGCCGCTCAGCTCCAGTGGTGAGGCAGGCGCACCAGCCCAGGCAGGGGCTTGGGGAAAATAAAGCGCAGGTGCAGGAACTGGAACCATTCGTCATAGACGGCCAGCCCGGTTTCATCGAACAGAAAGGCGCTGATCACATAGTCTCCGCTGTGCAGAGGCAACTCGGGAAAGGTCAGCACAGTCTGCCAGCTTCCGTCTGGCAATTGCCGCGGTGCTGCACCATCCTCATGTGTTGCCAGCGAAGTGATGCCCACGCCCTTGGACTGCTCGATCATGAAGCCGATGTGCGGCCGCTCGTTGCCACGTCCTCTCGCAGTAATGGTCACAACCAGGTCCTGGCTCTGCAGCAACCCTGGCTGGTCACCCACAGGTTCAGCCAGATCCTTGACATCGACGGACAGGATGCAGGCTGTGCCGCTGTCCACGGCAGCGACCGGCGCGGGAGGCGCTTCATCCGCAGCTGGCGCTGGCACAGCGGGCTCTCCTTCAGCAGGCAGCATCTCGTCGCACAAAGCCCTTTGCTCGCGCTCCTGGCGCTCGCGGGTATGTGCATCGTAGGCGGCCAGCACTGGCTCGGTCGCACCGAACTGCGCCACATGGCCGCCGCGCAGCCACAGGGCTGCATCGCAAAGATGGCGGATGTGATAAGGGCTATGGGAACAAAACAGGATGGTGCAGCCGCTGTTGCGGAAGGCCATGATGCGTTCAATGCACTTCTTCTGGAAATGCTGGTCGCCTACGGCGAGCGCCTCGTCAATGATCAGCACATCGGGCTGCACGGCCGTCACCAGTGCAAACGCCAGGCGCACCGCCATCCCCGAAGAGTAGGTCTTGACCGGCCGCTCCAGTGCTTCGCCCAACTCCGCAAAAGCGGCGATTTCGGGCTCCAGCTCACGCATGCGCTCAGGGGAGATACCAATCAGGCTGCCACCGAAATACAGATTGTCGCGTCCGCTGAAATCAGGGTGAAATCCCGCTCCCAACTCCAGAATGGCCGTGACCCGACCCACACGCTCTATTTGCCCGCAACTGGGCTGCAACGTGCCAGCCAGCAGCTTGAGCAGCGAGCTCTTGCCTGCGCCGTTGTCGCCAATCACACCAATGCACTGGCCGCGGCGCAATTCGAATGACACATCCCGCAATGCCCAATGGCTTCGGTGCGTGGCAACCCCGGTCAGCAAGGCCTTGAAGCGCGCTCGCGGCGAGGGATAAAGTTTGTATTCCTTGCCCAGATTGCGCACACGCAATACCAGGTCATCAGGCAATTCGACATGCTTGGCGTTCATAGCCAGTCCACCAATTGATCACGGCTGCGTCGCACCAAGCCATTGAGCAGCACAGCCAAAACCAGAATCCAGAGGCCCAAAGCCGCCCAGACCGCCATTTGAGGCCACAGCCCCTGCAGCAGCACATTCTGGTAGCCAAGAACCAACGCCGTCATGGGATTGGCCCATAGCACCCAGCGCCAGCGCTCAGGGAACAAGGCCAGCGGAAAAAGAATGGGCGAGAGATAGATACCGACGGACAGAAAGAAGGTCACAAGCTGCCCCACATCGCGCAGTGCCGCCGTCAGAATAGCCAGCGCATAAGCCAGCAGGGCGCACAGCAGCAGCTGGCCCAGCAACAGGGGGATGAGTGCCACGAGCGACCAGGTCAAGCCGTGCTGGGGCAGATAAGCCAAGGCCACCAGCAGCAACAAGGGTCCGAAGATCACACTGCTGGCCAGTACCGCCCGCATGGGAAACAGCACTGGCGGCAAAGGGTTCTTTTGCAGAATGCCACCCGCCTCGACCAGACTGTTCATGCCACGTGCCGTAGCATCGCAAAACGCCATCCACGGCAAGGCGCCCACAACAAGAAACGCTCCCACGGCATGCGTGGGAGCGTTGTCGCCAAGGCGCATCGAAAACACCACGTCGAACACGAGGTAGTAGGCCGCCACGGTGAGAAGGGGCTGCAGATAGGGCCAGAGCACGCCCGCGGCCGTGCCTGCGTGGCGGGCAGCCACTTCGCGCCGGGTCATCACCCACAGCAGGCTGCGGGCCTGCCACAGCGCGCGGCATTCGCCAAGTAAAGAGTACATGCGTTGTTATGCGACAAGTGCCGCGCGCCAGAGACGGCGGCGGCACTTCAATTCATGCCAAACCTCGCATTTTCGCGCATCAAGATCCAGCGCGCCAGCCAATCTTCTCAAAGCTTGCAAACGCTTGCACAACCAGCGGACCGACCTTACGCGCAGGAAGAGTTGTCACCCCTTCCTCTTCAACGCAGATTCAACGCTTGGAAGAATTCTCGGAAACGAAGGCGTCGACCGCCGAATCGTTGAACTGAGCATCCTTGCGGATCTGTTCTGCCACCTGGGCACGCACATCCTGCGCAGCAGATGCACGGATGCCCTGAACAAGCTCATCACGTGCCTCATCAAATGTCTTGGTTCTGGCGGGTTTGCGCTCTTCAAGACGGATGATGTGGTAGCCGAACTGGGTCTGCACGACGCCACTGAGCTCACCCGGTTTTTGCAGAGCGAATGCAGCAGCCTCAAACTCAGGTGCCATGCGATCCTTACCGAAAAAGCCCAGATCACCGCCACGCGCGCCACTGCCCTTGTCAGCAGAGCGTTCCTGGGCCAATGCTGCGAAATCCGCACCATTCTTCAAGTCAGCGAGCAGGCGCTCGGCCTGGGCCTTGGCGTCCGCATCCTTGCCAGCCACCAGAATATGGCTGGCGCGCACTTCCTCGCCCACCTTGAAGCGCTCCGGATGCGCCAAATAGATGGTGCGAGCCTGCTTCTCGGCAGCTTCCACCGTGGGAGTGTTCTTCTCATCCAATGCTGCAAGCCATGCATCAGCCAGCGCCTTGTCGCGTGCTACCTGCACGATGGCAGCCACCTTGGGATCTCGATCCAGGCCTTGCTCCTGAGCCATCTTGGCCATGGTCCGTAACACATACAGGTTGGAGGCGATCTGCTTGACGTTCTGCTGGCGAGAAAGCACCAGCGGCCGCATTTCCGGCGGCATGCGCAGCGAATCAGCCAGCATGTCCTGGCGCGTTATGGAGATTCCCTTGCCCTCCACCATCACAGGCGATGGCGACGCGGCAGTTGCAGCCTGTGACGCAGCAGGCGACGCCAAGGCCTTGGCCTTTTCCTGGGCCTGCACGCCCTGGGTAGCCATGGCCGCAGCCAGCACAAGAGAGACAGCACTCAAACGTTGGATGGAAACAGTCATAAGTCCTTGGTATAGATAAACGCAAAAAAGGCGGGAGTTTCCTCCCGCCTTTGCTAGATCACACTTGCGTGTGAAAGTGCCCTATTACTGCGCGCTGGCGCGGTAAGCGTGGGGCCAAGTGATGCCGTACGTGCCAGAGGTGCCAGGAGCAGCTTCGGGGTTGGTCAGCTTCAGGAATGCAGCGCCCAGCAGAGGGGTAGGAGCATTGAAGTTCACGACGCCCCAACCGTTGGTGTACGGAGCAGCGACGTTCTGACGAGCAACCGATGCAGCCAGAGCCGAGTTGTCAGCCGAGAAAGCCAGGACGCTGACTTCACCGCACAGCTGGGTACGGCTGATCGTGCCAGGCGAGAAGATAGCGCCGTCTTCTTGGAAACGCTCTTCACGATCGAAGAAGGTCTGGCTTTGTGCTTCCACGCAGATTTGACCTGCGCTGTTCACGGTGGTGTTGCCAGCCGTGCGGAAGATGTTGTTAGCAACAGCAACGTTGTTGTTGATGAAACGGTAGGCAGGGGTAGAACCCGGCAGAGTAACCGTACCACCAGCCAGCGAAGTGCCAGTCACATTACCAACAACCTGATTCACTGCACCGGCAGCGTAGTTAGCTGCGATGGTGTAGCGACGAGTAGGCATGGAGAACACCCAGTCGGTCTTGGCCGAGATGGAAGCGTCCGTAGCGTACTGGTTGATCACGCTGGTGCGTGCGATAGCCGAGGTCAGCTCTTCAGCTTGAGCAGCAGCGGTCGTTGCAGCAACTTCGTAAGGCGTCGACAGGTCAGGCACGTCATAGTGCTGAGCCGGGATAGCGCCGCCCACCATCAGCGGATCAGCGGTTTCCAGCAGAGCCGTACCAGTCTTCTGGTGCGAGAACACGTTGCGCGTAGCACCGGAGGCCACGATCGCAGGCGTAGCGCCCGAGAAGGTAGTGGTCTGTGCAACGTTCATCACGTACCAAGAACCGGTCAGGCCACCCGTGGGCACCGTCAGGTCAGCAGCAGTGTTGTTAGGCAGGTTCAGGTTCGTAGCGCCGGGACCAACACCAGTCAGCGACAGGGTCGCGTTCAGGATGCCGGAAGTGCAAGGAGCCACGCCGTTGACGTGCTTGATTGCCTTGAACAGGCCCTTGTCGCCGTTGTTGTCAGGGATGTCGGCCATGTTGAGGATTTCAACGTAGCCTTCACGGGTCTGAGCAGCCTTGTCGGAAGCAGTCCAGTCGGTCTTGGCCAGACGGTCCGTCACGAACTTGACAGGCGTGCCAGCGGAGATGCGGGGCAGCGTGCAAGTGTTGTCTGCAGTCACCAGCTGGGACAGGCCGTTGGCGTCAGCCGTCACGGCAGCAGTCCAGACGTCGCCGGGCGACATGAAGACTTGGAAGTCCAGCACGTCGTCGGAGTTGGAAGCGCCGCGGAAGCGCACCTTGACAGCCTTACCGTGCACGGTGTCGGTGTTGGTCAGGTGGAACACGGTCATGTTGCCATTCTGAGCGGTGTAGTAAGGCACCATCAGGATGTGGCCCGTGCCGCTTTCGTTCACCGACAGAGCTGCCGATGCAGCACCGGCGAAGCCCAGGCCACCAACCATGGCAGCAATGCTCAGGGCCAGAACATTTTTCTTCATAAGAACTATCTCCAGTAAAAAGATAAGGTAGTTGCAACCACCACGATTGATCGCCAGGGAATCGTAGCACAGCCGGTTAAGCTCCCATACCGCTTTTCGGAGGCGCTCAAGTCTTGTTTTGAAAAAAAACAACACTTCCCTAGCGAGCACCGGGATCAGGGACGCCGCATTATCACAAACATTGGGCCATCCGCCTATCCCGCTCGGCCTGTTCCGCACATGTATCGTGCGCTGGACCAGACCACTGGCCGGCTGCCACAAGGCAACCGACCCGTGCCTGACTTCACATCACTCCACAAACAGCCACCACTGGCCCTCTTCCTTGATCCAGATTTCGCTGATGGAGATGGGGACAGTAGTACGTGGCATCACGGGACTCGACGTGGTGAAGTTCTTGCGCACTTCGCAGCGTGCCTCATCGCACTTGACCCATGCAATGTCCCCGCCTTTCAGCACCGGGATGACGCCATGGGCCAGCCGGTACTTTTCCTGATCATTGACAGCCCGGTAGCCAGGCGAGGTAAGCGCGTAGGTCTTGGCGACCTCCCCTGCCATACGCGCCTTCCAGAAGGCGTTGGACCGCTGGGTCACTGCTTCTTCAGGCGTCGTGCTGCCCATGGAGGCGCAGCCTGCCAAGACGGCAGCACAGGCCAGGCCGAGGCCCCACTTCAGCCAGTGCAGGCGCGAGGGCACAGCATGCTTTGTCGACTTGCTCATATGTGTTTGAACTCCAAAAAAAACGTTGGAACAACTTGAAGGCCGAATGTTCCGGCCTATGCGCGCCTCTAACGACGCTCGGGCGTGAGAGGACCGATTTCCACGGAGGCCTTGCCGCCGCTTTGTTCATCAAAAGGAGCCGGTGCCGAGGCCGGCGTCTTGAGCAGGGGCGTCAAGGCTCGCATTTTCTCCCTCAGGTCATCGCTGACTTCACGCACATCAATGTCGGTACGCACCACGCGAGGCGTAATGATTACTATCAACTCGGTGCGAGCACCCGAGTTGTCGGTGGAGCCGAACAGGTTGCCGACGACAGGCAGGTCATACAAATAAGGAATCCCTGAGCGTCCAGAGCTTGAGTTTTCCTGGATCAGACCACCCATGACGATGGACTCGCCAGAACGCACAGCCACTCGGCTTGATATCTGCCGCTGCAGGAACGCACGCTGCTTGGTGACTTGGTCCTGGGCCCCGACATCGGTTACTGACTGATTGACAGTCATGGTGACGATGTTACCGGCGTTTACCGAGGGCACGACCTGCAGGTTCACACCTGTATCCTTGTACGCGAAGTTATCTACAGCGGTTCCTGAGGTACCTGTGATTGTCGTTCCCGACTTGTAGGGCTGTTGCGTGCCCACGGCGATTGCAGCGGGGTGATTGTCGAGCACCATCAGCGTAGGGCTGGCGACGACCTTGACCTGGGTTTTACCGGCTAGAGCCGTAAGTACCGCCTTGATATTGCCCAGAGAGTTCTTGAGCGTGTAGTTGAAGCCTGCTCCGAGCGCAACACTCCCCAATCCTCCACTGTCAGCTAGTCCAGAGGCTCCGGGCGGAGCGCTGTCACCCCCGGCCCCTAGCAGCCCGCCATTGCCGCTGTAGCCCTTGTTGCCTACATCGCCGCTAAAGGCCCATTGCAAGCCATATCGCAGCGTGTCATTGAGCGTGACCTCCACGATGCTGGCCTCGATCAGCACCTGGGTCGGTGGCAGATCAAGCTTCTTCAACGCAGCCTCGATACGCTCGAACTCCGCAGACGTCCCCCAGACCAGCACGGAGTTGTTGAGCTCATCGGCCATCACACGGATGCTGCCGATGCTGGCGGCTGTAGGCGCGGCACCAGCCTGGCCCATCGTCCCTGACTGCCCGAAGGAAGTGCTGCCAAAGCGCGTTCCGGAAGCGCTGTTACCGAAGCCGCTGTTACCGAAGCCGCTGTTACCGAAGCCGCTGTTGCCAAAACTACCGCTATTGCCAAAGCCGCTGGTATTGCCAAAGCCACTGGTACTGCCGAAACCGTTGCTGCTCCCGAACCCGCTGGTTCCCGTGGTGGAGGTGCCCAATCCCGGAGCTACACCACTATTGGCCGTGGACCCACCACCTGTTCCACCAAAGATTCCGGACAGTACGCTTGCCAAATGCCTGGCGTTACCGTTTTGCACGCGATAGATGTTCAGTTGCGGTAGCGCACCGCCCGAACCAGGCTGATCAAGCTTGGCAATCCAGCGGCGCGCCTCGTCCAGATACGCGGCGCGCGGCGTGATTACCAGGATGCTGTTGAGCCGTTCGATCGGCATGATGCGCAATGCTCCGAACAAGGGGTTCCCCTCCCCCAGAGCCGCTGCCGCAGGCGCAGCGCCCGCGGCAGCAGGCCTGCCCGCGGATGCGCCCCCTGGCACGGAAGCTCCCGGCTGAGCTGCCGCCCCACCGCCGCCACTCATCAACTGCAGCGCTGTGCTGACCTCCTGAATGGATACATACTTGAGCGGGAATACCCCGACCGACATGCCTTCCAGCAAGTTCACGTCAAAGGTACGCACCATTTCCAGCCAGCCTTCGGCCTGTGCTCGCGAACCGGACATCACCAGAACGTTGCGCACCGCATCCACGCGCAATATGGCATCGGCCGGCACCATGGGCCGCAGGATGGCGGCCATTTCGTTGGCACCGATATAGTTCAAGGAAATGACGATGGCTCCAAAGCCAGGAGCCAGCGCAGTGGTCTGGGAAGCCTGCCGCACCGATGCTCCCAAGCTCTTGAGTACGTCGGCCCGTCCCACGTGATAGGTACCCCTGGCATCACGAACCATGGCCAGGCCATTGGCCTGCAGTGCCGTCTCCAGGAGATAGAGGGCCTGATCGCCCGGAATGTTCTTCTGCGTGCTTAGAGTCACTGTGCCATTGATGGGCGGATGCAGTACGTAGTCCAACCCAAGGATGTCGCCCAGCACCGTGCGCACGACCTGCGAAAGGGGAGCATCCTCGAAGCTCAGCTTGACAGAGGCCTCTTTCACTGCTGGCACCGGCTTGGCCTCTCCCAGCAGCTTTCCAGTGCCTGTCAGGATACGTGGCTCCGCCTTGTCCTCTTTGACAGAGCTGTCCTTGGGAGGAGCTTCCTCGTTGAAAACATAGCTCTGCGAGGCGTCCGCTCCGAAGTGGCTGACGAAATTATTCTTGGCGGGCTGGGCGCATGCCAGCAGCATTTGACAGACTGCCAACGCCATTGCGGTACGGATGGGACGGTTATGCAATTTCATGGTTTCTTGACCAGTCTTTCTCATTTCTTGGCGGGCACACTGGTTCCACCAAAGACGGCTTGCGGCTCCTCGGGCTTGGCTGAGGTATCGGAGGCGCCCTCAGGCTCCTGCGCCTGAACGGGGACCCGCAGCACGGGTGGCATCCTCATGCCGGCAGGGATGTTAGGTCCTTTGTCCACAGCAGCCTTCACCAGTTGCAACGTGCGCGTCTGTCCGTTGCTTTCCAGAACGACATTGCGGCCCTGCAGGCTTTGCAACTTCCAGCCAGCAAAATTCTGGTTGAGCAGCAAACGCCGTTCCTTGCCGTCCAGCGAGAAAATGATTCCGCTGACCTGCCCTTCAAAAATTCCAGTGACGCGGGCCTGTTGCCAGATATCAGGCGCTTCTTGTTGCGCTTTTTTCTCTGGAGCTGGCGGTGGCGGAGGTGGTGGTGGTTTGCGGCTGATGGCGAAGAGCGGCCGCTCCTGCATTTCCAGCAATTGCTGCTCGTCGCGCTTGCTCTGGTCTTCAGGTACGTTTGCAGGAGGAACGAGCGCCTTGATGTCCGCCTTAAGGGGCTGCGGCGGTATCCACGCAATGTTTTTCAGTTGCAACTCAGGCGTCAGCCATGCCCAGGCCAGCGCTCCCCCCAGCAACGCCGCAGGCAGAGCCAGTCCCGTGGTCCAAAGAATGCGCTGGTTCACGGCTTGCTCCGCAGAATGCTGAAAGTGAATTGCGCGCTGAGCTTTGGCGCCACCTTGGGATTGTTGCTTTCAAGATTGCCCAGCAGATTGAGCTGCAAGTCATCCAGCCACACGGTGGGGGAGACGTCCCGCAGGGACAGCAAGGCCAGCTGGATTGCAGGCCATCCACCTTCCGCCGTCATGGAAACTGCTATGCGCTCATACGGACCCAGACTCTGGCCCTGGTCTTCCGACTCCGAGGAGGGCCGTACCTGGCTGCTCACCACAGAAAGGCCCGCCTTGTCGAGAAGCGCCCGCAGTCGCTGCTGCACCGCATTGCCCGTTTGCGTGCTGTCTTGCTCAGCTGGATAGATGTGCAGCGCCTTCACGGTCTCTATCTGCTCCAGCGCCTCCTGGATTTCCTGCGCCTGCTCCTGAATACCGGCAAGTCTTGCGTAGCGGGGCTCCAGGGTCTCCACTTGCTCCTGGGCCCATACATGCTTGGAGTAAACCCAGGAGCCCAAGGCGGCAAGCGGCAAAATCAGAATCAAGCCGATTCCTCCCAGCAGCAACCACTGGCGAGGCGTGAGTTTCTGCGAACCGGCGGTCATTGCGCCTCCTTGGGATCCGCATCGCCCTCAACAGACGGTTTTTCCTCTGCAGCCTTGGCCAGCAGGCCCAGCACATTGGGATCAATATTGGCTTCAAGCACAAAATTCTCCTTGCCCGATCCTGGTGCACGCGTCACCGCCGTGGGCAGACGCACATCCAGGAACCCGGGAGTCTTGGCCAGCAAGGCCACGACATTGGATGCGTTGCTGGTCAGGCCTTGGACCGTCAACTTGGTTCCTCGGAGCACTACGCGCTGGGCCGCTGAATCATCGGGCAGCACCTTGGTCAACACGGCCAGCACCTGCAGATGGTTCAGTTGCTGCTGCAGTCGCTCCTGCAGCTTGCCAAGATTCTCCCCACCTTCGACCAACGCCTGGCGCTGGGCCATGACCTCGGCCGATGTCTTCGTCAATGCGGCCAACTGCTGACTGGCATCGATGGCCCTCATCCTCAGTTGCAGTGATGGAGTAACAGCCAATGCCCCGCCCAATGCCAGCACGATGCCCAGGCCCATCAAGATCCAGTTGCGTCGCTTGGCTTCGTTGCGCAGGCGCGCAGGCTCGCCAAAGCCCGGCAAGACAACCAGCTCCGCGCCGGCAGGAGCCCAGACTTCGGGATGGCCATCTCCAGGCAACCTTGCCGACTGAAGGCGCAGCACCTGCTCCACCTGGTTTCGCGATGCGATCACCACCTCGACCCGCTGCCGACCCTGTGCTTTCGCCAGAGGACGCTGGACATACGACCAAAGCGTGTCCTGGGGCGCAAATGGCGTCATGGTCTGCACGTCGAGTTCAATGGCACTGCGCAGGGCTGCAGGTGCCATCGGAGGCAGCGTCAGGGAACGCTGCAACACCTGCTCGGAATCCAGCAGCACTGCGGTATGAGTGACGCGTTCGAGCATATCGCTGGACAAATCGGTCCATTCGATGTGCATACCCTGGGCTCTGGCGCCAGCGATGGTTGTTGCATCGCCAGCCACCTTCACAAGGGTAACGGGCATGGCTCTGCGCAGCCAGGGTAGGCGCACCAGCTTGTGGAACGCATCGTGCAGCTCCGCAGTCAGTTCGCGCAGATCCAGCCCAAACAGCTTGGCATCGGATGTCATCAGTCCCATAAAACGCCGCATCCGTTGAACAAAATTGCTTTCAATTCTTTCTTCCTTCTTGCTCCTGCAGCACCATTGAAACAGGCACCTGGCAGCGCCTACCCCAAGGAAATGCCCAAAGCCTCGCTATATACGACCCACCCAGGACTGCGTGGCCGAAAGCAACGTCCAGGGCAACGAGCCCCGACTGCCACCGCCGATGACATCCGCGTCCCGCACCACCATGACCGATCCACCATCGAACACCACCCGTGCGGTCAGACGATAGCGGGGACTGGAAAGACTCTCCTGAAAGGCTGCGCCGCCGGTGCCATCCAGCGCGGCCAAAAGAGCAGCGGGTGCCGCCTTGGGGTTGATGCCAGTGCGCCCATCGGTATCCGCCACGATGAAGGGTCGAATCTGTGCGTAGATGCCATAGGTCACCCCGGGAATCTGCAGCAGATCTTCGGGCGCCTCCCACGCCACGCTATTGACCACCCCTTTTCCTGCCTGACGGAACTCGACCAAGGCCTGCGCAAGCGCCGCGCCCTGCCCCAAGCCCATGCGTGTGAACAGTGATCCCAGCAATTCCGGCGAAGCCGCATTGATATTGACCAGACCGCTCCAGGGCAGAATTTCGACCTCTATTATCTGCCCCCCCCATGGAACCTGCTCCACCCTACGTTCGCTGAATTCCTGGGGCTTGAGTGCAATCTGTTGCAAAACCTGATAGATGGCTGCTTCTCCCCGGGCTCGTCCAGCAGCCATGTCGCGGGTAACACCAACCACCGAGGCCTCCTGGCGGACCACCTTGCCCAAACTGGTGGCAAAAATGGAAAGTGCTGCAACGATCCAAAGTACAAGCACCAACGCCATGCCCTGGTGTCTCTTCATCCCGCCTGCGTACTGCCGGCTCATCGGCGGCTCCCACCGAATACGGCGCCGCCGCTACCAGAGCTTCGGTTGGTGGCAGGAGGGGTGTAGAAGGCAATCGCCATCAACGGCCAGACACCACCGGCCGATTGCAGCTGAATCTGGACCGCAGAAGGCAGCTCCTTGTCATCAACCCACTGCGGCTGCCATTGCGCAACGCCCGATTTCGCGTTCTGGTAGCTCAGCACGAAGGCCGTGACGGCCCGCTCCAGGACATAGGATTGGCCCTGCCCCCAGTCAGGAGCGACGTCCACCCCCTTCCAGGGAGCGAAGCGCAGCACCAAAGCGTCACCGTCCAAGGCCAACTGGAAATGGGTTCGCCCACCCATGCCAAACCGGGCCGGCATGATTCCCAGCCACTGCATTCCCTTGGGTCCGCCTTCAAAGAAATACTCGCTCTCTCCCTGCTTTCGCATACCGGTCTGCCTCTGGGCAGCGGAAATCTGCCCCAGCACAGAGCGCAAGAACCCGATCGACACCCGCTGATGGTCCATGCGGTCAAGCCGGGCATCCACACGTTCCTGCGTCTGCGAGACTGTTGACATGACCGAGGCCAACCCCAGGGTGAGCATGGACAGCAGCACCATGGCCACGAGAAGCTCTACCAGCGTAAAACCTTGCGCGCGGGCGCGAGGTGCCCTAAACATCCTCATCACCTTGTCACCTCGCCAGGTTGCAGCGGCCGCTGGGGACGAAGTGTCTCGAACACCCAGCTGCGCCCCTCAGAGAGTATGGTGATGCGCAAGGCGTGCAAAGGAGCCGCCGTTTCCGGCAAATCACCTGCCGAAAATGGGGCTGAAATAATCTGCCAGGCATAGGCGCCATCCTGCCCGGAGGCTTGGTTTCCGCCAGGATCGACCATGGGGAAAGCGTCCATCAGCGATTCGGCCAACATGGCCACGCCCTGGGTCTGCTCCAGCTTGGCCACGCCACGCGCAGAACCGCCAACGGCGCGATAGATCAAAGCGACCGATATGGCCATGATGGTCAGGGCGACCAGCAGTTCCAGCAGGGTCATACCCCGCACCGCCGCGCGGGAGCCAGAGCGTTGCGACATCACAGGGTTTCTTTGGTGACCTGACCGGACAGCCAGTCCACCCGCAAGCGCACGCCACCACCGCTTTCACCTCGTATCAACGAGATGCTGCCGCCCGTCGCGCCTCCCTCGGGCAGGAAAACAATGGTCTGACTGCCGTCGGCAAGTGCGGCGCCGGCCGCCGTGACGAGCTGCACCTTCAGGCCCTCGGGTACTTTCGCAGATGCCTGCCCGGCAATACCGTATTGCTGGCTCACCGTGTTGAAGGCAAACGCCACGGGCATGCCCTGCAGCGTCGCCTGCTGCCGCGCCTTGCGCAGCAGGGCCGTGACGTCCTGCACCGTCTGGCGGTAGGCGACGGCATCCCGCAGCTTGCCCATGGCGGGCGGCACGATGCCGATGATCGCGGCAAGGATGCCGAAGACCACCAGCAACTCGATCAGCGTGAAACCATGGGAGCGCTTCAAGACATATTCCCGGCACGGAGGCAGCGTTGCACTACGGCGTCAGACCAGCAACTTACTTGGTGTTGCGGATATCGGAGGCCTCGCCCTCGCCACCGGGTGTGCCGTCGGAACCCAGCGAGAGGATTTCGAGGTCGCCATTGGCAGCCGGGTAGGTGTAGCGGTAAGGATTGTTCCAGGGATCATTCGGCACGCCACCCTTCAGGTAAGGGCCTGCCCAGCCGGCGACGCCAGCGGGCTGCTTGACCAGCGCGTCCAGGCCCTGCTGCGAGGTGGGATAGCGGCCCACGTCGAGCTTGTACAGCTCCAGCGCCTTTTCGATGTCGGCAATCTGCACGCCGGCCGTCTTGGTCTTGGCTCCGCCTAACTGGTTCAGCACCTTGGGGCCGACCAGGCCGGCCAGCAGGGTCAGGATGGCCAGCACGACCAGCAGTTCGATCAGCGTGAAGCCACGCTTGCGGGCGCGGGAGGACAGTTGCTTTTGCATGCGCATCATCTTCTACATACCTTTCAGACAATTCAGATTCATCAGACGGCCAGATCGTTGACGGACAGGATTCCGAGCAGGATCGACACGATGATGGAGGCGATAAGGATACCGAGGACCAGGATCAGCGCCGGCTCCAGCATGGTCAGGAGGCGTTTGATCGCGTTTTCGACCTCGCGGTTCAATATGTTGGACAGCTCCAGCATCATGTCGCCCAGGCGGCCGGTTTCCTCGCCCACCCGCACCAGATTCAGGGCCAGGGGCTCGAATTCTCCGGTTTTCTGGGCAGCATGGGCCATGCGATGGCCTTCCTTGACCATGGGACCCATTTTTTCCAGGCGCTCGCGGATGGCGACGTTGGAGACCGTGTCGCTGGCAATGCGCAGTGCTGTCAGCAACGTGACGCCGTTGCCCAGCAGCGTGCCCAGCGATCGGCTGAACAAGGTGAGCTGGTACTTGCGCACCACGCCCCCCAGGCCCGGCAGGCCCAGCAGCCACGATTGCCAAGTCTGGCGGCCCTTGGGGCTCTTGGCCCAGCGGGAAAAGGCCCAGCCCAGCGCGCCCAGCACGATGAACACCGCCCAGCCGTAGCTGCGAAACGCATGGCCCAGCCCCATCACGAACTGCGTGGGAAAGGGCAGCGCGTCGCCCATGTCGTTGAAGAGCTGCTCGAACTGCGGGACCACGAAGCCCAGCATGGCCACCAGGGACAGCACGGCCACGCCCAGCAGGATGGCCGGATAGATGGTGGCCGAGACCACGCTGTCGCGCAGGGCACGCTGGCGCGCCATGTGTTCCACCAGCCGGTTGAGCACGCCCGACATCTGGCCGCTGGCCTCGCCCGAGCGCACCATGTTGATATAGAAGTCGCCGAACAGGTCATGGTGCTTGCCCAGCGCCTGGCTCAGCGGCATGCCGGCCTTGACGCTGTCGAGCACGGACTGGAGCATGGCCTGCATCTGCACCTTGTGGCTCATCTCCACCAGGACCTTGAGCGCATTGTCCAGCGACAGGCCGGCACGCATCATGATGGCCAGTTCGGTGGTCATGCCCTGGATGTCGTCGGCCTTGATGCGGCCTTTCTTGAGCGCACGCGCCGCCAGCGGCACATTGCCCAGGCTTGCGGCTTCCTCGACCTTGATGGGCGACAGGCGGCTCTTGCGCAGGTGCACCACCACCTCGGCCACGGCCGCAGCGGAAAAAGTGCCCTTGACCATCTGACCGCGGCTGTCCACGGCCTCCCAGCTGTAATCAGGCATCGCTCTGGTCCTGGGTCACGCGCAGCACTTCGTCCAGCGTGGTGACGCCCGAAGCCACCTTGCGCAGGCCGTCGTCATAGAGGCTCAGCATGCCGCTCTTGGCGGCCATGGCATGCAGGGCGTTGGCATCCTGGCCTTCGATGATGGCGCGGCGCAGCGGCTCGTCGATGACCATGAGTTCGTGGATGCCGGTACGTCCCTTGTAGCCCGTGCCGCGGCAGTGCTCGCAGCCGACGGCGCGGTAGATGGGCGAGCCCTCGCGCAGAAAGCGCTTGAGGCCGCTGCCCTCGATGGCGGCCGTCGGCAGTGTGTCGGGCTGCTTGCAGCGCGAGCACAGCGTGCGCACCAGCCGCTGGGCCAGCACGCCGTTGACCGAGGAGGTGATCAGGTAGCTCTCCACCCCCATGTCGCGCATGCGGGTGACTGCGCCTGCGGCGGTGTTGGTGTGCAGCGTGGACAGCACCAGGTGACCTGTCAGGGCGGACTGCACGGCGATCTGCGCGGTTTCTCCGTCACGCATTTCGCCGATCATGATGATGTCCGGGTCCTGGCGCAGGATGGAGCGCAGGGCGTTGGCGAAGGTCAGGTCGATCTGGGGATGGACCTGGATCTGGTTGATGCCGTCGAGCTGGTATTCGACCGGGTCCTCGACGGTGATGATCTTGTTGGAAACCGCGTCGATCTTGGACAGGGCTGCATACAGCGTGGTGGTCTTGCCAGAGCCCGTGGGGCCCGTGACCAGCACAATGCCGTGCGGCTTGGCCAGCAGCGTGTTGAATTTCTCGAGCGTGTCCGCCTCGAAGCCCATGCTTTCCAGGCGCAGCCTCACGCTGGCGCGGTCCAGCACCCGCATGACGATGCTCTCGCCATGCACCGTGGGCGCGGTGGAGACGCGCAGGTCCAGTTCGCGGCCCTTGGCGCGGGTCTTGATGCGGCCGTCCTGCGGCAGGCGGCGCTCGGCAATGTCCAGATGGGCCAGCAGCTTGACGCGCGAGCCGACGGCGGCGCTCAGGCGCGGCGGCACGAGTTCGGCCGCGTGGATCACGCCGTCCATGCGGTAGCGCACCTGCAGGCCGGCTTCAAAGGGCTCGAGGTGGATGTCGGAGGCGTGCAGCTCGATGGCGCGGGAAATGATGCCTGTGACCAGGCGGATGACAGGCGCCTCGCTGGCCAGGTCCTTCAGATGTTCGACGAAGTCGCCACCCGTGGCGTCCGATTCCCAGTCCTGGCCTTCTTCCCCTTCGGGTTCCTGGCCTGCTTCGGACAGTGCCTTGCGGATGTCGGCCTCCAGCGCCAGCACGGGCTTGATCTGCAGCCCCGTGGCCAGGCGCAGCGCCTTGGTGATGAAGGGGTCCTGCGGCACGGACATGGCCACTTCGAGCACGCCGTCCTGCAGCGAAATGGGGCAGACGCACTGCGCATCCAGAAAACTGGCCAGCAGGCCAGGCACGTCGGGCAGCAGGTCGGGAAACTCTTCCGCACGCAGCCAGCGCATCTGCAGCTGCTCGGCCAGCGCCTGGGCCACGTCGGTTTCCGCCACCACACCCAGCTGTACCAGCACCTGGCCCAGGTAGCCGCCCAACTCCTGCTGCGCCTGCAGGGCGTTTTGCAGATCGCGCTCGTTCAGCTTGCCGGCGGAAAGGAGGCGTTCGCCCAGCCGCCCCTTGATCGGGGCTTCGACAGCGGCAATCGGTTCCATGAGGTGATTGGTGGAAGACATTGCCGCGGATTATCCACTGTCGCCGCATCCCCCGCCAAAGGCATAGCATGCGACACCCAGGGGCGCCGCCTTCCCGTCATCAACTGTTACGCGCGCAATCGTGCGGCGCGATGCTGCGCTGCACGATGAAAAGTGGCCTCAGGCGGTTTCAGGCGTTGTCAGGTGGTTCAAGGCGGCTTCAAGCCGCCTTCACCGCCTCCGCGGGCAGGCCGCTGGCATCGCCCCAACGGCGCTGGGCCATGACCAGCAGCCCCTCGAAGATGAGGTTGTCCACCAGTTCGAAAGGCCGCGTCATGCTGGGCACCATCTTCCAGCCGGCGCCGCCGGCCATGACGCAGGCAGGCTCCATGCTGCAGTGCATGTAGAGATGCTGGTACATGCGCTCCACGGCACCGGCGATGGCGTAGGTGCCGCCGCTGGTCAGGGCGTCGCTGGTGTTGGTGGGAAATGGCGTGACCGCGCCCGTGGGCACATGCAGGCCGGCCGTGCCGCTTTCCAGGGCGCGCAGCATGATGCCGTGGCCCGGAAGAATCAGCCCGCCCATGAAGTGGCCATGCTGGTCCAGCGCGTCCACGGTGACGGCCGTGCCGACCATGACCACGATCAGGGGCCGCTCGGGGCCGCGCTGCAGGATGTGCTGGCGCGCACCGATCATGGCCACCCAGCGGTCCGCACCCAGGCGCGACGGAAAATCGTAGCCATTGGTGACGCCGGCCTCGGCTGCGCTGGGCACGGCCCACTGCGGCTCGAAATCCCAGCCCAGCATCATGTCGATCTGGTCGTGCACGCGCCGTCGCGCCGTGTCGCCAGCCACCACGCAGCCCAGCATGCGCGTGGGCGTGGGCAGGTCGCTCCACGGCCCTTCGGCCAGGTGCTCGATGTGCTCAAGGAACTCGGCGCCGTGCGCCAGCAGGGCAGCGCCAGGCCGATGCGCGTCGTACATCGCCCATTTCAAGCGGGTGTTGCCGATGTCTATGGCCAAAAAAGTCATGGGCGGGATTATCGGAGTTTTCCGGAGGATAGCGTCAGCCATGGACGACAACTGAGTGAGGACGTGAACGCAAGAATGGCGCAAATGTCAAAAATCCGGGAGCGCTCCTGCCCGGCAGCGCGCGCTGCCACTGTTAGGCGTTACATTGGCCTTTCCGTTTTTCCACCCACCAACAGGAGTCACCCATGGGACTTTTCAGTTTCATCAAGGAAGCCGGCGAAAAGCTGTTCGGCGGCAGCGCCGCACAGGCAGC
Source organism: Delftia tsuruhatensis NBRC 16741 (assembly GCF_001571325.1). GTDB lineage: Bacteria > Pseudomonadota > Gammaproteobacteria > Burkholderiales > Burkholderiaceae_C > Comamonas > Comamonas tsuruhatensis. Next base: position 51,186 of record NZ_BCTO01000004.1, read on the forward strand.
CGAGCCTGCGCAAGACCTGAATGCCAAGGCGGCCAAGGCCATCGAGACCTATATCGGCACGCAGAACCTGGGCGTCAGTGACGTGAAGGTGCAGTTCGACGGCTCGCAGGGCAAGGTCACGGTGCTGGGCACGGCACCTACCCAGGCGGCCAAGGAAAAGGTGACGCTGTGCTGCGGCAACGTCTCCAGCGTGCAGTCCGTGGACAACCAGATGACGGTGACCAACCCCGAGCCCGAAGCCCAGTACCACGACGTGGTGCGCGGCGACACGCTGTCGGCCATTGCAAAGAAGTTCTATGGCGATGCCAACAAGTACCCGGTGATCTTCGAGGCCAACAAGCCCATGCTGAGCCACCCCGACAAGATCTACCCCGGCCAGAAGCTGCGCATTCCGGCAATCTAAGCCCCCCTGAGCGGCGTCGCCGCTTCCCCCTGAGGGGGACGACACCCTCGCGGCGGGGCGGCCCTTGCTCGGTGTCTCTGACCTGGCTCATGCCAGTTCTGGATGCCGCGAATTAGACCTACCCCGCTCCGAGAAAGGCCGCAATAGCGGCCTTTCTCAATGAAAGATTCAGTATTTACCGCTCAACAGCGCACCGAACCCCGGAACGGCTGTCGGCAAGCCCAGGCGCTTGAGCATCATGAACGTCGTGGCCACCGAGGAAGACAGTACCGGCAGGCCCACGCGGTCCTCGATGGGCTGCACCGAGGCCAGCGAGGGCATCTGCACGCAGGCCGAGGCGATGACCGCGTCGGCATTGGCCGTGTTCAGGCGCCGCGTGATCTCGATGGGTGCGCGCGCATCCTGGGCGCCCACCTGCAGGTTGTCGGCAATCTCCAGCGAGATGCTGTCCACCACTTCGATGCCTTCGTTCTCTATGTAGTCGATGACCAGCTGCGTCAGCGGCTTCATGTAGGGCGCCAGCAGCGCCACCTTCTTCGCGCCGATGGCGTGCAGGCCATCGACCAGGGCGCCGGCGCTGGTGACCACAGGCGCGGGGCCGCCGTTGTCCACGGTGCGCTGGTGCAGGCGCGTCTCGGAGACACGGTGGTAGCCGCGCCCCATGCTCATGATGGCCACCAGGCAGGCATAGCCGAGCACATCGACACGCGCATCCGACAGTTCCAGCGCGCAGCGGTCGCTGTCGCCGTCCATGGCAGCCAGCTCCTCCTTGGTCACATGCTTCATGCGCATGCGGCTGGAGTGAAAGGTGAAACGCTCGGGCGCCAGGGCCTCGCGGGCCCGCAGGATGGCGGGGATCTCGGTCTCCATCGTGGTGTTGGAGCTGGGCACGATCTGCCCGATACGGAAATGGTTTTTGGCTGTCATGTCAATCCATCGTGATGTGGTTGGCCTTGATGACCTTGCCCCAGTGGTCCGTCTCGCGCTGGACCAGGGCGGCCAGCGCCTGCGGGCCGAGGAATCGCGGCTCCACGCCCTGCAGGGCCGCGCGCTTTTGCACGTCAGGCGACTCCAGGGAGGTCTTGAGCGCGTCCGACAGCCTGGCGATGGCGTCGGGCGGCGTGCCCGCAGGCGCGAACAGGCCGACCCAGGCCTCCAGCTCGAAGCCCGGCAGGCCCGCTTCTGCGGTGGTGGGCACATCGGGCAGCATGGGATGGCGCGTCTTGCTGGTCACGGCCAGGGCCCTGAGCTTGCCCGTCTGCACATGGCCCAGCACCGAAGGCGGCGTGGTGATGAACATCTGCACCTGGCCGCCCAGCACGTCCTGGATGGCCGGGCCGGACCCCTTGTAGGGCACATGCGTGATCTGGGTCTGGGTCACCTGGGCGAACACGGCCGTGCCCACGTGCGACAGCGAGCCATTGCCCTGCGACGCATAGTTGACCTTGCCCGGGTTCTTGCGCAGGTAGGCAATGAATTCCTGCAGACTGTTCGCCGGCACCGAAGGATGGACGGCGATCACATTGGTGGCGGCCACGATCAGTCCCACGGGCACCAGCTCGGACTGGGCCCAGGGCAGCTTGGGAAACAGCGCCGGATTGCCCACGTGGTAGGCCGAATACGAAGCCAGCAGCGTGTAGCCGTCCTTGGGTGCCCTGGCCACCATCTGGTAGGCAATGTTGCCGCTGGCCCCGCCCCGGTTGTCCACCACGACCGACTGCCCCAGCAGGCGCGACATCGGATCGGACGCCAGGCGTGCCGCCGTGTCCACCACGCCGCCGGGCGGATTGGGGACCACGAGGGTGATGGACTTGGCTGGAAAGGCCTGGGCCTGGACGGTTCCTGCGCCCAGCAGGGCGGCCGCTGCCAGGCCGGCGGCCTGCAGCACAATGCGTCGATTCATGCTTGTCTCCATGTTCTCTTTGTACCGGCGCATTCTTGCGGGCCTGCTCGCGGTCGAACAGCCGTATCTCGTTGATCCATCCTTCGTCTCTGGTGGAGGATGCGAATGATCAACCTGCACCGATTCGATCTGCTGACGCTGCGCCTGTATGTGGCCGTGGTCGATGCCGGCAGCCTGACGGCGGGCTCGCGCACGCTGGGGCTGTCACTGGCAGCCGCCAGCAAGCGCGTGGCCGAGCTGGAGCAGCACTGCGGCGTGACCCTGCTGGTGCGCAGCAAGCGCGGCGTCACGCCCACGCCCGCCGGCCAGAGCATGTACCACCATGCCGTGGACGTGGTGGCCCGGCTTGAACATCTGGCCCTGGCCATGGACGACTTTCGCAGCGGCGCCACGGGCCAGTTGCGCCTGTGGGCCAACAACTCGGCGTTCGCAGGCTTTCTGCCCCGGCTGCTGGCCGACTTCATGGCGGCCCACCCGGGTGTCTCGGTGGACCTGGAAGACGCGCTGAGCGAGGAGTCCGTGCGCGCCGTGCTCAGCGGCGTGGCCGAGCTGGCCATCATCGGGGAGAACACGCCCCTGGAAGGGCTGAGCACCCAGGTCTGCGATGTGGACGAGCTGGTGCTGGTCATGCCGCGCGGCCATGCGCTGGACACGGACGACGACTCCCCCGTGCCCCTGGCCACCGTGCTGGACCACGACTTCGTGAGCCTGGCCCGCTCCACCTCGCTGATGCAGCGCATTGCGGCCGAGGCCGAATCCATCAACCGGCCCGTGCGGATCCGCATCCAGGTGCGCAGCTTCGATGCCATGTGCCACATGGTCTCGGTGGGCCTGGGCCTGGCCATCCTGCCGCGCGCGGCCACCGCGCCGCACCTGGCCGCGCGGGCACTGCGGCTGCGCCCGCTGGGGGCGCTCAACACCCGGCGCCGGCTGCTGCTGGCCATGCGCTCGCAGGCCACGCTGTCAGGACCGGCCCAGGCCCTGGTGGACATGGTGGCCGCCCGGGCGGCGGCGCTGGGGTTCGCGCAGCCGCAGCGCTGAGCGACGCCAGGTCGGCGCCGGCTTACTGGCGCCAGGGCAGGCCGCGCAGGCGCCAGCCGCCGACATGGCCGCGCTGGCCGTTGGCGTCCACATCGCCCTCGAAGCCTTCGAGGATGTTGTAGGCCTCGATGCCCAGTTGCGCTGCGCGCTGGGCAGCGGCCACCGAGCGCACGCCGCTGCGGCACAGCAGGACCACCTTGCCGCCCTCAGGCACGGCGGCGCGCAGCTGGCTGTCGAAATCGGGGTTCATGGCCATGGACGGCCACTGCTTCCAGGCCACGGCCACGGCGCCGGGTACGCGGCCCACCCACTCGCGCTCGGCATCGGTGCGCACGTCCACCAGCGCGGCTTCGCCGGATTGCAGCCATTGCCAAGCAAGTTCGGGAGGAATGTCGCCGGCATAGCCCTGTGCGGGCTGGACGGTCAGGGGAATGGCTGCGGGAACGGGAGCGTTTGCGGACATGGATGGGCTTTCTTGATAGGACGCGGTTGTGTGCCCGGCAAGAATAACCGTCCAGCCCGACAAGAATAACCGTCCAGCCCGACCGGCGCCGCCTCGCCGGTGCCCGAGTCGCCTATTCCCAGGGCGGCAGCAGCCTGTCGCGCAGCACCTGGCGCTGCGCCTCCCAGCCCGGCATCACGCTGGCCACCGTGGCCCAGAAGCGCGGGCTGTGGTCCATGTGGCGCAGGTGGGACAGCTCGTGCACGACTACGTAGTCGATGACCTCGGGCGTGTGCTGCATGAGCCGCCAGTTCAGGCGGATGGCCCCTGCGGTGTTGGCGCTGCCCCAGCGCGTGCGCGCGCTGGTCAGGCGCAGGCTGGTCCATTGCACGCCCAGCAGCGGCGCATGGCGCTGCAGGCTGGCCGTGAACCAGGAGCGGGCCTCGCGCAGCATCCAGGCCTGCACGCAGGCACGCACCTCGGCAACTGATGCGTCTGGCGCCAGGGGCAGGTGCAGGGACTGGCTGCCGTCGGCCGCCTGTTCGCGGTGGACCTGGCGGGTGCGCAGCGGCTGGGCTTCGCCACCGGTGAGAAGCAGTGCCAGGGGACGCCCCAGATAGTCGATCTCGCCGCCGTGCTCCCACCGGATGCGTGCCGACTGCTGGGCCCGCTGGCGCTGCCCGGCCTCCTGGAGCTTGCGCAGTATCCAGCCCGACTTCGCATCCAGTGCCTGCCCGATGGCCGTCATGCTCACCCATGCGGGCGCGCTGACCACCAGCCCCTGCGCGCCGATGGTGAAGCCTATGGTGCGCCGGCGCGACCGCTGCAACCGAAAGTGCAGCACCTGCCCCTGGAGAACCGCCTGCTGGTTGGCTTGCGGATGAACGAAGGAACTGTGCACGGAGCCGGCGGGCGGGGTGGGTGCAGGTGCAGGTGCAGGCAAAGCCTGCGGCGCTTCGGGTTGAGCGGATCGCTCACGGCGCGGCCTCAGCCCGCCGTCCTTTCTTTCCACGGCGGGCGGCACCAACCAGTCCCAGGAACGCTGTGCCGTGTCCGCCATGCCGACTCCTGCCTCAGGCGCGGTAGGCCTCGGGGTCGAGGCGCTGCATCTCGGATTCGATCCAGTTTTCGACTTCCACCATCAGCTCCTCGTGCTTGCGGCCCACGGAAGGGATGGGCTTGCCGATGGAGACATCGACCACGCCCGGGGTCTTGATGAAGGCCTTGCGCGGCCAGCACTTGGCCGAGGTGACGGCAATGGGCACCACGGGCACGCCGGTCATGATGGCCAGGCGCGTGGCGCCGGTCTTGTACTCGCCGCGTTCGCCGCGCGGGATGCGCGTGCCTTCGGGGAACATGATGACCCAGGTGCCCTGGGCCAGCAGGCGCCGGCCCTGCTCCACGACCTTGTGGAATGCGCGCGAGCCGTGCTTGCGGTCGATATGGATCATGTCCATGCTGCCGATGGACCAGCCGAAGAAGGGCACCATGAGCAGTTCCTTCTTGAACACATAGGCCAGCGGGCGCGGCATGATCGCCGGCATGAGGAAGGTCTCGTAGGTGGATTGGTGCTTGACCAGCAGCACCACGCCCTGCTTGGGATCGGTGGGCAGGTTCTCCATGCCCTGCACGCGGTGGCGCACGCCCATGATCACGCGGGCGCTGTCCACCGACAGCTTGAGCCAGGCGCGCGCCACGGCATAGACGCGGCGCGGCCCGCCGCCCAGCCAGCGCGTGAGCAGCACGGCCAGGGTGTAGGGGATCACGGTGATGCCCATCCAGAGCATGTGGAGGGTGGAGCGGATCAGGGACATGGCGGCAGTGTGGTGCAGAAAGCGGCGCAGCGGCCGGGCGGCTGGCCCGGGCCTTGCGCCCTCAGGAATCGGAATTCACAAAGATAGCATTGTGCGCAGGACAGCAGGCCGGCGGCGCATGGACAAAGCGCCGTTCAGGCGTTCAGGGAGCCGGTGCGGCATCTGCCGGAACCAGCGCATCGGCCAGCGCGGCCAGGCTGGCATGGCGCCGGGTGCCGGCAGGCAATCCGGGCGGAAGTTCGCCGTCCAGAGACACTCCGGCGCTGGCGCCCGTGCAGACCAGGTGCAGGCGTGCGCCCATGGCCGCTCCGGCCTGCAGGTGGGCCACGCAGGAACCTATGACCCACAGCTGCTGCCCCTCGACGCCGAAGCGCTCGGCAATCTGCTCGAACAGCGCCGTGCCGGGCTTGCGGCAATGGCATTCCTCGTCCGGGGCATGGGGGCAGTAGAAAACCGCATCGACGCGCGCGCCTGCCGCCGCCATTTCGCGATGCATGCGCGCGTGCACGGCATTGAGCTCGGTCACGTCGAACAGGCCCCGGCCCAGGCCTGGCTGGTTGGTGGCGACCACCACATGCCAGCCCGCCCGGTTCAGGCGCGCCACGGCTTCCAGCGCACCGCGCTGGGCCTTCCAGGCCTCGGCCGAGCCGATGAACCCCTCTTCACCGATCTGGTTGAGGGTTCCGTCACGGTCCAGGATCGCAATTTTCATGGTCGGGTCCCAAGAATGTCAGAACTCAATTGCGCGCGTCCCAAGACGAGGGACACCGAGGAAGGGCCTAGGCCGGCCGCGCCGCCCCGCACCGAGGGTGCCGTCCCCCTCCCTTGCGAAGCAAGTAGAGAGGCGCCGTGCCACGGGGGGAAGGCGCGAAGCGCCTCAGGGGGTGCTCCATTCACGCCAGTCGCGAAAGGTCCGCCACGCGGTTCATGGCTTCGTGCAACGTGGCCAGCAGGCCCAGGCGGTTGGCCTTGAGCGCCGGGTCTTCGGCGTTGACCATCACATGCTCGAAGAAGGCATCGACCGGGGCGCGCAGCGCGGCCAGGGTCTGCAGGCTGGCCGTGTAGTCGCCGGCAGCAAACTGCTGCTGCGCCTTGGGCGCCACCGATTGCAGGGCTGCGTACAGGTCCTTCTCGGCCACCTCGGCCAGCACGGCCGCGTCGACCTGGGCCTGCACGGCCTGGTCGGCCTTCTTGAGGATGTTGCCCACGCGCTTGTTGGCGGCGGCCAGGGCCGGTGCCTCGGGCAGCTCGCCGAAGGCGCGCACGGCCTCCAGGCGCTTTTGCACGTCGGACAGGCGCTGCGGGCGCAGGGCCAGCACGGAGTCCACTTCCTGGGCCGAGAAACCCTGCTCGCGCAGGTTGCCGGCCAGGCGGTCGTAGATGAAATCGGCCAGTTGGGGCGTGGCGTCCTCGATCTTGTCGCCGAAGGCGGGCAGCACGCTGACCAGCAGGGTTTCCAGGTCCAGCGCCAGGTCCTTCTCGACCAGCATGCGGATCACGCCCAGGGCGTGGCGGCGCAGCGCGAAGGGGTCGCGGTCGCCCGTGGGCAGGTTGCCGATGCCGAACATGCCGACCAGGGTTTCCAGCTTGTCGGCCAGGGCCACGACCACGCCGGCGTTGCCGCGCGGCAGTTCGTCGCCCGCAAAGCGGGGCTTGTAGTGGTCCTCGATGGCATCGGCCACGGCCACGTCCAGGCCGTCGTTGAGCGCGTAGTAGCGGCCCATGGTGCCCTGCAGTTCGGGAAACTCGCCCACCATGTCGGTCACGAGGTCGGTCTTGGCCAGTTGCGCGGCCAGGTCGGCCTGCTGGGCCAGGCCCGTGTCGCCCAGCTGGCGGGCAATGCTCTTGGCGATGGAGCGCACGCGCTCCACGCGCTCGCCCTGGGTGCCGAGCTTGTTGTGGTAGACCACCTTGCCCAGCCCGTCCACGCGCGAGGCCAGGGTCTTCTTGCGGTCCTGGTCGAAGAAGAACTTGGCGTCGGCCAGACGCGGGCGCACCACGCGTTCGTTGCCGCCGATGACGGCGCTGGCATCCTGGGGGCTGATGTTGCTGACCACCAGGAACTGGTGGGTCAGCCGGCCGGCGGCGTCAAGCAGCGGGAAGTACTTCTGGTTGGCCTTCATGGTGAGGATCAGGCATTCCTGCGGCACGTCGAGGAATTCCTTCTCGAACTCGCAGACCAGCACATTGGGGCGCTCGACCAGGGCCGTGACTTCGTCCAGCAGGGCCTCGTCCTCGATGGGACGGACACCGCCGCCCACGCGCTCGGCAGCGGCCTGCAGCTGGCGCGCGATCTCGGCACGGCGCTCGGCGAAGCTGGCGATGACGGCGCCTTCCTCGCGCAGCTGCGCGGCGTAGTCATCGGCGGAGCGGATGACCACGGGATCGACCGCCGCCTCGAAGCGGTGGCCATGCGTGGCCGTGCCGGCCGTCAGGCCCAGGGCCTTGACGCCGATCAGCACCTCGGTGCCGTGCAGCACCACCAGGCCGTGGGCCGGGCGCACGAAATGGACGCTGCTCCAGCCGTCGGCCAGCTGGTAGCGCATGACCTTGGGGATGGGCAGCCGGGCAATGGCTTCGTCCAGCGCCTTTTGCACGCCGTCGGCCAGCATCACGCCGCGCACGGTGGAGGCGTGGAACAGGGCCTCGGCCTTGCCTTCGCCCTGGCGGGTCAGGCTGGCAACGGCTTCTTCGCCGGCGCCCAGGGCGGCCAGCTTCTTGATCAGTGCGGGCGTGGGCTTGCCGTCGGCGTCCAGGCCCACGGAGACGGGCATGAGCTTTTGCGACACGGCCTTGTCCTCGGCCTGGGGCAGGACTTCGGTGATGTGGGCGGCCAGGCGGCGCGGCGAGGCATAGGCCGTCAGGCGCGCTTCGCTGGAGGCCAGCAGGCCCTGGGCCTTGAGCTGCTCGAACAGCACGCCGGCAAAGGCGTCGCCCAGCTTTTGCAGCGCCTTCGGGGGCAGCTCTTCGACAAACAGTTCAACAAGAAGATTCGATGCGTTCATGGTCTGGTGTTCTCTCGGTGCAGCGGTGTCCGCCTCAGGCGGCCTTCTTGCCCTGTTGTTCGGCGGCCTTGGCCAGCTCGGCCAGCACTTCGTCGGCATGGGCCTTGGGCGCCATGGGGAAGCCCAGGCGCGCACGGCTGTCCATATAGGCCTTGGCCACGGCGCGGGCCAGGTTGCGGATGCGGCCGATGTAGGCGGCACGCTCCGTCACGCTGATGGCGCCGCGCGCATCGAGCAGGTTGAAGGTGTGGGCGGCCTTGAGCACCTGCTCGTAGGCCGGCAGCGCCAGCTGTTCGCCGATCAGGTGGTTGGCCTGCTTTTCGTGGGCGCTGAAGGCGGTGAACAGGAAGTCGGCGTCCGAGTGCTCGAAGTTGTAGGTGGACTGCTCCACCTCGTTCTGGTGGTAGACGTCGCCGTAGCTCAGGCCGTCGGTCCAGGTCAGGTTGTAGACGTTGTCCACGCCCTGCAGGTACATGGCCAGGCGCTCCAGGCCATAGGTGATCTCGCCGGTGGCGGGCTTGCAGTCGATGCCGCCGACCTGCTGGAAGTAGGTGAACTGGGTCACCTCCATGCCGTTGAGCCAGACTTCCCAGCCCAGGCCCCAGGCGCCCAGCGTGGGGTTTTCCCAGTCGTCCTCGACAAAGCGGATGTCGTTCTTCTTGAGATCGAAGCCCAGGGCCTCGAGCGAGCCCAGGTACAGCTCCAGGATGTTGTCGGGCGCGGGCTTGAGCACGACCTGGAACTGGTAGTAGTGCTGCAGGCGGTTGGGGTTGTCGCCGTAGCGGCCGTCCTTGGGGCGGCGGCTGGGCTGCACGTAGGCGGCCTTCCAGGGCTCGGGGCCCAGGGCGCGCAGGAAGGTGGCGGTATGCGAGGTGCCCGCGCCCACTTCCATGTCATAGGGCTGGAGCAGCGCGCAGCCCTGGTCGGCCCAGTAGGACTGCAGCTTGAGGATGATTTGTTGGAAAGTGAGCATGACTTGTTTCAGGCGTCGCACGCAGGCCGGGGCCGCGCCGGTGAATGAGAGGCGGCTCGCGCCGCGCAAACGACGATTTTAAGGCGCCGCCCGGCCCTGCGCCGTGGCGCGGGCCTGCGGCCCCACGGCAGACGCTCCACAGGGCGATCTGCATCAAAAAACGGAGCAGGCGACACATGCCGGCAAAGGCCGTGGCGCGCGAAGACCCGAAAGCCCGCCTTGCACGACGCATCCGGATCATTTTTTGACAATTCACCGGGGCAGCGGCCGGTGGCCGTTCTCCCCGCCGCCATGCACGCCGCCTAGAATGGCCCATTGACCTTTTTTGTCGTGGACCACCACCGTTTCGGAGCCTGCCATGAACCTGATGAACATCATCACCAAGCAACTGATAGAGATCATCGAGTGGACCGATGACTCGCGCGACACGCTCTCCTACCGCTGGCCCGACGACGACAAGGAAATCAAGAACGGCGCCCAGCTCATCGTGCGCGAGTCGCAGCAGGTGCAGTTCGTCTCGGCCGGCCAGTACGCCGACCTGTTCAGCCCCGGCAAGCACACGCTGACCACGCAGAACATTCCCATCCTGTCCACCATCCAGGGCTGGAAGTACGGCTTCAACTCGCCGTTCAAGTGCGATGTCTACTTCATCAACACGCGGCTGTTCACGGGCAACAAGTGGGGCACCTCCAACCCCGTGATGGTGCGCGACCAGGACTTCGGCGCCGTGCGCCTGCGCGCCTTCGGCACCTATGACTTCCGCATCGTCGAGCCGGCCAAGTTCCTCAAGGAAGTGGCCGGCACGGACCAGAACTTCCGCATCGACGAGTTCGCCGACACCATGCGCTCGCGCATCATCAGCGTGTTCACCGAGTCGCTGGCCAAGGCCCGGGTGCCCGTGCTGGACGTGGCCCAGCGCTATGGCGAGCTGGGCGATGCGCTGCTGCCGCTGATCAACCCGGCCATGACGGACAAGTACGGCCTGGAGATCACCAGCTTCGTGCTGGAGAACGTGTCCGTGCCGCCCGAGGTGGAGCAGGCCATCGACAAGCGCTCCAGCATGACGGCCATCGGCAACCTCAACGACTACGTCAAGTACCAGATGGGCCAGGCCATGACCACGGGCGGCGAAGGCGCTGCCGCAGCCACCCTGCCCGCCACCATGGCCATGGGCTTCGGCATGGCGCAGGAGATGATGAAGAGCATGCAAAACGGCGGCGGCGCCGGTGGCGCACCGGCCGGCCAGGCCTCCGACCCGTTCTCGCCTGCCGCCGCCCAGGCCGCCCAGGCGCCGGCAGCACCCGCCGCCGGTGGCCTGCAGGTGCTGACTCCGGCACAGGCGGCCCAGGTGCTGGGTGTCAGCGAGGCCGATGTGCTGGCCGAGATCCAGGCCGGCAACCTCAAGGCGCGCCAGATCGGCAGCCAGTGGCGCATTGCGCAAGCCGCACTCGATGACTTCCTGCGCGGCTGACATTTCCGTGGTTTGACCCTTTGCGGCGCCAGGCCCTGCCTGGCGCCGCGTCCCGTTTTCCAGGACCGATGCCGTGAGCGCGCCCTCCTCCAGTTCCTCCAGCACCTCGACTTCCCCCGCCTCCGGTTCCTGGGAGGCCGCTGCCGCCGCGCCGGCCATGGTGCGCAAGCACCCCTGCCCCGAATGCGGCGCCAACCTCGAATGGAATGCCCAGGCCCAGGCGCTCAAGTGCCCGTACTGCGGCACCACGGTGCCCTGGAGCGAGGAAACGCGCGAGGAACTGGGCCGCGATGTGGTCGAGCAGGACCTGGCCGAGGCGCTGCGCAACCCAAAGTCCGGCCGGGGCTGGGGCACGGAGGACCGCTACGAGGTCCAGTGCCAGAACTGCCGCGCGATCTCGGTCTTCGTGAACCGCACCGTGGCCCAGCGCTGCGACTTCTGCGGCTCGCCCTCCATCGTGGCCCACGAGGGCCAGGGCGATGCCATCACGCCGCAGAGCATCCTGCCCTTCAAGATCAGCGACGGCCAGATCCGCGACCGCATACGCCAGTGGTACGGCAGCCGCTGGTTCGCGCCCAACCGCCTGAAGTCCGCCGCGCTGACCGACACGCTGCACGGCGTGTACCTGCCGTACTGGACCTTCGACGCCCACGCCAGCGCCGACTGGCAGGCCGAGGCGGGCTTCTACTACTACACCACCGAGTCCTACCGCGACAGCAACGGCAACGTGCAGACGCGCCAGGTGCGCCATGTGCGCTGGGAGCCGGCCTCGGGCAGCCTCGCCCATTTCTTCGACGACGAGCTGGTGCCCGGCACCGTGGGCGTGCACGCCAACCTGCTGCGCCAGGTGGAGCCCTTCCCCACCACCACCGACCTCAAGCCCTACACGCCCGAGTTCGTGCGCGGCTGGACGGTGGAGCGCTACCAGATCGACCTGGGCAAGGCCGCGCAGGTCAACGTGCAGGACATGGACGAGCAGCTGCGCGCCCTGTGCGCGCGCCAGGTGCCCGGCGACACCTACCGCAACCTGCAGATGCAGCGCGAGTACCAGGGCCGCACCTTCAAGCACATCCTCGTGCCGGTCTGGCTGGTGGGCTACACCTACGGCAGCAGGACCTTCCAGATCATCGCCAACGGCTACACGGGCCAGATCGCGGGCGAGCGCCCCTACAGCGCCCTCAAGATCACGCTGGCCGTGCTGGCCACGATCATGGTGCTGGCGCTGCTGTGGGTGATGTTCGGCCAGTAAGTAGGCCGGCTGCCGCTCACCACGCGCTCCAGACCTCCTCGGCCAGACCGAACGCCGTGCTGGCGCCGGACCCACCCGTCACAGCGACCACGCGCGTGGCCTCGTCGGGCGCATGCACCACGCAGGGCGCGTCCTGCGCACTCGGGTAGACGCCCACCCAGCGCTCCACCACCTGGGCATCGCGCAGGTGCAGGGCCTCGTTCATGTGGCGCAGCATCAGCCGGTCCACGGCTTCGCTGGCAAAGGGCTGGGGCGCTGCGCCGTAGTGGTGGGAGTCGCCCACCACCAGGCTGCCGTCGGCGCTTTGCACGGCGATCAGGTGGATGCCGTGGGCCAGGCTCTCGCCCTCCTCCCGCTCCAGTTCGGCGCGCAGCGCGGCGGCTTCGGGCAGGGCGCTGTAGCCCTCGTATCTGACCATGCTCAGGTCCCCCATGACCGAGCCCTTGAGCTGCAAGCTCGGCTGCGGCCGCACGCGCAGCATCTGCAGCTGGCACAGCTGGATGCGGTGCGGCGTCCACAGGCCGGCGAACAGGCCGCCCGGGTCGGCGTTGTTGCAGACCACCACGCGTTCGCCGTGGTAGGTGGCGCGGGCGCTGCGCACCCGGGGTGCCGCCACCTCGAGCACGGCCTCGCCGAAGCGGAAATCCACGCCCATGGCCCGCTCCAGCCACTGCGCCAACCTGGCAATGGCTGTGCGCGACTCCACGCGCAGCTCATGCGGGCTGTAGAGCACGGCGCTGAGGTCTTCGGTGCGCAGTGCCGGGTGGCGTTCGGCGGCCTGGGCCGGCGTGAGCAGCTCGCAGCGCTCGCCCATGGAGGTGCTCAGAAAGGCGTGGAGCACGGCCTCGGCGCTGGCCCGGCGCGCCGTCAGCCACAGGCCGCGGTGCACGACCTCGATGCCGGCCTGCGGCGCGATCTCGGCCCAGGTATCGCGCGAACGCATGGCCCGCTGCCAGTGGGCGCCCGCCTGCTGCCCCGTGACAGTGACAAAGCCGAAATTGCGGATGGAGGCGGAGATGCAGGCCGCGTCGCGCTCGATGACGAGCACGCTGCGGCCACGGCGCGCAGCCGCATAGGCGTGGGCCAGGCCGACAATGCCGGCCCCCACCACGATCAGGTCGTAGTTCTTCATGGGAGAAAACAGAGGAGAGGGAAAGGAAAAAAGTCAGCGCTGGCGCCAGCGCTGCGTGCGCCGCTGCACCCAGGCATCCAGCGCAGCGATCAGCAGCCGGCCCGCAGCGGCCGTGGCAAAGATCAGCGTGGCCATGGCGGCGGCCGGCGCGGTGTCGCCCGCGTCGTCCATGGCCAGCACGGCCACCGAGGCCAGCGTGGTCTCGGGCGAGTACAGGAACACCACGGCCGACACCGTGGTCATGGCGTTGACGAAGAAATAGCCGGCCACCTGCATGACCACGGGCAGGCATACCGGCAGGTGCACGCGCCACAGCAGCGTCCAGAAGGCCACACCCATGGAATCGGCCACGCGCTCGTACTCGGCATCGAGCTGCTGCAGCGCGGCCAGTTGCGTGATGTGCGCCACCGAGAAGAAATGCGCCACCGAACACAGCACCAGGATGGCCATGCTGCCGTACAGGAAGTGCAGCGGATTGCCCTGGGCATTGAAGAACAGGATGTAGCCCAGGCCCAGCGCCAGCCCCGGCACGGCCATGGGCAGCGTGGCCACGGCATGCAGCCACTGGCGCGTGCGCGCCCAGCGCACGGGCTTGGCCACCAGGTAGGCGGTCACAAAGCTCAGCACCGCGCCCAGCACGGCCGTGGCCAGCGCCATGGACAGCGAGTTGCCATAGCTGGCCCAGCCGCCGCCGTCCATCATGTCGAAGCGGTAGTTCTTGAATGTCAGCGTGAGGTTGTACGGCCAGTAGCTGACCAGGGAGGCCAGCACGGCCGTGCCCATGACGGCCAGCAGCGCCAGCGCCACCAGCGCGCAGTAGGCGAACAGCGCGCGGTCCAGCGGCGCATGGGGCTGGGGCACCAGCGGCACGGAGCGCACGCCCATGGTGGCCGCCTGGCGCGCACGCAAATGGCGCTCGGCCGCAAAGGCCAGGCCGGCCGGCACCAGCAGCAGCATGGCCACCACCGCACCCATGGACAGGTTTTGCTGGCCGATGACCTGCTTGTAGATGTCGGTGGCCAGCATGGCCGTGTTGCCGCCAATGACCTTGGGCACGCCGAAGTCGGTCACCACGAGCACGAAAACCACGATCCACGAAATCATCAGCCCGTAGCGGCTGGCCGGCAGCGTGACCTGGCGGAAGCTGCGCCAGCGGCTGGCGCCCAGCGTGGCGGCCGCCTCGTACAGGCGCGCATCGCCCGAGGCCAGCGTGGTGCACAGAATCATCAGCGCATGCGGAAAGGTCCAGAGCACCGAGCCCACGATGATGCCGAAGGGCCCGTAGGCCGAGCCCCCCTGCAGCCAGCCCTTGAGCAGGCCCTGGCTGCCGAACAGGTAGATCAGGCTGATGGCCATGAGCAGCGAGGGCGCCAGCAGCGGCACCAGGGCCAGCGCGCGGAACCAGCGCGCCAGCGGCATGCAGCTGCGCACCACGCCATAGGCATAGACATAGGCCAGCAGCACGCAGACCGTGCTGCTCCCGGCCGACAGCCACAGGCTGTTGAACAGCGATTGCGCCACGCCCGGCATGCGCGCATAGGTGATGAACTGGGCCAGGCCCGTGAAGCGGCCCGTGTCGTCCCAGAAACTCCTGCCCAGCAGGCTGGCCACCGGCAGGGCGATGGTGGCCAGCAGCCAGGCCAGTGCGCCCAGCACCAGGGCGCCCAGCCACCAGCGCTCCCAGCCTGCGCTGCGCCCCTGCGGACGCACGGGTCCTGCAGGCGCGCTGCGGCGTGCGCAAGCGGAGCGGTCCACCGGCAACGGCACCGGCACGGAAACGGCCGTGTCCATGGGATGCGCGCTCATGCGGCCTTCCTCGCGTCGGGCGCCGCCAACGGCTGCAGCGCAGCGGCGGGCAACTCCATCAGCACCTCGCCCTGCAGCCAGTCGGGCAGGCCCACGTCGTGGCGCAGGGGCCACTGGGCGTCAACCTGGCATTGCAGCGTGGGGCTGTACAGGCGCACCAGGGCCATCGATCCGAGGAAGGAGGTCTCCACCACGCGGGCGCGCAACAGGTTGGGCAACGCCGTGGGCTGGGCCGGGTGCAGCACCACGCTTTCCGGACGCACGCCGACCAGCAGCGCGTCGCCACGCTCGAAGCCGGCCAGCGCACAGCGCAGGCTGGCTTCGCCGATGCGCACCTGGTCCGCCCCCTCGGCCGTGGCCGGCAGCAGGTTCATGCGGCCCACGAAACCGGCCGCGAACTGGCTCACGGGCTGGGCATAGAGCTGCTCGGGCGAACCCTGCTGCTCGATGCGGCCCTGGTGCATGAGCACCACGCGGTCGGCCATGGACAAGGCCTCTTCCTGGTCGTGCGTGACCATGATGGAGGCGATGCCCAGCTGGCGCTGCAGCTGGCGGATCTCGCTGCGCAGCTCGGTGCGCACCTGGGCATCGAGCGCGGACAGCGGCTCGTCGAGCAGCAGCAGGCGCGGCCGGGGCGCCAGCGCGCGGGCCAGTGCCACGCGCTGCTGCTGGCCGCCCGACAGCTGGGCCGGGTAGCGCTGGGCCTGCGCGCCCAGACCCACCAGGGACAACATCTCGGCCACGCGCTCGCGCGCCTGCGCCGCAGGCTGCCCGTTCAGCCCGAAGGCCACGTTCTGCGCGGCCGTCAGGTTGGGAAACAGCGCATAGCTCTGGAACACCACGCCGAAGCCACGGCGCGCGGCCGGCCAGCGCGTGATGTCATCGCCCTGGAACAGCACCCTGCCCTCGTCAGGCATGTCGATGCCGCAGACGATGCGCAGCAGCGTGGTCTTGCCGCAGCCCGAAGGGCCGAGCAGGCTGACGAACTCGCCCGCCTCCACGTTCAGGTCAATGCCGCGCAGCACCTGCTGCTCGCGGTAGCGCTTGGCGATATGGTCTATGCGCAGCATGGCGTGGCTCCGGCTTACTTTTTCTCTGCCTTGGCTTCGTAGCGGCGGCTCCACTCGGCCAGGATGCGCTCGCGGTTGGCCGCGGCCCAATCGAAGTCGTTCTTCGCCAGCCGCTTTTCGAGGTCGGCAGGAATGAACTCCAGCTTTTCCTGCGCCTCGGGCAAGGCCAGCACGGCGAAGTTGGCGGCGTAGAGCTTGTTGGCCTCGGGCGTGACGGCCCAGTCGGCCAGGGCCTTGGCGGCTTCCTGCTTCTTGCTGGTCTTGAGGATGGCCGTGGCCTCCACATCCCAGCCCAGGCCTTCCCGGGGGAAAACGATGTCGATGGGCGCACCGTCCTTCTTGGTCTTGCTGGCTCGGTATTCGAAGCTCAGGCCCACGGGAAACTCGCCGGCCCCTGCCTGGCGGCAGGGCTTGGAGCCGCTGTGCGTGTACACGCCCATGTTCTGGTGCAGGCCGTCCATGTAGGCCCAGCCCTTGTCCTCGCCCATGATCTGCAGCCAGGCCGCGACCATCAGGTAGCCCGTGCCGCTGGAGGCCGGGTGGGGCATGGTGATCGTGCCCTTGAACTCGGGCCTGACCAGGTCGGCCCAGCTGGCGGGCACCGGCAGCTTGCGCTTGCCGGCCTCCACGGTGTTGAAGCAGATGGCCGAGGACCACAGGTCCATGCCCACCCAGGTCGGCTGGGCGCGCGGATCGCGCATGTTGGCTCGCACCTTGTCCAGGCCCTTGGGCGCATAGGGCTGCAGCATGCCCTGCTTGTCCAGCAGCATCAGCGAGGTGGCGGCCACGCCCCAGATCACGTCGGCCTGGGGATTGGCCTTTTCGGCCAGCAGGCGGGCCGTGATGATGCCCGTGCTGTCGCGCACGAACTTGAGCTCGATCTCGGGATGGGCCTTCTCGAAGCCGCTCTTGTAGGCCTTGATCTGGTCGGCCTCCAGCGCGCTGTAGACCAGCAGCTCGGTCTTGGCCGCGTGGGCCAGGGTGGCGAAGAAGGCGACGGTCAGCGCCGCAGAGGCAATGGCAAGGCGACGGCCCAGGGAGGCAAGGGTGTGGCGCATGGCGTGTCAGTTCCGTTGTGGGTTCGTGGACAGGCGGCAGGGTCGCCACCTCTGACACCCACTGTAGAAAGCGCAGGTGAAACGTCCGTGTCACACAACGGAAATTTGGCGAAGCGGGTATTGGCGGATTTAGGTGCCCTCCGCCCCTCGGCGCCCCCTCGCCCCGCTCCCGCCTTCTTCAGCGGCGCGGCTTTACCCTGCCCGGGCGCTCAGCCTGGGCCGTCTGCGGCTGCAGCGCATCCAGCAGCCGGTCCTGCAGGCGCGCGCGGTGAGCAAGGTTCTGATCCAGCCTGGCGGCCAGCGCGTCGATGTGCTCGCGCATCAGTTGCTCGGCGCGCGCCATGTCGCCGGCAGCCAGCGCATCGACGATGGCCTCGTGGTCGGCATTGGAGTGCTGGGCCTCGGTCTGCGACTGGTACAGCGCAGACACCAGGGTGGTGCGCGCCGAGAGGTCGGCCATCATGGCCGTGAGAAAGCGGTTGCCCATCTGCTCGGCCAGGCAGACGTGGAAGTCGGCCAGCAGCACGCTGCGCTGGCCGGCGTTGTCGGCCTCGGCGATGGCGCCGCGCTCCTGGGCCACATGCTCGCGCAGCGTGCGTATGGCCGCCTGCAGCGGCCGGCCCGCGTCGCGCAGCATGCCGGACTCCAGCACGCGGCGCGCGGCATAGGTTTCCTGGGCTTCCTCGAACGAGGGCTCGACGACGTACCAGCCCTGGCGCGAGCGCACCTCGACGAAGCCGCGCGCCTGCAGCTGCATCAGCGCCTCGCGCACCATGGTGCGGCTCACACCGAAGACCTCGGCCAGCTCCTTTTCGCCCAGGCGTTCGCCAGGGCGCAGCTTGCGCTCGACGATGGAGCGCATGACGCGCTCGGCGATCAAGGCCGGCCCGGTGGCCGGCGCATCCTGCGGCTCGGACATGGCGGCCTCCTCAGGCTGCGGCCGGAATGCGGCGCGGGCGCAGCGTGGCCATCACCCAGTACACGCTGCCGCCGATCAGCACGCCGAAGAACCAGCCGTAGGTGCCCCACCAGACCGGCAGCAGGCTTGTGAAGTTGGGCAGGATGGTGGAGAACACGCTGCCGATGCCGGTGGCAATGAGCGCGTTGACGTTCCAGCCGCCCTCGTAGCGGTACTCGCCATGCTCGTCATACAGCGCCGCCACGTTGATGTTGCCCTTGGCCACCAGGTAGTAGTCCACCAGGATGATGCCCAGCAGCGGCCCCATGGTGGCGCCGATGGCGTTCACGAAGTGGGCAGCGCCGCCCTCCCATGGTGCAAAGGGGTAGAGAGCCAGGGCGATCAGTGCGGCGATGTATCCGCCGCGCTTGAAGTCGATGCGCTTGGGAAACACGTTGGAAATATCGAAGGCCGCCGAGACGAAGTTGGCCACCACGTTGATGCCCAGCGTGGCCACGGCAAAGGTGACGGCGGCCAGCAGGGCCAGCACCCAGCTGTCGAACTTGGCCGAGATCTGCTCGGGGTGCAGCAGCACCTCGCCATAGACCTTGAAGGCCGCAATCGTGGTGATGCCGGCCACCAGCGAGAAAGCGATCAGGTTCACGGGCAGGCCCCAGAGGTTGCCCTTGGCGACCGCTTCCTTGTTCTTCGCATAGCGCGAGAAATCGCAGAAGTTCAGGTACAGCGCCGCAAAGTAGGTGATCCAGGTCGCGCCCACGGCCATCAGCGCCCAGAAGCTGCCCGGCGCGCCGCTCACCCCCGCATCCTTGGTCTTGTCCAGCAGCACATCCATGGGAATGCCGTGGTCGAAGCTGAAGCCGCCAGCCTTCACGCACAGGCCGATGGCCAGCACCAGCATGGCGATCCACACGGCAGGCCCGGCCCAGTCCTGGAATCGCCGCACGGTCTCCATGCCCCTTTGGATGATCAGCAGCTGCAAGGCCCAGATGACCACGTAGCAGATCACCTCCAGACCCGAATGGCCCAGCCAGTGCGTGGTCTGGTGGAAGGACAGCAACGCCTCATTGCGCACCAGCAGCGCCACCATGGCGCCCGAGGCCGCCGCCGTCTGCGCCCCGTACCAGAAGCAGGCCACGATGGCTCGCACCAGGGCAGCCAGATTCGCGCCCCATACCCCGAAGGACGCACGCGCCAGCACCGGATAGGGCACGCCGGTCTTCTCGCCCGCATAGCCCACCAGGTTCATCAAGAAGAAGATGACCAGAGAACTGATGCCGATGGCGATCAGAAAATTGACGAAGCTGCCGCACAGCAGAAACAGGCTGGCCGCCAGGTAGTAGCCCCAAAGGCTGTGCACGTCCGAAGTCCAGACGTTGAAAATGCTGAAGGCGCCCCAGCGGCGGTCCTTGGTGGGCGCCAGGTCTTCGTTGTAAAGACCCGGCGAGGGATTGCGAATATCCATTGCTGCGCTCCTTGATCACGAGCAATCACTGACACAAGACCAGCCGAGACCCATGAATCAGCTGGCACACAAACTGGCACGCAAACTGGTATGCAAGAAGTGTGCCTTCAGGCGCAGGAGTTGTTTCCAGGGACATACCCGGCCACGCCGGCCCTGCGCATCACGGCGCCATGTTGAAATGGCGCCAGGCATTCCTGACCCCAACACCCCGCCATGTTCGTCACGCAGCTCAAGTCCTTCTTCTGGGTGGCCCGCCTGGGCAGCATCACGCAGGCGGCACGCCAGCTTTCGCTGAGCCAGCCCACCGTGACCACCCAGATCCGCGCGCTGGAAGAGCACTACGGCGTGGAGCTGTTCCATCGCCAGGGCGGGCGCCTGTCCATCACCGATGCCGGGCTGCGCCTGCTGCCCCAGGTCGAGCAATTGCTGCTGCAGACCATCCAGCTGGAGTCGGCGCTGCGCCATTCGGGCGATGCCAGCCAGGGCCAGCTGCGCATCGGTGCGACGGCGCCCTACTACGTGCTGGACATCGTCAAGCGCTACCAGCGGCGCTTCGAGCGGGTGGAAGTGGCCATCGTGGGCGGCAACTCGCGCCAGATGGTGCAGGCGCTGGTGGACTACCAGGTGGACCTGGCGACCTCATCGCACCTGGAAGGTGATCCGCGCCTGCTGCGCGTGGAGCTGGGCCAGGACCCGCTGGCCCTGCTGGTGCACCGCAGCCACCGGCTGGCGCAGCGCACCATGGTGCAGGCGTCCGATCTGGTGCAAGACACGCTGATCCTGCGCGAGCGCGGCTCCATGACGCGCCAGCTCACCGAACAGATGCTGGCCGCCGCCGGCCTGGCACCGCGCCACATCATGGAAATCGCCAGCCGCGAAGCCATCCGCGAGGCCGTGATCCGCGACATGGGCATCAGCGTCTTCGCTCGGCATGAAGCCTCGGCCCACCCCGACATCGTCGTCCTGCCCTTCGCAGGCCCCGTGCCGCGCCTGCCCGAATACCTGTACTGCCTTCGCGAACGCCGCCAGGCCCGGCTGATCGCCGGCTTTCTGGAGGAGGCCGTGCCGGGCGGGGTGCTGCCGGACCAGATGTGAACGGGCTCAGGCCAGCTCGGCATCCGCCAGCAGCGGCTGCTTGAGATCCTTGTCCGACAGCGACAGCTCCACATCGAGCTGCGGCCACTGCACGCCGATGGCCGGGTCGTCCCAGGCAATGCCGCGATCGGCCTGGGGCGCGTAGAAGGCCGTGGCCTTGTAGAGGAAGTCGGCGCTGTCGCTGAGCACCATGAAGCCGTGGGCAAAGCCTGGGGGCACCCACAGCTGGCGGTGGTTGTCTTCCGTCAGCTCGGCGCCCACCCATTGGCCGAAGGTGGACGAGCCCTTGCGGATGTCCACGGCCACATCGAACACGGCGCCGCGCACCACGCGCACCAGCTTGCCCTGGACATGGGGAGGCAGCTGGTAGTGCAGGCCGCGCAGCACGCCCTTCTTGCTGCGGCTGTGGTTGTCCTGCACGAACTGGTGGTCCGTGCCCGTGGCCTGGTTGAAGGCCTGCTGGTTGAAGCTTTCGAGGAAGAAGCCGCGATCGTCACCAAAGACCTTGGGCTCGATCAGCATCACCTCGGGAATGGCCAGGGGTGTTGCCTTCATGCGTGCACCTTTTCCTTGAGGATCTGCAGCAGGTACTGGCCGTAGCCATTCTTGGCCAGGGCCTGGCCCAGCGTCTCGAGCTGGGCACGGTCTATCCAGCCCTGGCGGAAGGCGATCTCCTCGGGGCAGGAGACCTTCAGGCCCTGGCGCTGCTGCAGGGTGGCAATGAACTGGCCAGCCTCCAGCAGGCTGTCGTGCGTGCCCGTGTCCAGCCAGGCATAGCCACGGCCCATGAGCTCCACATTGAGCTGGCCCTTGTCCAGGTACAGGCGGTTGAGGTCGGTGATTTCCAGCTCGCCGCGCGCCGACGGCTTGATGGACTTGGCCAGCTCCACCACCTGGCTGTCGTAGAAATACAGGCCCGTGACCGCGTAGTTGCTCCTGGGCTGCCTGGGTTTTTCCTCCAGGGAAAGCACGCGGCCCTGGGCGTCGAACTCGGCCACGCCATAGCGCTCGGGGTCCTGCACGTGGTAGGCAAACACCGTGGCGCCCTCGCTGCGCGCGTCAGCGCGTTCGAGCAGGCGGGGGAAATCGTGTCCGTAGTAGATGTTGTCACCCAGCACCAGGGCGCTGGGGGCGCCGGCCAGGAAGTCCTCGGCGATCAAAAAGGCCTGGGCCAGTCCATCCGGGCTGGGCTGGACGGCGTACTCCAGCTTCAGGCCCCACTGCGAGCCGTCGCCCAGCAATTGCTCGAAGCGCGGCGTGTCCTGCGGGGTGCTGATCACGAGGATTTCTCGGATGCCCGCGAGCATGAGGGCGCTCAGCGGGTAGTAGATCATGGGCTTGTCGTAGACCGGCAGCAGCTGCTTGCTGATGGCCAGCGTGGCAGGGTGAAGGCGGGTGCCGGAGCCGCCAGCGAGGATGATGCCTTTGCGTTGCTCGTTCATGGGGTGGGTCCTGTCGTTCGTGCTGAGTCGCGAGACCGCGCTCAGATGATTTCCTGCAGCATGCGGTCCACGCCGGCCTGCCAGTGCGGCAGGCGCAGGCCGAAGGTCTGCTGCAGCCGCTCGGTGTTCAGGCGGGAATTGTGCGGACGCTGCGCCGGGGTGGGAAAGGCGCTGGTGGGCACGGCAGCTATGCGCTGCACCTTCCAGGGCCGGTCGGGTGCGAGTTCGCGGGCGCGGGCGATCACATGGCTGGCGTAGGCATGCCAGGTGGTCTCGCCACCGGCCACCAGATGGTGCAGGCCTTCGCCGCCGAACTGGCGCAGCACCTGGCGGATGGCATGGGCCGTCACGTCGGCGATCAGGTCTGCCCCCGTCGGCGCGCCCCATTGGTCGTCGATCACGCTCAGCACCTCGCGCTCCTGGGCCAGGCGCAGCATGGTCTTGGCGAAGTTGCCGCCGCGCGCCGCATAGACCCAGCTGGTGCGAAAGATCAGGTGGCGGCAGCCCGAAGCCTGGATCAGTTGCTCGCCTTCGAGCTTGCTGCCGCCATAGACGGACAGCGGCGCCGTGGCCTCGGTCTCCGTGCGCGCAGCGCTGCCGCTGCCGTCGAAGACGTAGTCCGTGCTGTAGTGCACCAGCAGCGCGCCGGTCTGCGCCGCCTCGCGGGCCAGCACCTGGGGAGCCAGCGCATTGAGCAGCCGCGCCTGTTCCGGCTCGCTTTCGGCCTTGTCCACGGCCGTGTGGGCGGCGGCATTGACGATGACATCGGGACGCAGAGCGCGCACGGTCCGTGCGAGTTCATCGAGGCGAGAGAGATCGCCGCACAGGCCCTGGCTACCGGCGTCGCCCTGGCGCTCCAGCGCAACCAACTCGCCCAGCGGCGCCAGGCTGCGCTGCAGCTCCCAGCCCACCTGTCCATTGCGGCCCAGCAGCAGCAGCTTCATGCGCCGGCTCCCTCCGTGTACTGGCGGCTGACCCATTCGCGGTAGGCGCCGGACTGCACATCGGCCACCCACTCGGGATTGTCCAGGTACCACTGCACGGTCTTGCGGATGCCGGTCTCGAAGGTCTCCGCGGGCTTCCAGCCCAGTTCGCGCTCGAGCTTGCGCGCGTCGATGGCATAGCGCCGGTCGTGACCGGGGCGGTCCTTCACATAGGTGATCTGGGCAGCGTAGCTGGTGCCATCGGCCTTGGGGCGCAGCTCGTCGAGCAGCGCGCAGACGGTGTTCACGATCTCGACGTTGGGCTTTTCGTTCCAGCCGCCCACGTTGTAGGTCTCGCCCAGCTTGCCGGCCTCCAGCACGCGGCGGATGGCGCTGCAATGGTCGCGCACATAGAGCCAGTCGCGCACCTGCATGCCATCGCCATAGATGGGCAAAGGCTTGCCGGCCAGGGCGTTGACGATCATCAGGGGGATCAGCTTCTCGGGGAAATGCAGCGGGCCGTAGTTGTTGCTGCAATTGGTGGTCAGCACGGGCAGGCCGTAGGTGTGATGCCAGGCGCGCACCAGGTGGTCGCTGGCGGCCTTGCTGGCCGAGTACGGGCTGTTGGGCTCGTAGTTATGGTCTTCGGTGAAGGCCGGTGCCGCTGGCGCCAGGCTGCCATAGACCTCGTCGGTGGAGACATGCAGGAAGCGGAAGGCCGCCTTGGCCTCGGCATCCAGCGCGCTCCAGTAGCCGCGCACGGCCTCGAGCAGGCGGAAGGTGCCGACCACATTGGTCTGGATGAAGTCCTCGGGGCCGTGGATGGAACGGTCCACATGGCTTTCGGCCGCGAAGTTGACCACGGCGCGCGGCTGGTGCTCGGCCAGCAGGCGGGCCAGGACTTCGCCATCGCCGATGTCGGCCTGCACGAAGACATGGCGCGCATCGCCCTGCAGGCTCTCCAGGCTCTTGAGGTTGCCCGCGTAGGTGAGCTTGTCCACGTTGAGCACCGGCTCATCGCCGGCAGCCAGCCAGTCCAGCACGAAATTGGCGCCGATGAAGCCGGCGCCGCCTGTGACAAGAATCATGGTTCAACCTTGCAAAATTTCATTGTTCTTGGTTCGGGGTTCAGGCAGCAGCCTGCAGTGCAGCCTCCCGCGCGACCTGGGCATTGTCGGCGTTCACCAGTGAAAAAACCCGCAGAGGCGGGCTTTTTCCTTCAGGACACGCCTTTTACACACCAGGGCGTATTCACTGGCCCTGCCAGCGGCGCAGCACCAGCGAGGCGTTCGTGCCACCGAAGCCGAAGCTGTTGGACAGCACGGTGTTCAACTGGGCATCGCGTGTGCGCGTGACCAGGGGCATGTCGTTCAGCGCGGGATCGGGCGTGTCCACGTTGACCGAACCCGCGATGAAGCCCTTGTTCATCATGATCATGCAGTAGATGGCTTCCTGCACGCCGGTGGCGCCCAGCGAGTGGCCGGTCAGCGACTTGGTGGAGGAGAACGGCGGCACCTGGTCGCCGAACAGCGCGCGCATGGCGCGCACTTCCTGCATGTCGCCCACGGGCGTGGAGGTGCCGTGGGTGTTGATGTAGTCCACGCCGCCTTCGAGGCCTTCAAGGGCCTGCTGCATGCAGGCGATGGCGCCGTCGCCCGAGGGCGCGACCATGTCCTCGCCATCGCTGGTGGCGCCAAAGCCCACGACTTCGGCCAGGATGTTCGCACCCCGGGCCTGGGCGTGCTCCAGGCTTTCCAGCACCACCGCGCCGCCGCCACCTGCGATCACGAAACCGTCGCGGTGGGCGTCATAGGCGCGCGAAGCCTTTTCGGGCTGGTCGTTGTACTTGCTGGACATGGCCCCCATGCCGTCGAACAGCAGTGCCATGCCCCAGGACAGCTCTTCGCCGCCGCCGGCAAACATCACGTCCTGCATGCCCCAGGCGATCTGCTGCGCCGCTGCGCCGATGCAGTGCGCCGAGGTGGAGCAGGCCGAGGTGATGGAGTAGTTGATGCCCTTGACCTTGAAGTTGGTCGCCAGGCAGGCGGACACCGTGGAGCTCATGCAGCGCGTGACCTGGTAGGGCCCGACGCGGCGAATGCCCTTTTCGCGCAGCGTGTCGGCCGCCTCGATCTGGTTGGCCGGCGACCCGCCGCCCGAGCCCATGATCAGGCCGGTACGCGGATGGCTGACCTGCTCGGGAGCCAGGCCGGCCTGGGCGATGGCATCTTCCAGCGCGATCTGCGCATAGGCAGCGGCATCGCCCATGAAGCGCAGCTGCTTGCGATCGATACGTGCCTCGACGTCGATCTCCGGCACACCGGCCACCTGGCTGCGCATGCCCAGTTCGGTGAACTTCGGCATGGCCTTGATGCCCGTGCGCCCCTCGCGCAGCGAGGTCTCCACGGTATCGAGGTCGTTGCCGATGCACGAGACAATGCCCGCGCCGGTGATGACTACGCGACGTTTGGTCATGCTGCCGTTCCCTGGCCTTCACCCTCGCGCAGGAACAGGCCCACGCGCAGGTCATTGGCGACGTAGATTTCCTTGCCGTCGGCCAGCAGGCGTGCATCGCCGATGGCCATGTTGAGCTTGCGCTTGATCACGCGCTTGATGTCGATTTCGTAGGTCACGAGCTTGACGTCAGGACCCACTTCGCCCGTGAACTTGACTTCGCCGGCGCCCAGCGCACGGCCCCGGCCGGGAAGGCGCAGCCAGGTCAGGTAAAAGCCGATCAGTTGCCACATGGCGTCCAGACCCAGGCAGCCGGGCATGACGGGGTCGCCCCGGAAATGGCAGTCGAAGAACCAGAGATCAGGCTTGATGTCGAGTTCGGCGACGATCTTGCCCAGGCCGTGGGCGCCACCATCCGTGTCGATGTGCGTGATGCGGTCGAACATCAGCATGGGAGGCAGTGGCAGACGCCCGCTGTCTGCGGAAAACAGCTTGCCTTCGCCCGAAGCGATCAGTTGCTCATACGAAAAAGAATCGGCCATTGTCTAACTTGCTCCACGGCGGCACTGACGCCACCTCTATCTCTGAATGGGTGCGGCCCGCAGCGGACCATGCAGCCGCGCATTATCGGGGCTGAACGTTGCCAGACTGCAACAAAACCCCGAGGCCGCATCAAAACTCTGCCACAAAAGCCACGCCGACCCAGGTCGCGGGACTTGGCTACAGCCCCTGAACCGAGGCCCTGCGGCGGCCGATCCAGGCCACCAGCAGCACCGCCGCAGCAGCGGCGCACAGCGGGACCAGACCTGCTGCATTCACCCATCGCGCAAACGGTGTCAAGGCCTCGCGGCCCTGCACGCTGGCCTCAAGCACCGCGCGCTCGTAAGGCACCAGCGCGTGCGTCACCACGCCCCGGTGGTCGATGGCCACCGTGGCGCCGGTATTGGTGGCGCGCAGCATGGGGCGCTCGAACTCCAGCGCCCGCATGCGGCTGATGGCCAGATGCTGGTCGATCGCCACGCTGTCGCCAAACCAGCCGATGTTGCTGAAATTCACCAGCACCGTGGGCGCCGTCGCTGCATTGCCGAAATGTGCACCCAGCTCTTCGCCAAACAAATCCTCATAGCAGATATTGGGTGACAGCCGCTCGCCAGCCCAGGCCATGGAAGGCTGGCCCAGCGCGCCGCGGTTGAAGTCGCCCAGCGGTATGTTCATCATCTGCGTGAACCAGCGAAACAGCGGCGGGATGAACTCCCCGAAGGGCACCAGATGGTGCTTGTCGTATTGGTAGTCCTGGATCTGGCCAGGCTGCCAGCCCACGACCGAGTTCGTATAGCCGGCCTCTTCCGAGCCCAGCGGAATGCCCAGCAGCGCCGCCTGCCGGCCTCCCTTCTTCAGATACGGTTCGCGCAGCAGGTCCAGGTATTCCTCGGGCAACTGCTGGGGCAGCAGGGGCACGGCCGTCTCGGGTGCGACCACCAGCTGCGCCGTGGCCGCGCGCAGCTCCCGCCCGTACCAGCCCAGGGCCAGCGGAATGCCGCTGCCGGCCTCGAACTTCTCATCCTGCGGGATATTGCCCTGCAGCATGGCCACGCTCAGCGCTGGCCGTTCGGCCGATGGTGCATTGATGGCGGCATCGCGAAGCCACCACAGCCCGCCCCAGGCCAGAACCAGGGCCGCCACAGTGGCCGCGCACCGTGCAGGCCGAAGGGCTTGTCCGCCCCGCGAACCGGCCGCCAAGGCGGCCAGCCAATATGCCAGCCAGGACGCCACCGCCCCCGTGCCGTAGACGCCGATCCAGCGCGGCAGCACCGACAGGGGCCCTTCGACGTGGGCATAGCCCCCCGCGCCCCAGGGAAAGCCGGTCCACAGCCAGCCACGCGCCAATTCGGCCAGCAGCCAGACGGCGGCGAACAGCAAGGCGCCGCCCGCCGTGCTGGTGGGGCGCAGCTTGTGCCAGCCCCAGGCGGCCACCGCGTAGTAGCTGCCCAGGAAGGCCGCAAGCGCCAGCACGGCGGCAACGGCCAGCGGCGCAGGCAGGCCGCCATAGACATGCATGGAGATGAACAGCCACCAGAAGGTGGCCACCAGCCAGGCGGTGGCATAGAGCATGGCCCGCCCCGCCGCCTGGGCCGGGCGCTGTGCCGTCTGCAGGGCGCGTGCCAGCACGGCCAGCGACAGAATCTGCAGCCACCACAGCGGGCGGCCATAGCCGCCGACCAGGCTCAGCGGCCCGTCGCCCTGGCCGCGCGCCCAGGGCCAGGCCAGCGACAGGGCCTGGGCTGCACCCGCAAGCAGCAGCAGCACGCCCACGGCGAGCCGGCCCATGCGCCGGCCGTCTTGCGAAAAAGCGGAAGAACTGGACAGGGGCATCGGCCAGGTACGGGAGAGATGTCGGTGGGGATAGAAAGGGGCAGCCTCAGCTGCGCAGCAGACTGTCGGCTGCGGGATCGCGCACCACCTTGAACCAGCGCACGGCGCCGCCCTTGGTGTGCAGCACGGTGAATTCCAGGCCGGCCAGATGGATCTGCTCGCCGCGCTTGGGCACATGGCCCATTTCGTGGGCGATCAGGCCTCCGATGGTGTCGAACTCATCTTCGGGATCGCGGGCATGCAGGGCGACCTCGAAGGCTTCGTTCACATGCTCGATGGTGGTGTCGCCCGCCACGCGGTAGCTATTGTCGGCCAGGGCGAAGATGTCGCCCTCGTCCTCGGGGATGTCGAACTCGTCCTCGATCTCGCCGACGATTTCCTCCAGCACATCCTCGATGGTCACCAGGCCTGCCACGCGGCCGAACTCGTCGATGACCACGGCCAGATGGTTGCGGTTGCCCCGGAACTCGCGCAGCAGATCATTCAGGCCCTTGCTCTCCGGCACGAAGGCGGCGGGGCGCAGCAGGGCGCGGATGTTCAGGTCCGGTGAACGCTGCAGCTTGAGCAGGTCCTTGGCCAGAAGGATGCCGATGATGTTCTCGCGCTCGCCCTGGTAGACCGGGAAACGCGAATGTGCAGTGGTGATGACCTGGTGCAGCAGTTCATCGAACGGAGCGTCGATGTTGACCAGGTCCATGCGAGGGGCTGCGACCATGACGTCGCCGGCCGTCATGTCGGCCATGCGTATCACGCGTTCGAGCATGACGCGGGACTCGGGGCCGATGACCTGGTTGTCCTCGGCGTCGGCCAGGGTCTCGATCAGCTCGTCAGGAGAATCAGGGGCCGGGTGGATGAACTCGGCCACCTTTTGCAGGAAGCTTCGCTTGCTTTCCTTCTCGGAAGAGCGCGCAGGATGGGGGTCGGACACTGTCTTGGAGTGCAGGACGTGCGGTAGTGAAACAAGCCGCAAGGATAGCGGATTGCTCCGTCACCCCTGCATGCGCTGCGCCAATTCCCTTTGCGGCGTTTTGCGCCTATTCGCCGGCCTGGTGGCGGCCATCCTGCACGCCACGGCGGATTTCCTGCACGTCGGCCAGGAAATCCCAGAACTGCTTGGCCTGCTTCTTGAGCTGGTAGTCCACCTCGCCGATGTGCTCGGTCATCAGCGACGCCATGTGCGTGTCGATGCCGGCGGGCGGCAGCTGCAGGTAGGCCTCGGACTCGGAGCCATCGCGCTTGATGGTGGCGCCGGCCTTGCGCGCAATCTTGAGCATGGCCGTGTTCTCCGACAGCGCGTGGATGAACATCATGGACACGCCCTTGGTGCGTGCATGGATCACCGCGCGGTTGAACAGGCGCCCGCCGTAGCCGCGGCCGCGTGCCTGCTTGAGCACGGAAACGCCGAATTCGGCGCAGCTCTTGTGCTCGGGATGCGAGGCAAAGGCCAGATGCGCCATGGCGATCAGCTCGAGCCGGCGGTTGTAGATGCCGAAGATGTCGTCGCGCTCGAAATCAAGCTGCATCGCATAGCGGCGAACCTGCTCGTCGCTGGCGGCATAGCCGAAGCGCAGGTAGCGGTCGCCTTCATCGAGCTTGAGCAAATGCGCCACCACGCGTTCGCGGTGGGACGGGCCCAGCGAACGAATGGGCACCATGGACGCGGAGCGCCCATCGGGACGGTGCGGCTGGCCTGCGCTCGCACGCAACATGTCCCGGCCGGCCTGCCAGGACGCCTTCAACCAGTCTTTGGATGCATTCATGGCTCAAATATAGGTAAAAACCCGAGGTCGAGCAACGAAGATATTGCAATGCAACAAAACCGTAAGGTTTTGGCATGCAAACCAATTTCTCCTCCCTGCAACACCCGACGGCCTGGCGCCTGTCGAGCCCGAAGGCTACAAAGGCACGGCCGTGGTCACCTTGACGCGGTCCATCACGAAGCTGGTCTTGCAATCCTGCACGCTGGGATGCTTGAGCAAGGTGTCCATGACGAAGCGCGTGTAGTGCTGCATGTCGGCCACGACCACACGCATCAGATAGTCCATCTCCCCGGTCAGCGACACGCACTCCACCACTTCGGGCCAAGTCTGCACGCTGGCGCGGAACACGTCCATGGGGTTGCGCTTGCTGGTCTCGGTGTACTTCTCCAGGCGCACGTTGAGATAGGCGGTCAGCCCCAGGCCCACGGTCTCCGGCTGGACCAGGGCCACATAGCGGTCGATCACGCCGCTGTCTTCCAGGCGCTTGACCCGGCGCAGCACGGCACTGGGAGACAGGCCGACCTGCTCCCCGATGACGTCATAGGTTTCCCGGCCGTTGGCCTGCAGGCGGCGCAAAATGGCCCGATCCAGTTTGTCGATGGTGTGCGTGGCGCTCATGGCGGTGGACTCGTAAATAAGTACGGATTTCTTCAGGGTTAACCCGAATTAACCAGTTAAATTGCGATAAACAAAAGAATTCCGCAATTTTCATGCATTCCGCATTTTCCCACCAAGGGCAAACGGCAAAAAGCTGAAGCCCCTCCCGCCTACAGTGACAGCACTGATCGCAAGCCCGCAGGCCATGCCTGGGGCGCCCGAAACACTGTCCTGCACAAAAAGGCCGGAGACCCCCATGAAAGCCCCGCTGAACCTGGCCCAGTTCCCCGCCCGCGCACAGACGGCCCGGCGCGCGCAGGACATGGGCGCGTGCGGCCTCAGCGGCAGTCGGCGCTGCCTATACTGCGGGGATCGCCTCCATTTCGCTTCACGCCATGACGCCCCGCCACGACGCCACCCGCGCCATGCCACGCCATGCCCGTGCATCTGCGCCAGTACGTGCACCTGCGGCAGTCGGCCCGCAGCCGTCGGCCCGGATGGCGCGGCGCAGCCTGCTGGCGGCCCTGGCCGCCCTGCCTTGGCTGCCGGCTTCGGCACAGCCCCAGCCGCCCCAGCCGCCCCCGACAGCCTCGACAGCCTTGACAGCCCCGGCGCGCGACGCGAAATCCGACGCCCTGACCCTGATCGTTCCCTATGCAGCCGGCGGCCCCCTGGACCGCACGGCGCGTCCTCTGGTCGAGGCCAGCTCCGCGAAGCTGGGGGCCATCCACATTCTTTACGTGCCGGGCGAAGGCGGCGCCAAGGGCTCGAACATGGTGGCCCAGGCCACGGCCCAGGACCGCTTGCTGCTGATGGGCGCGGCCGCCACGCACGCCGTGCTGCCCTGGCTGCAGCCCCAGCTGGGCTACGACCCGCTGCGCGACTTCCAGCCGCTGGTGCTGGTGGCGCGCATGCCCAATGTGCTGGTGATGCGCAGCGATCTGGCGCGCCAGTGGCGCATACGCACGGCGCTGGACCTGCAGCGCTTTCTTGCCAAGCACCGCCAGCCGCTGCGCTATGCCTCGGGCGGGCCGGGCAGCAGCGGGCACCTGTCGGGCGAGATGTACCAGATGCTCACGCGGCTGCCGCTGCTGCATCTGCCGTTTGGCGGAACGCAGCCGGCGCTGTCGGCCCTGCTCGACGGATCGGCCGATCTGCTGTTCGACAGCCTGGCGTCCTCGCTGCCGCACATCCGTGCAGGCCGGCTGCAGGCCCTGGCCGTGACCACGCTGGAACGCGTGCCGCTGCTGCCCGAGGTGCCCAGCCTCAACGACACGGTACCGGGCTTCAACCTCGCCAACTGGTTCGGCCTGTTCGCGCCTGCCGGCTGGCCCGCCGACCTGGCCCAGCGCCATGCCGCCGTGTTCTCGAAGGCCATGCGCAGCAGTCCGGTGCAGGAAACGCTGACCGCCATGGGCGTGCTGCCCGAAGACCTTCAACTGCAGGAGTTCGCGCGCTTTGTGCGCTCCGAGCACAGCAAATACGGCCTGCTGGTACAGGCCGCCCGAATCCGCCAGCTCTGAGCCGCGCAGGTGCCTTGCCTGCCCCCGGCCCGGGGCAGCAATGACAAGATCCCTGGAGAGCACCATGATGAGCACCGCAGCGACCCCCACCTCGTCCCACGCCCCCGCCCACGCCCCCGGTGTGGCACCCGTGGTCTACGGCCAGGCCGACCGCCCCCCGCGCGGCGACTACAGCCGCGCCAGCGACGACTACACCTGCGCGCAGGACTACGACGCCTACACCGAGGCCGACCACGACACCTACCGGCGCCTGTACGAACGCCAGTCCGCCCTGCTGCCGGGACTGGCCAGCCAGCACTTCATCGACGCCCTGCCCTCGCTGGGCGCCAAGGACCGCATTCCGCGCTTCGAGGAAGTCAACGAGCGCCTGCGCCGCGCCACGGGCTGGGAGATCGTCGGCGTGCCGGGCCTGATTCCCGAGGTGCCCTTCTTCTCGCTGCTGGCCAACCGCAAATTCCCGGTCACGGACTGGATCCGCAAGCCCGAGGAGTTCGAGTACATCGTCGAGCCCGATGTCTTCCATGACCTCTTCGGCCATGTGCCGCTGCTGTTCAACCCCGTCATCGCCGACTACATCCAGGCCTATGGCCAGGGCGGGCTCAAGGCCGCCGAGCTGGGCGCCTGCGAGATGCTGTCGCGCCTGTACTGGTACACCATCGAGTTCGGGCTGATCCGCGAGCAGGGCGGCCTGCGCGCCTACGGCGCGGGCATTCTGAGTTCTTCGGGTGAGCTCAACTACTCGGTGCGCAGCCCCGAGCCGCAGCGCCTGCCGCTGTCGCTGGAGCGCGCCATGCGCACGCTCTACAAGATCGACACCTACCAGCACACCTACTTCGTGATCGACGACCTGCAGCAGCTGTTCGACCTCACGGCCGCCGATTTCGAGCCGCTGTACCGCCAGCTGCGCGATCAGCCGACCATCGCGGCCGATGCGCTGCTGCCCGGTGAAGTGGCCCTGCAGACTTCCGCGTCCTGAAGCCGCTCGCGCAGCTCCAGGCAAAAGCGCCAGACGCGCTCGTCGAACACCAGCTGCACATGGGCCACGTCGTCCAGGCGGTGCGCGTGCTGCCCTGGCAGCGTGGCCACGGGGAAGGGAAAGACGATGTTGTCGCAACAGCTCCACCAGCAGCTGAAGGCCACCTCGGGCGGCGGCGGCCCCAGGCGCTGCAGCCAGGGACTGTCCTCGCGCATCTGAAGCGTCGGCAGGCCATGGGCGAAGCGCGCCATCCAGGTGCCGCGGTGCGGCGTGGCCAGGGTCACCACATGGGCAGCCAGTTGCCGGCGCTCCTGCGCGGACAACCGGCCCAGCCAGGCACGCACCACCAGCCCGCCCATGCTGTGGGCCACGATCAGCGGCGCCCGCCCCGTGGCCTGGGCCATGCGGCGTGCGCAGGCATCGAGGTCGGCCACCATGGCGTCGATGGATGCGCCGTGCGCCGGCTCCAGCGTCATGGCCGCGCAGGCAATGCCGCGTTCCTTGAGCCGCCGCAGCCATGGCGCCCAGACCGCGCGATTGCAGAAGAAGCCGTGGACCAGCACCATGCCGACCTGGCCTGTGACCGGGCTTGCGTTTTGTCCTGCGGCCGGGTCACCTGGCCAGCCGTCGGCCTCGGCATGGACCCGGAAGGGCAGGCGCCAGCCAAACACCTGCACGGCCAATGCCCACTCGGCGAGCCAGGCTGCCGCCACCGTGCGCCATGCGGGCACGGGTGCGCCGGCCTTGCGCACCACGCGGCGCATCAACACCATCTGCAGGCCCAGATGCAGGCCCGGCCAGCACAGGCCCGGCAGCGCTCCTGCCAGCGCCAGCCCGCGCGATTCCGGCCACCACCATGCCAGCCAGGCCATGGCGCCGGCCAGCGTGCCCAGCGCCACCATTTGCAGAATGCGTGCGTTCACGGCAGCCCGCCCTCCCTGAAAAAAACGCCAACGTAGCACAGAGCGGCCGCACTTTCGCGGGGACGCCGGCCCCTGCCTAGGACAACCCCGCGTAGACCGCAAAGCACCCGCCTGACCAGAATCAGCCGCAGCGGTGGCCGGCCGACCGGCGCCTGCCCCTTTGCCGTTCCCCTGTCTCACCAGCAACCCAAGGTACCCTGCATGGACGCTGCGCCCTGGCTCAAGAACTATCCCGCCGATGTGCCCCACGAGGTGCATCCCGAGCAATACCGCTCGCTCACGCATCTGCTGGAGGAAGCCTTCACCCAGCATGCGGACCTGCCCTTCTCGGTGTGCATGGACCGCTGGATGAGCTACCGCGAGCTGGACCAGCTGTCCACGCGCCTGGGCGCATGGCTGCAGGGACTGGGGCTGGAGCCCGATGCGCGCGTGGCCATCATGCTGCCCAATGTGCCGCAGTTCGCCGTGAGCATGGCGGCCGTGCTGCGCGCGGGCTACACCTGCGTCAACGTCAATCCGCTGTACACCCCGCGCGAGCTGGAGCACCAGCTCAAGGACTCGGGCGCCACGGCCATCATCATCCTGGAGAACTTCGCCCACACCCTGGCCGACGTGATCGAGCGCAGCGCCATACGCCATGTCTGCGTCACCGCCATGGGCGATCTGCTGGGCGGCATGTATGGCAGCTGGATCACCTTCGCCGTGCGCCACCTGGCCAAGATGGTGCCGGCCTACAGCCTGCCGCTGGACGGTGAGGGCGGCACCGTGCGCGAGGTCACGACCTTTTCCCAGGCGCTGGCGCGCGGCGCCCAAAAAGAGCTGCGCCCCAGCCAGGCGGGGCTGGATTCGGTGGCCTTCCTGCAATACACGGGCGGCACCACCGGGCTGTCCAAGGGTGCCGTGCTTACCCACCGCTGCATCGTGGCCGCCACGCTGCAGGCGCATGCCTGGTTCACGCCGGCCCTGCACGGGCGCGTCAGCGCGCAGGACACGCACATCATCGCGGCGCTGCCGCTGTACCACATCTTCGCCCTCACGGTGAGCCTGTTCGCCATGCGCATGGGGGCCAGCCTGAGCCTGATCCCCAATCCGCGCGACATCCCCAAGTTCGTCAAGGTGCTGCAGAAACGGCCCTTCCACATCCTGCCGGCCGTCAACACCCTGTTCAACGCCCTGCTCAACAACGCCCAGTTCCGCGAGCTGGACTTCTCGCAGCTGCGCGTGTCGCAGGCCGGGGGCATGGCCGCCAGCGAGGGCACGGCGCGCCAGTGGCAGCAGGTCACGGGCAGCGTGATGATCGAGGGCTGGGGCATGAGCGAGACCTGCGCCATCGGCACCAACAACCCCGTCACCGCCACCGCCTTCAGCGGCACCATCGGCCTGCCGCTGCCGGGCATCTCCATCGCCATCAAGGACGACGAAGGCCGCGATCTCCCGGCCGGCGAGGCCGGCGAGCTGTGCATCAAGGGCCCCAACGTCATGCGCGGCTACTACAACCAGCCTGACGAGACCGCCAAGGCCTTCACGGCCGACGGCTACATGCGTACCGGCGACATCGGCGTGATGGACCAAGAGGGCTTCACCCGCATCATCGACCGCAAGAAGGACATGATGGTGGTCAGCGGCTTCAACGTCTATCCGAACGAGCTGGAGAACGTGATCTCCATGTGCCCCGGCGTGCTCGAATGCGCGGCCGTGGGCGTGGCCGACGAGCGCCAGGGCGAGGCCATCAAGGTCTACGTGGTGCGCAGCGACCCGGCACTGACCGAGGACCAGGTGATGCGCTTTTGCCATGACCAGCTCACCGGCTACAAGCGCCCGCGGCAGGTGGAGTTCCGCGACGAACTGCCCAAGACCAATGTGGGCAAGATCCTGCGGCGCGCCCTGCGCGATCCCGCCTGAAATCCGGACAGCCGCAGCTGTAGCCCACGCGTCAGCCGTGGCTGCCTGCGGCTGTTAGCCTTGGGAAAGGCTTCTCCCCCCATGACCTCCTTCGCCCCCACAAGCGCCACCGCTGCGCTGCCCTGCGGCATGACCGTGCTGGAGCGCGGCTGGCTGTCGGCCAACAACATCGTCTTCGCGGCCGACCCTGCCGATCCGCAGGACGACGGCGCAGCCGTGGTCGATACCGGCTACGTCAGCCATGCCGATCAGACCGTGCTGCTGATCGAGCAGACGCTGGCTGGCCAGCCGCTGGCGCGCATCCTCAACACCCATCTGCACAGCGACCACTGCGGCGGCAATGCCGCACTGCAGGCGCGCTGGCCGCAGGCCCGGACCTATGTCGCGCCGGGGCAGGCCGAATTCGTGCGCCACTGGAATCCCGAGGCGCTGAGCTACACACCCACCGGCCAGGAATGCCCGCCATTTGCGCTGGCCGGCGTACTGCAGCCCGGCGCCAGCGTGCGGCTGGCCGGGCGCGACTGGCAGATCCATGCCGCGCCGGGGCATGACCCGCACTCCATCATCCTGTTCGAGCCTGCCAGCCGCACACTGATCTCGGCCGATGCGCTCTGGGAAAACGGCTTCGGCGTGGTGTTTCCCGAAATCGAGGGCCTGCAGGCCTTCGAGGAAGTGGCCGCCACGCTGGATGTGATCGAGGCCCTGGCACCGCTCACCATCGTCCCCGGCCACGGCGGCGTTTTCACGGGCGTGGCCGCGGCGCTGGACACAGCGCGCCGCCGCCTGGACGGCTTTGTGCGCGCCCCCGAGCGCCATGCCCTCTACGCGGCCAAGGTGCTGCTCAAGTACCGGCTGCTGGACTGGCAGCGCGTGCGCACCACTGAACTGCTGGCCTGGCTGGACGCCACGCCCTACTTCGGCATGCTGCATGCAGGCTATTTCAGCCACGAGACCGCCGAGCACTGGAGCCGCACGCTGGTGGATGCGCTGGTGCAATCGGGCGCGGCGCAGCGCGAGGGCGAATGGGTTCACAACGCCTGAACGAAACAGATCTGCGATAGGCGCAAACCACGCCAATCACATCACCGGCCGCAAGCACTGCGCGGCTGCGGCACCACGGGCAGCATCTTCATCGACCGCGTGCGCAACCTGGGCAGCCCGATGCGCGACACCTTCAACATCGAGGACATCGAGATCGTCAAGGGCGCCTCGGGTTCCGAGTACGGGCGCAGGCGCCCTGGCGCCCGCCAATCTCTACGATCCCGGCGTCAGCGACGCGATCACGGGCCAGGACATCCGCTATGCCGGCCAGATCAACGAAGGCCACACCAAGACCCTTGCGCTGTACGCCTTCATGGCCTGGGAGCTCAGCGCGAACCTGAGCCTGCAGCTGAACGTCTACAACCTCGCCAACCAGCGTTACATCGCCAGCCTGAACAGCGCGCGGCGCGCGCCACATCCCGGGCGGGGCGCGCTCGGCCAGGCTGGTCGCCACGCTGAAGTTCCGAGACAGGGCTGTTGCTGGGCGGCAACGGCCATCCATTCACTTATCAGATTATTCTTATATTTTTATTAGGAATCATTACCATTCTCAATCCAGGCAAAACTGCCTGATCCAGCCAGCACCGGCAAGCCAAGACAGCTCTCCAGCCGCCCGCGCAACGCCGGCCAGCAAGCCAGCATGTTCACTGCCCATCCCGCTTTCCGTTCAACCATGGCGAACTCCAACTCGTACATCAAAAGCCGCAAACACGACACCGCTGGCCGCTCGCCGTCGGCCGGCATCATCGCTGCAGCCGCGGCCCTGGCCACCCTGGGCCTGCCGGCCGTGGCCCAGACACAGACGCCCAGCGCCAGAACCGCGCCCAGCCTCAAGGAAGTGACCGTCGAAGGCTCGCGCAGCACCGGCTACGAACCCGCACAGGTCTCCTCCCCCAAGTTCACGCAGCCGCTGGTGGACACGACGCAGACCATCTCCGTCATCAAGGAGCAGGTGCTGCAGGAACAAGGCGCCACCACGCTGACCGAGGCGCTGCGCAACGTGCCCGGCGCCGGCACCTTCTACGCGGGCGAGAACGGCAACACCAGCACGGGTGATGCCATCTACATGCGCGGCTTCGACACCTCCAACAGCATCTATGTGGACGGCGTGCGCGACGTGGGCTCCATCTCGCGCGACGTGTTCAACACCGAGCAGGTGGAAGTCACCAAGGGCCCGGCCAGCACCGACTACGGCCGCAGCGCGCCCACCGGCGCCATCAACATGGTCACCAAGCAGCCCAGCCTGGCCGACAGCTTCGGCGCCTCGGTGGGCGCGGGTTCGGGCAGCTACAAGCGCTCCACCGTGGACTGGAACAAGAGCCTGACCGGGATGGGCGGCGCGGCCTTCCGGCTCAACGCCATGGTGCAGGACGCCGGCGTCGCCGGCCGCGACCGCGTGGCCAATGACCGCTGGGGCATCGCACCGTCGTTCGCCTTCGGACTGAACACCGACACGCGCACCTACCTGAACGTGCTGCACGTCAAGCAAAGCAATGTGCCGGACGGCGGCGTGCCCACCATCGGCCTGCCCGGCTACAGCAACACCGATGCGCGCCTGAACGCGGGCCGCCCCGTGGACCCCAGCCGCTTCTACGGCACCAGCGCCGACCACGACGACGTGACGGCCGACATGGTCACGCTGCGCGTGGAGCACGACTTCACGCCCGACACCACGCTGCGCAACACCACGCGCTGGGGCCGCACCAAGCAGGACTACCTGCTCACGGCCTTCATGACGCTGTCCAGCAACAACAGCAGCAATCCCGCCGACTGGACCGTGTCACGCAGCCTGCCGACCTTCAAGAACCAGGTCAACGACATCGTCACCAACCAGACCAACCTGACGACCAAGCTGGCGACAGGCAGCGTGCGGCACGAGCTGAGCACCGGGGTGGAGATCACGCGCGAAAAGCAGAGCAACTACGGCACGGGCACCACGGGCGCCTGGCCCAATGCCAGCCTCTATGACCCGCAGGTGCCCAGCTCCGGCCTGAACTGGTCGCGCAACGGCGCCGACAGCAAGGGCTCGACCGACACCTTCGCGCTGTACGCCTTCGACACGCTCAAGTTCAACGAGCAATGGCAGGCCAACGCCGGCCTGCGCCTGGACCGCTACAAGACGCAGTACGACGCACGCGCCGTCTGCGGCGGCCGCAGCGGCCCGGCCTGCGGCAGCAATCCTGCAGGCACCGTGCTGCCCAGCGCCGTGGGCCTGGAGGCCTCCGACACCCTGCTGAGCTGGAAGATCGGCGGCCTCTACAAGCCCGCGCCCAATGGCAGCGTGTACGTGAACTACGCCCTGTCGCAGCAGCCACCGGGCGGAGCCAACTTCACGCTGTCCACGGCCGCCAACAACGCCAACAACCCCAACATGGACCCGCAAAAGGCCAAGACCGCCGAACTGGGAACCAAGTGGGAGCTGATGGACAAGCGCCTGCTGCTGACAGGCGCGCTGTTCCGCACCGAGATCACCAACGAGATCGTCACCAACCCTGACGGCACCGTGGGACAGACCGGCAAGAAGATCGTGCAGGGCCTGGAGCTGGGCGCCACGGGCCAGATCACGCCCGCCTGGGGCGTGACTGCCGGCTACACGCTGCAGGATACCAAGGTGGACACGGGCGCCACCGTGGCGCAGGACGGCTCCAGCGGCCTGACCTATACGCCCAAGAACGCCTTCTCACTGTGGACCAGCTACCAGTTCCCGTTCGGCCTGACGCTGGCTGGCGGGGCGCGCTACTCGGGCGGACTCAAGCGTGGCACCGACGGCGCCGTGGGCACGCCCAACTTCACCGATGCCTACTGGGTCTTCGACGCCATGGCCAGCTACCGCATCAACAAGAACGCCGACATCCAGCTGAACTTCTACAACCTGTTCGACAAGGAGTATGTGGGCGCCATCAACAAGAGCGGCTACCGCTATTTCCCGGGCACGCCGCGCTCCGTGCGCGTGACGGCGAACTTCCGCTTCTGAGTGGATGCAAGACGGGCGGCCGCGCCGGCCTTGCCGCGCGCAGAGCGCCGACAATCCCAGTACCGCCCCGGCCCCGCCGGGGCTTTTTCCATGCGAGGAGGACCCGCACCATGATGCTGCACATTCCCGACGTGCTCACGCGCCAGCAGGTCACTGCGATCCGCACAGCCATCGACGCCGCCGACTGGGTGGATGGCCGTGCCACGGCGGGCAGCCAAGGCGCCCGGGTCAAGCGCAACCGCCAGTTGCCCGAAGACTCGCCCGTGGCACTGGAGCAGGGCCGCACCATCGAGCAGGCGCTGGCGGCCAATGCGCTGTACTTCAGTGCCGCCCTGCCCGCGCGCACCATGTCGCCGCTGTTCAACCGCTACGCGGACAGTGAAACCTATGGCCTGCACGTGGACGGTGCGGCACGGCGCCTGCCAGGCGCGCAGCAGTGGATGCGCACCGATGTGTCCTGCACCCTCTTCCTCTGCGATCCCGAGGACTACGATGGCGGCGAGCTGGTCGTGGTGGACACCTACGGCACGCACGAGGTCAAGCTGCCGGCCGGCGACCTGATCCTCTACCCCTCCACCAGCCTGCACCGCGTGGAGCCCGTCACCCGGGGCGAGCGCGTGTGCGCCTTCTTCTGGGCGCAGAGCATGGTGCGCGACGACACACGCCGGGCCATGCTGTTCGAGATGGACCAGACCATCCAGCGCCTGCGCGAAAAACTGGGCGAGACCGATGAAACCCTCAGCCTCGCGGGCCACTATCACAACCTGCTGCGCATGTGGGCCGAGACCTGAGGGATGGGATCGCTTCAGGGCTTGTGCTTTTCCGCGCAGCCGATCAGGTGGTTGTAGCTGTTGGACATGCACTGGTACATGGCCTTGGAGCGGCCCGTGGCGGCCTGACAGTCGGCCACGGTGGCGTGCGTGCGCGCCTCGCGGAACTTGCCCGCGGTCGCATCGAACTGCGCCTGCGTGATGTAGCCGCCCTTGAGGTTTTTCTGGCCGTTCTCGACCATGGTGTCCACCTGGCTGCGGATGTTGTCCACGGCGGCTGCGCAGTTCAGCGGCACCTCCTTGGAATCGACCTTGCTCAGGCCCTTGGCCACGCCGTCCGCCAGCTCGCGCACCTGCCTGGGCAGCTTCTTCGTGCCGTCGGGATTGCGCTCTTCGCCAAACCGGCCCGAGCCTGCGCCCGAGCTGCCATTGGGCGAGACCTTGATCTGGCCGGCATCGGCCTGGTCGACGGGCAGCTGCGAACCGTAGTGCGTGCGCCCTTCGGCATCCACCCATTTGTAGACGGGCTGCGCTGCCGCCGTGCACGCCCATGCAAGACCCAGCGCGACCCAGGCCGCGCGGCTCCCTGTTGTTGTCATTCTTGAAACCCCTGCGGTATCCGGGGCCGCGGCATGCGGCCCGCCAGTCGGTAACCAAGTGTAGCGCCGACAGGCATCGCCGCACCCCGCAGGAATGTCAAGTGCGGCTCAGGGCAGATCCTTGCTGGGGTCGGGCGTGGCCGCATCACGCGGACCAATGGTGCCCAGGCGGCTCTTGAGCGACTGGGGCTGGCCCGTGATCAGCGCCGCGTAGTTGGTGGTGTTGGACAGCACCTTCTTCACATAGTCGCGCGTCTCGGTGAAGGGCACGTTCTCGGCCCAGATGGCGGCGTCGAGCACCGGGCCGTTGCGCCAGTTGCGCGGGCGGCCGGGGCCGGCGTTGTAGCCGGCCGCAGCCAGAGCCATGGAGCCGTCGAAATCGTCCAGCGCCAGCTTCAGATAGGCGGTGCCTATGGTGATATTCACATCGCGGTCATTGATCATGGACGGAGAAAAGTCCGTCATGCCGATCTTGCGCGCCGTCCACCGGGCCGTGGCCGGCATGACCTGCATCAGGCCCGAGGCGCCTACGCCCGAGCGCGCATCCATGATGAAGCGGCTTTCCTGGCGGATCAGTCCATAGACGTAGGCCGGGTCCAGCCCGATGGAGCGCGAGCGCGCCAGCACCGTGTCGTGGAAGGGCATGGGAAAGCGCTGGCTCCAGTCGGCAAAGCTGCGGGTGCGCTCGCTGGTGTTGATGCAGCGGTCCCAGACCTGCTGCTGGCAGGCCAGGTCGGCGGCGGCCAGCAGTTCGCGGTCGTTCATGCCGCCGGCCTGGTGCAGGTTGGTGGCGTAGTTCCATTCACGCACGCCTTCGCTGCGCAGGCCGTTCTGGATGGCGTAGAGGCCGCGCACCAGGCTGGGGTTGGCGCGGGCGGCGGCCTTCTCCTGTGCCGTGGGCGGCGCAGGCGGCGGTGGGGCCGTCACGCGCTGGCCGATATCCTCCAGCGCCAGCTGTTCGTAGAAACTGCCGGGGCCGGCCATGTCCTCCAGCAGCTGGCGCGCCTCGGAGCGCTCCTGCTCGCTGGGGCGGCCCGACAGCAG
The DNA here is from genome assembly GCF_001571325.1 of Delftia tsuruhatensis NBRC 16741. Classification (GTDB taxonomy): domain Bacteria; phylum Pseudomonadota; class Gammaproteobacteria; order Burkholderiales; family Burkholderiaceae_C; genus Comamonas; species Comamonas tsuruhatensis. The sequence goes on from NZ_BCTO01000004.1 coordinate 93,330, forward strand.
GGCGCGGGCCTTCCAGTAGGTCCATGTGTGTTCGGTGCGCTCAGGTCCCATGGCGTCGATGGCGCGGCGCACCGTGCGCCAGTCGCCTGCACGCAACGCGGCACGCACCTTCCAACCCAGCAGTTCGTCGCTGAGATCGCCGTCCTTGCGCACCTTGCCGAAATAGGCCGCAGCCTCGGGCTGCAGCTTGAGCGCGGCCTGCTTGCCGATCACGCCCCAGGCCCAGTTGTTCTCCTCGGCCGTCAGCCGGGCACCCCAGCCGCCTTCCAGCTGGGTGGCCGCCGCCGCCGGGTCGCTGGACGCCATGCGGATCAGCGCCAGCAGCGCCAGTTCCTTGGGCACGGCACCGCGCACGCGCGTCTGCCCGGCAAGGTATTTCGCCGGCGAGGCGAACACCTGCGCCACCTGGGGCAGGGCCTCGGGCGCGACGATGGCCACGGCATCGCGCGTGGCCTTCTGGCGATTGGCCTCGGCCGACTGGCGTGCCTTGCGCCAGACTTCGGGCTCGCTGATCTGCTTGGCTGCGTACAGCTCGCCGGCAGCATAGGTGCAGCCGTCGTCGGCGTCGCGCTGGGCCCACCACAGGTCGCGGACCTGCTGGCCGAGATTGGCGGCAGGCTGGCCCTTGAGGTTGTCGATCAGCAGGGCATAGCAGTTGACGGAACGGTCATCGCGCATGCGAAACGCCCCGTGCACCTGGTCGAACATGCCCCAGTCGCGCCGCTGCCCCAGCAGCAGCAGCCAGTCATTGCGCAGCCGGTCTTCCTGGTAGGTGCCGGGCCAGCGCTTGAAAAACCCCAGAATCTCCTCGGCACTGGCTTCTTCCAGCCGGGCCTTGAGTTCCCAATAGGCGGCCCAAGGTTCGAGCACATGGCCACGCGCAGAAGGCAGCAGCTGCGTGAGCTTGGCCTTGTCGCCCTTGCGAAAGGCCTGCTGCATTTCCAGCAGGACGTCGTCGCCACGGTTTTGCGCCAGCGCAGGCGTGGCTGCGGTGGTCCAGAGGGAAGCCGCCAGAAGCGGTGTCAAAATCTTCAGCCAGTGCATGGAGGAAATTATCTGATGGACAAAGCAGCCCTGCGCCGCAGCTTGATAGACCAGCGCCTCAACCTTCCCGACCGATTGCAGCGCGCCGACGCGCTGCAGCAGGTCATGCGCTTTTGGCTGATACAGCGGCCCGACAGCATCATCGGCGCCTATTGGCCGATCAAGGGGGAGTTCGACCCGCTGCCAGCGCTTCACCGGTGGAAGGAAGATGGCGAGCTACAGGGTACCCCACAAAGACGCCGCATCGGATTGCCGGTGATCGACAAGCAGCGTAAGACACTCAGCTTTCACGCCTGGTACCCGGGCTGTCCCATGGAAGAGGACGCCTATGGCATCCCCAAGCCCAAGGACACCGAAACCCTCACCCCCACCCTGCTGTTCGTGCCCTGCGTGGGCTACGCGGCCGGTGGCTACCGCCTGGGCTATGGCGGCGGTTTCTACGACCGCACCCTGGCCGAGCTGCAGCCCAGGCCCTTCACCGTGGGTCTGGGCTACGGCTGCGGCTATGTGGACGAGTTCGAGCCCGAGCCGCATGACCTGCCGCTGGACGCCATCTTGAACGACCACGGAGTCGTCTGGCCGGTGTAGAACAAGCACCCCCTGAGGCGCTGCACGCCTTCCCCCTCTCTGCCCGCTTCGCGGGGGAGGGGGACGACACCCTCACTGCGGGGCGGCCCTTGCTCGGTGTCCCTCGCTTTTGGCCGCGCCGGTTTCTAGCGCTGTGCTTCTTTAGTTTGCTGTCTCGCGCTGCGCCTGCCATTGATGCCAGCCGCGGGCTCGCAGGTCGCAGGCGGGGCAGGTTCCGCAGCCGTAGCCCCAGTCGTGCAGCGTCTCGCGCGTGCCCTGGTAGCAGGTGTGGGTGTCGCGCTGGATGAGGTCCACCAGGGTGTCGCCCCCCAGGTCGTGGGCCATTTGCCAGGTCTGGGCCTTGTCTATCCACATGAGCGGGGTTTCGATGCGCAGGCGCCGCTCCAGGCCCAGGTTCAGGGCGAGCTGCATGGCCTTCATGGTGTCGTCACGGCAGTCGGGGTAGCCGGAGTAGTCGGTCTCGCAGACGCCGGTGACGATGACCGACAGGCCGCGACGGTAGGCCAGCGCGCCGGCCAGGGTCAGGAACAGCAGGTTGCGGCCGGGCACGAAGGTGTTGGGCAGGCCGTCGGCCTGCATGGCGAAGGCCACGTCTTCGGTCAGGGAGGAGCCGCCGATCTGTTGCAGCACGTCCAGCGAGAGGACATGGTCATCGCCCAGGCGCGGTGCCCATTGGGGAAAGTCCCTGGCCAGCCGCTCGCGCACCTGCTGGCGCACCTGCATTTCCACGCTGTGGCGCTGGCCGTAGTCGAAACCCAGGGTCTCGACGCGCTCGTACAGCGACAGTGCCTGCGCCAGGCAGGTGGTCGAATCCTGGCCGCCGGAAAACAGGACCAGCGCAGCCGTGTGGCGCCCCGCTGGCGCCTGGGGGGAAGAGCTATCGTTTTGCATGGCACGCATTAGAGCGCGCCCAGGCAGCGCCCGGCTCCTACATGGGTTTTCCTGCCATGCTTGCTAAGCTGTAGGGCCTATCGCGGAGGTTGCGGCCATGCTCACGCTCTATATCGGCAACAAGAATTACTCATCCTGGTCCATGCGCCCCTGGGTGCTGATGCGCCAGGCCGGCATTGCTTTCGAAGAAGTCATGCTGCGCTTTGACAGCTTCGACGAGCAGTCCGCCTTCAAGCAGCGCGCCCGCGCGCTGTCTCCCTCGGGCCGCGTGCCCGTGCTCATGGACGAAGGCATGGCCATCTGGGACAGCCTGGCCATCTGCGAGTACCTGGCCGAGAAATTCCCTGAAAAACACCTGTGGCCGACCCTGGCCCTGAACCGCGCCCGCGCGCGCAGCCTCTGTGCCGAGATGCACAGCGGCTTCGGCGCGCTGCGCTCGCTGTGCCCCATGAACATCGAGGCCCAGCTGCCCGAGGTCGGCGCGCGGCTGTGGGCCGAGCGCGCGGACCTGCGCGACGATGTCCAGCACCTGTCCGAGCTGTGGCAGCCGCTGCTGTCCACGGCCAGCGGCCCCATGCTGTATGACCAGTTCAGCATCGTCGATGCCTTTTTCGCGCCCGTGTGCATGCGCCTGACGACCTACGAGCTGCCGCTGGCCCCGGCCATCGACGCCTACGTGCGCCGCGTGCGCGCCTTGCCGGGCGTGCAGGACTGGGTGCAGGGCGCACTGGCCGAGCACGATTTCCGGCCGTTCGAGGAACCCTACCGCAGCGCGCCTGCGGCCGGCTGAGCGGCGCACCAGCAAAAGTCGGAGCACTGCTGCGCTGGGGTGGGCGCGGCCTGCGCAATGCCGCGGTTGCGGAGCCAGTGCAGCGGCCGTCCGGCTGGCGCTGCTTGAGTGTGTCTCCAGAAAGAATCCGAAAGAATGCATGCGCTCGGCACTCCATCGGTGCGTGGAGGCACGCCTGCCATCATGTCACTGCCCAGGCCCTACCATTGCGGCATGAGCGAATTTCAGGTGTACATGGTGGGCGGCGCGGTGCGCGACCGTCTTTTGGGGCGGGCCGTGCATGACCGCGACTGGGTGGTGGTCGGCGCCACGCCCGAACAAATGTCCGCGCGCGGCTTTCTGCCTGTGGGGCGGGACTTCCCGGTCTTCCTCCATCCCGAGACGCACGAGGAATACGCGCTGGCGCGTACCGAGCGCAAGAGCGGCCTGGGGTACCGGGGTTTCGTCGTGCAGGCGGCGCCCGATGTCACGCTGGAGCAGGATCTGGCCCGGCGCGACCTGACCATCAATGCCATGGCCGCTCCTGCGGACTGGGATGGTGAAAGTGCCATCACCGATCCCTACCACGGCCAGGCCGATCTTCAGGCCCGGGTGCTGCGCCATGTGACCGGGGCCTTCCGCGAAGACCCGGTGCGCATCCTGCGCGTGGCGCGCTTCGCGGCACGTTTCCACGAATTCACGGTGGCGCCGGAAACCATGGCTCTGATGCAGGAGATGGTGGCCGCCGGCGAGGTGGATGCCCTGGTGCCCGAGCGCGTGTGGCAGGAGATCAGCCGTGGCCTGATGGAGCGCCGTCCCTCGCGCATGTTCGAGCTGCTGCGCGAGTGCGGTGCGCTGGCCGTGCTGCTGCCCGAGCTGGAGCGGCTGTGGGGCGTGCCCCAGCGCGCCGAGTACCACCCCGAGGTCGATACCGGCGTGCACGCCATGATGGTGCTGGACATGGCCGCACAGCTCGACGCCCCCCTGCCCGTGCGATACGCCTGCTTGGTGCACGACCTGGGCAAGGGAACGACGCCGGCCGATGTGCTGCCGCGCCACATAGGCCATGAGCAGCGCAGCGCCCGGCTGGCCGAGAAAGTGGGCGAGCGTCTGCGCGTGCCCACGGACTGCCGCGAACTGGGCGACGTGGTGGCGCGCGAGCACGGCAACATCCACCGCAGCGGCGAACTCAACGGCGCCGCCATCGTCCGCCTGCTGGAGCGCTGCGACGCCATCCGCAAGCCCGCGCGCTTCGAACAGGCCCTTGCGGCCTGTGAATGCGACGCGCGGGGGCGCCTGGGTTTCGAGGACCGGCCCTACCCCCAGCGCGCCCGCCTGCGCGATGCGCTGGCTGCCGCGCTGTCCATCTCCACCTCGGACATCGCGGCCCAGGCCGCTGCGCGCGGCAAGCAGGGCAAGGCCATCGGCGAAGCCGTGCAGGCGGCGCGCGCACAGGCCGTGGCAGATTGGCTGGCGCAGGCGGCCTGAGCGCAAAGGCCGCTACACACGGGAATCAGGCTCGCGCCACGGGCAGGACCAGTCGCAGACACACGGGCTGCTCGCCTCCTGCCGTCAACAAGGCCACGCTGCCGCCCAGCCGCTCGGCGATGCGCCGCACCAGGTACAGCCCCAGCCCGGCGCCGGGCCGGTGCTGGGCGTTGCGGCCACGGTAATACCTTTCGAACAACTGGTCCTGGTCCGCCTGGGCAATGGGCTCTGCCGGATTCGAGACCTGGATCTCCAGACCCTCGCCCTGCCTGGTCACGTCCAGGCGGACCGATTCGCCCTCGGGCGTGTGGCGGTCTGCATTGGCCAGCAGATTGCGCAGCGCGATGCGCAGCAGGCCGGCATCGGTGATCAATTGCTGCGTGCCCCCGCCCAGTTGGCAGACGATGCGGCCGGGCGCAAAGTCCAGGCACAAGCCATCCACCAGCGCATGCAGGTCGCAGGGCTGCAGGCGTGGCTCGGCATGGGGCTGGGGATCGGCCATGCGGTCGTCGGCCAGGCAGTCGTCCACCAGGGCCAGCAGGCGCTGGGCGGCTTCGCGGATGTTGCGGCTGCGTGCCAGCGTCTTGTCGGGCGGTGCCGCCAGGTTGCGCGCCAGTTGCTGCGCACTGGTCAGGATGATGGCCAGCGGCGTGCGCAGCTCGTGCGAGACCATGGCGACAAAGTCGCGCTGCTCCTGGCGCACCCTGCGCTCCAGCGCCAGCGCCTCGCTGAGTTCGCTTTCGCGCAACTGTCGCTGCCGCAGTTCCGCCTCCAGCCGGACCTGCTCGCGCTCTCGAATGCGGCGCCTGCGCTCGTATCCGCCGATGATCCAGCCACTGAGCAGCAGCATGTGCGCCATGGTGCCCAGCGCGGACGCATGCGTGGACACCAGCGCGGTCAGCGCGTTCATGGGCAGCCAGCCCAGGTTGCGCAGGAAAGAGATCAGCACGCCGGCATAGAAGATGCCGAACGCCAGCATGAAGAACCGTGCCGGGGCGTGGCCGCGCCGCCACAGCCAAAGGGCGAATGCGAGAAAGCCCACGGTCAGCGGCAGGGTCATGGCCTGCACCGGGACCATGCCCGCCGAGTAGTGCCCCGACACCACCAACAGCATGCAGCACAGGCTGAACAGCCACAGCAGCGGCACGATCTGGCGCACCAGCCGCGGATACAGCGATGCCAGCTCCAACTGCCTGCAGGCCAGTTGCATGGAGATCGCCAGGGCGCCGGCAATGCCGCATCCCAGCAGGCGGTCGCTCCAGAAACCCGGCAGGCCCGTCAACTGCTGCACCAGCCCCAGCGATACCACCTCATTGAGCACGCAGACGCTGAGATAGGCCAGAAACAGGCCGCTCACCGGAGCCCGCGTGCCCAGCCAGAACACCAGTTGCACGCCAATCAACAGCAGGTACAGCCCGAAGTACAGGCCGAACGAGAGGGCCTCGCGCCGCGTATGGTTGTCGAACGCCAGTCGCTGCCACAGATCGATACGGGTGACGAGCGCGTTGCGCGCACGCAGGCGCACCAGCAACTCGTATGACCCGGCGGCAGCAGGTTCGAACTGGAATGCGGGACTGCGGTAGTCCACCGGCCAGGCGTGACGCGGAATCTCTTCGCCGCTGCGCCCCAGCAGCTGCCAGGGGCCGCCAGGCCGGCGCACATGGACCTCCACCTCATCGAGCAGGGCATTGCCCAGCAACAGCATCCAGCTGCCGGGCTGCTCCACCTGCAGCGGCATGCGCAGCCAGACCGCCGCCTGCGTGAAACTGGCGTTCAGGTGCCCTGGCATCGCCTTCCACCCGGGCGCCAGGTCGGCCTGCCGGACATCGAGCAGGCCCGAAGCGTCATCGAGCCGCTGCCACTGCCCTGCGGTCTCCTGCATGGGCACATCGGGGTCCAGCACGAGGGTCCGGGCCTGGAGCAGCAGTGGGCACAGCAGCCAGGCCAGCACGATGAGGGTTGCACGGTAATATCGCATCTGAAGTCCACCACGGGGCCGCCAGCGTACACCAGCTGTCTGCGCTGTCACCCGCCTGCCCTCCTCCCAGTCCATGCTTGATGTGATCCTGCTCGAAGACGAGCCCGTGCTGCGCCATGAACTGGGCGAGTTCCTCGAATCCCTGGGCTATGCACCGCAGTGCGTGGCCAGCCTGCAGGAGTTCGACCGCCATTTCGATGCGCGGCGCCACCGGCTGGCCATCATCGACATCGGCCTGCCCGACGGCAACGGCCTGGCGCTGATCCAGCGCCTGCGCCAGCAGGGCCAGCAACTGGGCATCATCGTCTTCAGCGCGCTCAACAGCAGCGCCAACCGCATCGACGGCCTGGAGATCGGCGCCGACCACTACCTGGGCAAAGGCTGCGATCTCGACGAGCTGGAAGCCACCCTGGCCGCCCTGGTGCGGCGCCTGGGCCTGCAGCAGCGCCAGGCGCCGTGGCTGCTGCAGCTTGGCCCCAGCCGCCTGCAGCCCCCCGCTTCGCCCCCTGTGGCGCTGTCACACCAGGACCTGCTGGTGCTGCACTGCCTGATGGGCAAGGCAGGGACCAGCGTCAGCCGCCGCCAGATCGTGCAGGCGCTGGGTGGAGACTATCTGGTCTACGACCAGCGCCGCCTGGACACCCAGATGCGCCGGCTGAGGCGCAAGGTGCAAGAGGCCAGCGGCCAGCAGCTGCCTGTCAAGACGCTGCGCAACAGCGGCTATTGCTTCTATCTGCCGGGTGAAGTGCAGGCCTGAGGAAGGGCCTGAAGGCGCCCGGTCCTTGTGGCCCGGCAACCATCAGACGACCGAGCGCACCCAGCGCACGATCTCGCCGGCAGGCAGCGCGCCGGAGACACGGGCGATCTCGCGTCCTTCCTTGAACACCACCATGGTCGGGATGCTGCGGATGTTCCAGGGCGCGGCAGCGTGGGGGTGCGCCTCGGTATCGAGCTTGGCCAGTTGCACGCCGGGCGCCAGCGCCTGAGCCGCCTGCTCGAAGGCAGGCGCCATCATGCGGCAGGGGCCGCACCAGGGGGCCCAGAAATCGACCACCACGGGCACCTGGCTGCGCCCCACATGCCTGGCGAAGCTCTGCGCATCCAGCGCCACGGGCTGGCCGGTGACCAGCAGTTGATGGCAGTTGCCGCAATCAGGCGCGCTACCCAGCTGATCGACCGCAATGCGGTTGGTGGTGTGGCAATGGGGGCAGACGAAATGCAGCTTGTCGGACATGGGCGGCCTCTTGTTGGCGAGTCATGGGGGCAATTGCATGCATATACGGGCGCTGCGCCCATGCTTCAAGCCATGCTCAGACCAGCTTGGCGATCAGGGCGGCAATCACGCTGAGCAACACGGTGCTGGCAATGGGCAGAAAAATCACGCGGCCGAACAGGCGAAAGCGGAAGTCGCCCGGCAGGCGGCCCAGGCCTATGCGTTCCAGCCAGGCGTGCAGGCCATTGAACAGCAGCAGGGCCAGAAAGATGACGAGGAGCCAGCGGATCATGGCGCCGAGTGTACGGCGGCGCGGGACCGGGCCATACAGAGTACACCGCGTCATGCACACGACATATGGACTGCCTACATTGCCGCTGTCCCCCCCCCCCTCTTCATCGCCTCCAGGCCGACCACCACGAATTCGCCATGCAACGCAACCGCCGCCTTCTTCTTGCCGCAGCCCTGCCCGCCGCCTTGCTGATGACCGCCTGCGCCAGCGCACCTGCGCCGGCAGCCCGACCCGGCGCCATCGACAACAGCGCCCTGCAGCGCAGCGACTTCCGCGCGCACCAGGCCACCTATGGCCTGGTCTACCGCCTGCCTGCCGATGCCACGGCCATCCTGGACAGCCAGGTCGCACCCGTGGTGCACGAGCAGTTGCTGCGCCTGAAGCTGGTGGCCGAGGCCAACACCTTCAACCTGCCCCATGTCACCGTGGTGCATATCCACAGCGCCGATCCCTCCACGCCGCGCAAGATGCTGGCGGCCCTGCCGGCGCTGCCGCCCGTGCTGCAGGACGTTCACCTGAAGAATTTCTACACCACCGAGGCCGCCAAGGGGGCCGGCAAGCCCTGGTGGCTGGACCTGGGCATCGTCAAGTCGGGCCCGGCCTACGAGGCCATGATGGACTTCAACACCCGCGCCACCGCCGCCATGGCGCCGCTGCGCGACGGCCCGCTGCCGCGCGTGACAGGACCCGTCTATGCCCGCATGAACGACTCGGCCAAGGCCATGGTGCAAAGCGTGGGTGTCAGCGGCATCAACCAGATGCAGGCCGGCAAGGAGGTGCGCAGCCACAACCCGCACAACACCCTGGTCTACAGCGAAGCCACCTTCACGCCCGAGATCGAGCGCGCCATGGGCGAGACGGCCGCGCGCCTGAACCGCATCCTGCCCGGCGGCCTCACGACCACGTTCGAGAACCTGTCCATCGTGGAGCTGGGCTTCTCTGGCAACGTCACGCGCGAGATCTACCGCATCAACCTCAAGGACCAGACGGTCCACGACGTCAGCAACGGCCGCAGCGTCCAGCGCTGAGGCAGGCGGGTCCCGGCCCGCTACAGGCGGTGCGTGCGGTCGCCGCGCACAAAGCCCATGGCGTCCCAGGGCTCCACGCCCTTGGCCAGGCCGATGACCTTGAACAGCTCGCCCATCTCGTGCTCCATCATCAGCTTGGTGGCCATGGCGCGCGGGCCCTGGGCCAGTGCGTCGAGCTTGGGGCCCAGGCCGCAGTTGATGAGGAAATGGGCCTGCGAGGTATAGCCCAGCACCTCGAAGCCGGCCTCCTGCGCGGCCACGGCCGTGCCCGTGAAGTTCACATGGGCCGTGATGTCCTTGAGGCCGACATCGGCCAGCGGATCGTCGTCCACCTTGTGCAGCCGGTGGCACACCAGGGTGCCCATGTGGCGCTGCGGGTGGAAATACTCGGATTCGCCAAAGCCGTAGTCGATGAAAAATGCCGCGCCGCGCGCCATGCGCTCGCCCAGCGTGCGAATGAAGGCCTCGCCCTGCGGGTGGATTTCGGTCAGGTAGTCGTGCTCGCCCTCAATGTCCATCGGCGGGCGCAGTGGCGTGGGCCTGTCTTCCCAGCCCAGGCTGCCGTCCGGCTGCAGCACCACGCCGCGCTCGTGCCAGACACCTGCCTTGCGCACCAGCAGTTGCACGGGCATGGCATCCAGCACCTCGTTGCCGATGACCACGCCTTCGAGCCTATCGGGCAGGGCATCGGCCCAGTGCACCAGGCTTTCGTACTTCACCAGCCTGAGCTGCTGTCGCGCACGCAGCGTGCCCGACAGGTCGAAGATGGTGTAGCGGTCCGGCCGCACGCCCAGGGCCGCCAGCTCGTCCAGCACCTGCAGCGCCAGCGCGCCCGTGCCGGCACCAAACTCCCAGACTTCGCGGGTGTGCGTGCGCTGCAGCGCCTCGGCCACCTGGGCGGCCAGCAGCTGGCCGAAGACAGGGGACATCTCGGGCGCGGTCACGAAATCGCTGCCCGACGATGGCATCAGCCCGAACTTGGCGGTGTCATTGGCGTAGTAGCCCAGGCCCGGCTCGTACAGCGCCAGGGCCATGAAACGGTCGAAAGCCAGCCATCCGCCCGAGGACGCAATCTCTTGCGCAATACGGGTTTGCAGGGCGGCCGTTAAAATTGAGGGTTCTGTCGTCACGATCCGTACATTGTCCTCGAATGTCCACACCTGCCCGAACACGCACAGTTTTGGTGACCGGCGCGGCCCGCCGCCTGGGGCGCGACATCGCGCTCGCGCTTGCCAGCGCCGGCTGGCAGGTGGCCGTGCACTACCGCGATTCCCACGACGAGGCGCTGGAGACGGCCGCCACCTGCGCTGAACTGGCCGGCGACAGCGCCGCCCTGGATGCCGATTTCTTCAACGAGGACTCGGTGCGCTCCCTGGTGCCGCGTGCCGTTGCGCACTTCGGCCACCTGGACGCCGTGGTCAACAACGCCTCCCTGTTCGAGCATGACGACGCCGGCAGCTTCAGCTACGTGGCCCTGGAAGCCCACCTGCGCAGCAACACCGGCGCGCCCATCCTGCTGGCCCAGGCGCTGCATGCCCATATCGAGGACCGCGTGGCGGCCGGCGAGGAGCATGCCAGCGGCGCCGTGATCAACATGCTGGACCAGAAGCTCTGGAACCAGAACCCCGATTTCCTCAGCTACACGCTGTCCAAGGCAGCGCTTGAGGCCGCAGGCACCATGCTGGCGCTGGCCCTGGCGCCGCGCGTGCGCGTGGTCGGCGTGGCCCCGGGCCTGACGCTGACCAGCCACATGCTGAGCCAGGAGCGCTTCGAGGCCCTGCACCGCCTCAGCCCGCTGGGCCGCTCGTCCAGCGCGGCCGACGTGGCCGCCACCGTGTGCTTTGCGCTGGACAACCAGTCCATCACGGGCACCACGCTGCTGGTCGATGGCGGCCAGCACCTGCAGCGCTTCGAGCGCGACTTTTCCATGATGTAGGCGCCTGCCCGCGCCCATCCCCACACTCCACGGCTTTTCCCCATGAACTCCGCCACCGGACAACAGATCCTGACGCTCACGGGTTTGCGTTTCGACGCCAACCTGGGCATCCTCGCCCACGAAAAACAGATGCCCCAGCCCATCCAGGTCGATGCCGAGCTGAGCCTGGGCACGCAGCCGCTGGCTCCGCGCGACGACGACATCCTGCATGTGCTGGACTACCGCAAGGTGCGCCAGATCATCATCGATGAATGCACGGCCGAGCATGTGAACCTGCTGGAGAGCCTGATCGGCAAGCTGGCCCAGCGCCTGATGCAGCTGCCCGGCGTGATGGGCGTGCGCGTGAAGATCGCCAAGCTCGAAATTTTTGACGACTGCGAAGTGGCCATTCGCGTCGAGACAGGACAATGGTGAACCCCATGAACGCAGTGACCGACAACCCCTGGCTGGCCGAAGAAGCCGCCGCCGACGCCCCCGCAGACACCGCAGGCGGCAACCGCATCAAGATCGAACGCGAGCAGATCAAGCTCGAAAAGCGCCTGTGCCGCGAGGTGGGCCGCGCCATCACCGACTTCAACATGATCGAGGAAGGCGACAAGATCATGGTCTGCATGTCGGGCGGCAAGGACAGCTACACGATGCTGGACGTGCTGCGCAAGCTGCAAAAGCGCGCGCCCGTCAAATTCGAGCTGGTGGCCGTGAACCTCGACCAGAAGCAGCCCGGCTTTCCCGACCATGTGCTGCCCGAGTACTTCAAGAGCATCGGCGTGGACTACCACATCGAAACGCAGGACACCTACAGCGTGGTCAAGCGCGTCGTGCCCGAGGGCAAGACCACCTGCGGCCTGTGCTCTCGCCTGCGCCGCGCCATCCTGTACAAGGTGGCCGACGAGCTGGGCTGCACCAAGGTGGCCCTGGGCCACCACCGCGACGACATCGTGCAGACGCTGATGCTCAACATGTTCTACGGCGGCCGCATGAAGGGCATGCCCCCGAAGCTGGTCTCGGACGACGGCAAGCATGTGGTGATCCGCCCGCTGTGCTACGTGCCCGAGAAGGACACCGTGCGCTGGGCCCAGTACCAGAACTTCCCCATCATCCCCTGCAACCTCTGCGGCAGCCAGGACGGCCTGCAGCGCGTGGCCGTGGGCGAGCTGCTGCGCGAATGGGACAAGAAATTCCCGGGCCGCGTGGAAAGCATGTTCCGCGCCATGGGCCACATCGTGACCACGCACATGATGGATCCCGAGCTGCACGACTTCAAGAACGCCAAGGCCACCGGCATTGCCGACCCCAACGGCGACATGGCCTTCGACCATGAAGAGATGCCAGTGTCCGCATCGCTGCCCGGCCTGCAGGTGGTACAACTGTCGTCCTGACGGCTGAACCTATAACAATCGCCCCACTCCAACCAAGGCCCGTGCAAACGGGCCTTTTTTCGACCAAGGAGTACACCATGAAGCTGCGCTGCATCCATGTCCTGGCCATCGTGGCCACGGCCTTGCTCACCGGCTGCGCCAGCGTGCGCGAAGTCCAGAGCACCGTCCAGAGCTATTCCACGCTGGGCGCCCTGCCCGCGCCGCCCACCTATCGCCTGGAGGTCCTGCCCTCGCAACGCGAGGCGCAGACGCATTTCGCTGCCATCGAATCCCAGGCCCAGCAGGCCCTGGGCCGCGTGGGCCTGCAGCGCGACGACTCCCGGGCCAGCCTGATCGTGCAGATCGGCGCCGACGCACGCTATGCGCGCGACTACGCCGCCTGGCCCTACTACGACCGCTGGGGCGGCCCGCGCTGGGGTTGGGGCGTGGGCTACGGGCGCGGCTGGGGCATGGGCTTTGGCGGCAGCTTCATGTTCGACGGCCCGCCGCTGGAGTACTACCGCGCCGTCAGCATCGTGATGCGCAACGCCACCACGCAGCAGATCGTCTACGAGACCTCGGCCCAGCGCCAGGATGTGTGGACCGACGACCCGGCCATCTTCGGCATCCTGTTCGACGCCGCGCTCACCGGCTTCCCCAACCCGCCCAAGGGCTCGCGCGTGGTGCGCACCACCATCGGGCCGGTGCAGCAGGGTGGCGCGCCAGCGCAGCAGCCGGCCCAGGCAGCACCGGCCACGCCAGCACCCGCCCGGTGAGCCATCGTGTCTCAGAAGCAAAGGCCTGCATCCGCAGGCCTTTTTTGGGTCCATCGCTGTCATTCGTTCCTGGGAACATGAGAACGCTGTAGGTCATGTGGACAGCGCCTTGCAACGTTGGTAACTCATAAGTTACCATCCAATCCATGCGAATCCAGCTCCAGGAGTACGTCCGCGAAGACGGCAGCAGCGCGTACCAGACATGGTTCAACGGGCTGGATGGCCAGGCGGCCGCCAAGGTGGCCGTCGCCATGGCCCGCATGGAGTTGGGCAACACCTCCAATATCGAATGGTTCCGGGGTATTGGCGAATACAAGATCGACTGGGGCCCGGGCTACCGCATCTATCTCGCCAAGGACGGGGAAAGATTGATCATCCTGTTCGGGGGCAGCACGAAAAAGGGCCAGCAGAAGGCCATCGACGAAGCCGTGGCCCTGCACAGCGAATACAAGGCTCGCAAGAGGCAACGCCCCTCGGACAATGCCAAAAAAGGAACGAAGCCATGACGCTCACCCGCGATTTCAAACAAACGGTCATTCAGCGCATTGAGCGCGACCCTGCTTTCGCACAGGCGCTGCTTGATGAGGCGGCCACTCTTTTTCTGAGCGGTGAGCCAGAAACGGCACGCCTCGTCCTGCGCGATCTCGTCAACGCAACGGTGGGATTCGAGACGCTGGCCGACCTCACGCACAAGCCGAGCAAGAGCCTGCACCGCATGCTTTCGCCGAAAGGCAACCCCAGCATGGACAATCTTGCCGCGATCTTTGCCGCCATCAAGAACTGGCTTCAGGTCCGGTTCGACGTGCGGGTCGTTGCCGCGACCTGAACGCCAGGCCATGACAGTGCACTTTGCTCAGTGCACATGCTCCATATCAGGCACGGCAGCCATCAGCGCGCGCGTGTACGGATGCTGCGGCGCATCGAGCACGGCGCCAGCCTCGCCGGTCTCGACCAGTCGGCCGCGCTGCATGACGCCGATGTCGTCGCACATGTGGCGGATCACGGCCAGGTTGTGGCTGATCAGCAGGTAGGTCAGGCCGAACTCCTCCTGCAGGTCGCGCATGAGGTTGAGCACCTGGGCCTGGACCGAGACGTCCAGCGCCGAGGTGGGTTCGTCGCAGATGATGAATTCGGGCCGGCTGGCCAGGGCACGCGCGATGGCGATGCGCTGGCGCTGCCCGCCCGAGAACTGGTGCGGGTACTTGCGCGCATCGTCGGGCTTCATGCGCACGCGGCGCAGCGCCTCCTGCACGCGCTCGGCCGTCTCGTCCTTGCCGGCCGTGAGGGCCAGCACCTGCAGGGGTTCGGCAATCAGCTCCTGCACGGTCCAGCGCGGGTTCAGGCTGGCATACGGGTCCTGGAAGATCATCTGGAAGCGCCGGCGCATGGCCACGGTCTGGGCGGCCGGGCTCCACTTGTCCACGCCGTCGAACAGCACGGTGCCGCTGGTCGGGGGCGTCAGCCCGGCCACCATGCGCGCCACCGTGGATTTGCCCGAACCGGACTCGCCGACCAGGCCGAAGGTGGAGCCCCTGCGGATCGAAAAGCCGACGCCGTCCACGGCCTTGAGGATCTTTTTGTCCTCGCGCGCCAGCAGACGGGCCAGCCAGCCGCTGGACAGGTCGAACTCCTTGCACAGATCCCTGACCTCCAGCAGGGCAGCCGCGGGCTCCTGCGCACCGGCCCCGGGCTGCCAGGGCACGGCGGGCGCGGCAGGGCCGCCGCCCACCTCTGGCACGGGCAGGCGCTGCACGCGGTGGTGCACGCTGGGAATGGCGCCCATCAGCACCTGGGTGTAGGGCTGCTGCGGCGCGTCCAGCACCTGGCGCACGGGGCCGGTTTCCAGCACGCGGCCCTGGTACATGACCATGACGCGGTCGGCCGTCTCGGCGATGACGCCCATGTCGTGCGTGATCAGCATGGCGGCCGCGCCGCGCTCCTTGCACACGCGGCGCAGCAGGGCAATGATCTGCGCCTGCACGGACACGTCCAGCGCCGTGGTGGGCTCGTCGGCAATGATGAGTTCGGGCTCGGCGCACAGCGCCAGGGCAATGGCCACGCGCTGGCGCATGCCGCCCGAGAACTGGTGCGGATACTGGGCCATGCGCTCGCGCGCCTGCGGGATCTCCACCTCTTCGAGCAGGGCCAGCGCGCGTGCCTCGGCTTCCTTCTCGGAGACGGGCAGGTGCGTGCGGATGGTCTCCACCAGGTGCCGGCCCACGGTATAGACCGGGTTCAGGCTGGTCAGCGGGTCCTGGAAGATGGAGCCTATGCGCCGGCCGCGTATGCGCCGCAGGTCCTCGCCGCGCAGCGTGTCGATGCGCTCGCCGCGCAACTGCACCGTGCCGGCCGAGATGCGGCCCGGCGGCTCGATCAGGCCGATCACGGCGGCGCCCGTCATGGACTTGCCCGCGCCAGACTCGCCGACCACGCCCAGGATCTCGCCGGGCGCAATGTCGAAGGACACATCGTCCAGCACCTGCACGGGGCCCTTGTAGGTGTCGAAGGTGACGGACAGGCCGCGAACGCTCAGCACCGCAGGCTGTGCGGGGGGCTGCCCGGATTGTTGTGTCGTGCTCATTGCAGCTTGGGGTTCAGTGCGTCGCGCAGCCAGTCGCCGACGAGGTTGACGGACAGCGCCAGCGCCAGCAGCACCAGCGAGGGGAACAGCAATATCCACCACTCGCCCGAGAACAGGAAGCCCTGGCCGATGCGGATCAGCGTGCCCAGCGAAGGCTGGGTGGGCGGCAGGCCCACGCCCAGGTAGGACAGCGTGGACTCGGCCACGATGGCATGCGCGAAGCTGATGGTGGCGATCACCAGGATGGGCGCCAGCAGGTTGGGCAGGATGTGGCGCACCAGGATGGCCACGCGGCTGCGGCCTATGAGCTGGGCGGCCAGCACGTAGTCCTTGTGCTTTTCCACCATCACCGCGCCGCGCACGGTGCGTGCGTACTGCACCCAGTCGGACAGGCCGATGGCCACGATGATCACGAAGACCGCCATGTCGTCGCGGTAGCCCTCGGGCAGCAGGCCGCGTGCGATGCCGAAGACCAGCAGCGCCACCAGGATCACGGGAAAGGTCAGCTGCACATCGGCGATGCGCATCATCAGCGTGTCGAACCAGCCGCCCGCATAGCCGCAGACCAGGCCCAGCGGCACGCCGATCAGCAGGGACAGCCCCACGGCCGACACGCCCACCAGCACCGACATGCGCAGCCCGTAGAGGATGGCGCTCCAGACATCGCGGCCCTGGTCGTCCGAGCCCAGCGCGTACAGCGTGCCGCTGGTGCCCGCCTGGCCCGGCGGCGTGAAGGCATCCATCAGGTCCAGATTGGCCGGATCGAAGGGGTTCTGCCAGGCCAGCCAGGGCGACAGCAGCGTGGCCGCCACGATCAGCGCCAGCACCAGCGCCGCCGCCTGCACCAGGCGCGAGCGTGCAAACGCGCGCTTGACCGGCGAGTCGCTGGCGCGCCAGCCCGTGGGAGGGATTGCTTGTTTGGCGGAATCGGTCATCGGTTTCTCAAGCGGGGGTCCACGATCACGTACAGGAAATCGACGAGCAGGTTGATGCCCACGTACAGCAGCGCGATGAACATCAGGTAGGCGGCGATCAGCGGCACGTCCACGCCCTGGATGGAGGAGATGAACAGCAGGCCCACGCCGGGCCACTGGAACACGGTCTCGGTGACGATGGCAAAGGCGATCAGCGAGCCGATCTGCAGGCCCGCGATGGTGATCACGGGAATCAGGGTATTGCGCAGCGCATGGCCGAAGTACAGGTCGCGCTCGCGCAGCCCGCGCGCGCGGCCGAAGCGCATGTAGTCGGCGCGCAGCACCTCCAGCATCTCGGCGCGCACCAGGCGCATGATCAGCGTCATGTTGTAGAAGCCCAGCGTGATGGCCGGCAGGATCAGCGCCGACCAGCCCGAAGCCGTCAGCAGCCCGGTCTCCCAGCCGCCCAGCTTCACCGTCTCGCCGCGCCCGAAGGACGGCAGCCAGCGCAGCTCCACGGCAAACAGGTAGATCAGGGCGATGCCGATCAGGAAGGTGGGCAGGGACACGCCCACCAGCGACACCGTCATGATCGAGCGGCTCAGCCATCCCTCGCGCCGTATGGCCGTGTACACGCCCAGCGCCACGCCGATGACCAGGGCGAACAGCGCCGCCGTCATCGCCAGCTCCAGCGTGGCGGGCAGGCGCTCGGCAATGATCTCGGTCACGGGGCGCTTGAGCCGGTAGGAGATGCCCAGGTCGCCCTGCAGCACCTTGCCCACGTAAGCCAGGTACTGCAGCGGCACGGGCTTGTTGAAGCCCAGGCTTTCCGTCAGCGCCTCGCGCTCGGCAACCGTCGCGTCCTCGCCCAGCAGGCTGATCGTGGGATCGCCGATATGGCGGAACACCATGAACGAGACAAAGGAGACGGCCAGCAGGACCAGGGCGGACTGGCCCAGCCGGCGCAGCAGATGGACCAGCATCGGCGCTTACTTCTTCTCGAACTTGACGAACTTGAAGTGCAGCGCGTTGTCCGGGTGCACGGGCACATTGAGCCGGGGCACGGACGCGAAGTGGATCACCTGGTCATGCAGCGCAATGTAGAAGCGCTCCTTTTGCACGGTCTCCCAGATGCTCTTGATGGTGGCATCGCGCTTTGCCTTGTCGCTCTCCGAGGACAGGGACAGGATCTTGGCATCCACATCGGCATTGCTGTAGTGCGTGGCATTTTGCGCACCCCGGCTGTCCTTGCCGCGCGTATGCACCAGGAAGTCGAAGATGTAGGCCGAGTCGTAGGTGGGCACGCCCCAGCCGTACAGGTAGAAGTCGCTGTCCGCCTTGGTCAGCGAGACGCTGTGCATGGCGATCGGCCGGGCCGAGACTTCGGTCTTGATGCCGATGCGGCCCAGGAAACCGGCCACCGCCGTGGCGATGGCCTCGTCGTTCACATAGCGGTCGTTGGGCGTGTTCAGCGTGATGGTGAAGCCGTTGGGGTAGCCCGCCTCGGCCAGCAGTTGCTTGGCCTTGGCGGCATCCGCCTTGGGATAGGCCGCAAAGGCCTTGTCGTACCCGTTGACGAACGACGGCGCGATTACGCCCGTGGGAATCGACAGGCCGCGCATCACCGAGCGCTTGATCGCATCGCGGTCGATGGCCAGCTCGATGGCCTGGCGCACCTTGGGATCGGCCAGCGGATTCTTGCCCTTGACGTTGCTGCTCTTGAGCTCGGCCGCACCCACGTTCAGGCCCAGGAAGATGGAGCGGTTCTCGGGGCCTTCATTGATGCGCAGGCGCTTGTCCTGCTTCAGGCGCGCCACGTCCTGCGCGGGAATGTCCTGGGCGAAGTCCACCTCGCCCGACAGCAGGGCCGCCACGCGCGTGGCCGGGGACTTGATGGGCAGGTAGACCAGCTCGGTCACCTGCAGCGGGAACTGGCCCTTGCCCCAATAGTCGGGGTTGAGCTTCATCACCGTCTTCGAATCGACCTCGCGGCTGGCCAGCACATAGGCGCCCGTGCCGTTGGCCGCGCGCGTGGCGCCGTTCTCGGTCTTGCTGGCCGTGTCCTGCGTGGTCTCGGCGCCGTTGGCCTTGGACCACTTCTCGCTCATGATGAAGAGATTGGTCAGGTTGTCGGGGAAGATCAGGTTCGGGCCCTTGGTCTTCACCTGCACCGTGAGATCGTCAACGGCCTTGGCCTCCTCCATCGAGGACAGCAGGGACTTGACCTGGGCGTTCTCGCCCTTGGCGCGGTTCAGCGAGAAAACCACGTCGCGCGCCGTGAACGGCGTGCCGTCATGGAACTTGACGTTGGGGCGCAGCTTGAACTCCCAGACCGACGGGTCGGAGGTCATCTTCCACGAGGTGGCCAGCGTGGGCACCAGCTTGCCGTCGGCCGAGCGGATGACCAGGGTTTCGTAGATCTGGTGCAGCAGCACGAAATTGGTGCCCACGTTGAAGGCATGCGGGTCCAGCGAAGTCGGATCGGAGCCGCGCGCCCAGCGCACGGTCTCGGCCTGGGCCAGCGCGGCCGAGGTCAACAGGCCTGCGGCCAGCAAAGAACTGCCCAGAATCTTCATGATCATTTGTCTGCTCCCCTGTGGATTGATTGGAAAGGCGGCGGCCATGCGACGCAGCAGCCCGGGCGCCGCAAGAAGCGGGCCATATAGGTGCGCCCCACTTTAAATAACTTTTTCAGCTTGTTGAATTGATTTTTATACTTAAAAGCCATTTCCAAATAACAAGACTGCCGCCGCGGCCCGCCAATGGTGTGCGGCCATCATGGACAGGCCAACGGCTTTGACAGCTAGTGAAAACGCGAAAGACCAAAACGGCCTGCTCTGGCAAAGGTTTGCAATCGGGCACAGGTCTGCGCCGCACGGCGTGCTAATTTCAGACCCTGTATCGAGCCTGCGGGTTTCCGCGGAAAGGAAGCATCCATGAAGACATCCATTGCCAGCGCACTGCTGTGCGCCATGCTGGGCCTGGGCGCCCTGCCTGCCCAGGCGTCGGGCCTGGGCGACTCGCTGCGCCAGGCCTCGGGCCTTGGCGGTGACAAGGCCGCCGCCAGCAGCGAAGGCACCGGCTCCGGCCTCGGCGGCATGCTGGGTGCGGGCGCAGGCGGTGCGGGCGCGCTGTCCGCCCTGGGCCTGAGCCCCTCGGCCACGGCCGGCAATGCGGCAGGCGTCATCTCCTACTGCATGAAGAACAACTACCTCAATGCCGACAAGGCGGCCCAGGTCAAGGACCAGTTGCTGGGCAAGCTGGGCATGCAAAAGCAGGAAGAGCCCAAGGACACGGGATTCCAGAACGGCCTGGGCGGCCTGGTCACCGGCTCCAACGGCAAGAGCTTCAGCATCGACAAGCTCAAGGGCGACCTCAAGGAAAAGGCCTGCGACTTCGTGCTGGACAACGCTAAATCGCTGATCTGACCCCCTGAGCGGCTGCGCCGCTTCCCCCTTCTCGCTTCGCGGAGGGGGACGACACCTTCGGCTGGGCGCCCCCGCCGCGAGGCGGCTCTTGCTCTGCGTCCCTGAGTGGGGCCGCGCCAGTTTCAACGGCGGCGCGCGATGCAGGCTTGCCTGGCTTGCGGGACAATGCCTGCTCCTTTTTGCAGCACCCCACGCCAGCCCCTCATGCAAGCCACGCGCATCATTGCCATCCGCCACGGAGAAACCGCCTGGAATGTGGACGCCCGCATCCAGGGCCATCTGGACATTCCTCTCAACGACCTGGGCCTGTGGCAGGCCGCCCAGGCCGGCAAGGCCCTGGCGGGCGAGCCGGTGGCCGCCATCTACAGCAGCGATCTGCTGCGTGCCTACGCCACGGCCGAGGCCGTGGCCGCGACCACGGGCGCGACGCTGACGGCCGACAAGGGCCTGCGCGAACGCTGCTTCGGCAGCTTCGAGGGCCAGACCTTCAACGATATCGAGGCGTCCCACCCGGAGGACGCGCTGCGCTGGCGCAAGCGCGATCCCGAGTTCGTGCCCGCAGGCGGCGGCGAGTCGCTGCTGATGCTGCGCGACCGCATCTCGGCCACGGTGAACCGCCTGGCCGGCCGCCACGCAGGCGAGCAGATCGTGATCGTGGCGCATGGCGGCGTGATGGATGTGCTCTACCGCCTGGCCACGCACCAGGAAGTGCAGGCACCACGCACCTGGGCGCTGGGCAACGCGGCCATCAACCGCCTGCTGTGGACGCCCCAGGGCCTGGGCCTGGTCGGCTGGGGCGATGTGCAGCACCTGGAAGGCGGTGCGCGCGACGAGGTTTTCAGCTAAGCACCCGCACGGGGAAGGGCGCCGCAGCGCACCTCCCCGCCGCTTGTCGCTTACCAGTTGTCGTCGTCCTTCTTGCCGACCGGGGCATCGGCATCCTTGGCGGGCGATGCCGCGCGGCGTGCTGCGGACGGTTGTGCAGCACGTGCCGGTGCGGCCTGGGGCTCAGCGTCCGCGGCCGCATCACCTGCTGCAGCCTGTGCGGCCAGAACCGGTGCAGCGGATGCCTTCAGTACTTCACGCACCTGCAGCCCGCCCGGTGGCAGGTCTTCCATGCCGCCGCGCATGTTCTCCAGGTGGCCGTAGGAGAGGTTGGGGGTCACGCGATCGACCACCAGTTCGCAGCACGGTGACTCCAGGCGCCCCAGGCTTTGCCCGGTCTGCGGGTCCTTCATCTCCTTGCCCATGGCCACCACCTGGTAGCGCGCGCCCTCCTTCACGGCCTGGCCGCCCTGGCTCAGCACCACGCTTTCGCCATCGCGGGCGACCACGGTCAGCGGAAAGGTGCGCTGCAGGATGGAGCTGACCACGCCGGCGACCAGCGCATCGCTCATGTCGGTCATGACCTTGTTGCCATCCACGCCCGCGCCCAGCGTGGTCGGTGCCGTGGAAGGGACGGAGCCGCGCAGCGAATCCGAGGCCGTGACCTGGCGCGTGGCCACGTTCACCAGCTTCTGCGACAGGGCCCAGCCGCCCGAGTAGCTCACCAGCTGGCGGTCGCTGGTCTTGAGCTGGCGGGCATGGCGGTTGTAGGCAAAGCTGCTGACACGGGCGCTCCACACCAGATCGGCGCTGGCAGCCTGGGACAGCTTGGCCAGCTCGGCACTGGGCGCCTGGCCCGTGGCGATGATGGCCAGTTCCTGCTCGATCTCGGGGCTGAATTCGCGGTCCAGCACGGCAAAGCGGCCTGTCTGCACCAGGGCGTCGCTGATGCGTTGCCTCAGCGTTGCACCCACCTCGGCGGCGGAGACGCTGCGGTCGCCCATGGGCAGCGAGGCCTGCTCGAAGCGCACCGGCCCCACAACGACCTTGATCTTCTGCATCTCGGCCGAAGGCTTGAACTTGGAAATGTTGGCCTTGATGGTGTACTTGTAGCGCTTGGCCCAGGGCTTGGGTTCCTCCAGATCCACCACCTGGACCGACTGGATGACGCCACCGGACTTTTGCTTGACCACCTCGGCGAAGGCGCTGGCGCGCAGCGAGGCGGCGTCCTGCCCCAGCGCCACGTCGAGGCCGTACTTGGCCGTGACCGAGGCGGACTGGATCACGGCGCCATTGACCTGCAGCAGCGCCATCTGCAGCGCCTGCGCCATGGCTTCGCCAGGGGACTGGCCCAGGCCGATGACCTGGACCTCGACGGTCTCCAGCCTGCCCACGTCGGGCACGGGCGGGGCGACGCTTTGGGGTTGTTCAGGCGCGTCGGTCCTGGGCTGCTCGGACGGCTTGTCGCCACAGCCGGACATGGCGGCGCAGGCAGCCACGACGGCCGCAATGATGCGGATACGCATAGAAAGTGCTCCTTGCCTGTACCGGATCACAGCTTGAGCGTGCCCAGCGCGGCCGTGGCGTCAGCCGCATTGGCCGGCACCTCGATGTCGTTGGCCCGCGCGAAGGCAATGGCCGTCTGCACGGTGCTGAACAGGTCTGAGGCCGAGCCGGGGAACTTGGACACCACCCAGGCCGCGGAGGTGAGCTTGGTCAGCTGCATGGGGTTGGCGCTTTGCAGGCTCTTGCCCATGACCGACACATCCTTGCCCATGCCGGCGTACTTCACGCTGCCGTTGACCAGGTGCACCAGCCCCTCGGCGAAGGTGGCCTTGGAGGCGGCATCGAGCACGGGCTTCTTCGCCATGGACTCGGCAATCGCGCCGCTGGTGTCCGAGACCACCTTGTTGCCATCGCCCAGCGCGCCGATGGTGGCGCCATCACCCAGGCTGTCCGCCGTGCTGGCGGCGCTGGCGGCCTGCTCCTTCAGGCCCAGGGCCGTGGCCATCTTGGCATTGGCGCTGAGCACCTCCTTGCTGGCGCCCACATAGCTGCGCACCAGGGCGTCGCCCTGGCCGGCCACGTCGGCAGAGCCGCTGCCGCCCATGAGCTTGCCGACACCCGGGATGGAGGGCATGGAGAACTGGGCCTGTGTCAGGGCGGGGCTGGCCATGGCGGCGGCAACGGCGACGGTGGTGAAGAGCTTTTTCATGGAGATGGACTCGGGTTGCAGCAGTCCGTGAACACGGACGGCGAAGATAAAAACGTGGAAAGCGTGGAAAACGAACGAAAGGAAAAAGGTCCGGCTGCATGGCAGCCGGACCTTGGAAGCCGCAGCGCTCAGCGCAGGCCCAGATTGGTGACCTGGCTGGTGAGATCGCGGGCCGCGTTGTTGGCGGCCAGCTTCAGCGCGTTGTTGCGCGCCTCATCCTCGGACGGGCCGGTGCCCGCATACAGCACCGGGCCGACGGCGGCAATCGTGTCGGGAATGGTCTGGGCGATGTCCAGGATCTTGGCGTTGACCGTCACGCTCACGCGCATCAGGCCGGTCTGGGGATCGGGCTCACCCATGCCCACATCCAGCGTGCCCAGGGCGATGTAGGGAATCTGCGCCGTGCGCATGCCGGCCACCATGGCCGCCAGGGTCGAGGGCTGCAGGTCCATGCCGCTCTTGTAGTCGTTCTCCACGGCCGCGACCTTGAAGTGGCCGCCCGTGTAGGGCTCCACCATGGCAGCCTCTGACACCTTGAAGCCGGCCTTGGCGAAGTTGGAGGAAAAGACCTGGGCCAGGTTGGCGCTGGGGATCACGCGCCAGGTGGACTCGGCCGAGCGGCGCGTCGTGCTGCCGCCGGTTTCGGAAGTGCGGCTGCTCTTGACCGAGGCGTTGCCCGAGGTCGCCGTGGAGGCATTCGTGCTGATGCGTCCGCCACGGATGGATTCACCCTCGCTGCCCTTTTCGGAAGCGCTGACCTGGGCCTTGACGTCCTCGGTCTCGTCCACGCGCTTGTAGACACGGTCATCGAAGGACTTGGTCGTGGCCACCTGGCGCGAGACGAACATGAAGGCCAGCGGCGACCGGCCTGCGGGACCGCCCCTGGCCACGGCAGAGTTGGCCTTGACGGCATTGCGCAGATTGGCCACGTTCAGCGCCACGCGCACGGAGACCGTGTACTGCTTTCTGTCGGCGTTGTCCTCTTCGCTGAGCACGGTGTGCTCAAGGATGTAGCGATCGGGGTTGGCCAGGATCTTGTCGCGCACGGCGTCGAAATTCTCGGCCTCCGACTGGCCCGCTTCGGCGTAGTAGAACTCCACGGCCTTGAGCTGGGCCGCCATCAGCGCACGCTCCTTGTCCTGCGGGCTGACCTTTGAATCCTGGTAGCTGACCGATGCCTTGCCGCGTGCCTGCTGCACCTGCGCGCCCGCACCGGCCGCGAACAGCGCCATGGAAAGGCACAGGAGGATTTTCTGGATTACTTGCATAGATTCATCAGGTCTTTTGTTTTGACAATTTGCGCTTCGATGTCGCTCTCGGCCGCAGCCGACTTGAGCCAGTCATTGCCCCGTCCAGCCGCCACCGTCTCGGCCAGCTTCACGAAAAGGCCGTTGAGCGAGTCATAGAACGCCGGAAAATCATCGACATGGGTTTGCGTGGAAGGCACTACCTTCACTTCCGCGTTCTTCAGCGAGGCGCCGAGAAACACCGGCCCATTGGGTTCCTGGATGCGCATATCGGCAAAGGTGCCGTAGACATAGCTGGTGCCGGCGCTGGACTCCTTGAACTTGAGCTTCTTGAATCCCTTGAAATCGACGCTGATGGCGTAGTCGGCACTGGGCAGCTGCAGCGTGTAGACCTCTCCGTCAAGCACCTGCATGCGCATCACATTGCCCACGGCATAGCCCATGGCAAAAGGAATGATGGGCACACCAATGCGGCTGGAAATGGCCTCGCCCACGATATCGGCGGCCCAGGTCTTGTGCACCTGCGGGTCCTGCAGATAGCCGGGCAGCATCTCGGCCATGGCGGCGGGAATCTGGATATCGGTGACCTGCAGGAAACGCGGCGTCTGCGAGGGCACGGTGGCCGTGGCCAGCACCTGGGCAAAACGGCCGAAGATGCCGGGCTTGCCTCCCGCGCCTTCGTATACCTTGGTCACGCGCTCCATGATTTCCTCTTGCGACGGCTCGTGGCGCAAGTTGTCGATGAAGGCAAAGCTGAGCGGATACGAACGCACCGCCGTCATGGACTTGAAGTCAAAAAACAGGGCCTGTCCACGAATCAGGATGAACAGCTTGCGCACGCCGCCAAAGCTTTCCACGGAGACCGTCTCGGAATTGAGCACCAGAGAAACCACCAGGGCCTGGTCGCGCCCCTTGAGCTCATCGATGGGATTGGTGGATATCTGCAGATGCTGTGCAGGCGCCTGCTGCACGAATGCCAGTGCCCGCGCATAGGCACTGTGTCCGGCGGCCTTCAGGCGGCTCTCATACTGCTTTGAATAAGGGAATCGCTGCTGCTGCGAACTGGCGTCGCCCGAATAGGCGACTCCCGCAAAAGTGACATTGGGCCGGTCCTCGGCCATTGCAGCGCCCGACGCTGCAAGCGCAAAAAGCCAGAGCCATGCCATGGCCCGGCGCATGATTTTCTCCACCCCCACACCGCCCCCTTAAAAATGTAAGCGGAGGGTAACAGATTTCACACACCAATACGTGGCACTCGGCGCACAAAGGCGACTGCAGACAATGCCGCCGATTTCGCCGGTCCAGTCTTCATTCAATGGAAAAAAGCGGTCACCCGCTGACCGTCAGCGCGGCCTATTCCACCTGGATATTGGCGGACTTGACGATCTGCGTATAGCTCGCCTTTTCCTTCTTCAGGAACTGGGCGAACGTGGCCGGCGTGCCCGAGCCGGGCGTGGCGCCGCTGTCCTGCAGGCGCTTGCGGACCTCGGGCAGCTTCAGCACCTCGGCCAGTTCGGCGGCCAGGCGGCTGACCACGGGTTCGGGCGTGCGGGCGGGGGCGAACAGGCCGGTCCAGGCTTCCAGCTCGAAGCCCTTCAAATCAGGAGCCTCCGCAAAGCTCATCACCTCGGGAATCACGTCGATGCGCTGTGCCGAGGTCACGCCCACGCCTTCCAGCTTTTTCTGCTGCACCAGCGGCGTGGCGCCGGTGGTCATCAGAATGCCCAGATCGACCTGGCCGCCCATGACCTCGCTGGTGACCTGTGCCACGCCACGATAGGGCACATGGACCAGGCGGATGCGGGCACGCTCCTGCAGCCGCTCCATGGCCAGGTGCAGCACCGTGCCCACGCCCGGCGTGGCATAGGTCAGCGCGCCGGGCCGGGCGCGGGCCATGCTGATCAGCTCGTTGAGGTTGTGCACGGGCAGGCCAGGGCGGGCCACGATCACCATGGGCGCCACCGAAGTCAGGCCCACGGGAGCCAGATCACGCTCGGCGTCATAGCGCACGGAGGAGTTCACCAGTTGCGCAATGCTCACCGGCCCGTCAAAGCCCAGCAGCAGCGTGTAGCCATCGGCATGCGAGCGCGCCACCTTGCTCACGCCCAGCACGCCGCCGGAGGCCGGCACGTTGTCCACCACCACCGACTGGCGCAGCCGCGCACCCAGCTTTTCGGCCACCAGCCGCGCCGTGGCGTCCACATCGCTGCCCGCGCCGAAGGGCACGATCAGCGTGATGGGCCCGCCTGCCGGCCAGGGCTTGCCCGCGCCCGGCGCGGCATGGGCGGCGGGTGCAGTAGCAAGGGCCGCAGCCACTGAGGCTGCAGCCGATAGCAGGGAGCGTCGGGACAGGTGCATGGAGCGTGGGCATGCGCGGCGCATGCCGGCGAAGGCGGTGCGGGCTGGCAATGGCCTGCAGGGCAGGGACGGCCAGCGCGTGGAAAGCGGGCGATTCTGCCATAGGGCGCAATTTTCCTGCCACACGCTTGCCACGAAGCCCTATTTATTGCAATCCGTTTCAACCCTTGTGATTCCGTGTCCTAGGGTTCTCGCCTAAGGCGCTGCCCCGCCGCCATGCCCAGAATCGGCTGACCATGCTCTCACCCAGCCAAGTCATTGTCTTCGCCACGCCTGCCTTTTTGCTGCTGATCGCGCTGGAATGGGGCGTGAGCCTGTGGCGCGGGCGCAATGCCTACCGGCTGGCCGACGCCATCAGCTCCATCAGCCTGGGTATGCTCAGCCAGACCAGCGCCGTCTTCACCACGCTGCTGCGCGTGGGCCTGTACACGCTGGCCTTCGAGCACCTGGCGCTGTGGCGCAACGATGCCTTCTGGACCAGCATTCCCGGCTGGCTGCTGGCCCTGCTGTTCTACGACTTCTGCTACTACTGGCTTCACCGCATGGGCCACGAGGTGGCCGTGCTCTGGGCCGCGCATGCCGTGCACCACCAGAGCCAGGACTACAACCTGTCGACGGCGCTGCGCCAGACCAGCTCGGGCGCGCTGCTGGGCTGGCTGTTCTACCTTCCCATGGCGCTGGCCGGCGTGCCGCCGCTGGTGTTTGCCATCGTGGGCCTGATCGATCTGCTCTACCAGTTCTGGGTCCATACCGAGCAGGTGCGGCGCCTGGGCTGGTTCGACCGCTGGTTCTGCGCGCCCAGCAACCACCGCGTGCACCACGCCGTCAATGACTGCTACCTGGACAGGAACTACGGCGGCATCCTCATCGTCTGGGACCGCCTGTTCGGCACCTTCAGGCCCGAGGACGACAGCGAGCCCTGCGTCTACGGCACGCGCGGCCTGCTGCAAAGCTGGGATCCGCTGTGGGCCAACGCCGTGGTGTACCGGCAACTCATCCATGACAGCTGGCATGCGCGGCGCTGGGGCGACAAGCTGCGCGTCTGGCTCAAGCCGCCCGGGTGGCGCCCTGCCGACGTGGCGCAGCGCTTTCCCAGGCCGGCCTTCGACCTGGACGCGCACCGCGTGCTCTACGCACCCGACATGCAGCGCAGCCTGCGCTGGTTTGCGGGCCTGCAGTTCGTGGCGCTGATCGCCGGGGTGTCGCTGTTCCTGTGGCATGCCGACCAGTCCTCGACGGCGCGCAATGCGCTGTGGTTTGGCGTGCTGCTGGCCTGCCAGTGGGCACTGGGCGCGGCCATGCAGGGGCGCATCAGCCTGTGGGTGGCCCTGGCCATCGAGGCCGGCGCGCTGGCCACCGCCACCAGCGTGCTGGACATGCTGCACTGGCACTGGCTGTTCAAGCCGCTGGCCATGGTCTTTGCGCTGATCGCTGTCATGCAGATGTGGCGCGGCAGCGCGGCGTTCTCGGCGCTGGCGAAACCCGCGCGCGGCGCCTGCTGGCTGGCCGCGGCGCTGGCGGCCTCGATGGCGGGCGACGTGTTCCTGATGCTGCCCGATCTGTTCATCCCGGGCCTGGCCAGCTTTCTGCTCGCCCACCTGGCCTATATCGTGCTGCTGCGCCAGGATGCGCCCTGGTTTGCGCACCGGCCCTCGCTGGCCGCCACGCTGGCCCTGGGCGTTGCCATGTATGCCGTGCTCTGGCAGGGGGGGCTGCCCGCCGCGCTGCGCCTGCCCGTGGCCGCCTATGTGCTGGTCATTGCGCTGATGGCGGCCCAGGCCCTGGGCCGCGCCAGGCACCTGGGCGGCCAGCCCGCCTGGACCGTGGCCATCGGCGCCTGCTTCTTCATGGTCAGCGACTCGCTGCTGGCCATCAACCGCTTCGTGCAGCCTTTCGACGGGGCGCAAGCTGCCGTGCTGACCACCTACTACGCGGCGCAGTTGCTGATCGTGCAGGGCTGGCTGGCCCGTGGCGCATCGACATCAGGGTTGACCCGAGGCAGCTCGCAAGGCACAATGGCGGGATCGCATTTTCAGGAGTCCTTCCGTGGACAGTGCCAGTTCAACCAGTGACAAACAGCGCGCCGCAATGGCTACGCTTCTGGCTGACTGACCGACTCCTGTGAAGGGAGCGGCCATGTCGGCCGGCTTCCTTCCATTGCTGCGTTTCCCCTTGGATCTTCGCGCCCGCCCGGCGCTGCAGTGGCATTTGGCTTGCATCAGGCATGCCGCCCCTGCACCTGAGATTCCAGTTGCTGTGGTTCACTGACCGCGTGTCCGTGCCTGCCCCGTTGCAGCGCGCGGCACACGCTGCTTGACGGCCCTGCCCGCGGCAGTCTTCCTGGTTCGCCAAGGAGAAAGCCATGTCCACACCGTTCGCTCGCCCCGCAATGCAACGCCTGCAGCCTGCCACTGCCGCGCCCTGCCCCGGCGCCACCGGCACGCGCGTGGCTGCCTCCCAGGCAGCAATGCAGGCCAAGGCACAGATGCAGGCCCAGGCCCCATCGGCCATGGAGCACGCCATGCACCTGGACCTGCAGACCCACTGGCCCACGCACCGCATCCGCAGCTTTCTGAGCCTGCAGCCGCGCTGAGCGCGCGCCGCAGCCTTGTCCGCCCCATCGTCAGAAAGGAGTTCCCCCATGGACCCCGATCCGAGTCGATCTTGCCCTGACCCCTCCGATACGGTCCGGCCGCACATGCCTGCGGCCCTTCCGCCCCTTCCCAAGGCCCCGGCCGGGAGGCCCGTGCACGTCCATTGACGGATAGGTGCCGGG
Source organism: Delftia tsuruhatensis NBRC 16741 (assembly GCF_001571325.1). Taxonomy (GTDB): domain Bacteria; phylum Pseudomonadota; class Gammaproteobacteria; order Burkholderiales; family Burkholderiaceae_C; genus Comamonas; species Comamonas tsuruhatensis. The sequence continues at coordinate 123,035 of NZ_BCTO01000004.1, forward strand.
CTTCTTTCGGCCGCAACGAAAGAAGCCCGCCATGCAACACGTCATCACCGCGCTGCGGACCATGCCCGCAGCCACACCCGCAACAGCACCCGTCTCCACGCGCGCCAGCCGCACCTCCCACACCACCCGCGCCAGCACCTTGCAGCTGGCCCTGCAAGCCGCCATTGCGGCACGCCATACCGGGCAACTGCACGCCCTGCTGCAGCAACACGGCCCCGACCTCTTTGCCCATGCCCTCGTGGCGCTCACGCAGCGCCAGCAGGCCGACGTCCTGTCCCTGCTGGCGGCGCAGGAGCGCGCCGAGGTCTACCGCCACCTGCCTGCCCATGCGCGGCGCCAATGGCTGCAGTCGGCCACCGTGGCCCGCCCGCCGCTGCGCCGCCGCCTGCTGTGCGCCTGCCAGCGCAACTGGCACTGGCTGCGCGCCACCCTTCGTTCGAGCCAGGCCTGAGCCGCCAGGGAGGTCACCATGAAAAGCCTCAAGCACCTGTTCCAGGCGTTTCTGCGCAGCCGCCACGCCCTGGGGCTGTTCCGGCGCAATGCCCTGCCCTCGGGCACGGCCGTGCACCACTCGCGCTCGGTATCGCCGACCCTCACGCGCGAGCTGCTGCGCGCCTCGCGCGATGACATTGCCGCCGTGCTGGCGCGCACCGGCTCCAGCGAGGACGGCCTGACCCGCGAGCAGGCCCGCGCCGCGCTCACGCGTCTGGGCCCCAACGAGGTCGAGCACGAAAAGCCGCTGCCCGGCTGGCTGCACCTGTGGTACTGCTACCGCAATCCCTTCAACCTGCTGCTGACGCTGCTGGCCGTGGTCTCCTACGCCACCGAGGACATGAAGGCCACGGTCGTCATCGCCTCCATGGTGCTGCTGTCCACGCTGCTGCGCTTTGTGCAGGAAGGCCGCTCCAACCGCGCCGCCGCGCGGCTCAAGGCCATGGTCAGCAGCACGGCCACGGTGCTGCGCCGCAATGGCGGCCCACCGGCCCCTGCAGATGCCGACTCCGCAGACGCCCCGCACAGCGGCTTCGGCCAGCAGGCGCGCCGCTACGAGGTGCCGCTGCGCGAGGTCGTGCCCGGCGATTTCGTGGTGCTGTCGGCCGGGGACATGATCCCTGCCGACTGCCGCGTGCTCAGCGCCAAGGACCTGTTCGTGAGCCAGTCCGCCATGACCGGCGAATCCCTGCCCGTGGAAAAGCGCGCCGACGCCAGTGCATCGAATGGCACCGGCGTGCTGGACGCCAGCAACCTGCTGTTCATGGGCACCAACGTGGTCTCGGGCACGGCGCTGGCCGTGGTGCTGGCCACGGGCAACCGCAGCTATTTCGGCACCATTGCCACGCGGGTGACCTCCAACGACCGCGCGCCCACGGCCTTCGAGACCGGGGTCAACAGCGTCAGCTGGCTGCTGATCCGCTTCGCGGCCGTGATGGTGCCCGTGGTGCTGTTCATCAACGGCTACACCAAGGGCGACTGGGCCGAGGCCTTCCTGTTCGCGCTGTCCGTGGCCGTGGGCCTGACGCCCGAGATGCTGCCCATGATCGTGACCTCCACCCTGGCCAAGGGTGCCGTGGTGCTGTCGCGCCGCAAGGTCGTGGTCAAGCGGCTGGACGCCATCCAGAACTTCGGTGCCATGGACGTGCTGTGCACCGACAAGACCGGCACGCTGACCCAGGACCGCATCGTGCTGGAGCGCCACACCGACGCCTTCGGCCAGCCGTGCGATGAGACGCTGCGCTTCGCCTACCTCAACAGCCACTACCAGACCGGCCTGAAGAACCTGCTCGACCATGCCGTGCTGGAACACGTGGAGCTGCACACCCAGATGCGCCTGGCCGAGGACTACCGCAAGGTCGATGAAATCCCCTTCGACTTCGAGCGCCGCCGCATGTCCGTGGTGGTGGCCGAACGCAACCACCACCACGAGCTGATCTGCAAGGGCGCGGTCGAGGAGATCCTGGGCACCTGCACCCGGCTGCGCGAAGGCGACGGCACGCGCCCGCTGGACGAGGAGCAACTGGCCCGCGTGCGCCGCGTGACGCGCGAGCTCAACCGCGAGGGCCTGCGCGTGGTCGCCGTGGCCATGAAGGAAGTGCCGCCGCACAAGAGCGACTACGGCGTGGCCGACGAGTCGGAGCTGACCCTGATCGGCTACATCGCCTTTCTGGACCCACCAAAGGAAACCACGGCCGAGGCGCTGGCCGCCCTGGCCGCGCACGGCGTGGCCGTCAAGCTGCTGACCGGCGACAACGAACTGGTGGCCGCCAAGGTCTGCCGCGATGTGGGGCTGCCCGCAGACCACATCATCCTGGGCACGCAGATCGAGCACATGAACGACGAGATGCTGCGCCAGACCGTGGAACGGCACCAGCTGTTCGCCCGGCTCACGCCGCTGCACAAGGAGCGCATCGTGCATGCGCTGCGCGCCAACGGCCACATCACCGGCTTCATGGGCGACGGCATCAACGACGCCCCGGCCCTGCGCGCGGCCGACATCGGCATCAGCGTGGACAGCGCCGTGGACATCGCCAAGGAAGCGGCCGACATCATCCTGCTGGAAAAAAGCCTGATGGTGCTGGAGCAGGGCGTGATCGAGGGCCGGCGCACCTTCAGCAACATGCTGAAGTACATCCGCATGACGGCCAGCTCCAACTTCGGCAACGTGTTCTCGGTGATGGTGGCCTCGGCCTTCATCCCCTTCCTGCCCATGCTGCCGCTGCACCTGCTGGTGCAGAACCTGCTGTACGACCTCTCGCAGATCGCCATCCCCTTCGACAACGTGGACGACGAACTGGTGCGCCAGCCGCTGCGCTGGAACCCGGCCGACCTGGGCCGCTTCATGGTGTTCTTCGGGCCCATCAGCTCGCTGTTCGACATCCTGACCTTCGCGCTGATGTGGTTCGTCTTCGCCGCCAACACACCTGAGCAGCAGACGCTGTTCCAGTCGGGCTGGTTCGTCATCGGGCTGCTCACGCAGACGCTGATCGTGCACATGATCCGCACGCCCAGGATCCCCTTCCTGCAAAGCCGCCCGTCCTGGCCTCTGCTGCTGGCCACGGCGGCCGTGATGGCGGCCGGCATCTTCCTGCCGATGGGGCCGCTGGCCGGCTACTTCAAGCTGCAGGCGCTGCCTGCGGCCTACTTCCCGTGGATGATTGCCATATTGCTGGGCTACGCTTGCCTGGCCACGCTGCTCAAGCGCGTCTACATCCGCCGCTACGGCTGGCAGTGACGCACCCTTCAACCCATTCACCAGGAAAGTCCGGAACCCCATGCAGGCCCTGCAGAACCTCAACCCCGGCGCCATGCTGGACACCTTCGTCAGCCTGACCACGGCCTTCGTGTTCGGCGCCCTCATCGGCCTGGAGCGCCAGGTGCGCCAGCGCACGGCGGGGCTACGCACCAACACCCTGGTCGCCGTGGGCGCGGCCGTCTTCGTGGACCTGGCCGTGCGCCTGGGCGGGGCCGAGGGCGCCACGCGCGTGGTGGCCTACGTGGTCTCGGGCGTGGGCTTCCTGGGTGCGGGCGCCATCATGAAGGAAGGGGCCAACATCACCGGGCTGAACACGGCGGCCACGCTGTGGGGCTCGGCCGCCGTGGGCGCCTGCGCGGGCGCCAGCCTGGTGGCCGAGGCCGGCCTGGCCACGCTGTTCGTGCTGGCCAGCAACACCTTGCTGCGCCCCGTGGTCAACCGCATCAACCGCCGCCCGGTGGATGACGAATCCACGGAGTCGACCTACTACGTCTACGCCATCTGCCACCGCGGCGCCCAGGGCGATGTGCGCGAGCAGATGCTGGAGCTGCTGGAGAACGCCAGCTACCCCGTGCGCGGCGTGGAAACCCATGCCTTCGGCCCGCAGGACACCGAGATCGAGGCCATGCTCTACGCCACCTCGGTGGACTCCGACGAGCTGGACCGCGTGATCGCCGCCATCGAGGCCCTGCCCGGCGTGCTGCAGGCCTTCTGGAACGCCGGCACGGAAGAGTGAGCCTGCGTCAGCTGGCGTCGTCGCCCGGCACGGGAAGGCCCAGGTGGCGGTACGCCGCCTGGGTCGCCATGCGCCCGCGCGGCGTGCGCTGCAAAAAGCCCTGCTGGATCAGGTAGGGCTCGATCACGTCCTCGATGGTGCCCGCCTCCTCGCCAATGCTGGCCGCGATGTTGTCCAGGCCCACGGGGCCGCCGTCGAAGCGGTGCACCACGGCCTCCAGCAGCTTGCGGTCCATGATGTCGAAGCCCTGGGGATCGACATCGAGCATGGCCAGCGCGCGGTCGGCCAGCTCGCGCGTGATGCTGCCGTCGCCGCGCACATCGGCATAGTCGCGCACGCGGCGCAGCAGGCGGTTGGCAATGCGTGGCGTGCCGCGCGAGCGGCGCGCGATCTCGAAGGCGCCCTCGTCATCGATGGGCGCGTTCAACAGGCCTGCACTGCGCCGCACGATGCGCGCCAGCTCCTCGGCCGTATAGAACTCCAGCCGCGCCACGATGCCGAAGCGGTCGCGCAGCGGGTTGGTCAGCATGCCCGCGCGCGTGGTCGCGCCCACCAGCGTGAACGGCTGCAGGTCCAGCTTGATGGAGCGCGCCGCCGGCCCCTCGCCGATCATGATGTCGATCTGGTAGTCCTCCAACGCCGGGTAGAGGATTTCCTCGACCACGGGCGACAGGCGGTGGATCTCGTCGATGAACAGCACATCGTTGGCTTCGAGGTTGGTCAGCAGCGCCGCCAGGTCCTTGGGCTTTTCCAGCACCGGGCCGCTGGTCTGGCGCAGGTTCACGCCCAGCTCGGCCGCGATGATGTGCGACAGCGTGGTCTTGCCCAGGCCCGGCGGGCCGAACAGCAGCACATGGTCCAGCGCCTCGCTGCGCTTTCGGGCCGCGCCGATGAAGATCTCCAGCTGCTCGCGCGCCTTGGCCTGGCCCACGTACTCCTGCAGCAGCTTGGGGCGCAGGGCGCGCTCCATGGCCTCTTCCCCGCGCGAGACCGGCGCTGCCGAAATCATGCGCGGCTTTTCCGGTGCCTTGTCTGGCGGGAAGCCGCCCTGCCCGAAATCGTCGGTATGGATGCTCATGCGCCGCTCACTTGGCCAGCGCCTTCAGCGCCAGCTTGATGCCTTCGGTCACGCCCACGTCGGGCGGCAGCTTCTTGAGCGCGGCGGCCGCATCCTTGTCGGAATAGCCCAGCGCCATCAGCGCCTGCACGATGTCGTTCTGGTCGTTGTTCACGAACAGCGACTGCGCGCCCGTATCGGCGCCGATCTTGCCCTTGAGCTCCAGCAGCAGGCGCTCGGCCGTCTTCTTGCCGATGCCCGGCACCTTGACCAGGCGGCCCACCTCCTGCAGCGTCACGGCCTGGGCCAGGTCCTCCACGCTCATGCCGCTGAGCACCGACAGCGCCATGCGCGGGCCGATGCCGGTGATCTTGATCAGCTCGCGGAACGCCTGGCGCTCGCTGTGCGTGCCAAAGCCGTACAGAAGCTGCGCATCCTCGCGCACCACGAAGTGCGTCAGCAGGCTGACCCTGGCCCCGCTGGCCGGCAGGTTGTAGAAGGTGCTCATGGGCACCTGCACCTCGTAGCCCACGCCGCCGCAGTCCACCAGCACCTCGGGCGGGTTTTTTTCCAGCAGCGTTCCTGTCAATTTGCCTATCATTGGTGTCCTTTGCCGCCCCAGGGGCGGCTTTTCATGCCCGTCCGCAACCGAACGCCGGCCCATTCACAGGGTATGGCACCACGCCCTCGCGCTGGCCGCCGCCCGGAATCTCTGGAATTATCCGCGTGATCCTGCGCCACACATTCACACCCCACGACAACAACCGGTTGAGCCATCTGTGCGGCCCGGCCGACGCGCACCTGCGCACCATCGAGATCGCACTGGGCGTCAAGATCGCCCACCGCCACGAGCAATTCAAGATCGACGGCCCCAAGGCCAAGGCCAACGACGCACTGGAGCTGCTGCAGGCCCTCTACGAGATGGCCGACGACCCCATCCTGGACGATTCGCTGCAGCTCATGCTGGCCGGCGACACCGAACTCATCGAGCAGCCCCTGGACGCCATCCAGCTGTCCACGCGCCGCCCCGACCTGCGCGCGCGCACGGCCAACCAGTCGGCCTACCTGGAGAACATCGCCCGCCACGACATCACCTTCGGCATCGGCCCGGCCGGCACCGGCAAGACCTACCTGGCCGTGGCCTGCGCCGTGGACGCGCTGGAGCGCAGCGCCGTGCAGCGCATCGTGCTCACGCGCCCGGCCGTGGAAGCAGGCGAGCGCCTGGGCTTTCTGCCCGGCGACCTCACGCAGAAGGTCGACCCCTACCTGCGCCCGCTGTACGACGCACTCTACGACCTCATGGGCTACGAGAAGGTGCAAAAGGCCTTCGAGCGCAATGTGCTGGAGATCGCGCCTCTGGCCTTCATGCGCGGGCGCACGCTGAACAATGCCTTCGTCATCCTGGACGAGGCGCAGAACACCACGCCCGAGCAGATGAAGATGTTCCTCACGCGCATCGGCTTCGGCGCCCGCGCCGTGGTCACGGGCGACGTCAGCCAGATCGACCTGCCCAAGGGCGCCCTGAGCGGCCTGATCGATGCCGAGCGCGTCTTGAAGCGCGTCAAGGGCATCGCCATCAACCACTTCACCAGCGCCGACGTGGTGCGCCACCCGCTGGTGGCCCGCATCGTGGACGCCTACGACGCACGCGGCCAGGCCCCGGCACGCCGTGCCGCACCGCGCCTTGCAGCGCCTTGATCCCGACAGCCACAGCAGACGCCCGCCCACGGGCGCTCCAAAGCACAAGCTCACGCCCACGCACTTCCCCATGTCCCTGAACCAACTGCAACTGTCCCTGCAATTCGCGCGCTTTGCCGAGGCGCCCGCCCACCGCGCCGTGCTGTCCCGCAGCAAGGTCACGCGCTGGATACGCCATGCCCTGGCCGTCGATGCCGAAATCACCGTGCGCATCGTCGATGCCGAGGAAGGCCAGCAGCTCAACCGCGAATACCGCCAGAAGGACTACGCCACCAACGTCCTGACCTTCGACTACCAGCAGGAGCCCACCGCCATGGCCGACCTGGTGCTGTGCGCCCCCGTGGTCGAGCGCGAGGCGCGCGAGCAGAACAAGACGCTGGAGGAGCACTACGCCCACCTGCTGGTGCACGGCACGCTGCACGCCCAGGGCTGGGACCATGAAACCAGCGAGCAGGACGCCGAGGAAATGGAAGCCTACGAGACCGAGATCATGGTCGAGCTGGGCTTTGCCGACCCCTACGCCAAGTAGGGCCCGCGCGGGCCTCAGCGCGCCGTATCGATGACGACCCGGCCGCGCACCTGGCCGGCAAGCAGCCGGGGCGCCAGCGCAACCGCATCGGCCAGGCCCGCCTCTTCGGTATTGCGCTCCAGCACCTCGCGCGGCAGTTCGGCGGCCAGCCGCGCCCAGGCCTGCTCGCGCCGCGCCTGCGGCGCATAGACGCTGTCGATGCCCAGCAGCGACACGCCGCGCAGAATGAACGGTGCCACGGAAGCCGGCAGGTCCAGCCCCTGGGCCAGCCCGCAGGCCGCCACGCAGCCGCCGTAGCGCAGGCTGGCGCACACATTGGCCAGCGTATGGCTGCCCACGCTGTCCACGGCCGCCGCCCAGACCTCCTTTTGCAGCGGCTTGCCGGGCGCATCCAGGCTGCTGCGCTCCACGATCCGCGCCGCGCCCAGCGCCTTCAGGTGCTCGGCCTGTTCGGGCCGCCCGGTGCCGGCGTGCACCTCGAAACCCAGGCGCGACAGCAGGGCCACGGCAATGCTGCCCACGCCGCCATTGGCCCCCGTCACCAGCACCGGGCCGCTGGAGGGCGTGATGCCATGCGCCTGCAGCGCCATCACGCACAGCATGGCCGTATAGCCGGCCGTGCCTATGGCCATGGCATCGCGTGCGCTGAAGGCCTCGGGCCGGCGGATCAGCCAGTCGCCGTTCACGCGCGCCTGCTGGGCGAGCCCGCCCCAGTGGGTCTCGCCCACGCCCCAACCGTTGAGCAGCACGGCATCGCCGCGCTGGAAACGCGCGTCCTCGCTGTCCAGCACCGTGCCGGCCAGGTCGATGCCCGGCACCATGGGGAACTGGCGCACCACGGGCGAGCGCCCCGTGATGGCCAGTGCATCCTTGTAGTTGAGCGTGGAATGCGAGACGGCCACGCGCACCGCGCCGGCGGGCAGGCTGGCTTCGTCCAGCTCCACACACTCGGCACGGGTTTCACGCGGTACGGGTTGGGTCAGCAGCAAGGCTTTGAACATGGGGTCTCCAGCAAGGCAGTGGCAAAGGAATCCAAAGGCAATCAGGACTGCGGCGCGCCCAGCACGTCGCTGCGGCACAGGCAGGCGATGGCCTCGTCCGCCATCCCCAGCTCCCGCAGCAGCGCAAGGTTGCCATCGCCCAGGACGGGGACCGGCGCACCCGGCAGGGGCTCGGCATCCATCCACCGGAACCCCATTCCCGGAGTGTCCACCGCAGCGCCGCCGGCGCCATAGCTCACAGGTGACACGGTGCCGGCAGCGCGGGCGTCGCCCAGGAACTCACCCAGGCGCCGCACCCTGGCGGCAGGCACGCCCACGGCGTTGAGCCGGGCTTCCATGTCCCGTGCGCTGCGTGCGGCGAAGGCCTCGGCCAGACATGCCTGCAGCCGCTGCAGCGCGGACGCATCGCGCGCGGCCACAAAGCCGCCCTCGGGCGCGTTGAAGGCATCGAGGTCCAGCAGCGTGGCGTCCTCGCACAGCGCATCGAGCCCCAGCACGCTGGCGAGCCTGCGGAACTGCTGCGGCGTGTTGGCGGCCGTGGACAGCCAGCCGTCGGCGCACCGGTAGGTGTCGGCCGCCGGGCTCCCCGTATAGCCCCGGTTGCCCGCGCGCAGCTCCATGCTGCGCCGCATGATGGAAGAGGTGTTCCGCCGCGAAGGCGTGATCGCGCCCACGCCCGTCATCGAATCCACCAGCCCCTTCACCAACCTGCAACTGGTCCGGGCCGGCCTGGGGCTCAGCGCCGTGCCCGACTCCACGCTGCAGGCCTCGCACCGGTCGCTGGGGGTGCGCAGGGTGCATGTCACACCCGCCATCTCCATGGGCCCCGTGGCGCTGATCTACCGCAGCGCCGTCGCCAACCCACGCGTCGCCCTGCTGCGCGCCACGCTGGGCCTGCCCGGCCCGGTGGTGGCGCCGCCCTAGTCGCCTGGTGGCCGCCACGCCGGCGCGATCCTGTCCTTTTGCGCAAAGCAGCCCTGACCCAGCCGCCATGCCGGTGCGACAGCCCGCCCGATGGTCCGGCACTAAGATCGGCCTCGACCTATAACACCGGCCTGGCCGCGCAAGGCCACGGCGGCCTGCCGATGCCCGGCCCCAGGAGGAGACAACACCCATGTGGGACATCGCACTGCTCATGAGCGCCGCCTTCGTGGCCGGCGCGCTCAATGCCGTCGCCGGGGGCGGCAGCTTCCTCACCCTGCCCGCCCTGGTCTTCACCGGCGTGCCGCCCGTGGCCGCCAACGCCACCGGCACCGTCGCCCTGCTGCCCGGCTACATGGCCGGTGCCTGGGGCTTTCGCCAGGACATGGAGCCGCCGCCCGGCCTGGGCATGCGCGGCGTCATCGTGCTGTCGCTCATCGGCGGCTCGCTGGGCGCGGCCCTGCTGCTGGTCACGCCCGACCACCTGTTCCGCAAGGTCGTCCCCTGGCTGCTGCTGGCCGCCACCGCCATGTTCGCCTTCGCGCCCCAGCTCAGGCGCATGGCATCACGCGGCAGCGCCGAGCATGCCGCCCATGCATCGCCCCTGAAGGCCGGCGCCGGCATGCTGGTCGTGGCCATCTACGGCGGCTACTTCAACGGCGGCCTGGGCATCCTGCTGCTGGCCCTGTTCGGCCTGCTGGGCCAGACAAGGCTGCATGCCATGAACGGCATGAAGAACCTGGTCTCCGCCCTGCTCACGGCCATTGCCGTCGCCATCTATGCGGCCGGCGGCGTCGTGCAGTGGGAGCAGGCCCTGGTCATGATGATTGCCGCCACCGCAGGCGGCTACGGCGGCGCCCGCCTGGCGCGCCGCATCCCGCCCGAATGGCTGCGCGCGGGCATCGTGCTGACGGGGCTGGTGATGGCGGGGGTGTTTTTCTGGAGGCAGTGAGGCCAGAAAGCTACTTCTTCGGCGCCGCACTCCGCACTGTCTTCGATACGCGCTTGCCTGTGGATCTTTCCGGCGTCGCCGCATCCGTGTCTGGCTGAGGGCCGCTCTGTGGCAGGGCCAGGGCTTGCGCAAGCGATTGCAACCGCTCTTCGATACGCTTCACGGTTTCCAGCGTTTCGTCACCGACGCGGGTATCCAGATTCATTTGCAAACTACCGCTGTCCATGCCCGAAACGTGCGGCGCCGCAAAGGTCTGCTGTAGCCGAGCCACGACCTCGGCAGTCATTGAGCGCCGGTTCTCTTCGGAAGCGGCATCCAGCAGATCCTTCAGCTCCTGAGGGATACGCATGTAGATGGTTGGGTCGTCGCGTGCCATCCGCGCACTTTGCCATGGAACACACTTGCCATTTTCTATGCACAGTGCATAGAATATTGAGTGCATAGATCGTGCATAGAAAGCCCGAGTCATTGAAGCGACGACAAAGGAATCGATATGGCTGCGTCACGGCACTCAACGAACAAGCCCTGCACGATGGACACCGCTGCCTGGCCCACCATGCAGCAAATGATCGCCCTGTCCATTGCCCGCGCAGAGAGGGGGCTGGTTGCCCTGATCGAAACACGCTGTGCCGACATGGACTGGCATGACGCGGATGTAGAGGTGGACCTGGCTGCAGACCTGGCGCTGAACCACATCCGGCAAATCCGGCACAAGGTATTCGAGGACGCCAGCGAATTCGACAACGAGTGGTACCTCGCCCGCGCAGCCATCGCCCTGGCAGCCCAGGCCTTCAACCGGCCACAGAGCCTCTACGCCCGGCGCCTGAAACTGCTCTTGCAACTGTTTGATGAAGCACCGTCCTTTGTGGAATACGCGGAGCATGGTCCGGAAGGTTGAGGGCAGGCAGGCCTGTGCCGCATCCAGGGCAGTCGGCTTTCATGTGTCGAATGACTGGGCGGAATTGGACGAAAAAAGCGCCTTGCTTTCACAAGGCGCTTTCGCATTTCAATAGCCGGAGAATGTCACTGCATCTGCTTCAGATTCCCGATGCGCACCAGCATTTCCGTGAACATCTGCATGTCGGCGCGCAGGTCGGGCAGTTCCTTGTATTCGAGCGCGTTGTGCGCCGTGTACTTCTTGCCGGGCATGGCGGGGCCGAAGTTGATGGCGTTGGGCATGAGCTTGGCCGTGGTGCTGCCGGCCGTGGGCACGGGCTTGGCGTCCAGGCCCGTGGTGTCGCCGAAGATGTTGAGCAGGGTGGACAGCCAGGCGCCCTTGGGATCGCGCGCCATCCAGTTGCCCTGGGTGTACTGCAGGGTGAGGGGAACCTTGGCGGCCTCGCTCCAGCGGGTGATGCGCTGCTCGACTTCGGTGCGCAGTTGCTCTGGCGTCTTGCCGCGCGGCATGCGCACGTTGGTGGTGACTTCGAGCTTGCCGTCTGCCGCCTTGATGAGGTTGGGCGACAGGGTCAGCGGGCCCATGAAGTCGTCGGCATAGGCAACGCCCAGCTGCTTGCCGAAGTAGTCGAGGCCGAAGGCGCCGTTGATGTAGCGCAGGGCGTTGCTGTAGGCATTGGGCTGGACCAGGGCCACGCCATCGGTGGGCATGAGCACCTGCTGCAGGAACAGCGTCAGGCGCGGCACGGGGTTGACGCCTTCCTCGGGGCGCGAGCCGTGGGCCGAGGTGCCCGTGACCTTGACGGTGGCCGTCGCGCCGCTGTGCTGTATGTCGATGGTGAACGGTCCGCCCTGCCCGGCATAACTGGTGGTGAAGTCACCCTTGGCCGCCTGCAGGCGCGCGGCGATGGCGGCAATGGCGGCTTCGTCGCTGGCCGTGATGGTGGCGGTGGCGGTCTGGGCAATGGCGTTGGCCGAGGCGGCGCCGGCCATGGCGGTGATGGCCGGGCGGGCGGGGTCGGTCCTCACGTCGTCGAACACGGCCTTGAGCGCGCCCGAGCCTTTTTCCGCGACGACGGCTGGGTACTTGCTGTCCAGCACGATGTTGTAGGCAGGCAGCGTGGTCTTGCCCTGGTAGTACTTCATGGCGTCGCCGCCGGTTTCCTCGGTGGTCTCGATCATGAGGCGTATGCCGCGCGACAGGGGCAGGCCGCTGTCCTTGACGGCCTTCATGGCGAACAGCACGGTGGCGATGGAGCCCTTGTCGTCGATGGTGCCGCGCCCGTAGATCCGATCAGGCATGGGTGGGACAAGCACCGGGGGATGGCTCATCAGGGTGATCCCGCTGTTGCCGGGCACAAAGGTAACCTCGAATGGGTTGATTTGCTTGCCGTCCAGCACCCATTCGGCGGCCACGGCAGGTACGACGTCGGCATGGGTGAGGATGCCGAATTCATCGGTGCCCGCGTTCGCTGCGTTCGCAGGCAGGGTGACCTCGAAGATGCGGTTGTCCACGTTGCGGTACTGCAGGCCGAAGTCCTTGGCCATCTGCTGCACCAGTTCGCCGAAAGCCAGGATGGCCGGGCTTTCGTGCGGCGGCACCTTGGGGTCGCGCACCGTGGGCAGGGCGACCATGCGCTCGATGCTGGCCAGCACGGCCCGCTCCTGCGTGAGACGTGTGTACAGGCCCAGCAGGCGGGCGATGTGGTTGAGTTCATCCCCCGTGAGCGCGGCGCCTGCGGCATGGCGCTGCACGGCCTGGGCGATGGCAGGCTGCGCGGCCGCGGCCTGCTTCAGGAAGCTGGCGAAGTCGGTGGGTGCCGGCTGCGCCTGGGCCAGCGCGTCCAGCGCGGGCTTCCTGAGGGTGTCGGCGCCGGCCGCGCCGCTCCACGCCAGGGCCATGCTCATGGCAAGGGCCAGGGTGGAGGCTTTGAACGGATGGTTCTTCATGGTCGTCGGTCTGTCGATGAATGCTGAGGCCGCAAGAATACGGGCTTTGCAGGCATGTTCCGACCAGGCCGCGCTCGCAGATCGCGCCAGAATCCGCCCCAGAACAGCAGGTCTGCGGCGCGCTATGCCGCGGTGGCCGGAGCTATCGACAGCGGGATGGTCACGGGCCCGTCGTTGAGCAGGTGCACCTGCATGTCGGCGCCGAAGCGGCCCGTGGCGACTTCCGGGTGCAGGGCGCGCGCCCGCTGCACGATGTAGTCGTACAGGCGCTCTCCCTCGGCCGGTGGCGCGGCGCGCGTGAAGCTGGGGCGGTTGCCGCCGCCGGTGTCGGCCGCCAGCGTGAACTGGCTGACGATGAGCAGGCCGCCGCAGGCGCCCTGCCCGTCCAGGTCCTGCACGCTGCGGTTCATCTTGCCCGCGTCGTCGGCAAAGATGCGCAGCTTGAGCATCTTGGCCAGCAGCTTGTCGGCCTCGGCTTCGGTGTCGCCGCGCTCTGCGCAGACCAGGGCCAGCAGGCCAGGGCCTATGCTGCCGGCGACCTGGCCATCGATTTCCACGCGGGCCTGTTGCACGCGCTGCAGGATGCTGATCATGGTTCGGGGTTCGGTTTCTTGTCGGTGGATGGGGAAGAAGTGTCCGCCTGGCCTGCCGCCTCGATGGCGGCTTCCATGGCGGTCTGCATGCCCAGCGGCAGCAGCTCTATGCGCGCGTACAGGCCGGGCACGGCCTGCAGCAGTTCGGCCTCGATCTCGGTGCGCAGCCGGGCGGCGCGGGCCACGCTCCAGTCGCCGGGCACATGCATGTGCAGGTCGGCAAAGCTGCGCTCGCCGGCGCGCCGGCTGGAGATGTTGTCAAAGACCACGCCATGCGCGCGGTGCGCATGGCGGTCCAGAACGGCGTCGATGCGCAGGCGCTCGGGCGCGTCCAGGGCCTGGTCCATCAGGCCCTGGGAAGACTGCCAGACCAGTTGCGCGCCCTGCACGCAGATGTTGATCGCAACCCCGATGGCCACGGCCGCGTCCAGCCACAGCCAGCCTGTGAGCGCTGCGCCCATCAGGCCGATGACCACGCCGGCCGAGGTCCAGACATCGGTGAGCAGATGGCGGGCATCGCCCTCCAGCGCCATGGAGCGGTGCTGGCGCGCCGAGCGCAGCATGGCCACGGCCAGCAGGCCGTTGAGGGCAGAGCTGGCCACGGACAGCGCCAGGCCCCAGCCCAGCTGCTCCAGCGGCTGCGGGTTCCACAGCCGCGCCAGCGCCGCCCAGCCAATGGCCAGGCTGGCTCCGATGACCAGGATGCCCTCGAAGCCCGCAGAGAAGTACTCGGCCTTGTGGTGCCCATAGGGATGGTCGGTGTCCGCCGGCCGCTTGGCGATGGTGACCATGGTCAGCGCGAACACGGCGCCGGCCAGGTTGACGAAGGATTCGAGCGCATCCGACAGCAGGCCCACCGATCCCGTCAGCCACCAGGCCAGGGTCTTGAGCACGATGGTCAGCAGGGCCACGGCCACCGAGATGCGCAGCAGGCTGTGCGGCGCCATCCAGCCGGCCGCGGAAGCGGGGGCGGGAGCGTTGGCAGTAGGGGGAGTGGGTTCGGCCATGCTGCGCTGCGGTACGTGGGGGGGGGTGCTCCGGATTAGACCACCGCGTGCCCACCGCGTGTGCGAGCCGCATGACAGAATCCGCGCCATGAATGGATGGCAGCGAGCAGCGGGGTGGGTGCTGGCCTGGGCCCTGGCCGCAGGCTGTGGCGCGGCGTGGCTGGCGCACAAGCGCCTGCAGTCGCTGCGCGAGGTCTTCGACACCGATGCACGCATCGCCCACCGGCTGCTGAGCCAGCGCATGGTGCAGCACGACGCCGTTCTGGGCACGCTGGCCCTGCTGCAGCCGCGCCAACCCGCATCCGGCCAGGCGCCATGGAGGCAGCTGCAGCGCCTGTATCCCCAGGTGCTGGATGTGGCGCGCCGCGCGGCCACCGCAGGCGAGCCCTGGCCCGAGACCTGGCCGCCCGGCATGGCCGAGGCCGAGCGCCGCTCCCAGGCCAGCGGCCAGGCCGAACTGGCCCTGGCCGACCTGGTCCGGGGCCGCCTGTACCTGGTGCAGGCCGGGCTGCCGGCCAGCTACGCGCTGCTGCTGGACCTGCGCGCCACGATTCCCGCCGACGAGTGGCCGCTGCCGCCCGCCACCAGCCCGGTGCGCGCATGGCTGGCCCTGGGCGGGCAGGAATTCGTGATCCAGCCGGGCCGAGCCGCCGCGCACGGCTGGAACACATGGTCGTGGGAGGTGAGCAAGACCCTGGCCTCGCCCAGCCAGCCTCTGGTGCTGTACCTGCGCCAGCCGCTGGACGCCACGGTGCTGCCCTGGACGGCCATGCTGGGCTGGGCCCTGGGCTGTGCGCTGGCCGTGGCCGCGCTGCGCGCCCTGCTGCGCCAGCGCGTGGCCCGCCGCCGCGCCGAGCAGTTGCTGCAGCTGGGCCAGGTGGCACGGCTCAATACGCTGGGCGAACTGGCGGCCGGCATGGCGCATGAGCTGAACCAGCCGCTGACGGCCGTGCTGTCCAACAGCCAGGCCGCGCGCCGCCTGCTGGCCGAGGACCCGCCCGAGATGGACGCCGCACGCCAGGCCATGGGGCAGGCTGCCGAGCAGGCCAAGCGCGCATCAGCCGTGGTGGGCAGGCTGCGCCGCCTGGTGGAGCGGCCGGGGCTCGCGCCCCAGGCCGAGCCGCTGGATCTGGGCCAGGCCGTTGCCGAGGCGCTGTATCTGCTGGAGCCCGAGCTGCGGCGCCGCCAGGTTCAGGTCATGGTGCAGGCTGCCGATCTGCCCGCCGCCCAGGCCGACCCCGTGGCGGTGCAGCAGATACTGCACAACCTGCTGGTCAATGCACTGCAGGCCATGGACGAGCAGCCGCCCGCAGCCCGCCATCTGCGGGTGGAGCTGGCACGCCGCGACAGCCGCCTGATGGTGGCCGTGCACGACAGCGGCCCCGGCGTGGCGCCCGAGATGCGCCAGCGCCTGTTCACCCCGTTTGCCACGGGCCGCGCCCAGGGCCTGGGACTGGGCCTAACGCTCAGCCAGAGCCTGGCCGAATCCATGGGCGGCAGCCTGGAGCTGGCCGCATCCGCCGCCACCCCGCCGCAAGGCGGAGCGCGCTTCGAGCTGCTGCTGCCTGCGGCCCATGGCCCGGCACCTGCCGTACCCAACGCCCCTCAGGAACCACCGACCCCATGGCTGCCGCGCCCGCCCAAGACCTGTCCCCGCTGATCCATCTGGTCGATGACGACGAGGCCGTGCGCGACAGCCTGGCCCTGCTGATCGGCACCGTGGGCCTGCGCGTGCAGTGCTGGGCCGATCCGCTGGCCTTTCTCGACGGGCTGGACCGCCAGGGCATAGGCGCCATCGTGCTGGACGTGCGCATGCCCGGCATCGGCGGGCTGGCCCTGCTGGGCCGGCTGATGGAGCAGGGTGTGGACCAGCCCGTGATCATGCTCACCGGGCATGGCACGGTGGACATGTGCCGGCGCGCCTTCAAGGCCGGCGCGGCCGAGTTCCTGGAAAAGCCCGTGGACGACGAGGTGCTGATCGATGCGCTGCAAGGCGCCGTGCGCCAGCATGTGCAGTCGCGCGAACGCCAGCAGGCCGACCGCGATGCCCAGCAGCGCTTTGCGCAGCTTTCCGCGCGCGAGCGCGAGGTGCTGGCGCTGATCGTGCAGGGCCTGACCAACAAGGAGATAGGCCGCAGCCTGGAGCTGTCGCCCCGCACGGTGGAGACGCACCGCGCCAACCTGTTCGCCAAGCTGGATGCGCCCAGCCTGGCGCAGCTCATACGCCGCTACGCCAGCCTGGCCGATCCGGCGGCAGGCGCCTGAAGTTCCATCGCCGCGCCCAGCGCGCCTGGCTTCTCCGTATTTCTACGCAGCGGCGCGCGTAGCCGTCCGAATGGTGCGCGGCGACGGCATTTTCTACAGTGCATGCATGCCGTCCGGGCTTGTGTCCCGGGCCGTCCTGACCCCCAAGGAGAAGACCATGCAACGCCGCACCACCAAGCTCGCCACCCTCGCCGCCCTGACCCTGGGCCTGATCGCCACCGCCGCCCAGGCCGATGCCGTGCGCACGGAAAAGAACATGTCGCTGGAGCTGGCCAACCAGATCGCCGCACGCAGCGTGGCCGCCTGCGCCGCCGACGGCCATGCCGTCACCGCCACCGTGGTGGACCGCGCCGGCACCGTGCGCGCCGTGCAGCGTGCCGACAACGCGGGCCCCCACACGCTGGAGGCCAGCCGCCTGAAGGCCTACACGGCCGCATCGGCCAAGAACAGCACGCTGGCCATCATGGAGGGCGCGCAGAAGAACCCCGGCGCCGCCAACCTGGTGAATATTCCCGGCTACCTGCTGCTGGGCGGTGGCCTGCCGGTGAAGGTGGGCAACGAGGTGATCGGCGCCGTGGGCATCGGCGGCGCGCCTGGCGGCCACCTGGACGACAAATGCGCCCAGGCCGCGCTGGGCCAGGTGCAGGAACTGCTCAAGTAAGGCGCCCGCAAAGGCTACCACACTGCACCGCGCCCGGCCGCGCCTGCCCTTGATGCGGCGCTGCAAAAAAAAGACAGGCCGCCACGGCGGCCCCTGATGCCCGACAGCCGCACGCGCCCCCACGCGTCAGCGGCCGCTCACCCTCGCACAAGAGCGCTATCAAAATCTCTGCGATTCCGCTATAAATCCCCAGCGAGGGGGACGCATGCCAGAGAACATCGATGCGCAAGACACGGGGCCCGATGATGCGCTGTTGCGGCTGATAGCAGACACGGCTCCGGCCATGCTGGCCTATTTCGATGCGCGCACGCTGCGCTGCCGCTTCGCCAACATCAACTACGCACGCAATTTCGGCTTGACGCCCGCCGAGGCCGTGGGCAAGACCGTGCGCGAGATCGTGGGCGAGGCCGTGTGGCAGCTCATCGCGCCGCAGGTGGAGCGCGGCCTGCGCGGCGAGCATGTGCGTTACGAGCGCGAAGTGCCCCAGCCGGACGGACCGCCTCGCCATATCGAGTCGCTGCTGATGCCGCACTTCGAGCAGGGCCGGCTGCAGGGCGCCGTGGTGCAGATCACCGACGTGAGCCACCACCACCATGTGGCGCAGAAGGTGCGTGACAGCGAAGAGCGCATGCGCAAGTTCACCGAGGTCACGACCGAGGCCATCGTCATGCACCGCGACGGCCTCATCATCGACGGCAACGAGGCCCTGTCCCGCCTGGCCGGCTACACGCTGGACGAGCTGATCGGCCGCCCCATCCTCGACTACATCTGCCCGGAATTCCGCCTCTACGCGCTGCAGTACATGCGCAGCGGCCGCGAGGACCGTTTCGATGGCGCCCTCCAGCACAAGGACGGCCACCGCATTCCCGTGGAGATCGAGGCCAAGACCATGCCGGCCGGGGGCAGGCCCTACCGCATCGTGCTGGTGCGCGACATCACGCTGCGCCAGCTGGCCCAGGAGCGCATGGACTTCCTGGCCCAGCACGACCAGCTGACCCAGCTGCCCAACCGGGTGCGCCTGATCCAGATGCTGCGCCAGGCGCTGTCGCTGGCCTCGGTCAAGCAGCGCACGCTGGCCGTGCTCCTCATCGACCTGGACCATTTCAAGACCATCAACGACTCGCTGGGCCACCAGGCCGGCGACCTGCTGCTGTGCGAGGTCGCCCAGCGCCTGCGCGGCAGCGTGCGCGCCCATGATCTGGTGGCGCGCGTGGGCGGCGACGAATTCGTGGTCGTGCTCACCGATGATCCCGATCCGCAGGAGACCGAGACCCAGGCCAGGCACCTGCAACGCATCATCGAGGCACCCTGCACCATCGACGGCACGCCGCTGGTGGTCTCGCCATGCATGGGCATCGCCATGTACCCGGGCGACGGAAAAAGCGCCGAGGAACTGCTCAACCGCGCCGAAAGCGCCACGCACACGGCCAAGGACAGCGGCCGGCGCAACCTGCAGTTCTACGCACCCGCCCACGGCGGCCAGGCCACCCAGATGCTGATGCAGGAGCAGCAACTGCGCGGCGCGCTGGAGCGCGGCGAGTTCGAGCTGCACTACCAGCCCCAGACCTTCACGGCCGATGGCCGGCTGGCGGGCTTCGAGGCCCTGGTACGCTGGCGCCACCCGCAGCGCGGCCTGGTGCTGCCCGGCGAGTTCATCGGCTTTGCCGAGGCGCGCGGCCTGATCTCGGCCATAGACCACTGGGTGCTGCGCGAGGCCTGCCGCCAGGCTCGCCAGTGGCAGGACGAGGGGCTGCGGCCCGTACCCCTGTCCGTGAATGTCTCCGCGCTGGAATTTCGCCAGCGCAACATGGCGCGCGAGGTGGCCCTGGTGCTGGAGGAAACCGGCCTGGAAGCGCGCTGGCTGCACATCGAGCTGACAGAGTCCACGCTGATGCACACCAGCGGCCAGGTGCAGGACACCTTGCAGGCGCTGCAGGCCCTGGGCGTGGGCCTGGCCATCGACGACTTCGGCACCGGCTATTCCTCGCTGGCCTATCTGCGCCGCCACCCCATCAACCAGCTCAAGATAGACCGGTCCTTCATCGCCGACGTGCCCGATAGCGAGGACGACACGGCCATCGTCACCGCCATCGTGCAGATGGGCCACAGCCTGCATCTGGACATCGTCGCTGAAGGCGTGGAAACACCTGCCCAATTGGAGCTTTTGCGCGACCTGGGCTGCGGCATGATGCAGGGGTACCTTGTGGCGCCGCCCATGCCGGCCGACAGAGCGCGCGCCTGGCAGTTGCACAACAGTCATCCAGTCCAACGACAATAGCCCATGGTTTCGCTTCACAACCCCTCGCAGGCCTCACGGGCCGCAGCCACCTTGCACACCGACCCCCAGCGGGCCCTGGAGCATGTACAGCAGATCTACCGCGAGCAGATAGAGCACCTGCGCACGAACATGCAGCGCTTCGTCTCCGGTGAAACCCCGGCCGCCCCCGTCCACGCCTACTACCCCTTCGTGCGCATGCATACGGCCACCGTGTCACGCGCGGACACGCAGCTGGCCTACGGCTTTGTCGAGGGGCCGGGCACGCACGAGGCCACGCTCACGCGGCCCGACCTGTTCTCGCGCTACTACGCCGAGCAGTTCCGCCTGCTGATCAAGAGCCACGGCGTGCCGCTGGAAGTGGGCCTGAGCGACAAGCCCATCCCCATCCACTTCTCGTTTGCCGAGAACGACCACATCGAAGGCACGCTGTCGCGCGAGCGCCGGCAGCTGATGCGCGATGTGTTCGACCTGCCCGACCTCGAGGCCATGGACGACGGCATCGCCAACGGCACCTGGCGCCCCCAGCCGGGCGAGGCCCTGCCGCTGTCGCTGTTCACGGCCCCGCGCGTGGACTATTCGCTGCACCGGCTGCGCCACTACACGGGCACCCAGCCGGAGTGGTTCCAGAACTTCGTGCTGTTCACCAACTACCAGTTCTACATCGACGAGTTCATCCGCCTGGGCCACGCCGAGATGGCCCGGGAGGACAGCGAGTACGTGGCCTTCATCGAGCCCGGCAACGTGGTCACGCGCCGCACCGGCCTGCCGGCCCAGCCCAATGACGAGCTGGGCACGCCGCCGCCGCGCCTGCCGCAGATGCCGGCCTACCACCTGGTGCGCGCCGACCACAGCGGCATCACCATGGTCAACATCGGCGTGGGGCCGGCCAATGCCAAGACCATCACCGACCACATTGCCGTGCTGCGCCCGCACGCCTGGATGATGCTGGGCCACTGCGCGGGCCTGCGCAACAGCCAGCAGCTGGGCGACTACGTGCTGGCCCACGCCTATGTGCGCGAGGACCATGTGCTGGACGAGGAGCTGCCGCTGTGGGTGCCCATTCCCGCGCTGGCCGAGATCCAGCTGGCCCTGCAGCAGGCCGTGGCCGACGTCACGCAGATGGACGGGCCCGACCTCAAGCGCATCATGCGCACCGGCACCGTGGCCAGCACCGACAACCGCAACTGGGAGCTGCTGCCCAACAACCTGCCCCAGCTGCGCTTCAGCCAGAGCCGCGCCGTGGCGCTGGACATGGAAAGCGCCACCATCGCGGCCAACGGCTTCCGCTTCCGCGTGCCCTATGGAACGCTGCTGTGCGTGTCCGACAAGCCGCTGCACGGCGAGATCAAACTGCCCGGCATGGCCAACCACTTCTACCGCGAGCGCGTGGACCAGCACCTGCGCATCGGCATGCGCGCCATCGACATCCTGCGCGAGGGCGGCACCCAGCGCCTGCACAGCCGCAAGCTGCGCAGCTTCGCGGAGGTGGCGTTCCAGTAGCGCGGCCACCTTCTTCCAAGGGCCCCGCTTCGCACCGCCATCCAGGGACGCACATGCCATCCACGCTGCCCACCCTGGATTTTTTCTCCATGACCTCGGTCGTGGCCCTCAACATGATGGCCATGTCGGCCGCCCTGCCGCTGGCCATGGGGCGGCGCGTCAGCGGTGCCGCGCGCCATGCCCAGCATTTCTTCCTGATCCAGGCCGGTGCCTGGATCTTCATCCTCATCGCCAGCCGCCTGCCGCAAGGCCTGCTCTCGCGCGAACTGCTGTCGCTGGGCGCAGCAGCCTGCGCGGCATCGGCACAGTGGCAGATGGCGCGCGCCTTGCGCGAATGGCTGGGGCCCCGGCCGCCCTGGCTGGAACGCGGCCTGATCGCGCTGTGCTTTCTGGGGCCGCTGGGCTTCACCCTGCTGCTGCCCCACTTGTCCTTGCGCACCGGCTGGTTCAGCGCCGCCCACGGACTGAGCCTGCTGGCGCTGGCCGGCCTGTGCCTGGAGCCACGCCGCCCCGTGGCACGCAGCTGGCGCTATCTGATGTGCGGCGTGGCCGTCTTCATGGGGCTGGTACTTCTGGTGCGCAGCTACCTGGCCCTGGCCACGCCCTTCCTGCCCAGCTTCACGGCCGACAGCGGCGCCAACCAGATATTCGCCCTGCTGGTCACGTTGAGCAGCACGCTGCTGATGGTGGCCGTGCTGGTGGCCTGGCGCGACGAGACCAACCAGCAGCTGCGCGACATGGCCTTGCAGGACATGCTCACCGGCCTGCCCAACCGCCGCGCCCTGCTGGAGCGCGCCCCCGCCATGCTGGCGCATGCCCAGCGCCACCGGCAGGCCCTGGCCCTGGTGATGCTGGACCTGGACCACTTCAAGCATGTCAACGACGAATACGGCCATGCCACGGGCGACCGTACGCTGTGCCTCTTCGCCCGCCTGCTGCAGCAGCAATTGCGCAGTGACGAAATCGCTGCGCGCTGGGGCGGCGAGGAGTTCTGCCTGCTGCTCTACACCACGGACGACGGTGTGGATACCCTGTGCACCCGGCTGCAGTCCGCGCTGCTGCAGGCCTCGACGCAGACGCTGGGCTTCGAAGTCCGCTTCAGTGCCGGCTGCGCCCACGCGCCCCAGGTCTGGGACGGCCTGCGCCTGGAAATGCTGCTGCCCGCCGCCGATGCCGCGCTCTACGCTGCCAAGCGCCGCGGGCGTGACTGCTGGACGCAGGTGCGGCTGAGCCCGCCGCAGCAGCAGGCCTGCGCCGATGCGCCAGCTGTATCGGAGACGCCGGAGACGCCGGATGCGCCGGCCAGGCCCGCACTGGCCGCCAAGCCTGCGCGCTAGCCCCGGCCCCCAGGAAAACGCTCCATGCCCGCGCTCTTCGACGCCCTGAACCTGCGCAAGCGCTACGGCGACACAACGGTGGTCGATGACCTGTCCTTTTCCATCGCTCCCGGCGAATGCCTGGGCGTGATCGGCCCCAATGGCGCGGGCAAGACCACCACGCTGCGCATCTGCCTGGGCCTGACGGCACCCGATGCGGGCCATGTTCTCTACCACCCCGAAGACGGCTCGCCGCCGCTGCACATGCCTGCCGATGCACTGGCCATCAAGGCGCGGCTGGGCGTGGTCTCGCAGAACGACACGCTGGACCCCGACTTCAGCTGCGCGGAAAACCTGGGCGTCTACGCGCGCTACTTCGGACTGGGTACGGCGCAGATGCGTGACCGCATACCGCAGCTGCTGGACTTCGCGGCGCTGTCGCACAAGGCCGCGGCCAGGCCGGGCGAGTTGTCCGGCGGCATGAAACGGCGCCTGTCCCTGGCGCGCGCCCTGGTCAACGACCCGCGCCTGCTGCTGCTGGACGAACCCACCACGGGCCTGGACCCGCAGGCACGCCACCTGATCTGGGAGCGTCTGCAGTGGCTGCTGCAGCAGGGCAAGGCCATCTTGCTGACCACGCATTTCATGGACGAGGCCGAGCGCCTGTGCTCCCGGCTGCTGGTGCTGGACCACGGCCGCAAGATCGCCGAAGGCCGCCCGCGCGAACTCATCGCCGAGCACCTGGAGCCCGAAGTGGTCGAGGCCTACGGCAACGGCGCCCTGCACCTGGCGCATGACGCGGCACTGCGCCCCCTGGCCGGGCGCACCGAGGTCAGTGGCGACACCGTCTTCTTCTATACGCACGACGCGCGCCCGCTGCTGCAGGCGCTGGCCGCGCACAGCCACCTGCGCACCCTGCACCGCCCGGCCAACCTGGAGGACCTGTTCCTCAAGCTCACCGGCCGACAGATCAGAACCGACGGCTGAATCACCATGACCGAACCCGCATCGGACACCCCCAGCATCTGGCGCCCGCCCGACCTGTCGCTGCGCTGGTGGCCGGTGTTCCTGCGCAACCTGCTGGTGTGGCGCAAGCTGGCCCTGCCCAGCCTGATCGGCAACATCGCCGAGCCGCTGATGTGGCTGGTGGCCTTCGGCTACGGCATGGGCGCCTTGGTGGGCGAGGTCACCGTGGGCGCCACGGGCCGGCAGGTGCCCTACATCCTGTTCCTGGCCAGCGGCTCCATCTGCATGAGCGCCATGAATGCCGCCAGCTTCGAGGCGCTGTACTCGGCCTTCTCGCGCATGCATGTGCAAAAGACCTGGGACGGCATCATGAACGCGCCCATCAGCCTGGACAGCGTGCTGCTGGCCGAGATGCTCTGGGCCGCCTTCAAGGCGCTGTTCACGGTCACCGCCATCCTGGGCGTGATGCTGGCGCTGGGCATCAGCCACTCGCCCAGGCTGCTGGTGGCCTGGCCCGTGCTGCTGTGCGTGGGCATCATGTTCTCCAGCATCGCGCTGATCTTCAACGCCCTGGCCAAGGGCTATGACTTCTTCACCTACTACTTCACCCTGGTGCTCACGCCCATGATGTTCCTGTCCGGCGTGTTCTTCCCGCGCGAGCAGCTGCCCGAGGCCGTGCGCCTGGCCTCGGACTGGCTGCCGCTGACCAATGCCGTGGAGCTGGTGCGCCCGCTGTTCATGGACGAGTGGCCGGCCCACCCGCTGCGCCACGGCCTGGTGCTGGCCGCCACCACGGTGGCGGCCTACTGGTTTGCGCTGGCGATGACGCGCAGGCGCTTCAGGGCCTGAGATCCGGCCGTTCTTCAGCGCGCTGCGGCGCGGATCATGTCCACCGCCTTCTCCGCGATCATCACCGTGGGCGCATTGGTGTTGCCGCTGACGATGCGCGGCATGACCGAGGCATCGACCACGCGCAGGCCCTTGAGGCCGTAGACACGCAGCTGCGCATCGACCACGTCCATGGGCCCCGGCCCCATGCGGCAGCTGCCCACGGGGTGGTAGATGGTGTCGGCATGGCTGCGGATGAAGGCCTCGATGCCCGCATCGTCCTGCGCGCCGGCCGAGGCCGGCATCTCGCGCCCGCCCAGGGCCGCCAGCGCCGGCTGGGCCAGGATCTCGCGGGCGCAGCGCACGCCGTTCACCATGCGCCGCAGGTCCTGCGCATCGGAGAAAAAGGCCGGATCCACCAGCGGCAGGGCCAGCGGGTCGGCACTGGCCAGGCGCAGGCTGCCGCGGCTGGCCGGCTGCAGCACGCAGACATGCAGGGAATAGCCGTGGCCCCAGACCGTCTTGCGCCCATGGTCCACCAGCTTGGCCACCACGAAGTGCAGCTGCAGGTCGGGCGCGGCCTCGCCGGGGCTGCTGCGGATGAAGCCGCCCGCCTCGGCAAAGTTGGTGGTCAGCATGCCGCGCCGCTGGCTGCGCCATTGGCCCACGGCGGCCAGCAATCTGCGCGCACCGCCCAGTGACAGGCCGAAGCTGTCGGTCAGCTGCGCGCCATCGACCACCAGCACCACATCCGGGTGGTCATGCAGATGGGCGCCCACGCCGGGCAGATGGTGGACCACATCGATGCCCAGCGAACGCAGGTGCTCGCCCGGCCCCACGCCAGACAGCATCAGCAGCTGCGGCGACAGCAGTGCGCCGCCGCTGAGCAGCACCTCGCGCCGGCAGTGCAGTTGCTGCACCGTACCGCCCTGCAGGTACTCCACGCCCACGGCGCGCCGGCCCTCGAACAGAATGCGCAGCACCTGGGCACCCGTTTCCACGCGCAGATTGGGCCTGGCACGGTGCGGCGCCAGATAGGCCTTGGCGACGTGGTGGCGCTCGCCGTTGCGCTGGGTGACCTGGTACAGGCCCACGCCCTCCTGCGCCTGGCCGTTGAAATCCGCGTTGTGCGCATGGCCGGCCTGCACGCCCGCCTGCACGAAGGCCCGGGACAGCGGGTTGGGATCGCGCAGCTCGGCCACGTTCAGCGGCCCGTCCGCGCCGTGCCAGGCGTCGGCGCCGCGTTCGTTGTGTTCGGCGCGCAGGAAATAGGGCAGCACCTCGCCCCAGCTCCAGCCCGGGTTGCCCTGGGCGGCCCAGTGGTCGTAGTCGGCCGGCTGGCCGCGCACATAGACCATGGCGTTGACCGCGCTGGAGCCGCCCAGCACCTTGCCGCGCGGCTGGTGGCCACGCCGCCCGCCCAGGCCCGGCTGCGGCACGGTGGACAGGCCCCAGCTGTGGCGCCCGCCCTTGGCCATGGCGGCCATGCCTGCCGGACAGTGGATGAGCACGCTGGAGTCGGCCAGCCCGGCCTCCAGCAGCGCCACCTGCGTCTGCGCATCCTCGCTGAGCCGCCCGGCCAGCACCGAGCCCGCCGAGCCGCCTCCGATCACGATGTAGTCCAGCATGCCTCCCCCTCCCCTGCGGTGTAGCCATCCACTGTTGCAGTCGCCTGCGCGGCGCCGCAAGCCGGGGCAAACCCGGTGGATGCTCCGAATCCCGCTACGATCGCTGGATCGCATTCACGTTCGCATTCACTTTGTTCGTTTGAGGAGACTGACAGTCATGGCAATTCAAACCGTAGGCATCATCGGCGCAGGCACCATGGGCAACGGCATCGCGCAGGCCTGCGCGGTATCGGGCATCGACGTGGTCATGGTGGACATCTCCGATGCCGCCGTCCAGAAGGGCGTGGCCACCGTCTCGGGCAGCCTGGACCGCCTGATCAAGAAGGAAAAGCTGACCGAGGCCGACAAGGCCGCCGCCCTGGCCCGCATCAAGACATCGACCGACTACGCGGCGCTCAAGGGCGCGCAACTGGTCATCGAGGCCGCCACCGAGAACTACGAGCTCAAGGTCAAGATCCTCAAGCAGCTGGACGCCCTGCTGGATGCCGACGTCATCGTCGCCACCAACACCTCGTCCATCTCCATCACCCAGCTGGCCGCCGTGACGGGCCGTGCCGACAAGTTCATCGGCATGCACTTCTTCAACCCCGTGCCCATGATGGCGCTGGTGGAGATCATCGTCGGCCTGCAGACCAGCGACGAGACGCACGCCACGGTCAAGGAACTGTCCGAGCGCCTGGGCAAGAGCCCCATCACCGTGAAGAACGCGCCCGGCTTCGTGGTCAACCGCATCCTGGTGCCCATGATCAACGAGGCCTTCTTCGTGCTCGCCGAAGGCCTGGCATCGGCCGAGGACATCGACGCCGGCATGAAGCTGGGCTGCAACCAGCCCATCGGCCCGCTGGCGCTGGCCGACATGATCGGCCTGGACGTGTGCCTGGCCGTGATGGAGGTCTACCTCAAGGAATTCGGCGACAGCAAGTACCGTCCCTGCCCCCTGCTCAAGGAAATGGTGGCCGCCGGCCGCCTGGGCCGCAAGACGGGCCGCGGCGTGTACAGCTACTGATACACCGCCCCCAAGGCCAAGCGAAGGCGAAGGCAGCTCAGGCTGGCCTTCGCCTTTTGTTTTGGTGGCCGCGCGCTACTTGGTTTTGCGCACCAGCGCCAGCATGTCCTCGATGACGATGTGACGTATCGACCTGAGCATTCTCAGGTGGGCACTTCTTGTGGAATGGTCCATTGCAGAGTCGGCAGGCTGGTGGAGCTGGCCAGCCTCGAATTCTGCGATCAACGTATCGGCCTGCGGAGCCAGCATGCCAAGCATCCTGTCGAGCACACGTCCGCTTGTGCTCTGGGTCAGGCCCAAGGCCGTACCTGCGGCCAGCAGCTTTCCGTAGGTCACGTCGGCAAAGAAGGCCGCACCCGCAAGCGGAACCGTCAGCCGCTCCTGTGGCCATACCGCATGTTCATCGGCGTAAGCCCGCGTGTGATAGACGGCGGTGCTCAGGAGATCGTAGAACGGCGCCAGCCTGACGCCGCCCCGGTCCACCAGGAACGACAGATTCTTCAGATGACTGTCGCTGTTGCCCACCAGGGTGTTGAACAGCAGCCACTGATAGATGCCCATCCGGGCGTGCGCCTTTTCGCGGCAGCGGTCCATCAACGACGCCAGTGTCTGGATGCTGGCTCCTTGATATTTGAAAGTCCGGGCCAGGTCGAGCAGTTGGCAGGCATCCACCACATGCAGTCGCAGCCACTCTTGGGACGCTTCATCAAACACGCGGTCAAAGCGGTTGATGACATAGACCGGATCGGGCGTGTACAGCAGGTGTACCGGCGGCACATCAAGCCCCAGGCGCCCGGCAAGCTTCATGGTGAAGGCCTCGTTGACGGTCGATTGCGGATAGCCTTCGGCCGTGGAGTCCGGCTTGAGGATATGGCTGGAAGCCGTCCCTTGGAAGGGTTCCTGCAGGCGAGCGGTTTTCTCGTCGTACAGCACCACCATTTTGTGCTGCGCTCCAGCCAGGGACATGCGCTTGGGTGATCCGGCATGCAAGGATATGCGCGGCAAGTTCCTGAGTCTTAGTGACAGTTCGCCGAACTCCAGCCTCCTTGCGCCGCGCTCGGCTGCACCCGCCCCAGGCGGCAGCAGGACCAGGGATCCGGCCGATTCCGCGCCAAGGGCCTGCAACAGGCCGAAGGCATCGTGCTCATTCACCTCCAGCTCTTTGCTGATCGCACTGCGCAGTGCTTCCTCGGGCAGCAGGTTGTCGAAGAACCATTGGACGCTGCGGTGCGTAGATCCGTCGATGTGCCTGCGCTTTGCCAAGGAAATGCCGGGCGCCAATGGGAAAGCGCGAGGGTCGCCCATCCACTCCTCCTCATAGGCAAAGCCCCAGACATCCCTGTTTTCGACCAGCTTTCCGGCAAGCCGGCCGTTGATGAATACGTCCAGGATGCGTGCGGTCACGGCCTGTTCTTTTCGAAGGCGGTGCGGAAGAACGCATCGTCCGAGTCGCGGGCACCGGGCTCCTCCCTGACTTCAGCGGCTGGCCCTCCGTCCGGTGCGCCCTGGCGCGTTCGGTACTCGTGGGAACCATGGGACTCAGGTGGCAGCCTGGCCTGGCGGCGCTGCAGATAGGCCTGCTCGGTTCCCTCGGGAAGGTCGATGAGCACCTCGATTCCCAGTTCGGACAGCAGTTGCAGCACGCGCCCAAACTGGACCGTGGGCTTGCCGCGCTCCACGTCCCGCACAAAGACATGGCTCACGCCTGCGGCGCCTGCTGCATCGTCCTGGCGCAAGCGCCGCGCCTTGCGAACGGCCCATACCGCGTCACCGAGTGCATCCACAGAGTCGATGGAGATCTTCATGGCTTCAATGAAATCGAAAGCATGGTTTCGATCTTATCGATCGGCAATGGCGCTGGCAATGAATCGAAACGAACTTATCGATTTTCATCGATCAGCTTCCCAAACCTCAGAAAACGAAAGCATTGCTTAGATATTCATTTCGTTTTCAACCGTCCTCTGCGCGACTGCACCCATCCCTGGCCTGCTCTAAGGTCCATGCGCAGGAGACACGCATGGACATCAACACCCCCACCCCGCCGCCCGAAGGCTGCATCAGCTGCGAAGTGCGCGGCCATGTGCTGCTGATCGGCATCAACCGCCCCGCCAAGCGCAACGGCTGGACGCCGCCCATGTTCCAGCAACTGGCCGAGGCCTATACGCGCCTGGACGACGATCCAGAGTTGCGCGTGGGCGTGCTGCATGCGTTCGGCAGCCATTTCACGGCGGGGCTGGACCTGCCGGTGATGGCGGAGTACCTGCGCTCGGGCAGGAAGGCCATCCCGCAAGGCCTGGTGGAGCCGCACGACTACGGCCTGGTCGGCTACCGGCGCCGCGCCAAGCCCATGGTGGTGGCGGTCAAGGGCATTTGCTTCACGGTGGGCATCGAGCTGATGCTGGGCGCCGACATCGTGGTCGCGGCCGATGACTGCCGCTTTTCCCAGCTGGAGGTGCAGCGCTGCATCATGCCCACGGGCGGCGCCACGCTGCGCATGGCCGAGCGTGCGGGCGTGGGCAATGCCATGCTGCACCTGCTGACGGCCGACGAATTCGACAGCGCCGAGGCCTATCGCCTGAACTTCGTGCAGAAGGTGGTGCCGGCCGGTGAGGAGCTGGCCGAGGCGCTGCGCATTGCCGAGCGCATTGCCGCCCAGGCCCCGCAGGCCGTGGTGGCCACGCGGCTCAATGTGCTCAAGGCCATCGAGCTGGGCCAGGCCGCCGCCGTGGCCGACTTCATTCCCGTGCAGCAGCGCCTGGCCAGCAGCGAGGATGCGGCCGAGGGCGTGCGCTCCTTCATCGAAAAACGCCCCGCTCGCTTCACGGGCCGATAGGCCCCCTCGGTCCCTCGACCCCTGCGGATCTTCACCTTCCGATCCGAAGGGGTTTTTCAAATTAATTTGTGCACAATTTAATTGACAGCAATAATTCAACCCATGCCCAGCAGCCACCCCCTTCCTCTCGACAGCTCCGAGCTTCTGCGCCTGGACAACCAGGTCTGCTTCGCGCTGTACTCGGCATCGCTGGCCATGACCAAGCTGTACAAGCCCCTGCTCGATGGCATCGGCCTGACCTATCCGCAGTACCTGGTGATGCTGGTGCTGTGGGAGCGCGACGGCCTGACCGTGTCCGAGATCGGCGAACAGCTGTATCTGGATTCGGGCACGCTGACCCCGTTGCTCAAGCGCCTGGAAGGCGCGGGCCTGCTGGAGCGGGTGCGCGATGCGCATGACGAGAGGCGCGTGCGCATCACGCTCACGCCGCAAGGCCGGGCGCTGCGCGATGCGGCTGAAAAGATTCCCGCCTGCGTGCTGCAGAGCACGCAGTGCACGCTGCCCGAGTTGCAGGCGCTGACGCAGCAACTGGGCGCACTGCGCCAGCGGCTGGTGCCGCGCCGCAGCGATTGACGACCACCCACAGACGATTTCCTCCACCCGTCCGCACCGCCGGACAACTTTGCAAAAGGAAGACACCATGGCCCAGCTCGAAAAAGTCCTCTACACCGCACGTGCCCACACCACCGGCGGCCGCGACGGCGCCTCGCGCACCGATGACGGACGCCTGGATGTGACCCTGTCCTCGCCAGGCACCAGCGGCACGGGCACCAACCCCGAGCAACTGTTCGCCGCCGGCTACTCGGCCTGCTTCATCGGCGCCATCAAGGCCGTGGCCGGCAAGCAGAAGATCAGCCTGCCCCAGGACCTGGCCATCGACGCCGAAGTGGACCTGGGCACCATCCCCAACGCCTACGGCATCGCCGCGCGCCTGAAGGTCAGCCTGCCCGGCATGGACAGGGCCGCCGCCCAGGCCCTGGTGGACGCGGCCCACCAGGTCTGCCCCTACTCCAACGCCACGCGCGGCAACATCGACGTGCAGATCACCCTGGCCTGATCAGGCCCAGTCCGGCCTCTGCAGCCAGTGCAGCCTGCGGCGCAGGAGGTCGTAGCGGGCGTGGCAGGTCAACGGCCCGTGCAGCACGTCGGCTGCATAGCTGACCAGCGCGATCTCGCCCACGGCGGCCTGCCAGTGCTCCTGCATTGGCAGGCCGCTCATCCATTGCAGCACCTGGTCACGGGGCCAGGCAGCGCTCCAGGCGCCCAGCGTCACATGGGGCACGTAGGGGCGCATCGCCTCGGTCAGCGCCAGCCCGGGCCCTGTCTGCGCGAGCACGCCATGCAGTCCGTGCAGCGTGCAGCCGTCCGGCCTGCCGTCGCGCACCTGAAGGTAGGGCGCCATCTCGAAACTTCCCCAGCCACCGAACTCCAGCTGCAGCGGCGCGGCCGGCAGGTGCTGCAGCGCGAGCAGGTCGCGCGACAGTTGCGCCGCGCCGTAGGCCTGAGGCAGTTGCGCACCGCCATCCAGAAAGCCCGCGGTGGCCAGGGTCACGTGCAGTTGCCGCTGGCAGTGCGGGACCAGCGCCGCGCCCAGCCAGCGGCGTGCCTGCGCACAGGCGGCTTGCACGGCGTCGCGCACAGGCGGGGCCAGCGCCTGCATCGTCACCACCCAGACCGCATAGCGGCCACGGCCGAGGTGCCAGGCGCTCCAGTCGTCGGATGGCCCGGCCGCACTGGCGATGGCATGGGATTGCAGGAAGTGGGGCAGCAGCGGCACGGCGGGCGGATCGGCGTTGTCGGGCGGACGCAAAGCTTAAGCCAGCCCGGCGACAATCGCCCCATGTCTGCCACACCATACGATCCTGATCTGAGTGCCGTCCCCGATGCCGGTTCGCACGCCTATGCCCGGCTCACGCCCGACGCCGTGCTCGACGCACTGGCCTCGGTCGGCCTGTGGGGCGATGGCCGGCTCACGGCCCTGGCCTCCTACGAAAACCGCGTCTACCAGGCCGTGCTGGAGGACGGCGAACGGGTGGTGCTGAAGTTCTACCGCCCGGGCCGCTGGAGCCGCGATCAGATCCTGGAGGAGCACGCCTTCAGCGCCGAGCTGACGGCCGCCGAAGTGCCTGCCGTGCCCCCGCTGGTGCTGGAAGGTGCCACGCTGCACAGCTATGCGGGCTTTGATTTCTCGGTCAGCCCGTGGCGCGGTGGCCGCCCGCCCGAGCTGGACGATTTCGAGGTGCTGGAGTGGACCGGGCGCTTCCTGGCCCGCATCCACACCGTGGGCGAAGCGCGCCCGTTTGTGCACCGGCCCGCGCTGGATCTGGCCACCTTCGGCCACGACTCCATGCAATGGCTGCTGGACCGGAAAATGATTCCGCTGGAGGTGGAATCCACCTGGAAAGCCGCCTGCCAGCGCGCCCTTGAGCTGATGGCACCCGCTGCCGACGGCCTGAGCGCAGCCGGCCACTTCGGCCTGCACAGCGCGCGCACGCTGCGCCTGCACGGCGACTGCCATCCCGGCAACGTGCTGTGGACGCCGCTGGACGACGAAGGCCATGGCGGCCCGCATTTCGTGGACCTGGACGATGCGCGCACGGGCCCGGCCGTGCAGGACCTGTGGATGCTGCTGTCGGGCGACCGCAGCCAGCGCACGCGCCAGCTGGGGGCCCTGCTGGATGGCTATGAGCAGTTCCGCCCCTTCGACCGACGCGAGCTGGCCCTGATCGAGCCGCTGCGCACGCTGCGCCTCATCCACTACAGCGCCTGGCTGGCGCGGCGCCAGGACGACCCGATCTTTGCCATCAACTTCCCGTGGTTCGGCACACCCGACTACTGGCGCGGGCAGGTGGACATGCTCAACGAGCAGATCGAGGCGATGCAGGAAGAGCCTCTATACGCCTGAGGTCACCGGGCCGCCTGCCTGCCGAAGACAGAGATCTTTACAAATTGTCCACACCCCCTGCGCCCTATCCAGGGCTGCGGGTTCCGGGGTATTCTCGGCCCGAAATCCCACCGGCCATGCCCTACTCCGCCTTCCCCCCTTCGCTGCCCAACCCGCTACAGCCCTTGCCTGCCGGGCAGAAGGTGCTTGTGGTGGACGACGTCCCGGACAACGCCGCCATCATCTGCCAGGTGATCAAGGATCTGTGCAGCGTGCTCATGGCCCACACGGGCGAGGACGCGCTGACCCTGGCTCGCCAGTACCTGCCCGACCTCATCCTGCTGGACATCCGCATGCCCGAGATGGACGGCTTCGAGGTCTGCCGGCGCCTGAAGGCGGACCTGGAAACCGCCCACATCCCCGTCATCTTTCTCACGGCGCTGACCGAGCCCCATTGCGAGGAACTGGGACTGAACCTGGGCGCGGTGGATTTCGTGACCAAGCCCTTTCGCCCGCCCGTGCTCAAGGCGCGTGTGCGCACGCATCTGGAGATTGCACAGCAGCGCAAGATGCTGCAGCTGCTCTCGCACAGCGACGGGCTGACGGGCACGGCCAACCGGCGCTTTTTCGGCGCCCAGCTGGAGCGCGAGTTCATGCGCCTGCAGCGGCTGGGCGAGCCGCTGTCGCTGGTGATGATCGATGTGGACCACTTCAAGGCCTACAACGACCACTACGGTCATCTGGTCGGCGATGAATGCCTGAGCCAGCTGTCCCAGGCCATACAGGGCGCGCTGCACCGGCCTGGCGACCTGCTGGCGCGCTATGGCGGCGAGGAATTCGTCTGCCTGCTGCCCCATACGGCGCTGGACGGCGCGGTGCTGGTTGCGCAGGGCATCGTCGATGCGCTCAGGGCGCTGGACCTGCCCCACGCCGCCTCGCCCCTGGGCCATGCGCTGACCGTCAGCCTGGGTGTGGCCAGCATGGCGCCTTCGCCCGACAACAGCGCCGACCAATTGCTGGCCGATGCCGACCGGCGCCTGTACCTCGCCAAGAACGCGGGCCGGGACCGTATCGTCTGGGCGGGGTGAACCGAAGTACCCCCTGAGCGGCTGCGCTAGGCTGGGCCAGGCGCACCTTCCAGGGCGACGCATACCCTTAAGCGTTAGCAACGCCCGTCGACGCGGCAGGCCGGTACGACCTGACCGCTGGCGTCGCGCCATTGCAGCTGGCCGGCGGGGGTCTGGGAGGGCGCTGCAGGTGCGGGCTCCTGCGGTGTTTGGGTGGCGGAGCGCTGCGGGTCGTGCAGCACGGTGGACGAGCCCACGCCCACACCCACCCGCGCGCCGCCCACGCCCGTGGAGGCGCCCACGCCGGCGCTGCCCAGGACCTGGCCACTCTGGTTGACGCCCACCCCAACGCCCAGCGGCCCCACGCCCGTGCCGACACCGGCGCTCAGCCCGCCGCTGCCCAGCCCGACGCCCACCGATACCGGGCCGACGGGAATGCCTATGCCCACGCCGCCGCCTACCGAGCCGCAACCGGCCAGCAGCAGCGCGCAGGCGGCAAGCGCGGCCCCAGCCGCCTTGCGCGATGGCGGGCAGGTGATGAAGGCGGTGGGTGGAACTGGCATGCCGGACTCTCTGGACAAGGGAAAACACAGGGACGGCCACAGGGTACACCCGCCCGCCTGGCGCACGATGCCAGCGGTATGCCCGGGTGCATGCCAGGGGCTCGGAGGCGGCGAAACACCCAGGACACGCGGGTTTCTTAGAATTCACCCATTGGCCTGCGGGTCATTCCAGATTCCATGCGCTCCCGGACAGTGCCGCGGCGCCTCGGGGCGCAAGGCCTGCGCGGCGCCTCTTTCCCTCGCTTTCGTCTTCTTCGCGTTCCCTTTTTCTATGCAAACCCGTTGGCCGCCCTATGCGTGGGTGTGTTTTTCCATGTGCGTGGGTGTCATGGGCACGGCCCTGGCCAGCCCGCTGTACCCGCTGTACCAGCAGGCCTGGGGGCTGCAGCCCAGCCACATCACGCAGATCTTCGTGGCCTACATGTTCGGCGCGCTGGCCAGCCTGCTGTTCCTGGGCCGGCTGACCGACCGCTTCGGCTTTGTCGCCGTGCTGCGCGCCGGGCTGATCCTGATGACGCTGGGCGTGCTGGCCTCCACCGTGGCCTGGAACGTGCCCAGCTTTGCGCTGGGCCGCGTGGTGATCGGCGTGGCTTCGGGGCTGATCACCACCTCGGCCTCGGTGGGCATGACCCGGCTCAACAACCGGGGCGACCTGCAGCGCGCCGCGGCCACGACCAGCCTGACCATTGCCTTCGGCTTCGGGCTGGGCCCCGTGGTGGGCGGGCTGATCGCGCAGTGGCTGCCCTGGCCGCTGGTCACGGCCTATATCCCCTCGCTGGGGCTGGGCCTGCTGGCCATCTATGCGCTGTACCAGGTGCGCATTGCCGAGCCGGCGGAGCTGGCCTCCACCCAGGCACGTGCGCTGCACTGGCGTGATTTCATGCCCACCATCACCCTGCCCGAGCGCCGCTTTGCGCGCCACTACGCGCTGGGCGGCATGTGTGCGTTCTGCGCCTTCGGCATGTTCAGCCTGTTCGCATCGCTGGCGCCCAGCTTCATGCAGCGCATGGTGCCCTGGCATGGGCCGGCCGTTTCGGGCCTGTCCATCGGCGTGATCCTGTTCCTCTCGGCGGGCTTCCAGTACCTGGCGCGCCCGCGCCCGACCAAGGGCTCGGCCATTCTGGGCTTTGCCTGCCTGGTGGCCTGCAACCTCCTGCTGCTGGTCAACAGCTTTGCGGGCTCGGCCCTGCTGTTCGCGCTCAGCGTGATCACCACGGCGGCGGGCCACGGCCTGTGCAACCTGGCGGGCATGTCCATCGTCAACAAGGTCTCCACGCCGGCCACGCGCACGGGCCTGCTGTCCACGTACCTGGTGGTCGGCTACCTGGGCACCATCGTGCCCATCCTCGGCCTGGGCTGGCTCTCGGACCACATCGGCATCACCGAGGCCCTGGTCGCCTACTGCATCGTCATGGGCGCGCTGGCCGGCTGGCTGTGCTGGATGTGCACGCGCACGCCCACGCTGCCCATGCCCAAGCACTAGGGCCTGTTCGCGCCCAAGCGCAGGCTATTCAGCGAAAGTGCGGCCCCGGCCCGTCCTTGGCCAGGCAATCGCCGTCATTGCGCAGCGGGCAGACCTTGAGGGACAGGCAGCCGCAGCCAATGCAGCCGTCGATCTGGTCGCGCAGCTGGGTCAGCCCCTGGATGCGCGCATCCAGCGCATGGCGCCAGCGCGCGGACAGCGCGCTCCAGTCGGCCTGCGTGGGCGTGCGGCCGCTGGGCAGCTCCTGCAGCGCCTCGGCAATCTCGGCCAGCGGCACGCCCATGCGCTGGGCCACCCTGATGACGGCCACGCGCCGCAGCACGGCACGCGCATAGCGGCGCTGGTTGCCGGGCGTGCGCAGGCTCTCGATCAGCCCCTGGCGCTCGTAGAAATGCAGGGCCGAGACGGAGATGCCGCTGCGCCGGGCCACTTCGCCCACGGAGAGGATGGCCGGCCCGTCATGGTCGGACGCGGTGACACCGGCAGAAGACAGATTCATGGCAGCAGGAAAATAGGCGCAGGAAAAATAGGTCCAAGCAGGCCTGCATTTGACCTCAACTTTGGTTGAGGTTTCACACTGGCAAGCCTCGCCGGTCCAGCCGGCGCACTTTCGGACTCCAGGCCCACCATGCAACACGACGCACTTCCAGCCGCCTCGGCACAGCCCGCCGCTTCCACGGCCCCGCAACTGCACCATCTGCAGCCCGCCGGTCTCTACGACGCCACGCCCAACGGCTACACCCATGTGGTCACCGTGCACGGGCCGGCGCAATGGGCCTTCGTCTCGGGCCAGGGCGGCGAGAACCAGGCGGGAGACCTGCCCGACAGCTTCGCGGACCAGGCGCAGCAGGCGCTGTCCAACCTCAAGCTGGCGCTGCAGGCGGCGGGTGCGGACATGGGCCAGGTGGTCAAGCTGACCCTGCTCATCGTGGACCACTCGGAGGCCCGCTTCAACGACTGGCAGGCCGCCGTGCGCCTGCATTGGGGAGATGGTTCCCCCGGCGATGGCGCACCCAGCAATACCCTGCCGCGCTTTCCGGCCTGCACCCTGATCCCCGTGCCCCGGCTGGCCCTGCCCGGCATGCTGATCGAGGTCGATGCCGTGGCCGCACTGCCCGCCACCGCCCAGCCGGCGCGACCGCCGCTGTGGGTCTGAGCCATCCGCTTGCCACCCATCAGCAGATACCACAGGCATTCGTCCGATGAACAGATCCTCCCCGGCCCCCGCCCTGCCCTCGCCGCCCATGCAGGCCACCGCCGCGCCCGTGCTGCCCCAGAGCACCCTGCTGCTCATGGCCACGGCCTGCGGCCTGTGCGCGGGCGCCAATTACTTCAACCAGCCGCTGCTGCACTCCATCGCCATCGACCTGGGCATCAGCGAGGCGCGTGCCTCACTGACAGTGACCATGGCCCAGGTCTCCTATGCGCTGGGACTGCTGCTGCTCGTGCCGCTGGGCGACATGCTGGAACGCCGCCGCCTGGTGCTGGGCCTGATGCTGCTGGCCGCGCTGGGCATGCTGGCCAGCGGCATGGCGCACAGCTTTGCGCTGCTGGCGGCGGGCACGCTGATGACGGGGCTGTTCTCGGTCGCGGCCCAGGTGCTGGTGCCCATGGCGGCCAGCTTTGCGGCGCCCGGCGCCAGCGGGCGCGCCGTGGGCCTGGTCATGAGCGGGCTGCTGATCGGCATCCTGGCCTCGCGCAGCGTGGCCGGCGTGCTCTCGGACCTGGGCGGCTGGAATGCCGTGTACTGGGTCGGTGCCCTGGCCACGGCCGGCGTGGCCCTGCTGCTGCGGCGCGCGCTGCCGCTGGCGCAGCCGGCCCAGCGCATCGGCTATGGCGCGGTGCTGCGCTCCCTGCTCACGCTGGCGCGCGAGCAGCCGCGCCTGCGCAGCCGGGCGCTGATCGGCGGCATGGGCTTTGCCACGGTGAGCGTGCTGTTCTCCACCATGGCACTGCTGCTGGCCGGGCCGCGCTACGGGTTCGGCGATGCGCAGATCGGCCTCATCGGCCTGGTCGGCGTGGCCGGCGCCCTCATGGCCAACATGGCCGGCCGGCTGGCCGACCGGGGGCTGGAGCAGCGCACCACGCTGGCCGGCGGCCTGCTCATGCTGGCGGGCTGGGGGGCGCTGTGGCTGGGCGGCACCAGCCTGTGGTGGTTCCTGGCGGGGCTGCTCATCGTCGATGCTGCGCTGCAGGCCCTGCACATCAGCAACCAGAACGTGATCTACGCGCTGGCGCCTTCGGCGCGATCGTGCATCAATGCGGTCTACATGACGGGGTACTTCATCGGCGCCTCGCTGGGCTCGGCCGTGGGCTCGACGGTGTGGCTGCACTGGGGATGGACGGGTGCCGGCGTTGCAGGCCTGGCCCTGAGCCTGTGCACGCTGGCCGTGGTCGCCTGGGACAGAAGCCTGGCGCGCCAGGCCAAGGCACGGGCGTAGGGCATCGCACCAACCTGCGGCACGGCGGCGCAGGAATGCACCGCAAGCGTGCCGCATTCCGCCCCGCGCATGGCAGCGCACGCACCAATCCGATGCGCCAGCGCACCAGCAGGGCGCAGCCGCCACTGCACCGGATTGGCACGCTAAATGCATGACGGAAGGCCGTTACCACCCACACGCCCTGTACCGTCCGCCCCGCCCATGTCCGCAGCGCTACCGATCACCGCCGTGCCCACGTCCGCCTCGGGCTGGCAGGCCATGCTGGAGCTGCGCTTCGGGCACCGCGCCGGCCAGGGCAGCGTGCTTTCCCACGCACGCCACAGCGGCCCGCTGCGCGTGCAAAAACCGCTGCACCCTGAAGGCCCCGGCATCTGCCATGCCGTGCTGCTGCACCCGCCCGGCGGCGTGGCCGGCGGCGACCAGTTGCAGATCGATGTGACCGTGGAGCCCGGCGCCCACGCCCTGCTGACCACGCCAGGCGCCACGCGCTGGTACAAGTCCCAGGGCCGCCCGGCCGCGCAGCGCGTGCGGCTGCGCGTGGAAGAAGGCGCCATCCTGGAATGGCTGCCGCAGGAAAACATGCTGTTCGCCGGTGCCGACGCCACCATGGCGCTGGATCTGGAGCTTGCCCCGGGTGCGCGCGCCATCGGCTGGGACGCCACGGTGCTGGGCCGCTATGGCGCAGGCGAGCACTGGAACCATGCCGACGCACCGCCTGCGCGGCTGCAGCTTCACAACCGGCTGACCCATGCGGGCCTGCCACTGTGGCTGGAACAGGGCGAGCTGCACTGCGGCCATGCCCTGCTGTCCAGCCCGGTTGCCTGGGCAGGCTTGCCCATACAGGCCAGCCTCTGGGCCGCGGCCCCGGAACCCCTGGCGGCCATGGAGCCATTGAGCGAGCAACTGGCCGCCAGCCTGCCCTGGAGCGATGAAGTGCGCGCCGGCGCCAGCCTGCTGGCCGGCCAGGGCGGCGCGCCCTCGGTGCTGCTGCTGCGCGTGCTGGCGCGGCGCATGGAGGCGGCACGGGCCGTGCTGCATGAAGGCTGGCGCCTGCTGCGCCCCGCACTGCTGGACATGCCTGCCCGCCCTCCCCGCCTCTGGGCCACCTGATCAACGGAGACTCATCCATGGAACTCACCCCGCGTGAAAAAGACAAGCTGCTGCTGTTCACCGCAGCCCTGGTGGCCGAGCGGCGCAAGGCGCGCGGCCTGAAGCTCAACTACCCCGAGGCCGTGGCGCTGATCAGCGCTGCCGTGCTGGAGTGGGCGCGCGACGGCAGGACCGTGGCCGAGCTCATGCACCTGGGCACCACGGTGCTGACGCGCGCCGATGTGATGGAGGGCATCCCAGAAATGATCCCGGACATCCAGGTCGAAGCCACTTTCCCGGACGGCACCAAGCTGGTCACCGTTCATCATCCAATAGTTTGACCCCCTGAGCGGCTACGCCGCTTCCCCCAAGGGGGACGGCGCCATCGCTGCGGGGCGGCGCGGCCAGCTTAGGCCCTTGCTGGGCACCCCCAACCAGCCCGCTGCATCCGCTTGTGCCGTGGGCAGATCCAGTCTCGATAGCGATCAAGGAGATCTCCATGTTCAGATTCCGCAACACTTTCAACTACCTGCTCGCCCCGGCCCTGCTGGCCGCCGCAACGGCTGCCAGCGCCCATACGGGGGCCGGCGCCCACCTGCATGCCGGCGACGGCGCCATGCAGGCCCTGATGGCCGGGCTGTCCCATCCCATTGCGGGCCTGGACCATCTGCTGGCCATGGTGGCGCTGGGCCTGTGGTGCGGGCTGATGCTCAAGCGCCAGTGGCTGCCGCCCGTGGCCTTTGCCGCCTGCATGGCGCTGGGCCTGGCGCTGACGCAGACCCCGCTGGAGCTGCCGGCCGTCGAGCCCATGGTGGCTGCATCGCTGCTGGCCTTCGGCCTGCTGCTGGTGGCCCAGCGCCGCCTGCCCTTGGCCCTGGCCATGGTGCTGGCCGGCGCCTTCGCGCTGTTCCACGGATACGCGCATGGCGAGGTCTTCCCCCACGCGCTGCCCGCAGCCGTGTTCTGGGCCTACATGGCGGGCATGGTCGCCACCACGCTGGTGCTGCATGCGCTGGGCGTGGCCTTTGGCCGGGCCATGCGCGGCGGCACGGCATCGGCCTGGGCCGCACGCCTGGCCGGCGTGGCCGCCATGGGCTACGGTGCCGTGGCGCTGGCAGGCTGATCGCGGGAGCCGCACATGACCGAGCGCATCATCCCCGGCGAACTGCTGGCCGAGCCCGGCGAGATCCTGCTGAACGCGGGCCGGCCCGTGCAGACCCTCACGGTCACCAACACCGGCGACCGGCCCGTGCAGGTGGGCTCGCACTTTCACTTCTTCGAGGTCAACGAGGCCCTGCACTTCGACCGCGCCGCCGCACGCGGCTGGCGGCTGAACATCGCGGCCGGCACGGCCGTGCGCTTCGAGCCCGGGCAGGAGCGCACCGTGGAACTCGTGGAAATCTCCGGCGACCGCATCATCTATGGCTTCAACGCCAAGGTGATGGGACCTCTCTGAAAGGGAACATTCATGGCAAGCATCACGCGTCAGGCCTATGCCGAGATGTTCGGCCCCACCGTGGGCGACCGCCTGCGGCTGGCCGACACGGCCCTGGTCATCGAGATCGAGAAGGACCACACGATCTACGGCGAAGAGGTCAAGTTCGGCGGCGGCAAGGTCATCCGCGACGGCATGGGCCAGAGCCAGCGCATGGCCGCCGACTGCGCCGACACCGTCATCACCAATGCCGTGATCATCGACCACTGGGGCATCGTCAAGGCCGACATCGCCATCAAGAACGGGCTGATCGCCGGCATAGGCAAGGCCGGCAACCCGGACATGCAGCCGGGCGTGACCATCGTCATCGGCCCCGGCACGGAAATCATTGCGGGCGAGGGCATGATCGTCACGGCCGGCGGCATCGACACGCACATCCACTTCATCTGCCCGCAGCAGATCGACGAGGCGCTGACCAGCGGCGTGACCACCATGATCGGCGGCGGCACGGGCCCGGCCACGGGCACCTTCGCCACCACGGTCACGCCCGGCCCCTGGCACATGGAGCGCATGCTGCAGGCCGTGGACGGCTACCCCATGAACATCGGCCTGCTGGGCAAGGGCAACGCCAGCCAGGCCGCGCCGCTGCGCGAGCAGATCGCGGCAGGCGCCATCGGCCTGAAGCTGCACGAGGACTGGGGATCGACGCCCGCCGCCATCGACTGCTGCCTGGGCGTGGCCGACGAGACCGACACCCAGGTCGCCATCCACACCGACACGCTCAACGAGGGCGGCTTCGTCGAGGCCACGGTGGCCGCCTTCAAGGGCCGCACCATCCACACCTACCACACCGAAGGCGCGGGCGGCGGCCACGCGCCCGACATCATCAAGGTCTGCGGCGAGGCCAACGTGCTGCCCTCGTCCACCAACCCCACGCGGCCCTACACGGTGAACACGCTGGACGAGCACCTGGACATGCTCATGGTCTGCCACCACCTGGACGCCTCGATTGCCGAGGACATCGCCTTCGCCGAAAGCCGCATCCGCCGCGAGACCATCGCCGCCGAGGACGTGCTGCACGACCTGGGCGCCTTCTCCATGATCTCCAGCGACAGCCAGGCCATGGGCCGCGTGGGCGAAGTGGTGCTGCGCACCTGGCAGACCGCGCACAAGATGAAGGTCCAGCGCGGCAGCCTGCCGGGCGACAACGCGCGCCACGACAACTTCCGTGTCAAGCGCTACGTGGCCAAGTACACCATCAACCCCGCACGCACGCATGGCATCGCCCATGTCGTGGGCTCGGTCGAGGTCGGCAAGCTGGCCGACCTGGTGCTGTGGCGGCCTGCGTTCTTCGGCGTCAAGCCCAGCCTCATCCTCAAGGGTGGCAGCATCGCCAGCGCCGCCATGGGCGACCCCAACGCCAGCATCCCCACGCCCCAGCCCGTGCACTACCGCCCCATGTTCGCGGGCCAGGGCAGCGGCGTGGCGGCGGCCAGCCTCACCTTCATCTCGCAGGCCGCCCAGCAGGCCGGCGTGGCAGACCGCTACGGCCTGCGCAAGCGCACCGTGGCCGTGGAAAACTGCCGTAGCGTCAGCAAGCGCGACATGGTGCACAACGACTGGCAGCCCGACATCAGCGTCGATCCCGAGACCTACCAGGTCGTGGCCGACGGCCAGCTGCTGACCTGCGAGCCCGCCACCGAGCTGCCGATGGCGCAGCGGTATTTTCTGTTCTGATCACCCCATGCTCACCGTCAACAAACACATGCCCCAGGGCGGCGGCTTTGCCGCCGTGCTGGTCAGGCGCGCCACCACGCTGGAACTGGACTGGGACATGCGCCAGAAGAGCCGATTTGCGGCCATCGACTCCACGGGGCGCGAGCTGGCCGTGGTGCTGGTGCGCGGCAGCGTGCTGCGCGGCGGCGATGTGCTGGTGGCCGAGGATGGCAGCCTGGTCGCCGTGCGCGCCGCGGCCCAGGCGGTGTTGCGCGTGACGGCGGCCACGCCGCTGGGCCTGCTGCGTGCGGCCTACCACCTGGGCAACCGGCATATCCCGGTGGAGGTCACCCCCA
The DNA here is from genome assembly GCF_001571325.1 of Delftia tsuruhatensis NBRC 16741. Classification (GTDB taxonomy): domain Bacteria; phylum Pseudomonadota; class Gammaproteobacteria; order Burkholderiales; family Burkholderiaceae_C; genus Comamonas; species Comamonas tsuruhatensis. The sequence continues at coordinate 165,941 of NZ_BCTO01000004.1, forward strand.
CGCACCTGCACCTGGAAAACGACCCCGTGCTCCACGACATGCTGCTGCGCCTGGGTGCACAGGTGGCCCTGGTGGATGCGCCCTTCGAGCCCGAGGCTGGCGCCTATGGCGGCGGCCACCGCCACGGCCATGACGCCAGCTTTGCCGAGGACCAGGCGCTGGCGCAGAGCGTGTATGCGCTGCATGACCATGGGCACGCACACGGCCATTCCCACGAACATTCCCACGATCATTCCCACGGGCATGAACATGGCCACGACCACAGCCATGACCATGATCACAAAGGCTGCTGCGGACACGGGCACGGCCACGACCATCCGCATGGCTGACCTGTCGATACAGGGGCTGTGCGCCCTGCTGCACTTGGCATCGCCCCAGCTGCCCGTGGGCGGCTTCAGCTATTCGCAGGGGCTGGAGGCCGCCATCGAGCACGGCCTGGTCACGGACGCCGGCACGGCGCGCACCTGGATTGCCGATGCGCTGGCCCACGGCTTTGCACGCTGCGAGGCGCCGCTGTGGCTGCTGCTGCGCCGGGCCTGGAGCGAAGGCGACGAAGGGGCAGTGCACGAATGGAACCAATGGTTCATTGCCAGCCGCGACAGCCGTGAGGCCCGTGCCGAGACGCTGCAGATGGGCTGGTCGCTGCACAGCCTGCTGCGCTCCGTGCCCTGGGGCGGCGAGGCCTTTGCGCCCCGCATCGCACAACTGGGCGCCCTTGTGGACAACCCTGGCTTGGCCTATCCCACGGCCTTTGCCTGCGCCTGCGCCGCCGTGGATGCCGACGAGGACCATGCCCTGCTGGCCTATGGCTTTGCCTGGCTGGAGAACCAGGTGGCCGCCGCCATCAAGGCCGTGCCACTGGGCCAGGTGGCGGGCCAGAGCCTGCTGCTGGCCCTGCATCCGCTGCTGGAGCAGGCCGTGGGCGAGGCACGCCGCCGCGCCAGCGAGGCGTCGCCCCGGCTGGACACCATGCTGCCCCAATGGAGCGTGCTGCAGGCGCGGCACGAACACCAGTACTCCCGGCTCTTCCGGTCCTGATCACTCACCCCAAGTCCACCATGAACACCCGCACCAAGAAACTCCCCCCGCTGCGCGTCGGCATCGGCGGCCCGGTCGGCTCCGGCAAGACCACGCTGCTGGAGATGCTGTGCAAGGCCATGCGCGCCCACTACGACCTGGTGGTCATCACCAACGACATCTACACCAAGGAAGACCAGCGCCTGCTGACGGTGGCCGAGGCCCTGCCGCCCGAGCGCATCATGGGCGTGGAGACCGGCGGCTGCCCGCACACGGCCATCCGCGAGGACGCCTCCATCAACCTCGAGGCCGTGGACCGCATGCTGCGCCAGTTCCCCGAGGCGGACATCGTCTTCATCGAAAGCGGCGGCGACAACCTGGCCGCCACCTTCAGCCCCGAGCTGTCGGACCTGACCATCTACGTGATCGACGTGGCCGGCGGCGAGAAGATTCCGCGCAAGGGCGGCCCCGGCATCACCAAGAGCGATCTGCTGGTGGTCAACAAGACCGACCTGGCGCCCTACGTGGGCGCCAACCTGTCCATCATGGAAGCCGACACGCAGCGCATGCGCGCCCACAAGCCCTATGTGATGGGCAGCGTGAAAAGCGGCAAGGGCCTGCGCGAGGTGATCGACTTCATCACCGAGCGCGGCCTGCTGCCGCCCATGCCCGCTCAGGCCTGAAGTCGGCCGCGCACGGCCTTCAGCGCTGCGGCGTGCCGCTGGTGGCCTTGGCCTTGGGCAGGGTGGCCGCGCTGCTGGAGGACACCAGCGGGTGGCCGGTGGAGGTGGCCGCGCCATCGGTCTGGCGCCAGGCCGAGGGCTTGGGCGCCACCATGGGCTGGGGCGCGGCGGCAGGCGCCCGGCTGCGGTTCCAGGCCGGCAGCAGCACGCGGCGCACAAAGCCCATGTCCAGCGCCAGCCACAGCAGCACCGGGCACAGCGTGGGCACCATCAGCCCGCCCATCTGGTAGGCGTAGACGATGGCCTCCAGCTGCCATGTCTGTATGCCCAGCACGTTGAGGTCAAGCCGCGCCGCAAGGCACAGCTGCATCAGCACCTGCGAGACCACGCTGAAGGTCTGCAAGGGCAGCAGCGCCACATACCCCACCAGGATGCGCCACCACCGGCCCGGCCCCCAGGCCGCCAGCAGCATGGCCACCAGCACCGGCAGGCCGTAGCCGTAGCGGGCGGGATCGACCTCGACGATGGCCTCGGCGCGGCGCCAGCCGGTCTGCTCGTTGGAGACCTGGACCGAGGAATTGACGACCAGGTTGCGGGGCGTCTCCAGGTCCACGCGCTGCACCCAGCCGTTGGCCGCGTTCTCCAGCACCCACTTGCTCATGCCGGACACCGGCACGGCCAGCCAGCCGGCCGCCAGCGTCCAGGCCAGGGTCAGCACCACGATGCCGCCCATGGCCAGGGCCGCGAAGCGCGAGATGGGATTGCGTCCGATCATGGCCTGCTCCTCAGGCGGCCACGGCGGCGGAAGCTGCAGCGGCAGGCGGCAGCGGCGGCTGGCCGCCGTCATCGTGCGACGGCGCCTTGCGGCCGCTCCAGCGCACCCACAGCAGCCAGAACACCAGCACGTCCAGCATGATCAGCGCTTGCCAGAGGTACTCATGCGCGAAGTTGAAGGCCGTGGTGCTCCACTGGCCCAGGTAGAACAGGCTGATGACGCGCAGCACGTTGATGGCCTGCACGGCCACGAAGCCGGCCAGCAGGCCCACCAGCTTCTGGCGCCATGACGAGGGGAAGGCCATCACGGCGGCAAACAGCACGATGTAGGCCTCCAGGCCGTTGCAGCCGGCCTCGATGGAGACGCCGAAGCCCGTGGCCGTGTTCCACAGCACCTTGCCCGTGGCCGAGGCCGTGCTGTCGAACCAGGTCACCAGCGAGGCGCAGATGTGCGCCAGGAAGGCCGTCCAGGGCAGCACGATGTGCTGTTGCACCCAACTGAGCAGGTTCAGCCCGAACATCGTCAGCTGGATGGCCAGAAAGATCAGAAAGAAACGCAGCATGGCAGGTCTTGGAGTGTTGGTTGCCGGGCTTGCGACCTGGCGGTTGCGAAACAGTGTCCCTCTATAGGCTCGCATTATCTTCGGACCGCTCAAAGACGACAAAGGCCGGTGCGTGAATCACGCCACCGGCCCTTGTCGTCACGGGCGCATCACCGACGCTCGCGCCTGCGCATGGTCCCCAGTGCCATCAGCGCCAGCAGGGACGACATCAGCATCAGGCCCCACTGCGACAGCGTGGGAATGCTGGCCGTGCCGCCCGGCCCCGGCTTGAGCGGCGTGGTGGTCGTGCTCTTGTCGTTGTCGGGATTGCCGTCACCGGGCACCGAGACCGTTGCCGAGTTGACCAGCGGGCGGGCGCCCTTGTAGGGCTTGTCCAGCTTGGTCTCCAGCGTGAAGACGGCCGTGCCGCCCTGGGCCAGCTGCGGCACGCTGCAGGTCACGGTGCGCGTGCCGCTGGCATAGCTGCAGCCTGCCGAGGCCGAGACGAACTCCAGCCCGGCGGGCAGCACGTCGGTCACCGAGCCGCCCGCGGGCGACTGCGGATCGCGGCCGTAGTTGGTGACGGTCAGCGTGTAGCTGGCCGTGTCGCCATCGTCCAGCGGGCCGGCGGGGCCCTGCTTGCCGATCCCCAGGTCCACGGCATTGCCCTGGCGGCTGGTGGAGGTCCGGTCGGTGGTGGTGTTGTTGACGATCACATCGCCGCCATTGCTCAGCCATTCCGTCTCGAAGGGCTTGACCGAGGCCTCGTGGTAGATGGTGCCGCCCGAAGCCTTGTCGGGCAGGGTCTGTGCACGCATCTTGAACTTGATGGTCATGCTCTGGCCCGGCGCCAGCGAGGGGATGGTGCACTGCAGAGGCCCGCTGGTCGCGTTCAGCGCCGGCTGCACGCCGCACCAGGATGCGGAGGCGCCGGGAATGCCGGCCAGCGCCAAGCCGTTCTGGTAGCTGAAGGTGGCCGTGGAGCCCGATGCGGGGAACTTGTCGGTCACGACCACCTGGGTGGCGTAGGAGGGGCCGGAGTTGGTCACCGTGATGGTGTATTCGGTGTCCTCACCCAGCACCAGGCCGTCCGCCGTGTGGCGCATGCTGATGTTCACATCCAGCTCGGCACGCTTGAGCCGGGCCTTGGCCTCGGCCTGGTTGTTGGCCTTGGTCAGTTCCTCGGTGGTGGTGTCGACGGCGACCGTGTTGAGGATCTCCGTGTCAGCCGCCAGATCGCCGCGCGAGCGCATCTTGTAGGTCACGGTGTACTGCGCGCCTGTGGGCAGCGGATTGGCCCAGGCGCACTCCAGCGTTCCGCCCTGCACGCCATCGGTGGCAGCCGGAGTGCAGGTGCCGCCGCCGGAGACCGTGGGCGTGCCGATGAAGATGGCGTCTGCAGGCAGCACGTCCTTGAGCGTGACATTGGCGGCCGACGAGGGGCCGTAGTTGGGCACCGTGACCGTATAGGTCAGCGGCTCGCCCGCAGCCGCCACCTTGGGCGAGACCTGCTTTTGCGCCGCAATTTCCGCGATGGCCTGCACGGTGATGCTGGCCGTCGAGGAATCGTTGCCGGGATCGGCGTCATGGATGTCCAGGGACTGGGCCGAGGCCGCGTTGGCATAGGTGCCGGTGGTGGCGCGCTTGGGGCGGATCTTGACCTCGATCACCACCTCGGCCTCCGGGGCCATGGAGGTGATGTCGCAGGTCAGATCGCGCGTCTCGCTGTTGACGCCGCCCGTGGGCGTGCCGCAGCTGGCGTTGGCCCCGGAGACGATGCGGCTGGAGACAAAGCCGCCGCCCGGGTAGGTGTACGGCACGGGATTGCCGGCCTCGTCCACCGGGTTGCCGCCCACGATGCGCACGCCGTCGGTCTGCTTGACCAGGGACTGCAGCGCGTCGCGCACGCGGACATTCGTCACCGTCGTGCTGGCCGAGTGGTTCTTCACCACCAGCTGGTAGGTGACCTCCTCACCGCTCTTGATGGCAGCCGGCGGCACGGGGCTGACCACGCTCTTGACGATGCCCACATCCACCTTGTCGGCAGACACGGTGACGGTCGCGGAGGTGGTGGCCGATGCATTGTCCCGGCCGATCACGCCAGCGGAGGCGTTGTTGGTGAAGTCCAGATGGCCCGAAGCCAGCGTGACCTTGGCCCTGACCTTGATCTGGCGGCTGGCGCCCACGGCCAGGCCCGCGGTCGAGGTGCAGCTCGGGGTGGTGCAGGTCCATTCCCCCGCGCCGGTGCCCGCACCGGACATGCTGACGATGGCCATGCGGCCGTCTGCGGGGTTGTCGGTCACGGTGATCTGCTGATTCGGCAGCACGGGCATGGGGCCGGTGTTGGTCACCGTGATCGTGTACTCGAACTCCTGGCCTGCCAGCACCGGGCGGCCAGGGCCGGCCTTGGCCAGCCTCAGCCGCGCATCGTTGCTGAAGTCCACGGCCGCGCTGGCCGTGTTGTTGGTCGTATTGGGCTCGTTGAGGCCGGGTGCCACACCGATCACGCCCTGGTTGACCAGCTGCGTGCCGGGTGTCCCGCCCGCAGCCACGCTGGCCTTGAAGCGGATGGCCTGCATGTTGGCGTAGCCGGCCACCGGGTACTCGCCCGCATGGGTGCAGGTGATGGTGCCGCTGTTGTGGCCGCAGTTCCAGGGCGCCGTGCTGCCATCGAAGCCCGTGAAGGTCACGCCGGCCGGCAGGGTGTCGGTGACGGTGAGATCGCGCGGCACGAGGGAGCCGCCTTCGCGGCGCGGCTGCAGCGTGTAGGTGACCTCGGTTGCCTGCAGCGCATCCAGCACTGTAGGCGCCACCTGCTTGCGCAGCGAGACATCCACGAACTCGCTGCCGCTGGAGACCACGGCGGCGCTGGCGGTGTTGTTGCCGGACTGGCCGTCGGGCATCTCCGTGCTGGCGTCCTTGTAGCCCTTGACGCTGGCAGCGCCGGCAATGGTGCCGCTCATGTTGGCGATGGCCGGCACGGTGATGGCTGGCAGCACGGCGCCTGGCAGCACCGGGCCGCCGCGCGTGCAGTTGAGCTCGCCCGAGATCAGCGGATAGCCCGAGGCCGGCGTGCAGCTCCAGCCGCTGCCTGAGGGCACGCCCGTGACCACGGCGCCGTTGGGCACGGGGAAACGCACCACGGTACGGCCACCGGCGGGGACCTCGGACGGGCCCTTGTTCTGCACGTCGATGACGTACTGGAAGGCGCCGCCGTTGGCGACGCTGGCGGGAGCCGCCATCGCGATGGCCAGATCGGCGGCCTCGGTGGTGGTGAAGTTGCGGTCCAGCTGCGTGTTGTTCTGGTCGTTGTCGTAGTCGGGCGATGCCATGCGCGCGCTGGCCACGGCGCGCCAGTTGGTGCCGACGGTCGGCAGGATGACCTCGAAGCCCACGGACTTGAAGCCATCGGCGGGCGCCAGGTTGCCGATGTTGCAGACCAGCGTGTTGTTGCCTGCGGTGAGCACCGTGCCGGCTGCGGGTGCCGTGCAGGTGATGCCGCCCGGGCTGCTGCTGTAGCCCTGGAACACGGCGCCCACGGGCAGCACCTCGGTCAGGGTGACGCCTACGGCGTCGGGACCGATGTTGTTGTGCCTGACCTTGGCCACATAGGTGAAGGTGCCGCCGGCAGGCCCTGCCGATGCGTCCTGTCCGTCATAGAGACCATCCTGGTTGACCAGGATGTCGGTATCGGCCGGCGCCGCCACGGCAGCCGCTGTTGCCAGCAAGCCGCCGGACAGCAGCGCACGCGCCAGCCAGCCCTTTCTCGTGAAAGCCATACAAACCTCTCTTTTGCTTCGTTGACAGCGCCGAATGCCGCAGGCACTGACGCACGGGGTGCCCGGCTGGAACAGCTCTGTCAAAAAGCCGACAACCGGACGCACCAAAGGGAGGCATGATGGTTCTTTATTACCAAAAGTAAATATGATCTGGAATTTTTGACAAAAGTGAGTATTTAGAAGAATTTGTGAGTTTTCCGTGAGTCCACCGACGACTACCGGTTTTCCTCACGGATTGCAGACGTGAAAAAGCCGGTGGCAGCTTGGCTGGCACCGGCTTGGAAGGCTTGTCTGCCGTGCGCTGGCACGACAGTGAGCAGGCACTGAGGCCTATGGAATGCGCCTGGGCGATCCTTGTGAGGAACTCACGCGAGAAGAGCGTTCACGCGCTTGACGTAGGCGGCCGGGTCCTCGGGCATGCCGCCTTCGGCCAGCACGGCCTGGTCGAACAGGATGTTGGCCAGGTCATGGAAATGCACCGATCCGTCCAGCTTCTTGACCAGCGGATGCTCGGGGTTGACCTCCAGCACGGGGCGGGCGTCCGGCGCCTGCTGGCCGGCCTGCTTGAGCAGGCGCGCCAGCTGCAGGCTCATGCCGCCGTCCTGCACCACCAGGCAGGCCGGCGAGTCGACCAGGCGCGTGGACACGCGCACGTCCTCGGCCTTGTCCTTGAGCGCCTCCTTGAGCTTGGCCAGCAGGGGCTTGAAGGCTTCGGCCGCTTCCTCGGCGGCCTTCTTTTCCTCTTCGTCCTGCAGCTTGCCCAGGTCCACGGCGCCCTTGGCCACGGACTGCAGCGGCGTGCCGTCGAAGTCGGTCAGGTAGCCCATGGCCCATTCGTCCACGCGGTCGGCCATCAGCAGCACTTCGATGCCCTTCTTGCGGAAGACTTCGAGCTGCGGGCTGTTGCGCGCTGCCGTCAGGGAGTCGGCCGTGATGTAGTAGATCGCGTCCTGGCCTTCCTTCATGCGGGCCTTGTAGTCGGCCAGCGAGACCATGGCGTCTTCCTGGCTGGTGGAGGCAAAGCGCAGCAGCTTGGCGATGCGTTCCTTGTTGGCGAAGTCCTCGCCCAGGCCTTCCTTGAGCACGGCGCCGAACTCGGCGTAGAACTGGCTGTACTTGCCTTCCTTGGCCTTGTCCTCTTCGCTGACCACGTCGGTGACGCCGTCCGTGCCTTCGCCGGCCTCGTGGCGATCGTGCTTGGCCAGGTCTTCCAGCATGGACAGCACGCGCTTGGTGGAGCCGTCGCGGATCAGGCGCACGTCGCGGCTTTCCTGCAGCAGCTCGCGGCTGACGTTCAGCGGCAGGTCGGCCGAGTCGATCACGCCCTTGACGAAGCGCAGGTAGCCGGGCATCAGCGCCTCGGCGTCATCCATGATGAAGACGCGCTTGACGTAGAGCTTGACGCCGGCCTTCTTGTCGCGGTTGTAGAGATCGAACGGTGCCTTGGCCGGAATGAACAGCAGCTGCGTGTACTCGGTGTTGCCCTCCACGCGGTTGTGGCTCCAGGTCAGCGGGTTCTCGAAGTCGTGGCTGATGGCCTTGTAGAAGTCCTGGTACTGCTCGGCCGTGATGTCCTTCTTGGGACGCGTCCACAGCGCGCTGGCCTTGTTGATGGTCTCCCACTCGCCGGTCTTGACCATGGCGCCGGGCTGGTCGTTCTCGCCGTCCTTCCATTCCTCCTTTTCCATGAGGATGGGCAGGCTGATGTGGTCGGAGTACTTGCCGATGACCTGCTTGATCTTCCAGGCATTGAGGAACTCCTCGGCCTCGGGGCGCAGGTGCAGCGTGATGCTGGTGCCGCGCTGGGGGCGCTCGATCTGCTCGACCTCGAACTCGCCCGTGCCGCCGCTGGTCCAGCGCACGCCTTCGGAGGCCGGCAGGCCCGCGCGGCGTGTTTCCACGGTGATCTTGTCGGCCACGATGTAGCCCGAGTAAAAGCCCACGCCGAACTGGCCGATGAGCTGCGAGTCCGACTTCTGGTCGCCCGACAGCTTTTCCATGAAGGCCTTGGTGCCGCTCTTGGCGATGGTGCCCAGGTTGTCGATGGCTTCCTGCTCGCTCATGCCGATGCCGGTGTCGGCAATCGTCAGCGTCTTGGCGGCGGCGTCGAAGGACACGCGCACTTCCAGGTTGGGCTGGTCTTCATACAGCGCGGCGTTGTTCAGCGCCTCGAAGCGCAGCTTGTCGCAGGCGTCCGATGCGTTGGAGACCAGCTCGCGCAGGAAGATCTCGGGGTTGGAATACAGCGAATGCGTGACCAGGTGCAGCAGCTGTGCAACTTCGGCCTGAAAAGAATGGGTTTGCTTGCTCATGCAGACAGTGTCCTATGTCCTATGGGTTCACAACAGGGAAAAAATCAGCCCTCATCTCGGGTCGGCGGATGCAATTTCAAGAGGCTGCCGCCCCTGTGGCGACGCAGGCTCTGGACGATTGTTCACTTTCTTGCCCTCTCGGCAGGCCAGGCGCAGCGCTATAACTGCGCCACTTTCCGCCATTCGGCGGGCAGTGCGCGCAGGGCCCGGGCGCAGCGGCGGGCCTGTTTCAGGAGATTTCCCATGCACAGCTCTGTTCAAAAATGGTCCGCAGAATTCCTCGGAACCCTGTGGCTGACCCTGGGCGGCTGCGGTGCGGCCGTGCTGGCCGCCGCCTTCCCGCAGGTGGGCATCGGCCTGGTCGGCGTCTCGCTGGCCTTCGGCCTGACGGTGGTCACCGGCGCCTATGCCTTCGGCCCCATCTCGGGCGGGCACTTCAACCCTGCCGTCTCCGTGGGCCTGGCCATGGGCGGGCGCTTTGCCTGGAGCGAGCTGCCGGGCTACGTCGTGTCCCAGGTGCTGGGCGCCATCACGGGCGCAGGCATTCTCTACGTGATCGCCACGGGCAAGGCCGGTGCCGACATCGGCGGCTTTGCCACCAACGGCTTCGGCACGCATTCGCCGGGCGGCTACGGCATGACGGCTGCCCTGGTCACCGAGGTGGTGATGACGGCCTTCTTCATCCTGGTCATCCTGGGCGCCACGGCCAAGCGTGCGGCAGCCGGCTTTGGCGGGCTGGCCATCGGCCTGTGCCTGACGCTGATCCACCTGATCTCGATTCCCGTGACCAACACCTCGGTCAATCCCGCGCGCAGCACGGGCCCGGCCCTGTTCGGTCCCGAGATCGCCGTCTCGCAACTGTGGCTGTTCTGGGTGGCCCCCATCGTGGGCGCGCTGATCGGCGCCGTGATCTACAAGGCCCTGCTGTCCAATCCGGCCGACGAGTAAGGCCAGGCACGGGCGCAGCAGGCGCCCCGCAGCAAACCCCGGCGGCTGGCGACAGCCGCTTTTTTTTCGTCCGGCAGCAGCCGCGTTTTCATTGGACCTTTGGTGAAACACGGTTTTCGTTTGTTGCATGGCGGCAACGCGAAGGACTTTTACCCAGGGCAAACAGGCCAACTTTACGAAGCAGAAACCGAACACTAGTGATTCGCAATAACAATCCGCGGGCTTTCATCGGAGTGAACATGAGCAAAATCCAACAAATCCTCCCCCCCGCGAACCTCACCCAGCTGGCCCTTGCCGCTGCCCTGTGCCTTGCTGGCACCCCGGCCTTTGCGCAGGCCAGCACCACGCTGGGCACCGTGAACGTGACGTCTTCGACCGAAGCGCCCGTGAAGACCGACAACGCCTCCTCGGCCAAGTTCACGGCCCCGCTGGTGGACACGCCCAAGACGGTGCAGGTCATCAACGAGGAAATCATCAAGCAGACCGGCGCGACCAGCCTGCAGGAAGCCCTGCGGTCCACGCCCGGCATCACCTTCGGCAACGGCGAAGGCGGCAACCCCTCGGGTGACCAGCCCTTCATCCGCGGCATGGATGCCCAGGCCAGCACCTTCGTGGACGGCATGCGCGACATCGCGGCCGGTACGCGCGAAGTGTTCAACCTGGAATCGGTGGAGGTCATCAAGGGTGCCGATTCGGCCTATGCAGGCCGTGGCGGCGCTGGCGGCTCCATCAACCTGGTGACCAAGAAGGCCAGGAACGAGAACTTCATCAGCGGCGACGTGGGCCTGGGCACGGACAGCTACCGGCGCGCCACCATCGACGCCAACCGCGTGCTGGGCGAAGGCGTGGGCCTGCGCCTGAACGCCATGGTGCACGACGCCGACGTTCCCGGCCGCAGCGGCCCCGAGAACAAGCGCTGGGGCATCGCCCCCACGGTGACCTTCGGCATGGGCACGCCCACCGAGGTCTCGCTGTCCTGGCAGCACCTGCAGACCGACAACATTCCCGATGGCGGCGTGCCCTACCTGTACACCAGCACGGCGGCCGCCGGCCTGCCCGGCGGCAGCGTGGTGCGCCCCACCTACGGCAGCAACCGCGACAACTGGTACGGCCTGACCAGCCGCGACTACGAGAAGGAAAAGAGCGACCTGTTCACGACCACCGTCGAGCACAAGTTCACCGACACGAACAAGTTCCGCAACAGCCTGCGCTACAGCAAGTCCGAACAGGACTACCTGTGGACCCAGCCCGACGACAGCAAGGGCAATGCCATCAACGGCTATGTGTTCCGCCGCGGCAATGCGCGCGTGGCCGACATCAAGACGCTGCAGAACCTGTCGGAATTCACGGGCAAGGCACAGACCGGCAGCGTGGGCCACAGCTACGCCTTCGGCCTGGAGCTGTCCAAGGAAAAGGCCGAGTCCCGCACCGCCGCGCTGCAGACCACCAACACCACGTGCACGGCCGCCAGCCTGTGGTGCGCCTCGCTGAACAACCCGGACAGCAGCCCGCTGTGGAACCTGCCCGTGACCCTGGGCGACCCCAGCCACAACAAGATCGACACCGTGGCGCTGTACGGTTTCGACACGCTCAAGTTCAACGACCGGTGGCTGCTCAACGCCGGCCTGCGCCTGGACCACTACAAGCTCAGCGCCTCCGGCCCCGCCGGCCGCAACACGCCGGCCTATGACCTGAGCCGTTCGGACACGCTTTTCAACTACCAGCTGGGCCTGGTCTACAAGCCGGCCACCAACGGCAGCATCTACGCCAGCCTCGGCACCTCCTCGCGACCCGGCGGCTCCATGCTGGGCAACGGCAACGAGGACCTGGGCATCTCCACCGACCAGCTGGCCAACCTGGCGCCCGAGAAGACCCGCTCGCTCGAGCTGGGCACCAAGTGGGACCTGATGGAAAAGCGCCTGGCGCTGACCGCCGCGCTGTTCCGCAACGACGTGACCAATGCGCGCATCACCGAAAACGGCGTCACCTACATGGGCGGCAACAAGGTGGTCAACGGCGTGGAGCTGGGCTTCACGGGCAGCGTGCTGCCGGGCCTGAGCGTCTTCGGCGGCTACACCTACATGGACAGCGAGCAGAAGAACGCAGGCGCAGGCAACGTGGCCAACGGCCAGCCCTTCCCCAACACGCCCAAGCACAGCTTCAGCCTGTGGACCAGCTACAAGCCCATGGCCAAGCTGACCGTGGGCCTGGGCATCTACGCCCAGAGCAGCGTGAACCAGAGCTACATCCGCTCCACCGTGGATGGCGGCATCGTCACCAAGGGCGCCAGCGGCTATGCGCGCTACGACGCCATGGTGGCCTACCAGATCGACCGCAACCTGACCGTGCAGCTGAACCTGTACAACCTGGGCGACAAGGTCTACTACAGCGGCGTGCGTTCGCCCCACTACGCGACCATGGCGGCAGGCCGCTCGGCCGTGGCCTCGCTCAAGTGGACGTACTGATCTGCTGATCGCCCCGGGCGAACGCGCAGCGGCTTGACGCTGCGCAGATCACCGCAAAGCCCCGCAGGCCATCGCCGCCTGCGGGGCTTTTTTGCGGGACACTCATTGATTCCGCCCTTGAGGACCGCCTGCCATGATGCTCCGCATACCCGCCCTGCTCAGCCCCGACGAAGTGCGCCAGTGCCGCCAGGCGCTGGAGCAGGCCCCGTGGCAGGACGGCCGCGCCACGGCCGGCCCCCTGGCGGCCCAGGTCAAGGCCAACCTGCAGCTGCCGCTGGACAGCCAGGCCGGCCAGGCGATAGGCAACCTCATCCTCGACAGACTGGGGGCCAGCGCGCTGTTCATGTCGGCCACGCTGCCGCTGAAGGTGCTGCCGCCGCGCTTCAACCGCTACGAGGGCGGCGGCACCTACGGCAACCACATAGACAATGCCATCTTCACCATCCCCGGCACGGCCATCAAGGTGCGCAGCGATGTCTCCACCACCGTATTCCTCAGCGAGCCCGACGAATACGAAGGTGGCGAGCTGGTCGTGGAAGACACCTTCGGCCACCAGAGCGTGAAGCTGGCCGCAGGCGACGCCATCGTCTACCCCGGCACCAGCCTGCACCGCGTCAACCCCGTCACGCGCGGCACGCGCTACGCCAGCTTTTTCTGGACCCACAGCCTCGTGGCCTCGGACGAGCAGCGCCGCCTCCTGTTCGACCTGGACCAGCAGATCCAGCAGTTGACGCTGCGCCACCCGGGCGACCCTGCCCTATCCGCGCTGTCCGGCACGTACCACAACCTGTTGCGGATGTGGTCGCAGGCCTAGTGGCACAGCCGCCAGGCAGCCGCATCAGAACCTGTAGCGGGCCGTGACCAGCACATTGCGCGGATCGCCATACACGCCCGTGCCATAGGAACCCAGGCCCGGCATATAGGTCTTGTCGAACAGGTTGTTGACGTTCAGCGTCACCGACCACTGGCGGTCCACGTCGTAGCGCGCCATCAGGCCCACCAGCGCATAGGCACGCTGGTCGGCGCGCGCGTAGGGAGCGGCGGACTGCTGGTAGTAGGTCAGGCTCTGCCAGGCCAGCGACCCGCCCACGGTCCACTGCGGGTTGAGACGGTAGCTGGTGCTGAGCTTGAACAGGTGGCGCGGCTGGTTGGTGTTGACCGCGCTGAGGATCACGTCGGGCTGGGCCGGCGCACGCGAAGTGCGGTAGGTGTAGCCGCCGTAGATGTTCCAGGCCGGCGTGATGCTGCCCGACACCTCCATCTCCACGCCCTTGCTGGTCACGCCGTCGATGGCCGCATAGACCTCTTCCCCGGATTGCGGGTTGGCGCTGACGTACTGCGCGGCATTGCGCTGCTGGATGTGGAACAGCGCCAGCGAGGCGTTGAGCCGGCCGTCCAGGAACTCGCCCTTGACGCCCACTTCGCGGCTGCGGCCCGTGAGCGGCGGCAGCGGGCTGCCGGCAGCGTCCTTGTAGTAGGTCTGCGGATTGAAGATATCGGTCTGGCTGGCGTACAGCGACAGCTGGCGGTTCAGGTCATACACCACGCCCGCATAGGGCACGGTCTTGTGCGCCACGCGCAGCGCGTTGTTCACGACGTAGCTGCCGTTCAGGCCCGTGGTGTCGTCCAGCATGTCGTACCAGCTCACGCGCGCACCCAGGATCACCGACAGATCGTCCGTGGGCCGCAGGCGCGCGGCGCCGAAGACACCCTTTTCCACGATGCGCGTCATGCGGTGGTTGCGCAGCTGGAAATCGGGCCGGGGCACCTGGCCGTCCCACTCGAAGTAGTTGCCCACGGGGCCGTAGGCATTGCTGTAGCCGGGCGCATGGCGGCGCTGGCGCGACCAGCTGGCGCCGAACGACAGCTCATGCTCGCGCCCGAACAGCTGCAACGGCCCGGACAGCGCCGCATTCACGGCCTGCGTGGTGGCATCGGTGGGAATCTTGTTGGACAGCATGTTGATGCCCAGGCCGCTGACCGGGTCCACCATGCCATGGGCTGCCACGCCGACCTCCACGTCGCGCGACTGGCGCAGCCGGCTGGCAGACAGGTCCATCTTCCAGCCATTGCCGAAGCTGTGCTTGAGTTCGGCAAACACGTTGGTGCTGTCGTTGTCCCAGTACGACCAGCGCGCGGCCGGGTTCAGCGAGGTGGGGAAATGCGTGCGGCTGCCATCCTTGAAGAACAGCGGGATGTGGCCGAAGCTGGCCCCGTCGGCACGCGTCTGCATGTGGTCAATGCCCAGGCTGGCCACCGTGCCCGGGCCCAGGTCGGCCTCGATGATGCCGTACAGGCTGCGCACGTTGCGGCTGTAGTCGTCCACATGGGACCTGGCGTTCTGCGCCACGGCCACCACGCGGGCGCGCACGCGGCCGTCTTCGGTCAGCGGCGCGGAGATGTCGCCCACGCCGCGCAACCGGTCATGGCTGCCGATGGCCGCCTCGGCCGAGGCCTGGAAGGTCTTGGTGGGCCGCTTGCGCACCAGATTGACCACGGCCGACGGATAGCCCGCGCCCGTGAGCAGGCCTGTGGCGCCCTTGACCACCTCCACGCGGTCATAGATGGCGCTGTCGGCCAGCGAGGTGGTGTACTGGTTGGCCGAGTCCATGGTGTTGGGCACGCCGTCGAACTGGAAATTCTCGATGGCATAGCCGCGCGAGTAGAAGGTGGTGCGCTCGCTGTCGTTGCGGCCCACGGTGATGCCGGGCGTCTTCTCCAGCACCTCGGGCAGGCTGGTCAGGCCCTGGTCGTCCATGAGCTGGCGCGTGACCACGCTGACCGACTGCGGCGTCTCGCGCTGCGACAGGCCCAGCCGTGTGGCCGTGCTGGACTGGCGCGTGGCGTAGGAGCCCGTGCCTTCGGAGACCGCGCTGCGCTCGGCAGCGGCCGTCACGTTGACCGTGGCCAGCGTGGCGCCTGCAGCGGCAGCGGGCACCACCTGCTCCACCCGCCGCAGCGCATAGGCGCCGCTGGCCTGGCGCACGGCCTGCCAGGCGGTGCCGGCCAGCAGCGCCTCGAAGGCGCCCTCCACCGTATAGCTGCCGCGCAGGCCCGCGCTGCGCTGTCCGGCCGTCTGCTCGGCCGTGAAGATCAGGGCCACGCCGGCCTGGGCGGCCGTGCTGCGCAAGGCGGCATCCAGCGGGCCGGCAGCGACGTCATAGCTGCGCTGGGCCTGGGCCAGCACGGCGGCGGGCATGAGCGCGATGGCCAGCGCCAGCGCGGGGCGGGGCATGAAAAGGGGTTGCATGGTCCTGGGTTCTCCCTGTGTTCCGATATCGAAAATCAAAGCTCTCGGAAACAAGGAAGCGCGGCGCGGGAAATCGGGTCACCCCCGGCGCAAAAAAAGCAAAAAGGAAGAAAAAAGCCTCAGCCGCGCGCCTGCGCAGGCTCCACCACCACCCACCAGCGCGTGCGCCAGCGCAGTTGCACGGGCAGCGCACCGGGCAGCATGGCCAGCACGGCGTCCGTGCCGTCGATGCCGCCTTCGTCCAGCGGGAACACGCCTGAGAACCGCAGCCCGGCCACGGCCGGATCGGCGTGCAGCCAGCCGGGGCGGTAGCGGTTGAGCTCGGCCAGGAAGTCGTCCAGGCGCTGGTTGTCCACCCACAATTGGCCCCGGCTCCAGGCGTCGTCCGCGGGGCCGGCCGGCTGCACCGTGCCCCAGCCCGTGCGCGTGAAGTCCATGGCCTCGCCCGCCTGCAGGCGCCGTGCGGATGCGCCTGTGCCGGCCGGGCGCAGCTCCACGGCGCCCTCGAACACCGCCACGCGCGCACCTGCCTGGTTGCTGCGCACCATGAAGCGCGTGCCCAGGGCGCGCACGCGGCCGTGGGCGGTCTCCACCACAAAGGGCAGATCGCCCAGCGCACCTGCGGGATGACCGGTGGTGAACAGCGCCTCGCCGGCCAGCAGGCGCAGCCGGCGCTCGCTGCCGTCGAACTGCAAGGCCACAGCGCTGCCGGGGCCCAGCAGCATGTCCGTGCCGTCGGGCAGGCTCCAGCGGCGGCGCTGCGTGCCGGTGGAGTAGTCGGCCGCCATCTGCTGCCACTGAGGCGTGCGGCTGGCCAGCCAGCCCGCGCCCGCCGCCGTGCCCAGGCCCGCGAACAGGCCCAGCAGGCGCCGCCGCGCAGCCCGGGGAGCAGCGGACAGGCCGCGATAGCCCGCGCCACCGGCATTGAGCCCCGTCAGCGCGCCCGTGACGGCCTGCAGATGAGCCCAGGCGCGGCCATGGTCGGCGTCTTCATCGAGCCAGCGCTGCCAGCGCGCCCGGTCGGCGGCCGAGGCCTGGCCCGATTGCAGCAGCGCAAACCAGCCTGCCGCCGCCCGCGCCACGCCGGCCGGCAAGGGCCGGCCCAGCGCCTGGGGCGCCTGGATACTGCTGCCGGGTAGCGGCGTGGCGCTGGACAGGCGCCGAGGATCGGAAGGAGGCACCGGCGCCATCAGGACAGAGCCAGCACGAAGCAGCGCTCATAGCCCTGGGCCAGGTAGCGCTTGACGCTGGTCATGGACACGCCCAGGCGCGTGGCGATGTCCGCATAGCTCAGGCCTTCGAGGTGGGCCAGCAGGAAGGCCTCGCGCACCTTGGGCGCCAGCGCGTCCAGCGCCTGGTCCACGGCCTGCAGTGATTCGAGCGCGATCAGCCGCTCCTCGGGCGAGGGAGCCAGCTCGGCCGGCAGCAGGGCCAGGGTGTCGAGATAGGCGCGCTCCAGCAGCCGGCGCCGGTGCTGGCGGATCACAAGATGGCGGGCCACGGTGGCCAGGAAGGGGCGCGGCTGCTCGATGCGGCCGGCCATGCCCGAGGTGATCACGTTGACGAAAGTGTCGTGCGCGATATCGGAAGCCTCGAACACATTGCCCAGCCTGTGGCGCAGCCAGCCTTGCAGCCAGCCGTGGTGTTCGACATAGAGGGTGTGTACAGGATCGGCCGGTGCGCGCATGAAAAGACGGACGCGCCCCGGACTGGCGTGCCGCAGCGCTGAAGCTCGTTTGAGAATGGTTCGCATTCTAAACACGAGCTGTGCGCTCACTGAAACCGGCGCGGCCCAAGACCAGAGACACCA
>NZ_BCTO01000005.1 GCF_001571325.1 Delftia tsuruhatensis NBRC 16741
GGGGGAAGCGGCGCAAGCCGCTCAGGGGGTGCTAAAAGCCTTCGTGTGCACCCAGATAGCGCCACTGGCCCACAGGCAGGTTGCCCAGCGTCACGCGGCCGATGCGGATGCGCTTGAGGCCCACCACGCGCAGGCCCACCAGTTCGCACATGCGGCGGATCTGGCGCTTCTTGCCTTCGGTCAGCACGAAGCGCAGCTGCTCGGGGTTCTGCCAGTCCACCTTGGCGGGCTTGAGTTCCTCGCCGTCCAGCGACAGGCCATGGCACAGGCGTGCCAGCTGCTCGGCCGGGAACACGGATTGCACGTCGATGTCGCGGTCGCCGTAGGTCACGCGTACCAGGTACTCCTTGTCCATCTCCGAGTCTTCGCCAATGATCTGGCGCGCCACGCGGCCATCCTGGGTCATGACCAGCAGGCCCACGGAATCGATGTCCAGCCGGCCGCAGGGCGCCAGGCCCTTGAGCTGCGCGAAGTTGAAGCGCGTGCGGCTGGTGTCCTGGTTCCAGTGGTTCTGGGGAGTGACCAGGACCACGGCGGGCTCGTGGCCATCCTCGGCCTGTCCGCTGACGTAGCCCATGGGCTTGTGGATCAGGATGGTGACCTGCTGGTCCTGGCGGTCACGTGCCTCGCGCTCGACCGTGATGCGGTCGGCGGCCACCACGTTCTGGCCCATGACGGCGAGTTCGCCGTTGACGCGGACCCAGCCCTTGTCCACCCACTCGTCGGCCTCGCGGCGCGAGCACAGGCCCATGTCGGCCAGGCGCTTGTTGATGCGCACGGCGCCCGGAACCTGCTCCTGCACGGGCGCGGGGGCACGCTTGACGGGAATCTCGCGGCTGGCGCCACCGTCGGCGGGACGGTAGGTGCGGATGCCGCTGAGCGGACGGTAGGCGGGTTCGGCCTGGGCCGGCGCATCGCGGCGCGGGCCGCGGGCGTCATCACGGCGGGGACCCCGGGCGTCGTCACGGGGGCGATCACGGAAGCCGCCCTCCCGGGGGCCGTCACGTTGCCCATCACGCGGACGCTCGTCGCGCTGGCCATAGGGCCGGTCGCGGCGATCATCCGGGCGGGGCGGACGCGGGGGACGGGAGTCGCGCATGTCGCCCGCATGGCGCGTGTCACGCGCATCACGGGGATCGCGCTGCTCGCGCGGGGCACGGTTTTCGCCGCCGCCCTGGCCACGCCAGTCGCCACGCGGCTGGGAACGGTCCAGGTCCTCGGCACGGCCGAAACCGCTGCTGCGCGGGCGCTCGCCGCGGGGTGCCGCATCACGGGCATCGCCGCGAGGGCCTGCGTCACGGCGGTCGGAGCGCTCGTAGCGTTCATTGCGCCCGCCGCGTTCATTGCGCCCGCCGCGTTCATTGCGGTCATTGCGGTCGTTGCGCGGGCCGCGTGCGCCCGCAGATCTGCCTGCGCCACCAGAGGGGCGGCGGGCATCGCCAGCCGGCTCGGCCTGTGGCTTTTCGGGGCGGCGCAGCACAGGGCGCGCGGAGGGCGCTGCCGCCTCGTCGGCGCCGGGCCGGGACGGTTTGGAAGAAGTAGGGGATGACATTAGGCCGCCATTGTCGCGCGGCACGGCCTGCAGCGGCAGCGCCCTGCGGCCAATACGGGCATTGCGCTCGGCTATCGGCCCCGCGCTGCCCCGGCCTGCCGGGACCCCTGCGCGGCCCCGCAGCGAAGCGCCTGCACGAAGGACGGCACACCCGTTGTGCGAGCCCGATTCCCGTCCATGGCAATGCACCTGGCCCCCGGGCCCATCCCATTCGCTGTATCCGTCGCGATATGCATATTCATATGAATCCCCAATGAAAGATGGATCAGAATGAATCAACTCGCCACGAAAATTCGCCATCCGGCCAATGAAAAAATAACAGCCCATGGCATTGAATATGTAAAAAACTGTATTTCTCACGAGCACATTCATTCATTTTCCATTGCAAACCAATCCATTGGGCTTGCCATTTCCCATGTATCTCCCCATAGAATGGCGCCCGTCCAGAGACAGGGGCCCTCTTTCGAGACAACAGCCCTGCGCGCAGCGCCCGCTGCGGCATCCAGACCATCACGCCCGGAATCCCGCCTCATTCAACAAGGAAAACCATGAGCGATACACCCAACCTATTGAATTCCATGCCCTTGAAAGAACAATTCAAGGCACTGCTCATCACCAAAATGGACTTGACGGGAATCGAGTGGTCCGATATGGAGACCGCCATCGGCCCGAATGCCGACAAATACCGTCCGCTGTGGGAGCGCATGGTCGGCGGGAAAAAGGGATTCTTCGCCGCACTCAGTCCCTGCTGGACGGCCATTCCCTTCATGGGCGTGTCCTGGGCCATTGCCCGCCGCGTCTACGCCTATGCCGTGGTGGCCTTCATCACCCTGTTGATCATCAACCTGCTGATGCCCGGCACGGGCGGCGCCGGCCGCGTGCTCGGCATCGCGGTGGCGATTTCCTTCACTGTCAAGCGCACCTACCTGCAGTGGCTGGTCACGCGCGTACAGCAGGTCAACCAGATGGGCCTGGCGGGCGCTGCGCGTGAAGAGGCGCTGCGCCAGATCGGCGGCCTGGACCAGAAGAACGGCTGGATCTCCTTCGGCGTGCTGCTGGCCATCGGCATCGTGCTGGCCGCCTTCTGAAGCGCCAGGCCCGCAGATCAGCGGTCCACGGGCAGCCGGTCGCACAGGGCCACCAACTGCGCCAACTGGGGGCCCACATCCCGGATCAGCGTGCGGGCCGGCATGCGCAGGCCCGGCACGGCGCAGTTGAACAGCAGCCGGCGCGACCCGTAGCGGATGCGGGAGGCCGCGCCCACCGCGCACACGCCCAGGCCGGAGTCGCCCATGTTGACCGCGAAGCCCCGGGCGGCATAGTGCGCCAGGCTTTCGCTGGCGTTGTCCCTGCAGCGCGCATATTCCTCGGGCCGCTGGCTGCGCACGCGGTCCAGGAAGCGCTGCAGTTCCCCGGCATCGAGCTGGGCAAGCCCTGCCCGGCCCATGGCCGTTTCCAGCACGCCGCGAACCGCGCCCACGCCGGGGCGCTTGAGCGTGCCGCCTTCCCAGGCGCAGGTATCCAGGTAGACCACATCCAGGTCCATGACCACGCCCACCGATACCGCCCCCTTCACGCGGTCGGCCAGGGCCTGCATGGGCAGGCGCAAAGGCCCCAGCAGCGGCGTGTTGATCACATAGGGGTAGCCCAGGGCGACGGCGGCCGGGCCGACGAAGTAGCGGTCCAGCCGCTCGTCATGGTCCAGGTAGCCCATGGTCTGCAGGCTGCGGCACAGCCTGGACACGGTGGGGCGCGGCAGGCCCAGGCGGCGGGCCAGCTCGCTGTTGGCATGCGGGCGCGGGTCGCTGACGAAGCACTGCAGGATCATCAGCCCCTTGGCCAGCGTGCCCGCGAAATACGGGTCCTGCTCGCGGATGCGGCAGACATCCTGCGAGTCCCTGGGTTGGTGGGCAATGGGGGCGTGGGGCACGGCGCCATTGTGCGGACTGCGGCCACAAGGCCGCAACTGCGTTTCAATAATTGAAACAGCATTGCCGCCTTCCCGGCCGCGCTTCCTACAGTGCGGCCCATGAACCACGCCCCAACCTTCACCCCCCAGCCCGCCGACGCCCGCCTGCAGGCGTTGATTGCAGACATCCGCCATTTCGTGCGCCACCGCTGGCATCCGCTGGAGGATCAGATCGAGCGCGATGACGAGATCCCGCCTGCCGTGGTCCAGGAACTGCGCGACAAGGGCTATTTCGGCTGGAGCATTCCCCAGGCCTACGGCGGCCTGGGCCTGAGCACCGAGGAGCTGGTGCGCTGCGCCTTCGAGCTGTCCCAGGCCTCGGTGGCGCTGCGGGCCCGCGTCGGCACCAACACCGGCATTGGCTCCGAAGCCCTCGTGGCCGACGGCACCGAGGCGCAAAAGCAGCGCTGGCTGCCGCGCATGGCGCGCGGCGAGCTCACGGGTTGCCTGGCGCTGACCGAGCCGGACGCGGGCTCGGAGGCGAGCAACATCCAGACCACGGCGCGCCGCGAGGGCGACCACTATGTGCTCAACGGCAGCAAGCGCTTCATCACCAATGCGCCGCTGGCCGATGTGTTCACCGTCATCGCCCGCACCGGCGAAGGCAGCACGGGCAGCGAGGGGCTGACGGCCTTCTTCGTGGAGCGCTCGCCGGGCCTGGTGACAGGCCGGCCCTATCGCAAGATGGGCCAGGCGGGCTCGCCCGTGTCGGACGTGCATTTCCAGGACTGCCGCGTGCCGGCGGACCAGATCATCGGCGGGCGCGAGGGCCAGGGCTTCAAGACCGTGATGAAGGTGCTCAACAAGCAGCGCCTGCACCTGGCCGCGCTGTGCACGGGGCCGGCGATCCGCATGCTGGACCTGGCGCTGGCCCATGTGCGCCAGCGCGAGCAGTTCGGCCAGCCGGTGGCGAACTTCCAGCTGGTGCAGGCCATGCTGGCCGACAGCCGCACCGAGATCTTCGCGGCGCAATCCATGATCCTGGAGGCCGCCCGCGCCCGCGACCGGGGCGAGGACGTGGCGCTGTCCGCCTCCATGTGCAAGTACTTCGCCTCCGAGATGTGCGGCCGCGTGGCCGACCGCGCCGTGCAGATGTTCGGCGGCGCGGGCTATGTGGCCGACTTCAGCCCCATCGAGCGCTACTTCCGCGACGTGCGCCTGTTCCGCCTCTACGAAGGCACCAGCCAGATCCACCAGCTCAACATCGCCAAGCTCATGCTGCGCGAGAGCGCCTGACACCGGAGGCCCCCATGACACGCTCCCTCACCTCGAAGCACCTGGCCAACCTGGGCCTGCTGGCTGCGCTGTGTGCCTGCGCGCAGGCTGCCCAAGCGGCACAGACGGCCCAAGCGGCTTTTCCCGATCGGCCCGTGCGCGTGATCGTTCCCTTTCCCGCAGGCGGCAGCACCGACCTCGTGGCCCGAGCGCTGTCGGTGGAACTGGGCAAGGCCCTGGGACAGCCCGTGGTGGTGGAGAACAAGCCGGGCGCGGGCAGCCTGGTCGGCTCGGAACTCGTGGCCCGCGCCGCGCCCGACGGCTACACCCTGCTCATGGCAGGCCTGAGCAATGTCTTCCTGCCCCATGTGCACGCCAACCTCAAGTGGAATCCGCTGACCGACTACGAGTACATCGGCCTGGTGGCGGACCTGCCCAACGTCATCGCCGTCAACGCCAAGACCCCCTACCGCACGCTGGCCGAACTGGTGGCGGCCGACAAGGCCAGGCCCGGCACGCTGTCCTTCGGCTCGGCCGGCACGGCCACGCCCTCGCACCTGGTCTGCGAGATGGTCAACCACCGGCTCGGCACCAAGATGCAGCACCTGCCCTACAAGGGCAACGCCCCGGCCGTCAACGACCTCATGGCCGGCCACATCCCGGTGATGTGCAACAACCTGGGCGGCACCCTGCCCTACATGCAGGGCGGGCAGATCCGCATCCTGGCGCAGACCGGCAAGAGCCGCTCGCCCGCCGCGCCCGACATTCCCACCTTTGCCGAGCTGGGCGTGGCCGGGCTGGACACCGGCCTGTGGGTGGGCCTGGCCGCGCCCAAGGGCACGCCGCAGCAGATCGTGGCCACGCTCAACCAGGCGCTGGCCAAGACCATGGCCTTGCCCGAGACGCGCGACAAGCTGGCGCGCCTGGGTGCCACGCCGCTGCCCACGCAGGCGGCGGACTTCCACCAGCGCGTGGCCGAAGACCGCCGCGCCTGGGAGCCCGTGCTGAAGAACGTGGACCTGAAAGGCAACTGATGCAGCGCCAAGGCTATCCGCTGGAGGGTGTGCGCATCCTCGACATGGCCACGGTGCTGGCCGCCCCCTTCTCGGCCACCCTGTGCGGCGACCTGGGCGCCGACGTCGTCAAGCTGGAGCTGCCCGGCGGCGGCGACACGCTGCGCAGCCTGGCCCCCGTGCACGACGGCCACGCCGTGTTCTGGAAAACCGCCAACCGGGGCAAGCAGGGCATCTCGCTGGACGTGCGCAAGGCCGAGGGCCGCATGCTGTTCCTGCGGCTGATCGAGGATTTCGACGTGCTCGTGGAGAACTTCCGCACCGGCACGCTGGACCGCTGGGGGCTGGACCTGGCCACCTTGCATGCCCGCAACCCGCGCCTCATCGTGCTGCGCCTGACGGGCTTCGGCCAGACCGGCCCCTATGCGCGCCGGCCGGGCTTTGCGCGCATCTTCGAGGCCATGAGCGGCTTCGCCCACCTCACGGGCGAGGCGGGCGGCCCGCCCCAGCACATGAACTACCCGCTGGGCGATGCCGTGGCCGGGCTGTTCGGCGCCTTCTCCATCGCGGCCGCACTGGCCGAGCGCAATGCACAGCCTCCAGGCGAACGGCGCGGCCTGGAGATCGACCTGTCGGCCACCGAAGCCATGCTGCGCCTGCTGGACCCGCTGGCGGCCGAGTACCAGCTGGGCGGACAGGCACGCAGCCGCACGGGATCGTGCGCGGGCTACACGGCGCCCTCCAACGTCTACCGCACGCGCGACGGCGCCTGGCTCACCGTGGTCGCCACGGGCGATGCCATCTTCGCGCGCCTGTGCCAGGCCATGGACCGCGCCGACCTGGCCGCCGACCCGCGCTTTGCGGACAACGCCGCGCGCATCCGCCACCTGCAGGCACTGGATGCGCTGATCGTTCAATGGTGCGCAGGCCTGGACTGCGCCCAGGCCACGGCCGCGCTGGCCGCGCACGACATCCCGTTCAGCAAGGTCTGCTCGGCCGAGGACGTGCTGCAGGACCCGCATTTCGCGGAACGCGGCAGCTTCATCGCGCTGCCCGACCCCGACCTGGGCCCCCTCGCCGCCCCCGCGCCCGTGCCACGCTTCACCGGCCGCCAGGCCCCTTCGCCCCGCAGCGGCCCGGCCACCGGCCAGGACAATGCACGCATCTATGCGGCATTGGGGCTGGATGCGCAGCAGCAGGAGAGGCTGCGGCGCGAGGGCGTGATCTGAAAATGTGCAGTGCTGGCGTCAGATGGCCAGCCGTGCGGCCAGCAGGTCCGCCTGCTCGGCGAACTTGCGGGGATGGGACGTGCGCAGCTGCGCCAGGTTCTGCACCTTCCATCGCACGCCGGGCAGGTGTTCGAGATGGGCGATGTCCAGCGCCGGCCAGTCGGGGGCTCCAGCGGCCAACGACAGCAAAAAGCGCCGCTCACTGGCATCCAGCCCTTGCTGAAGCTCCCGCAGCAACCGCTCGCGTGCTGCGAGCAGAGATTGCAGCGACACAGGCTCGGCCGTCATGCCCCGGAAGTTGTTTTCGAAATCGTGCCGGACATCACGCAAGGGAGGAAACAGCACTTCGTGCAACGGCCGGTTGCTACAGGCCAGATAGACCACGAACGCGCGCCGGATGCCAGGAGTGATGCCGCCGTGCGCGAACAGCTGCATCACATCGAACAGATCACGCGGGTGCTGCCGATCCAGGGCGGCCACGAGCTTGCCGCCGTACACGTCCTCTGCGGAGACCACGGGAATCTCCAGGTCAGCCATCAGCACATCGCGCGCAGTTGGCGTGAGCGAGGCCTGCCGCACCGGCAGCACCGTGCCCCGCATGACATAGTTCACTTGGATCTTGACCTGCACGGGACCGCGGCGCACCAGCAGCTTGGTCTGGCCCGCTGCAGCCACCGGCGCATGGGTCTGGAAGCCCCGCTTCGTCAGACGTTCTGCCGCTTGCCGGATGGCCTCATTGATCCGTTGCAGCGCCTCATCGCGCGACGGCCTGTGGTCGGGAAACACCAGGTCCAGATCAACGGACAGACGCGGCATATCGCGCACGAACAGGTTGATCGCGGTTCCGCCCTTCAGCGCGAACGTGTCATCCACAAACACCAGCGGCGCGACCTGTGTCAACAGGCGCGCGGTATCGAGATAGGTCTGGTTCATGCCTTGAGCACCAACAGACCATCGGCTGATCGGGACACCCAGGGCCGGCCGCTGCCCGTGGGCAGCATGGCCGGATCGAGCCTTGCAGCCCAGGGCAGCGCCCCCTCGCGCCCGAGTTGAAGGCACAGGCGCACGGTCTTGACGCTGGTGCAGCGCTGCAGAAGTTCACGCAGCACATCGGCGCGCAGGCTGTACGCGCTCTCCACCAGCTCCCTGGCTTCCTGCAGCGGCTGGCGCACGCCCACATCGCTCAGAAGCTCCAGCAGCGCACGCTCCGGCGCCGAGACCTGGGCGGCACCGCTGCGTTGTTCGAAGGGCCCGACATGCAGCAAGGCACCGGGTTGCTCGTCGAACAGCCTCTTGCGGTGGTATTCAGCGGGAAAACGCTCGGTGAACCATGGCGGCAGCTGCCCGGCGGCCCAGCCATACAGCTGCAGCACCGGCTGCTGCGCCACATACTGGCGCATGCCGTACCAGTCCAGCGCCGACTTGCCCCCCACATGCAGGCCCTCCAGGCGGCGCTGCAGCACGCCCAGGCTCGGATGCAGGGCCAGACTGTCGTTGGGCCGGCAGAAGACCCCCCGCATCAGGCGCTTCAGCCAGCCCGCGCGCACGTAGTGGACAGCCAGGTCTGCGGAGATGCCCAGCCCTGCCAGATCCTGCGAGGTGATGGGTGTGCCCGCAGGCAGCTGCGTGTAGAGCGCGTTTAATTTGCTTGCCCCGGTCGTAGTCATGCTGCGATTCAAGCACTTATTCCAAACACGGGCAACTTTGATATTTCCTTCCAATCGTAGTTCTACTACGATTTTCAATACTTTTCAAAATTTCATGGCGACATGCATCGGTACTGGTCCATGCCGATGGGTACGGCGCCAAAGCGGACGCCGCGCATGCTCAGGCCGCCCGCCGCGCCGTCGCAAACAGCCCGCTGCGCAGCGCTTCCAGGTCGAGCACGCGCAGGCCGCCGTACTCCACGACGATGGCGTTTTCGCGCTGCAGCACGGACAGCGCCTCGTTGACGCGCTGGCGCGACAGGCCCACCAGGTAGGCCAGCTCCTGCTGGGTGATGCGCAGCACCTCGCCCACGCCCGGGTACAGCAGCGGGTGAAAGAGCGCGGCCAGGCTGCGGGCCACGCGCAGGTCGGGGTTGGTGAGGCGGTCGATTTCGCGGGCCGAGATGAACTGGCCCAGGCGCTCGTTGAGCTGGCTCATGACGAAGCGGTTGAAGCCGATGGAGTGGTCCAGCAGCCAGTGGAAGGTGTCGATGGGCAGGCCGGCGACCACGCTTTTGCGGATGGCCTGCACGTTGTAGCGGTAGGGCTCGCGCTTGACGGCCGTGCCCTCGCCGAACCAGCCGCCCGGAGGCAGGCCGGCCAGCGTCATGCTGGCGCCATCGGCGCCATCGGTGTTCATCTTGAGCAGGCCTTCGACCACACCGAACCAGTAGGTGGGCGCGCGGCCGGTGCGGCAGACGTAGTCGCCGGACTGTGCGTCGCCGACGACCAGCGCCTTGTGCGCGCGCTCGCGCTCGGCGGGCTGGAGCAGGGCCAGCCAGGGAATGCCATCGAGTTCCTCGGGTCGGGGCGCACGGCGGCGCTGGTGCAGTGACAGTTCTTGGCTCATGGAGTCGCGGCGAGGGTGCGCGGATGAATCAACAAAACCACCCAAGCATTGCCCGAGGCCAGTGGCTGGCGTGAGCGGGATTTCCAGAAGGACGGCGACCCGCTGCGAACGGGCTGGAGCGCAAGCCCCCCAACGGGCAATGAGACCGTTTTGGCACCATTTGTTACGGCGCGTTTTCCCGATGATGAGTTTCCCGAAGATTGTCGTCAAACAGACACCACGGCGTCAAAGCCAGTCCTACGATGCAGTCCAAGCCGGTGGGTCTCAGCCTGGGCATTTGCACCACGCGGCCACCATCCACGAACAACCAAGGACATGGAATGACGACCACGTTCCCGCACCTGCTGCTCCAGCATGCTGCCCAGCGCCCACAGGCACCGGCGCTGCGCGAGAAGGAATACGGCATCTGGCAGACCTGGAGCTGGAGCGAGGCCGCGCAGACCGTGCGCCACATGGCCTGCGGCCTGGCGGCGCTGGGCCTGGCACGCGGCCAGAATCTGGCCTTCATCAGCGACAACCGGCCCCATGTCTACATGGGCTTCCTGGCCGTGCAGGCGCTGGGCGCCGTGCCGATCCCGCTGTACCAGGACGCGGTGGCGGCCGAGATGCGCTTCGTCATCGAGGATGCCGAGATCGACTTCGCCTTCGCCGAGAACCAGGAGCAGGTGGACAAGCTGCTGGAGGTGCGCGAGAGCGTCCGCGGCCTGGGCCACATCATCTATGACGACCCGCGCGGCCTGCGCCACTACGACCAGCCGGGGCTGATCAGCACCGAGGCGCTGCTGCAAAAGGGCAAGGAATGGGAGGCCGCCCACCCGGGCGCCTGGGATGCCATGCTGGCGGCGCTGTCGCCCGACGACGTGTCCGTCATCCTCTACACCTCGGGCACGACGGGCAAGCCCAAGGGCGTGTGCCAGACCCACCGCAGCTTTGGCGAGTCGGCACGCGGCGGTGTGCAGGTGGACCGCCTGGGCCCTGGCGACAACGTGATCTCCTACCTGCCTCCGGCCTGGGTGGGCGACCACCTGTTTTCCTTCGCGCAGTGGCTGGTGGCGGGCTTCACCATCAACTGCCCGGAGTCGGCCTCGACCGTATCCATCGACCTGCGCGAGATCGGCCCCAGCTACTACTTCGCGCCGCCGCGCATCTTCGAGGGCATGCTGACTTCGGTGTCCATCCGCATGGAGGATGCCGCGCCGTTCAAGCAGTGGATGTACGGCCGCGCCATGGCCGTGGCGCGGCGCGTGGGATCGGACATCCTGGACGGCAAGAAGGTGGGCGCGCTGGATCGCCTGAAGTACGCGCTGGGCGACCTGTGCATCTACGGCCCGCTGCGCAATGCCATGGGCCTGTCGCGCATCCGCGTGGCCTATACGGCGGGCGCGGCCATCGGGCCCGAGCTGTTCCGCTTCTTCCGCTCCATCGGCATCAATCTCAAGCAGCTCTACGGCCAGACCGAGACCTGCGCCTATGTGTGCATACAGCGCGACGGGCAGGTGGAACTGAGCAGCGTGGGCCAGGCCGCACCGGGCATCGAGCTGAAGATCGCCGACAACGGCGAGGTGCTGCTCAAGGGCGTGTCCGTGCTCAAGGAGTACTACAAGCGCCCCGATGCCACGGCCGAAGTGGTGGATGCCGACGGCTGGTTCCATACGGGCGATGCCGGCGTGATCGACGCCAGCGGCCAGCTGCGCATCATCGACCGCGCCAAGGACGTGGGCAAGACCAGCCGGGGTGCCATGTTCGCGCCCAACTACATCGAGAACAAGCTCAAGTTCTTCCCCCAGATCAAGGAGGCCGTGTGCTTCGGCCACGGTCGCGACCAGGTCTGCGCCTTCATCAACATCGACTACGAGGCCGTGGGCAACTGGGCCGAGCGCCAGGGCCTGCCCTACGGCGGCTATGTGGACCTGGCATCGAAGGCCAAGGTGCTGGAGATGGTGGCCGACTGCGTGGCCCAGGTGAACGCCGACCTGGCCGCCGAAGCCGGCATGGCCGACACGCAGGTGGCGCGCTTCCTGGTGCTGCACAAGGAGCTGGACCCCGACGACGACGAGCTGACCCGCACGCGCAAGGTGCGCCGCGGCTTCATCGCCGACAAGTACGGCGTGCTGGTTGATGCGCTGTACACGGGCAAGCGTGAGCAGTTCATCGAGACCCAGGTCAAGTTCGAGGACGGCCGCACCGGCAGCGTCAGCGCCACGCTGTCCATCATCGATGCCAAAACCCATTCGGTGGCTGCCACCGCCAGGGCCTGACCGGAGCCGCTGACATGACCCACAAGAAGATCGGCGATGTCATCCTCGACATCAAGAACATCAGCCTGCGCTTCGGCGGGGTGAAGGCGCTGACGGACATCTCGTTCGATGTGCGCGAGCACGAGATCCGCTCCATCATCGGCCCCAACGGCGCGGGCAAGAGCTCCATGCTCAACTGCATCAACGGCGTGTACACCCCGTCCGAGGGATCGATCACCTTCCGGGGCAAGACCTTCAGCCACATGAACAGCCGCCAGGTGGCCGAGATGGGCGTGGCGCGCACCTTCCAGAACCTGGCGCTGTTCAAGGGCATGAGCGTGATCGACAACATCATGACCGGCCGCAACCTGCAGATCAAAAGCGGCATCCTGATGCAGGCCCTGCGCCTGGGCCCGGCCCAGCGCGAGGAGATCCGCCACCGCGAGTTCGTCGAGCACATCATCGACTTCCTGGAGATCCAGGCCTACCGCAAGACCCCCGTGGGCCAGCTGCCCTACGGCCTGCAAAAGCGCGTGGACCTGGGCCGCGCCCTGGCCATGCAGCCGCAGGTGCTGCTGCTGGACGAGCCCATGGCCGGCATGAACGTGGAGGAAAAGCAGGACATGTGCCGCTTCATCCTCGATGTGAACGACGAGTTCGGCTCCACCATCGTGCTGATCGAGCACGACATGGGCGTGGTCATGGACATCAGCGACCGCGTCGTGGTGCTGGACTACGGCAAGAAGATCGGCGACGGCGCACCCGACGAGGTGCGCCAGAACGAAGACGTGATCCGCGCTTACCTTGGCACCAGCCACTGAGGGGACTGACATGGGATTTTTTCTGGAAACCTTGTTCGGCGGCCTCATGGTGGGCACGCTGTACGCGCTGATCGCCATCGGCTTCGTGCTGATCTTCAAGGCCTCGGGCGTGTTCAACTTCGCCCAGGGCGCGATGGTGCTGTTCTCGGCCCTGGCCATGGCGCGCTTTTCCGAGTGGATCCCGAAGTGGATCGGCATGGAGCCGGGCTGGTTCACCAACCTGCTGGCCATCTGCGTGTCGCTGGCCATCATGGTGGTCGTGGCCTGGGTGATCGAGCGGCTGGCGCTGCGCCACCTGGTCAACCAGGAGCCCATCACGCTCTTGATGGCCACGCTGGGCATCGCCTACCTGCTCGACGGACTGGGCCCGATGATCTTCGGCAGCGCCGTCTACAGCATCAACGTGGGCATGCCCAAGGACCCCATGTTCATCCTCGACGGCCTGTTCGAGGGCGGCGTGCTGCTGAGCCAGGAAGACCTGTATGCGGCCTGCATCGCCGCGCTGCTGGTGGCCGCGCTCAGCGTGTTCTTCCAGAAGACCAAGACCGGCCGCGCGCTGCGCGCCGTGGCCGACGACCACCAGGCGGCGCAGTCCATCGGCATCCCGCTGTCGCGCATCTGGGTCATCGTCTGGTCGGTGGCCGGCGGCGTGGCCCTGGTGGTGGGCATCATCTGGGGCTCCAAGCTGGGCGTGCAGTACTCGCTGTCGCTGGTGGCCCTGAAGGCCCTGCCCGTGGTGATCCTGGGCGGCCTGACCTCGCTGCCCGGCGCCATCATCGGCGGCCTGATCATCGGCGTGGGCGAGAAGCTCTCCGAGGTCTACCTGGGCCCCATGGTCGGCGGCGGCATCGAGACCTGGTTCGCCTACGGCCTGGCCCTGTGCTTCCTGCTCGTGCGGCCCCAGGGGCTGTTCGGCGACAAAATCATTGATCGCGTTTGACCATTACGGAGAACCTGCACATGTTTTATCGTGAGAACGGTCAATTCAAGACGACCTACGCATCCGACCAGCAGATCTTCGGCGTCGCCCAGGACCGCTGGGCCATCGTGGCGCTGCTGGCCGTCGCCTTCCTGGTGATTCCCTTCAGCGTCAGCGACTACACCTTCCAGGCCGTGCTGATCCCCTTCCTGATCATGTCGCTGGCGGCGCTGGGGCTGAACATCCTGGTCGGCTACTGCGGCCAGATCTCTCTGGGAACGGGCGCCTTCATGGCCGTGGGCGCCTATGCGGCCTACAACCTGCAGGTGCGTTTCGAGGGCATGCCGCTGCTGGTGGCCCTGATCGGTGGCGGCGTGCTGGCCATGGTCTTCGGCGTGATCTTCGGCCTGCCCAGCCTGCGCATCCGCGGCCTGTACCTGGCCGTGGCCACGCTGGCCGCCCAGTTCTTCGTGGACTGGCTGACCAGCCGCGCCGCCTGGGTGACGAACAACTCCTCCTCGGGCTCGGTGAGCGCAGGTCCGCTGTCCATCATGGGCTGGAAGATCGACACGCCCATGGAAAAGTACCTGCTGTGCCTGGGCATCCTGTGCCTGCTGGGCCTGGCCGCCAAGAACCTGGTGCGGGGCGCCATCGGCCGCGAATGGATGGCCATGCGCGACATGGACGTGGCCGCCAGCGTGATCGGCATCCGCCCGACCTACGCCAAGCTCAGCGCCTTTGCCGTGAGCAGCTTCATCGTCGGCGTGGCCGGCGCGCTGTGGGGCTTCGTACACCTGGGTGCCTGGGAGCCTGCGGCATTCAGCCTGGACCGCTCGCTGCAACTGCTGTTCATGATCATCATCGGCGGCCTGGGTTCGGTGGTCGGCAGCATCTTCGGCGCGGCCTTCTTCGTGCTGCTGCCGCTGCTGCTCACCCAGGTGCCTCACTGGCTGGGCCTGCCGCTGTCCACGGCCACGGCGACCTACCTGGAGCACATGATCTTCGGTGCGCTGATCGTGTTCTTCCTGATCGTGGAGCCGCACGGACTCGCGAAGCTGTGGGCCACAGCCCGCCAGAAGCTTCGCGTCTGGCCCTTCCCGCATTGAGTTGATCTGTATCGAGACAGGGCGCCACAGAGTGCCGGATAACCGGGGAATCTTCCCCAGCCAACTAGGAGACAACGTCATGATGTTCAAGAAAGTCGCCATCGCCGCCGCCACCGTCGCAGCCGGAATCGGCGGCCTCGTGGCCGCCCCCGCCGTCCAGGCCCAGGACCAGTTCGTGCCGCTGCTGGTCTACCGCACGGGCCAGTTCGCTCCGCTGGGCATTCCATGGGCCGATGGCAAGCAGGACTACATCAAGCTGGTCAACGCCAAGGGCGGCATCAATGGCGTGAAGATCGCCTACGAGGAATGCGAGACGGCCTACGACACGGCCAAGGGCGTGGAGTGCTATGAGCGCCTGAAGGGCAAGGGCGGCGGCGCGGCGGGCTTCGATCCGCAGTCCACCGGCATCACGTTCGCCGTGACGGACAAGGCGCCCGGCGACAAGATGCCCATCATCACCACGGGCTACGGCCTGTCGCAGTCGGCCGACGGCAAGGTCTTCGAGTGGAACTTCCCGCTGCTGGGCAACTACTGGACGGCGGCCGACTCCATCATCCAGGACATCCTCAAGAAGGAAAAGGGCAGCCTCAAGGGCAAGAAGATCGCCCTGGTCTACCACGACTCGCCCTATGGCAAGGAACCCATTCCGCTGCTGCAAAAGCGCGCCGCCAAGGAAGGCTTCGACCTGACGCTGCTGCCCGTGACGGCGCCCGGCGTGGAGCAGAAGTCCACCTGGCTGCAGATCCGCCAGCAGCGCCCCGACTACGTGCTGCTGTGGTCGGCCGGCGTGATGACGCCCACGGCCGTGCGCGAGGCGCAGGCCACCGGCTACCCGCGCGAGAAGATGTACTCCATCTGGTGGGCCGGCTCGGACCATGACGTGAAGGACATCGGCGCCGGCGCCAAGGGCTACAACACCGTGACCATCCACAACACGGCCGAGCACGACAAGGTGCACGACGAGGTCAAGGCCATGGTCTACGACAAGGGCCAGGGCACGGCCACCGACGCCAAGGAACTGGGCGCCATGGCCCATACGCGCGGCATGGTGATCTCCATGCTGCAGGTGGAGGCCATCCGCACGGCACAGGAAAAATACGGCAAGGGCAAGGTCATGACCTCCGAGCAGGTGCGCTGGGGCCTGGAGAACCTGAACCTCACGCAGGAGCGCCTCAACGAGCTGGGCTTCGGCAAGATCATCCGCCCCGTCAAGACCAGCTGCGACAACCACCTGGGCACCGACTGGTCGCGCATCGCCCAGTGGGATGGCGCCAAGTGGAAGGTGGTCTCCGACTGGTACCAGGCCGACAAGTCCATGGTCGAACCGCTGGTCAAGGAGTACGCGGACAAGTACGCCAAGGAAAAGAACGTAAAAGCTAGAACTTGCACCCCCTGAGGCGCTTGCGCGCCTTCCCCC
>NZ_BCTO01000006.1 GCF_001571325.1 Delftia tsuruhatensis NBRC 16741
TTCCTCGGTGTCCCTGAGTTGGGGCATGCCCCGCGCAGAGATGCTTCGAGAGTTGCGGCCCCGCACTCCGCTTTCGTATCAACGCCCATGGACGACGCCATGACCACCGCACCCACCTCCGCCCCGGCCGCCAGCGATCCGCTGCTCGTGGTCAATGGCATCGAAGTCATCTACAACCATGTGATCCTGGTGCTCAAGGGCGTTTCGCTCCAGGTGCCGCGCGAGAGCATCGTGGCCATCCTGGGCGGCAACGGCGCGGGCAAGACCACGACGCTGCGCGCCATCTCCAACCTGCTCAAGGGCGAGCGCGGCGAGGTGACCAAGGGCACGATCGAGCTGGAGGGCGAGCGCATCGAAAGCCTCACGCCCTCCGAGCTGGTGCAGCGCGGCGTGGTCCAGGTCATGGAGGGGCGGCACTGCTTCGCCCACCTGACCATCGAGGAAAACCTCATGACCGGCAGCTACACGCGCACCGACAAGGGCGAGATCGCGGCCAACCTCGAGAAGGTCTACAACTACTTTCCGCGCCTGAAGACGCGCCGCACCTCGCAGGCCGCCTACACCTCGGGCGGCGAGCAGCAGATGTGCGCCATCGGCCGCGCGCTGATGGCCAATCCGCGCATGGTGCTGCTGGACGAACCCTCGATGGGCCTGGCCCCGCAGATCGTCGAGGAGGTGTTCAACATCGTCCGCGACCTCAACAGCAAGGAAAAGGTCACCTTCCTGCTGGCCGAGCAGAACACCAACATGGCGCTCAAGTACTCGGACTACGGCTACATCATGGAAAGCGGCCGCATCGTCATGGACGGCGCAGCCTCGGACCTGGCCAGCAACGAGGACGTCAAGGAGTTCTACCTGGGCGTGGGCGGCGGCGAGCGCAAGAGTTTCAAGGACGTGAAAAGCTACAAGCGCAGAAAACGCTGGCTGGCCTGACCGGCGGACATTTCCCAGCCCCTGCCCCAGACCCTTCTTCCACAGGACTAGCCATGAGTGCCTTCTACGACGCGCTGGAGACGCGCACCCCTGACGAACGCGAAGCGGCGCTGCTGGCCGCCCTGCCCCGACAGATCGCCCATGCGCAGCAACAGTCGGCTGCCTTCGCCCGGATCCTGGACGGCGTCGACGCCGCGCAGATCACCAGCCGCGAGGCCCTGGCCCGCCTGCCGGTGACGCGCAAGTACGAGCTGCTGCAGCGCCAGGCCGAGCAGCGGCCCGCGCAGATCTTCGGCGGCTTCAACGCCATCGGCCTGGGCCAGCCCATGCCGCGCCTGTTCTGCAGCCCCGGCCCCATCTACGAGCCCGAGAGCCGCCGCCCCGACTACTGGCGCATGGCGCGCGCGCTGCATGCCTCTGGCTTTCGGCCCGGCGAGCTGGTGCACAACTGCTTCAGCTACCACTTCGTGCCCGCGGGCTCGATGATGGAAAGCGGCGCCCATGCGCTGGGCTGCACGGTGTTCGCAGGCGGCACGGGCCAGACCGAGCAGCAGGTGCAGGCCATGGCCGACCTGCGTCCCGCCGGCTACGTGGGCACGCCCAGCTTCCTCAAGATCATTGTGGAAAAGTCCGTGGAGATGGGCCTGCCCATCCCGTCCGTGACCAAGGCCATGGTCTCGGGAGAGGCCTTTCCGCCCTCGCTGCGCGACTGGCTGGCCGATCGCGGCATCGCGGGCTACCAGTGCTACGCCACGGCCGACCTGGGCCTGATCGCCTACGAGACCGAAGCGCGCGAAGGCCTGGTGCTGGACGAGCAGGTCATCGTCGAGATCGTGCGCCCCGGCACGGGCGACCCCGTGGCGCCCGGCGAGGTGGGCGAACTGGTGATCACCACCTTCAACCCCGACTACCCGCTGATCCGCTTCGGCACGGGCGACCTCTCTGCCGTGCTGCCCGGCCAGTGCCCCACGGGCCGCACCAACGCACGCATCAAGGGCTGGATGGGACGCGCCGACCAGACCACCAAGGTGCGCGGCATGTTCGTGCACCCGGGCCAGATTGCCGACGTCGTGCGCCGCTTTCCGCAGGTGGGGCGCGCAAGGCTGGTGGTCACGGGCGAGATGGCCAATGACCAGATGCAGTTGCTGGTCGAAACCCGCGAGACCTCGCCGGGCCTGGCCCAGCAGCTGTCCGACGCGGTGCGCGAAGTGACCAAGCTGCGCGGCGACGTGCAGATGGTGCTGCCGGGCACCCTGCCCAATGACGGCAAGGTGATCGAAGACGCGAGGTCGTACAAGTAGCCACCGAGGCGCGGGGACGGTGGCCGCGCAGCCGGCGCAATCCCTGAAAACATGACGCCTGTCAAGCCTCCAAGGGTTTGCACTAGATCAATGGCAAGGGAATCTGCTGCGGCGCAATAGAAACAATTCTTAAAATTCGTCTCCTCGTGCATTCGGTTTCTTTTGCGTGTTTGCCCTTTAGGGCGAAAACGCATCGCCCCCTATCATTTGCACGCCATTCACCTGGAGACACTATGAAAGCATTGTTCAAGATCGCAGCCATCGCCCTGGCAGCCGGCGCAGCCATTGGCGCTCATGCGCAGGACTATCCTGCCGCAGGCAAGACGATCACCCTCATCGTGCCGTTCACCGCAGGCGGCCCGACCGACAAGGTGGCCCGCGATCTGGCCGAGTCCATGCGCAAGCATCTGAACAATGCCACCATCGTGGTGGACAACGCCGACGGCGCCGGCAGCACCATCGGCACGGCCAAGGCTGCACGTGCCCGCCCTGACGGCTACACGCTGCTGATCAACCACATCGGCATGTCCACGATCCCGTCGCTGTACCGCAAGCTGTCGTTCAACGTGCTCAACGACTTCGAGTACGCCGGCATCATCAACGACGTGCCCATGACCCTGATCGGCCGCCCCAGCCTGCCGGCCAAGAACTTCGCCGAGGTCAAGGACTGGATCGGCAAGAACCAGGGCAAGGTCAACCTGGCCAATGCCGGCATCGGTTCCGCCTCCCACCTGTGCGGCCTGATGCTGCAGGCGGCCATGAAGACCGAAATGACGCCCGTGCCCTACAAGGGCGCCGCGCCGGCCATCGCCGACCTGATCGGCAACCAGGTCGACCTGCTGTGCGACCAGACCACCAACACCACGGGCCAGATCACGGCCAAGAAGGTCCAGGCCTATGCCGTGACCACGCCCAAGCGCCTGGTCATGCCCGCACTGAAGGACCTGCCGACGCTGGCCGAAGTGGGCGTGCCCGACTTCCAGGTCACCATCTGGCACGGCCTGTACGCGCCCAAGGGCACGCCGGCCGACGTCGTCAAGAAGGTCAACGAGGCCATGAAGGCCGCCCTCAAGGACCCCGAGTTCATCAAGCGCCAGGAAGCCCTGGGCGCCGTGATCGCCAGCGACGGCCGCATCGAACCCGAAGGCCACAAGAAGTTCGTCCAGGCCGAGATCGAGAAGTGGGGCAAGGTCATCAAGGCAGCCGGCACCTACGCCGACTGATCCCGAGGACCACCACCGCGACGGATCGCCCAGTTGCAACCACGATCAAGCCCGGCTTCGGCCGGGCTTTTTCGTTGGCGGGGACGGCGCGACAGCGGCGATGCAGGGTTCAGGGCGCCGGCCCGCGCAGCGCCATCACGGCCTGCCAGCTGCCGCCGCGCTGGCTTGCGTTGTAGAGGTTGCTCTGCGTGTTGCCGGGACCTTCGTAGTAGCTGCCGCGCATCAGGCATTGCGATCCCGAGGCCGTGCAGTGCACAAGCTCGACGCCGAACATCAGCGCCGGCCGGCCGCTGGCCCGGTCCAGCACCTGCTCGCCGCCCTTGCCCACGTCGCAGGCCGAAGCCGGCCGCACCTGGCTCTGGCCGCTGAGCAGGGCCAGCGTGCCGGCATCGGGGTCCAGCAGCGCCCATCCACGGCCGTTGCCTATGCAGTAGGCCGCCGCCTTGGGGCCGAGGTTGGAGGCGTTGTCCAGAAACAGCAGCGAATACACGGCCGCCGCCGCTCCCGGGGGCGCCTGCGGGCCGGTGGGCGCCTTGGGCCTGTCGGCGCAGGCGGCCAGCGCCAGCGTGGCGGCCAGCGCGCCCAGCCAGGGCAGGAATCGGGAGGAATGACGGAGGCGGTGCATGGAAGTCCTTTCTTTCTCGCAATCTGCGTGCGTGTTTAACACGGCGCGCGGCCCCTGCTGCGGCTCAGGCCGGGCCTTCGAGTTCGGCATGCCGCCGCTCGAACAGTTCAACGAGGTGGTCCGCCACGGCCCGCACCCGCCGCGAATGGGCAAGGTCGGCATGCATGGCAAGCCAGATGGGCTGATCGGCGCCCAGCTGCGGCTCCACGCAGACCAGCCCCGCCTGCCGCGCCAGGAAATGCGGCAGCACGGCCAGGCCCAGGCCCGCCTGGGCCGCGGCCAGCTGCGCGGACAGGGTGTTGGTCTCCAGCCGGCAGGGACGCCCGCGCAGGGCGCGCGCCATCCAGCGTGCGGCGGGCAGGTGGGCATGGCTGTCGTCCCAGCCGATGAAGGCGTCGCCTTCGAAGGGGTCCGGGCCGCTTCGGCCAGCGCGGCCAGCAACATGGCCGGCCGATCCGTACAAGCCGAAACCCAGCGTTCCCAGGCGCCGGATCGTGACGTGGCCGGCCTCGGGCTGGGTCATGCGCACGGCCAGGTCGGCATCGCGCCGGTGCAGGTTCAGCGTCTGCACGCCGCTGACCAGCTGCACGCGCAGCCCCGGATGGCGCGCGAACAACTGCGCCAGCGAGGGCACGATCAGCGGGTTGGCCAGGTTCTCCGCCGTGGCCAGCCGCACCACGCCCGCCACCTGTGCCTGGC
Source organism: Delftia tsuruhatensis NBRC 16741 (assembly GCF_001571325.1). Classification (GTDB taxonomy): domain Bacteria; phylum Pseudomonadota; class Gammaproteobacteria; order Burkholderiales; family Burkholderiaceae_C; genus Comamonas; species Comamonas tsuruhatensis. Next base: position 4,782 of record NZ_BCTO01000006.1, read on the forward strand.
TGTGCGCGGCATCGCCCAGGGCCTGGGCCGCCTGCTCCAGCGTCTCGGCCGGGGCCAGCAACGCCTGGCCGTCGGCCGTGAGCCGATAGCCGCTCTGGTGGCGGCTGAACAGCGGCATGGCCAGCGCGGACTCCAGCCGGTCCAGCCGGCGCGAGACCGTGGCCACGCCCAGCCCCAGCGCGGCCGAGGCGCCGCTCAGGCTGCCGGAGCGGGCAATGGCCAGGAAGATGCGGGCGTCGTCCCACTGCAATGAAGTGCTCCTTGGTTTTCCTGGAAAGCCCTTGCGGAGAGCCTTTGCGGAAATGTTTTCCGGAAATGGAAGATCGAAGCGCGATTTTCTCAGTAGGCAAGCCCACCCCGGAAAACCATACTGGCCCCTTGTTTCAGCAAGAGGATATGCAATGCAACAACGCACACTTGGCCACGATCTGCAGGTATCCGCCCTGGGCCTGGGCTGCATGGGCATGAGCGAGTTCTATGGCCCGCGCGACGACGCCCTGGCGCTGCAGGCGCTGGACCATGCCGTGGAGGCCGGCATCGACTTCCTGGACACGGCCGATGTCTACGGGCCGCACCACAACGAGGAGCTGATCGGCCGCTTCCTGGCATCGCGCCGCCCGCGCGTGAAGATCGCCACCAAGTTCGGCATCGTGCGCAAGGCCGGGGAGTACCGGCGCAGCATCGACAACAGCGCGCAGTACGCGCGGCAAAGCTGCGAGGACTCGCTGCGCCGCCTGGGCGTGGAGCGCATCGACCTGTACTACGTGCACCGCGTCGATGCCACGCGGCCCATCGAAGAGACCATGCAAGGGCTGGCGCGCCTGGTGCAGGAAGGCAAGATCGCCCGCATCGGCCTGTGCGAGGTCAGCGCAGCCACGCTGCGCCGCGCCCATGCCGTGCACCCGGTGGCGGCGGTGCAGACCGAGTATTCGCTGTGGACGCGCGAGGTGGAGGACGAGGTGCTGCCCGCCTGCCGCGAGCTGGGCGTGGGGCTGGTGGCCTATTCGCCGCTGGGGCGCGGCTTTCTCACGGGACGCTTTCATGGCGGCACGGCCTTCGAGCAGGGCGATTTCCGCGCCAGCCTGCCGCGCTTTCAGCCCGGCAACATCGACACCAACCAGGCCCTGGTGGGTGCCGTATCGGCCCTGGCGCAGCACAAGGGCAGCACGCCTGCGCAGATCGCCCTGGCCTGGCTGCTGGCCCAGGGGCCGGACGTGGTGCCCATTCCGGGCACCCGGCGCATCGCCCATCTGCAGGACAACCTGGGCGCGCTGTCCGTGGCACTGACGCCCGGCGAGCTGGACGAGCTGCGGCGCGCCAGCGACGAGCTGCCCGTGGCCGGGCAGCGCTATACGGAGGAAGGCATGAAGGGCATCAACGCCTGACGGGCCAGCGGGGGCCGCCGGCTTACCAGGTGACGTCGCTGTTCTCGGCGGCGCTGCGGCGCAGCATGTCGATCATGGGCGCAGCGCGCTGGCGCAGGCTGACGGCATCGCGTGCGCCCGGTGCGGCATTGTCCTGGTCGCCATCCTGCGCATCCTCTTCCTGGTTGGCCTTGCGGCGGGCATCGTCATCGGCCACGGCGGCTTCCAGCGCATCGATGGCGGCCGGGATCTGCTGGACGGTGATGATGCCGCTGGCGCCGGGCGTCTTGCCGACGATCTCCAGGACCTGGCGGCCGTTGGATTCGAGCATGATGACGTCGGCCGTGGCACGGGACTTGAACTTGTAGAGCATGGCTATCCTTTTTCTGTGTGGCGTGTCATGCACTCAGCGGTACATGTACTCGCGGTTGAAAGCATAGTCCGATTGGGCTCCCACCATGGACCCCGACTGCAGCCGTCCGTCGGGATGCGTGCACAGCATCTGGTGCAGGGCGATCCAGCCGCGCTCGAAGCCCATGGCGCAACCCGCCAGATAGAGCCGGTAGGCGCGCAGCACCTTGGCGGCACCTTCGGCATCGGCATGCTGCTCAAGGATACGCTGCGCCTGCGGCAGCTGGGCCTCCAATGCGTCGGACCAGTTCCACAGCGTGCGTGCGTAGTGGGGCCGCAGGTTCTCCGTGTCCACCATTTCCAGCCCGCTGTGGCCCATGTCGTGCAGCACGCGGCTCACATGCATCAGCTCGCCGCCGGGGAAGATGTAGCGGTCGATGAACTCGCCCATGCCCGCGCCCAGCTGGGTGTTGTCCACGCCGCCCGCGGTGATGCCGTGGATCAGCGCCATGCCGCCCGGGCGCAGCAGGCGGTGCACGGTCTGGAAGTACTCGGGCAGCTGGGCCTGGCCCACATGCTCGAACATGCCCACCGAGCCTATCTTGTCGAAGGGCTGGCCGGGCGCCAGCGCGCGGTAGTCCAGCAGTTGCATGTCCACCCTGCCCTGCAGGCCGCGCTCGGCAATCAGCTGCTGCACATGGCGGTGCTGGTTGTGCGAGAGCGTGATGCCCGTGGCCGTGACACCGTAATGCTCGGCCGCCCACAGCAGCAGCGCGCCCCAGCCCGCGCCGATGTCCAGGAAACGCTCGCCGGGCCGCAGGTCCAGCTTGCGGCAGATGTGGTCGAGCTTGGCCTCCTGGGCCTGGGCCAGCGTCATCTGCGGATCGCGGAAGTAGGCGCAGGAATAGACGCGGCGCGGGTCCAGCCACAGGCCGTAGAAGTCGTCGGAGATGTCGTAGTGGAACTGGATCTGCTGGGCGTCGCGCGCCAGTGTGTGCGCGGCCATGGAGCGCATGCGGGCCATGGCATGCACCCACCAGTGCGATGTGCCGCGCACCGGATCGGATTGCAGCAGGCTGGCGGCCACCGCCATCACGTCGCGCATGCGGCCATCGATGCGTACCAGCCCCTCCACGATGGCACTGCCCAGTGTCCCTATCTGCCCGGCCGCCAGGCTGGCCATGGCCGCCATGGACTGGAAATGCAGCACCACCTGCGCATCCGCAGGACCGGCGCGCTGGCCGGACGGCAGGATCACGGCCACGGGAACAGGGAGAGACGCCAGCCGCGCCTCGATGGAGCTCAGCACTTGTGTCATGGCGTTCATTTTTGACAGCAAGCCGCACTGCGTCAATCGCAGCCTGGGCTGTGCATGGCGGGGCATGGCGCCCCGCCACAGAGGGGGCGATCAGGCGATCAGCTGCCTGTAGTCGCGCCGTGTCTGGTCACTCACCGAAGCAAGCACTTGCTCGAAGGGCGTCTTGTGCCGTGCGACCAGCCGCAGGGATGCCACGGCGCGCGATTTGCAAAACCAATGACAGGTGTACTGCATGAGCAACAGCTCGGCCGTCATCATGAAGGCGCGCGCACGGCGTTCTTCCTCGGTAGCGCTGTCGGCCACGCGCACGGAGGCAATGCCGCGCGCATGCAGCTGCATGGCTTCGCGCAGATCGAAGCCGGACGACGGGAACAGCCGGTCCAGATAGGGCAGCGCCACGGGCAGCGTGCTCACGCGCGTGAGCTGCGGATCGGCCGAGGCCATTTCCTTGGCAAAGCGCTGGAACTGCTCGACCAGGCTGGTTTCGGTGTTGTCCAGCACGGTCCAGATCTGGGCGCGGCGCTGCTCGTCGTTCTCGCCCAGGGCGCGTAGATAGCCTTCGATCAGGCCGCCCATCAGCTTCTCTATCTGGAAACGCCCCAGATACTGGGCCAGCAGCAGGGTATGCCGGCGCTGCTCCTGCGTCTTGAGAAGGTAGATTGCGATGAAGACAATGATCGCCAGCGTGAAGAAGTCCATGAAAGCAGCAAGGGGGCCAAGGGTGCGTGAAGGCTTGAGTGTAGTCAGGCGCGGCCTGCCCGCGATTTTGGCGGGCATAGGCCTGCTGCTGGGCGGCTGTGCCAGCACGGGGGCCGGCGGCGACGGCCTGGGCTATTACTGGCAGAGCCTGCGCGGCCAGATACACCTGCTGCAGGCCAGCCGCCCCATTGACGACTGGCTGCAGGACGACAACCTGGCACCCGCGCTGCGCGAGCGCCTGCTTGCGGCCCAGCGCATGCGCAGCTTCGCCGTGCAACGGCTGGGCCTGCCCGACAACGCCAGCTACCGCCGCTACGCCGATCTGCAGCGGCCCTTTGCCGTGTGGAACGTGGTGGCCGCGCCGCCCGACAGCCTGGAGCTGCACCGCTGGTGCTTTCCCGTGGCCGGCTGCGTGGGCTACCGGGGCTACTTTTCCGAGGCAGACGCCGTAGCCCAGGCCCGGCTGCTGGCCGACCAGGGCCTGGAGTCCGGCAGCTACGGCGTGCCCGCCTATTCCACGCTGGGCTACCTGAACTGGCTGGGGGGCGATCCGCTGCTCAACACCTTCGTGGGCTGGGGCGAGGGCGAGTTCGCCGGCCTGCTGTTCCATGAGCTGGCCCACCAGGTGGTCTACGTGGCCGGCGATACCGCCTTCAACGAATCCTTTGCCACCACCGTGGAGCGCCTGGGCGCAACGCTGTGGCTGGCCACCGAGGCCGGGCCAGCCGCCCGCGCGCGCTGGGAGTCCAGCCAGCTGCGGCGTACGCAGTGGCGGGCACTGACCGGGCGCACGCGCCAGGCGCTGCAGCAGCTGTACCAGGACCCGCAGCAGCGCGGCCCCGCCATGCAGCAGGCCAAGGCGCAGATCTACCAGCAGCTGCGCAGCGACTACGCTGCGCTGCGTGCGCAATGGCGCAGCGCCGATGCAGCCTTGCTGACCACCGACGCGCAGCGCCAGTTCTACGAACGCCAACAGGCCCGGCTGGACCAATGGGTGGCCGATGCCAACAACGCCAGCTTCGGCGCGCTGGCCGCCTATGACGACTGGGTGCCGGCCTTCACCGCGCTGTGGCACCAGGCCCAGGCCCAAGCAAAGACCCAAGCTCCGGCCCAGGCCCAGCCCGGCAACGAGGCAATCCAGGGCTGGCAGCGTTTCTATGCCGAGGTGCGGCAGCTGGCCGCCCTGCCCGCAGCGCAGCGCAACGCCAGGCTGTGCAGGCACATGCCGGCCGATGCGCCCCTGCCGTCTGCCTGCGCCCCGGCTCAGGCCGGGGCGTCGGAATCTGCGGACGGATCGCGCCCCGGCAACTGAATGCGTGCCAGCAGGCCGCTGGAGCTGCCAGGCGGTGGCGACTGCAGCTGCAGGCTGCCGCCGTGCTGGGCCACGATCATGGACACGATGGACAGGCCCAGGCCATAGCCCGGCGATGCCAGTTCGCGCACGGCGCCCTGGGGCAGGCGCAGATCGTCCACATGGCGCACATGGCGCTCGCGCGCGGTGCCCAGCGCCACGGCGTCCATGCCCGGCCCCTCGTCGCGCACCTGGACGGTATGGCTGTCGCAGACTTCGAGCAGCACCTCCGAGCCATCGCTGTAGCGCAGCGCGTTCTCCACCAGGTTGCGCAAGGCAATGGCCAGCGTGTCCACGTCGCCCGCCACCGGCCCGCAGGGCTGCTCGGGCAGCACCACATCCAGCCGCAGCTGGGTGGATTCGTCCTGCTGCCAGAACTCGGAGGCCACCATGCTGGCCAGCGTGTCCAGCCGCACATCGTCCTGCGCCAGCGCCGAGCCAGAGGCCGCGCGCGACAGCTGCAGCAGCTTTTCCGTGCGCTGGCTCAGCCGCTCCAGCGCCTCGTGCGCGGCCCGCACGTCGGCGTTGTCCACGCCACGGTCCAGGGCCGTCTGCAGGCGCAGCGTGGCCACGGCCAGCGGCGTGCGCAGCTCGTGGGCCGCATTGGCAGCCATGGAGCGCTCCACCTGCAGCGCATGCGACAGGCGCTGCATCAGGTGGTTGATGCCCCGGCCCAGCCGCCACAGCTCGCGCGGCATGGCGTCCAGGTCCAGCGGCTCCAGGTTGGAGCCGCCGCGCTCGCTCAGCTGCAGCTGCATGTCGCGCAGCACGCGCAGGCGCCGCCGCGCGGTCACGCGCAGCGCCCAGCCCATGAGGGCGAGCATGACCACCATCACCGAGCCCAGCGCCAGCAGCGCCCGCTGCAGCGCCTCGCTGCGCTCGACCATGGGATCGGCCAGCATCAGGAACAGCGGCTGCCGGGGATGGGCCACCACATAGATGCGCCAGCCCTCGCGCTCGTAGAAGCCCTCGCGCATGGGCACGGCAAAGGCCGCCACGGGGGCGGCCTGGGTGCGCAGCAGCACGTTGCCGCGGCCGTCCTGCAGCTGGTAGACCAGATCCTCGGCCTCGTCGCCCGGCTGCGAGGCCACATGCGGGCGCTGCACGCCCTCGCGCGAGTGGTCTTCCTGTTCCAGCTGGTGCACGGCCACCTCCAGCAGGCGGTGGCCGCTGTCGATCATTTCCTGGTCGAAGTTGTGGTGCACGATGTGGCTGACATACCAGGCCAGCGCCAGCACGCAGGCCAGCCAGACGGCGGCCAGGGCCAGTGTCAGCTCGCGGGCCAGCTGGTCGGCCAGACGGGGCGGCAGCGCCAGGCTGTAGCGCTGCGGCTCATCCATGCTCGAGGGCCAGGCGGTAGCCGGTGCCGCGCACGGTCAGGATGCGGTCGCGCCCGAGCTTGCGGCGCAGCCGGCTGATGAACACTTCCAGCGTGTTGCTGTCGGCCTCGGCATCGAAGCCGTAGAGCGCATCGAGCAGATGCTCGCGCGCGTGCACACGCTGCGGCTGGGCCGTGAGCACGCGCAGCAGCGCCCATTCCTTGGGCGTGAGCAGCAGGGTGCGGCCGGCATCGCGCACCATTTCACGGGCCAGGTCGATCTCCAGCGTGCCCATGCGCAGCACGGCGTCCTGCCCGGCCTGCATGCCGCCGCCGCGCCGGCTCACGGCGCGCAGGCGGGCCAGCAGTTCCTCGGGGTCGTAGGGCTTGACCAGATAGTCGTCGGCGCCCGCGTCCAGCCCGCGGATGCGATCGCTGACCTGGTCGCGGGCCGTCAGCACGATGGTGACGGGAGGCTGCGCCAGCCGGCGCAGCGTGGGCATGAGCGCCAGGCCGTCACCGTCGGCCAGGTGCAGGTCCAGCAGCACGGCCGCGTAGCTGGCACCGGCCAGGCAGGCGCGCGCCTGGGCCAGCGAGGGCACGCTGTCGATCAGAAAGGCCTTGGAGCGCAGATAGCTGCCCACCGCCTGGGCCAGGGCCTCATCGTCTTCGACCAGCAGGATTCGCATGGGAGGTTGGGCCTTCGCACATCAGGATGCGCACCGGATACGGACGGAACAAGCGTGGCGCAAGGGGGGGCGGCAGGGGTTCAAGCTGAACGGAGTCTGAACGCGGGGTTCAGATGTTCTTAAGCTGCGAATTCTACGCTCGCGGCCATGTCAGAACGCCTGCTCGCCCGCCCCCCCTTTGCCGGCTCCTCCGGCACCGGCCAAGCCCCGGCCCCATCTTCTGCCCAGCCTGCCCAGGCGGCCCCCGCCAGCCTCGCGGCACGGCTGCGCACGGCCTGGACCGCACCGCGCTCGCCCCAGGCCGTGGCCCTGGTGCTGGCGCTGTGGCTGCTGGCCACCGCCAACTGGGCGCTGTGGCGGCGCCTGCCCCACCTGGAAGGCTATGACGGCAGCTTGGCCGCCCTGGTGCTGCGGCTGCTGCCCCTGGGCCTGGGCGGCCTGCTGCTGCTGCTGTCGCTGACGGCCTGGCCGCGCGGCATGAAGCCGCTGTGGATTGCCCTGCCCTGGATTGCCGGCGCGGCCCAGTACTTCATGACCGCCTACGGCACGGTGATGGACGGCGGCATGATCAACAACATCCTGCAGACCGACCTGCGCGAGAGCAGCGACCTGTTCAACCCCCAGCTGCTGCTGCAGCTGCTGCTGGTGGCCGGCCTGCCCACGGCCTGGCTGCTGCGGCTGCGCGTCATCCGCCCGCGCCGCGGCATGCAGACCGTGCTGCGCACGCTGGCGCTGCTGGCCGCCTCGGTGCTGCTGCTGGCGGCCTCGGTCTTTGTCTCGTACCGCGAGCTGGCGCCCGTGGTCCGCAACAACCTGTGGATGCGCCACATGCTCAATCCGGTCAGCCCGGTGCTGGCCTCGCTGGATGCGGTGCTCAAGCCCATCCTGCGGCCCAAGCGCCCCTTCGCCAGCATCGCGGCCGGCGCAACGCTGGGGGCCACCTATGCGGCCGAGCGCAAGCCGCCGCTGTTCGTCATCGTCGTGGGCGAGACGGCGCGCGCCGCCAACTGGGGCCTGAACGGCTATGCCCGCGACACCACGCCCGAGCTGGCCAGGCGCCAGGTGCTCAACTGGAGCAACGTGACCTCCTGCGGCACCAGCACGCGCGAATCCGTGCCCTGCATGTTCTCGCACCTGGGCCGCACCGGCTTCTACAAGAGCAAGGTGGACTACGACAACCTCGTGGACGTGCTGTACAGCGCCGGCCTGGCCGTGCTGTGGCTGGACAACCAGGCCGGGTGCAAGGGCGTGTGCGACCGCATTCCCAACGCCAGCACCGCCGACCGCCTGGACACGCCCGACGGCAAGGCCCTGTGCTCCAGCGATGGAGAATGCCTGGACGGCATCCTGCTCAGCGGCATCGACGAACGCATCGCCGCCCTGCCGCGCGAGCGCCGCGAGCGCGGCGTGGTGCTGGTCATGCACCAGATGGGCAGCCACGGGCCGGCCTACTACAAGCGCTCCACGCCGGAGACCAAGGTCTTCCAGCCCGAATGCCTGACCAATGCGCTGTCCAGCTGCACGCGCGAGCAGGTGGTCAATGTCTACGACAACTCCATCCGCTACAACGACCACTTCCTGTCGCAGACCATCGACTGGCTGACGCGCCAGCAATCGCGCTACCAGACCGGCATGGTCTACATGTCCGACCACGGCGAGTCGCTGGGCGAGATGGGCATCTACCTGCACGGCATGCCCTACGCCATGGCGCCCGACGAGCAAAAGCACATTCCCATGATCGCCTGGCTGGGCAACCTGGGCCAGCGCACCGGCGTGTCAGAGCGCTGCGTGCGCGGCCAGCTGGACGCGCCGCTGTCGCACGACAACCTCTACCACACCACCCTGGGCCTGCTGGACGTGACCAGCCCCACCTACCAGAAGCCCCTGGACGCGCTGGCCGGCTGCCGCAGTTGAGCCGCCCGCGCAGGCAGCTCAGCCCTGTTGCCAGAAGCCCCGGTGCGGCGCCAGCATCTCCTCCTGCAGCGCAGGCACGGGCCCCACGACCTGCACGGCGCGCTGCCCGCGCGCGAAGACCTCGCGGCAAGGCAGGGACAGCGTGGGATTTTCGGGATGGTTGCCCGTCAGCGCCAGCAGCGCCGTTTCCTCGGCGCCGTAGAGCACGCGGCCTATGCCGGCCCAGTAGATGGTTCCGGTGCACATGGCGCAGGGCTCGAAGGTGGTGACCAGGGTGCACTGCGCCAGGTAGGCGCCCGGATAGTTGGCGGCCGCCGTGCGCGCCAGCGTGGACTCCGCATGGTTCACCGTGTCGATGTTGCCCTGCTCGGCCAGCACGGTCTCGCCATCGGGCGCCAGCAGCAGCGCGCCAAAGGGGTGGCGGCCCATGGCCATGGCCCGCTCGGCCACGGCGCCTGCGCGCCGCAGCTGGCGGGCCGCCTGTTCGTCGGTCAGGGGCGTCATGGAAGGTGTCGTCGCGGGTGCGGGCGTCATGGCCGGATTCTCCTTCACTCGCCCTGCGAGCCGCGCCGGGCCCAGCCCGTGGTGCGCTTTTCGATGGCGCTGAACAGCTCGTACATCACCATGGCCATGGCGCCCACCACGATCAGGCCGGCAAAGGCCAGGCCCATCTGCATGGACGAGCCGGCCGACACTAGCAGGTAGCCGATGCCTTCGTTGGCCGCGGTCATCTCGCTGACCGTGGTGCCCACGAAGGCCAGGGTGATCGCCACCTTCAGCGAGCCGTAGAAGTAGGGCATGGAGCGCGGCAGGCCGACCTTGATCAGCACGTCCCAGCGCCGGGCGCCCAGCACGCGCAGCACATCCTCCAGCTCGGGCTCCAGCGTGGCCAGGCCGGTGGCGATGTTGACCATGATGGGAAAGAAGCTGATCAGGAAGGCCGTGAGGATGGCCGGCCCCGCGCCGATGCCGAACCAGACCACCAGGATGGGCACGAAGGCCGCCTTGGGCAGCGCGTTGAAGGCCGTCATCAGCGGATAGAACGCCGCATAGGCCAGGCGCGAGGAGCCGATCAGAAAGCCCAGCAGCACGCCCACCACGATGGCGATGCCAAAGCCCGCCATCGTCACCCAGTAGGTGCGCCAGGCGTGGGCGGCGATGATGCCGCTGAACTCGGCCAGCTGCCGGCCGATGGCCCAGGGGCTGGGGAAGATGAATTCCGAGACCTCGAAGGCCGAGCAGATGACCTGCCACAGCAGGATGACCGCCAGCAGCAGCACCCAGGGCGCCCAGCGTTCCGCGTATTTCTTGTGCATGTGAATCTCCCCCGTTCTATTGTTGGATGGCCGCGCCGGTCTTGCGCATGGCGCCGATGTGGCCGCGCAGCTCGTGCACGATGTCGGTGAATTCGCGCGTGTAGGTCAGCTCCAGCTCGCGCGGGCGCGGCAGCTCGATGTCGCGGCGCACCACGAAGCGGCCCGGGCTCTTGCTCATCACGTACACGGTGTCGGCCAGGAAGACGCTCTCGCGCAGGTCGTGCGTGACCAGGATGACGTTGAAGCGCTGCTCGGCCTGCAGGTCGCGCAGCACGCACCACAGCTCCTCGCGCGTGAAGGCGTCCAGCGCGCCGAAGGGCTCGTCCAGCAGCAGCATCTGGGGCTCGTGGATCAGCGCGCGGCAGATGCTGGCGCGCTGCTGCATGCCGCCCGACAGCTGCCAGGGGTACTTGTCCTCGTAGCCGCCCAGGCCCACCTTCTGCAGCAGGGCGCGCGCACGCGCCTCGTACTCCTTGCGCTTTTGGCGGAACTGCGAGCGGTGCGGCTCCACGATCTCCAGCGGCAGCAGCACGTTGTCCACCGTGGTGCGCCAAGGCAGCAGCGACGGCGCCTGGAAGGCCATGCCCGAGATCTTCAGCGGCCCGGTCACGCGCTCGCCGTTGACCATGACGCGGCCCATGGACGGCATCTTCAGCCCCGTGGTCAGCTTCATGAAGGTGGACTTGCCGCAGCCCGAGGGGCCGACGATGGCGATGAACTCGCCGCGCCGCACCTGCAGGTCGATGGCCTCGACCGCGAAGTGGTTGGCGCGCAGCAGCTCCTCGTTGTAGGCAAGCCAGACGTCGCGGAACTCGACGAAGAAGGCGTCGTCATCGCCGTGGGATGTGGAGGAATTCATGTCAGGCAGCAGGCAAGGGCCGTGCGCGCCACCCGCTGGCGCACGCGCACGGTGTCAATCACTTTGTCGTCACTTCTTGGGCAGGATGTTCAGCTCGGCCGCAGACGGCAGGAAGCTGCCGTTCCAGACCTCGGCCGGGTTCACGCGCGTCTTGGTGGCGTAGACATCGGAGACCTGCGACGCCATCAGCGACAGCCGTGTGGGCACGACCTGGCCAAAGCCTTCGGCACGCGCGTCGGCGCTGTTGACCACGGTGTCGATGGCCAGTTGCAGGCGGCGCGTCTCCAGCTGGGTGTTGACGATGCCGTCGCGCTCCTTCACGTAGGCAATGGCCGCGCCCGGGTTGGCGATGACTTCCTTGGCCCCCTTGGCGAAGGCCTGCAGGAAGGCCTTGATGGCGGCCGGGTTCTCCTTGATCAGCTTCGGGCTGGCGATGATGGCGTTGCCGTACAGCTTCACGCCGAAGTCCGCATAGGGCATGACCACCACGTCGGCGGCCTTGATGCCGCGCGCCTCCAGGTTCAGCAGCGAGGTGAAGGTGAAGCCCGTGATGGCATCCACATCGCCGCGCACCAGCATGGTCTCGCGCAGCGGCGGGTCCATGGCCGTCCACTGCACGGTGCCGACCTGGTTGGCCTTGGCGAACAGCGGGAAGGCGCGGCGGCCCGCATCGAACACGGGCGCGCCCAGCTTCTTGCCGGTGAGGTCGGCCGTCCTGGCGATGCCGCTTTTCTTGAGCGCCATCACCGAGGCCGGCGTGTTGTTGTAGACCATCATCACGGCCACGGGCTTGTTGGGCATGTCCGGGTTGTTGGCCTGGAACTCCATCAGCGCCGCGATGTCGGCAAAGCCCAGGTCATAGGCGCCCGAGGCCACGCGCTGCACCACGCCGCCCGAGCCGCTGCCGGCATCGACCGTGACATCCAGGCCCGCGTCCTTGAAGTAGCCCTTGGCCACCGGCTGCAGGAAGAAGGCGGCCGGCCCCTCGAAGCGCCAGTCCAGCTGGAACTTCAGCGGCGTGGCCGCGTGGGCCTGTGTATGGGCCGTTGCCAGGCCGGCGCTGGCGGACAGGGCCAGGACGGTGTGCAGGAACAGTCGTTTTTGCATGGTGGGCTTCCTCTCTGGTGGTCAAAAGAAACGGTGGGGACGGAACGGGGCCGGGTCAGCTTTTCCAGGCGCCCTGGTGCGATGCGGCGGCCTCGCCGATCAGCGCCGGGCCTATGCATTCGATGGCGTGGGACGAGGCGGCGAACACATCGCGGCAGGACAGCTCGGCGTCCTTCTGGTCCAGGCGCTCGCCGCGGAATTCGCGCAGGCGCACGGCGTCTATGCCGTAGACCACGCGGCCTATGGCCGACCAGAAGATGGCGCCCGCGCACATCACGCAGGGCTCGGCCGATGAATACAAGGTGGCTGCGGACAGCGCCTCGCGGTCATGCAGGGGGCTGGCCAGGCGGATGGCCGACAGCTCGGCATGGGCCGTGCAGTCGCCGCTCTCGCCGTTGGCGTTGGAGGCCTCGGCCAGCACGCGGCCATCGGCGGCCACGATGAGTGCGCCGAAAGGGCGGTTGCCGCGCTGGCGCGCGCGGTCGGCCATGGCGATGGCGCGGCGCAGGTACAGGCCGTCGCGCTCGTCGAGCGAGGCCTCAAGGGGCAGTGAAACGGTGGCGTGGTCCATGTGCACTCCCTCAGGCCTTGGCCATGCGCGCGGCCAGCGGCGGCAGCAGGCTGCGGTTGAACAGCGCGTCGGCCGACACGGGTGCCTTCAGGCCGAAGGCCTGGCTGACCTGCTCGGCCTGTCGGGCCAGCAGCTGCGGGTCGATGTCGCCCAGGCCGTGGCGCTGCGTATCGGGCGCGGCCAGGTATTGCGAGGTGATGGCCCAGCGCGCCAGTTCCAGCTTTTCATCCAGGATGGGCTCGCGCTGGCGCACGGCGGCCACGGCCAGCGCAGGCTGGGCCAGGCATTCGATGAGGGCGCGGTTGCTGGCGCGCAGGAATCCCGCCACCAGCGCCGGCTGCTCGGCCACCAGAGCGCTGGAGGCCAGGATGGCATTGCCGTACAGCTGCACGCCCGCATCGGTGTAGCGCAGCACCGACAGCTCCTCGGGCTTGATGCGTGCGAACAGCGACACGGCCGAGTCATGGAAATAGGTGGCCGCATCCACATCGCCGCGCACCACCACGTTGTCGCGCGCCGAGAACTCCGTCGTGGTCCAGGCGAACAGGTCGGCCGGCAGGTTCTGGCGCTGCGCGACCAGGGGCCAGACGCGGCGCGTGGACTCCACGGCGGCGGCGGCCACCTTCTTGCCCTTGAGGCTGGCGAACTCGCCCGTGATGCCCCGGTCCTTGCGGCCGATGATGGCGAACGGCGCGCGGTTGTAGTACTGGTAGACGGCCTGCACGCGCGCCGCGCCCGCGTTCTGCGCGTTGAACTCGATCAGCGAGCTGATGTCGCCCAGGCCCAGCTGGTAGGCGCCGCTGGCCACCCGCGTGATGGATGCCACCGAGCCCGAGCCCACGTCGATGCTCACGTCCAGCCCCTCGTCGCGGTAGTAGCCCTTTTGCAGCGCCACGAAAAAGGGCGCGGTCTGCGAGGTCACGCGAAAGTCCAGCGTGAACTTCAGCGGTGTCAGCGCCTTGCCCTGGGCGAAGGCACCGGGCATCACGGCACTGGCAGCGGGAAGGGCGGCGGCGGCAAGGAAATGGCGGCGTTGCATGGTGGAACTCTCAGTCGCTATCAACATGGGGACCGGCCGCTGGCATGGGGCCGGGCGGCTGGCGTGACATGAGCAATTTCCGGGCAACGCGCACTGGGCGCGTGCTGAACGCTTCTACTCAACGATGCTTGTATGCAAAGTGCGTACCACCCCCTGAGTCGCTTCGCGCCTTCCCCCTCTCTCGCTTCGCGGGAGGGGGACGACACCCTCGGTGCGGGGCGGCCCTTCCTCGGTGTCACTGGGCTGGGCCGCGCCGGTTTTCGACGCGGCGGGCATGCATCAGATTGGTGCCAGACGGTTCCGATGCGGCGCGTGCACCAAGCTGCCCGGCCCTCTTGCACCACGATGGAACGCAGGTGGCCTTGAACAGGCCTGCGCGGGCTGGCGCGCTGTTTGCTTGGGTGGTTGGCAAGAGTAGAAGCGTTCAGCTTGCCGGCCTGTGCCGGCGCGGGTCATTGCTCTTGAAGCGGGTGCGGGAGCGGCGTGGCTGCGACCTGTGCCCTGTCAGCCACTTCAAGAGCGACGTGCGGGATCGGTGTCTTTTTGCGCCGGCCGCTGCGTGCCTTGCCACTGCCTTTGCGGCAAAGGAAACAGACCATGAACATGCTTGCCAACCCCACCATGCCTTCGGCACCGGCTTCAGATTACGCCTTGGGTGAACTCGCCAAGGAGGCCCGCATGGGCGGCCAGGGGCAGGAGACGCGCGCACGGGAGGTGCGGGTGATCGACATCTCCGACTTCGACCGCCGCAAGGCCGAGATCGCCGATGCGATCTGGCAGGCCTCGGTGGAGATCGGCTTCTTCCAGGTGTCGGGCCACGGCATTCCCCAGCCCGATATCGATGCGGCCTTCGGGCGTGCAGAGCAGTTGTTCGCCCTGCCGCGCGAGGTGAAGGCGCAGTGGCCGCTGTCGCGCAATGCGGGCTGGGAGCACAAGGCGCAGATCCGGCCTTCCACGCGCACGCCCGACCAGAAGGAGTCCTACCAGGTGACGCGCCCGCGCATGGCCGGCCTGTGGCCCACGCAGCAGGAGCAGCCGGGCTTTCAGCAGGCCACGCTGGACTTTGAGCGCCAGTGCTGGCAGGTGGGCATGCAGCTGCTGTCGTGCTTTGCGCACAAGCTGGGCTTTGATGCGGATTTCTTCACGCGCGCCCACGACCCTTCGGTGCCCGCCTACCAGAGCACGCTGCGCATGCTGCATTACTTCGCGGTCGATCCCGCGCTCAAGGACGAGCTGGGCCTGTGGCGCGCAGGCGCCCACACCGACTTCGACTGCCTGACCCTGCTGTTCCAGCGCGCGGGCCAGGGCGGCCTGCAGGTGCTGCCGGGCAAGGAGATGGAGGGCCAGCAATGGACGCCCGTGGACCCCGTGGAGGGCGTGATCACCTGCAACATCGGCGACATGCTCACGCGCTGGAGCGACGACCAGCTGCCCAGCAACTTCCACCGCGTGCGCAATCCCCTGCCCCATGAATACCAGGGCGCGCGCTACAGCCTGGCCTTCTTCTGCCAGGCCAACGAGGACGCGGTGATCGAGGGCCCGCAAAAGAAGTACCCGCCCATCACGGGCGCGGAGTACCTGCGCCAGCGCATCAGCGCGAACTTTTCCAACAAATATTGATCCCCCTGAGCGGCTGCGCCGCTTCCCCCTGAGGGGGACGACACCCTCGGTGCGGGGCTGCCCTTCCTCGGTGTCCCTGGGGTGGGCCGCGCCAGTTTCCAGCGCTCCACTCTTTGACATAGTGTGGTGTGGCCTGGCCGGAAACGACAAGGCCCCGGAGTCCGGGGCCTTGTCTGTGTCTGCGATCGGTGGTGGTGTTGATCAGCGCAGCGATTCGATCAGGTCGATGTACTGCTGCTTGGCGTCATCGGCCGAGGTGTCCTTGAGCTTTTCCCAGGCGTCCCACTTGGCGCGGCCGACCATGTCGGTGAAGCTGGGCTTCTTGGCCTCGTTGTCGCCTTCGGTGGCCTGCTTGTACAGCGCGTAGAGCTTGAGCAGCGTGGCGTTGTCGGGGCGCTCGCTGATCGAGGTGGAGTTCTTGACGGCGGCCTCGAAGGCGGCATTCAGATCGGACATGGCGGGTCTCCTGGTGGGCGGTTCGTGTAGCGGCACAGTGTAGCCAAAAAAGCAGGAATTTAGAACGACCGTGCTTTTTTCACCGTCATCCGAACCGAGACCGGCTACGCCCCTCCTATGCTGCGCTGCACAGGTGCCCGGCCATGGGCCATAGGTCTGCCTCGCAAGGCACGGGGGCCGGCGCCTGGCCCCGGGCGCTGCCCGGTTGCAGGATGCGGCCGTGCTCCATCACGACCACGCGGTCGGCGACGGCGAAGGCCTGCTGGCGGTCTTGCGTCGCATAGACGGCCGTACAACCCAGGCTGCGCAGCAGCCGGGGAATTTCTTCGCACAGGCGCTCGCGCAGGTTGCCGTCGAGGCCGGACAGGGGTTCGTCCAGCAGCACCAGGCGCGGGCGCTCCACCACGGCGCAGGCCAGCGCCGCACGCTGCTGCTGGCCGCCCGACAGGCTGCCGGGAAGGCGCTCGCCCATGCCCTGCAGCCCGACCAGGCCCAGGGTCTGCTGCACCCGCTCGTGGATCTGCGCGCGAGGCAGGCCGCGCATTTCCAGCGCGAAGGCCACGTTGGCCTGCAGGCTCATATGGGGCCAGAGCGCATGGTCCTGGAGCACCAGGCCCAGCTCGCGCCGCTCGGGCGGCAGGGACTGCGAGGCGCTGGCCGCGCACTGCCCGCCCATCCAGACTTCGCCGCGGCTGGGCTGCTCCAGCCCGGCCAGGATCTTGAGCAGGGTGGTCTTGCCGCAGCCCGAAGGACCCAGCAGGGCCAGCACCTCGCCGGGCGCGATCTGCAGGCTGATGTCCTGGAGCACGGCGCGCTCGCCGTGGATGCGCTTGAGCTGCCGGGCTTGGACGGCCACGCCCTGCGCGGCGGCCGTGGAGGATTCGATGGAGGTCACAGGGACCGCATGCTAGGTGCGGTGTGTGACATGCCGGTGTCGGCCGGACCCCGCAAGGGCCTCAGCGCGTGGGCTCGCTCAGCCAGCGCTGGGCCAGCTTCACCCAGAACGTGGCGCCCTGCGGAATCAGCTGGTCGTTGAAGTCGTAGCTGGGGTTGTGCAGCGTGCAGGGACCGCCGCCGTGGCCGATGGCGCGGTGGTCGCCGTCGCCATTGGCGATGAAGCAGTAGGCGCCGGGCTTTTCCAGCAGCATGAAGGCGAAGTCCTCGGCGCCCATGGACGGCTCCTGGGGCAGCACATTGGCCTCGCCCACGACCTCGGCCATGACGCGGCGTGCGAACTCGGCCTCGGGCGCGGAGTTGATGGTGGGCGGGTAGTTGCGCACGAACTCGAACTCGCAGCGCGTGTCATGCGCCGCGCAGATGCTCTCGGCCAGGGCCTTCATGCGCCGCTCGATCAGGTCCAGCACCTCCAGCGTGAAGGTGCGCACCGTGCCCTGCAGCTCCACGCTGTCGGGCACCACGTTCGTGGCCTCGCCCGCATGGACCATGGTGACCGAGACCACGCCCGCCTCGATGGGCTTGACGTTGCGGCTGACGATGGTCTGCAGGCCCAGGATGAGCTGGGCCGCCACGGGCAGCGGGTCGATCACCATGTGCGGCATGGCCGCGTGGCCGCCCTTGCCGCGCACGACGATGCGGAACTCGTTGCTCGACGCCATGGCCGGGCCCGGGCCCACGGCCATGGTGCCGGCCTTCATGCCCGGCCAGTTGTGCATGCCGAACACGGCCTGCATGGGGAACTGGGTGAACAGGCCGTCCTCGACCATCTCGCGCGCCCCGCCGCCGCCCTCTTCGGCCGGCTGGAAGATCAGGTGCACCGTGCCCTCGAAGCTGTCGCGGTGCGCGGCCAGGTACTGCGCGGCGGCCAGCAGCATGGCCACGTGGCCGTCATGTCCGCAGGCGTGCATTTTTCCGGCGTGGCGGCTGGCGTGCTCGAAGGTGTTGAACTCCTGCATGGGCAGGGCGTCCATGTCGGCGCGCAGGCCGACGGCGCGGCCGCTGGCGCCGCCGTCACGGCCGTGGATGGTGCCCACCACGCCCGTGCGGCCCAGGCCGCGGTGCACGGCAATGCCCCAGCCTTCGAGCTGCCGGGCCACCAGGTCGGCGGTGCGCAGTTCCTCGAAGCACAGTTCGGGATGGGCATGTATGTCGCGGCGCAGCGCGGTGATCTCGGGTGCGCTGTCCAGCAGTTCCTGCAGCAAGGCCATGGGGTTCTCCTTCTAGAGCTGCAAGCCTACACCCGGACCTTGCCGTCGCCGGTCAGCATGGACAACTCCACGAAGCGCGGCTTGGCCGATTGCGGCTTGAAGGCCAGCGGGAAGCCGGCCACCTGCTGGCCGTGCATGGCGTCGAGCGCGGCCACCAGGCCGTCGCGCGTGGGCTTGCCCGAGGCCGAGGCCTGGCGCAGCGCATCGGCGAACACGCGTGCCGCCAGATAGCCTTCCATGCTGGAGTAGTTGGGCGTCAGCTTGCCGCCGCCCTTCTGGATGGCCGCCAGGAAATCGCGCGTGATCTGGCGCGAGGTCTGGAAGGGCGAGGGCACGACCTGGGTGACGACCACCCCTTCGGCATCCTTGCCCAGCGTCTGCGCCAGAGCCTGCGAGCCGACGAAGGAGACGTTGTAGAACTGCCCGCCAAAGCCCGCCTGGCGCGCGGCGCGCACAAAGGCCGCGCTGGCCGAGTAGGTGACGATCTGCACGATCACATCGGCGCCCAGCGGCACCAGCGTCTTGACGGCCGCGACCACGTTGTTCGAGTTGCGCTCCACCGTGGCCGCGCCCACGGGCTCCAGCCCCTTGGCGGCCAGCGCCGCCTTGACGCCAGCCAGGCCCGACTCGCCATAGGCATCGTTCTGGTGCAGCACGGCCACCTTCTTCAGGCCCAGGCCCGTGAGGTGCCGCACCATCAGCGCCGTCTCGTCGGCATAGGAGGCGCGCACGTTGAAGACCAGTTGGGCCAGCTGGGGCTGGCGCAGCGCGTCGGCGCCCGTCAGCGGTGCGAACAGGGGCACGCGCGCCTTTTGCAGCAGCGGCAGCGCGGCCATGCTGGTGGAGGTGCCCACGTAGCCGAACAGCGCGAACACGTCGTCGGACAGGAAGCGCTGGGTATTGGCCGCGCAGCGCTCGGGCTCGTAGCCGTCGTCCATCACGCGCAGTTCGATGTTGCGCCGGGCAATGCCCCCCTGCGCGTTGAGCTGCTCGAAGTACAGCTTGGCGCCTTCATGGAAGGGCTGGCCGATCTGTGCCGCGGGGCCCGTCATCGGGCAGGACTGGCCCAGCACGATGGTGCCTCCCGCGTCCTGGGCGCGCACTGCGCCGGTCCAGGTGGCGGCAGCCGCCGTGCTGGCTGCGATGAACTGTCTGCGGCTGAATGCCGTCTTGGGTCGGAGCATGAACTTGCCTGTTTTTGTCACTGGAATCGGCGCCGTTGCTGCGTGCAGCCGGCTGCAAGGGTCCGCATAATAAAGACAAGCGGCGATTGCGGCATGCAAGACCGGCACCGCCCCTTGCCCGTGACGGCCTTTTCCTGTTTTTCCGGCTTTCACGGTTCTTTCGCAAAGTCCCCACCCTGTCCGAGACCGCTGCCACCATGTCCTCCGCCACGCCCCCACTCCAGGCCACCTCACAGGTGCTGGGCGCCTGCCCCCATGACTGCCCCGATACCTGCTCGCTGGTGACCACGGTCGAAGACGGCATCGCCAAAAGAGTCCAGGGCAACCCCGCCCACCCGCACACGGGCGGCGTGCTCTGCGCCAAGGTCAGCAAATACACCGAGCGCAGCTACCACCCCGAGCGCGTGCTCACCCCGCTGCGCCGCGTGGGCCCCAAGGGCTCCGGGCAGTTCGAGCCCGTGGGCTGGGACCAGGCGCTGGCCGACATCGCCGCCCGGCTGCACGCGCTGGCGGCGCGCGATCCCGAAACCATCCTGCCCTACAGCTACGCAGGCACCATGGGCCTGGTGCAGGGCGAGAGCATGGACCGGCGCTTCTTCCACCAGCTCGGCGCCTCGCTGCTGGACCGCACCATCTGCTCCAGCGCCGGGGGCGAGGCCCTGAACCTGACCTATGGCGGCAAGCTGGGCATGCGCGTGGAGCATTTCACCGAAAGCCGGCTCATCCTCATCTGGGGCAGCAACAGCATCGGCAGCAGCCTGCATTTCTGGCGCTATGCGCTGGAGGCCAAGCGCAACGGCGCGCGCCTGGTGTGCATAGACCCGCGCAAGACCGAGACCGCCGACAAATGCCACGAGCACCTGCAGCTGCTGCCCGGCACGGACGCGGCCCTGGCGCTGGCCCTGATGCACGAGCTGATCACGCACGGCTGGCTGGACCATGACTACATCGCGCGCCACACGCTGGGCTGGGAGGAACTCAAGGCCCGCGCCCTGCAGTGGCCGCCCGAGCGCGCGGCCCAGGTCTGCGGCCTGCCCGTGGAGCAGATCCGCCAGCTGGCGCGCGACTACGGCACCACCACGCCTGCGGCCATCCGGCTGAACTACGGCGTGCAGCGCGCGCGCGGCGGCGGCAATGCCGTGCGCGCCATCGCCTGCCTGCCGGCCCTGGTGGGCGCCTGGCGCCACCGTGCCGGCGGCCTGCTGCTGTCCGCCTCGGGCGCCCTGCCCGCGCAGCGCGCCCGACTGCAGATGCCGCACCTGCTGGGCGAGCGCCGCCCGCGCACCATCAACATGAGCACCATCGGCGACGCCTTGCTGCACGAAGGCGGCAACGGCTTCGGGCCGCGCGTGGACGCCATCGTGGTCTACAACAGCAATCCCGTGGCCGTGGCGCCCGAATCGGCCAAGGTCGTGGCCGGCTTTGCGCGCGAGGACCTGTTCACCGTGGTGCTGGAGCATTTCATGACCGACACGGCCGACCTGGCCGACTACGTGCTGCCGGCCACCACGCAGATCGAGCACTGGGACATCCACGGCAGCTACGGCCATACCGACGTGCTGCTCAACCGCCCCGCCATCGCGCCGCTGGGCCAGGCGCGCAGCAACGGCCAGATCTTCCGCGACCTGGCCGCGCACATGGCGCGGCATGACGACGCCTTTGCCGCTGCCCATTTCCAGACGGGAGACGAGCAACTGTGCCGCGAAGCCTTCGAGGGCCGCGGCGTGGACTTCGACGAGCTGCTGGACAAGGGCTTTGCCACCCTGGCCCTGCCCGAGGCCCCCTTTGCCGAGGGCGGCTTCGCCACGCCCTCGGGCCGCTGCGAATTCACCAGCGCCGAGCTGGCGCGGCGCGGCATGGACCCGCTGCCCGACTACCTGCCCAACTACGAAACCGCCGAAACGGATGCGCGCTACCCGCTGGCCATGATCTCGCCGCCGGCACGCAACTTTCTCAACAGCAGCTTCGTCAACGTCAAGAGCCTGCGCACCATGGAAGGCCGCCCGCTGGTGGAGCTGCACCCCGACGACGCCGCCACGCGCGGCGTGGCCGAGGGCGACCGGGTGCGCGTCTTCAACGACCGGGGCAGCTACGAATGCCACGCCACCCTCAACGGCCGCGCGCGCCGTGGCGTGGTCAACGGCCTGGGCATCTGGTGGCGCAAGCACGGCGACAACGGCACCAATGTCAACGAGCTCACCCACCAGCGCCTGACCGACCTGGGCCGCGCGCCCAGCTTCTACGACTGCGCGGTACAGGTGCAGCGGCTGGCCTGAGCCCCGCCCCGGAGACGGGCGATTCCTGCGCAATGGCGTCTGGCGCATCGGCACAATGGACCGCATTGCCACCACCGACAGGAGATGCCCATGCTGCAAACCGCCGTGGTCGCCGTGCGCGACCGTGCCCGGCTGCAGGAAATCGTCGGCGTGCTGCTGCGCTTCGGGCTGGCCGACCTGGTCGACACGCTGGGCCTGGCCCGCTTCGCGCCGCGCGGCAGCCAGCCCCATCCCGAGCATCCGCTGGATGCCAGCCGCCCCGAGCGCCTGCGCATGGCCCTCGAACACCTGGGGCCCAGCTTCGTCAAGCTGGGCCAGATCATGGCCACGCGCTCGGACCTGCTCGCGCCCGAATGGACGGCCGCCCTGCAGCAACTGCACAGCCACGCCGCCCCGCTGCCCTGGGAGACGGCTCAGCCGTTGATCGAGCAGTCGCTGGGCCTGCCCGTGGAGCAGGTGTTCACGCATTTCGATCCCGTGCCGCTGGCCTCGGCCTCCATGGCCCAGGTGTACCGCGCGCGGCTGCCTGCGGCCGAAGACCGGGCTGACCGGGATGACCGGGAAGGCCGGGAGGAAGGCAGCGGCAGCGACAGCCCCCCTGCGGCCCGCGCTGCCGACATCGAAGTCGTGGTCAAGGTCCAGCGCCCCGGCCTGCGCCCCCAGATCGAAGCCGACCTGCGCCTGCTAGAGCACCTGGCGCTGCTGGCCCAGGAACAATGGCCGCAGCTGGCACGCTACCGCCCGCGCGAGGTCACGCGCCAGCTGGGACAGGCGCTGCGCGAGGAACTGGATTTCACCGTCGAAGCCCACAACGGCGACGCCGTGGCACGGCACTTCGCGGCCCAGCCCGAGATCGTCGTGCCGGCCATCCACTGGGCATTGAGCGGGCCGCGCCTGCTGGTGCAGGACTTCGTGCCGGGCGTGCCAGCCTCGGCCGTGGGCGCGGACCCCGCGCTGGACGGCCCGCTGCTGGCGCGCCGTGGCGCCTGCGCGTTTTTGCAGATGGTGCTGCGCGACGGCCTGTTCCACGCCGACCCGCACCCGGGCAACCTGCTGGCCCTGCCCGGCAACCGCGTCGGCTTCATCGACTTCGGCATGGTCGGGCGGCTGTCTCCCCAGCGCCGCCGCCAGGTGCTGGGCCTGATGCGCGCCCTGGTCGAGGGCCAGGGCCGCAGCCTCTCGGGCGTGCTGCTGGACTGGGCCGCCGAAAGCGAAATGCCCGGCCGCGCCCCGCCCTCGGCCGCGCGCATCGAGGCTGCCGTGGACCGCTTCGTGACCCGCCATGGCCCCGGCGCCAGCAACGGCCGCCTGGTCATGTCCCGCGCCCTGCAGGACTTCATGGCCCTGGCCCGCGAAACCGGCGTGGCCCTGCCCGCCGACATGGCGCTGCTGCTCAAGGCCCTGATCACGGCCGACCAGGTGCTGCTGCAGCTGGACCCGCAATTCGACGTGGTGCAGACGGCCACGCCCCTGGTCAAGGCCCAGCTGCTGCAGCGCTACTCCCTGCGCAGCCTGGCGCGCCAGCGCCGCGCCGCCATGGCGCAATGGATGGACCTGGCCGACGACGCGCCGCACACCCTGCGGCTGGTGATGCAAAGACTGCGCTCGGGCCGGCTGCAGGCCGACCTGGACATACGCCACATCGACCGCCTCTCCCAGGCCCTGGAACGCGCCGCCACCCGCCTGGCCCTGGCCGTGGTCTCCGGCGCCTTCATCCTGGGCCTGGCCCCCGGCCTGCTGACCATGGGCCCGCGCCTGTGGGGCATCCCCCTCTTCGCCGCCCTGGGCGTGGCCGGCGCCGCCGCCAGCCTGGTTGTTCTTTTCACCACCATGCGCAGGCAGAAGGCGCTGGATTGATGGCTGGATTGGCGATCAGGAACGCCAAAAAAAGCAGCACCAGCGCATCAGATCAAAGCCGGGCGCCGCCCCCAAAACCGCCACGGCCCAACCCAGA
>NZ_BCTO01000007.1 GCF_001571325.1 Delftia tsuruhatensis NBRC 16741
TGTCGCCGGCTGCCCGTACGCCCCCTCCGCGAAGCGAGAAGGGGCGACGTGCAACGGGAAGGCGCGCAGCGCCTCAGGGGGTCAGTCCAGCTTCACGCCCGCGCTCTTGATGATGGCCCCCCAGCGCTTGGACTCCGCGCGCGACATGGCCAGGAACTGCTCGGGCGTGCCGGGCAGCGCCTCCATGCCGAAGTCCTGCATGCGCTTGACCACGGCGGGGTTGGCCAGGGCCTTGTTGAGCTCGGCGTTCAGGCGCTGCACCACGGCCGGGGGCATCTTGGCCGGGCCCAGGATGCCCTGGAAGGCATAGACCTCGGTATCGGGCACGCCGACCTCGGCCAGCGTGGGCAGCTCGGGCAGGCTGGGCACGCGCTTGCCCGTGCCGATGGCCAGGGCGCGCACCTTGCCCGACTGGATCACGGGCAGGCCCGAGGCCAGGTCCAGGAACATGCAGGGCACCTGGCCGCCCATCACGTCGGCCAGCGCAGGCGCCGCGCCGCGATAGGGGATGTGCGTCAGGAAGGTGCCCGTGCGGTTCTTGAACATCTCCATGGCCAGGTGGTGGGGCGAGCCGTTGCCGGGAGAGGCGTAGTTGACCTGACCCGGATGCGCCTTCACGTAGGCCAGGAATTCCTTGAAGGTCTTGGCCTCGAAGTTCGGGTTCACCACCAGCGCCATCGGGAAGCGGCTGATGCCGCCGATGTAGGTGAAGTCCTTTTCGGGGTTGAAGGACAGCTTGCTGAACAGGTGCTCGTTGTAGGCCAGCACGGCGTTGTCGGCCGACATGATGGTGTAGCCGTCGGGCTTGGCCGTGGCCACGATCTGGGCGCCGATGTTGGTGGAGGCGCCGGGGCGGTTGTCCACCACGATGGTCTGGTTCAGCGTCTGGCGCATGGCCTCGGCCACGGTGCGCGCCAGCACGTCGGTGCCGCCGCCGGGCGGATAGGGCACGACCCAGCGGATGTTGCTGGCGGGCCAGTCCTGCGCCTGTGCAAAAGGCGCGGCCATGCCGGCCGATGAGGCCGCCACGGCGGCCAGGAATTGTCTACGGTCCATTGTTGTCTCCTGTGGGATGGGTGTGGATGGGTCCTGGCCGCGCCCTGTTGCTCTTGTTCATGGAGGCGGCGGCCGTGTGTTTCAGGGCGGGCTGGCTGCGGGGAACTCCACGCGCTGCACCTTGAAGCCCTGGGCCGCCAGCAGCGCCGGCAGGCCACGCGTGCCCACCATGTGCAGGGCGCCCACGGCGGCGAACACGCTGCGGCCGGAACGGATCTGCCGCGCCACTTCGCGCGCCAGGCCGGGGTTGCGGCCATAGACCATGCGGTCGTAGTCGGCACGCTCGGCGGCATTGGCCATGCAGTCGCACCAGTCGGGCAGGCTCTCCAGCAGGTGGATGCGGCCATCAGCCCAGACGCCTGCGATCAGCCCCAGTTTCTGGGACGCGGTGCCGCTTTCGAGCTGGCGCAGGCCGGACTCCACCGTCTCGGCCACGCGCGCGGGGTCGTCCGAGACCAGCTCGCGCAGTTGCAGCTCGGGTGTCTCCAGCGACAGCACGGGCTTGCCCAGGGCCAGCGCCACGCCGGCCAGCGAGAAATCGATGCCATAGGACGCGTCCAGCCCCTCGCTGCGGCCGGCCAGCGACAACAGGGAGATCACCTGGGCGTCGGGGCGCAGCAGGGCCAGCTCGGGGCCGGCGCAGGCCAGGCGCCTTTGCTCCTCAAGCCGGCGCTGGAGATCGCCGCGCAGCGGCGGCGCATCGGGCCGCGCCTGCATGCCGGCGAACAAGACCTTCATGACCTCGGGATCGAGGATGTTCAGCTCCAGCGCCAGGCTGTCGGAGGCGCGCAGCGCGTCCGCCACCGTGGGGCCGGGCACGCTCCAGCCGAGCTTGGCCGCGTGCATGGTGCCGTAGAGCCAGCTGGTGCGGCCCCGGTGCTCGATGCGCCACAGCAGCCCACGGTCCTGCGCCTTGCGCTGCAGGGCGCGGATCTCGTCCGGGCCGGGCATGCGCGCCTCGGGCGGGCAGGTGACGGGGTCCGCGGCCGGGGGCGCCGCGAATGCCGCGGCCAGCGGCGACAGCGCCAGCGCGGCCAGGCCGGCGCGCAGCGACCTGCCCGCCAGGCGCCACCAGGGTGCGCAGACGCGGCTCATTCGGCAGGCTCGACGATGTTCTGGTCGATGGCGCCGAAGATGCTCTGGCCGTCCTTGCCCTTCATCTCGATGCGGATGGTGTCGCCGAAGCGCATGAACTCGGTCTTGGGCGCGCCGTCCTGGATGGTCTCTATGCAGCGCTTCTCCGCAATGCAGCTGTAGCCCTTGGGCCACTCCATGCGCCGGTTCTTGCCCTTGCCGCTTTCCACGCCCTTGTTGCTCACGGTGCCGCTGCCCACGATGGAGCCGGCGCGCACATTGCGCGTCTTGCAGATATGGGCGATGAGCTGGCCGAAGTGAAAGCTCATGTCCTCGCCCGCATCGCACATGCCGACCTTGCGGCCGTTCCAGGTGGACTGCAGCGTCAGGTGCAGGCGGCCGCCCTTCCAGGCGTCGCCCAGCTCGTCCAGCGTCACGGCCACCGGGCTGAAGGAGGTGGCGGGCTTGGACTGGAAGAAGCCGAAGCCCTTGGACAGCTCATTGGGGATCAGGTTGCGCAGGCTCACGTCGTTGGCCAGCATGACCAGGCGCACGCCGCCCAGCGCACGCTCGGGCGTGGCGCCCATGGGCACGTCGGCGGTGATGACGGCGATCTCGGCCTCGAAGTCGATGCCCATGGACTCGCTGGGCACCACCACATCGTCGCAAGGGCCCAGGAAATCGTCGCTGCCGCCCTGGTACATCAGCGGGTCGGTGTAGAAATTGGCAGGCACCTCGGCGCCGCGCGCCTGGCGCACCAGCTCCACATGGTTGATGTAGGCCGAGCCGTCGGCCCACTGGTAGGCGCGCGGCAGCGGCGCCATGCACTGGCGCGGATCGAAGGCAAAGGCATGGACCGCCTTGCCGCTGTTGAGCAGGTGGTACAGGTCCTGCAGCTGGGGCGCCATGTAGCTCCAGTCGTCGAGCACCTGCTGCATGCGGCTCGCTATGCCGGTCGCATAATGGGCCTGGCTCAGGTCGCGTGACACCACGACCAGTTGCCCGTCCCGCGATCCGTCCTTGTATGTGGCAAGTTTCATGCTGCTCCCCCGTGCCGCCGCCGCGCGCCACGGCATCCGGGCAGCGGCCTGGATACCCATGGCGACGCAGCCACGAATTACGATAAGTTAAATTGATTTAACTAAACAAAACCAAATTCTATTGCAATGGATAAGGAACGCGCAGGGATTCAATCGGTAGAGGTCGGTTTTACATTGCTGGAGGCTCTGACGCGCGCCCGGGGCCCGCAGATGCTCAAGGACCTGGCGTCCGACGCCGGCATGAGCGCCGCCAAGGCCCACCGCTACCTCGTGAGCTTCCAGCGCATCGGCCTGGTTACCCAGGACGCGCGCACCTCCCGCTACGACCTGGGCCCGGCCTCGCTCAAGCTGGGCCTGGCATCGCTGGCGCGGCTGGACCCCGTGCGGCTGGCGCGCGAACGCATGCCCGCGCTCATGGAGCGCATCCACCACACGGCGGCCATCGCCGTCTGGGGCAACCACGGGCCGACCATCGTGCACTGGGAGGAAAGCGCGCAGTCGGTCACCGCCAATCTGCGCCTGGGCGACGTCATGCCCATGCTGGCCTCGGCCACCGGGCGCTGCTTCGCGGCCTGGCTGCCGCGCGAGGTCACGGCCCCGCTGCTGGAGCCCGAGGTGGACAAGGCCCGCCGCATCCAGCGCAAGGACCTGCCGCTCACCCCCGAGGCCATAGACGCCATGCTGGCCGAGGTGCGCGAGCGCGGCACCGCACGGGTGGTCGATACCGTGCTGCCCGGCATCGTGGCCTTTTGCACGCCGGTCTTCGACTCCTCGGGCCATATCGTGCTGGGCCTGACCACGCTGGGCTCGATTGCCACCTTCGACCCCGAATACGGCGGCGCCATCGATGCGCCCCTGCGCGAGGCCTGCGTGCAGCTGTCCCAGGACCTGGGCTGGAATGCCTGAAATGCACCTGCGCCAGCGCGCCCTGCCCGCCCTCACCGCCGTGGTGCTGGGCGGCCATGCGCTGGCCCTGCTGGGCCTGCCGCTGTGGAACCAGGTATCGGCACCGCGCACCGAGGTGGCGGCCATGCAGACACGGGCGCTGTCCCTGCCCGAGCCACCCGCGCCCCCGCCCGCCGCCGCGCCCGAGACACCTGCGCCCGTACCCAAGCCGCAACCCCGCCCTCGCCCCAAGGTCCAGCGCCCGACACCCGCCGCGCCCACCGCACCCGTGGCCGAGCCGCTGGACACGCCCATCCGCGAAACCGTGGAGCCCTTGCCGATGGCCGCAGCGCAGGAGCCTGCTGCATCGGACGCCTCGGAAACCGCCCGTGCTGCTGCCGATACGGGTGCCGGCAGCGAGCCAACTCCGGCCACACCGCCGGCGCCGCCCGCTCCCAAGCCCGAACCCGAAACACCGCCCACGCCCTCGGCCGGCCCGGCCCAGGGCATGGCCATCACCTCGCCCGACGGCACGCCGCTGGCCTCCGACGCCCCCGTTCCCGTGCAACTGCCCGATCCCGCGCGGCTGTCGTTCGCCGTCACCGGCCAGGCCAAGCGCTTCAACTATTCGGCCAATGCCGAGCTGGTCTGGCGCCATGCCAACGGCCAGTACCAGGCCAGCCAGGAAGTCAGCCTGTTCCTGCTGGGCTCGCGCTCGCAAACCAGCGAGGGCCGCATCACCGACAGGGGCCTGGAGCCCAGCCGCTTCAACGACAAGGCGCGCAAGGAGCAATCGGCGCAGCTGGCGTTCGACCAGAACCTGGCGCGCTTCAGCACGGGCGCGCCCGACGCGCCCATCGCGCCCGGCGCCCAGGACCGGCTCAGCGTGTTCCTGCAGCTGTCGGCCCTGCTGGCGGCGGCGCCGCAGCGCTACCCGGCGGGCACGCAGATCAGCTTCATCACCGTCAGCGCGCGGCGCGCCGACCGCTGGACCTTCCGCGTGGGCGAGACCGAGACGCTGGACCTGCCCTCGGGCAGCACGCAGGCGCTGCGGCTGGACAAGATCGCGGCGGCCGGCGATGACCAGCAGGCCTCGCTGTGGCTGGCGCCGTCCATGCAATACCTGCCCGTGCGCATCCGGCTGGCGCAGGACAACGGCGACTTCGCCGATCTGCAGCTCAAGAGCCGCCAGGCGCCTTGACACACGGGACACCGGTGGGACACCGGTGATTTCCCGGTAGTCCTGCACTTGCAGCCACCGCCACCGCCCGCCTACCACAGCGCGGCCTGCGGCACACGCCGCAGCGCATGCCAATCCGTGGAATACTGCATGCAAGTGCCTGCGATAGATCGGGACCCCCACGGTCCTTGAAATCCGGCGCTTCGCAGCCATGTAGGCTGTGCGACGCCCGGCAACGGGCCAGAAAGGGAACACCATGCAAATGCTTTACGACTCCGAATCTTTTGTGGTGCTCCATCTGCGTCCCGACATGGATCCGGATGCAGCGGCCGGCGAAGCTGCGGTCAATGCCGCCCGCCAACTGCCACGCCACGGCTTCGAAATCGTGGACAAGCGCTCGGGCAAGGAGGTCTACCTGGATGGATCCTGGGCCGAGATGTTCCAGAAGCAGATCATCGCCTGGCAGCAGGACGCCCCCACCGAGGAAGAGGTCGAGGACGCCCTGGAGCGCTACGCCGGCCTGGCCCAGCAGCCTGTCGTGGTCCACTGACAGCACACAGCGCACGGTCCCGTGAAGGGACTTCGCGCCAGGCCCGCCGCAGAGAACCTGCGGCGGGCCTTTTCTTTGGGCGCGGCCATTGCGCGCACCCTGGTGCTTTCACCGATCCGCAGGCTGCGCCTGCTGCCTAGAATCGCCGCACAGGTTCAAGATTTGAAGACCATCTGTGAGATGGTCTTGTCGCGCCTGTACGGTTTGCCGGCCTCTTGCAGAAACACAGGAGGCCAGCATGCAGACCAGCATCCACAGGGTTCGCGGCGTTCAGGATGTCATCGCCTACATCGACGCACGCCAGGGCATTTCAGGCCGCGCCGGCACCATCTGGTGGCTGGCCCTCGGCGGACTTTTCCTCGACGCATTCTCCAACTCCGCACTCAGCGTGGGCCTGGGCCCCATGACGCGCGACCAGCAGCTGACGCCGGCCGAAGTGGCCTGGATGACGTCGCTGGCCTCCTGGGTGTCCATCGCCTTCAACCCCATCGGCGGCTGGATGGCCGACCGCTGGGGCCGCATGCGCCCCCTGGTCATCGCCAAGGTGCTGGCCGTGGCCGGCGCGCTGCTGGTCAGCATGGCGCCCGACTACGCCACCATCCTCTTCGGCCGCTTCTTCGTGGGCGCGGCCTATGGCATCGACTTCGCCATCGCCATGGCGGTGCTGGCCGAATTCACGCCCGCCCGCCTCAAGAGCCGGCTCAATGTCTGGCAGGGCATGTGGTACATGGCCGTGTGCAGCAACCTGGTGCTGGCGCTGTGGTTCCATTCCTGGGACGTGGGCGATTCGCTGTGGCGCTATTCGGTGGCCGCCACGGCGGTGTTCGGCCTGTTCATCCTGGGCATGCAGGCCGCGCTGCTGGTGGAAAGCCCGACCTGGCTGGCACGCAAGGAGCGGCTGGATGACGCCGCCCGCGCCATGACGCGCATCTACGGCGCACACGGCCAGCGCTTCGAGGCCGCGCCGCCCGCCGAACGCCTTCCCGTGCTCAACCCGGCCCGGCGCGGCCTGGCCAATGTGCTGCTGATCTTTCGCGGCATCTACCTGCCGCGCACGCTGCTGGCGGCCACGGTGCAGATAGGCCAGTCCATCCAGTACTTTGCCGTGGGCTGGTACCTGCCGCTGATCAGCGCCTCGCTGTTCGGCAAGGACTTCCGCGAGGCCACGCTGGGCGCGCTGGTGTTCAACGTGTTCGGCATCGTCGGCGGCTTCCTGTCGCCCGTCATCGGGCGCAGGCTGGGCCTGCGGCGGGCCTCGGCCTTCGGCTTTGCGCTGGTGTTCCTGATGCTGCTGGTGCTGGGCCTGTTCAACGGCCGCATGCCGATCTGGCTGGCCGTGGCCGTGCCCTCGCTGTTCATCCTCTTTCACTCGGGCGGTCCAGGCGCCAACGGCAAGAGCCTGTCCACGCTGTCGTTCCGCAGCGAGCTGCGCGCGGGCGCCAACGGCGTGATCGGCGCGCTGGGCGCCATGGGCGCGGCGCTGGGGCTGCTGGTGTTCCCGCTGTTCCGCCAGCAGTACGGGCTGGAGAACACCTTCCTCATCCTGTCCGTGGTGCCGCTGCTGGCCAGCATCGTCTGCTTTTC
Organism: Delftia tsuruhatensis NBRC 16741; assembly: GCF_001571325.1. GTDB lineage: Bacteria > Pseudomonadota > Gammaproteobacteria > Burkholderiales > Burkholderiaceae_C > Comamonas > Comamonas tsuruhatensis. Next base: position 7,370 of record NZ_BCTO01000007.1, read on the forward strand.
CATCCGCTGGGACCCCACGCGCACCACGGTGAACCCCGACGACGAGCCCGGCGCGCCCCAGTTCGCGGACGACGCCGCCCCGCCCGCCAAGATCGCTCAAACCACCGCCTGAAAGAGAACACCCCATGCACCATGAAGCCGTGATCCTTTGCATCGACGAAGGCACCTCGGGCACGCGCGCCGCCGTCGTGGGGCGCGACGGGCAGGTGTCCGCCCAGGACTATCTGCCGCTGGAAATCCACTGTCCGCGCCCCGGCGTGGTCGAGCAGGACGCCGACCTGCTGCTGGAGCGCACGCTGGACGTGTGCCGCCGCGCCATCGCCCGCGCCCAGGGCAGCGGCCAGCAGATCGTGGCCCTGGCCATTGCCAACCAGCGCTGCTCGGCCGTGCTCTGGGACACGGCCACGGGCCGTTCGCTGGCGCCCATCATGGTCTGGCAGGACTCGCGCCACCGCGACGAACTGGCCCTGCTGGCCGGCGACTGGGATGCCCGGCTGATCCGTCACGCGGGCCGGCCCGTGGGCGTGCGTTCGCCCTACCTGTGGGCCGCGCACAAGCTGCGCGAATGCCCGGCCGTGGCCCAGGCCTGGCAGCAGCGCCGCCTGGCCTTCGGCACCATCGACTCCTGGCTGCTGTGGCATCTGTCGGATGCGCGCGCCGTGGTCACCACGCCCACCAACGTGACCTCGGGCAACGCCTATGCGCTGGGCGATCACCGCTACCTGCAGGACTGGCTGGACGCGCTGGAGTTTCCCGCCGAACTGCTGCCCCGCCTGTGCGAGGACGTGCAGGACTTCGGCCGCACGCGCACCGAGCTGCTGGGCCTGGCCGTGCCCATCCTGGCCTGCGCGGGCGACCAGCATGCGGCCGCCGTGGGCCTGGGCTGCCTGGAGCGGGGCCAGGCGCTGTGCGTGCATGGCACGGGCAGCTTCGTCGATGTGCTCACGGGAACAAAGCTGCCCGCGCATGACGCGGCCCATGAAAGCTCGCTGACCATGACGGCGCGGCGCATGGACGGTGTCTCGCGCTATGCCATCGAGACCTATGTGCCCACCACGGGATCGGCGCTCAACTGGATCTGCGAGAAGCTGCAGTGGTTCGACAACCCGCAGCAGATCAGCACCCTGGCCCGCGAGGCCGAGACGCCGACCGACCTGGTCTTCATCCCCGCGCTCACCGGCCTGCGCCTGCCGGCCATGGAGCCGGGCGCGCGGGCCTCGATCTCGGGCGTGTCCATGGCCACCTCGCGGCCGCAGCTGGCGCGCTCCATCCTCGAAGGCATTGCGCATTCCGTGGCCTCCTGCGTGCAGGCGGACGAGGCGGCCGCAGGCACCGAGGTGGGCGAGCTGCTGGTGGGCGGCGGCCTGTCGGGCAGCGATGCGCTGCTGCAGATCCAGGCCGACCTGGGCGGCCTGCCCGTGCGCCGCCTGGCCGATACCGACAAGGCCAGCCTGCGCGGCATCGCCTTCATGGCCGGCAGCGCAGGCCTGCTGTGGGACGGGCTGGAGCAGGCCTGCGCCACGCTGCGCACCGAAGCGGTCTTCACCCCGCGCATGGCCGCCGAAGAGCGCGGCGAGCGCCGCCGCATCTGGCGCGCCCGCGTGGGCGACGAACTGGCCCGCGCCCGGGCCCCCGGCCGCAGCGCCGCCCTGGAGGGCTGCGCATGATGCAATGGCCCTTTGGCAAGGAGCGCAGGGACAGCGCCGCACTGACCCAGACCGCGCCGCTGCAGCTGCAGCGCGCCGACCAGCTCGCGCGGCTGGGCGACGAGGCCTTCGACCTGCTGGTCATCGGCGGCGGCATCACGGGCGCCTATGCGGCGCTGGACGCCAGCCTGCGCGGCCTGCGCGTGGCGCTGGTGGAGAAGGACGACTTCGCCTCGGGCACCTCGTCCAAGTCCTCCAAGATGGTGCACGGCGGCCTGCGCTACATCGAGCAGGGCAACCTGGGACTGGTGCGGCACTCGCTGCTGGAGCGCCAGCGCCTGCGCCGCAATGCGCGGCACCTGGTGCAGCGCCTGCCCTTCCTGTTTCCCGTGATGGAACGCGACGGCGTCTTCGACGCCCGCCTGGCCAAGGCCTTCGGCAGCCTGCTGTGGACCTACGACCTGGCCGGCGGCTGGCGCGAAGGCATCCTGCACCGCAAGCTCGGCAAGGCCGAGGTGCTGTCGCACTGCCCGACCTTCCGCGAAGAGCAGCTCCTGGGCGGCTACATGTACTTCGATGCGCGCGTGGACGATGCGCGGCTCACGCTGGCCGTGGCGCGCACGGCGGCCTTCCATGGCGCGGCCGTGCTCAACCATGCCCGGGCCACCGCCATCACGCGCAACGCCCACGGCGGCGTGGACGGCGCCATCGTCCAGGCCGATGGCCGCGAGATCACGGTGCGCGCGCGCAGCGTGGTCATGGCCACGGGCGTCTGGCTGCGCGACTGGGATGGCCGCAGGCCCGACCAGCAGGCGCAGCTGCACGTGCGCCCCGCCAAGGGCGTGCACGTGGCCATTCCCTGGCTGCGCATACGCAACGACTGCACCGTCACCATCCCCGTGCCGGGCCGCAGCCGGCGCGCCACCATCACGCGCTGGGGCGATGTGTCCTACCTGGGCACCACCGACGAGGACTATGCGGGCAGCCTGGACGACGTGCACTGCACGCGCGCCGAGCTGGACTTCCTGCTCGAAGGCGCCCGATCGGCGCTCAAGGTGGACCTGTCGCCCGAGGACGTGGTCGGCTCCATCGCCGGCTGCCGCCCCCTGGTCGGCCCGCCCGGCGGCAAGACCGTGGAGATGAAGCGCAACCACGAGATCCATGTGGCAGCCGACGGCCTGGTCACCATCGTCGGCGGCAAGCTCACCACCTCGCGCCACATGGCCGAGCAGACCGTGGACGCCGTGGAAAAGCTGCTGGGCCGGCGCACGCGCTGCACCACCGCCTCGGCCTTCCTGCTGGGCGCGGCCGGCTACGACGCCCAGGCCATCACGGCCACGGGCGGACTGTCGGCCCACCTGGGCGAGCGCTACGGCACGGAGGCGCGCTTCGTCAGCGACATCCTCGACGCGCATCCCGCGCTGGCCCGGCCCATCGTCGAGGGACTGCCCCACACCGAGGCCGAAGTCCTCTACGCCGCGCGCCACGAAATGGCGCGCACGGTGGAAGACGTGCTCTCGCGCCGCATGCGCGCCCGGCTCATGGCGCGCGATGCATCGGCCCGCGCCGCAGCGCGCGTGGGCGACATCCTGGCCCAGGAACTGGGGCTGGCACCTGCGCAGATAGCGCAGCAGATCCACGACTACCGCCGCGCCATGGAGCGCGAGAAACAGATTTTGATGGGAGACATCCAATGCTGAGCAAAGACGCAATCGCCCGCGGCTACAACCGCCGCAACTACGTGGTGGGCGCCCCCACGACCCCGGGCTGGGCGTCGCAGGCCGCACCCGCAGCCGACCGCCCTGCCTCCGAAGGTCCTGCCTGCGGCCTGCAGCACGAGCCCGTGGCCGTGCCCGAGGCCGCGCTCGCCGCGCTGCGCGCCGCCTGCGACCGCGTGCAGACCGAGCGCGCCGACATCGTTGCCGGCACGCGCGACTGGTGGGCCCGCACCATGGTGGCCGAGACCTCGGGCCACCCGGCCACGCCGCAGGCCGTCATCGCCCATGCATCCACCGTGGAGCAGGTGCAGGCCGTGATGCGCATTGCCGACGCGCACGCCATTCCCGTCACCGTCTCGGCCGGGCGCAGCAACGTCACGGGCGCGGCCCTGCCCCTGCGCGGCGGCATCGTGCTGGACCTGTGCGAACTCAATCGCTTCATCGCCATGGACGAGCAAAGCCAGATCGTCGAGGTCGAGGCCGGCATGTTCGGCGACGTGTTCGAGGAAACCATCCAGCGCCGCCACGGCATGACCATGGGCCACTGGCCCTCGTCCTTCGGCATCAGCACCGTGGGCGGCTGGGTGGCCTGCCGGGGCGCGGGCCAGCTGTCCACGCGCTACGGAAAGATCGAGGACATGGTCCACGGCATGGACGTGGTGCTGGCCGATGGCCGCCTCGTCACCGTGGGCGGCTACGCGCGCGCGGCCATCGGGCCGGACCTGCAGCAGCTGTTCATCGGCTCGGAAGGCACGCTCGGCGTGATCGTGCGCATCCGCTTCAAGCTGCACCGCCTGCCCGACCACGGCCGCGCCATCGCCTATGGCTTCGCCAGCTTTGCCCAGGGCCTGGAGGCCTGCCGACAGATCCTGCAGCAAGGCGCCAACCCCGCCGCGCTGCGGCTGTACGACGCGCTGGAAAGCGGCGTGCAATTCGGCCGCAGCGACCTCAACGTGCTGCTGATCGCCGACGAAGGCGCGCCCGAGATCGTCGATGCCGTCATGGCCATCTGCGAACGTGTGTGCGCACCCTTGGGAGAACGGCTGGACGGTGCCGCCACCCTGGAGCGCTGGCTGGACACGCGCTACCTGACCGGCAAGAGCGCCGAGGGCTTCAAGAAAGGCCCGGGCTTCGTCGCCGACACGCTGGAGATGTGCGGCCCCTGGAAAGACCTGCCGGCCATCTACGAGGAAGTGGTCGCCGCCCTGCAGGCCATCCCCGGCACCCTGGCCGGCTCGGCCCACCAGTCGCATGCCTATGTGGATGGCGCCTGCCTGTACTTTTCGCTGCGCGGCGAGGTGGCCGTGGACCAGCGCGCCCAGTGGTACCGCGCGGCCTGGGACGCGGCCAACGCCGTGCTGCTGCGCCACGGCGCCACGCTCAGCCACCACCACGGCGTGGGCCTGCTGCGCGCGCCCTACATGCGGCAATCGCTGGGCCCGGCCTTTGCCCTGCTGGAGGCCACCAAGCGCATGCTGGACCCCAAGAACCTGCTCAACCCCGGCAAGCTGGGGCTGGACCTCTGACATGGGCCGCCCGGACAACTCCCTGGGCGCGCGGCTGGCGCGCCGCCCCGTCATCGCCACCCTGTACGGGGCCGAGCAGATGGACGCGCTGCTGGCCAGCCAGGCCGAGGTCGCCATCGTCGCCAACATCGAACTGCGCCGGCTGCGCTCGGTGATCTCCACCATCACCGGGGCGGGCAAGATCGCCATCGTCAACATCGACAGCTGCGACGGCATCTCGCCCGACAAGGGCGGCGTGGACTACCTTGTGGACCTGGGCGCCAGCAGCCTGCTGTCCACGCGCGTGGCCACCATCCAGCGCGCCAACAAGGCCGGGCTGCTGACCATGCAAAAGGTCTTCGTCACCGACCGCTCCACCTGGCCGCGCAGCATCAAGGCCGTGGAGCAGAGCGACCCCAACCTCGTGCAGATCATGCCCGCCCCCATGCTGGCCCACATCACCGAGGCCGAGCGCCGCATCCTGCCGCCGCTCGTGGCCTCGGGCTTCGTCTGCAGCCAGGAGCAGGTCCAGCAGGCGCTGGCCGGTGGTGCGATTGCGGTATCGACCAGCGACAGTGGGCTGTGGTGAGGTGGGCCCTAGGCCGTGCGCGACGCGGCCGGCCCGCGCGCCTCCACCCAGCGGAACAGCGGCGCCACCAGCAGCAGCACGGCGATCAGCCGGCAGACCTGGAAGGCCGTGACCACGGGCACGCCCAGCTGCAGCACCTTGGCGGTGATGGCCATCTCGGTGATGCCGCCCGGCGAGGTACCCAGCAGCAGCGTGACCCAGGGCAGGTCCGCGGCCAGGTGCAGCAGCCAGGCGAAGCCCGCGCAGATCGCCATGAGCCCCACGGTGCCCACGGCCACGGAGCCCAGCCAGCGCGGCGCGGTGTGCAGGAATTCGCGCTTGAAGCGCACGCCCAGGCTGATGCCGATCACCAGTTGCGCCGCATTGACCAGGGCCTGGGGCACGGCCGACAGTTCCTGGCCGCACATGGTCAGCAGCATGGACACCAGCAGCGCGCCCAGGAACCAGGGGTTGGCGCGCCTGAGCCGGTCCATGGCCCAGGCGCCCAGGCCCGTGAGCACGGCCAGCAGCGCCAGCCCCGGCCATTCGACGATGCGGATGCTGGGCGGCGTCAGCCCCTCCAGCCCGTGCAGGCCACTCCACTGCAGCGCGAACGGAATGCTCACGGTGACGATGACCAGGCGCAGGCTGTGGCTGGCCGCCACCAGGTCGGTGCGCGCGTTCTCGCGCTCGGCCAGCAGCGTCATCTCCGACGCCGCGCCAATGGCGCCCGCGAAGTAGGTGGTGGCGCGCATCTCGCCAGCCGGTATCTGCGGCATGCGCGGCGCATGCACGCGGTACAGCCAGGCGCCGAAGCCCCAGCCCAGCAGCAGCGCCCAGACGATGGCCACGGCAATCGCCCACCACAGCCCCGCGATCAACTGCACCACGGCCGGCGTGAAGTACAGGCCCAGCGAGGCGCCGATGATCCACTGCCCGCCGTTGCGCAGCCGGCCCGCGCTGGCCGTGGGCGCGCCCAGGATGGAGGCCAGCGAGGTGGCGATCAGCGGCCCCAGCATCCAGGGCAGCGGCGTGCGCAGCCACAGGCACAGCTGGGCGGCGGCAAGGGCGCCCAGCAGGGTCAGTGCGATGCGAAGCAGGAAAATGGGGCGGCGCTCGGGCATGGCAGGCGAGGCAGGGGCAGGTCCAAAGCCTGCGAGTATCGCCGCGCCGGCTCCCGCGCGCTGCCGGCGGCGCTATCTCCGTGACAGGTCCGCGCCGCGCCGCACGGCCATCTCACGGCCCATGGCCGCCTGCGTTGCCTCTGGCAGCAGGCCGCGCGCCTGGGGGTAGGCCAGCCGCTCTTCATTCTCGACATGGCTGGCATAGCAGGCCGCGAAGCGTTCGAACACCTCCTCGTCAGCCGCGCCAAAGCCCTGGGACTGCCCCTCGGCCATGTCCAGCAGCGGCTGGCGCGCCAGCGCCCAGTCGGCACTCATCAGGCCGTGCTCGCGCTGCAGGCGCTGCACCAGCGCCACGGTCTGCGCATCGCCCTGCTCCAGCAGCGGGGGGAAGACATGCAGCTCCTCATCCTCATGGTGCAGCGGCGCCGCCTGGTCGAAGTAGCGCAGGATGTCGCGCGCCGCCTGGCGTGCGCTGTCGTCGCAACCTTTGGTCCGGAGATGCACGCGCAGCCGGTCCAGCAGCGCCAGCATGCGCAGCACGCGCTCGTGGCAGGCTTCGAGCATCTCGAAGGGCTGGTCGAAGCCCACGGCCGGTGCGCTCCAGCCTGGAAGCGTGGAGGTTCGCTGTGCAGGATCGTGGTTCATTTTTTGTCCAGCAAGACTCTCGACAAAGACAGGGTAGCGCAACGCCTGCGCTTCATCCCTGCCCGGCAGTCAGCCGCCGCAAGCCATCGCGGAATTTGCCAAAGCTTGGCGATTCATTGCGCTCCACATCCAGGTGCGGGCCTATGTTCCTGGCCCACTCATGCTTGATCTGCCCCGGCAACGGCCAGCCGGCATGTTTGATGGCGGCGTGGCCGCCCGGATGGATTGCGTCGGCCAGCAGTTCCCAGGTGCCGCAAACGCTGTCTTGCCGGTAGCGGGCCAGCACATCCTTTTTTGCTTTGGGGTAGGCGGCAATCAGCGCCTGGCGATCGCCGAGGTACCAAGCCTCCATCTCCTCGATGGCGAGGCGAAACAGGGTTCGGGGCGCGGGGTCACATTGCTGGAGTATCGCGTCCAGTTCGCCAAGAAATTGCCTGCAGTCGCGTGTGTCGCTGTCAAGAACCACCACGACGGCATCAATGCCGTGCGTCTTGCCATGCGCTCGCAGAATCCCCGGCAGCCTGTCAAGCAAGGTCATCTTGACGGGATCGCCTTTCTTGCCGAGTCCTTTGGGGATGCGGCCGATCCCCTTGAAATCGTGGATTCGCCAGGTGTGCGGCTGGCCTTGTTCGCCAATGATCTGCGGCAGCAACGTTTCGACCAGCCGTGCGCCTGAACCATCCTCCACCAGCACCTCGATATGCATGCTCACCTCGCGTCCAGGTAGTCGCTGTACCAGAGCCCCCCCAGAGGCAGGCCCTCTTCCACGAGGTTGCGAACCAGTTCAATGTCGGAGGCGCGGCGGATGGCAGAGAAGCCGTCCTCACCCTTCTCCAGAATCCAGACCTCCTTGGGCGAGAGCGCATCCACAAAGTAAGGCTGGTGCGTGGTGACAAAGACCTGCGGAGCCCCTTTCTTGCCGGTGGCGTGGCTGCGCAGTTCGTTGGCCAAGGCTTCCAGCAAGCGGTGATACAGGCCGTTCTCCGGTTCTTCTATGCAGATGAACGGTGGCGGCTCGGGGTCTTCCATCAACAGCAGGTAGGCGAAGATTTTCAAGGTGCCATCGGACATCTGGGACGCATAGAACGGATCGGCAAACGCACCGTCGTTGAATCTCAGCAGCACGCGCTTGTCGTCCGTGACCTTGGTGTCGATGCTCGTCACCCCGGGGATCTTGGTGGCGATGCGGTCCAGGATGACCTGGAAGCGCGCCTTGTGCTCGCGCTCCATGTACTGGACCACGTTACCGATGTTGTCGCCATGCACATTGAGGTGGCGCTGCACTCCCGCCGGCTGGATGGTCCGCGCGGCATCGGGGTGGAAATAGGACAGGTACCAGCCCTTGAGGAAGTCCCGAAAGCGCTTGATGCGCGGGTGCTCTTTCAGGGTTCCCAGCGTGGCAATGCCAAGTTGGCGCAGATCTGTCAGCTCAACGTCTTCCTGGGCACGGTCTTCTTCGTCGCTCTCTGCCTCGACTGCCTCTTCCCCGGCCCAGACCTTGCCAATCCCGTGATTCAAGCGCAGAAACGGATAAGGCCTGCCGTGCTTCTGGCCTTTGCGGCGCTGTTTCAGGACTTCGGATTCCACAAACGGCCGGCCGCTCGCATCCATGTTGATGGCCAGCTCGTAGGTGATGGGGCGCTCGCCCGGCCCCTCGCGGTAGTAGATGTCGAACTGAATCGCTTCATTGACGCCAAGAGCGCGCATGCGCTCGAAGCCACCGCGCAGCTTGTCGTCACAGGCGGTCTCCACATCCGTGTTCAGGCAGTCAGCCACAAAGCCAAAGGCATCGAACAGCGTGCTTTTGCCCACCCCGTTCTTGCCGATGACCACCGTGAAAGGGGTCAGCGGATCACCTTTTTGATCGGTCGAAAGCTTGCCCAGCGTGATGTCACGCAGCGCCTTGTAATTGCGGACCCTGAAACCTTCGATCTGTGCCATCTCAACAACCTCTCCCGCGAATGCGACATCACCGCCACGGCGACCTGTGCAAGCCATTCCACAAAGGACTGCAGATTATGGTGCACGGGGCCACGGTAACTTTCACCCGCAGCTCCCCAGGTTGCCGCAGGCCGTGCAGTACTCGCAGCCGTCCTTGCGGATCACGGCATGGGCGCCGCATTCCTCGCATTTGCGGCCGGCCATGACCATGGGGTCGGTGGCCAGGGCCTCGGGCTCGGGCAGCGGCGCTGGGGCGGGCGGCGCGCCGCTGCCGCGCCGCGCCAGGATGTTCTGCACCGCATAGGCGATGGCGGCCACTTCGGAGTCGTGCCACATGGGCACGCGCGCGCCGTCTTCGCGCTGGTGGGTGCCCAGGCGCACGGGACCCCGGTCCCAGGCCACCTTGCGCATATCGCTGAGGGCGCGCTCCAGGAAGCCGCCGCGCGCGGCCAGTGACAGCAGGCGCATGCTGGAGGTCACCCATTGCTGGGACTCGCCGCTCTGGCCCACGGGCATGAAGAATTCGATGGCGCGGTCCACCGTGCGGCCATCGGGCAGGACCACGGGCAGGAAGGAGACGACCAGGTACAGGCGCTTGGGACCTTGCTGGGTCCAGTATTCGATCTTCTCGGCCACGGCGTCCAGCGCGCCCTGGGGGCGGCTTTCTATCACGGTGCGCAGCGGGTCGGGTGCGGAAGCCGCCGCTCCCGCCGGCGCGGGGGAGGCCGGCTTTTCAGCAGATTCGGGCGCATGGGTCTCGAGCACGGCACCCAGGATGGTGTTGGGCCGGTAGGTGGCCAGGCCCTTGAGGCCGGCCTTCCAGGCCTGGCGGTACAGGTCCTTGAAGTCCTCGTAGGGATAGTCGGCGGCCACGTTGACGGTCTTGGAGATCGCCGTGTCCACGAAGGGCTGCACGGCCTGCATCATGGCGATGTGGCCGGCCGCAGGCATCTGCAGCGCGCTGACGAAGTACTCGGGCAACTGCTGCACGTCGCCCCCCAGCGAGCGGTACAGGCGCCAGGCATGGTCCTCGACCGCGTACTCGGCGCTGCCGCCATCGGCCGTGCGTTTCTTGCGCTTGTAGGTCCAGGAGAACGGCGGCTCTATGCCGTTGGAGGCGTTGTCGGCAAAGGCCAGGCTGACCGTGCCCGTGGGCGCGATGGACAGCAGGTGGCTGTTGCGTATGCCGTGCGTGCGTATGCGCTGGCGCAGCGCATCGGGCAAGCGGCTGGCGAAGGTGCCTTCGGCCAGGTAGCCATCGGCGTCGAACTTGGGGAAGGCCCCCTTCTCGCGCGCCAGCTCCACCGAGGCGCCATAGGCCGCATCGCGCATGCGCTCGGCAATGCGCGCGGCCATGGCCCGGCCCTCGGGCGCGTCGTAGCGCAGGCGCAGCATGGCCAGCGCATTGCCCATGCCGGTGAAGCCCACGCCGATGCGCCGCTTGGCCTCGCTTTCCTCGCGCTGCTGCGGCAGCGGCCACCAGGTCAGCTCCAGCACGTTGTCCAGCGCACGCACCTGCACGGCCACGGCGCGCTCGAAGGCCTCGAAGTCGAACGCAGGCTCGCCCGCGAAACCGAACGGATGGCGCACGAAGCGCGTGAGGATGACGGGGCCGAGGTCGCAGCATCCGTAGGAGGGAAGCGGCTGTTCGCCGCAGTTGTGCACATACAGGCCATTGGCGTCGAAGGCGTGGCAGTCTGCCACCGTGACGTCATAGACCATTTCCTCGCCGTCGCTCTCCAACGCCTGGACGGTGGCAGTGAAGCGCTCACGGTTCGGGGTGCGCCGGTACTGGGCCAGGGCCTGCTCCAGCCGTTCGGCCTTGTCGGTATCCGCAAGGCCTATGCGGTCGGCAAAGATGCCAAGGTTGTCGCCGCTGATGACCAGTTCATGCTGTGCCTGGGTTGCATAGTCGCGCTGGCCGCCTTTGCCGTCGGGCATAGCGCGCAGTTGGGCTGGCCGACGGTTCTCATAAATCGTCGACGCCATGCCCTGGCGCAGCAGCATGCGCTGCACGGTACGCAGCAACTCAGAATCGCTCTGGGACAGGCGCAGGCTCACGCCCTTGTCCTGTGTGCCCTGGACCGATCCATCGGCATCAAACAGGCCGCGCAGCAGCCCTGCGGAAAATGCAGAAGAGGCCGCTTCCATGGACTTGGTGATGCACTTGCGCCCTGGCTCCATCCCCATGCCAAGCGCCAGATCGCGCAATGCGGCACTGGCCATGCGCGACTCGCCACGTCCCGCCACTGGCCGCTGGAATCCACGGAAATCCGCGCGGTGGCGCAAGCTGGCTGCTGCAGCCTCAGCGGCCTGCATGATGCCTGCCGCGCCCGTGGCGGCATAGGCCACCGCACTGCCGGCGTTGCCTGCAACCTGGCGCAGCTCGGGCGCCCATACGCTGATCACGGCCTTGTCGGCCTTGAGGGTTCCATCGCCTATCAGCAGGCCCAACAGGTAGCCTTCGGCCTCGGTGCCCTGCCCATCCCAGCCTTGAAACGCACGGTGGTTGTGCAGCAGTACCTCATCGCCTGCCTGCAGTTGGGCGGCCGGAGTCCATTCAGCCTGCAACGCATAGCGCGTACGGCGAGCGACACGCCGCACCAGATGGTCTGCGGTCAGGCGCAGCACCTGGCCCTCGCGTGTGGTCAGCCGCAGCACCGGCTTGCGGCCGGTGGCAAAGAAGCCCGCGCTTTCGGTGGCATAAACCTGGCCGTCGACCACGGCGCCAAATGTCTTTCCGACGAGGTCTGCAACCTGGGCTGGTCCCGACTCGGTGAGTACCCAGGTATCTGCCGTGACGCAAGGATTCGTCGCCGCGATCTCCTCGCAGTAGCGCAGGTTGTTGTCGTCGTTGATGTGGTCCAGGAAGAGGATGCCGGGCTCGGCGAAGTCGTAGGCCGAGCGCATGATGGTGTCCCACAGCGTGCGGGCGGGCAGGGTCTGGTAGACCCACTGGCCGTCGGCGCGCTGGTGGGCACCCTGATCCAGCAGGGCGGTGCCGGGGCGGGCGCGGTGCACCAGGTGCCAGGGCTGGTCTTCGGCCACGGCCTGCATGAAGGCGTCGCTGACGCCGACCGAGACGTTGAAGTTGTTCCAGCGGCCCGGCGTGCGCTTGGCGGTGATGAATTCGAGCACGTCGGGGTGGTCGATGCGCAGCACGCCCATCTGGGCGCCGCGCCGCGCGCCCGCGCTTTCCACGGTGGCGCAGGACTGGTCGAAGACGTTGATGTAGCTGCACGGGCCCGAGGCCAGCGAGGCGGTGGCGCGCACCTCGGCGCCGCGGGGGCGGATGCGCGAGAAGTCGTAGCCCACGCCGCCGCCACGGCGCATGGTTTCGGCGGCTTCGCGCAGGGCTTCGTAGATGCCGGGGTAGCCGCCGTCGTCCACGCCCTGGATGCAGTCGCCCACGGGCTGCACGAAGCAGTTGATCAGCGTGGCCTGCAAGTCGGTGCCGGCCGCGCTCATGATGCGCCCCGCGCCTATGGCGCCGGCCTGCAGGTTGGCCAGGAACAGGGCCTCGCATTCGGCGCGGCGCGCCTCGGGCTCGACCGAGGCCAGGGCGCGGGCCACGCGGGCGTAGAGCTCGCCCACGCCGGTCTCGCCGTTCTTGAGGTATTTTTCGCGCAGCACATCGAGGCTGATGGGCTGCAGATCCGCCGCGTCCTGCGCGCGGCCCAGGTTTTCGCGATGCATTGGCATGGCTCCCGTGTTGACTTGCCTGCCGCCGTCCCTGGCACTTGCTCGGGCCTCAGTCGACAAGCACTTGTCCATCATGCTCCACGTAGGGCGGGTACGGCCCGGTGCCGCTGTGCGGAGCTTGAGATGCCGCAACAAAGCGGCCGGTCTGGACATCGAAGACATGGACTTCGCCGTCTTCGATGACATAGTGCCACCCGTGCAGGCTGAGCTGCCCGGCCTCTACCCGCGATCGCACCATGGGATAGTCCATCAACCGTTCGAGCTGCAGCACGACGGCGCGCTGCTCGGTGCGGCGCAGCGCCTCGGGGCCGCCCTGCACGGGCAGCACGGCCTCGCGGCCCAGGTCCAGCCAGCGCTGCAGGTTGCGCGCCTCGGGCGAGACTTCTCCATACAGGGCCTTGATGGCTCCGCAGTGGCTGTGGCCGCAGACCACGATGCGGCTGACCTGCAGGTTGAGCACGGCGAATTCGATGGCCGCCGCCGTGCCGTGGTGGCCGTGCGATCCGTCGTACGGCGGCACGAAGGCGCCTACGTTGCGCACCAGGAACAGCTCGCCCGGCGGCGCCCCCGTAAGCAGGTAGGGCACGAGGCGCGAGTCCGAGCAGCCGATGAACAGCGTGGTGGGATGTCAGGGCCTGCCCGCCCTCATCTGGGGTCGCGAAGCTGCATGCCAGCGTGCCAATCAAGGCGCGCGACGCCGTGCGTGTGTCCACACGCACAAGGAGTGCAACGCGGAGTGGCGCGCTGGCATGCAGCTTCCCTTCGGGTTGCCCCGCTCCAGGGCCGTCTGCGGCGTTGCCCGCGCTTGCAAGGCACCTGCCTTGCGGCGCACGTGCGCCTTGCATACGACCCTGGAGCGGGGCAACGCGATCCCCAGATGAGGGCGGGCAGGCCCTCGCCTCTTCGACCAGGGTGCGGAACTGCGCGCGGTACTGCGGGAAGGCGTGCTCGTGGAAGCGCCGCAGGCGCAGCAGCAGTTCGTCGTCGGGCATGGGCACTGCGCCTTTGCCCGGCTATTGCACCAGCGGCGAGTCGGCCGCAGCGATGCGCACGCCCACCACTTCGGACTGGCCGGCCAGCAGCTGCAGGTACTGGTGGAGCGCGCTCACCCAGGTCTGCTGGTGCAGGGCCTGGGCGACGGCCGGGCGCGCCTGCTGCCAGTCGGGCAGAACGCCCGCCTCGCGCGCGCAGACCTCGACCACGTGCAGGCCGAAGCGGCTGTGCACCAGGCGCGGCAGCACGCCGATTTCCTGGGAGGCAAAGACATCGCGCGCGAATTCGGGCGCGCAGTCGCTGCGGCCCAGCCAGCCCAGTTCGCCGCCATGCTGGCCGCTGGGGCAGTTGGACCATTGGCGCGCGGCCTCGGCAAAGCGCAGGCCGCCGTCGTCGGCGCAGCGCAGCTCGATCAGCAGGGCCTCGGCCCGCTGGGTGAGGGCGCGCACGTCCACGCCGGGCGTGACGGCAAACAGCACGTGGCGCAGGCGCACGCGCTCGCCCTGGGCGAAGCGCGCGGGGTTGGCATCGAAGTGGCGGCGGCAGGCGTCCTCGCCGGGCTCGGGCAGGTGCAGCGATTGCTCCAGCAGCTGCTCTATGGCCTGGGAGGCGCGCTCGCTGATGACGCCGTCGTCGCCGGCCGCATCATCGGCGCCCAGCAGGCCTTCGCGCTGGGCCGCCTGGCGCAGCAGCTCGGTGCAGGCGCGCTGGCGCAGTTCGCGCTCGGGCGGGCGCTGTCCGGGTGCGTGCAGCGGCGTGTTGTTGATGCGGGCCACCTCGGCACCGGCCTCGCCCACGGGCTGGAAGGCCGGCACTTCGGGAATCGCCGGGAGATCCCCCATCGGGGCAGAAGAAGTAGAAGTAGAAGGGGTTGAAGACGCGCAGCCGCAGTGGCCGCCGCCCGATCCGTTGCATCCATGTTCCATGTCGATCTCCTCAATGGCCGGGCTTGGCGTCACGGCGTGCCGACGATGCGGGCAGGCCCAGGCGGCGCGAGCGCACCAGCTGGTAGGGGCGCAGCAGGTAGACCAGGGTGCCGAAGCCGCTCCAGACGTGGACCAGGCGCGTGAAGGGGAAGACCAGGAAGATGCTCATGCCCAGGAACATGTGGGCCTTGAACACCCAGCCGGCCTCGGCCAGCAGTTCGGCCGCGCCGCCACGGAAGGTGACGATGCGCTGCGCCCATTCGGCCAGGGCCATCATCATGGAGCCGTCCATGTGCCTTGCCGACAGCGGAATGGTGGCCAGGCCCAGCAGCAGCTGCAGCCACAGCAGCCAGAGGATGGCGATGTCGCTGAACCTGGAGTGGGCGCGGATGCGCACGTCCGACAGCCGGCGGTGCAGCAAGATGGTGAGGCCGATGAAGCCCAGCGTGCCCGCGATGCCGCCGCTGACCATGGCCAGCAGCTGCTTGGCGCCTGCGGCCATGAAGGGCTCGTAGACGAAGTGCGGCGTGAGCATGCCCACGGTGTGGCCGAAGAACAGGAACAGCACGCCGATGTGGAACAGGTTGCTGCCCCAGCGCAGGCTGCCGCTGCGCAGCAGCTGCGATGAATCGCTCTTCCAGGTGTACTGGTCGCGGTCGAAGCGCAGCCAGCTGCCGATGAAGAACACGGCCAGGCAGATGTAGGGGTAGAGGCCGAAGAGCAGGTGGTCTATCCAGGAGGGGGTCATGTCAGGCTCCTTTGGCGGGGTCCTTGGGCTTGGGGCGCCGCCGTGCGGCGCACGAAATGCACGGGCTGCTCGGCGCCGGGGCGCGATTGGCCCTGGCTGCTGCAGCCGTCGAAGGCGGCGGGTTCGGCCCAGGCCTCGTCCATGGCGGGCTCGGGGCGGATTTCCACGCGCTCGGCCCGGTGGCCGGTGATCTCCAGCACGGCCGCGATCACGCTGGCATAGGGGCTGTCGCGCCGCGCCAGCGCCGTGAACAGGGCGTTGAGGATGTGGGCCATCTCGCCCAGGAATTCACGGGCGATGGCCGGCGGCTGGGTGGAGGCGAACTCCAGCACCACGGCCAGGTGGTCGGGCAGTTCGTCGGCCTCGAAGGCCAGGCCCGCGCGCTCGTAGGTCTGCTGCAGGTCGATCAGCGCCGGGCCCCGGTCGGCCGAGTCGCCGTGCACATGCTCGAACAGGTGCAGCGAGGTCTGGTGGCCCCGGTCGAAGGTGTCCACGTAGCGGGCCTCGGCCTCGAAGGGGTCCATGGCCTGCAGCTGCTCGGCCAGCTGCTGCAACTCGCGCAGCCGCGCGGGCGCCACGGATTGCTCCAGGCGCAGGGCGTCGATCAGGCCCGGCAGCAGGGCGCGCAGCTCGGCGCCGGGGTAGCCGATGAGGCAGGCCAGCGCGCGCAGCGTCAGGCGCACGGGGGTGGAGGTGTTGTGATTGAACATGGCGGCAGTCCTCACATTTGCGCGCGGATGGGGATGGTGCGCGGCTTCTTGCCGCCGAACAGGCTGGCGTCGGTGCTGCCTTCGGAGCAGCCGTTGCCGAACGAGAAGCCGCAGCCGCCGCGCAAATCGAACGCGCTTTCGGCGTATTCGCGGTGGGCCGAGGGGATGACGAAGCGGTCCTCGTAGTTGGCGATCGCCATGGTCTGGTACATGTCCTCGACCTCGTCCACCGTCAGTCCCGCGTACTGGAGCACGGCCAGGTTCTGTTCCTGGTCCACGTGCTTGCTGCGCTGGTACGCGCGCATGGCCAGCATGCGCTCGAGCGCGCGCACCACGGGCGTGGTGTCGCCGGCGGTGAGCAGGTTGGCCAGGTACTGCACGGGGATGCGCAGCTGCGAGACATCGGGCAGGTCGCCATTGATGGGGCTGCGGCCGACACTGTCGAGATGCCCGGCGTTCGCCGCCGAGGTGATGGGCGACAGCGGCGGCACATACCAGACCATGGGCAGGGTGCGGTACTCGGGGTGCAGCGGCAGGGCCACCTTCCAGTCCACGGCCATCTTGTAGACGGGGCTGGACTGCGCGGCCTCGATCCAGGCGTCGGGGATGCCGTCGATGCGGGCCTGGCGGATGACCTCGGGGTCATTGGGGTCCAGGAAGATGTCCAGCTGCGCCTGGTAGAGGTCGCGGTCGCGCTCCACGCTGGCCGCCTCCTCGATGCGGTCGGCGTCGTACAGCAGCACGCCCAGGTAGCGGATGCGGCCCACGCAGGTTTCGGAGCAGACGGTGGGCTGGCCGGCCTCGATGCGCGGGTAGCAGAAGATGCATTTTTCGGCCTTGCCGCTTTGCCAGTTGTAGTAGATCTTCTTGTAGGGGCAGCCCGAGACGCACATGCGCCAGCCGCGGCACTTGTCCTGGTCGATGAGGACGATGCCGTCCTCCTCGCGCTTGTAGATCGAGCCCGAGGGGCAGGACGCCACGCAGGCCGGGTTCAGGCAGTGCTCGCACAGGCGCGGCAGGTACATCATGAAGGTGTTCTCGAACTGGCCGTAGATGTCCTTCTGGATCTGCTCGAAGTTCACGTCATGGCTGCGCTTGCTGAATTCGCCGCCCAGGATCTCCTCCCAGTTCGGACCCCATTCGATCTTCTCCATGCGCTGGCCCGAGATCAGGCTGCGCGCGCGCGCCGTGGGCGCGGCCTTGCTTTCCCTGGCCGACTGCAGGTGCTCGTAGTCGTAGGTGAAGGGTTCGTAGTAGTCGTCGATCTGGGGCAGGTTGGGGTTGGCGAAGATGCGCATCAACAGGCTCCACTTGCCGCCCTGGCGGGGCGCGATGGAGCCGTCCGTGCGGCGCATCCAGCCGCCGTTCCACTTGGCCTGGTTTTCCCACTCGCGCGGGTAGCCGATGCCGGGCTTGGTCTCGACGTTGTTGAACCAGGCGTATTCGACGCCGGGGCGGCTGGTCCAGACGTTCTTGCAGGTGACGGAGCAGGTGTGGCAGCCGATGCACTTGTCCAGGTTCAGCACCATGCCGATCTGTGCGCGGATTTTCATCGTGTTTCTCCTTGTTGTTCAGGCATGGGCGGCTGCGCCGGCCTCGGCTTCGTCGTCGAGCCAATCTATGCGGCGCATCTTGCGCACCAGGACGAACTCGTCGCGGTTGGTGCCGATGGTTCCGTAGTAGTTGAAGCCGTAGCTGTACTGCGCGTAGCCGCCGATCATGTGGGTGGGCTTGAGCACGATGCGCGTGACCGAGTTGTGGATGCCGCCGCGCGTGCCGGTGATCTCCGAGCCCGGCGTGTTGATGGTCTTCTCCTGCGCGTGGTACATCATCACCATGCCCGGCTTGACGCGCTGGCTGACCACGGCCCGCGCCGCGATGGCGCCGTTGGCGTTGTACAGCTCCACCCAGTCGTTGTCGGCGATGCCGGCGCTCTTGGCGTCGTCCTCGCTGAGCCAGACGATGGGGCCGCCGCGCGCCAGCGTGAGCATCATCAGGTTGTCGCCATAGGTGGAGTGGATGCCCCACTTCTGGTGCGGCGTGATGAAGTTCAGCGCGATCTCGGGGTGGCCGTTGGGCTTTTGGCCCTGCACTTCCTGCAGCGCCTTCATGTGCACGGGCGGGCGGTAGCTGACGAAGCCTTCGCCGAAGTCGCGCATCCATGGATGGTCCTGGTAGAACTGCTGGCGGCCGGTGAGGGTGCGCCATGGGATCAGCTCATGCACGTTGGTATAGCAGGCGTTGTAGCTGACCTTCTCGCTTTCCAGGCCCGACCAGGTGGGCGAGCTGATGATCTTGCGCGGCTGGGCCTGGATGTCGCGAAAGCGGATCTTCTCGTCCTCGCGGTGCAGGGCCAGGTGGGCGTGCTCGCGCCCCGTCTGCTTCGACAGCGCCTCCCAGGCCTTGACGGCCACGTGGCCGTTGGTCTCGGGCGCCAGCATCATCACCACCTCGGTGGCGTCGATGTCGGTGACGATGCGCGGGCGGCCCTGGCTCACGCCTTCCTCGCGCACCAGGCCGTTGAGCTCGCCCAGCTGCTCCACCTCGGTCTCGGTGTTCCAGCCGATGCCCTTGCCGCCGTTGCCCAGCCTGTCCATCAGCGGGCCCAGGGCCGTGAAGCGCTTGTAGAGGTTGGGATAGTCGCGCTCGACCACGGCAATCTGCGGCGCGGTCTTGCCGGGGATCAGGGCGCACTCGCCCTTCTTCCAGTCGCGCACGCCATCGGGCTGGGCCAGCTCGGCGGGGGTGTCGTGCATCAGCGGCGTGAGCACCACGTCCTTTTCCACGCCCAGGTGGCCCACGCAGACCTCGCTGAAGGACTTGGCGAAGCCCTTGTAGATCTCCCAGTCGCTCCTGGCCTGCCAGGCCGGGTCCACGGCCGCCGACAGCGGGTGGATGAAGGGGTGCATGTCGCTGGTGTTGAGGTCGTTCTTCTCATACCAGGTGGCCGTGGGCAGGACGATGTCCGAGTACAGGCAGGTGGTGCTCATGCGGAAGTCCAGCGTGACCAGCAGGTCCAGCTTGCCTTCGGGCGCCTTGTCGTGCCAGCGCACTTCCTGCGGCTTGGCCGAATGGCCGGCGCCGGGCCGCCCCAAGCCGGCCGCCCCCTGGGGGGAGGCGCGCAGCGCATCGGGGGGGTCTTGTTCTCCAAGGTCTTTTCCTTGCACGCCGTGCGTGGTGCCCAGCAGGTGCTTGAGGAAGTACTCATGGCCCTTGCCCGAGCTGCCCAGGATGTTGGAGCGCCACACGAACATGTTGCGCGGCCAGTTGGCCGGGTGGTCGGGGTCCTCGCAGCTCATGGACAGCGAGCCGTCCTGCAGGGACTGCACCACGTGGTCCTTCACGTCCAGGCCCTGGGCCTGGGCGTCGCGCACCAGCTGCAGCGGGTTGGCCTGCAGCTGCGGTGCGCTGGGCAGCCAGCCCATGCGCTCGGCGCGCACGTTGTAGTCGATCATGGCGCCGCCGTACTGGCTGCGGTCGGCCAGCGGGGACAGCACCTCTTCCACGCCCAGCTTCTCATAGCGCCACTGGTCGGTGTGGGCGTAGAAGAAGCTGGTGGAGTTCATCTGGCGCGGCGGGCGCAGCCAGTCCAGCGCAAAGGCCAGCGCGGTCCAGCCGGTCTGCGGGCGCAGCTTTTCCTGGCCCACGTAGTGCGCCCAGCCGCCGCCGCTCTGGCCTATGCAGCCGCACAGCATCAGCATGTTGATGATGCCGCGGTAGTTCATGTCGCAGTGGTACCAGTGGTTCATGGCCGCGCCGATGATGACCATGGACTTGCCGCGCGTCTTCTCGGCGTTGTCGGCGAACTGGCGCGCAATGGCGATCACCTGGTCACGCGGCACGCCGGTGATCTTTTCCTGCCAGGCCGGGGTGTAGGGCGCATCGGCGTCATAGCCGCCATCAGCGCCCTCGGTGGCCTCACCCTCCAGGCCACGGTGGATGCCGTAGTTGCCCGCCAGCAGGTCGAACACGGTGGCCACGATGGCCTCCTCGCCGTCCAGCACCATGCGCGAGACGGGCACGCGGCGCAGCAGCACATCCGTGCCCTGCTCGTTGGCGTCGAAGCCCGGCGACTGCAGGCCGCCGAAGTAGGGGAAGGCCACGTCGGCCACTTCACTGTCCACGCCCTGGCCGTCCAGCACCGAGAGCTTGAGCTGCACGTCGTTGCCCGTGCGCGCCTCCTTGGATTCGAGGTTCCACAGGCCCTCGTCGGCGCGGCCGGCCTCGCCCCAGCGAAAGCCGATGGAGCCGTTGGGCAGGGCCACGCCGCCGTCCTCGCCGTACGCCACGGTCTTCCATTCGGGGTTGCTGTCCTGGCCCAGGTGGCCGTCGAAGTCGCTGGCGCGCACATAGCGCTCGGGCACCAGGGCCGTGCGGCCGTCGGGCAGTTGCTGGCGCTTGAGGCGGATCAGCAGCGGCAGGTCGGTGTAGCGGCGCGCATAGTCCTCGAAATAGGCCGGGCGGCCGCGCTCGCCGAAGTAGAACTCCTTGAGGATGACGTGGCCCATGGCCATGGCCACGGCCGCGTCCGTGCCCTGCTTGGGGTGCATCCACAGGTCGGCCAGCTTGGCGACCTCGGAGTAGTCGGGCGTGACGGCCACGACCTTGGCGCCCTTGTAGCGGACCTCGGTGAAGAAGTGGGCGTCGGGGGTGCGCGTCTGGGGCACGTTGGAGCCCCAGGCGATGATGAAGTTGGAGTTGTACCAGTCGGCGCTCTCTGGCACGTCGGTCTGCTCGCCCCATGTCTGGGGGCTGGCCGGCGGCAGGTCGCAGTACCAGTCGTAGAAGCTCATGCACACGCCGCCGATCAGGCTCAGGTAGCGGCTGCCTGCGGCATACGAGATCATGGACATGGCCGGAATCGGCGAGAAGCCGATGATGCGGTCCGGCCCGTGCTTCTTGATGGTGTAGACGTTGGCCGCCGCGATCATGCGGTTGACCTCGTCCCAGCTGCTGCGCACGAAGCCGCCCAGGCCGCGCTGCTTTTGCCACTCGCTGCGCGCATCCGCGTTCTCGACGATGGCGGCCCAGGCATCGACCGGGCTCCTGGCCACGGCCAGGGCAGCGCGCCAGTGCTTGAGCAGCCGGCCGCGCACCATGGGGTATTTGACGCGGTTGGCGCTGTACAGGTACCAGCTGTAGCTGGCGCCGCGCGCGCAGCCGCGCGGCTCGTGGTTGGGCAGGTCGGCGCGCGTGCGCGGGTAGTCGGTCTGCTGGGTCTCCCAGGTCACGATGCCGCCCTTGACATAGATCTTCCACGAGCACGAGCCCGTGCAGTTCACGCCGTGCGTGGAGCGCACCACCTTGTCATGCGCCCAGCGGTCGCGGTAGGCGTCTTCCCAGGTGCGGTCCTCGCCCGTCACCTGGCCATGACCGTTGGAGAATTCCTGCCGGGGCAGGGAGAAGTAGGAAAGCTTGTCCAGAAAATGGCTCATCGCGGGACTCCTTGTTGTTCGTTGCGGTGCGTTGCTGTTCGGTGCAGTAGTGCCTGCGGCCCGGGGCTCAGCAGGGCATCTCGGCGTTCCTGCGCGCGTAGTACCACCAGGTCACGCCCACGCACAGCACATAGAAGGCGGCAAACACCCACAGCGCCAGCTCGGGCCCGCCCGTGGCGGCGATGGAGCTGCCGTAGCTCTTGGGGATGAAGAAGCCGCCGTAAGCTCCCAGCGCGCCCGCAAAGCCCAGGGCGGCCGCGCCTTCGGTATTGCCCTCCTTGAGGGCATGGGCCTGGGCTTCCTCGCTGGGATGGGCGCCGAGCTCGCGCTGCTTGAGGGCCAGGAAAATCGCCGGGATCATGCTGAAGGTCGATCCGTTGCCGATGCCCGTGGTCAGGAACAGCACCAGGAACATCAGGAAGAAGCCCATGAAGCTGCCCTCGGCAGGGCCCAAGCCCAGCGCGTAGCCGCCGCTGCCCTTGGGCAGGAAATACAGCACGCCCACCACGGCCACGGCCATGACGAGGAAGTTCCAAAACGTCACGCGCGCGCCGCCCGCCTTGTCGGCCAGCCAGCCGCCAAAGGGCCGCGACAGCGCGCCCAGCAGCGGGCCCAGCCAGGCATAGGCCAGCGGATTGACCGCCGGGAACTGGCTCTTGATCAGCAGCGGAAAGCCGGCGGCAAAGCCGATGAACGAGCCGAAGGTGCCCAGGTACAGCAGGCACATCACCCAGTTGTGCTTGCGCCGGAAGATGGCGGCCTGGGCCGCGAAGCTGGCCTTGGCGTCGGCGATGTCGTTCATGCCGAACCAGGCGGCCAGCGAGGCGATGGCGATCCACGGCACCCAGATGAAGGCCGCGTTCTGCGCCCACACCCGGGTGGTCTCGCCGGCCTTGGTGATGGTCTGCGCATCGCCGCCGAAGACGCCGAAGATGCCGGCCGTGATCACCAGCGGGCTCAGGAACTGCACCACCGACACGCCCAGGTTGCCCAGGCCCGCGTTCACGCCCAGGGCCGAGCCCTTGCGCTCCTTGGGAAAGAAGAAGCTGATGTTGGCCATGCTGGAGCTGAAGTTGCCCCCGCCCAGGCCGCACAGCAGGGCCAGGATCAGCATGGTCGGATAGCCGGTGCTGGCGTCCTGCACGGCGTAGCCTATGCCGATGGCCGGGATCAGCAGCGAGGCCGTGGACAGCGCCGTCCAGCGGCGCCCGCCCATCAGCGGCACCATGAAGGAATAGAAGATGCGCAGCGTGGCGCCCGACAGCGCGGGCGCCGCCGCCAGCCAGAACAGCTGGTTGGTGGAGTAGGTGAAGCCCAGCGCGGGCAGGTTCACGGCCACCACGCTCCAGACCTGCCAGATGGCAAAGGCCAGGAACAGGGCGGGCACCGAGATCCAGAGGTTGATCCTGGCGATGGCCTCGCCCTCGCGCTCCCAGAACTGCCTGTCCTCGGGGCGCCAGAGGGTCAGCACGCTGCCGGGGCGGCTGCGCGCGGATGCCTTTGCGGCGGTCTTGGTGTTCGCATGCATGTGCAACTCCTGCGGTTCAGCGCGCGGCCGGCTGCACATCGCTGTGGCCGCCGTGGCTGTTGAGCACGTCGGTGCGGCGCACCTCGGTGAAATACATCCAGATCAGCGACACCCAGACCACGCCGTACAGCAGCATGAAGGCGCTGGAGCGGATGCCCGTCCAGTCCAGCAGCACGCCGAACAGGATGGGCAGGATGAAGCCGCCCAGGCCGCCGGCCAGGCCCACGATGCCGCTGATGGCGCCGATGTTTCCGGGGTAGTCGTCGCTGATGTACTTGAAGACGCTGGCCTTGCCGAAGGCCATGGCAATGCCCAGCACGAACATCAGCGCGGTGAAGGCATAGACGTTCAGGCCCAGGTGAAAGCGGGTGCTGCCCTCGGTGGTGAGTACCGTGAAATCCGTCTGCGGATAGGACAGCAGGAACAGGCAGATCCAGCACACCCACAGCACCCACCAGGTCACGCTGTGTGCGCCGTACTTGTCCGACAGCCAGCCGCCGATGGCGCGCAGCACGCCGCCCGGCAGCGAAAAGCAGGCCGCCAGCAGGGCCGCCACGCGGATGTCCAGGCCGTACTCGCCCACGTAGTACTGCACCATCCACAGGCTCAGCGCCACATAGCCGCCGAAGACGATGCTGTAGTACTGGCAGTACTTGAGCACGCGCGGGTCCTTGAGCGCCTTCAGCTGGTCGCTGAAGCGCACATTGCTGGGCACCAGGTGGGCCGGGTCGCTGTGGCTGAACAGCCAGAACAGCACCAGCGCGCCCAGCATGATGGCCGCATAGGCATGCGGCACGGCGGCCCAGCCGAAGGCCACCAGGATCACCGGCGCCACGAACTTGTTGACCGCCGCGCCCGAGTTGCCCGCGCCATAGATGCCCATGGCCATGCCCTGACGCTCCTTGGGAAACCAGCGCGCCACATAGGGCGTGCCCACCGAGAACGAGCCGCCCGCCAGGCCCACGAACAGGCCGATGGTCAGGAAGTGCCAGTACTCGGTGGCATAGCCCATCACCCAGATCGCGGGCACGGTGACGGCCATCAGCACCGCCATCACGATGCGCCCGCCGAAGCGGTCGGTCCAGATGCCCAGCGGCACGCGCACCAGCGAGCCCGTGAGCACGGGCATGGCCGTGAGCAGGCCGAACTGCGTGGCGTTCAGATCCAGCATCTTCTTGATGGGGATGCCGATGATGCCGAACATCATCCAGACCATGAAGCAGACCGTGAAGGCCAGGGTGCTGACGGCCAGGACCGACCAGGCCTGGCGGTCGTGGCGTGTGCCTGTGCTGGTGCTCTTTCGGGGGTCGCCCTGTGCGGTGGGCGCTGTGTTTGCCATTTTGTTTTCCTCGTGGGGGCTATGGCTTGCATGGTCCCGCGCGAGGGCCGCGCCGCACATCCGCCAGCCGTACGCTCGGACAAGGCGGAAGAACTAGGAGCGCGCAGGCGGGCCTAGTTCCAAAGAACTATCGGGGACAAAAAGGCTTGACGCAGATCAGGAGCGGCGGCCGAAGACCGATTTCGGGCTGCGCCCGTAGAACCGCGTGAACGCGGCACTGAAGTTCGACGGATGGGCATAGCCCACCTGCCAGCCGGCCTGGGCGACCTGGCAGCCGGTCTCCAGCAGCGCCCAGGCGCGGCGCATGCGCAGCTCCAGCAGCAGGGCCTGGGGCGTGGTGCCGAAGACGGCGCGAAAGCCCTGCTTGAGCCGGTGCTCGCCCAGGCCCACGGCGGCGCTCAGGTAGGCCAGGGTCAGCGCGCGGTCCATCTGGGTGGACAGCAGTTCGCGCGCCTGCTCCAGCCGGGCCAGTTCGTCGGCCGACCAGCGCGGTGCCGCCTTGGCCGGCTGCGGCGCAGGTGCCAGGTGGCGCAGCTCCAGCGCGGCCAGGCTCAGCATGGCGATGTGGCGGTCCAGCGCATCGGTGGGCTGGTGCCCGGGCGGCTGGGCCAGGCGCCGCGCCAGCGCCAGGCTGGCCGGCAGGCTGGCACGGTGGTCCAAGGGCCGCACGCCGGCCGCGCCGTCCACCTGGGTCAGGCGCTGCGAGAGTTCAGGCCCCAGATAGCGGTCCAGCGCCGCGCCCGACAGCAGCAGGCGCAGCTGGCGCACGGTCTGGCCTGCCGCATAGCGGCGCTCGCCCTGGCTGCCGCGAAAGGCTGCCAGCGTGGTCTGCCCTGCGCCGAAGCGCAGCGCCGCGCCCGTGCGCGCCACAAAGCCCGATTCGCCCGCCAGCCCCAGCGTGATGACCAGGGTGCGGCCCTGGTCCGAGGCATCGGCCTGCACGCTGTCCTCCACCAGGTCGCGCAGCGGGCAGTAGTGCGAGCGCGCCAGCACGATGCCGTCGCCCAGCGTGAAGCGCTCCGCATGGCAGTCGCCCAGCTCGGCGGGCAGGGCATGCCGCGTCCAGCCCGGTGCACAGGGCTGGGGCAAGGCAAGCGAGGAAGGGATGCGGGAGGTCATGGGAGAGGAATGGAGGCGCGCTTCGCATAGGAAATGCTCCGGCGCGCATACGTTTTCAAATGATAGCGATTCTCATCTTCCCTAGCATCGGTCTCCAACGAGATTCCCTTTTGGAGAGGACGAGAAAACCATGGCATTCCCCCTTCGCTGGCCGGCCGCGCTGGCCCTGGCCCCCTTCACGGTGGCGGCCCAGGGCCAGGCGCCCGAAGCCGCCCTGCCCGAGATCACGGTCACGGTGAACAAGCAGGCCGAGAGCCTGGACGCCGTGCCCGCCAGCGTCTCCGTCTTCGAGGGCGCGGCGCTGGAGGCGGCCGGCGTGCGCGGGCTGGACGCGCTGTCCGCCCAGGTGCCGGGCTTTGTGTTCCAGGCCTTCGGCCAGTCGGGCGTGCAGCCGCCCGTGATGCGCGGGCTGACGGCCAACTTCGTGTCGTTCTCCTCGTCCACGCTGCTGCTGGTCGATGGCGTGCCCACGCTGATGGCCCAGGGCTTCGAGCACAACCTGCAGGGCGTGGACCGCGTGGAGGTGCTGCGCGGCCCGCAATCGACCTTGTACGGCCGCAATGCCGAAGCGGGCGTGGTCAGCATCGTCACGCGCCAGCCCGGCGACGCGCCCTATGCATCGATCAGCGCCGAGGCCGGCAACCACGGCCAGCGCGCGGGCAGCTTCGAGCTGGGCCGCGCCCTGGTGCCGGGCCAGCTCTACATCGGCCTGTCGGGCGAGTGGCGCGCGCAGGACGGATTCATTCGCCAGCAGGCGACGGGAGCGCGCGTGGACGACCGCGAGCGCGCCAGCGGCCGCCTGGCCCTGCGCTGGACGCCCACGGCCGAGACCGAGGCCACGCTGCGCTACGCCCAGCAGCGCTGGGACGACGGCGCCGCGCAATGGGGCAGCATTGCCGCGCCGCGCGCCACGGTGAACTCGGGCACGGACAGCTGGAACCGCTCGCGCGGGCAGACGCTGTCGCTCGATGTCTCGCACCGCTTTGCCTCGGGCCTGCGGCTGCGCTCCATCACCGCGCGCAATGTCTTCGACGACCGCGTGCTGCAGGACACGGACTTCCAGAGCGCCGACCTGCTCCACGTGCGGCGCGACTACCGCCTGGCCACGACCTCGCAGGAACTGCGCCTGGAGGGCGAGGCCGCAGGCCTGTGGAACGCGCGCTGGCTGGCCGGCCTGTACCTGGACCGCGACGACCATGACCTGCGCTACGAGCAAAAGCTGCCCGCCGCGCTGATGCGGCCCACGGCCGGACTCAAGGGCAGCACGGCGGCGCTGTTCACGCACTGGACCGTCCCGCTGTCCGAGCGCTGGACGCTGGCGGCCGGCGCGCGCGCGGAGCGCAACCGCGTGGAACTGGCCCCCGTGGGCGCGGCGGCGCGCAGCGACGACTGGTCGCGCTTGAGCCCCAAGCTCTCGCTGCAATACCAGTGGTCGCCCCAGGGCCAGGTCTACACCAGCCTCAGCGAGGGCTACCGCGCGGGCGGCTTCAACGTGTTCTCTCCGGCCATGGGCTATGCGGCCTACGAGCCAGAGACCGTGCGCGCCTGGGAGATCGGCACCAAGGGCCGGCTGCTGGGGCAGCGCCTGCGCTATGCGGCCTCGGTCTACACCCAGCAGGTGCGCGACATGCAGGTGCAGCAGATGGGCCTGCCGGGCGTGGTCTACATCACCAATGCGGCGCGGGCGCGCTCCACGGGTGCGGACTTCGAGCTGGACTATGTGTTCGGCGGCGGCTGGCAGCTGCAGACCGCCCTGGGCCTGAACCGCACGCGCTTCGGAAGCTTCCGCGACGGCGGCGCCGTCTACGACGGCCACCGCAACCCGTTTGCGCCCGACATGACGGCCCATGTGGCGCTGCGCTACGACGCGCCCGGCCGCTGGTGGGCGCAGGCCGCCGTGCAGGGCACGGGCAAGGTCTACCTGGACGCCGCCAACGCCTACCGCCGCCCCGGCTACGGGCTGCTCAACCTGGCGGCCGGCTATGCCCAGGGGTCCTGGGAAATCGCCGCCTACCTGCGCAATGCCGCCAACCGCCGCTACGACGCCGTGGGCTACCTCAACGGCCAGGTCGTGGTCTACAGCCCGCCGCGCGAGTTCGGCGTGCGGCTGACCTGGCGCATGTGACTCCCTTTCGTGAAAAGGACCTTACGATGAATACACCCCGCCGTGAATTCCCTACCCACGCCCCCTCTCACGCCCTGCAGCCGCTGTGGGACCTGGCCGCCGCCCAGGTGCAGGCCGAGGCCCTGGTGCTGGCGCTCGAATCGGGGGCACTGGACCGGCTGGCCACGCCACAGACGCCGGCCGAGCTGGCCCAGGCCCAGGGCTGGAACGAGGCCAATACCTCCCATTGGCTGGAATTGCTGTGGAGCATGGGCCTGCTGCGGCGCGGCCAGCACGCGCCCGTGAGCTACCTGTTGGCCACCGACGCGCTGCGCTACCTGCACAGCGCATCGCCCGAGTCCTGCGGCGCGGCCTGGCTGTTCCGCCTGCGCTCGCTGCGCCACTCCGCCACGCTGCTGCGCGGCCTGGTCGAGCACGGCCCTGCCGGGGACGGCTCGGCCTGCAGCGCCCCCTTGGCCACGGGCAATGCCGAAGGCTGGGCCGCCGCCGCACGCGCCCAGATCGGCCAGGAGCAGCGCGCCGTCAGCGTGCCTGCCGCGCTGCAGGTGCTGGACCAGGTGCCCGAGGTCGCTGCCGGTGCGGGTACCGCGCGCCGCATGCTGGACCTGGGCGGCGGCCCCGGCTGGATCGCGCTGGCCCTGCTGCGCCGGCAGCCCGCGCTGCAGGCCAGCGTCTTCGACTGGCCCGAGGCCGTGGCCGTGGCGGCGGACAACGCCCGCCAGTCCCGCCTGTCCGACCGCTTCACCGCCCTGGGCGGCAACCTGGCCACGGACAGCATAGGCAGCGGCTACGACCTGGTCTGGTGCTCGTCCGTGCTGCACTTCGTGCCCGATGCGGCAGCCGTGGTCGCCAAGGTGTTCGACGCGCTGGCGCCCGGCGGCGTCTTCGTCTGCGCCCATGCCGAGGTGGATGAGACGCCCGAAGCCGCCCTGCGCACCCTGCCCTACTACTTGCCCATGCGCCTGCTGGGCCGCAGCGTGACCCGGCGCGGCGAGCTGCAGGCGCTGCTGGCGCAGGCGGGCTTCGAGCGCATCGAACGCATCGAGTCGCGCGAGTTTCCGATGGCGCCGCTGGTCGTGCTCATTGCCCGCAAGGCCGCGCCATGACGGCCGCAGCTCCCCGCCCGGTCTGGCTGCTCCAGGCACTTTTCGGCTGGCTGCACTTGGCGCTCACGGCGCCCAGCGTCTACCTCTGGCTGGGCCTGCCCCTGGTCATGCGCCAGCATGGCTGGTCGGGCACGGCCATCGGCCTGTTCCAGCTGGCGGGCCTGCCCGCGCTGATCAAGTTCGCGCTGGCCGCGCCCGTGGAAGCGCGCAGCGCGAACGGCCAGCCGCGCTACCGCGCCTGGGCGCTGGCCCTGTGCCTGGCTTATGCGGCCGTGCTGCTGGCCCTGGGCTGGCAGCAGTTGCTGGCCGAGCGCCTGTGGCTGTTCGGCCTGGCCTTCGCGGCCGCGCTGGCTGCCACCTGGGCCGACATTCCCGTCAGCGCCCTGGCCATCCGCCTGCTGCCCGCGTCCGAGCGCATGCGCGCCGGGGGCGTGCGCGCAGCGGCGCTGTCGCTGGGCGCCATCGTGGGCGGCGGGATGATGCTGCTCATGCAGGCGAAATGGGGCTGGCGCGCGCCCTTCCTCTGCCTGGCCGGCACGCTGGCCCTGGGCGCCCTGCTGCTGGCCTGGGTGGTGCGCCATGAGCCCGGGGATGCGCCCTCGCCTGTGCTGCTGCCTGCGCCCAAAGCTGGACTGGCCGCCATGGTCCGCGGCTATGGCGCCCAGCCCGGCGCCTGGCGCTGGACCCTGGTGCTGGTCAGCTTCTTCCCCTTCATCGGCGCGGCCTGGTTCTACCTCAAGCCGCTGATGCTGGACCACGGCTTCGCGCCCGCTCAGGCCGCCCTGCTGGCCGGCATGGGCGGCGGCGTGGTGGCCGCGCTGGCGGGCGCGGCCTCGCCCCTGCTCACGCGCCGCCTGGGCACCCGGCGCGCCCTGCCCCTGTATGCGGGCTGCAACGTGGCGGCGCTGGCCCTGCTGGCGGCCGTCATCGCAGCCGGCGCCCCGGCCCCGGGCCTGGTCGCGGCCGTGGCCTGCGTGGCAGCAGCCATGGGCGCCTCCTCGGCCTGCGTCTTCGGACTGATGATGCAATTCGCCCGCCCGCGCTGGCAGGCCTTCGACTACGGCCTGCAGGCCAGCCTGTTCGCCGCCAGCCGCATGCTGGTGCCGCTGGCCGCCGGCGTGGCGCTGGACGCCGTGGGCGCGGCAGCCATGCTCACCGGCCTGACCGTGGCGGCCGCGCTGGCCTGGGTGTGGGCGCTGCGGTGTGCGGGGGATGGTTGGGCTTCAGCCACAGCGTAGGCCGCTAATCCCGCTGCCGCTCCGACGCATACACGGCCGCCTGCACGCGCGAGCTCAGGCCGAGCTTGCGCAGGATGTGTTGCACATGGATCTTGACCGTGGTCTCGGCAATGTCCAGCGTGCGGGCGATTTCCTTGTTGCTGGCGCCCCGGGCGATCTGGACCAGCACCTCTTCCTCGCGCGGGGACAGCGGCGAGGCCGGGGCCTCGTCCGGCTCGGGCGCCTGGGGCTCGGGCGCGCCCTGGGACTGGAAGGCGGCCACCAGCTTGCCCATCATCTCGGGGCTGACCACGGGCTCGCCGCGCGCGGCGCGGCGCAGGGCCTCGGACAGCAGGTCGCCGTCGATGGTCTTGAGCAGATAGCCCTGGGCGCCGTTGCGCAGCGCGGCCGCCAGGTCCTGGCCGTCCTCGCTCACGGTGAGCATGACGACGCGGCTGCCGGGCGATGCGGCCCGCAGGCCCGCGATGGCATCGACGCCCAGCACGCCGGGCAGGTGGTTGTCCAGCAGGATGACCTGGGGCGCCAGCGCGGGCACCAGGCGCAGGGCCTCGCCCGCGTCGCCGGCCTCGCCGACCACGCGCAGGCCTGCGTCCTGGGCGATGAGGGCGATCAGGCCGCGGCGGAACAGCGTGTGGTCGTCGATGACGAAGACGGAGATGGGGCTGGAGAAGGACATGGGGCGGCTTTTTTCTTCCGGGAGCGTGTCACGCGTTCGAGGGGAGGGCCTGCGCCGGCGCCCCGGCCGAGGCCGACGGCGGCAGCTCGATGAGCACGCGCGTGCCCTCGCCGGGGCGGGAGTGGACATGGACCAGCGCCTGCGCCAGCAGGGCGCGCTCGCGCATGATGCCCAGGCCCACATGCAGCGAGTCCGGCGCCACGTCGGCGGGGACGAAGCCGCAGCCGTCGTCGCTGACCTCGAAGCGCCAGGGGTGGCGCCCCACGCGCAGCTGCACATGCCTGGCACCCGCGTGCTTGCGCACGTTGGACAGCGCCTCCTGCACCATGTGCAGCACCTGGATCTGCACATCGGGCGCCAGCGGCAGGCCCTGGCCGGTCATGCTCAGCGAGGTGGCAATGCCCGTCTGGTGCTCGAACTTGGACAGCGTGGCGCGCAGCGCGGCCTCGATGTCCTCGGCGCTGGTGCGCGTGCGGAAATGCACCAGCAGCTCGCGCACGTCGGCATAGCATTCGCGCACGCCCACTTCCAGCTCGCCCAGGCTGCGGTCGCGCGCCTCGTCGCGGCCCTTGGCCACGGCGTCGCGCAGCAGCTGGGTCTGTATCTTGAGAAAGGCCAGCGACTGGGCAATGGAGTCATGCAGCTCGCGCGCGATCAGGCCGCGCTCCTCGGCCACGGCGGCTTCGCGCTCCAGCGCCGTGGCGCGCAGGCTTTCCATGGCGCTGGCCAGGTGGCGCGCCATGGCGGACAGCAGGTCGCGCATGTCGTCCGTGAGCACCACGGTGGAGCGAAAGAACAGGTTGACCTCGCCCAACAGGCGCTGCTGCAGTTGCACGGGGATGCTGACCACGGTCTCGAAGCCGGCCTCGCGGCAGTGCGGCAGCTGCAGGTCGCTGGCCGGCGTGATGGGGATCACGCGCAGCCGCGCCTGCTCGCGCGGCTGGCCGCACAGGCAGGCGCCCGTGTGCAGGCAGTGCTCCTGCACCGACATGGACTGGGGCAGGCCGTCGCCGGCCAGCAGCACGTAGCGCTCGTTGGCCTCGTCGGACCAGCGCACCGTGGCCGCATCGGCCTGGGCCGCCAGGCGGACCTGGCGCACAAAGCCTTCGGCCAGGGACTGCAGGCTGGCGGCCTCCGACGCCTGCACGCTGACCGCGTACAGCGCCTGCAGCTGCTGGTGCTGCACGTTGAGGCTGGCGGTCTTCTCGCGCACCTTGTCCTCCAGTTCGGCGTGCGAGCTTTGCAGCGACTGGGCCATGAGGTTGAAGCCGGCCGCCAGCTGGCCGAACTCGTCGTCCACCTCCACGCTCATGCGCGTGTCCAAGTGTCCGCGGCGCATGCGCTCCAGCGCCGAGCGCAGCTGGCCCACGGGATGCAGCACCAGCCAGTAGCTGGTGGCCATGAAGCTCACGGCCGCGATGATGGCCAGCGCCATCAGACACATCTGAAACAGGTGCAGGATGGCCGTCCAGCGCGAGAGCCGGTCCTCGATGGCCTCGACAAAGCCGTCCACCTCGCGCACGAAGGCGTCGGCGCTGCCCATGATGGCCTGCGCATCGGCCTGGTCCTCGGCCTGCCAGCGCGCGTGCAGCGCGCTCCAGTCGCGGCGTATGCGCTCGTAGCGCTCCCTGACCTCGTCGCTCCAGGGCACGAACAGCGGGCGCGACATGTCGCCGCTGCGCAGCAGGTCCAGGCTGGCGTCGAACTGCTGCGCGCGCGCCTGCCACTGCGCAGGCGCCTCGTTCTGGCGCGCCATGGCCATGCGCACCATGCTCATGCGCAGCCGCCCGGCCTCGTTCACGGCGGCCGCGCCGCCCTCCAGCTGCCAGGCCACCCACAGCGTGAAGCCGATCGATGCCACGGCCGCCAGCAGGCAGGCCGCGCCCATGAGCAGCAGCTTGGTCGAAAGCGAGGGCTTGCCATGCATGGTTGCACTGTAGCCACGGCACATTTGCGCGTCTTGACCTGAATCAAGCGCCGCCCGTTTGCGCCGTGCCCCGCCCCGATTCCTAGGATCCTTTCAACTGCCCCCAATGCCCACAGGGCCTATGGGGCCCCCGGGCGAGGCCAGTGTTTAGCATGGGGCCATGCAAGTCCGCTCCATCCCCCGCCCCTTCATCCGCACCCCGCGCCTTGCCGGCCTGGCTGCGGCCGCATGGCTGGCGGCAGCCCTTGCCGGCTGCGCCAGCTCCTCCACACCGGCGCGGGACTGGACGCAGCAGCTGCAGCGCTGGTCCGACGCACCCCTGGTGCTGCTGGGCGAGCAGCACGATGCGGCGGCCCACCAGGCCTGGCAACAGGCCACGGTGCAGCAGCTGGCCACGCAGGAGCGCCTGGCCGCGCTGGTGATCGAGATGGCGCCGCGCACGGGCTCCACGGCCAGCCTGGCGCGCGATGCCTCCGAGGACGCTGTGCAGCAGGCCCTGCAATGGCAGGACGCCGCCTGGCCCTGGCCGCGCTACCGCGGCGTGGTCATGGCCGCCGTGCGCGCAGGCGTGCCCGTGCTGGGCGGCAACCTGCCCCGCGCCGACATGAAGCAGGCCATGCGCAACCAGAACCTGGACACCCACCTGCCGCCCGAAGGCTGGCAGCGCCAGCTCGACGCCATCCGCGAAGGCCACTGCGGCCTGCTGCCCGACACACAGCTGCCGCCCATGGCCCGCATCCAGCTGGCCCGCGATGCCAGCATGGCCGAGGTGGCCAAGGCGGCGATCAGGCCCGGCAAGACCGTGGTGCTGGTGGCCGGGCGGGGCCATGTCCTGCGCGGGGTGGGCATCCCGACCTGGCTGCCGGAGTCCGCAGCAGCCAAAGTGGCCGTGGCGCAGGCAGGCGAGACATCGGTGGCGCACGAATCCGATGTGGACTGGCTGCAGAAGACGGACGCCTTGCCGGCCAAGGATCACTGCGCAGAGCTGCGCGAGAAGTTCAGGAACCCGCCGGCACCGCGGGCGGATGCGGGTCGGGTGGACTGAGCTTCACCCCTGCACGGCCCACATCCCCTCGTTGCCCGAGACCCACTCGCCGAACGCCTGCGCAGGCATGGGCTTGCTGCACAGATAGCCCTGGAAGAAGTCGCACCCCTTGCCGCGCAGGAACGCCAGCTGCTCAGCCGTCTCCACGCCCTCGGCCAGCACCTTCAGCCCCATGGCATGCCCCAGCGCGATCACCGACCCGCTGATGGCCATGTCGTCGGCGCTGTGCGGGATGTCGCGGATGAAGCCCTGGTCGATCTTGAGCAGGTCCAGCGGGAAGCGCTTGAGGTGGGCCAGCGAGGAATAACCGGTGCCGAAGTCGTCGATGGCCAGCCGCAGTCCCTGGGCGCGCAGGCGGCGCATGACGGCCAGGGCCTCCTCGGGGCGCTCGGCCAGGGCGCTTTCGGTGATCTCCAGCTCCAGGCAGTGCGGGGCGAAGCCCGTGGCGGCCAGCGCGTCGGCGGTGGCACCGGCAATGTCGGTCAGCAGGAACTGGTGCAGCGAGACATTGACCGCGATGGTCATCTCGGGCAGGCCCTGATCGCGCCAGCGCTGGCCCTGGGCGCAGGCCTCGCGCAGCACCCACAGGCCCAGCGCGCCGATGACGCCCGAGCTTTCGGCCACGGGAATGAAGCGTGCCGGGGAGATGAGGCCCTCGTCCGGGTCCAGCCAGCGCACCAGGGCCTCGGCGCCCACCAGGCGGCCCGTGGCCAGGTCGATCTGGGGCTGGAAGTACAGGCGCAGGTGGCCCAGGTCTATGGCCTGCCGCAGCCGTGCCTCCATGGCCAGGCGCTCGCGCGCGGCCGAGGTCATGTCTTCCTCGAAGAAGCACCAGGCACGGCCGCTGCGCGACTTGGCGCCGTAGACGGCCGCATGCGCGCCCTGCAGCAGGTCCTGGGCATTGCCGGCGTGGGAGGGGTACATGCAGATGCCCACGCTGACGCCGGCCATGACGGACAGGCCGTCCGGCGAGCTCCAGGGCTGGCCGGCCGCCGCGATCAGTTGCCGTGCACGGGCGATGGCGTCGCCGCGCTCGCTCATGCCCTTGCACAGCACGGCCAGTTCGTCACCGGCCATGCGACCTATGAGGTCCTGGGGACCCAGGGAGTCGTGCACACGGGCGGCGATGTGGCGCAGCACCTGGTCGCCGATGGCGTGGCCGTAGCTGTCATTGACGTCCTTGAAGCGATCGATGTTCAGCAGCATCACGGCCAGCGTGCCCTGCTCGGCGGCCGCCTCGGCCACGGCGTCTTCCAGCAGCGCTGTGAAGCGCACGCTGTTGGGCAGGCCGGTGAGCATGTCGCGGTGGGCCAGGAATTCGAGCTGGGCCTCGCGCGCCTTCTCGGCCGAGATGTCGGTGAACATGCACACGTAGTGCGTGACCTTGCCCTGTGCGTCCTTGACGGCGCTGAGCGACATGCGCTCGGGAAAGACCTCGCCGTTCTTGCGGCGGTTCCAGATTTCGCCCTGCCAGTGGCCCGTGGCCTGCATGCTGTCCCACATGGCCTCGTAGAAGGCCTTGTCGTGGCGGCCGGACTTGAACATGCGCGGGGTCTTGCCCAGCATCTCCTGCTCGGTATAGCCCAGCAGCCGCGTGAAGGCGCTGTTGACCGAGAGGATGCGGCTGCGCGCATCTGTGACGACCACGCCCTCCATGGTGTTGTCCACCACGGCGGCGGCCAGGCGCTGGCGTTCGTCGGCCTCCCGCCCGGCGGCCATCGCGGCATGGGCAGTGCGCTCTCCACGGCGCATGCGCCACAGCAGCCAGCCGCCGCCCACGGCCGTGACCAGCACCAGGGCCACCGAGGACAGCATGCGCCGCTGCGCTGCCGGCCCGGGCGGTATCTGCAGGTGCGCCAGCAGCCATTCCACGCCCCAGAGCCACAGCAGACCTGCGCACACATACAGGGTCAATGCGCCCCAGAGCGGTATTCGGGGCTGCTCTCCCTGATCTTGCATGTGGTTCCTCAGAACGTTCCCAGAACGTGTGACTTGCGCAGGGTCGTGTGCATGCTGCGACAATTGCGCCGCTATGACCCAAGCCTATATTCTTACCCTTTCGTGCCCCGACCGGCTCGGTCTGGTACATGCCGTCTCGGGCTTCCTGCTCGAGCAAGGCGGCAACATCGAAGAGGCCGCGCAGTATAACGACCCGGCCACCGGACTGTTCTTCATGCGCGTGCAATTTGCCTGCAACGGCTGCGATCCCGCGGCTCTGAGGGCGGCCCTGGCCGACCTGGGCGGCCAGTACCAGATGAAGTGGCGCCTGCACACCAAGGCCGAAGCCATGAAGACCGTGCTCATGGTCAGCAAGGAAGGCCACTGCCTCAACGACCTGCTGTTTCGCTGGAAGAGCGGCCTGCTGCCGGTGGACATCCGCGCCATCATCAGCAACCACCGCGAGTTCTACCAGCTGGCGGCCAGCTACAACATCCCCTTCCACCACATCCCCGTCACGGCTGCCACCAAGGCCCAGGCCGAGGCAAAGCAGTTCGAGATCATCGAGGCCGAAGGCGCCGAACTCGTGGTGCTGGCGCGCTACATGCAGGTGCTGTCCAACGACCTGTGCACCAAGCTGGCCGGCCGCGCGATCAACATCCACCACAGCTTCCTGCCCAGCTTCAAGGGCGCCAAGCCCTACTACCAGGCCCATGACCGCGGCGTGAAGCTGATCGGCGCCACGGCCCACTATGTGACGGCCGACCTGGACGAAGGCCCGATCATCGAGCAGGACGTGGCCCGCGCCGACCACACCGACACCGTGGAGGACCTCACGGCCCGCGGCCGCGACACCGAGAGCCAGGTGCTGGCCCGCGCCGTCAAGTGGCACAGCGAGCACCGCGTCATCCTCAACGGCCACAAGACCGTGGTCTTCCGCTGAAGCCGGCTCCCGGCCGCCCATGGCGAACGTGACCCTTGCCGCCGGCAGCGGCTTTGCCCCGCCCGGCAGCGGCGCCCGCCGCATCCCGCCCATACAGTGCCTGCTCACTTTCGAGGCGCTGGCGCGGCTGCGCAGCGTGACGCAGACGGCCGAGGAGCTGTGCGTCACGCCCAGCGCCGTCAGCCACCGCGTGCGCCAGCTCGAGCAGATCCTGGGCACGCGGCTGTTCGGCCGCTCGGACTTTTCGCTCACCACCGAAGGCAGCGCCTACCTGTCCCACGTGCGCGAGGGCCTGGGCGCGCTGCAGCGCTTCCCGGGCGAGGTGACGGCGCCGGGCCGCCGCAGGCTCAAGCTTGCGGTCACGCCCACCTTTGCGCGCGTGATCCTGATCCCGCGCCTGCGCCAGTTCACGGAAACCTATCCCGAGATCGACATCGCCCTGCAGGTCTCCATCCCGCTGCTGGACGTGGTGGCCGAGGATGCCGACCTGATGGTGCGCTTCGGCCCCGGCCACTATGCCGACGTGGAGCACATCGAGCTGGCGCGCGACGTGGTCACGCCGCTGGCCTCGCCGGCCTTCATCCGCGAGCACGGCCCCTTCGAGCAGCCCCAGGACCTGGAAGGCATGCCCCTGCTGCGCAGCCCGCTGGAGCCCTGGCGCACCTGGTTCGGCGCCACCGGCCTGGACTGGCCCGAGCCGCACGAGGGCTCGCAGTTCAACGACATCGGCCTGATGTGCGACGCGGCCTCGGCCGGCATGGGCATTGCCCTGGTGCGCCACAAGCTGGGCGCACCCTGGATGGACAACGGCACCCTGGTGCGCCTGTTCGACATGGACACGGCCAGCCCCCACGCCCACTACCTGTGCTGGCGCACCGGCACCATGGACCGCTGGGAATGCGCGGCCTTTGCTGAATGGTTGAAGAGGGCGATGGCATGCTGAGGCGCCCATAACTGATTTCGCGGATTTCGCGGATTTCACGCGCCGTTGCAATAAACATCAGCGCAGTCCCGCTGCACAAAGACGGCGGCATCGCCTAAAGTCAGGCCCCATGACTTCCGCCAGCTCCCCAGCCAGCCCTGCCCCCGGCGCCATGGCGTCGGCCGCCGCCGATGCCGCCCACCAGCAGCCCACGGCCTCCGAACGCGCACGGCGCCAGGCCGAGGTCGTGGCCGCGCTGGCCCGCCATGTGCCCACGCATGCCCTGCTGTGGAACGCCGAGGACACCACCCCCTATGAATGCGACGGACTCACGGCCTACCGCCAGCGCCCCCTGGTGGTCTGCCTGCCCGAGACCGAGGCCCAGGTCCAGGCCGTGCTGCGCGCCTGCCACGCCATCCAGGTGCCCGTGATCGCACGCGGCGCAGGCACCGGGCTGTCGGGCGGCGCCCTGCCCCATCCCATGGGCGTGACGCTGTCGCTGGCCAAGTTCAACAAGATCCTCCAGGTCGATGCCGCCAGCCGCACGGCCGTGGTGCAGTGCGGCGTGCGCAACCTGGCCATCAGCGAGGCCGCCGCGCCCTTCGGCCTGTACTACGCGCCCGATCCCAGCAGCCAGATCGCCTGCACCATCGGCGGCAACGTGGCCGAGAACTCGGGCGGCGTGCACTGCCTCAAGTACGGGCTGACCGTACACAACGTGCTGAAGGTGCGCGGCTTCACGGTGGAGGGCGAGCCGGTGGAGTTCGGCTCCACGGCGCTGGACACGCCGGGCTTCGACCTGCTGGCCATCCTGGTCGGCAGCGAAGGCATGCTGGCCGTGACCACCGAAGTCACCGTGCGCCTGATCCCCAAGCCCCAGCTGGCGCGCTGCATCATGGCCAGCTTCGACGACGTGCGCAAGGCCGGCGACGCCGTGGCCGCCGTGATCGCGGCCGGCATCATCCCGGCCGGGCTGGAGATGATGGACAAGCCCATGACGGCCGCCGTCGAGGACTTCGTCAAGGCCGGCTACGACCTCACGGCCGAGGCCATCCTGCTGTGCGAGAGCGACGGCACGCCCGAGGAAGTCGAGGAAGAGATCGCCCACATGAGCGAGGTGCTGCGCGGCGCCGGGGCCACGGCCATCACGGTGAGCGAAAGCGAGGCCGAGCGCCTGCGCTTCTGGAGCGGGCGCAAGAACGCCTTTCCCGCCAGCGGGCGCATCAGCCCCGACTACATGTGCATGGACTCCACCATCCCGCGCAAGCGCCTGGCCGACATCCTGCTGGCCATCCAGGAGATGGAAAAGAAATACGGCCTGCGCTGCGCCAACGTCTTCCACGCGGGCGACGGCAACCTGCACCCGCTGATCCTGTTCGATGCCAACGACCCCGACGAGCTGCACCGCTGCGAGCTGTTCGGCGCCGACATCCTGGAGACCAGCGTGGCCATGGGCGGCACGGTCACGGGCGAGCATGGCGTGGGCGTGGAAAAGCTCAACTCCATGTGCACCCAGTTCACCACGGCCGAGAACGACCAGATGTTCGCGCTCAAGGCCGCCTTCGACCCGCAGGCCCTGCTCAACCCCGGCAAGGTGATTCCCACGCTCAACCGCTGTGCCGAATACGGAAAGATGCTGGTGCGCGGCGGCCAGATCTCACACCCGGACCTGCCGAGATTCTGAGGCGTGGTGCAACGGGCGCGGTGCAACCGGCGCCGTGCAGTCCTTCCCGCCCTCAGGGCTGCTGCAGGCAGCGCGCCCACAGTCCGTCAAGCGCCCGGGCCAATGCGCCTCCCTGTCGGGGCACGGCCTGGCCCTCGCCCAGGTCTTCGACCAGGGTGTCCAGCGGCATGGCTTCGGTCAGCGTGCGCACGCCGCACTCCATGGCCAGGGCCGTGTCCAGGTAGACCACGCGTGCGCCGGCCACGCTCCAGCGCGTGAGCTCGCGCACGCGGCCCACCTGGCCCAGCCGCAGGCGCATGGCCTCCATGCGCGCGGCCAATGAGCGGCGTATGCGCTCGCCCGCCTCGGGGCGGTCTTCCTCCAGCCGGCGCAGCGCCGCCTCCTGCTGCTCCAGGGTGCGGTCCATCGCCTGCAAGGCCGCCTCGCGGCCCAGCCGGGCCTCGTCGTAGCGCGGCAGGGCCGCGCGCAGCCGCACCAGCGTCCGCTCCCGCTCGCGCGCATAGACATGCCCGGCCGCGCGCCCGGCCTGCGCACAGGCCTGGGCTGCCAGCACCAGGCGCTGCGGCGCGGCCTCGGCACTGAGGCTTTGCGGACGGAAGCTGCCGCACTCCTTCATGTCCCCCAGCACACGCAGATCCTCCAGGTGCCGCTGCCTGTGGTCGGCATCCCTTTGCGCCTCCTGCGCGTGGCGCCGCAGCATCTCCTGCCGCTGCCGCTCCAGCACGAGCAGCTCACGCCATTCGCCACGCAACCGCGCCTCGAACCGGGCCTGTTCGCTTTCGGCGGCGCGCTGCAGTGGCCCGACCTCCTGGCGCAGACTGGCCTGCAGGTAGTCACGCACGCCTGCGCGCTCGCAGGCGTACTCGACGATGCGCCCGCCGCTGCCGTCTCCCACGCTGCGCCAGCTGCTGCGCGCGCAGGCCGACCTGTCCTGCAGCACCTGCCCTATCGACACGCCCGAGGCGGCGCCCCAGGGCGCAGCCCGCACGGTCAGCACCTCGCCATCGTCACCGCCGCAACCGCCCAGCAGCAGGGCCAGGCCCGCAGGCAGCAGCCACACTCCTTGCCAGCGCATGGGCCCTCCTGTGCTTGTGATTTCTGGTTGAGTCTTTGATGTTAACTATCAATCACACCGGATATGTGATTTTTCACAATACTCACTGCACAATCAGACTTATCCCATAGCGTGCCCGCATGCAGGATGCGAAGCAGCGGTTTGCGCAGAAATTACGTGATTCCCTGGAGGCCCGTGGCTATGAAGCCAAGCCCTCGGTGCTGGAGCGCGAATTCAACACACGCTTCTGGGGCAAGCCCATGTCGCAGCACGGCGTGCGTCTGTGGCTGCTGGGCAAGACCATGCCCAACACCAAGAAACTTGCTGCGCTGGCCGACTGGCTGCAGGTGCCGCTGGAGGAGTTCCTGCGCGCGCCGCAGCCGGCGCGCGAGGTGCGTGAGCCCAAGGGCAGCTGGTCCGCCGGCCTGGGCTACGAGGACAACGAGCTGTTCAAGATCTACCTGCGCCTTCCCGTACCCAAGCGCCGCCTGGCGCGCGACGTGATCCTGGCCATCGCACGCGCCCATGAGGCCGAGGAAGCGGAACGCGCCGCAGGCTCGTAGCCGCGCGGCGCGTCGGTCATCCCCTGATACGGCTGCTGCGGGGCAGCATTGCATCGCCCCGCACGTGCATCAACCACCCATGGCACGCTGGCGTGCATCGCGCTGGGCAGGCGTTTCGTTGATCAGTTCATTGATCACTTCCTGCCGCGTCTTGCCGCCACCGGTCTGCGGTGCAGGCGCCGGGTAGACGCCGGCATTGAAGCGCGAGGTGCCGCCCTGGCGCACGGCCGCCTCGGCCTCGGCCGTCACCTGGGCGCGCGTCTTGCTGCTCTTGAAATGTTCGGGATGGACGACGGCACCCGCCTCGTTGTTGGCCGGGTGGATGTACCCGGCCGCCGATGCCATGCCCGGCAGCAGCAGCGCTGCCGATGCGACCAGGCCGGCGATCAGGGTAGCGGGGGTGAAACGGCGTTGCGACATGGTGTGTCCCTTTCAAAGAACGTTGGTGATTCGTTCTCCCCACGCCCCGCAAGGCGGAACGCCGGGGAGAGGACTCCAATGTAGAAATCGCCCCCCCACGCCACCCCCACAGGATGGTGACAATGCTGTCATACAACCGACACAGATGACCGCGCCACGGTGGCGCCTCGGCGCTCGTCAGCCCCGGTACTGCGCACGCGCGCGGCCGGGCGCCAGAGGGTCCAGGCGCACGTCCAGCAGGCCCTCGGCATCGCCCGCGATGCGCGCCAGCGTCTGGCCGAAGGGATCGGCGAACTGGCTGCCTCCGCTGAAAGCGTAGCTGTCGCCAGGGCCCACGCGGTTGGCCATGGCGATGTAGCACTGGTTGTCCATCGCACGCACGGGCACGGCATGGCGATGGATGTGGCCGTGGGGGTGCATCATCCCGTCCATCAGCACGATCAGGTCCACGCCCTGCGCACCCAGCGCGCGGGCCGGTGCCGCAAATTCGATGTCGAAGCAGATCAGCATTCCCAGCCGCAGGCCGCGCCATTCGCATGGGGGCCAGCGCTCACCTGCCTCGAACACGCCCTGGTCCGAGTCGTAGAGCATGGTCTTGCGGTAGTGCAGCAGCACCTGCCCGTCGGCATCGATCAGCAGGCCGGCATTGAAGCGGCGGCCCTGGTCTGCTTCGGCCAGGCCGATGGCGACAGCCACGCCGGCTTGCCGCGCGGCCTCGCGCAGCGCAGTGGCCGAGGGGCCATCCAGCGGCTCGGCCAGCTGCGCCACGTTGTCGGGCCGGGGAAATCCGCTGATGCAGGTTTCGGGAAAGACCAGCAGGTCGGCCTGACCCGCGCTGGCCCTGATCGTCTTCAGCGTCATCGCCAAGTTGCCGGCAATGTCGCCGTCACGCAGACGGGGCTGGATGATGCGGATGCGGTGCTCCGTCATGGTGTGCGCTCCTTGGGATGCAAAGGGTGGCTGTCCTGCCGCGGCTGGCAACTGGCGGCCTCCTCGGCCTGCAGATCCAGGTTGCGGGCCAGCCCCCCGTAAAGGCTGCCGGCGACGAGAATGCCCGGCAGCCAGGCGAAGTCCACGCCGCCCAGCCGCTGCGCAGCCCAGCCGATGAAGACCGCATGGCCATCGGTGGCGTCGTGGATGTGCATGAACGGCACCATGGCTGCAAAGCCGCCCAGATAGGCGCAGATGCCGCGCCAGCCCCAGGCGCCGTAGATGCCCTGTGGCGTGAAGAAATCAGCGATGGCGTAGCGGCCCTTGCGCACCAGGAAGTAGTCCACGAGGTTGACCGCCGTCCATGGCACCAGGAAGTACAGCAGCAGCGCCAGGAAGGAGTGCAGCAGTGCCACGCCGCTGCCCTGGATGGACAGCACGCACGCGAGGATGGTGGCGCTGATGGCGGCGATGGCACCGATGCGTGCACTGCGCGTGGGGCGCAGGCCGCCCAGCGAATCCGCCGCCGTGAGCACGGTCAGCGCCGCGCTGTACGTGTTCAACGCGATGATGGGCAGGAAGGCCACGACGGCCAGGGCAGGCAGCAGCCGGTCCGCGCCCGGGAAAAGCGCCGCGCCGATCTGGCCCAGCGCCGCCAGCGCGTCCCCGGCCTGCAGCCGCTGCGCCATCCAGGCGCCCAGCCCGATCATCCAGGCCCCGGACAGCGATGCACCCAGGAAGATGGCTGCGATCAGGCGCCGGGGCGCAGTGTGGCGCGGCAGGTAGCGCGAATAGTCGGACACATAGGGCGCATAGGAGATGTTGTAGCTGGCCGCGATGGTGAACTGCGCGGCAAAGGCGCTCCATGCAAAGCCCGGCGCCGGGCCCGTGCCCTGGCGTGCCAAAGGCTCGCCCACGCCAGCCAGCAACGCCAGCGTGGCCAGCGCATACAGCGGCAGCGCCAGCATCAGCGCGCAGCGGAAGGCCCTGTGCATCACATCGTGGCCGCAGACCGCCAGCAAGGCGCCTGCCGCCACGGCCACGCAGGCCGTGGGCGCTGGCGGCAGGCCGAACACGGCCTGCATGCCCTGCATGATGAGCGAGACGTTGACGACGTTGAACCCCGTGAACACCAGCAGCGTGGCGCACAGCGGCAGGATGACACCGCGAAAGCCGAACTGCGCGCGCGACTGGATCATCTGCGGCAGCCCCAGCTGCGGCCCCTGCGCGCCGTGCAACGCCATGAACAGCGTGCCGAACATGATGCCCAGCGCCCCGGCCAGGGCGCTCCAGGGCGCCGACAGCCCCAGCGACGGGCCGACGAAGCCGATGGAAAGCGTGAAGAAGTGGAAGTTGCCCAGGAACCAGAACGGCCCCTGGTCGGCGAGCCGCGCGTGGCGCTCGCTGTCGGGAATGCAGTCGATGGACCGGCTCTCCACGGCGATGCGGGCACGGCCGTGCCGTCCGCTGGCGGGGCTGTTCATGGCCTTGTCTCCCTCCCGTTGTCCTTGCTGTTGTGGGACGAATTCTAGGCAGGGGTTCGCAGCCGCTCCATGCCAAATGCGCGAGGTTCACATCGATGGGCAAAGATGTGTGGCCCGGGATATCCCGGGCATGAAGAAACCCGCTGCAGCCAGGCTGCAGCGGGTTCCAAAGTGGCCGCCCGGGTGCTGCCCGGGCGCCGCGTCACACGGCAGGTGCCGGCGCGGCGGGCACGGGGTCTGTGCCGCTGGCCTCCGACGGATCGTTGCGATGCACCAGCCGGTACAGCAGCGGCAGCACCAGCAGGGTCAGCAGCGTGGACGACAGGATGCCGCCGATCACCACCGTGGCAAGCGGCCGCTGCACCTCGGCACCCGTGCCCGTGGCAATGGCCATGGGCACGAAGCCCAGCGAGGCCACCAGGGCCGTCATCAGCACGGGGCGCAGCCGGGTGAGCGCGCCTTCGGTCACGGCGTCGGGCACGCTGGCGCCCTGCTCTCGCAGGCTCCTGATCCAGGAGATCATGACCAGGCCGTTGAGCACGGCCACGCCCGACAGCGCGATGAAGCCCACCGCCGCCGAGATGGACAGCGGTATGTCGCGCAGCCACAGCGCCAGGATGCCGCCCGTGAGCGCGAACGGAATGCCCGTGAAGACCACCAGCCCGTCGCGCACATTGCCGAACATGGCGAACAGCAGCACGAAGACCATGAGCAGGGCCACGGGCACGACGATCTGCAGGCGGCGCGTGGCCGACTCCAGGTTCTCGAAGGTGCCGCCCCAGCGCGTCCAGTAGCCGGGCGGCAGCGACAGGCCTTGCAGCTTCTGCTGCGCCTCGCCCACGAAGGAGCCGATGTCGCGCCCGCGCACATTGGCGCTGACCACGATGCGGCGCTTGCCGTCCTCGCGGCTGACCTGGTTGGGGCCGGGCGCGGTCTCGAACGTGGCCACGGCCGACAGCGGCACGAAGCCGATGCGCCCGTCCGCCCCGCGCGGCAGGGCGATGGGCAGGCGGCTCAGGGCCTGCAGGTCGTTGCGCACGGCGTCCGGCAGGCGCACCTGGATGTCGAAGCGCTTGTCGCCCTCGAACACCGTGCCGGCCTCGGTGCCGCCCATGGCGGTGCTGATGGCGTCCTGCACATCGCCCATGTTCAGGCCGTAGCGCGAGGCCTTTTCGCGGTCGATCTGCACGGTGAGCATGGGCAGGCCCGTGGTCTGCTCGACCTTGACCTC
Organism: Delftia tsuruhatensis NBRC 16741; assembly: GCF_001571325.1. Taxonomy (GTDB): domain Bacteria; phylum Pseudomonadota; class Gammaproteobacteria; order Burkholderiales; family Burkholderiaceae_C; genus Comamonas; species Comamonas tsuruhatensis. Next base: position 52,303 of record NZ_BCTO01000007.1, read on the forward strand.
GGAGGCGCCCGCGATCTGCTGCAGCATGCCGGCCACGGTCTGGGCGCTTTTCTCCAGCACGGCCATGTCGTCGCCGAAGATCTTCACGGCCACGTCGCTGCGCACGCCCGAGATCAGCTCGTTGAAGCGCAGCTGGATCGGCTGGGAGAACTCGTAGTTGTTGCCCGGGATGCGGTCCACCGACGCCTGCACGGCGGCCAGCAGCTCATCGCGCGGGCGCGCCGGGTCGGGCCACTCGCTGCGGGCTTTCAGCATGATGTAGCCGTCGGAGATGTTGGGCGGCATGGGGTCGGAGGCGATCTCGGCCGTGCCGGTGCGCGCGAACACGCGGTCGATCTCGGGGAACTCCTTCTTGAGCGCCTTCTCGATCTGCATCTGCATTTGCAGCGACTGCGTGAGGCTGGTGCCGGGGATGCGCAGCGCCTGGATGGCGAAGTCCCCCTCGTTGAGGTTGGGCGCGAACTCGCTGCCCAGGCGCGTGGCCAGCAGCAGGCTCAGCGCCACGGCCACGGCGGCGGCCGTGAGCACCACGGCGGGCGCGGCCATGACGCGCGCCAGCACGGGCGCATAGCCGCGGCGTGCCCAGCCCATGAGGCGGTTTTCCTTCTCGGCCACCTTGTCGCCCATGAACAGCGCAATCGCCGCCGGGATGAAGGTGATGGACAGCAGCATGGCGCCGGCCAGCGCAATGACCACCGTGAGCGCCATGGGGTGGAACATCTTGCCCTCCACACCCGTGAGCGCGAAGATGGGCAGGTAGACCACCATGATGATGAGCTGGCCGAACAGCAGCGGGCGGCGCGCTTCCTTCGCGGCGGCGAAGACTTCATGGAAGCGTTCGCTGCGCGTCAGCGACCGTCCGCGCGCCTCCTGCGCATGCGCCAGGCGGCGCACGCAGTTCTCCACGATGACCACGGCGCCGTCGATGATGATGCCGAAGTCCAGCGCCCCCAGGCTCATGAGGTTGGCGCTGACCTTGTAGTGCACCATGCCCGTGAAGGTGAACAGCATGGACAGCGGGATGATCAGCGCCGTGATCAGCGCCGCGCGCAGGTTGCCCAGGAACAGGAAGAGGATGACCACCACCAGGGCCGCGCCCTCCACCAGGTTCTTCTTGACCGTGGCGATGGCCTTGTCCACCAGGTTGGTGCGGTCGTATACGGTGATGGCCTTGACGCCCGGGGGCAGGCCCCGGTTGATCTCGGCCATGCGCTGGTCCACGGCGCGCGAGACGGTGCGGCTGTTCTCGCCGATCAGCATGAACACCGTGCCCAGCACCACCTCGCGGCCGTTGTCGGTGGCCGCGCCCGTGCGCAGCTCCTGGCCCAGCCCTACCTCGGCCAGATCGCGGATGCGGATGGGCTGGCCCTGGGCCGAGCCCACGATGACCTCGCGGATGTCGGCGATGCCGCCGACCTGGCCCGGCGCGCGGATCAGGTACTGCTCGCCCTGGCGCTCGATGTAGCCCGCACCCACGTTGCTGTTGTTGCGCTGCAGGGCGGTGACGATGTCGGCCAGCGTGAAGCCGTAGGCGGCCAGCTTCTCGGGCGCGGGCGCCACCAGGTACTCCTTGGCGTAGCCGCCGATGGAGTTGATCTCGGTGACGCCGGGCACGTTGCGCAGCTGCGGCTTGATGACCCAGTCCTGGATCTCGCGCAGGTCCATGGGCGTGTAGGGCGTGCCGTCGGGCTTTTTCGCACCGTCCTCGGCCTCCACGGTCCACAGGTAGATCTCGCCCAGGCCCGTGGAGATGGGGCCCAGCGTGGGCGTGATGCCGGCAGGCAGGCTGTCGCGCGCCTGCTGTATGCGCTCGCCCACCAGCTGCCGTGCGAAGTAGATGTCCGTGCCGTCCTTGAACACCACGGTGACCTGGGACAGGCCGTAGCGCGACAGCGAGCGCGTCTGCTCCAGGTGGGGCAGGCCGGCCATCACCGTCTCTATGGGATAGGTGACGCGCTGCTCGGTCTCCAGCGGCGAGTAGCCGCTGGCCTGGGTGTTGATCTGCACCTGGACATTGGTGATGTCGGGCACGGCGTCGATGGGCAGGCGCTGGTAGTTGTAGATGCCCAGGCCCGCCATGGCCAGCACGGCCAGCAGGACCAGCCAGCGCTGCTCTATGGCAAATCGGATGATGCGTTCAAACATGGACTCTCCGATCAGTGGCTGTGTTCGGCGCTGGCCTTGCCCAGCTCGGCCTTGAGCATGAAGCTGCCCTCGGCCACGTAGGATTGGCCGGGTTTCAGGCCGTCCAGCACCTCGGTAGTCTTGCCGTCGGCGCGGCCCACGCGCACGGGCTGGGCGCGGAAACCGCCCTGCACGGGCACGAAGACCACGGTCTGCTGCTCCATCTTCTGCAGTGCCTGCGTGGCCACGGCCAGCGGCGCCTGCCGGGACGATGCCGTCAGCTCCACATTCACGAACAGGCCCGGGCGCCACACGCCGTCGGGGTTGGGCAGGGTGATGCGCGCGGGGGCCGTGCGCGTGTCCTGGCCGATCAGTGCGCCCACATAGGCCACTTCGCCCGTGGCCGAGGAGTCGAAGGCCGTGGCGCGCACCGTGGCCTTCTCGCCCACGCGCACGGCGGGCAGGTCGGGCGCGGCCACGCGCATCTCGGCCCAGACGCTGCGCAGGTCGGAGATGGTGAAGACCTGGGTGGTGTCCTGCACGGCCTCGCCCACGGACAGGTGCTTTTCCACGATCACGCCGTCAAACGGCGCGCGCAGCTCGAAGCGGTTGAGCCCGCCCGCACCACCGCCGGCACCGGCGCCCGTGGCGGCCAGCTTCTGCTGGGCGTTGGAGACGGCGATCTCGGCCTCGCGCAGCGCCTGGCGCGCCTGCAGGTAGTCCTGCTCGGCCGAGACCTTTTCCTCCCACAGCTGCTTTTCACGCGCATAAGTGGTGCGGGCCAGCTCCAGGCGCTTGCTGGCGGCCAGCAGTTCGCTGCGCTGCTCGGAGACGGCGGCGCTGCTGAGCACGGCCAGCAACTGGCCCTTCTTCACGTTCTGGCCCAGGTTGGCGGGAACGCTCTCGGCAATGCCGGCCACGCGCGGCACGACGTGGGCCGTGCGGTCTTCGTTGAAGCGGATCTCCCCGGGCAGCTGCAGCACGGAGCGCACGGTGGCCGGGCCGGCCTCGGCCAGGCGCACGCCGGCCGCCTGCATGCGCTGGGCGTCCATGGCGATCAGGCCTTCGTCGTCGCCATGGCCGGCTTCGGCGGTGGCTGCGGGTTTGGCGGCGGGCTTGGCCTCGGCTTTTTCCGCCTTGGAATCTTCATGGTGCTCATCGTCGGCATGGCCTTCGTCGTGCTTGTGGCCATCGGCTGCGGCTGCGGCTGCAGCGCCGTGGTGCTCGCCATCGGCATGGCCTGCGGCCTCGCTGTGGCCGTGGCCATGGCTGTCGGCCTTGGCGGCACCCGGCGGGCCGCTGCGCAGGATCAGCGTGGCGGCCAGCGCACCCACGGCCAGGATGACGGCAATGGCCACGAGGGTGCGGCGCGGTCCGAGGGGGGAGGAGGAGGGCTTGGTGTTCATGGTCTGGATGCAATCAGGTTGCTATCGGGGTCAGAGGCCGGCTTCTGTGCCGAGCAGGCGGTCGATGTCGGCGGCGGCGCGGTGCGTGGCCAGCAGCTGGTCCAGGTACTGGCTGCGCGCTTCGGACCAGGTGCGCTGCGCGTCCAGCACGTCCAGGTAGCCGAACTTGCCCAGCGCAAACCCGCGCGAGGCCAGCTCGTAGGCCGTGCGCGCCGTGGGCAGCACCTCCTCGGCCAGCTGGCGCGCCTGCTCGCGGCTGGACTGCAGCAGCTCGCGCGCCTCGAACAGCTGGGCCTGCAGCTGAACGCGCGTGGCCAGCAACTGCTCCTCGGCCTGGTCGGCCAGGCGCAGGGCCTGCAGCTGATTGCCCCGGTTGCTGTCGAGCACGGGCAGGGGCACGGAGACGCCGACCACGAGCTGGTTGCGCCCGACCTCGGTGGCGCGCTTGACGCCCAGGCTGACGGTGGGATCGGGCAGGCGGCGCGCACGCTCCAGGTCGGCCGTGGCGCGGCTTTGCTCCAGCGCCTGGCGCGCACGCAGCACGGCGGGAGCCTGTTCGATGCGCTGCTGCAGGGCTGCCAGTTCCGGCAGCTGGGGCAGCGCGTCCACGGCGCCCTCGGCCTGGCCGAAGGGGCGCACGCTCTCGCCCCACAGCGCCTGCAGCTGGCCGCGCGCCACGCGCAGGGCAGAGCGGGCCCGGGCCTGCTCCAGCAGGGCGCCGGACTCGGCCACGCGGGCCCGGGTCTCCTCCAGCGGCGCCACCTTGCCGGCCGCCACGCGCCGGGCCGCCGCCTCGCGCGCGCTGCTGGCGATCTCCAGCGTCTGCCCGGCCAGGACCACGCGCTGCTGCGCGGCCAGCACGCCGAAAAAGGCCGCGCCCACATCGGCGCGCAGCGCGGCCTCGGTCCCTGCCAGTTCGGCGCGGGCCAGGTCGCGGCCGCGCTCGGCCACGCGCATGCGGGCCTCGCGCTTGCCGCCCACTTCCAGGGTCTGGTTCAGCTGCACGGTCAGCGTGCGGGTGCTGCGGCGCGTGTCCTCCTGCGACCAGGCCAGCTCGGGATTGGGCCGGGCCTGGCTTTGCAGCACGGCCCCCTCCGTGGCGGCCAGCGCCTGGCGGGCCGCGCGCAGGCCGGGATTGCCGTCCAGCGCCAGGGCCCGTGCCTGCTGCAGGTCCAGCGGCGGGCCATCAGGAAGGGATGCGCCTGCAAAGGCGGGTGGCGCCACGGAATCGGCCGGTGGCTCGGCGGCCTGCACGACGCCACAGGCGGCCAGCGCCGCCAGCACCCACGGTGCGAAGGCTGTCCTCGACGGAAAGGACGAAGGAAAAGACATACACGGGCTCCTTGCCCGCAGCGCGGATCAGGCGTGATCGCTTGGTCGATCAGGCCCCACGCCACAGGGCGCGCACGGACGAGGGCCGCTGCGCGCGAAGGGATTTCTGGAAAATGCCGGTCCGGGGCGAAACAGGGCGATGAACGCCGAATGCCCGGCCGGCGGCTGCAGGAGCGTCAGCCCTGCCAGCGGGGCCGGTCGGGGCGCAGCAGCACGGCCGAGGCATGCCGGCGCAGCGGCTCGGCGAATTGCGCGGGCGGCGGGGCCACCGGCGCCGCCTGCCAGTGCTGTGTGGCAGCGGCCACCCAGGCGTGGCACATGGAGCAGTCCACGCTGAGCGAGGACTGCAGGCCCTGGTCGGCCTTTTGCGCAGGCGGGCCGGACTCGGCATCCGTGCCCGTGCCCGCATGGCGCTCGGCGCCCATGCCGTGCAGGCTCACGCCATGGACATGGTGGCCGAAGTGCCGGGTCTCATGCCCGTCGTGGCGGCACAGCGCAGCGGCCGCCATCCAGGTCCACTGGAACAGCAGCGCGATCACGAGGATGGCAAGGGCGGCAAGACGGGGCCGGGTCATGGAAGAGGGCATGGCAGAAGTGCGGGATTGTCGGGCATGGCGTTTGACACCAATCGCGACTGCCCCATGCCGGCGAGTCTAGGGCGGCGCAGCGACCCGGCGCTGTCGGGCACATGACAAATTTGTCATCTCCGAAAACCCTTGCCTGCCCCGACAATGCTCGGCATGAAAGTCCTGGTCATCGAAGACGAAACCAAGCTGGCCGACTACCTCCGCAAGGGCCTGACCGAGGAGGGGTTCGTGGTCGATGTCGCGCACAACGGCATCGACGGACTGCACCTGGCCACCGAGCTGGCCTACGACCTCATCGTGCTCGACGGCATGCTGCCCGGCATCGACGGCCTGGCCGTGCTGGCGGCGCTGCGCCAGTCGCGCCAGACACCGGTGCTGATGCTGACGGCGCGCGGCCAGGTGGAGGACCGCGTGCGCGGCCTGCAGGGCGGCGCCGACGACTACCTGGTCAAGCCCTTCGCGTTCTCCGAGCTGGTGGCGCGCATGCATGTGCTGCTGCGCCGCGGCGGCGGCACGGCCCAGCCTGCGGCCGAGGCCACCACGCTGCGCATGGCCGACCTGGAGCTGGACCTGATACGCCGCCGCGCCACGCGCGCCGGCCAGCGCCTGGACCTGACGGCCAAGGAATTCAACCTGCTGAGCCTGCTGCTGCGCCGCCAGGGCGAGGTGCTGTCGCGCACCGAGCTGGCCTCCCAGGTCTGGGACATGAATTTCGACAGCGAGACCAATGTGGTCGAGGTGGCCGTGCGCCGCCTGCGCCTGAAGCTGGACCAGCCCTTCGCGCAGCCCCTGCTGCACACGGTGCGCGGCATGGGCTATGTGCTGGAGTCGCGCGCACCGTGAGCGTTGCCCCTGCCGACATTCCCCACCTGGGCCGGCGCCTGTCGCGCTGGCTGGCCCTGCAGACCATGCTGGGCCTGGGCCTGGTGTGCGCGGCCGTCTACGGGGTGGCATCGATGACGCTGGAGCAGCACCAGCACGAGACGCTGGACCTCAAGCAGCAGGCCGTGCTGCACCTGATGACGGAAAGCCGCAGCGCCCACAACGAAGCCGGGCTGGCCCACATGCTGGACGACTTTCTCACGGGCCTGGACGAGATGTCGCTGCGCATCACCGACCTGCAGGGCCGCGTGCTCTACGAGCGCCTGCGCACGCCCAAGAATCCCGGCCGCACGCTGCAGCGCAGCTTCGAGGTCGTGCTGGCCGACTCCGGCCAGCAGGCCCGTGCCCAGCTCACGCTGGACCGGGCCGAAGACGACCGGCAACTGTCCCTGCTGGCCTGGACGCTGGCCCTGGCTGCCGTGGGCGGCGCCCTGCTGGTGTCGCTGACCGGCATCTGGCTGGTGCGCCTGGGCCTGGCGCCGCTGCGACAGCTGACCGAGCAGACGCGCCAGCTGTCGGCCCAGGACCTGCAGCGGCGCCTGGACGACAGCGGGCAGCCGCAGGAGCTGCGGCCGCTGATCGCACAGTTCAACGCCCTGCTGGAGCGGCTGTCCGTGGCCTACCGGCAGATGGAGGCCTTCAACGCCGACGTGGCCCATGAGCTGAACACGCCGCTGACCACGCTGATCAGCAGCTGCGAGCTGGCCCTGCGCAAGCCGCGCAGCGAGGCCGAGCTGCGCGAGGTGCTGGCTTCCAACCTGGAGGACCTGCGGCGCATGGCCGGCATCGTGGCCGACATGCTGTTTCTCTCCCAGGCCGACCGGGGCCAGGGCGCGCGCCTGGCGCCCTGGGCCAGCCTGGCCGCGCTGGCCCACGAGGTCATCGACTTCCACGAGGCCGCGCTGCAGGAGGCCGACCTGCAGGTCGTCGTCCAGGGCGACGCGGCCGCCGAGGTCGATGCGCGGCTGCTGCGCCGGGCGCTGTCCAACCTGCTGGGCAATGCCACACGCTATGCACAGCGCGGCTCCACCATCACCGTGCAGATCGGCGCGCGGCCCTGTACCCACCACGGGGGCGCCGGCGATGTGGCGCTGGCGGTGCTCAACCGGGGCCCGGCCATCGATCCCGTCCACCTGCCGCGCCTGTTCGACCGCTTCTACCGCGCCGACGCCGCGCGCAGCCAGGCCGACCGCAACCATGGCCTGGGCCTGGCCATCGTGGCCGCCATCGCGCGCATGCACGGCGGGCGCTGCTTTGCCGAGTCCGAGGGCGGCTTCACGCGCATCGGCCTGGAACTGCCCGACAGCCCGAGCCCGCCGCGCGATTCCCCGGCCTGAACACAGGCACCGGAGCGGCGGCACAATGGCGCCCCATGACGCAAGACGCCCCCTCCTCCTACGCAACGCTGCTGGCCGAAGGCAATGCCCTGGTGGCCCAGGCGCAGCGGGCCGCCACCCAGGATTTCGCCCAGGCCCGGGCGCTGTGGCAGCAGGCCGGCAAGCATTTCTATCTGGCCCACAAGGCCGACCCGGAACAGGCGGAAGCCGCGTTTCGCCTGGCCCAGGCCTGGATGGCCGAAGCCCATGCGCTGCAAAAGGAAGAATCGCCAGACGCCGTGGTGATGTGGCGCAACGCCGCCGCGCAATGCGAGCTGGCGTTCGACCTGGAGCCCGAAAACGGCCGCCTGGCCATGACGGCCGCCAGCTGCCACATGTTCGGCGGCCAGCATGACGCGGCCAAGGCCTGGCAGCAGATCGGCCAGCATCTGCTGCCGCCGGCGCCCGAAGGCGACGGCGCCTGAAGCCAGGCTACAGCGCGATCAGCTTGAACACGGCCCGCGCCGTGCACACGGCCTGGCCCGCGCTGTCCAGCACATTGCCCTCGCAGAACACGGTGCGCGCGCCTGCGCGCAGCACGCGGGCCTCGATCAGCAGGTCGGTGGTGGCCGAGGCGAGGAAATGCGTGCTCATCTCGATGGTCACCACGCCCAGCCCCAGCGGGTTGGACGAGCGCGCGGCCGCGCTCAGCGTGAAGTCCAGCGCGCTCATCAGCGCACCGCCATGGCCATGCCCCCGGCTGTTGGCCAGGTGCGGGCGCATGGGCAGCCGCGTGCGCGCCAGGCCGGGCGCCAGGCTCACGGGCTCCAGGCCGATATGGGACATGAAGGGCACGTCGATGCCGAAGTAGCCGCGCGCCAGCGCGGCGGCCTCCAGGTCCGGGGTGGTGGAGATTCCAACGGCGTTCATCCGATCTCCGCAATCGCCTGGCCTTCGGCCACCGGCTCGCCCACGGCCACGAGCATGCGGCGCACGACGCCTGCCACCTCGCTTTCCACGGGAATCTCCATCTTCATGGACTCCACGATGATGAGGGTGTCGCCCAGGGCGACGGTGCCGCCTTCGGCGGCTTCCACAGCGGCCACGAGGCCGGCGATGGGGCTTGTGATCAGGTTCGGGGTGGTGGTCATGGGTAGGGCTTTCAAAGGGGGGCCAGTACGCGCTGGGCGATGCCGGTGTCGATGCGCAGGTCCAGGAAATCGGCGTGGCCCAGGATGCGTTCGATGAAGGGGATGTTGGTCTTCACGCCCTCGATGCGGGTCTGCGCCAGTGCCTGGCGCAGCCGTGCGATGGCCTGGGCGCGGTCGCTGCCATGGGCCACGAGCTTGGCGACCATGGGGTCGTAGAAGGGCGTGACGCTGCAGCCCTGGGCATAGCCGGTCTCCACGCGCAGGCCTTCGCCCTGGGGCATCTCGAAGCGGTCCAGGCGCCCTGGCGAGGGCAGGAAGCGCACGGGGTCTTCGGCATAGATGCGCGCCTCGATGGCATGGCCGCTGGCCACGGGTTCGGCGGGCAGCACGTCGCCCATGCGCTCGCCGGCGGCCAGGCGGATCTGGGCCTCGACGATGTCGATGCCCGTGATCTCCTCGGTCACCGCATGCTCGACCTGCAGCCGCGTGTTCATCTCCAGGAAGACAAAGCCGTGCTGCGGCGTGTAGAGCATCTCCACGGTGCCGATCACGTCATAGCCCGTGCGCGCCAGCAGGCCGGCCAGCAGTTGCCGCATGTCGGCCAGGGCCTGCGCGGGAATGCCTGCGGGGCGGGCCTCTTCCACCACCTTCTGGTGGCGGCGCTGCACCGAGCAGTCGCGCTCGAACAGCACGCGCACCTCGCCATGGCGGTCGGCCAGCACCTGGAACTCGATGTGGCGCGGCGCCTCGATCAGCTTTTCCAGGTACAGCTCGGCCGTGCCGAAGTACTTGGCGGCCATGCCGCTGGCCTTGGACCAGGCGGCCTCCAGCTGCGGTGCATCGTGCGCGGGCAGCATGCCGATGCCGCCGCCCCCGCCTGCGGGCTTGACCAGCACGGGAAAGCCGATGCGCGCCGCCTCCGCCTGCGCCTCCTGCACGCTGTGCAGCACGGCCGAGCTGGCCGCCTGCGGCATGCCCTGGGCGGCCATGAAGGCCCGCGCCTGGGTCTTGTGGCCCAGCGTGCGTATCCAGTGCGGCGAGGGGCCGATGAAGCACAGGCCCTGGCGCTGCACGGCCTCGGCGAAGTCCGCGTTCTCGGAGAGAAAGCCGTAGCCCGGGTGCACGGCATCGGCGCCGGTCTCGCGCGCCACCTGCAGCAGCCGCGCCTGGTCCAGATAGCTTTGCGCGGCGGGCGCAGGGCCTATGCACACGGCCTGGTCGGCCGCGCGCACATAGGGCAGGCTGGCATCGGCCTCGGAGTACACGGCCACGGATTCAAGGCCCATGCGCCGCAGCGTGCGGATCACGCGCGCGGCCACGGCGCCCCGGTTAGCGACCAGCACGCGGCGGATGGGGTGCGGGGCGCCGCTCATGCCGCCTCCGAGGACGCCGCTGGCGTGGCGGCCACGGCCACCACCGCATCGACGATCACCGGCGCCTGCGCGCCGCGCGCCACGAGCACGGGATTGGCGTCGACCGACTGCACGCGCCCGCCCTGGGCCAGCATCCAGTCGCCCAGCCGCACCATCATGGCGGCCACGGCATCCAGCTCCACGGCCGGCATGCCGCGCACGGCCGCAAAGGCCGGGGCGATGGACAGGCGCGCAAGGGCATCCAGCGCCTGCCGCGCACTGAAGGGGGCGACAAGGAACTGCACGTCCCTGAGCGCCTCCACCAGCACGCCGCCCTGGCCGACCATGACCACCACGCCGAATTCGGCATCCACATGGGCACCCAGCGCCAGCTCGAAGTCGGCCCTGTGCTGGGCTCCCAGCAGCAGGCCACCATCGGCCGCGCCCAGGCGGGCCAGCGTGGCGGCGAAGTCGCCAAAGGCCTGCAGCGCCTGCTCCGCCTCGCGGATGTTGAGCCGCACCAGGCCATGCTCGGACTTGTGCGAGAGATCGGCGGACACGCCCTTGGCCACCAGGGGCCGTGGCAGGGACTCGATGGCGGCGCGCACCTCGTCCTCGCTCCTGCAGACCAGATGGCGCATCACCGGCAGGCCGGCGCGGGCGAGTTCGGACAGGCTGGAGGGCTCGTCAAGCGTGAGGGAGCGGGAGGCCGCCACCGGCACCGATGCCTCGGCAGACGGCGCCTGTGCCTGCCTGCCACCGGCCTGCTCGGCCAGCAGCGCCAGGCCGCGCATGGCGGCGCGTTCGCTCCAGAAGGTGGGCACGCCCTGGTCCTGGAAGGCCTGGGCCACCCAGTCCTGGTTGATGCTGACCGCAATGGGCACGCCGGTGTCGCGCGCAAAGCGGCTGGCCTGGCCCGCGAAGTCGGCAAAGTCATAGCCCTCGCCACCGATAGGGAAGCCCACGTGAACGAGGTCCGCCGCACCGCTGCCCGACAAGGCCCGCAGCGTGTCGCCAAAGGTCTGCGGCCTGCCCAGCAGGGCCGTGGTCATGTCGATGGGATTGCGCGCCGTGACATAGGACGGCAGGGCCTGGGACAGGCTGTCCAGCGTGGCAGCATCGAACGGCTCCAGGGCCAGGCCGTATTCCTCGGCCGCGTCGGCCGACAGCACGCAGGTGGCGCCCGAATTGCTGATGCTGACCACGCGGCGACCGCGCGGCGCAGGCTGGGACAGGAACAGCGGCGCGTAGTCGATCAGCTCGCGGAAGTCGGCCAGGCGCGGTATGCCGTGCTGGCGCAGGAAGGCATCGGCCAGCGCGTCCTCGGCCGCCAGCGCGCCCGTGTGCGAGCTGGCCGTGGCCTGGCCTGCGCGCGTGCGGCCGGCCTTCACGGCCAGGATGGTGACGCCGCGCGCATGCGCCAGGCGCGCGGCCTCGGCCAGCCAGGCGCTTTGCCTGAGCGTCTCGATGTAGAGCACGACCAGGCGGATGCCTTCATCCTCGACCACGGCGCGCACGGCCTCGGCGGCGCAGACATCGGCCTCGTTGCCCGTGGACAGCATGTAGCGCACGCCGATGCCCGCGCGGCGCAGGCCGCCGTAGAGAATGGCCGCGCCCGCACCGCTCTGGCTGACGATGGCCACGGGGCCGTCGGCCGGCGCGTTCTCGTTGATCATGGTCGAGAAGTTGAGGATGGCGCCCGTGGCGAAGTTGGCCACGCCCTGGCAATTGGGGCCGAACAGGCGCAGCCCGCCGCCTGGCGCCCGGCGCGCCCGCGCCACCAGGTCGGCCTGCTGCCGGCGACCCTCCTCGCCCAGCTCCGCAAAGCCGGACGAATAGATCACGCCCAGGCGCGCACCCACGGCCACGCAGTCGTCGATGGCGGCGGCCACGTCCTCGCCGGGCAGGCTGATGACCACGGCATCGGGCGCCTCGGGCAGCGCGCGCAGCGAGGGGTAGGCAGCCAGGCCCTGGACCTCGGCGCGCTTGGGATTGACGGGCAGGATGCGGCCTGCGAAACCATGGCGCCGCAGGTAGTCGATGGGCCGGCCACCGGCCTTGATGGGGTTGTCGGAGGCGCCAAGGATGGCGACGGAGCGGGGGTTCAGTGCTTGCAACAGAGACATGCGTACCTCATCAATCCAAAGACAAGGCTTCGCGCTGGATGACTTGGCCCCAGTCGGCCACTTCCTTGGCGATGCGCTGGCCGAACGGCGCGGGCGGCATCATCACGGGCTCGCCCTGGCTGCTGAGCACGGCGCGGATGCGTGCGTCCTGCAGCACGCCCCTGGAGGCCTCGTAGAGCCGGTTGACGATGGCCGGCGGCGTGCCCGCGGGCGCCAGCAGGCCGGCCCAGAAGGTGACGTCGAAATCGGCATAGCCGGCCTCGGCCATGGTGGGCACCTCGGGCAGCTGCTGCATGCGCCGGGGCGCGGTGACGGCCAGCGCCACGAGCTTGCCGCTGGCGATGTGGGGCAGCGCGCTCCAGGTGTCGAACTGCGTGTCCAGCTCGCCGCTGAGCACGGCCATCTGGGCCTGCGACGCGCTCTTGTAGGGCACATGCGTGGTCTTCACGCCCGTGCGGTTGCTCCAGGCCGCATAGGCCAGGTGGGCGATGTTGCCGGGGCCGGCCGAGCCGTAGCTGAGCTTGTCGGGATGGCCCTTGGCGAAGACGATCACATCCTTGGCCGAGCGGATCTGGTGCTTCTGCGCCCACTCGGGGTTGACGGTGAGGATGAAGGGCGCATCCAGCACCATGGTGATGGGCGCGAAGTCCTTGGCGCGGTAGGTGATCTTCTTGTAGATCTGGGGGTTGATGGTGATGCTGCTGGAGTTGGTGACCAGCAGGGTGTAGCCGTCGGGCGCGGCGCGCGCCACCTCGCCCACGCCGATGGCGCCGTTGGCGCCGGGCTTGTTCTCCACCACCACGGGCTGGCCCAGCGACTTGCTCAGCGGCTCGGACAGCGCGCGTGCAATGGTGTCGGTGAACGAGCCTGCAGGGAAGCCGACCACGATGCGCACGGGGCGCGTGGGCCACTTGTCCTCCTGGGGGGCCTGGGCCTGGGCCGCCGTCGCGGCGCAGATGGTCAGGCACGGCGCCAGGCACAGGGCCAGGGCGGTGCGGCGCGAGGGCGCGCGCGGTTGTCTGGTTGCCATTGCTTTGTCTCCTTGGGTTTTTTATGCGTTCAGGGCCGCAGGCCGAACTGCGGCGCTCCGGCCTCGCGCAGCGGCGCGGCCAGTTCCACGAATTCGCTGAGCAGGGCGCGCGTGTCTCGCGGATCGATCACCTCGTCGATGCCGAAGGCCTCGGCCGTGCGGAAGGGCGAGGTCAGGCTGCGCACGCGCTGCTCGATCTCGGCGCGCTTTTGCACGGGGTCGTCGGCGCCTTCGATCTCGGCCTTGTAGGCCACCTCCAGCCCGCCCTCGATGGGCAGCGAGCCCCAGTTGGCCGAGGGCCAGGCATAGCGGAAGTTGAAGCGGCCCATGTGCTGGTGGCCCGCCGCCGCCACGCCGTAGGCGCGGCGGATGAGGATGCTGCACCAGGGCACGGTGGCCTGGTAGACGGCGGCCAGGGCACGCACGCCGTAGCGCATGACGCCGGCCTTCTCGGCCTCCACGCCGATCTGGAAGCCCGCGATGTCCACCAGGTTGACCACGGGCAGGTGGAAGGTCTGGGCCATGTCCACGAAGCGCGTGAACTTCTCGGCCGAGGGGCCGTCCCAGCCGCCGCCGTAGAAGTACGGGTCGCTGGCCACCACGGCCACGGGCCAGCCGTCGATGCGCGCCAGCCCCGTGACGATGGCCCGGCCCCAGTGGTGGCCCGTCTCCAGGAAGGAGCCCTCATCGACCAGGCATTCGACAATGGGCCGGATCTTGTAGACCTTGCGGCCATCACGCGGAATGGCCGACAGCAGCCATTCGTCGCGCCGCCGCGGATCGTCCTGCGGCGCGGTGCGCGCAGGCAGCTCGTACACCGACGATGGCAGGTAGGACAGGAAGCGGCGCACGCGCTCGAAGGCCTCCTGCTCGGTGGCCACCTCGTCATCGACCACGCCGTTGCGCGTGTGCACCTGGCTGCCGCCCAGCTCGTTCTTGGTCACGTTCTGGCCGATGCGCGCCACCACGGGCGGGCCGGCATTGAACAGCTGGGCGGTCTCCTTGACCATCACCGAGTAATGGCTGGAGGCCACGCGCGCCGCGCCCATGCCGGCCACCGAGCCCAGGGCCAGCGAGACCACGGGCACGGTGGACAGGTTCTGCACCACCTGGCTCCAGACCTTCATGGTGGGCACGCTGGTGTAGCCCTTGGTCTCGATATTGCGCACCGAGCCGCCGCCGCCCGTGCCGTCCACCAGGCGCACCATGGGCAGGCGCAGGTCGTGCGCCATCTTCTCGGCAAAGATCAGCTTGTCGCCCACGGCGCCGTCGTTGGCGCCGCCGCGCACCGTGAAATCGTCGCCCACCACGACCACGGGCCGCCCGCCCACGCGCGCCCGGCCCATGATGAGGTTGGAGGGCGTGAAGTCCGTCAGCCTGCCCAGGCTGTCGTACTGGCCCGAGCCGGTGAGCGAGCCCACCTCCACGAAGGACTGCGCGTCCGTGCAGGCATCGATGCGCTCGCGCACCGTGAGCTTGCCGGCGGCCTTGTGCCGCGCCACCTTGTCCTCTCCGCCCAGTTTGGCCGCCAGTGCGCGGCGGTATGCGATCTCGTCCACTTCGGGTTGCCAGCTCATGTCGTCGTGTCTCCTTGTTCCTGTAAAGATGCACAAGGCGTGCCAGAACGCAGCGCGTTGAATTCAAAGGATTTTTTCCACAGCCGACCTACACATGTCCACATCAAGGACAACCTCGAAGACACGGGTCGGGCACTGTCTTCAATGGAGACACCACGGGGACAGACCCGTGGCCTGCGCGCCGCTAGAGTGCGTTCAATCCCAGCCACTGCCCGCCATGCCCATGCCCAGCTCCCCCGACCACCGATTCGGCGTTCTCGTCTGGCGGCGCGACTCGCCCGAGCCCGTGGCGCGGCTGGGCCTGGCGCAGGAGCCGCTGCTGCATGCAGCCGTCACCGAGGCCCTGGCCCGCGCGCACGGCGACGGGCACAACCCCATCGGCCATGGCCAGCTGCTGCACGTGGAAACACCGGGCCAGCGCGGCACGGTGGCCCGCCATGTGGCCGTGGTGCTGGCCGATGCCGAGGGCGAGGTCGCCCTGCTGCGCCCGGCCGACGAGGCGGCGGCGCTGTTCGACATGGTGGCCAGCGTGCCCTTCGCCTTCGCCATCCTCAACATGTTCCTGACCAACCCGTACCAGGCGATCACGGTGGCCGACCATGAAGGGCTGATGCGCTACATCAGCCCCGTGCACGAGAAGTTCTTCGGCCTGGCGCCCGGCACGGCCGCAGGCCGGCGCGCCGAGGACGTGATCCCCAACTCGCGCCTGCCCCATGTGGCACGCAGCGGCCGGGCCGAGATCGGCGACCTGCAGCAGCTGGGGCCTGGCGTGAGCCGCATCGTCAACCGCATGCCGGTCTACGAGGGCGGCGCCGTGGTGGGCGCCGTGGGTCAGGTCAGCTTCAGCGGCGTGGAGGCACTCAACCGCATGCAGCAGCGGCTGAACCAGCTGCATGACGAGGTGCAGCACTACAAGCGCGAACTGAGCCAGTTGCGCGGCGGCACGCCCACGGCGCAGATGGTGGGCGCCAGTGCCCCCATGCAAAGGCTGGCCCGCGAGATCGACGCCGTGGCGCGGCTGGACGTGCCCGTGCTCATCCTGGGCGAGAGCGGCAGCGGCAAGGAGCTGGTGGCCCAGGCCCTGCATGCGCGCGGGCGCGATGCCGACGCGCCCCTGGTCAGCCTCAACCTGGCGGCGCTGCCGGCCACGCTGATCGAGTCCGAGCTGTTCGGCTACGAGGCCGGCGCCTTCACGGGCGGGCGCCGGCAGGGCCAGCCAGGCAAGCTGGAGCAGGCCGAGGGCGGCACCCTCTTCCTCGACGAAGTGGCCGACATTCCCATGGAGATCCAGGTCAAGCTGCTGCGCGTGCTGGAGGACCGCCAGGTGCAGCGCCTGGGCGCGCACAGCGGCCGGCAGGTGAACTTCCGCATCGTGGCCGCCACGCACCGCGACCTGCGCGGCCTCATCGACAGCGGGCGCTTCCGGCTGGACCTGTTCTACCGCCTCAGCGGCGTGGTGCTGCATGTGCCGGCCCTGCGCCAGCGCCTGGAGGACATCCCGGCCCTGGTGCAGCGCTTTGCCCAGTCGTTCTGCGAGCGCAACGGCATCGCGCTGCCGCGCATCGCGCCCGGCGTCATGCCCTACCTGGCCCGGCAGGCCTGGCCCGGCAATGTGCGCCAGCTGCGCCAGCGCGTGGAAGAGGCCCTGGTGTTCTGCGACGGCCACCTGCTGGGCGTGGACAACTTCGCGCGCCACGAGGACCCGCTGGCCGGCGCACGGCCTTCGCCCGTTGCCGAGCCCGGCCTGCCCGCCACCGGCGCCGTGGCCCCGCTCAAGGACCAGGAGCGCAACGCCATCCTCGACGCCATTGCACGCTGCGGCGGCAACAAGAAGCTGGCCGCGCAGGAGCTTGGCATCTCGCGCTCCTATCTGTACAAGGTGCTGGGCGCGGCAAACCAGGGCTGATCCCTGCGGGCCCAGGGCCTGCAGGGGAATGAAGCAGCGGGCCGGCTGTGCCGTTGCCATACTAGGCGCCCCACATCCGCCCCACATCCGCGTACCCGCCCCGTACCCGCCGCCATCGGCCTCCTGAATGCAAGACACCCGAGACGCGCTCGAACAGCGCCAGATCCCCATCTACTTCGCCGCCGTGGCCCTGGCCGCAGTTGCCGCCTGGGCGCTGCCCGGCACGGGCGTGCTGGAGCGCGCCATCAACCCCGCGCTGGCACTGATGCTCTATGTGACCTTCTTGCAGGTGCCCTTGGCCGAGCTGCGGTGCGCCTTCGGCCAGGTGCGCTTCCTGGCGGCGCTGATGACGGCCAACTTCATCATGGTGCCGCTGCTGGTCTGGGCCCTGCTGCAGTTCCTGCCCGCCGACCCCCTGCTGCGCCTGGGCGCGCTGCTGGTGCTGCTGGCGCCCTGCATCGACTACGTGGTCACCTTCTCCCACCTGGGGCGCGCCGATGCGCGCCTGTTGCTGGCGGCCACGCCGGCCCTGCTGATCGCGCAGATGCTGGCCCTGCCCGGCTACCTGGGCCTGTTCCTGGGAGACGATGCGGCGCGGCTGGTGCAGGCGGGGCCTTTCCTGCATGCGTTCGTGTGGCTGATCGCCGTGCCGCTGGCCCTGGCCGCTGCCACGCAGCTGTGGGCGGCCCGCAGCCGGCGCGGCGCCAGCGCCTCGGCATGGCTGGGCCTGCTGCCCGTGCCGGCCACCGCGCTGGTGCTGTTCGTGGTGATCGCCTCCGTGCTGCCCCAACTGGGCCCTGCCACGCACGCGGCCTGGAGCGTGGTGCCCGTCTACGCGGCCTTTGCGGTGGCAGCGCCCGCGCTGGGCTGGCTGGTGGCGCGCGCCTTCCGGCTTCCAGCGCCCGCAGGCCGCGCGGTCGCGTTCAGCGCGGGCACGCGCAATTCGCTGGTCGTGCTGCCGCTGGCCCTGGCCGTGCCCGGCGCCATTCCCGTGCTGCCGGCCGTCATCGTCACGCAGACGCTGGTGGAGCTGCTGGCCGAGCTGGCCTATGTGCGCGTGATTGCGCTGTGGGGCCGGGACCGGGAGCCGGCCCTGGCCCGCGGTCAACGCGATGACGCCGCGCCATAGGCCTGGCGCAGCTGCGCCATATTGTCCAGCAGCGCCGTCGGCCCGGCGCTGCCCATCAGGTACCAGCCCTTGGGATCGAGGAAGACGACCTGCCCCTTGCGGCCGGCCGCCGTGGCGTGGATCCGCGCGTTGTCGAACACCTTGCGCGAAGCCATGATCTCGCCGCCGCCTGCCGCCTGGCCCGTGGCCGTGTTGCGGTCGATGACATAGATCCACTCGGGGTCCAGCCGCGCCACATCATCGAAGCCGTAGGCGGTGCCGCGGGCTGGCAGCTGCGCGGCCGATAGCGCCGAGCGCGCGCCGAACACATCGAACAGAAAGCCGAAGCGCGATCCCGGCGCCTGCGGCAGGAGCTTGTCGTTCACGGCCATCAGCAGCAGGCCCGGCGCGGCCTGCGAGGCCTGGGCACGCAGGCCCTGCAGCTCGGCGTGGAGGCGCTGCACCAGCGCACGGCCCTGCGCCTGGCGGCCGAACAGCAGCGCCAGCGTGGCGATGTTGCGTTCGATATCGGCCAGCATGTGCTTGCCGCTGACGCTCAGGTCCAGCGTGGGCGCGATGCGTCCCAGCACCTCGGCCTTGCCGGCCGAGCGCCCGCCCACGACGATCAGGTCGGGCGCCAGCCGGCTCAGCGCCTCGTAGTCGGGCTCGAACAGCCCGCCCGCCGCAGGCCGCTGCGCGAAGCTGTCCAGGTACCGGGGCAGCTGCGCCCGGGGCACGCCTGCGACCGCCGACGCGGGCACGCCCAGCGCATGCAGTGCATCCAGCGCCCCCAGGTCATAAACCACCGCGCGCCGGGGTGCGCCGGGCAGGCTGGCCACTCCCCCGGCATGCCGCACGGACAGCGGGGCCGCCGCCGCAGTCCCCAGGAACAAGGCCGGCAAGGCCAGCGCCGCCGCACGGCGCGTGATATCGAAGGTCATGGCAAAGAATCCCAGGAAAAAATGAAAGGAGTTCCGGCCTCCGGAGGCCACGGGCAGCGGCCGCCCTTGCGGCCGGGATGCCTAGAACTTCACGTTCATGCCGATCCAGTAGCGCCGGCCGTCCTGCACCGTGGCGTAGTCCTCGTAGTACACGTCCTTGTCGAACAGGTTGTAGATGCCTGCGTAGAAGGTCACGTCCTTGCTGTAGTTGTAGGAGCCGCCCATGTCGAACATGGCATAGCTGCCGGCCACCCAGGTGCGCGCCGAACGGCCGCCCGTGGGCTGGCTTTCCTTGCCCCGGTAGGACAGCTTGGCCCAGCCCGCCCATTGCTGCGAAGGCTTCCAGTTCAGCGCCAGGTTGAGCATGTGGCGCGGCAGCTGGCTCAGCGGCTGCCCCGCGAACTCGCCGCTCTTTTGCTCGGACTTGGTGAAGGTGTAGCTGCTGCTCAGGTCCAGCGTGCGCGCCAGCGGGGCCTTGAACGTGGCTTCGATGCCGCGCGTGATGGCCTTGTCGATATTGACGTTGGTGGTGGGCGTGTTGCCCGAGGAATTGGCCGGTCCGCACTCCGGGCAGGCGATGCGCGTGATCTTGTCGTTGAACTCGTTGTCGAACACCGTCAGGCCTGCCGACAGGCCGGCGCCGTTGTTGTAGAGCACGCCCAGTTCCTTGCTCAGCGAGGTTTCGGGCTTCAGGTCGGGGTTGCCGTAGATGTTGCCGCCGCGGCTGGACTGGCCCCAGTCGCCCAGGGTCTGGCGCAGCGAGGGCGCGCGAAAGCCGGTGGACACGCCGCCCTTGACGGTCCATTGCGCGTCGAGGTTCCACACGCCGTACAGGCGCGGGCTCCATTGCGATCCGCCCTTGCTGTCGTGGTCGTAGCGCAGGCCGCCGGTCAGGGCGAAGTTCTCGCGCAGGCGCCACTCGTCCTCGGCGAACCAGGCGTACTGCGTGCGATCGGCCGTGGTGCGCGCCGAGCCCGGCAGCGTATTGGTCGTCGTGTCGCGCAGGTCCTGCTGGTTGTAGTACACGCCCGTGGTCAGCAGGTGCTGGCGGCCCAGCGGCGCCACCCAGCTGCTGTTGAACACCGTGTTCCTGATGGTCATGTCGCGCGACAGGTTGCGCGTTTCCTCGCGCTGCAGATAGGTGTCGGAGGAAGCCCAGCCCCAGCGGCCCTTGTGCTGCAGCGAGTAGTTCTCGCGCTCGAACTTGCGGTCGCTGGGCGCATCGGTGGGCAGCAGGGTCATGCCAGGCGACGAAACGAAGTGCTGGCGCGAAGTGCCGATCTCGGCGATCAGGTCGTGGTCCTTGCTGGGGGTCAGCGCCAGGCGCAGGTTCAGCGAACGGTTGTCGCTCTTGTTGTAGCCCTGGTAGATGCGGTCCTGGTCGCGCTTGCCGTAGTTGCCGTACAGGCTCAGGCCCAGCAGGTCGGTCTTGATCGGGCCTGACAGGTAGAAGTTGGTCTGGTAGGCATCGCCCGAGGTGGAGCGCTCCTGCAGCGTGGCGTCGGCGCGCACCGAGCCATGCCAGTTCTTCGCCACCTTGCGGGTGATGACGTTGATCACGCCGCCCATGGCGTCCGAGCCGTACAGCGAGGACATGGGACCGCGCACCACCTCGATGCGCTCGATGGCCTCCAGCGGCGGAATCCAGCTCTGGTCCGTGCCCGTGCTGCCGTTGGTCTGGGTCTCGCGCGTGCTCATGCGCTTGCCGTCCACCAGGATCAGGGTGTAGTTGGCGCCCATGCCGCGCAACGAGATGTCGTTGGAGTTGTTGTCCGAGGGCGTGAGGATCACGCCGGGCACATCGCGCAGGGCATCGTGCAGGTTGCGGTAGGCGCCCTGCTCCAGTTCCTGGCGCGTGATCACCGAGATCGAGGCCGGCGCCTGGCTGATCTCCTGCTCGAAGCCGCTGGCCGTCACGACCAGGGTTTCCAGCGCGGCCCCGCCTGCTGCCTGGGCCAGCGCGCTGCCCGAGGCCAGCAGGCCCAGGCAGGCGCCCAGCGCGGTGCGGCGCAGGGGAACGACGGTGGAGGGAAACGAAGCACGCAGGGAGGTGCAAAGGGCGGACAGGGCAAAGCCACGGCCCGCCGCGGGGGCTGTGCAGTTGTGCATGGGAAAGCTCGCAAGAAGAATCACGGACGGTCGAACGACCGGGGTGCGCATCCGCTCTGTTGTTTTTGATGAGTGCGAATCGTTCTTATTTTATTTTCCCGACGACAACGGCCTGGCCGACGGCAGCGCAGCTGCTGTTTTTCTTTACAAGCGGGCCGATCTGTGAGCAATTCATTCAGGATGCTGAATGTTGCCTTGTTCATCAATGACATGCAGGGCTGCCAGTGCCCGGGCGCGTGCAGCGCCCGGCCCGATTCACGGCGTTCCGGCGAACACGGCGGCTTTGTAAAGTTGGCCCGATGTGGCCGGCAGGCAACATCCTGATACGAAGATCAGGACCACAGCCGCCCCGCATTGGAGACCAGGAACAGCAGCAGCCCCACGGCACCGCCGACCACGGTGCCATTGATGCGGATGTACTGCAGGTCCTTGCCGATGTGCAGCTCGATCAGCTCGGACAGCTCGCGCGCATCCCAGCGCCGCACGGTGTCGGCGATGTGCTGGGCCAGGAACTGCGAGACATCGGGCGCCAGCGCCTGGGCCCAGCGCTTGAGGCGTTCGTTCATGGAGTGGCGCAGCGCCTCGTCATGCGCCAGCGACTGGCCCAGCCAGCGGCCCATGGCCGCGGTCTTGCGCGCCACCTGCGAATGCTCGTTGGCCAGGTCCGCCTGCAGCCTGGCGCGCAGGCCCAGCCACAGCGAACGCAGGTAGCCGGCCAGCTTCTCGTCGTGCAGCAGGTAGTCGCGCAGGCGCTCGGCGCGATCGGCCATGGCCGGGTCGGACTGCAGCCGGTCAATCAGCCGCTGCACGGAGGCATCGAACGCCTTGCGCATGTGGTGCCCGGGATCGCTGGCGATGTCCTGCAGCAGGCTGTCCAGCGCCCCGGCGATGGCCGTGGCACCCTTGTCGCCGAGCCAGTCCGTAGGCAGCATCTTTTCCTTGAGCGGATGCTCGCGCTTGAGCCACAGCACGATGGTCCGGGCGATCAGCACATGGGTCTCGGATTCGCGCAGCACGCCGCTGACGCGCGCCAGCACATCGTCGAGCACGGCCTGGTGGCGCCCGTCCTGGGTCAGGCCCGACAGCAGGTCCGCCGCCGCGCGCGGCAGGTCCAGATGCTCCAGCAAGGCCTTGAACGAGTGCGAAAGAAAGCGCTCCACCTGCCGGTCCTGCACCATCTCCAGCGCCGCCAGCGCCAGCCGCGCCACCTGCCGCCCCAGCAGCGTGCTGTTGGCCGGTGAGGTCAGCCAGCCCGCCAGCACGCGCGCGGGATCATGGCGCTCGATCAGCGCCACCAGCGAAGGCCCGTCCAGGAACTTGTCGCGCACGAAATTCGCCAGGTTCAGCCCGATGCGGTCCTTGTTGCGCGGAATGATGGCCGTGTGGCGCCCGACCACGGGCAGCGGAATGTGCCGGAACAGGGCAGACACCGCAAACCAGTCGGCCAGCGCGCCGACCAGCGAGGCCTCGGTCACGGCCTTGATGCAGGCCAGCCACAGCGGCACCTGCTGCCAGTGCGCTGCCGCCACCGACGAGGCCACGAAGCCCAGCGCCATGAGCAGCAGCAACGCCAGCGGCAGGCGCTTGGCCGACTTCAGTGTTTGACGTTGCTCTGGCGACAGCATGGAGCGCAGCATACGACGCCCGCCGGGCCCCGCGTGGCGATGCCTGCCGCCAATGCCTGTCAGCCAGCGCCTGACCCCGGATTGCGCGGACAATACCGGCTTTCTTCAGAACCCTCTTGCGAGAACAAGACCATGACCGACGCCAACGCATCCGCCGAGCGCCCCGCCCTGCCCGACCACCTGTCCATCGACCCGCGCAGCCCGCACCACGTGGCGGCCGTGTTCGAGCACGACATCGGCATCCGCTTCAACGGCAAGGAGCGGTTCGACGTGGAGGAGTATTGCGTGAGCGAGGGATGGATCAAGGTGCCCGCGGGCAAGACGGTGGATCGCAAGGGCAGGCCCTTGCTGATCAAGCTCAAGGGCACCGTGCAAGCCTTCTACCGCTGAGCCTTCGGACCTTGTCGCGCCTCTTGCCACAGAGGTGCTACAAGGGGCGCGACAAGGGCGCGACAAAGGCATGCCAGGGGTGCGGCAGAGCCAGGAACCACCCAGGGCAGGCTCCGGCAAAGCCTACTGGAGCGCCTCGGCCGGCCCAAAAAACTCATACCGCACCTGCTCCTGCGGCACCCCCAGGGCCTTCAACGATTCCTTCACCGACCGCATGAACGGCCGAGGCCCCAGGAAGTAGACATCGGCATCCACGGCGGGCAGCCATTCACCCAGCTGGCGGGCGGTCAGCAGGCCCTGCGCATCGACCCCATCGCCCTCCTCCGCCCGGTCATAGCAGTAATAACGGGTGAGCTGCGGATGCACGGCAGCCAGCGCATCCACATGCTCGCGGAAGGCATGCACCCCGCGCTCGCGTGCGCAGTGGATGAAGACCACGGGCCGCCGGGTCGGCAAGGCCGCGTCCAGCATGGGCAGGGTCGGCGTGATGCCCACGCCGCCGCTGATCAGCACCAGCGGGCGCTCGCCGGGCTGCAGCGTGAAGTGGCCTGCGGGCGGGAACAGCTGCAGCGTGTCGCCGACCCGGACCCGGTCGTGCAGGAAGTTGGAGACCTTGCCACCCGCCTCGCGCTTGACGCTGATGCGCAGGCTGCGCCCGTCTGCGGGTGCGGACAGGGAGTAGTTGCGCCGCTGCTCCTGGCCGTCCACCACCAGGCGCAGGCCGATGTACTGGCCGGGCTGGTGGGCGATCACGGGGCCGCCGTCGGCGGGCACCAGGTAGAAGGACGTGATCTCGGCGCTTTCCTGCACCTTGTCCTCCACCACGAAGGCGCGCTCGCCGCGCCAGCCGCCTTCGGCCGCCGCCGTGCGGTCATAGGCCTGGCGCTCGGCGCCGATCAGGATGTCGGCCAGCTGCTGGTAGGCGGCGCCCCAGGCAGCTATGACCTCGTCGGTGGCGATCTCGGCGCCCAGCACTTCGCGGATGGCGCGCAGCAGGCAGGTGCCGACGATGGGGTAGTGCTCGGGCTGCACCTGCAGCGCAACGTGCTTGTTGATGATCTGCGCGGGCAGGTCGCCCAGGGCGTCCAGCCGGTCGATGTGCCTGGCGTACATGAGCACGCTGTAGGCCAGGGCACGCGGCTGGGCGCCGCTTTGCTGGTGGGCCATGTTGAACAGGGCGCGCACCTCGGGGTACTCGCCCAGCATGGTTTGGTAGAAATGCGTGATCAGCGCTTCGCCGCCGGTTTCAAGCAGCGGAACGGTGGATTGGACGATGGCACGTTGGCGGTCGGTCAGCACGGGAAACTCCTTGGGTACGGGGACGGACATGCCCGGTGCGATGCCGGACATGCCTTGGCAAAGGCAAGGCCCGTGCCAGTCCTGCGACCCTTGAAGAACAAGGGCTTGGCGTTTCATGCGTCAATATGACTCTCGTCAAATCGAGTCCTTTTGACAGCAATCGCAGTCTTTATGACCACATCCACCGCCCTGCACGCCCTCACCCCTCTGGTGGCCGACCTGGCCCAGGACCTGCCTGAGCGCGAGCGCTTTCGCCGCCTGCTGGCAGCCCTGCGCGCCGTGCTGCCGGCCGATGCCGCCGCCCTGCTGCGCCTGGAAGGCGAGTGGCTGCGGCCCGTGGCCATCGACGGCCTGGTGCCCGATGCGCTGGGCCGGCGCTTTCGCATTGCCGAGCACCCGCGCTTCGCCCAGCTGCTGGCCGCGGGCCAGGCCATGCGCTTTGCGCCAGACAGCCCGCTGCCCGATCCCTATGACGGCCTGGTGGCCCAGGGCCACGGGCCGCTGGAGGTGCACGACTGCATGGGCTGCGTGCTGCAGACCGGCGGCCTGCCCTGGGGCCTGCTCACGCTGGACGCGCTGGACCCGGGGCGCTTTGCCGACCCGGCCGCGCTGGCGGCGCTGCAGGCCTTCAGCAACCTGGCGGCGGCCACCGTGACCACGGCCGAGCGGCTGCGCCGGTTGGCGCGCAGTGCGCGCGCCCTGCCCGCACCCGGCGCCGCCCCGGGGGGCGATTCATCGCGTCCGCTGATCGGCCAGAGCCCGGCCATGCGCGCGCTGCAAAAGGACATCGCCCTGGTCGCGGCCAGCGACCTCAATGTGCTGATCACGGGCGAGACCGGCACGGGCAAGGAACTGGTGGCCCAGGCCGTGCATGCGCAGTCGGCGCGTGCAGGCCGGGCGCTGGTCAGCATCAACTGCGCGGCCCTGCCCGACAACCTGGTCGAAAGCGAGCTGTTCGGCCATGTGCGCGGCGCCTTCACGGGCGCGCTGTCCGAGCGCAGCGGCAAGTTCGAGCAGGCCGACCAGGGCACGCTGTTCCTGGACGAAGTGGGCGAGCTGTCCCTGCCCGTGCAGGCCAAGCTGCTGCGCGTGCTGCAAAGCGGCCAGCTGCAGCGCCTGGGTTCGGACCGCGAGCACCATGTGGACGTGCGCGTGATCGCCGCCACCAACCGCGACCTGGCCGCCGAGGTGGCGGCAGGCCGCATGCGCGCCGATTTCTTCCACCGCCTGAGCGTCTACCCGCTGCGCGTGCCCGCGCTGCGCGAGCGCGACAGCGACGTGCTGATGCTGGCCGGCTTCTTCCTCGAGGAAAACCGTTCGCGCCTGGGCCTGGGCGGACTGCGCCTGCACCCCGCTGCGCAATCGGCCTTGCTCGCCCAGGACTGGCCCGGCAATGTCCGGGAACTGGAGCACCTCATCAGCCGCGGCGTGCTGCGGGCGCTCAGCCGTGCGCCCTCCGGCACTCCGGCCGGTGGCCGGGCACGCATGGTCACGCTGGGGCAGGCCGATCTCTGGGATGACGCGCAGCCCCCGGCGACGGCCACCCCGACCCTGCCCGTCCCACAGGTCGCATCGCCCGGCGCCAGCCCCCAAGGCCTGCGCAATGCCGTGGAGAGCTACGAGCGCCAGCTGATCGAGGCCAGCCTGCAGCGCCACCACGGTAGCTGGGCCGCCGCCGCACGCGAGCTGCAGATGGACCGCGCCAACCTGCAGCGGCTGGCGCGGCGGCTGGGACTGGCATGAGGGGTCATGCGGCCGGCCCGCCGCCTTGAGACGAAGGCTTATTTAAGTCAGCTTAACTTGGCGCTCTCGTTATTTAAGAAAAACCGCATTTGCTTAAATAAGCGTCCAAAGCCATAGTCAGCCCCATGCCCGATTCCCCTACCAGCCAGCGGCTTGGCCGCTTCATCGAGACATCCGCAGCAGGCGAAAAGGTGCGCGCCTTCGTGCCGCCACCGCTGCCGCCGGAGCCGGCCATCGATGTGCTCGTCCTCCTGGAAAAGCTCAGCCTTGCCGAGCGTGCGCTGGGACGGCTCGATGGCATCACCATGCTGCTGCCCCGCCAAGAGCTGTTCCTCTACATGTACGTGCGCAAGGAGGCCGTGCTTTCTTCGCAGATCGAGGGCACGCAATCGACGCTGTCGGACCTGCTGCGCTTCGAAGCCGAGGCCCAGGCGGGCCAGCCCATCGACGACATCCGCGAAGTTTCGAACTATGTGGACGCGATGATGTACGGACTGGAGCGCCTGCGGGACCTGCCGCTGTCACTGCGCCTGATCCGCGAGATGCATGGCCGGCTGTTGCAAAGCGGACGCGGCGGCACCAAAAGCCCCGGCGAGTTCCGGCGCTCGCAGAACTGGATTGGCGGCACGCGTCCAGGCAATGCCTTGTTTGTGCCGCCGCCTGTCAACGAGCTTGGCCCCTGCCTCGACGCATTTGAACGCTTCATGCACGAAGATGCCTCTCGCCTGCCCGCCCTCATCAAGGCCGGCCTGCTGCACGTGCAATTCGAGACACTGCATCCGTTCCTCGATGGCAATGGCCGTATCGGCCGCCTGCTGGTCACGCTGTATCTCTGCATCAACGGCGTGCTGAACAAGCCGCTGCTCTACCTCAGCCTTTTTCTCAAGACGCACCGGGCCGAGTACTACCGGCTGCTCCAGGAAGTGCGCGAGAACGGCAATTGGGAAGCCTGGCTCGATTTCTTTCTCACCGGCGTGGCACAGACCGCGAACCAGGCCTTCGAGGCCGCCACGCATATCGTCGACCTGTTCAGGCAGGACCGCGAACGCATCGCGACCGAAGGCGAGCGCGCCAGCTCCACGCTGCGCATCCACGACCTGTTCCAGCTCAACCCCTTCCTGACGTCCAACCAGCTGGTCCGGCAGACGGGACTGTCCTCGCCCACCGTCAACACGGCGCTCGCCGACTTGCAGCGCCTGGGCATCATCGAGGAAGTGACCGGCCGCAAGCGAGGCCGTGTCTTCAGCTATCGGCGCTATCTTTCCGTGCTCAACGAGGGCACGGATCCGCTACCCCGGCCGGCCTGATCCCTGGCCTCACCGCCTGAGCGACATCAGCCACCCATACCCGCTCACCAGCAGCACCCCTGCCAGCACCATCAGTGCCCCGGCCAGGAAGTTGGGCTCGATGGGCTCGCTCAGCAGCCAGGCCCCGAAGACCACGCCGAAGATGGGCGTCATGAAAGAGAACACGCCCAGGCGCGAGGCCAGGTATTGCGTGAGCAGCCAGAACCAGACCAGGAAGCTCACGAAGCAGACCAGCACGGACTGGAAGGCCAGGCCGGCCCAGGCCAGGGGCGTGGGCTCGAAGCGGGTCTGGCCCAGCAGGAAGGCGGCGGGCAGCAGCAGCGCAAAGCCGGTGGCCAGCTGGTAGAGCAGGGTCTGCGCGGCGGGCAGCGATGCCAGCCGCGTGGTGCGGATGGCCACCGTGGTGGCGCCCCAGGCCATGCCGGCGGCCAGCGCCAGCAGGTCGCCCAGCAGCATGGCGGCGCCGGCTGCCTTCGAAGGCTTGCCGCCGCCCAGGAAGGCCAGCGCTATGCCGGCAAAGGCCAGTGCGATGCCCAGCCATTGCAGCGGCGCCAGGCGCTCCGAGGGCAGCTTCCAGTGCAGGCCCAGCGCCGCGAACACGGGAGCGGAATACAGGAAGACCACCACATGGGCGGCCGAGGTGTGGTTGATGCTCTCGCCCACCAGCAGGAATTCCAGCGCAAACAGCGTGCCCACGGCCAGGCCCGGGCGCCAGCTGCCGTCGCCCCACTGCACGCGCATGCCGCGCCAGCGCATGAACAGCCACACCAGCACGGCGCCCGCGCCAGAGCGCAGCGCGATCTGCAGCGTGGGCGCGATGGCATCGGCCGTGGCCTTGAGCAGGATCTGCTGCAGGCTCCAGATCAGGCACAGCATGAGCATCAGCGCGGCGGCGCGCGCGTCCAGCGGTTTGCGTGGGTCCACGACGTCTTCCTTTCAGCGACCGTGAAAAAGCCGGCCCGCAGGCCGGCTTCGCATCAGGCGGGGGATGGCCCGGCCAGCGGGCCGGCCATCACTTGATGCCCAGCAGTTCCACCTCGAAGTTCAGCGTGGCGTTGGGCGGAATCACGCTGCCCGCGCCACGGCTGCCGTAGGCGATGGAGGGCGGGCAGGTCAGCTTGGCCTTGCCGCCGACCTTCATCTTCTGCACGCCTTCGGTCCAGCAGGGAATCACGCCGGTCAGGGGGAACTCGATGGGCTGGCCGCGCGTGATGGAGCTGTCGAAGTCCTTGCCCGTGTCGGGGAAGTAGCCGCGGTAGTGCACGCGCACCGTGTCGCTGGCCTTGGGGCTGGCGCCCGTGCCTTCCTTGAGGCTTTCATAGACCAGGCCGCTGGCCGTGGTGACGGGCTGGGCCGCATGGGCCGCCACGCCGGTCAGTGCGGCGAGCATCAGGCCGCAGGAGGCGGCCAGGGTGGTGAGGGTCTTGTTCATGAGGGTTCCTTCAAATCAAAAAATGCATTCAACAGCAATGCCATGCCGTGCGGCCTCAAGCGCTGACACTGCCTGAAGGCGGGACGCCGAGCAAGAGCCGCCTCGCAGCGAGGGCGTCGTCCCCTGGGGGAAGCGGCGCAGCCGCTCAGGGGGTGCCATTTACACCGATGTCGTCCAGCGCTTTGGCGATGTGGCCGACGGTGCGGTCCACGTTATGCCATTTTTCCAGGCCGAACAGGCCGATGCGGAAGGTCTTGAAGTCCGGGCCTTCGTCGCACTGCAGGGGCACGCCCGAGGCGGTCTGCAGGCCGGCTTCCATGAACTTCTTGCCGCTCTGGATGCCGGGGTCGGTGGTGTAGCTGACGACCACGCCAGGGGCCTTCCAGCCTTCGGCCGCCACGCTGGGAAAGCCGCGCGACTCCAGCAGGGCGCGCACCTTGGCGCCCAGGGCGATCTGCTCGTCGCGCACCTTGGCGAAGCCGTAGGCGCGCGTCTCCAGCATCACGTCGCGCAGGCGGACCAGGGCGTCGGTGGGCATGGTGGTGTGGTAGGCGTGCTGGCCTTTTTCGTAGCCCTCGGCAATCTGCATCCACTTCTTGAGGTCGCAGGAGAAGCTGGAGCTTTGCGTGTGCTCGATGGCTTCGCGCGCGCGCTGCGAGAGCATGACCATGGCGCAGCACGGCGAGCTGCTCCAGCCCTTTTGCGGCGCGCTGATCAGCACGTCCACGCCGGTCTTTTCCATGTCCACCCACATGGCGCCCGAGGCCACGCAGTCCAGCACGAAGAGCGCGCCCACCTCGTGCGCGGCATCGGCCACGGTGCGCAGGTAGCTGTCGCTGAGGATGATGCCGCTGGCCGTCTCCACATGGGGGGCGAACACGACCTTGGGTTTTTCAGTGCGGATGGCGGCGGCCACGTCCTCGGCCGCGCAGGGCGCCCAGGGGTCCTGGCTGCCCGGTCCCTGGCGACGCGCCTTGCAGACCACGGCGCCACCGCCCAGGCCGCCTTCCTCGAAGATCTGGGTCCAGCGGTAGCTGAACCAGCCGTTGCGCACGATGAGCACCTTTTCGCGGTTGGCGAACTGGCGCGCCACGGCCTCCATGCCGAAGGTGCCGCTGCCCGGCACCAGCACGGCCGTGTGGGCGTGGTAGACCTCCTGCAGCGTGGTGAGGATGTCCTGCATCACGCCCGCGAAGCGCTTGGACATGTGGTTGAGCGCGCGGTCGGTGTAGACCACCGAGAATTCGAGCAGGCCGTCGGGATCGATATCGGGCAGAAGTCCGGGCATGGGAAGGTCTCCAGAGGCAGCGGGGCCCGCTTGAGCGGGCCCGCCATCGTGTTCGTCGAAAAGAGGATCAGCTTAGCACGCCGCCTGCCGCGTTTTCAGGGCCTACCAGGTGTCCACGAAGCCCGCCTGGGCGGGTGCCACGCGCGCCCCCGCCAGGCCGCGCGACAGCCAGACGCGCGTGTCGGCGGGGTCGATGACGGCGTCGATCTCCAGCGTGCCGGCCATGTGCATGGCCTCGCCGTGGGCGTACTGCTGGGCCAGCAGCCGGTCGAACAGGGCGTTGCGTTCGGCGCCCTCGGGCAGGGCCTGCAGTTCCTTGCGAAAGCCCAGGCGCACGGCGCCTTCCAGACCCATGGCGCCGAACTCGCCCGTGGGCCAGGCCACGTTGAACACCGGCGCATGGAAGCTGCCCGCCGTCATGCCCATGGCCCCCAGGCCGTAGCCCTTGCGCAGCACCACGCTGAAATACGGCACGCGCAGCTTGGCCGCCGTGACGAACAGGCGGCTGACATGGCGCACCTGGGCGGTCTTCTCGATCTCGGGGCCGACCATGAAGCCCGGCGTGTCCACCAAGCTCACGATGGGCAGGCCATGGGCGTTGCACAGCTGCATGAAGCGCGCGGCCTTGTCGGCCGCATCGGCGTCGATGGCGCCGCCCAGGTGGGAGGGGTTGTTGGCCATCAGCCCCACGGGCCGGCCTTCGATGCGCGCCAGCGCCGTGTGGATGCCTGCGCCAAAGCCCGTGCGCAGCGGCAGCAGGCTGCCTTCGTCCACCAGATGCGCCATGGCCGCACGCGTGTCATAGGCACGCAGCCGGTTCTCGGGCACCACATGGCGCAGGGCGCGCGTGTCGGGCGCGGTCCACTCCGTGGTGCGGCCCTGGAAGAACGAAAGATAGTGGCGCGCTGCAGCCACGGCCTGGGCCTCGTCCTCGACCAGCACGTCGATCACGCCATTGGCATGCTGGATGCCGCTGGGTCCTATCTCTTCAGGGCGGAACACGCCCAGGCCACCGCCCTCGATCATGGCTGGCCCGCCCATGCCGATGGTGCTGGCGCGCGTGGCGATGATGACGTCGCTGCAGCCCAGCAGGGCTGCATTGCCCGCAAAGCAGCGGCCGTGTGCAATGCCGATCACCGGCACCTGGCCCGACAGCGCCGCGTAGGCGGCGAAGGTGTGCACATGCAGGCCGGCGACCACGGGCGTGTCGGTATCGCCGGGCCGCCCGCCGCCGCCTTCGGCGAACAGCACCACGGGCAGCTTCTGGGCCAGCGCAATGCCCAGCATGCGGTCGGTCTTGGCATGGTTGCGCGCGCCCTGGGTGCCGGCCAGCACGGTGGCGTCATAGGCCATGACGACGGCGCGCGAGCGCTCCTGGCCGAACTGCGCGCCGCTGATGGAGCCCATGCCCGTGACCATGCCGTCGGCCGGCGTGTTGGCGATCAGGTCGTCCATGCTGCGTCGGCGCGTCTGCGCGGCAATGGCCAGCGCACCGTATTCGATGAAGCTGCCTGCGTCGCAAAGATCGGCGATGTTCTCGCGCGCGCTGCGGCCGCCCTGGGCATGGCGTTTGGCCATGGCCTCGGGCCGGGCGGTGTCCAGCGTGAAGGCATGGCGGTCGATGACGCGGCGCAGGTCGGCGCGGATGTGGTCCGGGTCCTGGGCGATCTGCTGCGCGCGTGCGTCGGCCTGCACGCCTTCGGCGGCGGCCAGCACCAGCAGGGGCTGGTCCTGGGCCACATAGGCACCGGCCTCGGCCAGCCGTTGGGTGATGGTGCCGGCCTGCGGCGCCAGCAGAACATGCTCCATCTTCATGGCTTCGAGCACGCCCAGTTCGGTGCCTGCGGCTACGACATCGCCCACGGCCACGCTCCACTGCACGATGCGCGCGGGCATGGGGGCCGTGATGGCGCCTTCGGGGACGGGCGCGCCAGCAGCCTCGTCCGCCACCGGAACATCGGCGGCCACAGCCGTGCGTTGCGCGCCTTCGGCCAGCGCCTGGGCGTCCGCCACCAATTCGGGAAGGGCCTCTTCGAGCCAGCGTGTGTGCACGGCCTGCGATGCCATCTCGGGCCGCCGGGCCAGCGCCTGCAGCAGCGGCAGGTTGGTGGCCAGCCCGTCGATGCGGCATTCGTCCAGCGCGCGACGTGCGCGTCGAAGCACGTCTTCGAAGCGCGACCCGCTGCTGTGCACGATGAGCTTGGCCAGCAGCGTGTCGTAGTGCGGCGAGGGGCTGGCGCCCGCCACCGCATGCGTGTCGATGCGGATGCCGGGCCCGGCCGGCCACTGCAGTGCGCCTATGCGCCCGCTGCCGGGGCGCGACTGGCCTGTGGCATCCAGCGTCTCGGCATTGATGCGCCACTGCATGGCATAGCCGCGCGGCGCGGGGGGTGTCCTGGCATCCAGGCCCAGCTCGCCCAGGTGATCGCCCGCCGCAATGCGGATCTGGGCCTGCACCAGGTCGATGCCGAAGACTTCCTCGGTGATGGTGTGCTCGACCTGCAGGCGCGGGTTGGCCTCGATGAAGACATAGGGCAGGGAGTCGGAGGAGGCATCGACCAGGAATTCGAAGGTGCCCAGGCTCTCGTAGCCGATCTCGGCGGCCATGCGCAGCGCGTCGCGCGTGATGCGCTCGCGCAGCGGCTGCGCCAGGCTGGGGCTGGGCGCGATCTCCACCAGCTTCTGGAAGCGCCGCTGCAGCGTGCATTCGCGCTCGCCCAGCGCGATGGGGGCGGCGCCGCCATCGCCCAGGATCTGTACCTCGATATGGCGCGCGCCCGTCATCAGACGCTCCACATAGACACCGTCCACGCCGAAGGCGGCGCGCGCCTCGCTGCGGCAGCGCTCGTAGGCAGCGGGCAGGTCCTCGGCACGCGCCACGGCGCGCATGCCGCGCCCGCCGCCGCCGCCGATGGCCTTGACCATGATGCCGCTGGCGCCCCCGGCCTGCTGCGCCTCGAAGAAGGCCTGGGCCTGTTCCAGCGTGACGGCCTCGCTGCTGCCCGGCATCAGCGGTACGCCGCAGCGGCGCGCCAGATCGCGTGCGCGGGCCTTGTCGCCCAGCAGCGCCAGGTGCTCCGGCGCGGGACCGATGAAGCGCAGTCCCGCATCGGCACAGGCCTGGGCAAAGCCGGCGTTCTCGCTGAGAAAGCCGTAGCCCGGATGGATGCCGTCGCAGCCGTGCTCGCGCGCAATGCGCAGCAGGTGGGCGCCGTCCAGGTAGGCCGAGGGGCCGCTGGCGTCCAGGGGCACGGCTGCATCGGCAGCGGATACATGGGGCGCCTGCGCATCGTCTGCGGCAAAGACGGCCAGGCTGGGCACACCCAGCTCGCGCAGCGCGCGCACGATGCGCAGCGCGATCTCGCCGCGGTTGGCAATCAGGATCTTCTGGAACATGGGTCTTCGGTCTTTCTCATTGATCGCGCAGCAAGCGACGCAGCACCTTGCCCGCTCCGGTGGCGGGCAGCGCCTCGATGAAACGCACCTCGCGCGGCGCCTTGTAGCTGGCCATGTTCTCGCGCGACCACTGCACCAGGTCCTCGGCCGCGATCTGCTGGCCCGGCCGCGTGACGATGAAGGCGCGCACGACCTCGCCCTTTTGCGGGTCGGGCACGCCGATCACGGCGGCCTGGGCCACGGCCGGATGCTTGATGAGGATGGCTTCCACCTCCTCGGGAAAGACGCTGTAGCCCGAGACCTTGATCATTTCCTTGAAGCGGCCGATGAAGGTCAGGTAGCCCTCGGCGTCCAAGCGGCCCATGTCGCCCGTGTGCACCCAGCCGTTCTTCAGGGTCCTGGCCGTGGCCTCGGGCTTGTTCCAGTAGCCCTTGAAGTTGCCGGGGCCGCGGATGGTGATCTCGCCCACTTCGCCGGCCGGCAGCGGCTCGCCGGTCTCGGGGTCGATGATGCGCACCTCGTTGCCGGGCAGCGGCTTGCCGTGCGTGCCCCAGCGGATGGCATCGCCGGGCATGGTGGTGTCCATGGTGTGGGTCTCGCTGAGGCCGTAGGCCGCCTCGCTGGAGATGCAGTTCGGGGTGAAGCGCCTCCACTGCCGCGCCAGCTCCTCGGTGTAGGCAATGCCGAAGCTGGTCACCGTGTTGCGGCGCAGCGCGGAAAAGTCCATGGCCTCCACGCCCGGCAGCTGCATCACGGCCACGTTCATGGGCGCGATGCTGTACCACCAGGTCACGCGGTAGCGCTCCAGCGCCTGGGCCACGGCCAGCGGGTTGAAGCGGTGCAGCAGCACGCAGGTGGCGCCGCTGTGCACGGGCATGTTCACGCCCATGGACATGCCGGCAATGTGATAGAGCGGCGCCACGGCCAGCAGCATGTCGCCGGCGTTCACGCCCGTGGCGCTGGAGGCGCCGGCCGTCTTGCTGGCCGCGTTGCCGTAGCTGAGCATGGCGCCCTTGGGCAGGCCCGTCGTGCCCGAGGTATAGGTCATCAGCGAGACATCGTCCATGGCGACATCGACGGGCACGGGCTTGGCGCCGCTGTGCATGACATCCCAGAACGATTCCACGCCCTCGGGCAGCGGCTGCACGGGGGCCTGCAGTTCGGGCGGCAGCGCCAGCGTGGCCGATTCAGGAAGCCAGTCGCCATAGCGCACGGCCAGCACATGCCTGAGCGCCGTGCTGGCGCGCACCTTGTCCACCACGGGCAGCAGCACATCGGCCGCGACGATGACGCGGGCCTGGAGGTCATCGAGCTGGTACTGCAACTCATGCTCCTTGTTCAGCGGCCCGCAGGGGCAGACGATGGCGCCGACCTTCTGGATGCCGTAGTGCGCCACGATGTACTGCGGGCAGTTGTTCATGAACAGCGCCACGGGCTCGCCCCGGCCCACGCCCAGCGCCTGCAGCCGCGCGGCAAAGGCGTCGCTGGCCGCATCCACCTCGGCCCAGCTGATGTGGCGGCCATACCAGATGTAGGCGTCGCGGCCGGGGTGGTTGCGCGCATTGCGGCGCAGGGCCTCATGCAGGGGAATGAGGGTCTCGGAATCCGCCATGCTTGTCTCCTGGGTGTCTGGCCATCCCGGAACCAGTCCTAAGGGATAGCCTTGATTTGTTTTGGGGTCCAGCGGCTTGCCAATATATACCCGCTGGTAGAACATTGCTACCCATCGGTATAACCATCGCAGCCACCGACGCGACACGAGATTTCCCGCATGCCCAAGCCCCCTGTCACCCCGCGCGGCCGCCAGCGCCTTCCCACGGCCGGCTCCGATGAAAAGCGCGAACGCATCCTCAAGGCGGCCGAGGCCCTGTTCGACCGCAACGGCTACGCCAACACCACGATGGAGCAGATCGTCCAGGCCCTGGGCGTGACCAAGCCCTTCGTCTACTACTACTTCCGCAACAAGCAGGAGATCTTCGAGACCCTGTGCTGGGCGCCCACCGAGGCCTGCTTCACGGTGCTGGACTTCGCAGCCGACGATCCGCGCGCCGCGCACGAGAAGGCCGTGGACGGCCTGCAGCGCCTGATCGCGGCCACCATTGCCCACTACCCTGCGGCCTTTTTTCCCTACCGCGAGCCCCAGGCGTTCAGCCCGGCGTACATGAAGGCCTCGCGCACGCTGGCGCGCCAGTTCTACCGTCAGTTCTGCGCGCTGCTCGAAGAAGGCCGCGCCAGCGGCCACCTGGACTTTCGCGAGACACGCATCACCGCCCAGGCCGCCTGCAGCCTGCCGGGCTTTCTCTACAACTGGTACCGCCCCGGCGGCCGCCTGGGCACGGCCGAGATGGTGGCCGAGCTGACCGAGCTGGCCAGCCGCGTGCTGGGCCTGCGCACGGCGCCAGCCACCGCGCCCGAAGCCATTGCCGCATCCCCCGCGAAAAAGACGCCTGCACGGCGCAGCCGGCCCCGGGCCGAGCCGCCCGGCAAGGACTGACGACCATTCCTTCGAGGAGACAAGACATGCCGATCCGCCGCCATTGCATCCGACGATATTCCCAGCCATCCATGGCACTCGCCGCCGCCCTGCTGTGCAGCACGGCCACCCACGCCCAGGGAACCGACAGCTTCAAGATCGCCTTCATCGATCCGCTGTCCGGCCCCTTCGTCAGCACGGGCGAGCTGATGCGCGACCACGTGCAATACGCGGTCGAGGATGTGAACGCCAAGGGCGGGCTGTTCAACGGCGCGAAGCTGCAGCTGCTGCAGTTCGACAGCAAGCTCTCGGCCCAGGAAAGCCAGGCCGCGCTGCAGGCGGCCATCGACCAGGGCGCGCGCGTGGTGGTGACGGGAGGTTCGGGCTCTTCAGTGGTGGCGGCGCTGGTGCAGGCGGCATCGCGCCACAACCAGCGCAATCCGGGCAAGGAGGTGCTGGTGCTCAACCACTCCTCCATCGACCCCGAGCTGACGGGCAAGGCCTGCAGCTTCTGGCATTTCATGTTCGATGCCAACACCGCCATGCGCATGCAGGCGATTGCCAGCTACATCAAGACCCAGCCGGGCATCCGCAAGGTCTACCTGCTCAACCAGGACTACGCCCACGGCAAGCAGTGGGCGGCCTACGGGCGCCAGATGGTGAGCGCGGCCCGGCCCGACATCCAGTTCACGGGCGAGATGCTCCACCCCATAGGCCGGGTCAAGGACTTCGCGCCCTATGTGGCCAAGATCAAGGAAACGGGTGCGGACTCGGTGATCACGGGCAACTGGGGCCAGGACCTGACCCTGCTGCTCAAGTCGGCCGCCGACTCGGGCTATGACCTGCGCTACTTCAACCACAGCGCGGGCGGCATGCCGGGCACGGTGACATCCTTCGCCCAGACCCGCATCGGCCAGCTGACCTGGGTGGCCGAATGGCACCCGGGCCAGGCCGGCCGCCCGCTGGCCGACGCCCGCGCCCAGGAATACAAGGCCCGCATGGGCAAGGACTTCCTGGCCCCGCGCATGGACCTGGTGCCGCGCATGCTGGCCGCCGCCATGGCCAAGGCACAGTCCACCGAACCTGTGAAGATCGCGCTGGCCCTGGAGGACCTGCAGATGGACACCGTGGTCGGCCCCGTGCGCATGCGCGGCAAGGACCACCAGTTGCTGCTGCCCCAGGTGGTCAACACCATCGCGCCCGTGGATGGCAAGCTGGTCAAGACCGGCTGGGAAGGCACGAACTACGGCTTTCGCACCGACGCCGTCTACACGCCCGAGCAGGTGGAGCTGCCCACGGACTGCCAGATGAAGCGGCCCGGCGGGCGCTGAGGCGGCCTGCCCCGCCAGCCAAGCCAGCTACGCCCCGCTCAATGCGGGGCGTAGTTTCGTTGGCCGAAGATGCCGCTGCCCACGCGCACCATGGTCGATCCGGCGGCCACGGCCGCTTCCAGGTCGCCCGTCATCCCCATGGATACCGTGTCGAAGCGCTCCAGCCCCGGCAGGCCGCTGGCGCGGATCTGCGTGAACACGGCCGTGGCGCGGGCATGCACCTCGCGCTGGGCCTCGAAGCCCGGCACATCGTCGGGAATGCTCATCACGCCGCGCAGCGCCAGGCGCGGCAGCTGCACGATGGCAGCGGCCAGCTCCAGCGCCTGCTGGGGCGCCACGCCGGCCTTGGTCTCGCCGCCATCCACGTTCAGCTGGATGCAGACCTGCAGCGGCGCCAGGCTTTCGGGGCGCTGGGCCGACAGGCGTTCGGCGATCTTCAGGCGGTCCACGGTCTGGGCCCAGTCGAAATGCTCGGCCACCAGGCGCGTCTTGTTGCTCTGGATGGGGCCTATGCAATGCCATTGCAGGGCCTCTCCGCCCGGCAGGCCCATGGCGCGCACGGCGGCGATCTTGTCCACGCCTTCCTGGATGTAGTTCTCGCCAAAGCTGCGCTCGCCGGCCAGCACGGCCTGGCGCACGGCGTCGGCGCCGAAGGTCTTGGAGACGGACAGCAACTGCACCGAGCCGGCCGCCCGGCCCGCCTGCGCGCAGGCCGAGGCAATCCGTTCGTGAATCTGTTGAAGCTTGTTTTCAATCGTCGTCATAATTGCCGCCAGCGTACCAAACGAGGGAGCGAACTCCGTGGACATCACCCAATTGCTGGCTTTCAGCGTCAAGAACAAGGCCTCCGACCTGCACCTGTCCGCGGGGCTTCCGCCGATGATCCGCGTGCACGGCGATGTGCGCCGCATCAATGTCGATCCGCTGGACCACAAGACGGTCCACGCCATGGTCTACGACATCATGAGCGACTCCCAGCGCAAGGCCTACGAGGAGTTCCTGGAGGTGGACTTCTCGTTCGAGATCGAGGGCCTGGCGCGCTTTCGTGTCAACGCCTTCAACCAGTACCGGGGCGCGGCCGCCGTCTTCCGTACCATTCCCAGCAAGATCCTGACGCTGGAGCAGCTCAACGCGCCGCGCATCTTCGCCGACCTGGCCCTGAAGCCGCGCGGCCTGGTGCTGGTGACCGGCCCCACGGGCTCGGGCAAGTCCACCACGCTGGCCGGCATGGTCAACCACCTCAACGAGACCGAGTACGGCCACATCCTGACGGTGGAGGACCCCATCGAATTCGTGCACGACTCCAAGAAGTGCCTGATCAACCAGCGCGAGGTCGGGCCGATGACGCAGTCGTTCTCGGCCGCCCTGCGCTCGGCGCTGCGCGAGGACCCGGACGCCATCCTGGTGGGCGAAATGCGTGACCTCGAAACCATCCGCCTGGCCATGACCGCGGCCGAGACGGGCCACCTGGTCTTCGGCACCCTGCACACCTCCAGCGCCGCCAAGACCATCGACCGCATCATCGACGTCTTCCCGGCCGAGGAAAAGGAGATGGTGCGCGCCATGCTTTCCGAATCGCTGCAGGCCGTGATCTCGCAGACGCTGTGCAAGACCAAGGACGGCCAGGGCCGCATCGCGGCCCACGAGATCATGCTGGGCACCAGCGCCATCCGCAACCTGATCCGCGAGGCCAAGGTGGCCCAGATGTACTCCACCATCCAGACGAGTCAGAATGTGGGCATGCAGACGCTGGACCAGAACCTGACCGATCTGGTGCGGCGCAACCTGATCAGCCCGGCCGAAGCGCGCGCCAAGGCCAAGATACCGGACAACTTCCCGGGCTGACCGCCACCGGCCCAGCCTCTCGCCACGCGCCATGAAAAGCATTTTCCGCAAGCTGCGAAGCGGCCAGGACCCTTCGGCCCCGGCCTCCGAGTCGGCCTTCTTCACGACCACGCTGGCGGCGCATGGCTTCATGGACCCGCACACGCCTCCCGTTCCCTGGGAGGCGCGCGCCATCGAGGTGGGCGCCACGCGGCTGCCGCGCGGCAGCGTCACCCAGCTGGAGCAGCTGTGGTCGCGCGACCGCTACCTGGGCCAGCTGGATGCGGCCAGCCTGCAGCGGCTCAGTGAATACTTCATCTACGCGGCCGTGGCACCGCAACGCGACGTGATCCGCCAGGAAGAGAACGGCAGCTTCATGGCGGTGGTGCTGTCCGGCCAGATCGCCGTGGAGCGCCAGCAGCCCTGGGGCGAGCGCATGCGCCTGGCGCAGACACGGCCCGGCGACATCCTCGGCGAGATGTCGCTGCTCGACGGCGGGCCGCGCTTTTCCAGCTGCACCACGCTGACCGACTGCGAGATCGGCGTGCTCAGCGCAGAGGCGCTGGACGAAATGATGGTCAAGGATGCCGCGCTGGCCGCCAAGCTGATGGCGCTGCTGGCGCGCAAGCTCTCGTTCCGGCTGCGTGCCATCAGCGTGCGCCTGGGCGAGGAGCAGCACACTTAGATGGCGAATGAGTCGGCGAATGAGTCGAATATGAGGACGCCTGGCCCATCCGGGCCGGACCGGACCACCTGCACATAACAAAACAACCTGCGCGCCACGACGGCGCGCAATGCCCGGGGGAATACGGCAATGGAAAGAGATCAGGCCACCAAGTTCATCAACGACCTGCTCAAGCTCATGGTCAGCCGCAACGGCAGCGACTTGTTCATCACGGCGGAATTCCCGCCGGCGATCAAGATCGACGGGCGCATCACCAAGGTGTCGCCGCAGCCGCTGTCGCCGGTGCACACGCTGACGCTGGCGCGCTCCGTCATGAGCGACAAGCAGATCGCCGATTTCGAGCGCACCAAGGAGTGCAACTTCGCCATCTCGCCGCCGGGCATAGGGCGCTTTCGCGTCAACGCCTTCATCCAGCAGGGCCGCGTGGGCATGGTGATGCGGACGATTCCGCTGGCCCTGCCCACCATCGACAGCCTGGGCGTACCCCAGGTGCTCAAGGAAGTGACCATGACCAAGCGCGGCCTGTGCATCCTGGTCGGCGCCACGGGCTCGGGCAAGTCCACCACGCTGGCCGCCATGGTGGACTGGCGCAACGAGAATTCCTACGGCCACATCGTGACCATCGAGGACCCCATCGAATTCGTGCACCCGCACAAGAACTGCGTGGTCACGCAGCGCGAGGTGGGCCTGGACACGGACAGCTGGGAAGCAGCGCTCAAGAACTCCCTGCGCCAGGCACCGGACGTGATCCTCATGGGCGAAATCCGGGACCGCGAGACCATGGAGCACGCCATCGCCTTCTCGGAAACCGGCCACCTGTGCCTGGCCACGCTGCACGCCAACAGCGCCAACCAGGCGCTGGACCGCATCGTCAACTTCTTCCCCGAAGAGCGCCGCCCGCAACTGCTGATGGACCTGTCGCTGAACCTGCGCGCCATGGTCTCCCAGCGCCTGCTGCCCAAGCAGGACAGCAAGGGGCGCGTGGCCGCCATCGAGGTGATGCTCAACTCGCCGCTGATCTCCGACCTGATCTTCAAGGGCGAAGTCACCGAGATCAAGGAGATCATGAAGAAAAGCCGCAACCTGGGCATGCAGACCTTCGACCAGGCGCTGTTCGACCTGTTCGAGTCCAACCTCATCACCTACGAGGATGCCCTGCGCAATGCGGACTCGGTCAACGACCTGCGGCTGCAGATCAAGCTGGGCAGCCAGCGCGCCAAGTCGCTGGACCTGGCGGCGGGCACCGAGCATTTCGCCATCGTCTGAACGCGCCTTCAGCGCGCCGAGCCGGGACACCGGCTCCTTCCAGGGCCGCACACCGCGCGCCCCTGCGCCACCCGCTCCCACCACCTCTCAGGAATCCCCCATGTCCGACTCCTCCATCGCCGCCCGCAGCTATGCGGCCATCGCTCCCCTCTCCGTAGCCTTCCTGGGGCTGGGCGTCATGGGCTATCCCATGGCCGGCCACCTGGCCACGGCAGGCCACCGCGTCACGGTCTACAACCGCACGCAGGCCAAGGCCCGCGCCTGGTGCGAGGAGTTCAACGGCGGCCATGCGGCCACGCCGCGCGAGGCCGTGGCCGGCGCCGACATCGTGTTCAGCTGCGTGGGCAATGACGATGACCTGCGCTCGGTCGTGCTGGGGCCGGACGGCGCCTTCGCGGGCATGCGCCGCGGCGCCATCTTTGCCGACCACACGACGGCATCGGCCGAAGTGGCGCGCGAGCTGCATGCGGCCGGGCTGGAGCTGGGCCTGCAG
Source organism: Delftia tsuruhatensis NBRC 16741 (assembly GCF_001571325.1). Classification (GTDB taxonomy): domain Bacteria; phylum Pseudomonadota; class Gammaproteobacteria; order Burkholderiales; family Burkholderiaceae_C; genus Comamonas; species Comamonas tsuruhatensis. Next base: position 93,802 of record NZ_BCTO01000007.1, read on the forward strand.
TTCATCGACGCGCCCGTCTCGGGCGGCCAGGCAGGCGCCCAGAACGGCCAGCTCACCGTGATGTGCGGCGGTGACGAGGCCGCCTTCGCCACCATGCAGCCCGTGGCCATGGCCTTCTCGCGCGCCTGCACGCTGATGGGCGACAGCGGCGCCGGCCAGCTCACCAAGATGGTCAACCAGATCTGCATCGCCGGCCTGGTCCAGGGCCTGTCCGAGGCCATCGCCTTCGGCCAGCACGCGGGCCTGGACATTCCCGCCGTGCTCGACGTCATCGGCAAGGGCGCCGCCCAGAGCTGGCAGATGGACAATCGCGGCCGCACCATGGCCGAAGGCAAGTTCGACTTCGGCTTTGCCGTGGACTGGATGCGCAAGGACCTGGGCCTGGTGCTGGCCGAGGCCCAGCGCAACGGCGCCCGCCTGCCCGTCACGGCCCTGGTGGACCAGTTCTATGCCGATGTGCAGCAGATGGGGGGCAGGCGCTGGGATACCTCCAGCCTCATCAAGAGGCTCACCCCCTGAGCGGCTTACGCCGCTTCCCCCTCTCTACTTGTTTCGCAAGGGAGGGGGACGACACCATCGCTGCGGGGCGGCCCTTGCTTGGTGTCCCTGGCTTTAGGCCCTGCCAGATTCAAGTGCTATGCCCTGAGGAACGAGATCTTCCTATGTCCAAAACAAAAAGCCGGAACATGTTCCGGCTTTTGCTTTCAGGCGGCGGTGATCACTTCACCGGGGTGACGGTGGCGCCCACGGGAGTGGACAGGCTGCTTTCCGTGGGGCTGGAGGGAGCGCTGGCTGCGGCGGCCTTGCCGGAGTCGTCGGTGACCACGGGGGCAGACTGGGGCTGCATGCGGGCCAGTTCGTCCTCGGAGATGACTTCCACCACGCGCACGACCTTGGTCACGTCGTTGATGCCGCGGGCGATCTCGGCGCCGCGCTTGGCTTCGCGCGGGGTGACGATGCCCATCAGGAAGACGACCTTGTTCTCGGTCACGACCTTGAAGGCCGAGGCCTGGATGTCCTTGGCGTCCAGCAGGCTGGCCTTGACCTGGGTGGTGATCAGGGTGTCCTTGGAGCGCTGGCTCAGCGTGGAAGTGAAGGGCGCCACCACCACTTCGTTGAAGACATTGCGCACCGTGGGCTGCTCGCGCACGAGCTTCTCGATGGTCTGGCGGTCGGCCTCGTTGCCGGCCTCGCCGGTCAGCAGCACCTGGCGGTTGTAGCTGGTGACGTTGACATGGGCCTTGTCGCCCAGCACTTCGGAGATGCGGTTGTTGGCGCGCAGCTCGATGCCCTGGTCTTCCACCTGGGTGCCGGTGGTGCGGCGGTCCGCCACCGACATGCCGGCCATCACGGCGCTGCCACCCACCAGGGCGACGCAGCCCGACAGGGCTGCGCCCAGGGACGCAACGGCGAGCACACCGCAGGCGGCGCGGGACCAACGGAACTTCATAGAGGCATCTCCTGTTCACCAAGTAACTGGGCATCCACGCCGTCGCACAGGCAGTGCAGCACCAGCGTATGGGTTTCGCGCACGCGCGCCGCACGGTCGTGCGGCACGCAGATCAGAACATCGGTCTCGCGCACGCGGCCGGCCAGGGAGCCGCCCGTGCGGCCGGTCAGCACCACGGCCATCATGTCGCGCTCATGGGCGGCATCCAGGGCCTCCAGCACGGCCACGTCGTTGCCCGTGGCGGACAGCACCAGCAGCAGGTCGCCGGGCTGGCCCAGGGCGCGTATCTGGCGCGCCAGGTACTGGGTGGCGTTGCCGCCCGAGCCCGTGGCGCCCACGGTGCCCAGCAGGCCGCCGTCGGACACAAGGGCCACGGCGGCCAGCTCGGGCCGGTCGCGCTCGAAACCGGCCACGCACAGGGCGGCGAAGAGCTGGGCGTCGCTGGCCGAGGCGCCAGCGCCGCAGGCCAGGACCTTGCCGCCGCTGGTCACGCAGGCCAGCATGGCCTGTACCGCTGACGCAATGGGCTGGCTCAGCGCCTGGGCGGCCTGGTATTTCAGGTCGGCGCTGTCGATGAAATGCTGTTGGATACGTTGCTCAAGCATGGAGGCCCGATGATAACTGCCGCCCCTGAAGTCTTTCGTAGCCAGGCGTTATTTGTGCTGCAGCGGTAACGGATCAGGCGCCTTCGGCATCAAAGGCGGCCTGCAGCCACTGCACGGCAGGCCCGGCTCCGGGCTCGACCAGCACCACGTCGAAGCGGCACGGCGGCGGCGCGGCCCATCGCATCAGGTAGTGGCGCGCGGCAAACACGATGCGCCGCTGCTTGGTGGCGCCTATGCTGGCGCCGGCACCGCCGAAGGCGCGCGTGCCGCGGCTGCGCACCTCGACGAAGACCACGGTGCCGTCGCGCGCCTGCACGATGAGGTCGATCTCGCCGCCGCCGCGCCCCGGCGTCCGATAATTGCGCTCGACCAGACGCAGGCCGGCCGCCTGCAGATGGGCCAGCGCCGCATCCTCGGCCTGCTGGCCCCGGTGCCGGGTCGTGAGGGCAGACGGCCCCGCGCCTGCCGGCTTTTTCGCAAGGAAACCCATTGACTACCTCTTTCGCCACCGCGCTGGGCGCAGCCAAGGATGCTGCGGCATCCCAGCATTATCCGCAGGGCGCCCTCTACGTGGTGGCCACTCCCATAGGCAACCTGGCCGACATCAGCCTGCGCGCCCTGCATGTGCTGCAGCTGGTGGACTGCGTGGCCTGCGAGGACACGCGCCACACGCAGGGCCTGCTGCGCTCCTATGGACTGGACCGCCCCGGCGGCCAGTTGCTGGCCGTGCACCAGCACAACGAGGCCGAGGCGGCACAGCAGATCGTGGCCCGGCTGCAGCAGGGCCAGCGCATCGCCTATGTCAGCGATGCCGGCACGCCCGGCGTCAGCGACCCCGGCGCGCGCCTGTGCGCGGCCGTGCAGGCGGCAGGCCTGCGCTGCATTCCGCTGCCCGGCGCCAGCAGCATCACGGCGGCCATCAGCGTGGCCGGCGCGGTCACGCCTTCGCAGGGCGAGGGAGGTTTCGTCTTCGCGGGCTTTCTGCCCACCAAGTCGGCCGAGCGCCTGGCCGCCGTGCAGCAACTGGCCCTGCAGCCGCGCTGCACCGTGCTGCTGGAGGCGCCGCACCGCATTGCCGACCTGGCCGCCGCCCTGGCCACGCTGGGCGAGCGCCCGGTGACGCTGGCGCGCGAGATCACCAAGCAGTTCGAGGACATTGCCACCATGCCCGCCAGCGCGCTGCCGGCCTGGCTGCAGGCCGTGCCCCAGCGCAGCAAGGGCGAGTTCGCCGTGGTGCTGCACCCGGTGGCCCTGGGTGGCGATGAGGCCGACGCCGACGCCCTGCGCGTGCTGCGCCTGCTGCTGGCCGAGCTGCCCACCAAGACGGCCGTGCGCCTGGCCGCCGAGATCACGGGCGCACCGCGCAACCGCCTCTATGACGCCGCGCTGGCGATCAAGCAGGCCGCCGAGGAGGACCCGATAGAGGATTAAGCCCAAGGCGGCAGCACCACAGTGGCCTTCACCCTCAGGGACACCGAGCAAGGGCCTACGCCGGCCGCGCCGCCCCGCCGCGAGGGTGTCGCCGGTTGCCCGTACGCCCCCCGCGTAGCGAGAGGGGGCGCCGTGCAACGGGAAGCGGCGCAGCCGCTCAGGGGGACTTATGCGTACGCCAGGCCGGTGGCCACGCCACCGAACAGGTCGCCCTCGACCTGCGGCACGCCGGGGAAGGCCTCGCGCAGCGCATCGCGCAGCGTGCGCAGGGCCGATGAGCCGCCCGTGAGGTAGATGGCGTCCAGCGCCTGGGGCGCCACGCCGGCCAGGCGCAGGCAGTCCTGGGCGCAGGCCACGACCTGTTGCAGCGGGCCTTGCAGCTGCTCGTGCAGCACCTCGGGCGAGATGGCGGCGGACAGGCCCGATTCCAGCCAGCCCAGCTCGATGGGCGACTCGGCATGGCGCGTGGAAGCCTCGATCTTGGCCTGCTCCACGACGGCGGCCAGGCGGTGGCCTTCGCGCAGTTCCAGCACGTCCATCAGGCGCTTGTGCAGGCGCTGGTCGCTGTAGTCGGTGCGCAGGTTGCGCGCCTCGGCCAGGGCCTTGGGCGAGTACAGCCACTGGATCAGGTGCCAGGTCGAGAGGTCGAAGAACACGCGGCTGGGCACTTCGCGGCCGCTGGGGCCGGTGTGGCGGTAGCCCAGCAGCGGCATGATCTGGGCCAGGTTGAGCCGGTGGTCGAAGTCCGTGCCGCCGATGTGCACGCCGCTGGTGGCCAGGATGTCGTCGCGGCGGTCGCGGCGGCCGGCCTGCTCGGGCCCCAGGCGCACGACGGTGAAGTCGGAGGTACCGCCACCGATGTCCACCACCAGCACCACGGATTCCTGCGTGAGGCGCTGCTCGTAGTCCAGCGCGGCGGCGATGGGCTCCATCTGGAAATCCACTTCGCCCAGGCCGGCGGCGCGCGCGGCGTCGGCCAGGGCCTGCTGGGCCTGGCGGTCGCGCTCGGGATGGTCATCCACGAAGTGCACGGGCCGGCCCAGCACCACGCGCTCGGGCAGGCGCCCGTCCAGCGAGGCACGCGCCCGGTCGGCCACGCGGCGAAGGAACAGTCCGATCACATCCTGGTAGCTGACCAGCTGGTCGTGCACGGCCGTCTTTTCCTGCAGCAGCGCGCTGCCCAGCAGGCTCTTGAGCGAGCGCATGAGCCGGCCCGGCTCGCCATCCAGGTACTGGGCCATGGCGTCGCGCCCGAAATGCGTGCTGTGCTCATCCGTATGGAAGAACAGCGCCGTGGGCATGCCGCAGGCATCGCCTTCCAGCGGCAGCAGGCGTGCGGGCTGGCCGGGCACGCGCCAGGCCATGGCGGAGTTGGAGGTACCGAAATCTATGCCCAGCGTGGCAGGAGAGGAAGCAGTCGTCATGGCAAGCGGCGCCGCGCCACGGCAGCCTGCGAAGGCTGCAGCGGCTGCAACGAAAACGCCCACCGGAGTGGGCATGGGTGTCAGCGGGGCGCCATTCTATCGCCCGCGCATTGCGCCTAGGCGGCAGCGGTTTCCCGGGGCAGGGAATCCTGGGCGAGCACGATGCGCACGCCATGCGTGGCGGCCTCGTCCAGTGCCCGTGCAGGCGCAGTCCGCCGCACGTCCAGCCCGATCGCATAAGGGCCTTCGCCGCGCGTGGCCAGCCGGTGGCCCAGGGCGCCCGTGGCCACGCCCTGGGCTGGGGCAGACAGCACCAGCTCGGTGGCGCCCGGCCCCGTGCCCCCCAGCTTCAGCGAGGCGCGGTAGGCGCCGCCATCGGCCGACAGGCGGGCCTCGCCGATGTCGGCGCCCTCGCCCAGCAGCGCGCGCCAGCGCGCCAGGCTGGCCCGCAGGTCATGCACGGCCACGTGCAGCCGGGCCACGCCGGTGGCGCCGTTGGCATGCACGCGCGCATCGCCCTCAGGCACGCGCAGGGCGCGCGGCGTGAGGTCGCCGCAGAGAAAGGGCAGGTCCTGGCTGCGGGCGCGTGCATTGCGCCAGCGCAGTTGCGCGCCGTCGGGGCGCAGGCGGCCGCCTTCGTAGGGCGCCTCGTAGTCCAGCCCGCGCGCCTGGGCTGCGGCGACCACGGCGCCGGTCTCGGTGGGCAGCAGCGCGAAATCGACAATGCCCTCGCCATGGCGCTGCAGCTGCTGCCACCAGCGTTCCTCGGGCGCGGGCGCCCGCCAGGCGATGAGTTCGAAGTAGGCGCCGTCGGCAAATACCACCAGGGCGTTGTGCGTGGAGCGGCCCGGATGCTCGCCGCCGCGCAGCACGTTGAAGCCCAGCGCGGTGTAGTCGGCAATGGTGCGTTCCAGGTCCTGGACCGCGATGACGATGTGGTCGAGTGGCAGGGTCATGACAGGGGTGCTTTCCGCACGGTGTTCAGGCCGCCAGGCGCGCGGCGGCGCTGGAGTCGGTATGGCGCACTTCGGCGCGGATGTTCTGCGGATTGCGCAGCAGGTTGAGGATGGGGCAGGTGCGCTCCACGGCCTCGAACAGCGCTTCGATCTCGGCGCGGCTGGCGGGCGAGTCGATGTGCACGGTGTAGCCGATCTCGTGCGGCCAGATGGGCGTGGCCTCGTGGCCGGGCTTGCCGCCGCGCGGATCGATGATGCCCGTGACCTCGACCTCCAGGCTCTCCACGGGCACCTGGCGCTCGGCCGCCTGGATCAGAAAGATGTGGGTGACGCAGGTGCCCAGCACGCCCAGCTGCAGCTCGGGCGAGCTGGGGCCGAGGTTGTAGCCCGCGAAGTCGGGCGGGCTGTCGCTGATGACCTGGTGCTCGCGTATGCGCAGGCGGCGCACGCCGCTGCGGCCCTCGGCGCGCACATGGGCCTTGAGGTGGGCGGGCTGGGCCGTGCCGGCCGCGACGGCGGCGCTGCGGGCGAGCACGGCGGCGCGCTTTTCGGCAAGGTATTCGTTGAGATGGCTCATGGACGGGCTTTCGGTGAAGGAAGTACCAGCCCATTGTTGGGACCGCCGCATGCGCGGCAAACAAACGAATCCGTCTGCGCTTATGCACTGGGCAGATATGCGGGGCCCCATCCCTTAGTCGTTTTCCAAATAACGATGCAACTCGATATATGAGCGCAAATATTTGCCATCGATAGCATGAAAAACATGGAGCCGGTCCTGTGGCCGGCAGTCTTGTTTTTCAGCGCCCCAGCGGCGGCGAGGTACGAACGTGTTTTCCCAATCGAAGGCGGGTCAGGCGGCATGGAAGGCCGCGATAGCGGTATTGGCGGGCAGCAGCCTGCTGCTGGCGGCGTGCTCCAGGCAGGCCGATACGGCCCAGGCGGGCGCGGCTGCTGGCCCCGTGGAAGGCGGCACCCTGGTCTACCTGGAGCAGCAGGCCCATACCAACCTCTATCCGCCGGCCGGGGGCTTCTATCCCAACGGCGGCGTGCTCAACCAGATCACCGACAAGCTGACCTACCAGGACCCGAAGACGCTGGAGATCCAGCCCTGGATCGCCGAGTCCTGGACCGTGAATGCCGACGCCACCGAGTACCGCTTCAAGCTGCGGCCCGGCGTCACCTTCTCCGACGGCACGCCGCTGGACGCAGCGGCCGTGGCGCGCAACTTCGACACCTACGGCCTGGGCAACAAGGCGCTCAAGCAGCCCGTGTCCGAGGTGATCAACAACTACGAGCGCAGCGAAGTGGTCGACCCACTGACGGTGAAGTTCTTCTTCAGGAAGCCTTCGCCGGGCTTCCTGCAGGGCACCTCGGTGATCGGTTCGGGCCTGGTCTCGCCGGCCACGCTGGACCGCCCCTTCGAGGAGCTGGGCGACGCCACGCGCATCATCGGCTCCGGCCCCTTCGTGGTGGCCAGCGAGACGCTGGGCAAGGAGCTGGTGCTCAAGGTGCGCAAGGACTACGCCTGGGGTCCCGCCAAGCTGGCCCACCAGGGCCGCGCGCGGCTGGACGAGGTGAAGTTCATCGTCACGCCCGAGGACAGCGTGCGCATCGGCGCGCTGCTGGCCGGCCAGGCCGGGCTGATCCGCCAGATCCAGGCCTACGACGAAAAGCGCGTCGAGGACCAGAAGTTCAGCATCTACGCCCCGCCTACGCGCGGCGTGAACAACAGCGTGGCCATCCGCCCCGACAACGCCCTGGTGGCCGACCTCAGGGTACGCCAGGCCCTGCTGCATGGCACCAACGCCAAGGAGATCGTGGAGACGCTGTTTTCGCCGCGCTATCCGCAGGCGCGCTCGGTGATTGCCTCCACGGCGGCCGGCTTCGTGGACCTGTCGGCCAAGCTGGCCTATGACGAGGCCAAGGCGAAACAGCTGCTGGACGAGGCCGGCTGGACGCTGGGCGCCAACGGCCTGCGCCAGAAGGACGGCCGCGATTTCGTGCTCTCCACCTACGAGTCCCTGCCCCAGCCGCAGAACAAGGAGACGCTGCAGCTGGTGGCCCAGCAGTGGGCCCGCCTGGGCATCAAGCTCAACGTGCTGTCGGGCGACGCGGGCAGCCGCGCCGTGGACACGCTGGACCCCGACAAGACCGGCGTGCTGCCCGGCATGGTGGGCCGCGCCGATCCCGACGTGATCAAGAGCAACTACTACCCGACCAACCGCAACGTGCTGCTGCAAAAAGGCGGCGTGAGCCAGAAGGTCAAGTCCTTCGAGGACACCAAGCTCAACGGCCTGTTCGACGCCATCGCGGCCGAGACCGATGCCGCCAGGCGCCTGGCGCTGGCCGGCGAAGTGCAGAACTACCTGATCGACCAGGCCTATGTGATCCCCATCTTCGAGGAACCCCAGGCCTTTGCGGGCGCAGGCTGGGTGCGTGACGTGGGCTTCGAGGCCGTGGGCCGGCCCAGCTTCTACAGCACCTGGCTGGCCAGGCGCTGACCGGAACGCTCCCTGAGGAACCGCTCCCATGCCGCGCCGCTATCTGCTCAGCCGCATCGCACAGGCCGCCCTGGTGCTGTGGGCGGCCTTCACGGTCTCGTTCATCCTGCTGCAGCTGCTGCCGGGCGACGCCGTGCTGATCAAGTTCCTGAACCCCGAGCTGGGCCTGGGCCCGCAGGAGATTGCCGACATCCGCGCCGCCTACGGCTCGGACCAGCCCGTGTGGCAGCAGTACCTGCATACACTGGGCCAGTTCCTCACAGGCCATTTCGGCTATTCGCTGCAGGCCGGCGTGCCGGTGAGCCAGGGCCTGGCCACCAGCCTGCCGCCCACGCTCAAGCTCGCGGCCCTGGGCTTTGCCGCAGCCGCGCTGCTGGCCGTGGCGCTGGCGGCGGCCGCCAGCCTGGCGCCCTTTGCCTGGCTGCGCAACGCGCTGTATTCGCTGCCCTCGGTCTTTGTCTCGGTACCCGTGTTCTGGCTGGGGATCATGCTGATCCAGGTGGTGTCGTTCCGCCTGGGCTGGATCGCCGTGATCAATCCCGGCCCCTGGGAAGGGCTGGTGCTGCCCACGCTGACCCTGGCCGTGCCGATCTCGGCGCCGCTGGCCCAGGTGCTGCTGCGCAATATCGACGCCGTGCTGGCCCAGCCCTTCGTGGCCGTGGCGCGGGCCAAGGGCGCCTCGCGCCGCTGGGTGCTGCTGCGCCATGTGGCACGCAATGCCCTGCTGCCCACGCTGACCATTGCCGGCGTGCTGTTCGGCGAGCTGCTGGCCGGGGCCGTGGTGACGGAGGCCGTGTTCGGCCTCAACGGCCTGGGGACGCTGACCCAGCAGGCCGTGGGCAACCAGGACACGGCCGTGCTCCAGGCCGTGGTGGTCGTCTCGGCCGCCGCCTTCGTACTCATCAACCTCGCCGTGGACCTGCTGTACCCGCTGCTTGATCCGCGCCTGCGCCATTCCGTGGAGAACCGGCCATGAACACTGCCGTCTCAAGCGCTCTTTCCCCGGCCCTGGATGCCCAGGCCGCGCCCGCCACTCCTACTCCCATTCCCACGGCGCTGCCAGCGCCGTCCCTGGCCCCTGCGCCAGCCGCCCCGCGCCGCAGCTTCGCCTTGCCGGCCCGCCTGCAACCCCTGAAACGCCTGCCACCCACGCTGGCCCTGGCCTGGCTGGTGATTGCCGTGGCCGCGCTGTGGGCGCTGGCGCCCGGCTGGTTTGCCCACCAGAACCCGATCGCGGGCCAGGCCGGCCAGCAGCTGCTGGCGCCCGGCGCCGCGCACTGGCTGGGCACGGACGCGCTGGGGCGCGACCTGTGGGCGCGCGTGGTGCATGGCGCAGTGCATTCGCTGTCGGGCGCCTTCGTGGCCGTGGGCGTGGGCCTGGCCGTGGGCACGCTGATCGGCCTGCTGGCCGGGGCCACGGGCGGGCGCACGGAAGATGCGCTGATGCGCCTGGTCGATGTGCTGCTGGCCGTGCCTTCTCTGCTGCTGTCGCTGACCATCATCATCGTGCTGGGCTTTGGCACCATCAACGCGGCCATTGCCGTGGGCGTGGTCTCGGTGGCCAGCTTCGCGCGCCTGGTTCGCTCGGAGGTGGTGCGCGTGCGCCGCTCCGACTACGTGGAGGCCGCTTTCGGCAGCGGCGGGCGCTTTGCCGCCGTGCTGTGGCGCCATGTGCTGCCCAACTCGCTGACCTCGGTCATCGCCATGGCCGCGCTGCAGTTCGGCTCGGCGATCCTTGCGATTTCCACGCTGGGTTTTCTGGGCTACGGCGCGCCGCCGCCCACGCCCGAATGGGGGCTGCTGATCGCCGAGGGCCGCAACTACATCGCCACCGCCTGGTGGCTGACCACGGCGCCGGGCCTGATCGTGGTGGCCGTGGTGCTGGCGGCCAACCGCATCGCCACGGCCTTCGCACGGAGGCCTGCATGAGCGCCGCCATCGAGGAACGCATCCACGCCGCACCAGCGGTGGCAACCACCGCCCCCGTGCTCGAAGTGCAGGACCTGGCCGTGGCCTACCGCGATGCCGCAGGCCAGGCACAGCGCGTGGTGCACGGCGTGTCGTTTTCCGTGGCGCCGGGCGAGGTGGTGGCCCTGGTCGGCGAATCGGGCTCGGGCAAGACCACCACGGCCCAGGCCGTGATCGGCCTTTTGGCCGACAACGGCCGGCGCGAGCACGGCAGCATCCGCCTGCAGGGCACCGAGGTCTCGGGCTGGCCGGCCGCACGCTGGAACGCCATCCGCGGCCGCGTGGTCAGCCTGGTGCCGCAAGACCCCACCATGTCGCTGAACCCCGTGCGCACGGTGGGCGACCAGGTGGGCGAGATCCTGCGCATCCACGGACTGCGCGACCGCACGGCCGTGGAGGCGCGCGTGCTGGAGCTGCTGGCCCGCGTGGGCCTGTCCCAGCCCGCGCTGCGCGCACGCCAGTATCCGCACGAACTGTCGGGCGGCATGCGCCAGCGCGTGCTGATCGCCATCGCCATCGCGCTGCGGCCCGCCCTCATCATTGCCGACGAGCCCACCAGCGCGCTGGACGTGACCGTGCAGCGGCGCATCCTGGACCTGATCGACGCGCTGCGCCGCGAGACCGGCACGGCCGTGCTGCTGGTCACGCATGACCTGGGCGTGGCGGCCGACCGCTCGCACCGCCTGGTCGTCATGCAGGGCGGCCGCATCCAGGAGCAGGGTCCCACGCTGGAGCTGCTGCGCAATCCGCAAAGCGCCTATACGCGGCGGCTGCTGGCCGATGCGCCTTCGCTGGCGCCCGCGCCGCGCCGCACGCCCAGGCCCGCCACGGCCGATGACTGGGCCATCGAGGTCGAGGACCTGGTGCACGAGTTCGCGGCGCCCGGCCATGCCTCGGCCCACGGGCGCGGCATCTTCCGCGCCGTGGACGGCGTGTCGCTGCGCGTGCGCCGGGGCAGCACGCATGCCATCGTGGGCGAGTCGGGCTCGGGCAAGACCACTACCATCCGCGCCATCGTGGGCCTGGGCCGGCCCACGGCGGGCCGCATCCGCATCGAAGGCACCGAGGTCACGGGCCTGCGCGGCGAGGCCCTGCGCCAGCTGCGCCGCCGCGTGCAGCTGGTCTACCAGAACCCGTTCAGTTCTCTGGACCCGCGCCAGAGCGTGTTCGACATCATCGAGGAGCCCCTGCTGAACTTCGACCCGCTGCCGGCCGATGAGCGCCGCCGGCGCGTGCACGACATGCTGGAGCGCGTGGGCCTGCCGGCCGCCGTGCTGCAGCGGCGCCCGCATGCGCTGTCGGGCGGCCAGCGCCAGCGCGTGGCGATTGCGCGCGCCCTGGTGCTGCAGCCGCAGGTGCTGGTGCTGGACGAGGCCGTATCGGCCCTGGACGTGACCGTGCAGGCGCAGATCCTCGCCCTGCTCGCCCAGCTGCAGCAGGACCTGGGGCTGACCTATCTCTTCATCTCGCACGACCTTGCCGTGGTGCGCCAGATTGCCGACACGGTGTCGGTGCTGCGCGCGGGCCGGGTGGTGGACGCGGGCAGCGTGGAGGAAGTGTTCCAGCGCCCCACCAGCGACTACACGCGCGAACTCATGGACGCCATTCCCGGCAAAAGGAGCATTGATTTTGTCCCTCATACCGCCTGACACACACGCTGGCGCCACCCCCCGCAGCGGCCCGCGCCTGGGCTTCTTCAGCCGCCTGCTCGACGATGTGCCGGCCGGCGAACGCTACCGTCTGGTGGCCGAGCAGATCGCCCATGCCGAGGCCCAGGGCTTCGACTCGGCCTGGGTGGCCCAGCACCATTTCCATGAAAGCGAGGGCGGCCTGCCCTCGCCCTTCGTCTTTCTCGCCCATGTGGCGGCGCGCACGCGGCGCATCCGCATCGGAACGGGCGTGATCACGCTGCCGCTGGAAAACGCGCTGCGCGTGGCCGAGGACGCGGCCGTGCTGGACCTGCTGACCGGCGGCCGCCTGGAGGTGGGCCTGGGCACGGGCGGCACGGCCGAATCCTTCGAGGCCTTTGGCGTGCAGGGCGCCGAGCGCGGCGCCGTCTTCGCACGCAACTTCGGCGTGCTGCAGGACGCCTGGGCCGGGCGCGCGCTGGCCGGTGGCGTCCACCTGTACCCGGCCGCGCCGCAGCTGCTGGAGCGCATCTGGCAGGCCACGTTCTCGGCCGAGGGCGGCGCGCGGGCCGGGGCCAACGGCGACGGCCTGATGCTGTCGCGCACCCAGCCACGGCCCGAAGGCGCGCCGCAGGCCACGCTGTCCGAGATCCAGAACCCCATCATCGACGCCTACCTCGCCCGCCTGCCCGCAGGGCGGGCGCCGCGCATCCTGGGCTCGCGCACGCTGTTCGTTGCCGACCGCCGAGACGAGGCGCTGCGCTGGGCCGAGGCCGGCCTGCGCCGCGTGGCCCGGCGCCATGCCGCCCAGCCCTCGCAGTGGGCGGCCCGCGTCGATCCGCAGGCGCCGCTGGCCGATCTCATCGCCGCCTACGACGTGCATGTGGGCACGCCCGACGAGGTCATCGCCTCGCTGCGCGCCGACACGGCGCTGGCGCGCGTGAGCGACATCGTCTTCCAGGTGCATTCCATCGACCCGCCGCACGACGCCATCCTGCGCTCCATCGAGCTGACGGCCGCCCATGTGGCACCAGCCCTGGGCTGGCGCCGTGCAGATCTGCAGGCACCCTCTTCCCTCCCCGCAGCCCGGGCCGGACTGCTGCAAGCCGCATGACCATGAACACCACCGTACAGCCCCGTTTTCCGGACGACGTCATCGACCACCTCGCCGGCATCACCCCCGGCAGCGCCCTGGACCGCGTGCGCCGCCACCGCACCGAGGCGCGCACGCAGGCCCAGCAGAGTTTTGCCGCCCTGTTCACGCCCGCCGAGCCCGTGCCCGGCACGGTCTCGCTGCGCGAGCGGCTGGCCCTGGCCGCCTTCACGGCCGGGCTTCATGGCGAGCCGCGCAGCGCCGCCTTCTATGCGAAGGCGCTGGCGGCCGAAGATGCGGAACTGGCTGCCGCCGTGGCATCCGAAGTCGTGCGGGGCCGTGCACAAAGCCTTCAGCCCGGCAGCGGCCCGCACGGGCCGTACGGCCGCTACCCGGCAGGCCCGCTGAGCCGCGAAGACCAGAGCGGCCCCGCCTATGCCGTGGACCCGGCCCATGCCGCGCTGCTGGGCGCGCGCCTGGCCGCGGCGCTGGCCCATGCCCACCTGCTGGCCTACCACCCGCGCGACGCCAGCGCCGGGGCCCTGCAGGCGCTGCAACAGGCGGGCTGGAGCGAGACGGACATCGTCATCGTGTCCCAGCTGGCGTCCTTCCTGTCCTTCCAGATCCGCGTGGTGGCGGGGTTGCGCGTGCTGGCTGCACGCCCCGCGTCCCCGGCAGCCCATCAACCCACCCTGCAAGCCCAGCCATGACCTCAACGAACTCCGCCGCTCCCCAGGTCTTCACCCAGGAACAGCTCGACTGGCTGCCATGGATTGAGCCGCTGGACGAAAGCGAGCTGACCGAACGCCACCATGCAGGCCTGGTCGATGCCTCACGCGCGCAGTCCCCCTACTTCCGCCTGCTGGCGCGCGACCCCGACACGCTGGGCGCACGCACGCGCACCGACAAGGACATCTTCTACAACCCCGACGCCGGCCTGCCGCGTGCCGAGCGGGAGCTGGCGGCCGCTGCCACTTCGCGCGCCAATGGCTGCATCTACTGCGCCTCGGTCCATGCGCGCTTTGCCACGCACTTCTCGCGCCGGGGCGGCGACGTGCAGCGCCTGCTCGCCGAGGGTCCGGGCACGGACCTGGGACCGCGCTGGAACGCCATCGTCACGGCGGCCGTGGCGCTGACCCAGACGCCGCCTGCGCTGGAGCCCGCCCACATCGATGCGCTGCGCGCCGCCGGCCTGGACGATGCCGCCATCTCCGATGTGCTGCACGGCACGGCCTTCTTCAACTGGGCCAACCGGCTCATGCTGTCGCTGGGCGAGCCACGGACCACCGCATGAGGGCTTTCGCCCTCACCACAGGCCCAGCAGCTTCCACCAGGCGCTGCCGACCACGGCAAAGACCAGCAGCTCGATCACGCACATGGCCGCGCCCACGCGCCACCAGTTGCCCAGCGTGACATAGCCGCTTCCGAAGATGATGGGCGAAGTGCCGGTGGCGTAGTGGGTCAGCGTCATCATGATGGCCGAGCCGGCCGTCATCATCAGCATGAAGGGCACGACATAGTCGGCCGGAATCAGCTGCGCGCCCACGGTCAGGAAGGCCAGCATCATGGCGCTGATGTGGGCCGTGGTGCTGGCGAACAGGTAATGCGAGAACACGAACACGCCCACCAGGATGGCCGCCACCGGCAGCCAGTCCAGACCGCTGGCGACGATGGCGTTCTTCATGCCCACCGCGAACCAGGACACCACGCCCAGCTTGTTGAGCTGCTCGGCCAGCATGACCAGGGCGCCGAACCACACCAGCGTGTCCCAGGCGCTTTTCTCGGACAGCACGTCATCCCAGTCGATGGTGCCCGTGATGATCAGCACGAACAGGCCCAGGAAGGCGACCACCGTCGGGTCCAGCGTGAAGGCAGGCCCGAACAGCATCTGCGGCACGTTGGCCCACAGCAGCAGCATCAGGCCGAAGGTGCCCAGCATCACGCGCTCCTTGCCCGACAGCGGCCCCATGCGTGCCATCTCGCTGCGCGCGTACTCCACGGCATTGGGCGTGGCCTTGAGTTCGGGAGGCGACAGAAGGTAGATCACCAGCGGCATCAGCAGCAGGCACAGCAGGCCCGGCAGCAGCATGTACAGCGCCCAGGTGGTCCAGCTCAGGTGCAGCGCCTGGCCCGTGGCCTTGGCCACGAAGTCCACCACCAGCGGATTGGGCGCCGTGGCGGTCAGGAACATGGCCGACGTGATGGGATTGGCGTGGTAGTTGACCAGGGCCAGATAGGTGCCCACCTTGCCCTGCGTACCCTTGGCCGGGTCCGACTCGAAGGCATTGGCGATGGACTTCATGATGGGGTGCACGATACCGCCGCCGCGCGCCGTGTTGCTGGGCGTGAACGGTGCCAGCACCAGCTCGCAGATCGCCAGGCCGTAGCCGATGCCGATGGTCCGCTTGCCCAGCAGCGCGATGAACATCAGTCCGATGCGGTTGCCCAGCCCCGTCTTCTTGAGGCCGCGCGAGATCAGGATGGCCACCACGATCAACCAGATCAGCGGGCTGGAAAAGCTGCTCAGCGCATCGGTGACTGCGCCCTTGGACGAGCCTGACGTGACCTGGGACAGCGAGACGATCACGATGGCCATCAAGGCCATCACGCCAATGGGCATGACCTTGAGGATGATGGCCACGATGGTGGTCAGGAAAATGGCCACCAGCTGCCAGGCCTTGGGCGTCAGCCCCTCGGGCACGGGCACCAGCAGCAGCCCGAACAGCACGGCGGTGGCGATCAGCGCCGGCACCAGCCGGAACGGCACGGCCGACTTGAAGTAGCGGAACAGCGAGGCAATCTTCTCGAGCATGTGGATCCTTTGCGTTGCCGGAGCGGCGCCGAGAGAGCATGGCCTGCCGGGAGCAAAAGCCCACCAGCCTGCACGGGCACTGGCGGCCGCGCCGCATGACTGACATCATGATGCAGTGCAGCATGAGCCCGGCTTCCAGCGGGCGCCTGCGCCACCGAAGTTTGACAGGCATCAAGGCCGGGCCAGTAAACCTGGCGACCCAGGCCACCGAGCCCCGCTCACATGACAGCATCCCCAGACCGGGTGCCTTTCGCCCCGGTGTACCCATGCAGTGAAAAAAGGAGAAAAGCCGACATGCCAGCCAACCGATTCTTGCCCGAGGAATGGGAATGCCGGCTCCAGGAGATCGACCTGGAGATCGCCCGCCACGCCGTCATCTGCAAGATCCCGCTGCTGCAGGCCGGCGTGGTGGAGCGCGTGCTGGCCGATGACGCCAGCGTCTGCGGCGGCGACCACGAGGCCGCTTTCAAGACCCTGCGCGGCCTCTTGTACATGCACTACACCGAGCTGCTGCACATCAGCGAGGTGCTCAGCCCCGATGCCGCCCAGGAAATCGCCCACCGCGTGCGCCTGCGGCTGGGCCAGCGCATCGGCAACCAGCTGGGCGGCTGATGCCGGGCTGTCTGCCTGGCCTTTGCCCTGGCGCGAGGGCATGAAAAAAGGGCTACGACAGTTGTCGTAGCCCTTTTCAATTTGGTTGCGCGAGAAGGATTTGAACCTCCGACCTTTGGGTTATGAGCCCAACGAGCTACCAGACTGCTCCATCGCGCGGTATTCCAAAATTATAGCAGATTATTCAGCTGCCTTGGCTTCGGCGGCGCCTTCTTCAGCGCGCTCGACCAGTTCCACGAAGGCCATGGGGGCGTTGTCGCCCACGCGGAAGCCCATCTTCAGGATACGGGTGTAGCCACCAGGACGCTTTGCGAAGCGGGGGCCCAGCTCGTTGAAGAGCTTGGTCACGCTGTCGCGGTCGCGCAGGCGGTCGAATGCCAGGCGGCGGTTGGCAACGGTGTCGACCTTGGCCAGGGTGATCATGGGCTCGATCACGCGGCGCAGTTCCTTGGCCTTGGGAACGGTGGTCTTGATGGCTTCGTGCTCGATGAGCGAATTCATCATGTTCTTCAGCATCGCCAGGCGGTGCGAAGAGGTGCGATTGAGTTTGCGGAGGCCGTGACCGTGACGCATGGTGCTTTATTCCTAAAATATGTAATTAGGGCTTGCGCAAACAAGGATGCAAGCCTGGACCCGTTACCGGATCTGCAGCTTGCCTCAACCGAATTTGCGCAAGTTGTTGATTAATTCGGGCAGCCGTATCAGGTACTGCCCGAGGCACTGAGGCTCTCCAAAAAGGAGAGCCCGCAATTATAGTGCTTAGCGCTTTTCCAGGCCAGCAGGCGGCCAGTTCTCCAGCTTCATGCCCAGCGTCAGACCGCGGGAAGCCAGGACTTCCTTGATCTCGTTGAGCGACTTGCGACCCAGGTTGGGGGTCTTGAGCAGCTCGTTTTCGGTACGCTGGATCAGGTCGCCGATGTAGTAGATGTTCTCTGCCTTGAGGCAGTTGGCCGAACGCACGGTGAGTTCCAGCTCGTCCACGGGACGCAGCAAGATGGGATCAAAGGCGGTTGCGGCACCACGGCCACCGGCCGGAGCATCGAAGACGCTGGCGATATCGCCGCCGTCCAGCTGAGCGAACACGGCGAGCTGTTCCACCAGGATCTTGGCGGAGGCGCGCACGGCGTCCTCGGCAGTGATCGCACCATTGGTTTCGATCTCCACCACCAGCTTGTCGAGGTCGGTGCGTTGTTCAACGCGGGCCGATTCGACGGCGTAGCTCACGCGCTTGACGGGCGAGAACGAAGCGTCCAGCACGATACGGCCGATCGACTTCGTGGACTCGTCGCCATAGCGGCGCACATTGCCGGGCACATAGCCGCGGCCCTTCTCGACCTTGATCTGCATGTCCAGCTTGCCGCCTTGCGACAGGTTGGCGATGACATGATCAGGGTTGATGATTTCCACGTCGTGGGGCGTCTGGATGTCGCGCGCCGTCACGACGCCTTCGCCATCCTTGCGCAGGGAGAGCGTGACCTCGTCGCGGTTGTGCAGCTTGAACACCACACCCTTGAGGTTCAGCAGGATGTTGACCACATCTTCCTGGACACCGTCAATGGACGAGTACTCGTGCAACACACCAGCAATCGTCACTTCCGTCGCTGCGTAACCCACCATGGACGAGAGCAGGACACGGCGCAGGGCATTGCCCAGCGTATGGCCGTAGCCACGCTCAAACGGCTCCAGAACAACTTTGGCGCGATTGTGGCCAAGCTGCTCGACATTGATCGTCTTGGGCTTCAGCAAATTGGTTTGCATGCAGACTTCCTCTCAATACCCCCGGCTCGTTACACCGGTAAGGCTGGTGAAGCACCCCAGCGCGATGCCTCGCGGCTGGGGGACGGTTTTACAGAAATGTCGCTGCGCGGAATTAACGCGAGTACAACTCAACGATCAGGGATTCGTTGATGTCTGCACCGAACTCGTCGCGGTCAGGCGACTTCTTGAACGTGCCTTCAACCTTGTCGGCCGACACTTCCACCCATGCGGGGAAACCGACTTGACCAGCCAGTTGCAGGGCTTCGACGATGCGGGCCTGCTTCTTGGACTTTTCACGCACGGCGACCACGTCACCCACCTTCACCATGTAGGAAGGGATGTTGACGGATTGGCCGTTGACCGTGATGGCCTTGTGCGACACCAGCTGACGCGCTTCCGAGCGGGTCGAGCCGAAGCCCATGCGGTACACCACGTTGTCCAGACGCGACTCCAGCAGCGACAGCAGATTGGCACCGGTGTTGCCCTTCTTCTTGTCGGCGGCTTCGAAGTAGCGGCGGAATTGCTTTTCCAGCACGCCGTACATGCGCTTGACCTTCTGCTTTTCACGCAGCTGCAGGCCGAAGTCGGAAGTACGCTGACCGGAAGTGCGGCCGTGCTGACCGGGCTTGGTGTCGAACTTGGACTTGTCGGCGATCGAGCGACGTGCGCTCTTCAGGAACAGGTCAGTGCCTTCACGGCGGGAGAGTTTGGCCTTGGGGCCGATATAGCGTGCCACTTGATTTCCTTTGTGTCATCTGCCGTGCACAAGCACGGGAGCCGCCCGCGATGTTACACATCTGGGCGGCGGTGGGCTTGGTGAAAAAGCTTAGATACGACGGCGCTTTTGAGGGCGGCAGCCGTTGTGGGGAACCGGCGTCACGTCCGCGATGGAAGTGATGCGGATGCCCAGGGCGCCCAGGGCGCGAACCGAGGATTCACGGCCGGGACCGGGACCCTTGATTTCGACGTCCAGGTTCTTGATGCCCTGTTCGATGGCAGCACGACCAGCCACTTCCGAAGCCACCTGGGCAGCGAAGGGAGTCGACTTGCGCGAACCCTTGAAGCCCTGGCCACCCGACGAGGCCCACGACAGAGCGTTGCCTTGGCGGTCGGTGATGGTGATGATCGTGTTGTTGAACGAAGCGTGCACGTGGGCAATGCCGTCCGAAATGTTCTTACGGACTTTCTTGCGAACGCGCTGTGCAGCGTTGTTTGCGGGAGACTTAGCCATAGTGATCTTTCAATCTCTTTATTTCTTCAAAGCCGCGGCACCCTTGCGCGGACCCTTGCGGGTACGTGCATTCGTGCGGGTACGCTGACCACGCATGGGCAGGCCACGACGATGACGGAAACCGCGATAGCAACCGATGTCCATCAAACGCTTGATGTTCATCGTTGTTTCGCGACGCAGATCACCTTCCAGCGTCAGGGAAGTCAGCTGATCGCGGATCTTTTCCAGATCGCCGTCAGTCAGTTCCTTGATTTTCTTGGAATATGCGATGCCAGCGGCTTCGCAGATCTTGCGTGCAGTGGTGCGACCGATCCCATAGATAGCGGTCAGGCCGATTTCAGCGTGCTGATGCGGCGGGATGTTAATGCCAGCGATACGTGCCATTATTCGTCCTCAAACTTTCCTATCAACCCTGGCGCTGCTTGTGGCGCTGGTCCGTGCAGATCACTCGCACCACACCCTTGCGGCGGATGATCTTGCAGTTACGGCAGATTTTTTTGACCGAAGCCGAAACTCTCATTTCATTCTCCTAAAACTCTACATCCGTTACGGCCTATCGACCGGGAAACATGCCCGCGATGGATAGATCGAATGGGCGTCTACTAACTCTTACTGGACCCGCCGGCACCGCCGGCCAGGCCCATCACTTAGTTCAATTGCCAAGTGTCGCTTTGAAGTTCGCCTTTTTGAGGAGCGATTCGTACTGTTGCGACATCATGTAGTTCTGCACCTGGGCCATGAAGTCCATGGTCACCACCACAATAATCAGCAGTGATGTACCACCGAAGTAGAACGGGACGTTGTACTTCAGGATCAGGAACTCGGGCAACAAGCACACGAATGTGATGTACACCGCACCAGCCAGGGTCAGGCGAACCAGGATCTTGTCAATGTAGCGGGCCGTCTGGTCACCGGGACGGATCCCGGGGATGAAGGCACCACTCTTCTTCAGGTTGTCGGCGGTTTCCCGGCTGTTGAACACCAGGGCCGTGTAGAAGAAGCAGAAGAAGATGATGGCGGTGGCGTAGAGCATCACATAGATCGGCTGACCGGGGGTCAGCGTGCTAGCAATGTCCTTCAGCCAGCGCATGGATTCCCCTGCACTGAACCAGTTCACAACGGTCGCCGGCAGCAAGATGATCGAGGAAGCGAAGATGGGAGGAATGACCCCCGCCATGTTCAGCTTCAGCGGCAAGTGCGAAGACTGACCGCCATACACCTTGTTACCCACCTGACGACGCGCATAGTTCACCAGGATCTTGCGCTGTCCCCGCTCGACAAACACGACGAAGTACGTCACGGCTGCCACCACGAGAACGATGAAGATCGCGGCCAGGATGCTCATGGCACCGGTGCGCACCAGCTCCAGCAGACCACCGATGGAGCTCGGCAGACCTGCGGCGATACCTCCAAAGATGAGGATCGAGATGCCGTTGCCCAGACCACGTTCCGTGATCTGTTCACCGAGCCACATCAGGAACATGGTGCCGGCCGTCAGGCTGACCACCGCCGTGAGGCGGAAGCCGAAACCGGGGCTCAGAACCAGACCTGCGGAGCTTTCCAGAGCCACGGCAATTCCCAGGGACTGAAAAATCGCCAGGCCCAGAGTGCCATAGCGGGTGTACTGGGTGATCTTGCGACGACCCGATTCACCTTCCTTTTTCAGCTGCTCGAATGTAGGGACCACATAGGTCATGAGCTGCATGATGATCGATGCCGAGATGTACGGCATGATCCCCAGTGCGAACACCGTGAAGCGCGACAGCGCCCCACCCGAGAACATGTTGAACAGATTGAGAATGCCGCCCTGCTGGCCATTGAACAGCTGCTGCAGCTGCGCTGGATCGATGCCCGGCACGGGGATATGAGCCCCGATGCGGTAAACGACCAGCGCGAGCAACAGAAAAACCAGACGGCGGCGAAGATCGCCGAATTTTCCGGTTTTTGCAATTTGAGCTGCGCTAGTAGCCACGGATGTCTTCTTTCAGATCATTAATCAGGCGATGCTGCCGCCGGCAGCTTCGATGGCAGCCTTGGCGCCGGCGGTAGCGCCGATGCCGTTGAGCTTGACAGCCTTGCTGATTTCACCGCTCTTGATGATCTTGACCACCTTTGCGATTTCACCAACCAGACCGGCTTGCTTCAGAGCTGCCAGATCGACTTCGGCCAGGCCCAGCTGTTCCAGAGCGGACAGGGTCACTTCTGCGTTGAACTTCAGCAGATGCGACTTGAAGCCACGCTTGGGCAGACGGCGCTGCAGAGGCATTTGACCGCCTTCGAAGCCCACCTTGTGGTAGCCACCCGAACGCGACTTCTGGCCCTTGTGACCACGGCCGGCAGTCTTGCCCAGGCCGGAGCCGATGCCGCGGCCGACACGGCGCTTGGCATGCTTGGCACCTGCTGCAGGCTTGATGCTATTGAGTTCCATCATCAATCCTTTCAGAGGACTTTGACCAGATAGCTGATCTTGTTGATCATGCCGCGCACAGCAGGCGTGTCCTGCAGTTCGCTGATGCTATTCAGCTTGCGCAGGCCCAGGCCACGGACGGTGGCGCGGTGCGATTCCTTGGTGCCAATGGGGCTGCGCACCAGTTGCACCTTCACGGTTTGTTGCGTTGTCATGTGATTGACTCCGATCAGGCGGTGAAGATGTCTTCAACCGACTTGCCGCGCTTGGCTGCCACTTCCGAAGGGGTCGTGGAGTTCTTCAGAGCGTCAAAAGTCGCGCGGACCATGTTGTAGGGATTCGACGAGCCATGGCTCTTGGCCACGATGTCGGTGATGCCCAGCACTTCGAAGACGGCGCGCATCGGGCCGCCGGCGATGATGCCGGTACCCTTGGGAGCGGGGTTCAGCATCACGGATGCTGCGCCATGCTGACCCATCACGGTGTGATGGATCGAGCCGTTCTTCAGGGACACCTTGATCATGTTGCGACGGGATTCTTCCATCGCCTTTTGCACGGCTGCAGGCACTTCCTTGGACTTGCCCTTGCCCATGCCAACACGGCCATCACCGTCGCCAACCACGGTCAGTGCAGCGAAGCCGAGGATACGACCGCCCTTCACAACCTTGGTGACGCGGTTCACCGCGATCATTTTTTCGCGCAGACCGTCGTCACGACCTTCGTCTTGCACCTTGGGAGAAAACTTTGCCATTTCTATCCGCTCCGCTTAGAACTGCAGGCCGGCTTCACGAGCGGCTTCTGCCAAAGCCTTCACGCGGCCGTGGTATGCGAAACCAGCGCGATCGAAAGCCACTTTCTCCACGCCTGCAGCCTTGGCCTTCTCGGCAATGCGCTTGCCGATCAGCGTAGCGGCAGCCACGTTGCCACCCTTGCCGATGGCGCCCAGTTGGGTGCGCACTTCGGCTTCGGCAGTCGAGGCCGAAGCCAGCACCTTGGTGCCGTCTTCCGACACCACGCTTGCGTAGATGTGGAGGTTCGTACGGTTCACGCTCAGACGTGCCACGCCTTGCTGTGCAATGCGGATGCGGGTCTGGCGGGCACGACGGAGACGCTGCTCTTTCTTGGTCAACATAATGCAGCTCCTTACTTCTTCTTGGTCTCTTTGATCACGACCTTCTCATCCGAGTAACGGATGCCCTTGCCCTTGTAGGGCTCGGGAGGACGAACGGCACGGATCTCAGCAGCCAGTTGGCCAACGGCCTGGCGGTCAGCACCCTTGACCACGATTTCCGTGGGCGTGGGGGTGGCAACAGTGATGCCGGCCGGCATTTCGAAGTTCACCGGGTGCGAATAGCCGATCGCGAGGTTCAGCTTGGCGCCAGAGGCCGAAGCCTTGAAGCCCACGCCGACCAGCGACAGCTTCTTCTCGAAGCCCTTGCTCACGCCCACCACCATGTTGTTCACCAGCTGACGCATGGTGCCGCTCATGGCGTTGGCTTCGCGCGAGTCGTTGACGGGCTCGAAAGACAGCTTGCCTTCGTTGTTGGAGATCTTCACCAGAACGTTCTGGGCCAGCGACAGCGTGCCGCCGGTGCCCTTCACATTGATCTGGTCAGCCTTGATGGACACATCCACGCCTGCGGGGATGGCCACGGGAGTCTTTGCTACGCGAGACATTTCAGTATTTCTCCTTAATGTCCGTTAGGCCACGTAGCACAGCACTTCGCCGCCCACGCCGGTGGCGCGTGCCTTGCGATCCGTCATCACGCCCTTGGGAGTGGTGACGATGGCCACGCCCAGACCGTTCATGACCTGGGGGATTGCGTCGCGGCCCTTGTACACGCGCAGGCCGGGACGGCTCACGCGCTCGATGCGCTCGATCACCGGACGGCCGGCGTAGTACTTCAGGGTAATTTCGAGTTCGGACTTGCCAGCGTCGGTCTTCACTTGGAAGCCGTCGATGTAGCCTTCATCCTTCAGCACCTGGGCGATGGCAACCTTGACCTTGGAGGAAGGAGCCGTCACGGTGGTCTTGGAGACCATTTGTGCATTGCGGATGCGGGTCAGCAAGTCAGCGATGGGATCACTCATGCTCATGTTTAATCTCTCCTGCTTGCTTACCAGCTGGCCTTGGTGACACCGGGGATGTCGCCAGCGAAGGCCAGTTCACGGATCTTGGCGCGGCCCAGACCGAATTGACGGAAGGTGCCACGGGGACGACCCGTGATCTCGCAGCGGTTGCGCTGGCGAGTGGGGTTCGCGTTACGGGGCAGCTTCTGCAGGCCCAGGCGAGCGGCGTCGCGCTCTTCGTCGCTGCGCTTTGCGTCAGCGGCGATTGCCTTCAGTTCTGCGTACTTGGCAGCGTACTTGGCCGCCAGCTTTTCGCGCTTGAGTTCGCGCTGAATCAATGCAACTTTAGCCATGCGCCACCTCAGTTCTTGAAGGGGAAACGGAAAGCGGCGAGCAGTGCCTTGCACTCGTCGTCGGTCTTTGCCGTAGTCGTGATGCTGATGTTCAGACCACGCAGAGCGTCCACCTTGTCGTACTCGATTTCGGGGAAGATGATCTGTTCCTTGACGCCGACGTTGTAGTTGCCGCGACCGTCGAACGAACGGCCGGAGATACCACGGAAGTCACGCACGCGGGGCAGAGCCACGGTGACGAAACGATCCAGGAATTCATACATCTGAACGCCACGCAGGGTCACCATGCAGCCGATGGCCTGGCCTTCGCGGATCTTGAAGCCGGCGATAGCCTTCTTGGCCTTGGTCACCACGGGCTTCTGACCAGCAATCTTGGTCAGGTCGGCCACGGCGTTGTCCATCACCTTCTTGTCGGCCACGGCTTCGCTCACACCCATGTTCAGGGTGATCTTGGTCAGGCGGGGCACTTCCATGGTGGAGGTGTAGCCGAACTTTTCCTTCAGTTCAGCCGCGATCTTTTCGCGATACAGTTTTTGCAGTCGTGCCATGTGTTACCCCTTAGGCCGCCTTGATTTCGGCGCCGTTGGACTTGAACACGCGAACGCGCGTGCCGTCGGCTTGCACCTTGATGCCCACGCGATCGGCCTTGCCGGTCGCTGCATTGAAGATGGCCACGTTGGATTGGTGGATAGGCATGGCCTTTTCCACGATGCCGCCGGTGGTGCCCTTCATGGGGTTCGGCTTGACGTGCTTCTTCACCAGGTTGATGCCGTCGATCAGCAGGTGGGAGTCGTCCTTGCGAGCCGAGACCACGCCTTGCTTGCCCTTGTCACGGCCGGTCAGCACGATGACTTGGTCGCCCTTGCGAATCTTGTTCATGGTGCTTCCTTTAGAGAACTTCAGGTGCCAGGGACACGATCTTCATGAACTTTTCGTTGCGCAGTTCACGAGTCACGGGGCCAAAGATGCGGGTGCCGATAGGCTCCAGCTTGGCGTTCAGCAGCACGGCGGCATTGCCGTCGAACTTGACGAGCGAGCCATCAGCGCGGCGAATACCCTTCGCCGTGCGCACCACGACCGCGCTGTAGACCTCGCCTTTTTTGACGCGTCCACGCGGTGCAGCTTCCTTGATGCTCACCTTGATGATGTCACCAACACTCGCATAGCGACGATGAGAACCGCCCAGCACCTTGATGCACTGAACAGACTTCGCGCCGGTGTTGTCGGCAACCTCTAACCGAGATTCTGTTTGGATCATTTCAATATTCCCAACTTGCTCCAGCAAACACCCGACAGCCCCAGAGTCTTCTCAAGGGCCGCGAGCAGCCAGTCAGTCTTGGGCCCGTCGTCCACGCCGAAAACCATTTCTCGGCGCTTCCACTGGGCAGATAACTTCACGATTTTCACGTGAAGCATGGGATTGTCCCAGAAATTCCTTTGCGCGTCAAACCCTTAGCGACTTTTCCCGCCCCTGCCCGGCAGCGTTGCGCAACGCCCACAAGGGCGCCGGCAACCGAGGGGCCGCCCGGGCCTCCCGATCGGCCCATGCCACCGGAGACGCCCATAAAAAAGCCGAGCCACGCGGGCTCGGCAAAGGGTGGCAGACTCAACGCAATTGTTGGCTGCGGACGGACCGCGCCGACGACGGCACAGACCGCGCAGCGGCTTTGGGGCCACCGCGTCGGGCTTGGGCGCGGCCCTTGCCCTGCGGAAAACGCACTTTCAAGCGCTTTCTTTTTGCTTCCCTCCCTCGTCAGCCTTGTGCTGGCTGCTGTTCACTGGCACTGAAGCTGGGCGCCATGAACCGCATTCTCATTCATAAAACCAATCGAGTACATATATTCATCAATTTTGACAATCATTCGTGGCGCAAGCGTCTTACGCAGAAAGCACAACGCCCTGCGCTGCAGGGCGTTGTGCATGGAGATGGACAGGATCAGGCAGGCAGGTACTGCGCCGCCAGCGGCATGAAGTCCGCCAGGCCGGCGTCGTGTCCCAGCTCCTCCTGGAGGATGGCCGCCACGCGCGGGGCCACTTCGGCGGCCTTGCGCGCGTCGAGGAACAGCAGGCGGCTGCGGCGCGCCAGCACGTCTTCCACGGTGCGCGCGTATTCGAAGCGCGCGGCAAAGCGCACCATGGCTTCGTTCAGGCCGTCGGCCAGCCATTCGTCGTTGCCCGGCAACGCCTGCACCGCCGAGGCTTCCGTGCCGTAGGAATGCAGGCCCTGGATCTGGTTCATGCGGTGGTGCACGGCGGACTCGGCCGGGGCGCCGGCCAGCGGCAGGCGGGCCGTGACACCACCGGGGCGGTGCGGCAGGCGGCCGATGGCAAAGCATTCGGAGAGCACGTCTTCGGCCATGGCGCGGTAGGTGGTCCACTTGCCGCCCGTGACGGTCACCAGGCCGGTGCGGCTGGACATGACGGTGTGCTCGCGGCTGATCTTCTTGGTGTTTTCGCCATCGTCGTCCTGGGGCTTGACCAGCGGGCGCAGGCCCACCCACATGCTGCGCACGTCGGCCAGCGTGGGCTGGCGCGTGAGGTAGCGGCCTGCCTCGGTGAGGATGAAGTCCAGTTCTTCGGGGAAAGGCAGGGGTTCGCGCGCCAGGTCGTTGCGCGGCGTGTCGGTGGTGCCCAGGATGACCTTGCCCAGCCAGGGCACGGCAAAGAGCACGCGGCCGTCGGCCGTCTTGGGCACGAGCAGGGCATGGTCGCTGGGCAGGAAGTCGCGGTCCACGACCACGTGCACGCCCTGGCTGGGCGCGACCATGGGCTTGACGGGACGGCCCTGGGCCTCGGCGTCCTGCTGGCGGAACAGGTCCACCCAGGGGCCGGTGGCGTTGACCACGCACTTGGCGCGCAGCGTGAAGCGCCGGCCCGATTCCGTGTCTTCGCAGACCAGGCCGGCGACCTTGCCGCCTTCATGCAGCAGTTCAAGCGCGGGGCAGTAGTTGACCAGCAGCGCGCCCTTGGCAGCGGCCGTGCGGGCCAGCGCCAGCGCCAGGCGGGCATCGTCGAACTGGCCGTCCCAGTATTTGACGCCGCCCTTGAGGCCCTGCTGCCGCACGGTGGGCAGGCACTTCACGGTGCTGGAGCGCGAGAGGAATTCCGTGGCGCCCAGGCCTGCCTTGCCGGCCAGCGCGTCATACATCTTGAGGCCGATGCCGTAGAACGGCGTGTCCAGCAGCTTGTAGGACGGCATGACGAAGGCCAGCGGCTGCGCCAGGTGGGGCGCGTTGTGCAGCAGCGTGGTGCGCTCATGCAGCGCTTCCCGCACCAGGGCGATGTTGCCCTGCGCCAGGTAGCGCACGCCACCATGGACCAGCTTGGTGGCACGCGAGGACGTGCCCTTGGCGAAGTCATGCGACTCCACCAGCACGACCTTGAACCCGCGCGCCGCCGCGTCCAGGGCCACGCCCAGGCCGGTGGCACCGCCGCCGATGATGGCCAGATCGTAGGTTTCAGGCTGGGCCAGGCGTTCCAGCAGGGCGGCGCGGCCGGTGGGCAGAGGGGAAGCAGCGAGGGACATGGATCTTCGACGAAGGAATGTGGGGCAAGTTAACAGGGCGCCATGTAGCCGCCATGTCAGCACCCGGGACGCCACGCCTGCGCCCAATGCGAAGGGGACGGAATCGGGTTTTCCGCTATTTTCGCTCGTTTTTGTATTTTTTTCTTCGCTATCTTTCGTTTCGTGTTTTTTGCAGTCAACGAATTTGGAGATAGGCCGGGAGACCAGCACAGGGCATGTTGTCCAAAGCCGACACGGCCCAACTCAGGGACGCCGAGCAAGAGCCGCCTCGCGGCGAGGGCGTCGTCCCCCTCCCTTGCGAAGCAAGTAGAGAGGGGGAAGGCGCGCAAGCGCCTCAGGGGGTGCTAACGCACCTTGCCGTTTTTCCAGGCATTGAGCAGCGTGTCATACGCAATCGTCTCGCCCTTGGGCTTTTCATTGGCCAGCTTCTTCCACGGCGCCTGCTTGTCGCTGAGCCACTTGGCCGGGTCGCCCTTGGGGTTGAGCTTGGGCGCGCAGTGCGCCATGCCTGCGCGCTGCAGGCGGGCCATGACCTGGTCCATTTCCTCGGCCAGGTTGTCCATGGCGCCCTGGGGCGTCTTCTCGCCGGTGACGGCCTGGGCCACGTTCTTCCACCACAGCTGGGCCAGCTTGGGATAGTCGGGCACGTTGTTGCCGGTGGGCGTCCAGGCCACGCGGGCGGGGCTGCGGTAGAACTCGACCAGGCCGCCGAGCTTGGGCGCCATGTCGGTCATGGCCTTGGAGCGGATGTCGCTTTCGCGGATGGGCGTCAGGCCGACGATGGTCTTCTTGAGGCTGGTGGTCTTGGCGGTGACGAACTGCGCGTAGAGCCAGGCGGCGGCCGTGCGGTTGGCGTCATGGTCCTTGAAGAAGGTCCAGCTGCCCACGTCCTGGTAGCCGTTTTGCATGCCGTCCTTCCAGTACGGCCCGTTGGGGCCGGGCGCCATGCGCCATTTGGGCGTGCCGTCGGCATTGACCACGGGCAGGCCGGGCTTGGTCATGTCGGCCGTGAAGGCGGTGTACCAGAAGATCTGCTGCGCGATATGGCCCTGGGCCGGCACGGGGCCGGACTCGCCGAAGGTCATGCCCATGGCTTCCTTGGGCGCGTACTTCTTCATCCAGTCCACGTACTTGGTGAGCGCGAACACGGCGGCCGGCGAGTTGGTGGCGCCCCCGCGCGAGACCGAGGCGCCCACGGGCGTGCACTTGTCGTCGGCCACGCGGATGCCCCACTCGTCCACGGGCATGCCGTTGGGAATGCCCTTGTCGGCCGCGCCGGCCATGGACAGCCAGGCATCGGTGAAGCGCCAGCCCAGCGACGGGTCCTTCTTGCCGTAGTCCATGTGGCCGTAGATGGGCTTGCTGTCGATCTGCTTGACGTCGTTGGTGAAGAACTCGGCGATGTCCTCGTAGGCGCTCCAGTTCAGCGGCACGCCCAGCTCGTAGCCGTACTTGGCCTTGAACTTGTCCTTGAGGTCCTTGCGCTCGAAGAGGTCGGCGCGGAACCAGTAGAGGTTGGCGAACTGCTGGTCGGGCAGCTGGTAGAGCTTGCCGTCGGGCGCGGTGGTGAAGCTGGTGCCGATGAAGTCCTTGATGTCCAGGCCCGGATTGGTGAAGTCCTTGCCGGCGCCGGCCATGTAGTCGGTCAGGCTCATGATGCGGCCGTAGCGGTAGTGCGTGCCGATCAGGTCGGAGTCGGAGATCCAGCCGTCATAGATGGACTTGCCCGACTGCATCGAGGTCTGCAGCTTCTCGACCACGTCGCCTTCCTGGATCAGGTCGTGCTTGACGGTGATGCCCGTGATCTCGGTGAAGGCCTTGGCCAGCGTCTTGCTCTCGTACTCGTGCGTGGTGATGGTCTCGGAGACCACGGCGATCTCCTTGACGCCCTTGGCCTGCAGCTTCTTGGCCGCCTCGATGAACCACTTCATCTCGGCCATCTGCTGGTCCTTGGACAGCGTGCTGGGCTGGAACTCCGCGTCGATCCACTTCTTGGCTTCCGCCTCTCCGGCCCAGGCCGCCTGCCCCGCCGCCAGCAGGGCCGCCGCGAGGGCGATGGTGTGAAGTCGTTGTTTCATCTGCCGTCTCCTAGATTCTTGCTGTCTCCCCGACATGCACATGCACCAGCGGGCCCCGGGGGAGCTTCGGACCCGGCTGTCGATAAATGGAATGAAGTGATCAGCCTTTGCGCATCACGACGGCCAGCACGAGCATGGACAGCACGAAACTGATCCACACCGAAGGCTCGGCCTCCAGCGAGAACCACTGCGCCATCTTCTCGCCCAGCCCCACCCAGGCCAGATTGACATAGGCCGCCAGCAGCAGCCCGATGAACAGCCGGTCCCCGCGCGTCGTCGCCATCGGCAGCCAGCCCTTGCGCATCACGGTCGGGCTGCGCAACTCCCACAGCGTCATGCCCACCAGCATCAGCACGATGCAACTGAAGAACACCGCCACCGGCAGCGTCCAGGCCATCCAGGAAAACATTGACGAGTCCTTTCAGAAACAAAAACCACTGCCCGTCGAAACTGGCGCGGCCCCAAGCGAGGGACAGCAAGCAAGGGCCGCCCCGCCGCGAGGCTGTCGTCCCCCTCCCCCGCGAAGCGGGCAGAGAGGGGGAAGGCGCGCAAGCGCCTCAGGGGGTGCCTCACACCCTCCCCATTGCGAAACCCTTGGCGATGTAATGCCGCACGAACCAGATCACGATGGCGCCCGGCACGATGGTCAGCACGCCGGCCGCCGCCAGCGTCGCCCAGTCCATGCCCGAGGCCGAGACGGTGCGCGTCATGGTCGCCACGATGGGCTTGGCGTTCACGCTGGTCAGCGTGCGCGCCAGCAGCAGTTCCACCCAGCTGAACATGAAGCAGAAGAAGGCCGCCACGCCCACGCCGGCCTTGATCAGCGGCAGGAAGATGGTGAGGAAAAAGCGCGGGAAGGAGTAGCCGTCGATATAGGCCGTCTCGTCGATCTCGCGCGGAATGCCGCTCATGAAACCCTCCAGGATCCAGACGGCCAGCGGCACGTTGAACAGCAGGTGGGCCAGGGCCACGGCGATGTGCGTGTCCATCAGGCCCACCGTGGTGTAGAGCTGGAAGAAGGGCAGCAGGAAGACGGCCGGCGGCGTCATGCGGTTGGTCAGCAGCCAGAAGAACACATGCTTGTCGCCCAGGAACTGGTAGCGCGAGAACGCATAGGCCGCCGGCAGCGCCACCGTCAGCGAGATCACGGTGTTGATGGCCACGTAGATCAGGCTGTTGATGTAGCCCGAGTACCAGGAGGCGTCGGTGAAGATGGTTTGGTAGTTGGCCCAGGTGAAATGCTGGGGCCACAGCGAGAAGCTCGACAGGATCTCCTCGTTGGTCTTGAAGCTCATGTTGACCATCCAGTAGATGGGCAGCACGGCGAACAGCAGGTAGGCGACGAGGAACAGCGTGCGCTTGTGGAAACGGCGGTCTTCAGTCATGTCCGGCCTCCCGCAGGGCCACCCCAAGGCAGGCCGAGCCCCCTCGGGGGGCAGTGAACGAAGGGAGCGTGGGGGTCATTCTCTTGCCCCTTCCTTGTCTGCCGTGCCCACGCGCTGCATCCAGTTGTAGAGGATGAAGCACAGCAGCAGGATGATGAGGAAATAGATCAGCGAGAAGGCCGCCGCCGGCCCGAGGTCGAACTGGCCCACGGCCTTTTGCGTCAGGTACTGCGACAGGAAGGTGGTCGCATTGCCGGGCCCGCCGCCCGTGAGCACGAAGGGCTCGGTATAGATCATGAAGCTGTCCATGAAGCGCAGCAGCACGGCGATCATCAGCACGCCGCGCATCTTGGGCAGCTGGATGTAGCGGAACACCGCGAACTTGCTGGCGCCGTCGATGCGCGCGGCCTGGTAGTAGGCGTCGGGAATGGAGCGCAGGCCCGCGTAGCACAGCAGGGCCACCAGCGGCGTCCAGTGCCAGACATCCATGACCAGCACGGTGAGCCAGGCATGGGTGGCATTGCCCGTGTAGTTGTAGTCCACGCCCAGCGCGTTGAGCGCCGCGCCCAGCAGGCCGATGTCGGCGCGGCCGTAGATCTGCCAGATGGTGCCGACCACGTTCCACGGAATCAGCAGCGACAGCGAGACCACGACCAGCACCGCCGAGGCCTTCCAGCCCTGGGCCGGCATGGACAGGGCCAGGGCGATGCCCAGCGGGATCTCCACCAGCAGCACGGCCAGCGAAAAGCCGATCTGGCGCAGCAGGGCCGAGTGCAGTTCCTCGTCGCGCATGACCTGGGCAAACCATTCCGTGCCCACGAACACGCGCCGGTCCGGACTGATGATGTCCTGCACCGAGTAGTTCACCACCGTCATCAGCGGGATGATGGCCGAGAAGGCCACGCAGATGATGACCGGCAGGATCAGCAGCCAGGCCTTCTGGTTGACGGGCTTGATGGTCTGGCTCATGCCTGCAGCTCCTCGTTGACGTAGTAGCAGGTGTGGGGGCCCTGCAATTGCACCCAGACGGTCTGCCCTGCGGCGGGCAGGAAGGCGTCGGCGCCGCAGCGCAGCTTGAGAAGCCGCTCGCCCAGGCGCGCCACCAGCAGCTGGTGCGTGCCCACGTCCTGCACGCGCTCCACCGTGCAGGCCACGGCGCCGGGCGCGTCGGCCGAGGCCAGTGTCAGGTACTCGGGGCGTATGCCCAGGCTCAGGGGCAGGCCGGGCGCCACGCTGGCCAGTGCGGCGGGCAGAGACAGGTACTGGCCCTCGGCCAGCAGCCGGCCGCCGTCCTGCTGCAGCGGCACGAAGTTCATGCCCGGCGAGCCGATGAAGTGGCCGACGAAGGCGTGGCTGGGCCGTTCGAAGAGCTGGGCCGGCGTGCCCACCTGCACGGCACGGCCACGCGTCATGACCACGACCTGATCGGCAAAGGTCAGGGCCTCCACTTGGTCGTGCGTCACATAGATCAGCGTGAGCCGCAGTTCATGGTGGATCTGCTTGAGCTTGCGGCGCAGCTGCCACTTGAGCTGGGGGTCGATCACCGTGAGCGGCTCGTCGAACAGCACGGCCGAGACATCGGGCCGCACCAGGCCCCGGCCCAGCGAGATCTTCTGCTTGGCGTCGGCCGACAGGCCCGCCGCGCGCTGGTCGAGCTGGCCGCTCATCTCCAGCATCTCGGCGATCTGGCCCACGCGGGCGCGGATGCGGTCGGCAGGCATGCGGCGGTTCTTCAGCGGAAAGGCCAGGTTCTCGGCCACGGTCATGGTGTCGTAGATCACCGGGAACTGGAACACCTGGGCGATGTTGCGCTCCTGGGGCGTGGCGCGCGTCATGTCGCGGCCGTCGAACAGCACCTTGCCCTGCGAGGGGACCAGCAGGCCCGACATGATGTTGAGCATGGTGGTCTTGCCGCAGCCCGAGGGACCCAGCAGCGCGTAGGCGCCGCCGTCCTCGAAGACCATGCTCAGCGGCAGCAGCGCATAGTCGCTGTCCTGCTGCGGGTTCGGCTTGTAGGAGTGGGCCAGATCGAGTTCTATGCGGGCCATCTCATCGTCCTCCGGGCCGCGCCGGCGCCAGCAGCAGCGCGCCGTCCGTGCCGAACACGTAGGCATGGGCCGGGTCCAGGTGCAGCGTAACCGCGCTGCCCAGATCCAGGTGGTGCACGCCCGTGACCTGGGCCACCAGCTCGCCCCAGGGCGTGGTGGCGTGCACGAAAGTGTCCGACCCCGAGATCTCGGCCAGTTCCACCACGCCTTGCAGCGCAACATCCCCGGGCCGGGCCTGCAGGCGCAGCGCACTGGCGCGCAGGCCCAGGGTCAGGGGGCCGGCAGCGGCCAGGCCCACCGGCAGCGCCATGGGCAGCCGCGCGCCGCCGGGCAGCTCCAACCCGGTGTCCACGGCCTGCGCGGGCACCAGGTTCATGGGCGGATCGCTGAAGGCCCGCGCCACACGCAGCGAATTGGGTCGGTGGAACACCTCCGCCGTGGGGCCGTACTGCAGCAGCTCCCCCTCGTGCAGCACGGCCGTGTGGCCGCCCAGCAGCAGGGCCTCGCCGGGCTCGGTGGTGGCGTAGACCACGGTGGAGCTGCCGGTGGCGAACAGCTGGGTCAGCTCCTCGCGCAGTTCCTCGCGCAGCTTGTAGTCGAGGTTGACCAGCGGCTCGTCCAGCAGCATCAGCGGAGCGCCCTTGGCCAGCGCCCTCGCCAGGGCCACGCGCTGCTGCTGGCCACCCGACAGCTCGGCCGGATAGCGGTCCAGGAACATCTCTATGTGCAGCCGCTCGGCCAGGGCGCGCACGCGCTGCGCCACGTCGCGATCGCCGCGCAGCTTCAGCGGCGAGGCGATGTTGTCCGCCACCGTGAGCGAGGGATAGTTGATGAACTGCTGGTAGACCATGGCCACGTTGCGCTCGCGCACGGGCATGCCGGTCACATCGACGCCATCGACGCGCACCCGGCCTTCGGTGGGCACGTCCAGGCCGGCCATGATGCGCATCAGGCTGGTCTTGCCGGCCTGCGTGGCGCCCAGCAGCACGGTCACCGCGCGGCTTTCCAGTTCCAGGTGCATGGGGTGCAGCCAGGTCTGGCCGCCCACACGCTTGCTGATTCTCTCCAACACCAGTTCCACGACTGCCCTCTTTTGACGAGGCCGCCACCGGGGCAGCATTTGAACAAGGAGAAAGGCGGGCCTCCAAAGCGCGTTTGAAGGCCCGAACGTCTTCATTTTTGTTCTTTCCGGATCGCAGCCCATCAACACATACCCTAGGTGCTGTTCCTTTTTCTTCGTTTTAAAGTTCCCCAGCCCACGGCTGGCCGCGTCAAATGCGCTATAAACCCGTCGCCCGGCCCGATTGACTGCCCGACCATCCACCCGCCCCCCCGATCGCCCCTCCGATGGATTTGCCGTGAACACCAACCCCCGCCAACTACAGCTGCTGGACGAAGTCCGCAGCCGCCAGTCCACCACGGTGGAGCAGCTGGCCGAGATCCTGGGCGTGACGCTTCAGACCGTGCGCCGCGACATTCAGAAGCTGGCAGATGCCGGGCTGATGGTGCGCTTTCACGGCGGCGTGCGCGTGCCCAGCGCCACGGTCGAGAACCTGGGCCACCCCCAGCGCCAGGTGCTGCATGCCGAAGGCAAGTCGCGCATTGCGCGCGCCGTGGCCGAGGCCATTCCCAACGGCTGCTCGCTGATCCTGAACATCGGCACCACCACCGAGGCCGTGGCCCAGGCCCTGCTCAAGCACCGGGGCCTGCGCGTGATCACCAACAACCTCAACGTGGCGGCCATCCTCAGCTCCAACGCGGACTGCGAAGTCATCGTGGCCGGCGGCGTGGTGCGCACGCGCGACCGGGGCATCGTGGGCGAGGCCGCCGTGGATTTCATACGCCAGTTCAAGGTGGACATCGCCCTGATCGGCATCTCGGCCATCGAGCCCGATGGCAGCCTGCGCGACTTCGACATGCGCGAGGTCAAGGTGGCCCAGACCATCATTGCCCAGTCGCGCGAGGTCTGGCTGGCCGCCGACCACAGCAAGTTCCACCGCCAGGCCATGGTGGAGCTGGCACGCCTGGACCAGATCGACCGCCTGTTCACCGATACCGCGCCCCCTGCGCCCTTCGACGCACTGCTTCGCGAAGCCGAGGTGCAATGCGTGGTGGCGCAATAAGTTTTCCGCAGCCGCTGCGCCACCGCCCGCACAGGACACGCGCACCGGCCCTGCTTTTCCTGGATACCGCACCATGACCTATCTGCTTGCCCTGGACCAGGGCACCTCCAGCTCGCGCAGCATCGTCTTCGACACCCAGGGCCGCATCGTGGCCTCTGCCCAGCTGGAGCTGCCGCAGATCTATCCCCGCCCCGGCTGGGTGGAGCACGATCCGCGCGAGATCTGGCGCACCCAGCTGGCCACGGCGCGCGAGGCCCTGGCCAAGGCCGGGCTGGCGGCGGCCGACATCCGCGCCCTGGGCATCACCAACCAGCGCGAGACCACCGTGGTCTGGAACCGCGCCACGGGCCAACCCCTGCACCACGCCATCGTCTGGCAGGACCGCCGCGCCGAGCCGCTGTGCGCCCAGCTGCGCGAGGCCGGCCATGCCGACACCATCCAGCGCAAGACCGGCCTGCTGATCGACGCCTATTTCTCGGGCACCAAGCTGCGCTGGATCCT
Organism: Delftia tsuruhatensis NBRC 16741; assembly: GCF_001571325.1. Classification (GTDB taxonomy): domain Bacteria; phylum Pseudomonadota; class Gammaproteobacteria; order Burkholderiales; family Burkholderiaceae_C; genus Comamonas; species Comamonas tsuruhatensis. The sequence continues at coordinate 129,762 of NZ_BCTO01000007.1, forward strand.
GGACAACGTCAATGGCGCACGCGCCGCCGCCGAGCGCGGCGAGCTGGCCTTCGGCACCGTGGACAGCTGGCTGATCTGGCAGCTCACGGGCGGGCGCCGCCATGTGACCGATGTCTCCAACGCCAGCCGCACCATGCTGTTCAACGTCCACACCAACCAGTGGGACGACGATCTGCTGGCGCTGCTGGAGATTCCGCGCGCGCTGATGCCCGAGGTGCTGCCTTCCGCCGCCGATTTCGGCCGCACGGCAGCCGAGGTGCTGGGCGGCGAGATCGCCATCGGCGGCGTGGCCGGCGACCAGCAAAGCGCCCTCTTCGGCCAGGCCTGCTTTTCCGCCGGCATGGCCAAGAACACCTATGGCACGGGCTGCTTCATGCTCATGCACACAGGCGGCGTGTTCCAGACCTCTGCCAACGGCCTGCTGACCACCGCTGCGGCACAGCCCAGCGCTGCGCCGGCCTATGCGCTGGAAGGCAGCGTCTTCGTGGGCGGCGCCGTGGTCCAGTGGCTGCGCGACGGGCTGCGCGCCATCGAGCACAGCGGCCAGGTGCAGCAACTGGCCGAGAGCGTGCCCGACTCGGGCGGCGTGATGATGGTGCCGGCCTTCACCGGACTGGGCGCCCCCTACTGGAAGCCCGATGCACGCGGCACCATCACGGGCCTGACGCGCGGCACCACCATCGCCCACATCGCGCGGGCCGCGCTGGAATCCATCGCCTTCCAGAGCGCCGCCCTGCTGCTGGCCATGAGCCGCGACGCGGTGGCCAGCGGCGGCGCGCCGGTGAGCGAACTGCGCGTGGACGGCGGCGCCTGCGTTAACAACCTGCTCATGCAGTTCCAGGCCGACCTGCTGGGCATTCCCGTAGTGCGCCCGGCCTGCGTGGAGACCACGGCCCTGGGCGCGGCCTACCTGGCGGGCCTGTCCTCGGGCATCTACCAGAGCACCGAGGAACTGTCGGCGCTGTGGAAGGCCGAGCGCCGCTTCGTGCCCACGCTGGACAAGCACCGCGCCGACGAGCTGATGGCGCGCTGGGAGCATGCGGTGGCCCAGACCGCGCTGGCGGCCTGAGGCTGACTGTCTTGCGCCGGCTTGCCAGCCTGGTTGCTTGCGGCCTGTGGTTGGCAGGCTGTGCCGCGCCACCGCAGGCGCTGCCGGTCCCGCAGCCCACCGCCTGCGCACGCCTGCAATGGCTGGGCAGCACCACCCTTGCGCGGGACGAGCCCATCGACGGCGCCATCACAGGCGGCATCTCGGGCCTGGACTACGACGCGCAGCGCGGCGACTACGTGGCCATCAGCGATGACCGCTCGGCCCGCGGCCCCGCGCGCTGGATGCGCCTGCGCATGGAGCCGCTGGACGCCGGCCAGCGCGCCGGCCCCAACCCCTGGCAGGCGCAGGTCACCGAAGTGCACCCGCTGCGGGATGCCGAGGGCCGCTGGCTGCGCCCGCGCCATGCCGCGCCCGCCACCCAGCCCGTGCCCGACCCCGAAGCCATCCGCCTGCTGCCGGACGGCGGCCTGCTGTGGACCGACGAAGGCGACCCGGGCCGGGGCTTTGGCACCTCGCTGGTGAGGACCGACGCCACGGGCCGCCAGATCGCGCGGTGGTTCTACGCATTCAAGGACAAGGACGGCAGGCCGGGCCTGCGCTCGAACTTCGGCTTCGAGGGGCTGGCCGTCACGCCGGACGGACAGCAGGCCTGGCTGGCCCTGGAGACGCCGCTGCGCCAGGACGGACCGCGCGCCAGCGCCGCCACGGCAGGCGCGCCCGTGCGCATCAGCCTGGTCAGCCTGGACGACGGCCGGCTGCTGCGCCAGATCGCCTACCAGCCCGATGCCGTGCCGGCCGCCAGCTGGGCCCTGCCCCAGCGCGAGGTCAACGGCATCAGCGAAATCCTGCCGGACGGTCCCGACCATCTGCTGGTACTGGAGCGCTCCTACAGCCCGGGCCACGGCTTTGGCGCGCGGCTGTACCGCATCGGCCTGCAAGCGCCCGATACGCTGGCCATGGACAGCTTCATGCGCAACCCGCCGCAGGTGGCAGCCAAGCAGCTGATTGCGGACCTGTCCACGGTTCAGCGCGGGCGGCTGGACAACATGGAGGCCATGTCCTGGGGCCCGCCGCTGCCCGATGGCACGCGCGTGCTGGTGTTCGTCAGCGACGACAACTTCAACCCGGCGCAGGCCAACCAGATCCTGGTCACCGCCTACCGGCCCTCGACGCCCTGCGCCCCCTGAAGGCGCTTCAGGGCGTGGCCTGCACCTGCTCCTGCGGCAGGTAGATGCGCGTCAGACCGCGCGCAATCGCCTCCACGATCTGCTCGCGCCGCAGGCCGATGTGCTCGGCCATCAGGCGCTCGCTGGCCTGGGCGTCGCGGTCGCTCAAGGCCTGCAGGATTTCCAGGTGCTCGTGCTGGGTGGAGGCGCGCCCCACGTTCTCCATGTCGATCCACCGGATGAAGCGGATGCGCTCGTTCAGGCTCACCAGCATGCGCCGCAGCTCGGCATTGCCAGCCATGTCGGCAATGCGCAGGTGAAAGCCCTCGTCCAGGTCCACCAGCTGCCGCACCGGCGTGTCGGAGGCCACGCGCTGGCTCTGCTCCAGATAGGCCCGCGCCTCGTCGATCTGGGCATCGGTGGCGCGCTCCACGGCCAAGCGCACGCATTCGCGCTCCACGGCCACGCGGGCCTCGTACAGGTCCAGTGACTCCTTCACGTCCAGCTCGCGCCGCATGTAGCCGCGGCTGGCGGGCAGCAGAAAACCGTCGGCCACCAGCCGCGTCAGTGCCTCGCGCACGGGCGTGCGGCTCACGCCCAGGCGCAGCGCCAGTTCGCTCTCGCTCAGGCGCTCGCCCGGTTTGAACTCGTAGGAAATGGCCATGTCACGCAGCGTGCTGTAGACGCTGGAGCCCCGTTCGTGGCGGATGTTGGAGATTTTCATGGCGCCATTGTGCCCTCTGGCGCTTTGGATGATTTTAAGTATACTGAAATGGATTCTTAAAAACCCCTCAGCCAACCTGCCCGGAGACTCCCGACATGACCACCGCTTTCAATGGCGCCGACGCCATGGTCCGCATGCTTCAGCTCAACGGCGTCAAGCACATCTTCGGCCTGTGCGGCGACACCAGCCTGCCCTTCTACGACGCCATGGCGCGGCTGGACCACGGCATGGACCACATCCTCACGCGGGACGAGCGCAGCGCCGGCTACATGGCCGACGCCTATGCGCGCGTCACCGGCAAGGTGGGCGTGTGCGAAGGCCCCAGCGGCGGCGGCGCCACCTACCTGCTGCCCGGCCTGGCCGAGGCCAACGAGTCCTCGGTGCCCGTGCTGGGCATCACCTCGGACGTTTCCGTGGGCGCGCGTGGCAAGTTCCCGCTGACCGAACTGGACCAGCAGGCGCTGTACAGGCCGCTGACCAAGTGGAATACCACCATCGACCGCGTGGACCAGATTCCGCATGCCGTGCGCAGCGCCTTTCGCGCCATGACCACGGGCCGGCCCGGCGCCACCCATATCTGCCTGCCCTACGACGTGCAAAAGCACGCGCTGGATCCGGCCGATGTCTGGGCCCAGCCAGGGCATGACCGCTATCCCGCCTACAGGTCCGCGCCCGATCCGGCGGCCGTGGCCGAGGCGGCCGACCGCCTGGTGGCGGCACGCTCCCCCGTGCTGATCTGCGGCGGCGGCGTGCTCATCGCGGGCGCCGGCGCCGCGCTGGATGCGCTGGCCACCCTGCTCAACGCGCCCGTGTGCTCCAGCGTCAGCGGCCAGGGCAGTCTTGCCGGCAGCCATCCGCTCAATGCCGGCGTGGTGGGCACCAATGGCGGCGTCGAGGCCACGCGCGCCGTGGTGGCGCAGGCGGACCTGGTGATGTTCATCGGCGCCCGGGCCGGCTCCACCACCACCGAGCACTGGCAGATGCCCTCGCGCAAGGTGACCATCGTCCATCTGGACGTGGACGCCATGACCATAGGCACCAACTACCGCACCGACGTGGCCCTGGTGGGCGACGCCCTGCTGGGCCTGCAGGCGCTGCACGCGGCCGTGCAGCAGCGCATCGCCCGCCGCCCCGCCGATGCCGCGGACGGCGCCGCGCTGGCGGCCACCGCGCGCGCCGCCAAGCAGGCCTTCTTCGCGCCGCTGGCGGCCTCGCTGGAGCGCCCCATCAAGCCCGAGCGCGTGGTGGACACGCTCAACCGCCTGCTGCCCGCGCGCGCCATCGTGGTGGCCGACCCCGGCACGCCCTGCCCCTACTTCACGGCCTATTTCGACGCGCCCCAGGCCGGCCGGCACTTCATCACCAACCGCGCGCACGGGGCGCTGGGCTTTGCCATGTCCGCCGGCTTTGGCGCAGCCATCGGCCAGCCCGATTCCGTGGTGGTCGCGGTCATGGGCGACGGCAGTTTCGGCTTCACCTGCGGCGAGCTGGAAACCATCGTGCGCCGCAACGTGCCGCTGAAGATGATCGTGTTCTCCAACAGCGTGTTCGGCTGGATCAAGGCCAGCCAGAAGTCCGGCTACGATGAACGCTACTTCTCCGTCGACTTCAACCGCACCCACCATGCCCGCGTGGCCGAGGCCTTCGGCGTCAAGGCATGGCAGGTGCATGACCCGGCAGACCTCGAAGCCGCGCTCAAGGCTGCGCTGATGCACGACGGCCCGGCGCTGGTGGATGTGATCTCGCAAGAGCTCCAGGACACGGCCGTGCCGGTGAGCCAATGGATGGGTTGACGCCAGGCCCCACGCACAGACCCCCTCTCCCCTCTGCCCGTCAATGCGCTTGAAAAGGAGTTTCCATGCCCTGCCGCCCTTCACGCAGCCCTACACGCAGCCCTTCACGCCACCTCTACCGCCGCCAGCTGCTGCTGGCCATGGCCGCCGCATCCCTGCTGGGGCCGGCGGGCACGGCGTTCGCGCAGAGTGCCGCCCCGCTCAAGCTGGTCATCACCTTCCCGCCAGGGGGCAGCACCGACATCGCCGCGCGCATACTGCAGCCGCGCCTGGGCGAGGTGGCCGGGCGGTCGGTGATCGTCGAGAACCGCCCCGGCGCCGCCAGCCAGATCGCCACCCAGTACGTGGCCAAGTCGGCCCCGGACGGCAACACCCTGCTGTTCAGCTTCGACACCCATGCCATCAATCCCATCGCCAAGTCCCGGCTGCCCTACGACACCTTCAAGGACTTCACGGGCGTGTCGCTGGCGCTTCGCTTTCCGCTGGTGATCGGCGCCTCGGCCTCGGTGCCCGCCAAGGACCTGGCCGGCTTCCTGGAGCTGGCGCGCCGCAACCCGGGCAAATACAGCTACGCATCGACCGGCCTGGGGTCCATGAACCACCTGGTGATGGAAGACATCAAGCGCCGCTCGGGCACCTACGTGCTGCACGTGCCCTACGGCGGCGGCGGCCCGGCCGTGCAGGCCGTGCTCGGCAATGTGTCCGACCTCACGCTGCTCAGCTACGCGGCGCTGCGCGGCCAGATTTCGGCGGGCAAGATCAAGCCGCTGGCGGTGACCGGCCTCAAGCGCCTGCCCGAGCTGCCCGACGTGCCCACCGTGGCCGAATCGGGCTTTGCGGGCTTCGAGGCCTATTCGTGGATCGGCGTCTTCGCGCCTTCCGCCACGCCGGCCGCCACGGTGCACAAGCTCACCGAAGACTTCCAGGCCACGCTGAACACGCCCGACATCCGCAGCAAGCTCATGCAGTCGGGCTTCGAAGTCATGGCCACGGACGGACCCGCCCTCGACCGCTGGGTGCGCCAGGAATATGAGCGCTGGGGCCGCTTCGTGCGGGACAACAAGATTCAGCTCGAAGACTGAGAATCCGGACGGCCCCCCCTTACAACACAGGAGCATTCATGGCACTTCCGCTGGACCACATCGTCATCGCCGTGCAGGACCTCGAGGCCGCCGTGGCGGACTACCGCGCGCTGGGCTTCCAGGTCGTCATCGGCGGCCGCCATCCGGGCCGCACCTCGCACAACGCGCTGATCGTCTTTGCCGACGGCGCCTACCTGGAGATCATTGCCTGGACCGCTCCGGCCCCTGAAGAGCGCTGGTACCGCACGCTGCGCGACCATGGCGAAGGGCTGGTGGACTTCGCCCTGCTGCCCCAAAGCACCTCCCAGGCCCTGGCCGAGGCGCGCGGGCGGGGGCTGGACACCCTGGTCGGCCCCGTGGACGGAGGCCGCGTGCGCCCCGATGGCGCGCAACTGCTGTGGCAGACGGCGCGCCACGCCACGCCCGACCTGCCCTTCCTGTGCGGCGACGTCACGCCGCGCGCGCTGCGCGTGCCCGAGGGCAGCGTGCGCGAGCATCCCAACGGCGCGCTGGGTGTGGCCTCGCTGACCGTCGCCGTGCACGACCTGGACGCCAGCCTGGACCGCTACCGGGCGCTGCTGGGCCCGGGCCTGCCGCTGGAGAAGCTGGACAACCAGGGCGCGCGGCTGGCATTGCCGGGGTTCGACCTGCTGCTGCAAGGCGCGCAGGCACTGGCGGCCTGCGACGCACTGCGCCAGCGCCTTGCCACGCGCGGAGAGGGCCCTTGCGCGCTCACCCTGCGCCAGCGGCCCGGCGCCCCGGCACAGCCCCTGGACCTGGCCGCCAGCCATGGCGTGGACATGCGCTGGCACGGTGGGAACACGCTCTAAACTCTTCGTTTTCCTTCTCCACCGCCACCAGCATGAACACCGTTTCCACAGCCTCTCCTGTCATCGCCTTCATCGGTGGCGGCAACATGGCCAGCGCCATCATCGGCGGACTGATCGGCCAGGGCCAATCCGCAGACCGCATCGTCGTCGTCGAACCCTTCGAGGCTGCACGCGACGCGCTGCGCACGAACTTCGGCATCACGGCACATGCCGATGCCGCGGCCGCCGCCAGCGCGCTGGACGGTGCCGGCATCGTGGTCTGGGCCGTCAAGCCCCAGACCTTCAAGGAAGCCGCCCAGGCCGTGGCGCCGCATACCGCCCAGGCCCTGCACCTGAGCGTGGCCGCCGGCATTCCCACGGACGCCATCGCCCAGTGGCTGGGCACGGGCCGTATCGTGCGCGCCATGCCCAACACGCCCGCCCTGGTGGGCAAGGGCATGACGGGCCTGTTCGCATGCGCCCAGGTCGATGCCGCAGGCAAGAGCGCCATCGAGCAGGTGGTGGCCACCACGGGCCAGTTCGTCTGGGTCGACCAGGAAGCGCACCTGGACGCCGTGACCGCCCTGTCGGGCTCGGGCCCGGCCTATGTCTTCCTGTTCCTCGAAGCCATGACACAGGCCGGCGTGGACATGGGCCTCACGGCCGAGCAGTCCTACCGCCTGGGCGTGGCCACCTTCCAGGGCGCCTCGGAGCTGGCCGCCCGCTCCAGCGAAAGCGCCGAGGTGCTGCGCCAGCGCGTCACCAGCAAGGGAGGCACCACCCACGCCGCCATCACGCACCTGCAGGCGCAGCAGGTGCCCGAGCATTTCGTGGCCGCCATGCGGGCGGCGGAAACACGGGCCAAGGAGCTGGCCGCCGAATTCGGCCGCTGAGTCCGGCGCAGCGCGCCCAGGCACCATGCAAAAGGGAGGCACCGGCCTCCCTTCTTTTTTCAGCGCTGAGCCCTCAGCGCAGCGCAAACCCCAGCGCCACACCCGCGAACAGACTGGCACCGATCCAGTGGCTCTTGCTGAATGCCACGAAGCAGCCTTCGCGCGTGCGGTGGCGGATCAGGGTGAAGTGCCAGATCACCTGGGCCGCAGCCACGGCCAGGCCCAGCCAGAAAGGCCAGGCCAGGCCGAAGGGTGCCAACGCCCAGACCGTGAGCAGGCCGCAGAGCACGAAGAAACCCATGACGGCCGCCACGTCGAAGCGGCCCAGGGTGATGGCCGAGGTCTTCATGCCGATCTTGAGGTCATCGTCGCGGTCCACCATGGCGTATTCGGTGTCATAGGCCAGCACCAGGAACATGTTGGCCAACCACAGAATCCAGGCCGTGGCGGGCACCTGCCCCTGCACGGCGGCGAAGGCGATGACGATGCCGAAGTTGAAGGCAATGCCCAGGAAGGCCTGGGGCATGGCGAAGAAGCGCTTGGTGAACGGGTAGAGGATGGTGAACAGCACGGCGGGCACGGACCAGGCCACGGCCTCCCAGCGCGTGGTCAGCACCAGGCCCAGCGAGACCAGGGCCAGGGCCGCGCCCAGCAGCGCGGCCTCCTTCACCGAGACCAGTCCCGAGGTGATGGGGCGCTGCGTGGTGCGCTTGACGTGGCGGTCGAAGTCGCGGTCGGCGATGTCGTTGATGCAGCAGCCGGCGCTGCGCATCAGCACCGTGCCCAGCACGAAGACCACCAGCAGATGCCAGCCCGGAAAGCCGCCCGCCGCCACCCACAGTGCGGCCAGCGTGGGCCAGACCAGGACCAGCCAGCCGGCCGGCCGGTTGAAGCGGACCAGGTCCAGGTAGAGCGACAGTTTGCTGCGCCGGGGCGCAGGCATGGGCGTAGAGGAGGAGGTAGGCATGGCGTCTGGGCGCCGATGGCGGCCGTGGGCCGACCATCGCACGCATCACATTCGAAAATGCCCGCATTGTCGCCGCTGGGCGGGCGGGCTCGGCGGCGCGCCTCAGCAGCGCCTGCCGGCAACGCGGGTTTGCGCCCACTCCACGGCACAGATCACCAGCGCCATCCAGGCCAGGCCCAGCAGCCAGCCAGCCAGCACATCGCTGGCATAGTGCACGCGCAGCACGACGCGGCTGGCGCCCACGCCCAGGGCAACGGCCAGGGCCGCCAGGCCCACGCACCAGCGCCAGGCAGGCCGCAGGTACGGCAGCAGCAGCCAGGCCAGCATCAGATAGAGCACGAAGGTGCCGGCGCTGTGGCCGCTGGGGAAGCTGAAGCCGCCCTCGGGTACCCAGCCGCCCACGGGGCGCGGGCGGCCCACGCTGGTCTTGATGGCGCGTATCCACAGGCCGACTCCCGCCGTGGCCACCACCCAGGCGGCCGCATGCAGCCAGTCGCGGCGCCACAGCAGCAGCGCCAGCACGGCAACAGACAGCGACACCATCCAGCCCACATGGCCCAGCTGGGTAAAGGCGACCACGGGGCGCACCCAGGCATCGGTGGCATGGCCAGCAAGCCACTGGTGCAGGGCATCGTCCAGCACCGGCCAGTCGGTGCAGGAGGCGCAGCCTGCGGGCTGGCCCAGGCCCAGCATGTCGCGCACCATCACGCCCAGGGCCAGCGCGGCCAGCAGGCCCACCGCAACCAGGCCCTGCCATGCGGCGCGTGGCATGGGCAGGCCTGCATGGCGCAGCCGCGCGGCGGCGGGCAGGCGCAGGTAGAAAAAAAGGCCGCCCAAGGCGGCCAGTACCAGGCACAGGCCGCTCGTGGCGGCGTGTGCGTCAATCCAGGTCCGGAGCATGCGCGGTCATCACTCCCGGGCCGTGGCAGGTGCTTGGGACATGTGCAGCATCACTCTTCAAGCAGGGCACGCAGCATCCAGGCGGTCTGCTCATGCACGGTCAGGCGCTGGGTCAGCAGGTCGGCCGTGGGCTCGTCGCTGGCCTTGTCGGCCAGCGGGAAGAGGCTGCGCGCCGTGCGTGCCACGGCTTCATGGCCTGCCACCAGGATGCGCACCATCTCCAGGGCCTTGGGCGGATCGTGGGGCACGTCGGCCAGGCTGGTGAGCTTGCCGAAGTCGGCATAGGAGCCCGGTGCGAAATGGCCCAGGGCGCGGATGCGCTCGGCGATGGGATCAACGGCGTTCCACAGTTCCGTGTACTGCCCCATGAACATGGTGTGCAGTGTGTTGAACATCGGGCCCGTGACGTTCCAGTGGAAGTTGTGCGTTGTCAGATAGAGCGTGTAGGTGTCGGCCAGCAGGGCCGACAGGCCCTTGGAGATGGCGGCACGGTCCTTGTCGCTGATGCCGATGTGGATGGCGCTGGAGCGCACGGACACCGGTGCGACATCGGCCGTCGCTGCCTGCACGGTCTTGGCGGCCTGCACGGCCTCTGGCTTCTTTGCACCGGACTTGTCTTTGCTGGCATTTTTGGCCATGGGATCCCTTTCAACTTCGTACGGATGGAATATGCCCCGGGCAGACCGCCCGGAGACCGAAAGCAACGATAACGCAAGCGCGGTGGCCCTGGAGGCACGGCCCGCGCAGCGGTGCAGTCATCAGGACAGGCGTTTGACGCCGGGCAAGGCGCAGGCGTAGACCGCGTTGCGCAGGGCGGCGATGGCCTCGTAGCGCGTGAAGCTGCGGCGCCAGGCCAGGACCACGCGGCGCGTGGGCGGGGCCGAGCCGTCGTCCTCGAGGATGGGCAGGTAGCGGATGTGCGGCTCGTCGGTCTTGCGGCGGCGCGCCGTGGTCTCCAGCGCATCGGCGGGCACGGACAGGCGCGGCACCAGGGTCACGCCCATGCCGGCGGCCACCATGTGCTTGATGGTCTCCAGCGACGAACCTTCGAAGGTGCGGCGAATGCCTTCGGCATTGCTGGCATAGCGTGCGAACTCGGGGCAGACCTGGAGCACATGGTCGCGGAAGCAGTGGCCCGAGCCCAGCAGCAGCATGGTCTCGTTCTTGAGATCGCTGGTGGAGACATGGTCCTTCTGGGCCAGCGCATGGGTGCTGGGCACGGCAGCCATGAAGGGCTCGTCATACAGCGGCGCCAGCGCCAGGCCGGTGTCGGGGAAGGGCTCGGCGACGATGGCGCAGTCGATCTCGCCCGTGCGCAGCATCTCCAGCAGCTTGATGGTGTAGTTCTCCTGCAGCATCAGCGGCATCTGCGGCGTGCGCAGGATGGAGTTGCGCACCAGATCGGGCAGCAGGTAGGGGCCGATGGTGTAGATCACGCCCAGCGTGAGCACGCCCGACAGCGGGTCCTTGCCGCGCTTGGCGATTTCCTTGATCTCGGCGGCCTGCTCCAGCACACTTTGCGCCTGCCGGATGATCTCCTCTCCCAGCGACGTGACCGACACTTCGCCGGCGCTGCGCTCGAAGAGCTTGACATCGAGCTCCTCCTCCAGCTTTTTGATCGCCACGGACAACGTGGGCTGGGACACATAACAGGCTTCGGCGGCGCGGCCAAAATGCTTTTCACGTGCCACGGCCACGATGTATTTGAGTTCGGTAAGTGTCATTGGCGAGCTGTGTCTGGGAGGGAACCTCGGGAAATACGATGGTCTTAGACCTGGAACCTGGGCCGAAACCTTCGTGCAACCAGGCCTTGCGGCCCGGTTGCCGGGGTGCTCCCCTCAAAAGTTCCTGTGCAGACTCTAGGATTTGTCCTATTTCGATTGTGCCAGTCCTCGTCCACGCATGACCACTGCGCGCTCCCCGACCTGCCGGCTTTTTGCATTTATCCACCTAGTGCAGCGGCCGGCGCATCCGGTCGCGCTGCTGCATGAGCTGGTCCATGCCTATCAATGCTGCCAGGCCTATGGCCACGATCACGGTAAAGACGGGAAGGTCCAAAGCGCTGATCACGGCAAAACCTTGCGGCCGAGCATACCGCTGTGTCTCGGAAATGCATACAAAGTCTGCTGCGGCCATGCCCGTGTAATGCATGGAGCATACTGCCGCCCCCATCACGGCAGCCGCCAGCGCCCGCATGCCCAGCGAGCCGGTGCGAAACGACAGCCAAAGAGCGGCGCTGGCCGCCACCACGGCAATGGCCACGGACAGCACCACGGTGGGAACGGACCAGACGATGAAGCCCGGAAAGCGCATGCCGTACATGCCCAGGTAATGCATGAAGGCCACGCCCAGGCCCAGCAGGGTGCCGGCGCCCAGCACGCGCAACCCGCTTTCGGGCCGCCGCGCGACAAAGGCCAGCGCCACCGAGGTCGCAGCGACGGCAGCCACCAGGGACACCAGGGTTTCGACCATGGAGTAGCCCGAGCCCATGCCCAGGTTCAGCGCCAGCATGCCCGTGAAATGCATGGACCACACGCCTATGCCGCCCAGCGCCGTGCCGGCCGCCAGCAGATTCAGCCAGCTGATTCCCGTGCGCCCGCGAATGCGCTGTGCCGCCGTGAGGGCCACGAAGGAGCCCAGCACGGCAATGCCATAGGACAGGGCCACCAGGCCCATGCGCCAGGAGGTCTCGACGAGTTCATTCGCTTGAACGGCTTCATTCATGTGGACGGCTCCTCATTCTCAGAAAGATGGGACAACACAAGAGTGATCACGGCCGTCCTCCCCGTGGGGAAGCGTGGGGAGGAGTGGCAGGCCATCCCCTCCCGGATGGACCTACCCTGTTTTTTGCGACTCAATGTACCAAAATGTCACAAATACTCAATGCCGTCGCCGCGCGCAGATGTCACCGCCAGGACCGCATGAAGCGCTCCCTACCGACAGCTACAACGCACACGCAAACCTTGCCTGGCGCGGGCTGCAGGCCTGCGGAGCAGGCCGCCACCGGGCAGCGCCCGTGCGCGTAAAAATACGTAACAGAAACATCCCGCAAGCAGGGGCCGGCCCATCAGGCCTTGAGGAATTCGGCCTTGCCGCCCAACCAGCGGTCCACATGCCGCTGGGCCAGTTGCGGGTGCTGCTCCAACATGCGAGGCGCCAGCTCGCGGGCCCAGTCGAGCAGCATCAGGTCCTGCTCCAGATCGGCAAAGCGCAGCATGGGAGCGCCTGATTGGCGCGCACCCAGGAATTCGCCCGGACCGCGAATCTCCAGGTCGCGCCGCGCGATCTCGAAGCCGTCGTTGGTTTCGGCCATGGCACGCAGCCGGTCCTTGGCCGTCTCGCCCAGGCGGCCGCTGTCTCCCACCGAATACAGCAGCACGCAGGCCGAAGCTGCAGCGCCCCGTCCCACGCGCCCGCGCAGCTGGTGCAGCTGCGACAGGCCAAAGCGCTCCGCATGCTCGATCACCATGAGCGAGGCATTGGGCACATCCACGCCCACTTCGATCACCGTGGTGGAGACCAGCACGCCCATGACGCCGGCCGAGAACAGCTCCATCACCGCCTTCTTCTCGGCCGTGGGCATGCGCGAATGCAGCAGGCCGACCATGACATCGGGCAGCATCTCGCTGAGGTAGGCGTGGGTGGCCGTGGCGTTGGACAGGTCCAGCGCCTCGCTTTCCTCGATCAGCGGACACACCCAGTAGACCTGGCGCCCCTGAGCGACCTGGGCGCCGATGCGTTCGATGACTTCGTCCTTGCGGCTGTCGGCAATGAGCTTGGTGACAATGGGCGTACGCCCAGGCGGCAGCTCGTCGATGGTGGAGACATCCAGGTCGGCGTAGTAGCTCATGGCCAGGGTGCGCGGGATCGGGGTGGCGCTCATCATCAGCAGATGGGGCTCCATGCCCGAGGCTGCGAGTTTCTGGCGCAGCGCCAGCCGCTGGGCCACGCCGAAGCGGTGCTGCTCGTCGATGACGGCCAGCGCCAGGTTCTTGAACTCCACCTGGTCCTGGATGACGGCATGCGTGCCCACCACCAGGGCCGCCTCGCCGCTGCGGACCAGCTCCAGCATGGCGGTGCGCTCCTTCTTCTTCTGCGCGCCGGCCAGCCAGGCCACGCGCTTGCCCAGCGGAGCCAGCAGCGGCTCCAGCCAGCCGACCAGCTTGCCGAAATGCTGCTCGGCCAGGATTTCGGTGGGCGCCATCAGCGCGCACTGCCAGCCGGCCTCGATGCAGGCCACGGCCGACAGCGCCGCCACTACGGTCTTGCCCGATCCCACATCGCCCTGCAGCAGCCGGTGCATGGGCATGCGGCGCTGCATGTCGGCGAGGATCTCGCCCACCACGCGCTGCTGGGCACCGGTCAGGCCAAAGGGCAACTGGTCGAGAAACTGGCGCGCCAGTCCCTGGGCGCTGTCCATGGGCAATGCGCGCAGCACGGGCGCCCTGAGCCGCGCGCGCTCGCGCTTGGCCTCGTATTGCGACAGTTGCTGGGCCAGCAGTTCCTCGGCCTTCAGGCGCTGCCAGGCCGGATGCGAATGGTCTTCCAGCGTGGCCAGGGCCACATCGGGCGTGGGATGGTGCAGGAACTGCAGCGCGTCACGCAGGCTGAACAGCGGCGGCAGCCCGCCGTTGCCGTGGAAATGGGCCACGGGCGGGTGCTCTCCTGCGGGCAGCGTATCGGAGAGGTCGGCCCGCAGCATGGCCGTGGCCGCTGCGCGGCGGATATAGGCCTGGGGCAGTCCTGCCGCCACCGGATAGACGGGCGTGAGCGCCGTGGGCAGATCCCCCCCGGCCGCGCGGAACGCGGGGTGCAGCATCTGCCGTCCCCAGAAGCCGCCCTTGACCTCGCCGCGTATGCGCAGCCGCGCGCCCACGGACAGGGTTTTCTGGTGCGAAGGGTAGAAGCTGAAGAAGGTCAGCACGCATTCGGCCGTGCCGTCGTCCACCGTGACCTTGAGCATGCGGCGAGGGCGCAGCTGCACTTCGCTGTGGGTGACCGTGGCCTCGATCTGCACCGTATCGCCTTCGCGCGCATTGCGCAGCGCGGTGATGCGGGTCTCGTCCTCATAGCGCAGCGGCAGGTGCAGCGCCAGGTCGATGTCGCGCACCAGTCCCATTTTCTGCAGCGCCTTCTGCGCGGGACTGGCGGCAGGCCTGGCAGCGGACTGTGCAGGCGTGGCGGCCTTGTCGCCCGAAGTGGCCGAGGCCTTGCCGGCCTTCCTGGCGCCGCCCTTGCCTGCGCCAGCCTTTGCCTTGCCGGCGCGCGCGGCCTTGCCACCAGGGGCGTCGCGCCCCAGGTCGGGAAAGGCAGAGGAGACGTTCAGGGGCATGGGCTTTCCTGTTTCAGAACATGCGCGTTGGCTGGCAGCATAGTGTATGAATATACAGGTGTAGGCAACACGCCACGTTCACGCCGGCCGGCCCTGCCCAAAGCACCCTTGACGCCCCGGGTCTCTGGGGAAGCCGCTACCATGCACGCTGACGTTACGTAGTGTTACCCCGCCACCGAATGCCATGTTGAAGCGTATCAATGTCCAGCATGTCACTCTGGGCATGTTCCTGCACGAGTTCTGCGGCTCCTGGATGGAGCATCCCTTTTGGCGAACCCGTTTCCTGCTTCGCTCCGAGGCCGATCTCCAGCGTCTGCGCGCCACCTCCATCCAGGAGGTCTGGATCGATGTGCGCAAAGGCCTGGACGTGGGCGTGCAGGTGCCCTGCCTGCGCTTCGACCCGCAGGACGAGCTTCGCCACCAGATCCCCGACAACGCCCGCCCTGCGTCCGAGCAGAGCACGGCCCCCATCTCCACCGCCACCGAGCTGCGCCGCGCGGCCCAGACCTGCGCCCAGGCCAGGCAATTGCTGAGCCGCCTGTTCAGCGATGCGCGGCTGGGCCGGCCCGTGGACGCCTCGGCCGCCGGACAGCTGGTGGACGATGTGACGGCCTCCGTTGCACGCAATCCCCATGCGCTGATCGGCCTGGCCCGCCTGAAGACCGCCGACGACTACACCTACATGCACAGTCTGGCCGTGTGCGCGCTGATGGTGGCCCTGGCCAAGCGCATGGGCCTGGACGACCACAGCCTGCGCAAGGCCGGCATGGCCGGCCTCATGCACGATCTGGGCAAGACCGCCATTCCGGTGACCGTGCTCAACAAGCCCGGCCCGCTGGACGACGCCGAATGGGCGCTGATGCGCGCCCATCCACGCCACGGCGAGCAGCTGCTGCGCCCGCTGGGCCTGGACGACGAGGTCATCGATGCCTGCCTGCACCACCATGAAAAGGTGGACGGCAGCGGCTACCCCGACGGGCTGCAGCAGGGCGACATCGGCCTGCTGGCGCGCATGACGGCGATCTGCGACGTCTACGATGCCATCACCTCGGACCGGCCCTACAAGAAGGGCTGGCCGCCTTCGGAGGCGCTGCGTCGCATGGCCGAGTGGAGTCCGCGCCATTTCGACAAGCGGCTGTTCGAGCAGTTCGTGCAGACCGTGGGCATCTACCCGCTGGGCTCGCTGGTGCGCCTGCATTCGCAGCGTCTGGCGGTGGTGGTCGATGCCTCGCCGGCCAGCCTGCTGGCGCCGCGCGTCAAGGTCTTCTATTCGCTGCGCCAGTCCTGCCGCATCACGCCGGAGATCGAGGACCTGTCCGAAAGCCAGGGCAACGACCGCATCATCGCGCGCGAAGACCCTGCGGACTGGGACTTCCCCGATCTGGAATCGCTGTGGCTGGAGTTCGAGCGCCAGCCCCAGGCCGCCATGGCCAGGTGACCACCGGCAATTCCGGGGATGACCCCAGGGTTTGCGACAATTGCCAGCTTCCGTTCAACGAACTTGGAACGGGCCATGTCCGGCCCTCAAGCACTGCATGTCCTCCCTGTCCCGTGTGTTCTCGCTCAGCGATTTCGACTTCGAGCTTCCCGAGAAGCTGATTGCCCAGCATCCTGCCGCCCAGCGCAGTGCCTCGCGCCTGCTCGACGGCCGCGACGATGCCAACCCGCCCGCCGACCGCATCTTCCACGAGCTGCCCGATCTGCTGCAGCCCGGCGACCTGCTGGTGTTCAACGACACGCGCGTGATCAAGGCGCGCATCTTCGGCGAGAAGGCCAGCGGCGGCCGGCTGGAGCTGCTGGTCGAGCGCGTACTGGAAGGCAACGACGTCGTGGCCCACATGCGCGTCAGCAAGAAACCCCTGCCCGGCTCGCGCATCCACCTGTGCGGCGGCAAGAACGGTGGCGGCTTCGACGCCGTGCTGCGTGGCCGCTGGCCCGACGAGAACGGCCCGCTGTTCCACCTGAGCTTTGAAGGCCCGCGCGGCGAGACGCCCCATGAGCTGATGGAGCGCTTCGGCCATCTGCCGCTGCCGCCCTACATCGAGCGCCAACAGGAAACCGGCAACGACCCCGATGCCGCCGAAGACAGCGAGCGCTACCAGACCGTCTTCGCGGCCCGCCCCGGCGCCGTGGCCGCACCCACGGCCGCCCTGCACTTCGACGACGCCGTGCTGGCCCGCCTGGCCGAGCGCGGCATCGAACGCGCCAGCGTCACGCTGCACGTGGGCGCCGGCACCTTCCAGCCCGTGAAGACCGAGAACCTGGCCGACCACCAGATGCACAGCGAGTGGTACGAAATCCCGCTGGCCACCCTGGCCGCGCTGGAACGCTGCCGCCAGCGCGGCGGCCGCATCATCGCCGTGGGCACGACCACGGTGCGCACGCTGGAGTCCTGGGCCCAGACGGGCAACTTCTCAGGCGATACGCGCATCTTCATCACACCGGGCTTCGAGTACCAGGTGGTCGATCTGCTGATCACCAACTTCCACCTGCCCAAGAGCACGCTGATGATGCTGGTCAGCGCCTTCGCCGGCTACGAGCAGGTGATGGCGCTGTACCGCCATGCGATCGCGCAGGAGTACCGCTTCTTCAGCTATGGCGACTCCATGCTGTTGAAGAAGAAAAGCACCCCCTGAGCGGCCGGCTTAGGCCCTTGCTTGGTGTCCCTCGCCTCAGGCCGCGCCAAGCCCGAAACGCCGCATGTTCAGCCAAAGTAATGGCAGAGCCTGCGGCCCTTGACCTCGTGCACGCTGACGGGGATGCCGTAGAGGCTGCTGAGGACCTCGTCCTGCACGACCTCGGCCGGCGTGCCCGCCACGGCCAGGCGGCCGTCCTTGAGCGCGATGATGTGGTCGGCGTAGCAGGAGGCGAAGTTGATGTCGTGCAGCACCATGACCACGGTCTTGCCGCGTTCGGTGACGGCGCGGCGCAGCAGGCCCATCATGCTGACGGCATGGGCCATGTCCAGGTTGTTCAGCGGCTCGTCCAGCAGGATGAAAGGCGTGTCCTGGCACAGCACCATGGCGATGTAGGCGCGCTGGCGCTGGCCGCCTGACAACTCGTCGAGAAAGCGCTCGGCCAGCGGCGTGAGCTGCAGGTACTCCAGCGCCTCGTCCACATGGCGCACATCCTCGGGGCCCAGCCGGCCCTTGCTGTGCGGAAAGCGGCCGAAGCCCACCAGGTCGCGCACCGTCAGGCGCAGCGTGCTCTGGTTGTCCTGGCGCAGGATGGCCATGATGCGCGCCAGCGCCTCGGTGGGCGTGGTGGCCACGTCGCGGCCAGCCACCAACACCTGGCCTTCCGTGATCGGCATGAGGCGGCTGACCAGGGACAGCAGCGTGGATTTGCCGGCCCCGTTGGGGCCGATGATGGCCGTCAGCGCCCGCTCGGGCACGTTGAAGTTGAGCTCCTGCAGCACGGTCGTGCCGCCATGGCGCTTGAGCAGATCACGCACCTCGATCATTGGGTCCCCTTGCGCATGAGCAGCACGATGAAGACGATTCCACCCAGGAACTCCACCACGATGCTCAGCACGGTATTGAATTGAAAAAGCTGCTCCAGCAGCACCTGGCCGCCCATGAGCAGCACGCAGCCCCAGAGCACGGCCGCAGGCAGCACCCAGGCATGGCGGCGCGTGCCCATGGCGTGATACGCCATGTTGCTGGCCAGCAGGCCGAAGAAGATGACAGGCCCGACCAGGGCCGTGGACACGGCCACCATGCAGGCCACCACGGCCAGCAGCCGCAGCACGCGGCCATCGTAGTCCAGGCCCAGGCCGATGGCGGCATCGCGCCCGAGCGAGATCACGTCCAGCACGTGGCGCTGCCGCCAGATCCAGGCGCTGCCCAGCGCGATCAGCAGCAGCGACGGCACCAGCAGCTGCAGGTTCACCGCGTTGAAGTTGGCGAACATGCGGTCCTGCAGCGCCGTGAACTCATTGGGATCGAGCACGCGCATGGCCAGCCCCGCCAGGCTGCGAAAGAAGATGCCGCCCACCATGCCCACCAGCAGCATCAGGTGCAGGCTGCTGGCATGGCCCACGAAGAGCCAGCGCATCAGCAGCACGCTGAAGCCCACCATCAGCACGATGTTGAGCGCATAGCGCCCGACCTCGCCCATGGCGGACACGCCTGCCGCGCCCAGCATCAGCACCATGGCCGCCTGCACGAACAGGTACAACGCATCCAGCCCCATCACCGAAGGCGTGAGGATGGTGTTGTGCGACACGGTCTGGAACACCACGGTGGACAGGCCGATGGCGCAGGCCACCAGCGCCATGGTCAGCACCTTGGCGCCCCGGTGCTCCAGCACGAAGGCCCAGTCGGTCCTGACGCCCACGGTCATGAAGGCCAGCAGGCACAGCAGCGCCAGCCCTCCCAGCAGCGCCAGGCGTCGGCCCCGGCCCCAACTGCGCGCAGCCGGATCGTCGGAAGCAACGGATTGCGGCAGGCTGCTCATGCACGGTCCTTGCGGCGGCGCAGGATGAGCGCCAGGAACAGGGCACTGCCCAGCACGCCCAGCACGGTGCCCACGGGGATTTCATAGGGCGCGATCAGCATGCGCCCGACCAGATCGCACAGCAGGGTCAGGCCCGCGCCGATCAGCGCCACCCACAGCACGCTGCGGCGGACGTTGTCACCCAGGACCAGGCGCACCACGTTGGGCACGATCAGTCCCACAAAGGGAAGGCTGCCGGCCGTGACCACCACGGCGGAAGTGGCCACGGCCACCACCACCAGCCCCTGCCAGACCAGGCGCCGGTAGTTCAGGCCCAGATTGGTGGCAAAGCTCTCGCCCAGGCCGGCGACGGTGAAGCGGTCGGCCGCCAGGCAGGCCAGGGCGGTGACACCCAGCGACAGCCACAGCAACTCGTAGCGGCCCTGAACCACCAGCGAGAAATCGCCGTTGGACCAGGACTTGAGCGCCTGCATCATGTCGAACTGCAGCGCCACGAAGCTGCCCGCAGCCTCCAGCACGCCGGCCAGCACCAGGCCGACCAGGGGCACCATCCACGACGAGCGCAGCCGGATGCGCGAGAGCACGGCCAGGAACAGCGCCGTGCCCAGCAGTGCCGCCACGGCCGAAATTCCCATCTTGGCCATCACCGGCCAGTGCGGCACCCAGAGGAACGCAGCCAGCATGCCCAGGCTGGCCGACTCCACCGTGCCCACGGTGGAAGGCTCCACGAAGTGGTTGCGTGCCAGCATCTGCATGAGCAGTCCGCAGACCGCCATGGACGCGCCGGCCAGCAACAGGGCCAGGGTGCGCGGCACGCGGCTGTAGACCAGCACCTGGCTGGCCAGGTCGTCCTCGCTGCGCGACCACAGCACGCTCCAGTGCATGTCGCCCGCGCCCACCATCAGGCTGGCCAGCGACAGCGCCAGCAGCAGGCCCAGCGCGAAAAGCCAGGCAAGGGCCTGGCGAGAGGGGCGTGACATGGGCACGGCGTGCGCGGTGGCGACAGGCGGGCTCAACGCTTTGGCGTCATGTGCGGGCAAAGGCATCCGACAGCTGCTGGATATTGGCCTTCAGCGCGCCCGGCCCGGCGTTGGACAGGGTGTACCAGTTGGCTGCGTTCAGATAGACCACCTGCTTGCCGCGCCAGGCCTTGGTGGCGCGCACCAGCGGGTTGTCCAGCAGTTGCTGGGCGGTCTTGCCATCCTGGCCGATGGCCACGTCGCGGTCGATGACGAACAGCCAGTCGGGATTGGTCTTGAGCAGGAACTCGAAGGAGACCACCTGCCCATGGCGCGCCACCGTCAGGTTGTCGATGGCCGGCTTCACGCCGAACACATCGTGCAGCATGCCGAAGCGCGAGCCCGGACCGTAGGCGCTGAGCTTGCCGCCCGAGGTCAGCAGCACCAGCCCCTTGCCCGCGTTCTGCGCCTTGCCATGCAGCGCGGCGATGGCCTGCTCCACGGCCCGGACCTCGGCCTCGGCCTTGTCCTGCAGGCCGTAGACGGCGCCCAGCGTGCGGATGTTGCGGTAGATATCGGCCATCTGGTGCTGGTCGCTGACGCTCAGGTCCAGCACGGGGGCGAAGCGCGACAGCTCCTTGTACTTGGCCTCGGAGCGGCCGCCCACGATGATGAGGTCGGGCGACAGCGCCTTGACGGCCTCGTAGTCGGGCTCGAACAGGCTGCCGATGCGTGCGTATTTCGCATCGGCATAGCGGGCCAGCAGCGGCGGCATCTTGAACTCGGGCACGCCACGCACCTCGCCGCCCAGCGCCTGCAGCGTGTCCAGCGCTGCCAGCTCGAACACCAGCACGCGCACGGGCTTGAAGGGCACCTGGATCTCGCCCTTGGCGTGCGGCACGGTCACGGTCTTGCCGACCGCTGCCGTCTGCGCATGGGCCATGGACAGTGCCAGAGGCAGCGTGACCAGCATGCCCGCGCCCTGGCCCATCGTCGCCAGGATGTGGCGCCGGGAATGATTTGCATTCAAGGTGTTCATTCTTTCAATGATTGCTGTATCGCCAGGAAGTTCAAACATTGGCCTTGGCGGCCTCAGGGAAGTGCGGGCGTGCTGTCCGGCATGCGCTCGCAGGCCGGCAGGCCCTGGGCAAAGCGCCCGGGGTTGAGCAGGGCCACCAGGCCGCAGGCCAGCGATCCCTGCCATTGCAGGTAGTCATGGCTGGTTTCATGCTCGGCCTGCGTGACCTCGTAGCCCTTGGCGCGCAGCACGTCGGCCAGGTGGCGGTTGGTTTCCAGGATGCCGTCCTGCCCGCCGCGTGCACGCTCGTAGCGGCCTGCATCCAGATAGAAACGCACGGGCTGGCGCGGCTCCTGGGCATAGCGGCGCTGCACCCAGCCCGGCACCTCGCCGGCCGGCGACCACCAGAACGATCCCGACATGCTCAGCACATTGCCGAACCAGCGCGCATTGACCAGGCCCGCATAGGCCGAGGCCAGGCCGCCGAAGCTGGAGCCGCCGATCACCGTGCGCGCCGCAGGCTGGCCCAGGCCCTGCTCCCCCACCCAGGGCATCAGCTCCTCATCCAGAAAGCGCGCGAAGGCGGTGTTGGGCGGCAATTCCCTGCCGCGTGCCTGCGGGCTGGCGTTGTCCACCAGGACCACGGCCGTGGGCGGGATCAGGCCGTCGGCCATGAGGTTGTCGATGAGGGTGGGCGTGGACACCTGCTTTGCATAGGCATTGCCGTCGAACAGCACCAGCAGCGCCTCGGGCGCCTGGCCGCCTGCGGGAAGGTAGGTCCAGACATCGCGGCTGTTGCCCAGCACGCGGCTTCGCAGGCGATGCTGCACCAGTTGTCCTTGCGCCACGCCCGCGCGCGGCGCCGTCCAGGGCTGGGGTGGGGCCTTGGGCAGCTCCAGCACGGAGGCGCCCTGGAAGACATCGATGAAGCCGCCCTCGGGCGGCTGCGGGAAGGTCTTGGGATTGAGCGGATCGCGCTGCGCCGTGGCCAGCAGGGCGCGGCGCTGCTCCATGGCCGAGCCTTCGATCAGCGGCACATCGGGCGCCAGCCGGTAGCTGAGCCTGGCGTTGTCCGCCATGCGGAAGCTGGCCCACCAGACATCGCTGCCGGGCAGATGCTGCAGCGGATCATGGTTGCCGGCCGGGCTGCCGAACAGGCGCACGCCCTGCATGCCCGCACGCGGCTGGCCGCGCCACAGGAAGGTGACCAGGGAGTGCCCCTCGGACAGGGGCTCGACCATGGGTGTTCCTTCCTCCTGCACGCGCCGCCAGAAGGCGTCGGCAGCCACACCAGCACCCGCGCCGCGCTGGATTGCCTGCGCCAGAGCCCGCAGCCGCGGGCTTTGCAGTGCCGGAGGCTCGGAGGTGGCCGAGGCCTTGTTGCCGGCAGGCGCCAGGCTGGAGGTCAGCCGCAGCGCGAAGCGCCCCGCTTCTTGCGCCTCACCGCCGGAACGGGGGTCAGCCAGGGCCACACGCCTGGCCACCAGCCGCTGCCGTCCGGCTCCCTCCGTGACCCACATCAGCGACTGCGCGCCGCCATCGGCCCGCGCCAGGCGGCGCAGGTGCCGGCCCTGGACATCCTCCAGGTCCAGGGCCACGCCCTGCCCCTCGAATTCACCCTGGACCACATGGCCGGCAGGCAGATCGACGCGCCAGGACTCGCGCCCACCGGCAGCCAGGACCCCTGTGGCCGCCTGGCCCGGCGCCAGCGTGCCCGGCCGTGCGGCCAGGGCCTGCCGCGATGCGGTTGCCGTCATGTCTTCAGCGGCATGGACGGCTGCGCCCAGCAGGCACAGCAGCGAGGCGGCCACGCACAGGCCTTGTCGTGCAGCTTGCGCCATGGCGTCAGAAGTCCACCGTGGCCGAGACACGCACCGTGCGCGGGCCGCCCGTGGTGGCGAAGTTGTCGTTGAAACTGCCGGCCCAGTAGGACTTGTCGAACAGGTTCTCCACCGTGGCGCGGAAGGTGACGGGTTTGGCCGCGATGCGGGTGGCATAGCGCGCGCCCACGTCCACGCGGGTCCAGCTGGGCATCTTCAGCGTGTTGGCCGAATTCACCCATTGCGCGCCCGTGTAGATCAGGCGGCCGGTGAGCGTGGCGCCCGGCAGCGCGGGCACATCCCACTCGCCGCCCAGGTTGGCCGTCCAGCGCGGCACGCCGTAGACGCCGTAGCCGTCGCGCGCGCCGCCCTGGGTCTTGCTCTGGATGGCCTGCGTATAGGCCAGGCCGCCCAGCACGCGCGTGCCGCGCAGCGGCTCGCCGAACACATTCCACTCCAGGCCCCGGTTGCGCTGCTCGCCATCCATCAGCAGGCGGTTGGTCGCGGTCTCCACCACGGACGAAGGCCGCTCGATCTGGAACAGCGAGACCGTCTGCGTGAAATCACCCGTGCGCCACTTGGCGCCGATCTCGAACTGCTTGGTCTTGTAGGGCGCGAACACTTCGCCGGCATTGGCGTAGGTGGCGCCGACGATGGAGCCCGCGCTCAGGCCCTGCACATGGTTGGCGTACAGCGAGACCGCATCGCCCCAGGGCTTGACCACCAGGCCCAGCGCGGGCGAGATGGCATGTTCGTCATAGCGCGCCATCTTCTGGTTCACGCGCTGCAGGCGCGCGCCCACGGTGAGCTGTACGGTGTCGCCACCCCAGCTCAGCGTGTCGGCCAGGGCCAGGCTGCTGAGCACGTCGTCGCGCTCCTGCTTGATGGCGCCGTAGGGGCCGGCCAGCGTGATGGGCGCAGGGTCGTAGATGTTGGTGAT
The DNA here is from genome assembly GCF_001571325.1 of Delftia tsuruhatensis NBRC 16741. Classification (GTDB taxonomy): domain Bacteria; phylum Pseudomonadota; class Gammaproteobacteria; order Burkholderiales; family Burkholderiaceae_C; genus Comamonas; species Comamonas tsuruhatensis. Next base: position 153,674 of record NZ_BCTO01000007.1, read on the forward strand.
GTAGCTGGCGCTGGTGGCCACGGCCGCGCGGCCGCCCTTCTGGTTCATCCAGTTCACGGAGGCGACCAGCAGATGGTTCACGCTACCCGTGCGCAGGCGCCCGCGCACGCCGAACTCGGCCGCCATGCTGTCGGTGTAGCCGTACTGGTTGTAGGTCTGGCCCACGGCCGAGCCGTCGCCCTGGGCGCGCAGCACCACGCGCGTGCCGTTGAGCATGCCGTCATAGGAATGCTTGCCGCTGCCCACCGAGCCGAACAGCGTCCAGTCCGCCCCCAGGTCCACCGAGCCGCGCAGCATCAGCGCATCGCTTTGCTGCTGGGCACGTATGCCCGGGAAGAGATTGGTCTTGGCGTCGGGCGCTGCAATCACCTGCTTGAGGTTCTGCATGCTGACCATCATCGGGCTGCCGTCACGGATGTTGGAGCGGTAGCTGTAGGCATCCAGGCCCAGCGTGAAACCGTCGCCCTGGTAGTCGAGCGCCAGTGCGCCCAGGCCATGGCGGCGGTTCTGGCCGTCGATCTCGGTATCGCCGCCCGAGGTGCTGCCGTTGATGCGTATGCCCAGGCGGCGTTCCGGGCCGAAGCGGCGCGACACATCGGCCTGCAGGCCCAGCTGCGAGGAGCTGCTGAACATGGTGGTCACGCGCGTGAGGTCCCGGGCCAGCGGACGCTTGGTCACCAGGTTGATGGTGCCGCCCACGGCGCCGCCCGGCGTCATGCCGCTCAGCAGCGCCCCCGGGCCCTTGAGCACTTCCACGCGCTCGATCATCTCGGTGGGCACATGGCCATCGGGCGCCAGGCCGTACAGGCCGTTGAAGCCCAGTTCCGAGGCATTCACACCCAGGCCGCGGATGGTGAAGTTCTCGTAGGCGTGGCCGGTGTTGGTGGTGAAGCGCACGGAGGGGTCGTTTTCCAGCACCGACATCAGCGTGGTCGCGTGCTGGTCGGCAATGCCTTCGGCCGTGTAGGAGGTGATGTTGAACGGCGTATCCATCACATCGCGCTGGCCCAGCACGCCCAGGCCCGCGCCCTTGGCCACCTGGCCGCCCGGCGCCACGGTGGGCAGTGCCTGGGGATCGGTGGTGCTGCGCACCGTGATCTCGCCCAGTTCGGCGTCGGCCGCCCAGGACGCGGCGGGCAAAGCGGCAGCGGCAACCATGGCGCAGACACGGGCGATGGTGCCCAGGCCGTGGAACGGTGAAACGGGGGCGAAGGGGCTGACAGCGCCTGCGCGCGGCAGGCCGGTGCGGGAACGAGAGGACATCCGGGAGGGCTTTCAAGGCGGAAGAAAATGCGCCGCATCCAGGCCCGCAGCCCGTCGGGATACAGGCCGGATACGGCATCTGCCCGAATTATAGAAAATGAGAATTATTCTTATTTGAGAAAACGACGACAACGCACCGCGCGCAAACATGGGCGCACGGTCCGCAAACAATCCCGGGGAAAACAGTGGGGCCCAGGCAACAGGCCGCCGGCAACAGGCAGCCGGACGCCACGACGGCGCAGACCGCTAGAAGGTGTCGCCGCGTTCCATGGCGCGGCGGTGGCGCTGCACGAATTCCTGGTAGGTGTCGATGCCGCGCAGCTGCAAGATGGCATTGCGCACGGCGGCCTCGACCAGCACGGCGATGTTGCGGCCCGCCACCACCTGGATCACCACCTTGCGCACGGGCACGCCGAGCACATCCTGCGTCAGCGGCTCGGCTGGCAGCCGCTCGTATTCGCGCTCCATGGTTTCCTTGCGCACCAGGTGCACGATGAGCTTGAGACGCATCTTGCGGCGCACGGCCGTCTCGCCAAAGATGGCGCGGATATCGAGCAGGCCGATGCCGCGCACCTCCAGCAGGTTCTGCAGCAGCTCGGGGCACTTGCCTTCGATCGTGGTCTGGTTGATGCGGTACAGGTCCACGGCATCGTCGGCCACCAGGCCGTTGCCGCGCGTCACCAGCTCCAGCCCCAGCTCGCTCTTGCCCAGGCCCGACTCGCCCGTGATCAGCACGCCCATGCCCAGGATGTCCATGAACACGCCATGCATGGTCGTGCGGTCGGCGAAATGCTTGGCCAGGTAGGCACGCAGCACATCGATCACGAAGGCCGACTGCTCGCGCGTGGCGAACATGGGAATGTGGGCGCGCTCGCACATGGACAGCAGCGCCTCGGGCGCCGTCTGGCCATCGGCCAGCACCAGCACGGGCGGCTCCAGCGTGACGATGCGTGCCACGCGGCGCTGGCAGTCCTGCGGCGTGGCGTTGGTCAGATAGGCGATCTCACGCTCGCCCAGCACCTGCAGCCGGTAGGGATGGATGTAGTTCAGGTAGCCGACGAGATCGGCGCCCGAGCGCGCCGAGCGCACGGCCATCTCGTCGAAGCGGCGCTCCGAGGCCCCCAGGCCCGCCACCCACTCCCAGCGCAGGCTGGAGCGGAACTCCTCGAAAAGGACGTCGGCGCTGATGGCACTGGGTCTCATGGCAAGGCCCGTGAAAAGGGGAAGACGAAAGTCTAGACCAGCGGAGCGGCGGAAGACTGCCAGCCGGCAATCATTCCATGCAGCCGGGCCGCATCGCCGCAGGACTTCAGCCGCTCGCGCAGCTGGCTGTCGCTGAGCAGTTCGGCGATTTCAGAAAGGATTTCCAGATGCTTTTGCGTCGCCGCTTCGGGCACCAGCAAAAAGATCAGCAGGCCCACGGGCTGCTCATCGGGCGCATCGAAGCCAATGGGATGGTCCAGCTGGAACACGGCTGCCATCGGAGCGGTCAGCCCCTTGATGCGACCGTGGGGAATGGCCACGCCATGGCCCAGCCCCGTCGAGCCCAGGCGTTCACGCGCGAAGAGGCTGTCGGTGATGAGTGCGCGGGACAGGCCATGCAGGCTCTCGAATAGCAGACCTGCTTCTTCGAAAGCGCGCTTTTTGCTGGTGACGTCGACGCTCACGAGCACTTGAGCGGCGGGCAGGATGGAGGCAAGACGGTTCATGGTTCGGGAAACAATTATGCACCGCAGTGCCGGAAACCGTGGGGAAACCCTGACCCCCATCAAAAACCGCCCCGAAGGGCGGTGGTCGTGCGTGGCACATCAGCCACAAAAACGCAGGTATTGTAAGCGCCCGCACAGGGCCGGCGCCTTACCTGTCACCCGACTGACGCCAGGGTCAGTCCAGCATCATCGAGCCGCTTGGCCGTGCCGTAGCGGCTGCCCTGCTGGCGGGTCTTGTAGCGCACCACGAGGCGGTCCAGCTTGTCAGCCAGCGCGTCAACGGCGGCATAAAGGTCGAAGTGAGAGGTTTCGACAAAGAGATCCTGGCCCTTGACGCGCAGCGTGCAACCGGCACGTTGGCGCTTTTCCTTCTCCTTCTGGTTATGAACGGTCAGCAAGACCTTGACATCCACCACCTGGTCAAAGTGTCGAAGAATGCGTTCGAGCTTGGCCATGACGTAACTGCGCAGCGAGGGAGTGACCTCCAGGTGATGCCCACTAATCGTCAGATTCATATCTAAACACTCCTTGCTCTGGATGGAAACAGCCCGGTCCACCGGGGGACGATCCGCCGGGACAGGTGCTTGCAGGCCGGAATGCGCATTCGTTTGCTTGCGAATCCACTATGCGCCCGGGTCGGGTCAAAAGCAACGCCGCAAGCCGATAGCGCAGGACGGTGCAGGGCCTTGGAGGCGGGTTTTGCGCGCCATGCGATTGGGCGCACAATCGGCGGGTTTGCCAGGCTGCGCCCCTGGGGTGGGGGTGGCCACAGGCCGTCCGTCACCGTGAGGCGCCGTTGGGTAGAATCGCGCTCCTGCGCGTGCCGCTTGCAGCCCTCCGGCCCCTGCAGCCTCTTTGCCAGATTGCCCCTTGCCTCACATGACCACCCAGTCCCGTCCCTCCGCCCTGCACACTTCCAACATTGCCTCGCTGCCGCTGCTCGCGCGCGGCAAGGTGCGCGACAACTATGCCGTGGGCGATGACCGCATCCTGATGGTGGCCTCGGACCGCCTCTCGGCCTTTGACGTGATCATGGGCGAGCCCATCCCCGGCAAGGGCGAGCTGCTGACGCAGATGGCGCTGTTCTGGTTCGACAAGCTCGGCCACATCTGCCCCAACCACCTGACTGGCGAAGCGCCCGAATCCGTGGTCACGCCCGCCGAAGTGCCCCAGGTCACGGGCCGCTCCATGCTGGTCAAGCGCCTCAAGCCCGTGCTGATCGAGGCCGTGGTGCGCGGCTACCTGGCCGGCAGCGGCTGGAAGGAATACCAGGAATCGCGCTCGGTCTGCGGCGTTCCCCTGCCCGAAGGCCTGACCAACGCCGCCAAGCTGCCCGAGCCCATCTACACGCCGGCCGCCAAGGCCGAGATGGGCGACCATGACGAGAACATCACCTACGAGCGCACGGTGGAGATGGTCGGCGAGAAGCTGGCCTCCCAGATCCGCGATACAGCCATCCGCATCTACAAGGAAGCTGCCGCCATCGCCCTCGAAAAGGGCATGATCATTGCCGACACCAAGTTCGAATTCGGCCTGGACGAAAACGGCGAACTGGTGCTGATGGACGAGGTGCTCACGCCCGACAGCTCGCGCTACTGGCCCGTGGAAGGCTATGCCCAGGCGCTGGCCAAGGGCGAGAACCCGCCCAGCTACGACAAGCAGTTCGTGCGCGACTGGCTGGAGCAGGCCCAGGTCAACGGCAAGCCCTGGGACAAGAGCGCCCCGGCGCCCCGCCTGCCCCAGGAGGTGACCGAGAAGACGGCCGCCAAGTACCGCGAAGCGCTGCAGCGCCTGACGGCCTGAGCTGCCGCCTGCCTGTCCCCGCAAAAGAGAGCTTAGGCTCTCTTTTTCATTGCGCGGGCCCGTTTCTGCAGCCGGTCACGCCGGCGTCACCGACACTGCCACAATGCTTGCTCCCTCTGACTTTTTTCGAAGGAGCAAGCACATGGCCGGCAAGAAGATTCTGATGATCTGCGGAGACTACTGCGAGGACTACGAAACCATGGTCCCGTTCCAGGCCCTGCAGGCCGTGGGACACACGGTGCACGCGGTCTGCCCCGACAAGAAGGCGGGGGACCACATCAAGACGGCCATCCATGATTTCGAGGGCGCCCAGACCTACAGCGAAAAGCCCGGCCACAACTTCACGCTCAACGCCAGCTTCGCCGACATCAAGCCCGAGCAGTACGACGCCCTGGTGATCCCTGGCGGACGCGGCCCTGAATACCTGCGCAACTACGATGCCGTGCGCGCCGCCGTGCGCCACTTCTTCGACAACAACAAGCCCGTGGCCGCCGTCTGCCATGGCGCCCAGCTGCTGGCCGGCGCCGGCGTGCTCAAGGGCCGCACCTGCTCGGCCTACCCGGCCTGCCGTGCCGAGGTCGAACTGGCCGGCGGCACCTACGCCGACATCGGCGTGGACCAGGCGCACACCGAAGGCAACCTGGTCAGCGCCCCCGCCTGGCCGGCCCATCCGGCCTGGATCGCACAGTTCCTGTCCCTGCTGGGCACGCGCATCAGCCACGGCTGAGCACGCAGCCGCCGTTGGCGCCGGGCGGATCAACCGCCCCAGCGCACCAGCACGATGCCGCCGAACACCAGGGCCGAGGCCAGCATGCGCACGCGGCCCGGGCGCTCGCGCATCAGCCAGGCGGCAATCCAGCCTGCCAACAGCACGCTGCTTTCACGCAGTGCAGACACAAGCCCCATGGGTGCCTGCGACAGCGCCCAGGTCGCCATCCAGCTGGCGCTCAGCTGCATGGCGGCGGCCAGGGCGCACAGGCGCCAGGTGCGTGCATCGGCGCGCAGCACGGCAGGACCGCGCCGCCAGGCGACGATCAGCACCGTGGCCAGGCCATCGCCCAGCGTGAGCAGGGCCGCATAGAGCAGCGCGGAACCGGATGCGCGCGCACCCAGCCCGTCGATGACCGTGTAGCAGGCAATCATGGCGCCCGTGGCCAGCGCATAGCCGCTGCCGCCATAACCGCTGGCCGCGCCGCTGCGCAACGACAGCGCCAGCACGCCCAGCGACAGGCACAGCACGCCGGCCAGCCCGGTCGCGCCCGGCCACTCACCGGCCAGCAGCGCCGCGCCCAGCGTGACGAACAGTGGCGCACTGCCGCGTGCCACCGGGTAGACCACGCCGAACTCGCCATGCTGGTAGGCGCGCGGCAGCACGAAGTGGTAGACGGTGTGCACGGCCACCGAGGCCGCCAGCCACCACCACACCGATGCATCCCACAGCGCCGCCGCACGCCAGTCCAGCCAGGGCAGCACCAGCAGAGACCACAGGCTGGCCAGCCCCGTGGTCAGCGCCATGGCGACCATCTTGTCGCCGCCCAGCTTGATGGCGCTGTTCCATCCCGCATTCATCAGCGCGGCCCCCAGGGCTGCGGCCAGCACCGCGTTGCTCAATTCCATTCCATGGCCTCGTTCCTGATACGGGACGGGATGATGGATTCACACCCAGATTAGATAAAGTCGAATTTTCGGAACCTTATCTTCAGGAAACCTGATGCGACGCCTGAACCTCGACCAGCTCCAGACCCTGGTGGCCGTGGCCGACCTGGGCACGCTGGCTGCCGCCGCCCAGGCCCTGCACCTGTCGCCGCCCGCCGTCAGCCTGCACATCCAGGAGCTGGAAGCGCGCCTGGACACACCGCTGCTGGTGCGCGGCAAGCGCCAGGCGCAGCTGACGCCTGCGGGCGAACTGCTGGCCGAAGGCGGACGCCGCCTGCTGGCAGACAGCGAATCCCTGCTGCGCCAGGTGCGCAAGCGTGCCGAGGGCTTTGGCGCCAGCGTGCGCATAGGCGCCTCGGCCGGCGTCAGCCCCCTGCTGCTGCCCGAACTGCTGCAATGGCTGGCCGAGCACGCACCGAGCGTGGAGCTGCGCCTGGAAGTCGTGAGCTCGGCCCAGGCCATGCAGCGCCTGGCGGCCGGCAGCCTGGACCTGGCCCTGGTCGGCCTGCCCCAGCCCGTGGCTGCGGGGCTCGAGGTGCTGGCCTGGCGCAACGACCCCATGGAGCTGTTCGCGCCGCCGCAGATGCCGCTGCCCGACCAGATCACGCCCGAATGGCTCAACGCCCAGCCCTGGATAGGCTTTGCCGCCGGCACCCAGATGCACCGCCTGCTGTCGCAATGGTTTGCCCAGGCAGGCCTGCTGCCCCAGCCGCGCATGGAGATGAGTTATCCCGAAGGTATACGCGCCCTGGTCGCCGCAGGCCACGGTCCTACCGTCCTGCCACGCGAGGAGCCCATGGACGCCGTCAGCCGCACCCTTCAGCAGCGCGGGCTGAGTCCCGCCCTGACACGCCCGCTGGGTCTGGCCTGCCGCAGCGCCTCGCAGCAAGACCCGGCCGTGCAGGCCGTGGTGCGCGGGTTGATGCGATTTGCCGATCCCGTACGGAAGTAGGCGCTACAGCCCGGCCTCCTGCAGCACCCACGCACGCAGGGCCTCGATGGCCGGCTGGCCCTGGCTGCGCCGGGGGTAGAGCAGGTGGTAGGCATAGGCCGGGCCCAGGCCCACGGCGATGTCGAACAGGCGCACCAGGCGGCCACGGGCCAGGTCTTCGGCCACCAGGTCCTGCTCGACCAGGCCCACGGCGCCGCCGTCCAGCACGGCCTGCACGACATGGCTGGAGTCGGTGAATGCGATGCAGCGGCCTGCGTCCAGGCCCTCCACGCCGGCCGCCGCCATCCACATCGGCCAGTTCGGCCAGACCTGGCCGTCCACCATGCAGTCCACGTGGCACAGCGTGTGGCCCAGCAGGTCGGCGGGGCTGGCCAGCGGCGGGCCGGACTGCAGCAGGGCCGGGCTGCAGACGGGGATGACCCTGGCGTCGAACAGGCGCACCGCCAGGGTGTGCGCATCACGGCCGGTGCCGAAGCGGATGCCGGCATCAATGTCATCGGCGTCGAAGTCGCGCACCTCGTCGCTGATGTCAAAGCTCAGTTCGATCTGCGGATGCGCGGCGCGAAAGCGCGGCAGCCGGGGCAGCAGCCACTGCGTGGCAAAGCGCGCGCCCAGCGACAGGCGCAGCCGCGTCTCGCCCCGGGCCAGCTGGCGCGCCCGGCCGGTGGCGCGCCGCAGCAGGCCCAGCGCCTCGGCCGTGGCCTCCAGCAGCACGCTGCCTGCGGGCGTGAGCTGCATGCTGCGGCTGTTGCGCGTGAAGAGGACGAGGCCCAGCTGTTCCTCCATCTCCTTGATCTGGTGGCTGACCGCCGCCGGGGTCAGTCCCAGTTCGTCGGCCGCACGCGTGAAGTTCAGGTGGCGCCCTGCGGCCTCGAAGCTGCGCAGGGCGCGTGTGCCCGGTGGAAGCTGGCGCATGGATCTTCAAATCTTTCTTGATGGAGCATCGAATACTACTTGCTTCCTCTTTTGGAACCGCCATCGAACAATCAAGAAAACTTGTTGATGGATGAATCCATGGAAACCGCCTCTTTCTTCACCAGCCTTATCGATGGGCAGCCCGCTACGGCGGCCGAACTCGCCGCCCTGGCCTTTGCAGGCCATGCCCATTTCACGGCCATGCAGGTGCGCGGCGGCCGGCTGCGCGGGCTGGACCTGCATCTGCAGCGCTTGCGCCAGGCCTCGCTGGAGCTGTACGGCCAGGCCTTGTCCGATGACCATGCCCAGGCACAGCTGCGGGCGGCGCTTGCCAACGGCCCGCAGGATGTTTCGCTGACCGCCACGGTGTACTCGCCTGCCGGGGAATTCACGGCCGCCGATGCGCGGCCGCGCATGCTGGTGCGGACCTCGGCACCCGCCTCGGGCCCTACCGGGCCCTTGAGCCTGGCGCTGTTCGAGCATGAACGCATGCTGCCCCACCTCAAGCATGTGGGCGAGGTGGCGAAGACGCATCTGCTGCGTCGCGCCGTAGCCCAGGGCTTTGACGATGCCGCCTTTGCCGATCGCCACGGCCGTATTGGCGAGGCCACCATCTGGAACCTGGCCTTCTGGGATGGAGATGCCGTGGTCTGGCCGCGCGCCCAGGTGCTGCAGGGCACGACCGAGTCCATGCTGCGGCGCCAGTTGCAGCGCCTGGGCGTGGCGCAGCGCGAGGCCGTGCTGACCCTGGCCGACCTGCCCGACATGGCCGGCGCCGTGGTGATGAATTCATGGTCCCCCGGCATTGCGGTCAGGCGCCTGGCCGATGTGCATCTGCCGGATGCGCCCGGCTTCGTGCAGTTGCTGCACCGCGCGCATGCGGCCGAGGAGCCGGTTGCACCCTGAGCCCTCGCCATGAAAAAAGGGAGCCGCAAGGCTCCCCGTCTCTTCACCGGCGTGCGGCAGGACTCAGTTCAGCGCCATGCTGAGCTTGCGGCGGTAGCCGTTGACCAGCTGCGTGGCCTCGTCCTGCTCGGCCGCGCCCTTGCCCAGCAGTTCGATGCCGCCGCTGCTCTTGCCGGGGATGGCGTCCTGCTTCTTGGGCTTCGGGGGTGTGAGCAGTTCCAGGATGCCCACATAGAGCTTGCGCGCGGCCTGGCCGTTCCATTCCTTGTCGCGCATGATGATTTCCAGCAGCTCGTCCATGCTGGCTGCCCACTGGCCTTCGGCGGCCAGGGCCTGGGCCTTGCCGAAGCGGGTGTCGAAGTCGCGCTTGTTCTGTGCGATGACGGCATCGAACTGGGCAAACTCCCAGTTGCCGCGATCGTCGTTGTGCACGAAGAGCATGCACTGCAGCCATTGGTTGAGCGCCTCGAAGCGCGTGGGCTGGGGAATGCGCTTGAGCGGCTCGGTCAGCAGGGCGCCGGCCTCTTCGTAGCCGCCCGTGGCGATCAGCAGGCGCACGTAGTCGAAGCGCGCATCGTCATTGGCCGGGTCGGCGGCCAGGGCGTCAGCCAGCTTTTGCAGGGCGGCCTGCGTGTCGCCGGCTTCCAGCAGCTGGTGGGCCTCGTCGGCTTCGGCCTCGGCCGCCAGCTCGCCTTCGGAGGGCAGGTGCTTGTCCAGGAACTCGCGCAGCTTGCCTTCGGGCTGGGCGCCCATGAAGCCGTCCACGGGCCGGCCGCCCATCATCAGGATGCAGGTCGGGATGGAGCGGATGCCGAACATGCCGGCCAGCTGCTGCTCCTGGTCGGAATCGATCTTGACCAGCTTGAAGCGGCCTTCGTAGGCCACTTCCAGCTTTTCCAGGATGGGGCCCAGCGTCTTGCACGGGCCGCACCAGGGCGCCCAGAAGTCGACGAGCACCGGCACCTGCATGGAGGCGGCGACGACTTCGGCTTCGAAATTCTCAATGGTGACATCAATCATGTGATCAGACCCTGTGGCAAGGCGCGCGGCCAGGGCGCGCGAACTGTGGCGGTTCGGAGTTCGGCGGCCGGATGCCTCCGATGCGGACCGTGTGATTCTCCAGCAATTCCATGGCGTGGGCGCCATGGACGGCAACCACCCCAGCTGGGAGCCGGCTGCGTGCATTTCAAGCCGCCCGGCCGGGGACGAGGCGCGGCAGCGCTGGGCTATATTGGCGCGCTGAGCCGCCATTGCGGCCTGCCATCAACACAATGAGGGAGGGCTCGCCTTGATCAAGGTTTCGCAGCTGGTGTTCGAGTACCCGGGCCACCGCGCGCTGGACGGCGTCAGCGTCCATATCGCCGCAGGCACCGTCACGGCCCTGGTAGGCCCCAACGGCGCCGGAAAATCCACGCTGATGCGCTGCATCGCCGGGCTGGACCAGCCGCTGTCGGGCCAGGTCGAGGTGCATGGCATTGCCGTGCAGGAGCAGCCCCGCGAAGTGCACCGGCACCTGGGCTATCTGTCGGATTTCTTCGGCCTCTATGACCGCCTGAGCGTGCGGCGCTGCCTGCAGTACGCAGCCCTGTCCATGGGCGTGCCCCCGTCCGAGGCGCCGCAGCGCGTGGCGCACGTGGCCGGGCAGCTGGGCCTGGCCGACCTGCTGGAGCGCCTGCCCACCGAGCTGTCTCGCGGCCAGCGCCAGCGCGTGGCCATCGGCCAGGCCATCGTCCACCAGCCGCGCGTGCTGCTGCTGGACGAGCCGGCCAGCGGCCTGGACCCCGAGGCACGCGCCAGCCTGTCCCGGCTGATACGTGCGCTGCAGGCCCAGGGCATGACCCTGATCGTCTCCAGCCACATCCTCAGCGAACTGGACGAGTACTGCACCCACATCCTGAGCCTGCGCGGCGGCCGCGTGGAAAGCCACGAGGCCCTGCACGGCGGCATCAAGTCACCTGCCGCCGGCGACGATGCCCCGCTGGCACTGTACGCGCTGGAGCTGGCGCCGCCCCCGGGTGCCTCGGCCGGGTCGCTGGCACGGCAGCTGCATCTGGTCCTTCCCGACACCCCTGTGCCGCCGCCCGATGACCAGGGCCTGGTGCATCTGCAGCTGTGGCTGCCCACCCTGCCGCGCGAGCGCGCCGATCTGCTGGCCCGCCTGGTCGGTACCGGCCTGCCCGTGGCCAGCCTGGCCCCGGTGCGCGAGCGCCTGCAGGACCGCTATGCGCGCGGCCTGCAGAACGCAGCAACCCCCACCCCTGCGGAGCAGCCATGACGCACAACCCCGAATTCCAGCGCCAGCTCTGGCTCAACTGGCGGCCGTCCCAGCTGGGCTGGAGCCTGCTGCTCACCGCCTTGCTGCTGGCCACGCCAATGGCCCTGGTCCAGCCCGACCGCCGCCTGCACACGCTGCTGATCGCCGCCCTGGTCGGCATGTGGATCGCCGCGGCCGGCCTGGGCAGCGTGCTGGCCGGGCGCGGCCTCAACGAGGAAGCGCGCCAGCACACCTGGGACTGGCAGCGCCTGTCGGCCCTCACGCCCTGGCAGATGGCCTGGGGCAAGCTGCTGGGCGCCCCGCTGCCGGCCTGGCTGTACATGCTGTGGTGCGCGCTGGCCGTGCTGGCCACCTCGGCGGGCCAGCCGGGCGGGCTGGCCTGGGGCGTGCACGCCGTGCTGCAGGCCGTGCTGTGGGGCCTGGCCCTGCAGGCCTGGAGCATGCACTCCGTGCTCATGGGCTGGGGGCCGAAGGAGCAGCCCGCGCGCCGCATCCGCTTCGTGCTGGTGCCGCTGCTGTTCGTGATGGTGCTGCCCGGCCCCATCCTGGGCCGGTTGACCGAGCAGCTGGGCCGCGAGGAAGGCCGCCCTGTGCTGTGGTGGTCCGTACCGCTGCACGGGCGCGGCGCCATCTACCTGTTCGGCGCCATCGCGCTGGGGCTGGGCCTGCTGGCCCTGTGGCGGCTGCTGTGCACGCGGCTGGATGTGCGCACCCTGCCCTGGGCCTGGCCGCTGGGCCTGTGCGTGGCGGGCCTGGCCTTTGGCGGCATGCACCTCGATGCAATGCAGTTGCAGGGCCCCGGCCCGGCCTCCTTCTTCGCATGGACCACGGGGCTGGCGCTGGCGGGCACGGCCTATGTCTGCCTGCACGGCATGGACGAAGGCCTGCGCAGCTGGCGCCAGGTGCAATGGTGCGTGTTGCAGGGGCGCTGGCGTGGCGCGCTCGAGGCCCTGCCGCTGTGGCCCGTGAGCTGGCTGCTGGCCGTGCTGGCCTGTGCGCTGTGGCTGCTGTGGCCCGCAGGCGGCCAGCCCATCCTGCCCGGTACAGCCCAGTTGGCGGCACTGGCAACGGCGCAGTTGCTGCGTGATGCCGCGCTGGCCACGGGCTTTTCCCTGCTGGCCGGGCGCATCAAGTCGCCGCTGGCCGCGTTCGCCGTCACCTGGCTGCTGGTCAACATCGTGCTGCCGCTGCTGGCCTTTGGCCTTGCCGGGGCCGATGCCGCCATGCTGGCCCAGCCGCTGGCAGCCGGCCTGACCAAGCCCGTCACCAGCGGCATGTGGCTGTCGCTGGCCGTGCAGGTGGCGATGGCCCTGGCCTGGCTGGCCCATGTGTTTCGCCAGCGTGTGCTGGGTTTTGCGCGCGAGCAGCACACGGCTGTGCGGTGATTTGCAGGGGGATGCGGGCCGATCCGGACTAAAAAAGTAAAATCGCGGGTTCCACTAGGCCGGGCCGCAGGCGCCCTCACGACATGAACTCCATCCAGATCGGTGTGGTCATGGGCTCCAGCAGCGACTGGGAGACCATGCAGCACGCAGTTGCCATTCTTCAGCAATTTGGCATCGCCCATGAAGCCCAGGTCGTCTCGGCCCACCGCATGCCCGACGACATGTTCGCCTATGCCGAGGCCGCCGCAGGCCGGGGCCTGAAGGCCATCATCGCGGGCGCCGGCGGCGCCGCACACCTGCCCGGCATGATCGCCGCCAAGACCGTGGTGCCCGTGCTCGGCGTGCCGGTGGCCAGCCGCCACCTGCAGGGCGTGGACTCGCTGCACTCCATCGTGCAGATGCCCAAGGGCGTGCCCGTGGCCACCTTTGCCATCGGCGCGGCCGGCGCGGCCAATGCGGCCCTGTTCGCCGTGGCCCTGCTGGCCAATGAGGACCCGGCCCTGCGGGCGAAGCTCGAAGCCTTCCGCGCCGAGCAGACCGCCGCCGCGCGTGCCATGACGCTTCCCTCGGTGGCCGCATGAGCGCCGCTGAAGTGATCCTGCCCGGCGCGACCCTGGGCGTTCTGGGCGGCGGCCAGCTCGGCCGCATGTTCGTGCAGTCGGCCCAGGCCATGGGCTATTTCACGGCCGTGCTCGACGCCGACCCGACCAGCCCTGCCGGCCTGGTCAGCCACCACCACATCCGTACCGGCTACGAGGACCCGCAGGGCCTGGCCGAACTGGCGCGCCTGTCGGCCGCCGTCACCACCGAATTCGAGAACGTGCCCGCCGCGGCGCTGAACCTGCTGGCCGCCCAGCGGCCGGTCTCGCCGGCTGGCTCGTCCGTGGCCATCGCCCAGGACCGCGCCCAGGAGAAGGCCCACTTCGTGCGCTGCGGCGTGCCCTGCGCGCCCTACGCGGTGATCGAGACGCCGGCCCAGCTGGCCGCCGTGCACGCCAGCCTGCTGCCCGGCATCCTCAAGACCGCGCGCATGGGCTACGACGGCAAGGGCCAGGTGCGCGTGAAGAACGCCGCCGAGCTGGCCACCGCCTGGGAGCAACTGGGCCGCGTGGCCTGCGTGCTGGAAAAAATGCTGCCGCTGGCCCATGAATGCTCGGTCATCGTGGCGCGCGGCCGTGACGGCTCCATGGTCAACCTGCCCGTGCAGCGCAACCTGCACCGCGAGGGTATCCTCTCCGTCACCGAGGTCTACGAAGGCAACCTGCCCCAGGCACAGGTCGAGCAGGCGCTGGCCGCCGCACGTTCCGTGGCCGACGGCCTGGACTACGTGGGCGTGCTCTGCGTCGAATTCTTCGTGCTGCAGGACGGCATGCTCGTGGTCAACGAGATCGCGCCGCGCCCGCACAACAGCGGCCACTACAGCCAGAACGCCTGCGATGTCTCGCAGTTCGAGCTGCAGGTGCGCTGCATGACCGGCCTGCCGCTGACGCAGCCGCGCCAGCACAGCCCGTCCATCATGCTGAACCTGCTGGGCGACCTGTGGTTCAAGGACGGCGAACAGGCCCAGGCGCCGGCCTGGGACCAGGTCCTGGCCCTGCCCGGCTGCCACCTGCACCTGTACGGCAAGCACGACGCCAAGCGCGGCCGCAAGATGGGCCACCTGAACGTCACCGGCCCCACGCCCGAGGCCGTGCGCTCCACCGCCCTGCAGGCCGCTGCCATCCTGGGTATAGAGCCGTTCTGAAGGCCCGCGCGATGATTCTCGATGGAACGCTGGCGGCCTCTGTCCAGGCCGCCGCACAGGCGCTGCAGCGCGGCGAACTGCTGGGCCTGCCCACGGAAACCGTCTACGGCCTCGCGGCCGATGCCGACAACGACGCGGCCGTCGCGCAGATCTTCACCGCCAAGGGCAGGCCGCCCAACCATCCGCTCATCGTCCATGTGGCCGACAGCGGCGCCATTACGCGCTACGCACGTGAAGTGCCGCTGTTCGCGCAGCAGCTGATCGACGCCTTCTGGCCCGGCCCGCTGACCCTGATCCTGCCGCGCCTGCCCCAGGCCGCCCGGGCCTCGACCGGCGGCCAGGACAGCGTGGGCCTGCGCTGCCCCTCCCACCCCGTCGCCCATGCCGTGCTGGCCGCCTGCCAGCAGCTGCAGCCGCCCGTCTGGGGCGTGTCGGCGCCCAGCGCCAACAAGTTTGGCCGCGTCAGCCCCACCACGGCGGCCCATGTGGCCGGCGAGTTTGGCGACACGCTGCTGGTGCTGGACGGCGGCGCCTGCGAAGTGGGAATTGAATCGACCATCGTGGACTGCACGCGCGGCGTGCCTGTGCTGCTGCGCCCCGGCGCCATCACGCGCGACGATATCGAGCGCGCCTGCGGCCAGCGCCCCCTGTCCAAGGAAGAGCTGCAGGAGAACACGCCGCGCGCCTCCGGTACGCTGCTTGCCCACTACGCGCCCAACGCCCAGGTGCGCCTCGTGGACGCCAGGCAGCTGCAGGCCGGGCTGGACGTGCTGGGCGCCGACGCCAGGAACCTGGCCGTCTACCACCGCACACCGCTGCGCACCGCCTCGCGCGCCGTCACGCTGCGCGCCATGCCCGCCGACGCCGCCGCCACCGCGCGCGAGCTGTTCGGCGCCCTGCGCGACTTCGACGAGATCGGCGCCCAGCTGATCTGGATCGAGACCCCGCCCGACACGCCGGACTGGGAAGGCGTGCGCGACCGGCTGCTGCGCGCGGCGGCTGCGGGGTAGGGCCGGCGGGCGCCCTCCCCGGCGCATCACTCGTGCGTGGCAATGTCCCGCCGCACGCGCTTGAGGTGCCCCTCCACGTAAAAGGCCGCCGCGTCCTCGTCGCCCGAGACAATGGCCTCGTAGATCAGGCGGTGCTCGGCCACATACAGCCGGATGCGTTCGGCCTCGTAGATACCGTCGTCGCGCAGACGCTGCCATAGCGGCTGGTCCATGCTGCTGGCGACCTCCTCGGCGATGCGCGCCATCAGCGCATGCCCGGTCATGCGGGCCAGTTGCCGATGGAAGAGGCGGTCGCACTCGCTCCACAGCGCCTGCTGCTGCGGATCGCTGATGTCCTGCACGGCGCTCATCTGGTCCAGGTAGTGCTCGGCCAGCGCATCGCGCCTGCGCTGGCGTGCGGCCATGCGGGCCACGGCGGGCTCGATCAGCAATCGGGCCTCCAGGATGCTCAGGGGGCTGAAATCCGCCTGCTGCGCAGCCGTTTCCGACCCCGCCTGCGGCAGCGCTTCCGCCACATAGGTGCCCGAGCCCCGGCGCGTCACCACCAACCCCTCGTTCTGCAGGGCACCGATCGCCTCGCGCACCGCGGGCCGGCTCACGCCCAGCCGCTGGGCCAGATCCCGCTCCGAGGGCAGCCGCGAGCCCGGCGGATGAACACCGTTCGCTATGCCCGCACGGATCTGCTCGGCCACCTGTTCATAAACCTGCTTGGGACGGAATTCGGTTTGCATGGATGTGGTTCTTTTTTCTGACCACCTATCACCGGGTGGCTCGATCCCGAGTCTAGCCTCGCGCCGTAACACTACATGCACGCTTCGCATCGCGGCAGCGTGCATCTTAGGTAAATACCCTGTTGCAATAGTTTTTACAGATCATAAAGTTGATATTGATTGGTAATTTTACAAACCACTCAACAGCAACCACCTGGCCCAAAAAGGCCCTGAACGCCATCAAATGGTTCTTCAGAAACCACTTCCACAACACCACAGGGGGACAGACCCATGTACCAATGTTTGCGGCAGACAGTCCGGCCAGGGCACACGGGGGCGCCATGTTCCTGCTGACCGACCATGGCCTGCAACTGCTTCAGGGGCTGGCCATGACCTTGGGGCTGGCCTCTGCGGCCTGGGTGCTGGCGCTGGCCTGCGGCCTCGTGCTTAGCCTGGCCCGGCTGACGGGGGCCTGGCCATTGCAGTTCGCCGTCACGGCCTTCATCGAATTCCAGCGCAACGTGCCGCCGCTGGTGCACATCTTCCTGTGGTACTTCGGCGTCAGCAGCATGCTGACCCAGGGCCTGCAGGACTGGGCCAACGACCACCACGGCGAGATCGTCTTCGCGGCCATCGCCATCGGCCTGTACTACGGCGCCTATTTCGCAGAGGACATCCGCAGCGGGCTGCGCAGCATCGCGCCGGGCCAGATGGAGGCGGCACGCTCACTGGGCCTGGGACGGCTGGGTGCGCTGCGCCGCGTAGTCCTTCCGCAGGCGCTGCGCGCGGCCCTGCCGGCTCTGGCCAGCGGCAGCGTGATGCTGCTGAAGACCACCAGCCTGGCCATGGTCATAGGCGCCATGGAGCTGACCTATGCCACCAAGGACATCGCCAACAAGACCTTCCGCATCTTCGAGACCTACGGCCTCAGCACCGCGCTCTATGTGACCGCCGCGCTGGGCCTGCTGGCCGCCGCCTCCTGGCTGGAGCGCCGCCTGCGGCCAGGGGAGCGCTGAGCATGGCCGACATACTGCGCGACCACTGGCTGCTGCTGCTCATCGGCGCCTATCCCCACGGGCCACTGGGCGGCGTGGCGGCCACGCTGGCCCTGTCGGTGATCGGCATCGCGCTGGCCTTCCCGCTGGGCGTGCTGCTGGCGCTGGCGCAACTGAGCACGCGCGGCGCGGTCCGCCATCCGGCCATGGCCGTGCGCTATCTGCTGCGCAGCATTCCACTGGTGATGTTGGTGTTCGGCGTCTACTTCATCGCGCCCATGCTGCTGGGGCGCCCGGTGGCAGGCTTCACCACCATGGCCGCGACGCTGGTGGTCTTCCAGTCGGTCTACCTGGCCGAGATCGTGCGCGCCGGCCTGCAGGCCCTGCCGCGGGGCCAGGCCGAAGCCGCCGCCGCCCTGGGCATGGGTTACGGGCTGCGCATACGCCGCATCCTGCTGCCTCAGGCGCTGTCCCACATGCTGCCCAGCATGGTCGGCCAGTTCGTCACCACCATCAAGGATACCTCGCTGGGCTATGTGATCGGCGTGCATGAACTGACCTATGCCGCAGCCCAGGTCAACAGCAGCCTGCTGACCAGGCCATTCGAGGTCTTCCTGCTGCTGGCCTGCATCTACTTCGTGCTGTGCTTCGCGCTCACGCAACTGGCCCGAGTGCTGGATGCCCGACTGGCACGCCGCAGTGCGCAGGGCCGGGCCAGAACGCCGAAGCCGCCGCCTGCCCACCCTCTTCCCAAGGCTTCAGGAAAGGCCACGGCCACGCCATGAGCTCCATGACCGGCAACCCCATCGCCTCCACCGCAACGCCTGCGTCGGCGCCTGCGGCCCCCCCCATGATCGCCATGCGTGGCGTGCACAAGTGGTACGGCGCCTATCACGCGCTGGACGGCATCGATGCAGAAGTCCGGCGTGGCGAGGTCGTGGTGCTCTGCGGCCCTTCGGGCTCGGGCAAGTCCACGCTGATCCGCACGTTGAACCGGTTGGAGCGCATCGACTCGGGCTCCATCCTCGTGGAGGGTGAGGATGTGCAGGGCTGCCATGCCGGCATCGACCACCTGCGCAGCCGCATCGGCTTCGTGTTCCAGCAGTTCAACCTGTTCCCCCACCTGTCGGTGCTGGACAACGTGGCCTGCGGTCCGGCCTGGGTACGCCGCACGGCGCGCGGCGCAGCCCACGAGGCTGCACGAGAGTTGCTGGCCAAGGTAGGGCTGGCGCACAAGGCCGAGGCCTATCCGACCCAGTTGTCGGGCGGCCAGCAGCAGCGCGTGGCCATCGCGCGTGCGCTGGCCATGGAGCCGCCCGTGATGCTGTTCGACGAGCCGACCAGCGCACTGGACCCGGAGATGGTCGGCGAAGTACTGGCCGTGATGAAGGCGCTGGCACGCGAAGGCATGACCATGGTCTGCGTCACCCACGAGATGAAGTTCGCACGTGAAGTCGGCGACCGCGTCTGGTTCATGGACCAGGGCCGCCTGCTCGAGGATGCGCCACCCGAGACGTTCTTCCGCCAGCCGCGCCACCCCCGGGCGCAGGCCTTTGTATCGGACATCCGGCGCGACTGAGACACCCTGGAGCCTGCTCATGGACACCACGACCTCCTCATCCCTCCTGGGCACGGCCGGCCCTGCCGGCACCTTTCCCGTGCTCGACCCGGCCCGCACGGCCCAACTGCTCGGCTACCCGGCGCTCCTCGAGGCCTTGGCCCTGGCGGCCGGCGAATACGAGGCCGGCGCCATACGCAGCCCCGAACGCATGGCCGTTCCCCTGGGCCAGGGGGGCGTGCTGCTGAGCATGCCGGCCACCGCTGCGGACCTGGGCATACACAAGCTGGTCAGTGTGCAGCCGCGCAACGCGCGCCATGGTATGCCTACCATCCACGGCCTGGTCACGGTCTGCGACGCGCCCACAGGTCGGCCGCTGTTCGCGCTGGACGGGCCCGAGGTGACGGGACGGCGCACGGCGGCGGTCACGCTGCTGGCCATGCGCGCGCTGATGGCGCAGCCCGCACGCGAAATCGCGCTCATTGGCACGGGCGCCCAGGCGCGCCACCATGCACAGGCGCTGGCCTGCATGCATCCGCAGGCACGCCTGCTGGTGCGCGGCCGCAGCCAGGCAGCCTCCGAGGCGTTCTGCGGTGGACTGCACGCCATCCATGAGCGCATCGCGCCCATGGCGGGCCCGATTCCCGGCAGCGTGGACGTGGTGATCACCGTGACGACCAGCACCGAGCCAGTCTATGACGAAGGGCCCCGCGCAGGCCGCCTCGTGATCGGCGTGGGTGCCTTCCGGCCAGAGATGGCCGAGATCGGCGCCACCACGCTGGCGGGCAGCATCCTGTTCTCCGACGATCCCGCGGGTGCGCGCCATGAGGCCGGTGACCTGCTGCGCGCCGGCGTCGCCTGGGGCCGCGTGCGCTCGCTGGGCGCCCTGCTGCGCGACGGGCCTGGCGCACCGGCCCCCTTCGTTTTCAAGAGCGTGGGCACCGGCGCCTGGGATCTCGCGGCAGCCCGCGTGGCGGCCCGTGCCCTGCATTCCTGACCTCTGAGACCACACCCTGGAGTCCTGCCATGCCATCCAGAATCCTGCTTTCCCTGACCATCGCGACCATCGCCGCCTTCAGCCCCGGCGCCCACGCCGACCAACTGGCGGACATCCAGGCCAGGGGTGGCCTGGTCTGTGCCGTCCTCGGCATCTTCGAGCCCTTCGGCTACACGGATCCCCAGAGCCGCAGCGTGGCGGGCTATGACGTGGACATCTGCCATGCGGTCGGTCGCAAGCTGGGCGTGAAGGCCGACATCCGCCCAGTGGCCGACGAGGCGCGGATTGCCGAACTGCAGCGCGGCCACGCCGACATCCTGGCCGCAGGCCTGGCCCATACGCCGCAGCGTGCCGCGCAGATCGACTACTCCCATTCCTACTACAGCAGCCGCAATGTGCTGGCCGTCAACAGCCAGCGTGGCTACCGCAAGACCGAAGACCTTGCCGGCAAGCGCATCAGCTACGTGAAAGGCACCATCAGCGAGCCCTTCATCCGTGCCGCCCTGCCCACCGCCCGGCCCGTGGGCTACGACGACATTTCCACCGCGTTCACCGCGCTGCTGCAAGGCAAGGTCGAGGCCTTCAGCACCTCGGAAGAAGCCGTGCGCAAGCTGGTCAACAGGCTGGGTCCTGATGCCTCGCGCTTTGCCGTGCTGGGTCCGCCCATCGGCAACGAGCTGTGGAGCATCGGCGTGAAAAAGGGAGAGAGGCGCTTGCTCGATGCCGTGAATGCCGCACTGCAGGAGATGGAGGCATCGGGCGAGATGCAGGCCATCTTCGACAAATGGCTGGGCGCGGGCACGCTCTACGGCATGGCGCGCTCATTCACCGTCAGGCCCATACCATGAGCGGCGGCATCCATGGCGGCCCTGTCCGCGTGCTGGTGGACGGCGCAGCGCAGGGCGAGCTGCTGCATGCCGACACGGGGCTGAGCTTCTGGGGCGGCGTGGACCCCGCCACGGGCCGGGTGATCGACAGCCACCATCCCCTGCATGGCCAGTGCCTGGCAGGCCGCGTGCTGGCCCTTCCTTCGGGCCGGGGCTCGTGCACGGGCAGCAGCGTGATGATGGAGCTGATCCGCTCGGGCCACGCGCCTGCGGCACTGGTGCTGGCCGAGGCCGATGACATCCTGACGCTGGGCGTGGTGCTGGCGCAGATGATGTATGGCCGGTCGCTGCCCGTGGTCTGCCTGGGCAGCCACGCCTTCTCGGCCCTGCGCGGCAGCGGCTTTGTGCGCGTGGACGGGCACCGGGTGACGGCCCATCGCGGCAAGCCGGATGACGGCTTTGCGGCGAGAGGTCCGGCGGACGACACGGACCCGCCGCAGGACAGGCTCAGGCTGGACGACGAGGACCGTGCCATGCTCGAAGGCCGGCGCGGCAAGGCCGCGCAGATGGCCATGCGCATCGTGGTGCGCATGGCCCGGCTGCAGGGCGCCAGGGAGCTGGTCAGCGTCAGCCAGGTCCATATCGACGGCTGCATCTACACGGGCCCCTCCAGCCTCGAGTTCGCGCGGCAATGGGTGCAATGGGGGGCGCGCATGGCCGTTCCCACCACGCTCAATGCGATCTCGGTGGACCAGCGCCGCTGGCGCGAACTGGGCGTTGCCGCCGCGCTGGGAGAGCCTGCCGGCGCGTTGGGCGAAGCCTACATGGCCATGGGCGCGCGCCTGAGCTACACCTGCGCACCCTATCTGCTGGACACGGCACCTGCCGTCGGTGAGCAGATCGCCTGGGCAGAGTCCAATGCCGTCGTCTTCGCCAACAGCGTGCTGGGTGCCCGCACGCTCAAATACCCGGACTACCTGGACCTGTGCATCGCCCTGTGCGGGCGTGCACCTCTGTCGGGCTGCCACCTGGACAGCCACCGCCAGGCCAGCCTGCGCATTGCTGTACAGCGGCCCGCGTCGGCCGACGATGCCTTCTATCCGCTGCTGGGCTACCACGTCGGGCTGCTGGCGGGCGGGCGCATTCCGCTGATCACGGGCCTGGAGGATGCCGCCCCGGGCCGGGACGATCTCAAGGCCTTCTCGGCGGCCTTCGGCACCACCTCAAGTGCGCCGCTGTTCCACATCGCCGGCATCACGCCCGAAGCCCTGCATCCCGAGGACGTTGCGGGGCCAGAGTGCGCCGGAGAGCCGCTTCGCATCGATGGCACGGAACTCGTCCGCAGCTGGGAGGAACTCAACAGCGCCCGCGACGAAGCGGTGGATCTGGTCTCGCTGGGTAACCCGCATTTCTCGCTGTCGGAATTCGCGCGGCTGGCTGTGCTGTGCCAGGGACGACGCAGGCACCCGGCCACGGCCATGGTCATCACCTGCGGCCGCGAAGTGTTCGAGCAGGCGCGGCAGCAGGGCCATATTGCCGAGATCGAGCGCTTCGGCGCCACCGTGCTCAACGACACCTGCTGGTGCATGCTGGGCGAGCCGGTGATCCCGCCTGCGGCGCGTACCCTCATGACCAACTCGGCCAAGTTCGCCCACTACGCGCCGGGCCTGGTTGGCCGCAGCGTGCACTTCGCAGGACTGGCGCAATGCGTGCAGGCGGCCTGCAGCGGCCGCGCCAGCCGCGCCGTGCCGCCGTGGCTATGCGCGAAGGCCGGAGCCGACGTCTCCGAACTCCCCTGAATTCCATCCAATCCGCCGAGGTCCCGCATGCAGCCATCGCGCACCATCAGCACTGTCGAAATCCATACGGGCGGCGAGCCATTCCGCATCGTGACCTCGGGCCTGCCCCGCCTGCCCGGCCAGTCCATCGTCGAACGCCGCCGCTGGCTCAGGGACAACGCGGACGAGATCCGCCAGTCGCTGATGCTCGAGCCACGCGGCCATGCCGACATGTACGGCGGCGTGCTCACGGCACCCGTCACGCCGGGCGCGGACTTCGGCGTGATCTTCATGCACAACGAAGGCTACAGCGACCACTGCGGCCACGGCGTGATCGCACTGGCCACCGCCGCCGTGGAACTGGGCTGGGTGCAGCGCAGCACGCCTGAGACCCGGGTGGGCATGGACGCGCCCTGCGGCTTCATAGAGGCCTTCGTACGCTGGGACGGCAGCCATGCGGACGGCGTACGCTTCATCAACGTTCCCTCCTTCATCCTCCAGCGCGATGTCACGGTGCACACGCCAGGCTTCGGCCCCGTCACCGGCGACATCGCCTATGGCGGCGCCTTCTACTTCTACACCAGCGGCGCGCGCCACGGCCTGGAGATACGCGAGGCCTCGGTCGAGGCCTTGACGCGCTTCGGCGCCGAGGTCAAGCAGGCGGCCAACGCAGCCTTTGCGGTGGTCCATCCCGAGATCCCCGAGATCAACCATATCTACGGAACCATCATCGATGGCGAGCCCCGGCACACGGGCGTGACCCAGGCCAACTGCTGCGTCTTCGCCGACCGCGAGGTGGACCGTTCGCCCACGGGCTCGGGCACCGCCGGCCGTGTGGCCCAGCTGTACCTTCGCGGCCAACTGGGGCTGGGCGAGACCCTTGTCAACGAATCCATCATCGGCAGCCGTTTCAGCGCCAGGGTCCTGGCCGAGACGCAGGTCGGCGGCCTTCCCGCCGTCATTGCCGAGGTTTCCGGCACAGCCCATGTCTGCGGCATCTGCCAATGGATCATCGACGAGCGCGACCCACTCAGACATGGATTCCTGGTCCGCTGAGCCCGCCATGCCATCGCCCGTGGAGCCACACATGAAGAAACCCTTTTCCTTGCCGATCGCGGACCTGTGCACGCTGGCGCTGCATGCACCGGCCATGGCCGACCAGCTTGCCGATATCAAGGCGCGCGGCAGCCTGGGCTGCGGCGTGCTCGACGTCTTCGAGCCCTTCGGCTTCACCGACCCGGCCAGCCGCAGCGTGGCCGGATATGACGTGGACATCTGCCATGCACTGGCACGGCGCCTCGGCGTAAAGGCGCAGATCAAGCCCGTCTCCATCGAGGCACGCATTCCCTCGCTGCAGCAGGGCCACATGGACCTGCTCGCTGCGGGCCTGGCCCATACGCCGCTGCGCGCGCAGCAGGTGGACTTCTCGCTGGGCTACTACGTCAGCGAGAACGTGCTCGCGGTCAAATCCTCCAAGCCCTATGCGGCCACGGCCGACCTCGCGGGCCGGCGGGTGAGCTACGTCAAGGGCAGCATCAGCGAGAACTACCTCAAGGCCGAACTGCCCACTGCCACGCCCATGGGCTACGAAGAAGTGCCCACCGCGTTTACCGCCCTGGTCCAAGGCAAGGTGGAGGCCGTCAGCACCTCCGAGGAAGTGCTGCGCAAGCTCTTTCACAAGCTCGGCCCCAAAGGCGGCCAGTACAAGGTACTGCAGCCCGCCATAGGCCGGGAGGTGTGGGGTCTGGGCCTGCGCAAGGGAGAAGGCAGCTTGCTGCAGGCCGTCAACCAGGCCCTGCAGGCCATGGAAACCGAGGGCGAGATGCAGGCCATTTTCGACAAATGGCTGGGTCCCGCCACGCTGTATGGCATGCAGCGGCCATTCAAGGTCGGGCCGGTGGACAGGCCGGCTGGCAGCTAGGACTTCTTCACCGAAGGCTCGTACGCCAGCTCCATCCGGTAGGCCAGCGCCAGGAACAGCGACTGCGCCAGGGTGAGCGTGCTGGTCAGGGAGCGAAAGCCGAAGGTGGCTGCGTCCTGGGCGAGCAGGGTGACGGTGGCGCGGGATGCCAGGGGGCTGAGCTGGCTGTCGGTCAACGCCAGCAGGCGCGCGCCGCGTGCCAGGGCCGCGTCCACCACCTCCAGCGTTTCGGGCGCATAGGGCTCGAAGGAGACGGCCAGCATCACGTCGCCGGGCGACAGCGCGCGCAGCTCGCCCTTTTGCATGGCGCCCAGGCCGTGCAGCCAGTGCACGGGCTTTTCGGTGTGCTGCAGCGCATAGGCCAGGTAGGCGCCCACGGGGAAGGCCCGGCGCGAGGCGGCCAGCCACAGCGAGGGGGCATCCAGCATGAGGTCCACCGCCGCCTCGAACTGCTCGGGCGGCAGGCCGCGCTGCAGGGCCTGCAGGCTTTCGATGCTGCCTTCGATGACCTCGTGCGCCAGGCGCGCGCTGCTGCGTGGCTCGTTGCCCGAGGCGATCAGGCCCCGGATGCGGTCCTGGTAGTCATGCTGGGCCGAGAGCTGGCGCGCCGCATCGGCGCGGAACAGCGCCTGCAGTTCCGAGTACCCCGAGAACCCGAAATGCTTGGCAAAGCGCACCACGGCAGAAGGCTGCACACCGCACTGTTCGGCCGTGGCCTGGATGCCGTCGAAGGCCAGGCGGTCGCCCTGCATCTCCACATGCCGGCCTATGGCCTTGAGCTGGCGGCTCAGTGCCTCGAAGCCCTGGCGCAGCACGTCCAGGAAGGCAGCGCGGTCGGCGTAAGGGCCACAGGCCGCAGTGGCGCCCGCATCGGCTGGTGTTTTTCTATTTTTCATATTTGTGGAAAATATTTTCTATTTCGATCTATGATCGCACGAACGCAACGATTATGGGGAGGCCCGCACGCCCCGGGCCCCTCGCAACGCACGGGCCTATGACCATGAGCATGCTGAACTTTCCCTCCAACCGTCCGCTGGACGTGGCCTGCCTGGGCCGTCTGGCCGTGGACCTTTACGCGCAGCAGATCGGCTGCAGCCTGGAGGAGGCCGGCAGCTTTGCCAAGTACCTGGGCGGCTCCTCCGGCAACATGGCCTTCGGCACGGCGCGCCTGGGGCTGCGCTCGGCCATGATTTCGCGCGTGGGCAATGAGCACAACGGCCGCTTCCTGGTCGAGACGCTGCAGCGCGAGGGCTGCGACACCAGCCAGGTGCAGGTCGATGCCCGGCGCCTGACCGGCATGGTGCTGCTGGGCATCAAGGACCAGGAGACCTTCCCCCTGCTGTTCGCCCGCGAGGACTGCGCCGACATGGCGCTGGACGCCGCAGCCATCAGCGAGGAATTCCTGGCCCGCTGCCGCTGCCTGGCCATCACGGGCACCCACCTGAGCGCGCCCGGCGTGCTGGCCGCCAGCCGCAGGGCGCTGGAGATCGCGGGCCGCCACGGACTGGTGCGCGTACTGGACATCGACTACCGGCCCGTGCTGTGGGGCCTGACCGGACGGGGCGACGGCGAGACACGCTATGTCGCCAGCGCCGAGGTCAGCCGCAGGCTGCAGGCCGAGCTGGGCCCGTTCGAACTCATCATCGGCACCGAAGAGGAATGGCTGATCGCCGGCGGCGTGGAGGGCGACCTGATCGCCAGCCTGCGCCGCGTGCGCGAATGCAGCCGCGCCGTCTTCGTGGTCAAGCGCGGGCCGCTGGGCTGCTCGCTGATCGAGGGCGAGGTGCCCGATGCGATCGCCGATGCGCCCACGGTGCCGGGCGAACGCGTGGAAGTGCTCAATGTGCTGGGCGCGGGCGATGCCTTTGCCTCCGGCCTTCTGTCGGGGCTGCTGCGCGGCAAGAGCCTGGAGGCATCTGCGGCGATTGCCAACGCCTGCGGCGCCATCGTGGTCTCGCGCCATGGCTGCGCGCCGGCCATGCCCACGCAGGCCGAGCTGGCGCACTGGTTCTCGGGCCACCGCCATCCGCGTCCCGACCAGGACCCCGAGCTGTCCCACCTGCACCGCGTCAGCCGCGCGCGGCCGCAGTGGCCCGCGCTGTGCGTGCTGGCCTATGACCACCGCAGCCAGTTCGACGATCTGGCGCGCGAGGCCGGCGCAGCGCCCGCGCGGCTGCGCCCGCTCAAGCGGCTGATCAACGAGGTGGTGGCCCAGGTCGAGCGCGACCCGGGCAATGCGGGCCGCATGGGCGTGCTGATCGACGGCCGGCACGACCTGGGCGAGGCCGCGCTGCACGACGCCACGGGACGCGGCTGGTGGATAGGCCGGCCCATAGAGCGGCCGGGCTCGCGCCCGCTGCGCTTCGACGGCCCGGACTCGCTGGCTTCCGAGCTGCTGCACTGGCCGCAAAGCCATACCGTCAAATGCCTGGTCTTCTACCACCCCGACGACACGCCCGCACTGCGCGCCGAGCAGGATGCCTGGCTGCAGCAGGTCTGGACCGCCACGCGCGCCAGCGGCCATGAGCTGCTGCTGGAAGTGATCCCGCCAAAGGACACGCTGGCGCCCGACGACCGGGGCGAGGCCGTGCTGCGCGCCATACGCCACTTCTACGACCTCGGCCTCAAGCCCGAATGGTGGAAGGTCGGCACCATGGCGCGCGAGAACTGGGAGGCGCTGGACGCCCTGGTGAACGAACGCGACCCGTGGTGCCGGGGCGCCGTGATCCTGGGCCTGTCCCAGCCCGTGGAGCAACTGGTGCAGGGCTTTGCCCAGGCGCGGGCACCCGTGGTCAAGGGTTTCATGATCGGCCGCAGCGTCTGGGCCGGCCCGGCCCTGCAGTGGCTGCGCAACGAGCTGGACGATGCCGGCCTGCGCGATGCCGTCGCCGCCAACTTCCGTGCGCTGATCGCCGGCTGGGATGCCAGCCGCGTGGAAACCTCCCAGGACATCACCGAAGGAGCTGCAGCATGAGCCTGCTCGTCAAGGCCGCGCCCGGCCGCATCGTCACCGACATCACGCCCGCCAGCGCGGGCTGGAAGCACATCCACTTCAAGGCCCTGAGGCTGCAGGCAGGCGAGCAGGAGGAGTTTTCCACGGGACCGCTTGAATACTGCATCACCGTGCTCACCGGCCAGGTGGACGTGCAGGTCGGCAGCCAGGCGTTCAGCGCCCTGGGCAGCCGCGCCAGCGTGTTCGAGGAGAGTGCGCCTACGGCCGTGTACGTGCCGCCCGGCCAAAGCCTGCGCATCACGGCGCGCAGCCCAGCCGACGTTGCCTTGAGCGCCGCACCCGCCACGGGCCGCCACGCCACGCGCGTGATCGCCCCCGAAAGCATGCGCCGCAGCGTGCGCGGCCAGGGCAGCAACACGCGCCATGTCTGCGACATCCTGCCCGAGACCGAGGCGGCCGAGTCCCTGCTGGTGGTCGAGGTCATCACGCCGGCGGGCAACTCGTCCAGCTATCCGCCGCACAAGCACGACAGCGCCGACCCCGCCGCGCCGGAC
Organism: Delftia tsuruhatensis NBRC 16741; assembly: GCF_001571325.1. Taxonomy (GTDB): domain Bacteria; phylum Pseudomonadota; class Gammaproteobacteria; order Burkholderiales; family Burkholderiaceae_C; genus Comamonas; species Comamonas tsuruhatensis. The sequence continues at coordinate 181,585 of NZ_BCTO01000007.1, forward strand.
GCCGAGACCGTGCTGGAGGAAACCTACTTCCACCTGCTCAACCCCAGCCAGGGCTTTGCCTTCCAGCGCGTCTACACCGATGACCGCAGCATCGACCAGGCCATGGCGGTGGAGCATCGCGACACCGTGATGGTGCCGCGCGGCTACCACCCCTGCGTGGCCCCGCACGGCTACGACCTCTACTACCTCAACACCATGGCCGGGCCCGAGCGGCGCTGGGCCTTTCGCAACGACCCCGCGCATGAATGGATGCTGCGGCCGCGCTGACGCACGGCGCAACAGACACCCATAAAAACCACCGGAGACAACAAAATGCTGTTCAACCCAATGGCCCTGCACCGCAAGGCCTGGCTTTCCTGCGCCCTGCTGACGCTGGGCATGGGCACCGCCCAGGCGCAATCCGCCCCAGCCCCCTCCTCCCAGGGTGCGCCAGCCTGGCCCACCCAGCCCGTCAAATGGGTGGTGCCCTATGCACCGGGCGGCACCACCGACGTGATCGCGCGCCAGCTGGCCGTGCAGATGGGCAAGGACCTGGGCCAGCCCGTGGTCGTGGACAACCGTCCCGGCGCGGCCAGCATCATCGGCGCCACGCTGATCGCACGCGCCCCGGCCGATGGCTACACGCTGGGCACGGCCGACTCGGGCACGCTGGCCTTCAACCCCGCCATGTATGCGCGCCTGAGCTATGACGCGGGCAAGGACTTCAGCTACATCGGCGGCCTGGGCCGCATGCCGCTGGTGCTGGCCGTGCATCCGTCCTTCCCCGCGAAGAACGTGCAGGAATTCCTGGCCATGGCGCGCAAGGAGCCGGGCGGCATCTCCTCGGCCTCGTCGGGGCCGGGCTCGCCGCTGCACGTGGCGCTGGAGCTGTTCAAGCAGCGCACGGGCACCCAGATCCTGCACGTGGCCTACAAGGGCTCGGCCCCGGCGCTGCAGGACCTCATGGCCGGCCAGATCCAGTCCATGTTCGTGGACCTGCCGCCCAGCATCTCGGCCATCCGCGCGGGCAAGCTGCGCGTGCTGGCCGTGGCCACGCCCCAGCGCCTGCCCATCCTGCCCGACATACCCACCATGGCCGAGGCCGGCGTGCCCGGTTTCGAAGCCTATGCCTGGCAGGGCTTCGTCGGCCCCGCCCACCTGAGCCCTGCGCTCACCGAGCGCCTGAACAAGAGCCTGGCCACCGCCCTGCGCCACCCCGAGACGCGTGCAAAGCTCGAAGAGATCGGCATACAGCCCATGGAGATGACGCCGCAGCAGTTCGCAGGCTTCGTGCGCTCGGAACAGGCGCTGTGGAGCGGCGTGATCAAGGCGGCCCAAATCAAAATGGATTGAAGCGCAGCAGCGACAAAAGACACTTAGAACAGATTCCGGAGACAACATGACCACCGCATCCCGCCGCCATTTCATCCGCTCACTCGGCGCCCTGGCCGCAGCGCCCGTCCTGCCCGCCGTGGCACAAGCGCCTGCCGGCGCCTGGCCCCAGCGCCCCATCGAACTCATCGTGCCCTTCGCTGCAGGCGGCGGCACCGACGTGCTGGCACGCGCGCTGGCCGAGGTGGCGCGCAAGCACCTGCCGCAGGACCTGATCGTGCTCAACCGCGCAGGCGCCAGCGGCGCCGTGGGCTGGACCGAGCTGGCCAATGCCCGGCCGGACGGCTACAAGATCGGCATCATCACCGTCGAGCTGACCATGATCCCGCACATGGGGCTGACCAAGATCAGCTCCGACGCCCTGCTGCCCGTGGCCCGCCTGAACGCCGACCCCGCCACCATCGCCGTGCGTGCCGACTCGCCCTATCGCAGCATCGAGGAACTGATCGCCGCCGCGCGCAAGGACGAGGCAGCGGTGCGCATCGGCAACGCCGGCCCGGGCTCGCTGGGCCACCTGGCCGCCGCCGCGCTGCAGGACAAGGCGGGCGTGAAGTTCAACCACGCGCCCTACCGCGGCGCCAACCCCGCCGTGCTCGACCTGCTGGGCGGCCACATCGAGGCCGTGGCCGTCACGCCCGTGGAGGTGGCCACCTATGTGGCGGCCGGCAAGATCCGCCCGCTGGCCATCATGGCCGAGCAGCGCATACAGGCCGGCTGGGAAGCCGTGCCCACGCTCAAGGAGCGCGGCATCGACCTGCTCATCGGCGGCTGGCGCGGCCTGGCCGTGCCCCGCAACACGCCCGACGCCGTGGTCCAGACCCTGCGCAAGGCCATGGCCCTGACCCTCAAGGACCCCGTCCTGCGCGAAACCATGGCCAAGCAGAACATGGGCGAGGGCTACCTGGACCAGCCCGAATTCAAGGCCGTGATCGACCGCGACAACGCGGTGTTCAAGCAGTTGGTGGACAAGCTGGGGATCAAGGCCTGAGGGCTCGCCCTCAGCGGATGAACCCTGCCGCAAACGACTCCCGCAGGAACTCCACGAACACCGCCACCGCGCGCGGGACATGGCTGGCGTAGGGGCGGATGGCGAACAGCTGTTCGCCGAAGGCGTCGACGGGCCGCCAGCCGGGCAGGACTTCGCTCAGGTGGCCGGAGGCCAGGCCCGATTGCGCGCTGAAGTCCGGAACCAGGGCGATGCCCAGGCCGGCCAGTGCCGCGTCGCGCAGGATTTCGCTGTTGTTGGCGGCAAAGCCGCCGGTCACGGGAACGACGACGCGCACGCCGTCCACGCCGGCGTCGCGGGGAACGAAGCTCCAGGCCGGGGCACCCTGGGTGCGCGGATAGTGCAGGCAGTGGTGCGCGGCCAGGTCCTGCGGCGTGGACGGGGTGCCGTGCGCGGCCAGGTAGTCCGCGCTGGCCACGAGCAGCGAGCGCGTGGGCGCCAGCGCCCAGGCCACATGGGTTTCGGGCGGCGCCGTGACGTGGCGTATGGCCAGATCAAACCCTTCCAGCGCCAGCGAGCGTATCTGGTCCGACAGGTCCAGCTCCAGCCGGATCTGCGGATGTGCACGCAGGAAGGCCGGCAGGCGCGGCATGAGTTGCTGGCGCGAAAAGGCCAGCGGCGCCGTCACGCGCAGCAGGCCGCGCGGTGCGGCAGCCAGGTCGCGCACGCCGGAGAAGCTGTGGGCAATGTGCTCGAAGGCACCGCGCGTGTCGTCCACCAGGCGCTGGCCCGCTTCGGTCAGGCGCACGCTGCGCGTGGTGCGGGTGACCAGGGCGATGCCGGCCGCGCGCTCCAGCTCTGCCACGCGCTGGCTCATGGCCGCCTTGCTCACGCCCAGGCGCGCGGCGGCCGAGGTGAAGCTGCCCTGCTGCTCCAGCACGACCAGCCAGTGCAGGTGGCTCCACAAGGCCTCGGCCTTGGCATCGGGTTTTTCATTTGCCATGCATGGATTGTTCAGCAAATTGAACAATCAATTCAAGCGCAGCGCCTAGGCAGGCAGAAAGCGCACTTCTAGACTGCCTGGCATGAACACCGCAAACACCTCCTTCGCTTCCATCGTCCACTACGTCAACGGCCAGCGCACGGCAGGTGCCAGCGACCGCGGGCAGGATGTGACCAACCCGGCCACCGGCCAGGTCACGGGCCGCGTGGCCCTGGCCTCGCGCGCCGATGTCGATGCCGCCGTGGCGGCGGCCAAGGCGGCCTTCCCGAAGTGGGCCGATACGCCGCCCATCCGCCGTGCACGCGTGCTGCTGCGCTTCCTGGAGTTGCTCAACCAGCACAAGGACGAGCTGGCCCATGCGATCACGGCCGAGCACGGCAAGGTCTTCACCGATGCGCAGGGCGAAGTCAGCCGCGGCATCGACATCGTGGAATTCGCCTGCGGCATTCCGCAGCTGCTCAAGGGCGATTTCACCGACCAGGTCTCCACCGGCATCGACAACTGGACGCTGCGCCAGCCCCTGGGCGTGGTCACGGGCATCACGCCCTTCAATTTCCCCGTGATGGTGCCGATGTGGATGTTCCCGGTGGCCATTGCGGCGGGCAACACCTTCGTGCTCAAGCCCAGCCCCATCGATCCCACACCGTCGCTGCTGATCGCCGACCTGCTCAAGCAGGCGGGCTTGCCTGACGGCGTGTTCAACGTGGTGCAGGGCGACAAGGAGGCGGTGGACGCGCTGATCGAGCATCCCGACGTGAAGGCGGTGAGCTTCGTGGGCTCCACGCCCATTGCCAACTACATCTACGAGACGGGCGCGCGCCACGGCAAGCGCGTGCAGGCCCTGGGCGGCGCCAAGAACCACATGGTGGTCATGCCCGATGCCGATATCGAGCAGGCCGTGGACGCGCTGATCGGCGCCGGCTACGGCTCGGCCGGCGAGCGCTGCATGGCCATCAGCGTGGCCGTGCTCGTGGGCGACGTGGCCGACCAGCTGCTGCCGCGCCTGATCGAGCGCACCAAGGCGCTGAAGGTGCTGGACGGCGAGGACCTGGCCGCGGAAATGGGCCCCATCGTGACGCGCGCCGCGCACGAGCGCATCAGCGGCTACATCGACCTGGGCGTCAAGGAAGGCGCGCAGTTGCTGGTCGATGGCCGGGGCTTCGACGGCAAGGCGGCCGGCTCCTCCACAGGCACGGACACCTCGGGCGGCTTCTGGCTGGGCGGCACGCTGTTCGACCATGTCACGCCCGACATGCGCATCTACAAGGAAGAGATCTTCGGCCCCGTGCTGGCCGTGGTGCGCGCCAAGGACTTCGCCGAGGCCGTGCAGCTGGTCAACGACCATGAGTTCGGCAACGGCGTGGCCTGCTTCACGCGCGACGGCAATGTGGCGCGCGAGTTCGGCCGCCGCATCGAGGTCGGCATGGTCGGCATCAACGTGCCGATTCCCGTTCCCATGGCCTGGCACGGCTTCGGCGGCTGGAAGCGCAGCCTGTTCGGCGACATGCACGCCTATGGCGAGGAAGGCGTGCGCTTCTATACACGCCAAAAGAGCATCATGCAGCGCTGGCCCGAGAGCACGCCCAAGGGCGCGGAATTCGTGATGCCCACGGCCAAGTAGGCGCAGTCCCCCTCCATGAAAAAACCAGCCCGCGGGCTGGTTTTTCTTTGGGGACTGCGACCTGTCAGAAGCGGTATCCGATGCCGATGGCGTAGACGTTCGGATTGAGCTTGAGCGACACGCTCTGGCCCGAGGACAGGTGCGCCGTGGTCTTCAGGAAGCTCTTGTAGTAGGCCACGTCCAGGAACCAGCGCTCGTTGAAGTTGTAGACGAAGCCGATCTGGGGCGTCAGGCCCCATTTGCTGTCCACCGAGGCCGTGGTCGGGTTGGCCAGCGTGCCGCCGGTCAGGCCGTTAAGGGAGGCCGTGGTGCGCTCGCCGAAGAACTTGGCATAGGTCACGCCCAGGCCCAGGTAGGGGCGGAAGGCGGAGTTGGCCTCGCCGAAGCGGTACTGCGCGAACACGGTGGCGGGCAGCACCTTGGTGCGGCCCAGCTTGCCCGTGCCGGAGATGGCGCCATTGCCCACGAAGTCATGCTTGAACGGCAGGCCCATGGGCACGTCGATGGCCCAGTTGTTGGTGACCATGTAGGTCACGCCGCCCGTGAGCTGGCTGTTGGCCTTCACGTCCACGCGGGTGTCGGGGAAGCTGGGTGTGCTCAGCCAGCCGCTGCTGGTCTGGGGATCGATGCGCGTGGCGCCCAGGCGCACGCTCCAGGTGCCGGCGGACTGGGCGGTGGCGGCCATGCAGGCCGTGGCCATGGCCACGGCGGCGGTGATGCGCAGGAATGTCTTCATGGATGTGTCTCCTCGTGCTGCATGACTGCGATCACAGCCAGCCGGCACGGGCCAGGGTGCGGGAGGCCAGCTGGCTCATCTGCTGATGGCCATAGGGCGTGGGGTGGAAGCTGTCGGCAAAGGCATAGCTCTTCCACCAGTTGGCGCTGGTCTCGCCCACGGGAATGGAGGCGGACAGCGCGGCCTCGGTGCAGGTCGGGAAGCTGTAGGTGGGCAGGCCGTCGGCGCCCGCGCCGGTGGCAGGGCAGGCCGCCTTTTTCACGTTAGTGTAGGCGTACTGGGCGGGGTCGGCCATCTGCTGGCGGAACTCGCTGTAGAAATCGATGATGGCCACGCGGCTCTCGCCCGCGAAGCCGGTGGCAACCTGCTGGTTGAAGGCCTTGACCCAGCCGTCGAACACGGTCTCCAGCTGGGCGGCGGCGGCCGAGCCCTGCTGCTGGGCCACCGACTGCAGTACCAGCTGGAAGCGCGGCGTCAGCGTGATGGCCGGCACGTTGAGGATGGCCACGCGCGTGGCGCCCTTGCCCAGCACATTCGCCTGGATGGTGGACACATAGCCCTTGGCCAGGTTCTGCATGTACAGGCCGCCGGCCTGGGCCATGCCGGCCTGGCCCTGCTGCAGCAGCGCACCCAGCGTGGCCGCGTCGATCTTGGTGGACAGCAGCGCCTTGAAGTTGGCGCCCTGGTCCCTGGAAGCGGCCAGGAAGGCGCCGATCACGTCGGCCGCGTCATTGGCGCCGCCGTCGATCACGGCCAGGTCATCGGCCGTGAAGCCAGCCGCGCCGGCCAGCAGGATCTGCTGCGTGATGGAGATGGGCGCCGTGGGCGCGCTGGTGTAGTTGATGCGGCCGCCGCCCACGGCGTAGTTGTTGCACGAGGTGTTGGGCGTGAAGGCCGTGCCGTTGAAGCGCGGGCACAGGGAGATGTTGTACAGGCCCGCCACGCGCTCGGCCCAGACCTGGTTGGAGCCGGCGCCTGTCAGCGTGGCGTTCTGCACGGTGAACTTGTAGCCGAAGGTGCCGCTGTCGGAGAGGCTGTCGCCCATCACCTTGACGGAGGTGATCTTGGCACGGGGGGTGGTGTCGGCGCCGCTGCCGCCACCGCAAGCGGCCAGCAGGCCGGCCGTGGCCAGGGAGGCCGCGAGGATTCGATAACGATTTGCCAAGGTGTGATCTCCGTGAAGTGTTGTGAATAGCACGACCGTGCTTTTTTTGGTGATTGCCATCGTAGCGACAGTCGCACCTTGGCGACACCGGGCAAGTACCGATAGGAATCGCGGGCCGACCGGGCATTTCGCACGCGGGCGAATAGACGATAAATACCGGTCTGGCGCCCGCAGGCAGGGCAAGGCCCTTGCCGGGCAGGAGGCGGAAACACAACGGAAAGGGCCTGCAAAAGCAGGCCCTGGAACAGGAGCGCAGGCGGCGTATCAGCGGTCGTGCGCCGTCCAGTCCACCAGCGCATCCCAGGCCGCGCGCGCGGCGGCCGCATTGGCGTGGTTGGCCATGGCCACCAGCACGTATCGGCGGCCGCTGGCGCCATCCACATAGCCGGCCAGGGCCGAGGCATCGCGCAGCGTGCCGGTCTTCAGGTGCGCCATGCCCTGGACGCGGCTGAGGCTGCGGCGCAGCGTGCCATCGACGCCGACGATGGGCATGGAGGCCACGAACTCCGGCATCACGGGCGAGGCCCAGGCCTGCTGCAGCATGCGGCCCAGGCCGGAGGCCGTGATGCGCGCCTCGCGGCTCAGGCCCGCGCCGTTGTCGGCCACGGGCTGCTCGGCCGCACCCCAGCGCGCCTGCCACCACTGGCCCAGCGCCTGGCGCGAGGCCTCGAAGCTGGCCACGCCGGTGCGCTGCATGCCCATGGTCAGGAACACCTGCTGGGCCATGACGTTATTGCTGTATTTGTTGATGTCCCGCACCACCTCGGCCAGCGAGGGCGATTCGCTCTGGAAGGCCGGCTGCAGGCCGGCCGGCACGCGGCCGTCGCGCACGGTGCCCGTGAGCTTGCCGCCCAGCTCGCGCCACATGCCCTCGATGGCGCGCGCCGCGAAGGCCTCGGGCTGGGCCGGCGCCAGCGACCAGCTCTTGTCGCCGCAGCTGGCCGGGAACGTGCCGGCAAAGGCGATGCGCAACGGGTCGGCCATGTCCAGCTGCAGCCGGGCGCGCCAGTCGCCGCACTCGCTGCCTGCCGGCGCCAGGGGCGCGGTTTCCTGTTGCTGGATTCCGGCCAGCGGCGGGTCGTATTGCAGCCGCGCCACGCCCGCCGCGGCGTCGGGCACAAAGCCGACCGTCACGGCCTTGTAGTTGACCAGCAGGGCGTCGGGCGCCACGTTGTAGGGGCGCCAGGGCTCGTTGTCGAAGGTGGAGGGATCGTGGGCGGGGACGGAGAACGCGCTGCGGTCCAGCACGATGTCGCCCACGATGACCTTGATGCCCATGCCCTGCAGGCGGCGCAGCATCAGCCACAGCCGCTCCATCACGAGCTTGGGATCGCCCTGGCCCTGGATGTACAGCGGCCCGCGCAGCACGCCGTCCTGCACCGGCCCGCCCAGGAAGACGGGCGTGCGCCAGACATGGGCAGGACCCAGCTGGTCCAGCGCCGCATAGGTGGTGACCAGCTTCATCACCGAGGCCGGGTTCATGGCCACATGGCTTTGCCAGTCCAGGCGCGGAGCGGCCCGGCCATCGACCTCGACCACCAGGGCCGAGACCGCGTCGCGCGGCAGCTTGGCGCGCGCAAGCGCCGCCTCCACGGCCGGGGGCAGCCGGCTTTCGCGTGCAGTCTTGGTGGACAGCGAGGCCGGCGAGGTGGGCGCATCTGCCTGGGCGCTTGCCACGCCGGGCAGGACGGACGCCGCCAGCAGCGCGGCCGCCAGGCCCCGGCGGGAAAGCGGCAATCCAAGAGAGAAGGCGGAGGAAATCGAGGAAATAAGGGAAGAAGACGTCGAAAGATGCAACATGGCCGGCAAGTCTACGCCGGTCATTGCAGCCCTGCCGGGCGCGGGACGGGCGGGGCACCGATAATCCTGCACTTGCTGCGGCACCGCCGCCTGCCCCACGCCATGAATCTTCTTGCCCTAGACACCAGTACCGACACCCTCTCCATCGCCGTGCAGCGCGGCGATGCCGTCTGGGAACACAGCGGCCCCGGCGGCCCGCAGACCTCGACCGAGCTGATCCCCGCCATCCTGGCCCTCATGGCCCAGGCCGGACTGGAGTTCGCCGAGCTGCGGGCCATCGTCTTCGGCCGGGGTCCGGGCTCGTTCACGGGCCTGCGCACGGCGTGCTCCGTGGCCCAGGGCCTGGCCTTTGCCGCCCGCGTGCCCGTGCTGCCCATGGACAGCCTGCTGGCCGTGGCCGAGCAGGCGCGCATGCAATACGGCTGCACCGACCTCATCGCCGTGATCGATGCGCGCATGAACGAGGTCTACCACGCCGCCTACCACTGGGCCGATGGCCGCTGGAACGACATCGGCGAGCAAAGCGGCGACTTCGGCCTGTGCGCGCCCGAGGCCCTGCAGCTGCCGCCCGGCACCGTGGTGGCCGGCAACGCCCTGGCCGCCTATGGCGAGCGCCTGGCGCCCCAGGCCAGCCATGTGGCTGCGCTGCCCACGGCCGCCGCCATGCTGCGCCTGGCCCCTGCGATGCTGGCGGCCGACCGCGCCCTGCCGGCCGACCAGGCCCTGCCGCGCTACATCCGCGATAAAGTCGCGCAGACCACGGCCGAGCGCGAGGCTGCCAAGGCGGCAGCCGCGCTTGCTTCACCCGTGCAGACCACAGAGACCCCTCCTGCCCAGGCATGAGCACGCACACGCCACAGCCCTCGCGGCCGCTGCCGCCCCTGACCGACGCCTTGGCGTCGGAGCGGGACAGCGTGCGCTTCGAGCCGCTGAACGTGCTGTGGCTGGACACGCTGCTGCCCGTGGAGCAGCAGGCCTATTCCCATCCCTGGACGCGTGGCAACTTCATCGACGCCATGGCGGCCGGCTATGAAACCCAGCTGCTGGTGGATGCCCAGGGCGGGCTGGTCGGCTACTTCGTCGCCATGATCGTGCTCGACGAGGTGCACCTGCTCAACATCACCGTGGCCCCGGCGCGCCAGCGCCAGGGCTGGGCCCGCATCCTGCTGGACGCCCTGGCCCTGTGGTCGCGCCAGCGCCAGGCCCAATGGATCTGGCTGGAAGTGCGCGAGAGCAATGTCCGCGCACGCAGCATCTACGCCGCGCATGGCTACCAGGAGGTGGGCCTGCGCAAGAACTACTACCCCATGCACGACGGCCCGCGCGAGCATGCCGTGCTCATGAGCCTCAAGCTATGGCCCTGAATCTAGACACCCGCCAGCGGGCCATGCTGCATGCCATGGGCATCACTGTCTGGCTGCCCGAACCCGAGACCGCGCCCGCCGTGCTGTCCGAGGCCCTGGCTGCGCCCGCCGATGCGCCTGCAGCGGCGCCCCTGGCGGATCCGCTGGTGGCCCGCCCCGTTCCGCCGCCCGTGCAGGAGGCGCCCCTCCCGGCGCCTGATGCACCGGCGCCTGCTGCATCGTCGCCTGTCGCCGCGCCAACGCCCGCACGCGTCCAGGTGCCTGTTCAGGCGCCGGTCCAGGCGCCACCGCCTCCCGCACCCGTGCACGCCTCTCCCGCACCCGTCATCCCCGAACGCGAACGCCCGCCGCGCCGCTACGTGCAGCAGCCCGTGGCCGGCGCACCGGGCCTGGGCTGGCGGCTGGGCCCCGTGCGTCCCGTGTATGCGGCAACGCCGCCGGCCGGTGATGGCGGCGAAGGCGGCTGGCTGATCCTGCTGGAGCCGCCGGCCAACTCCCTGCCGCTGCCGCCCGCCCGGCGCCCCGGCCCCGACTGCGCGCGCACCGCGCTGGAAGGCGACGCGGCCCGGCTGCTGGACAACATGCTGCGCGCGCTGAACCTGCAGGACCATCCGCGCCTGTACAGCGCCGCCCTGCACCGCGTGCAGCCTCCGGCCGAAGGCCAGGAGGCGCCCGAGGTCCCGGCCCTGCAACCGTCGCTGGAGGCACTGCTGCGCGATCTGCGCCCGGCCTGCGTGCTGGTGCTGGGCCTGGCCACGGCGCGCGCCGTGCTGGGGCGCCAGGAGGCCCTGGGCCGCCTGCGCGCCGAGCCGCACCGCATCGCCGGTGTGCCGGCCGTGGTCAGCTACGACCCCAACTATCTGCTGCGCGCCCCCCAGGCCAAGGCCGGCGCCTGGGCCGACCTGTGCCATGCCCAGGCTTTTGTGACAGGCCGCCAGATGCCCCCTGGAGCCGCTTCCGAATAGCGCGGCCGGCCCGCATGCTGCAGCGCAACGCTGCATAATCCGATGCTTTGCATCTTGGAGAAAGCTCCGTGGAAACCTACCCCAGTTGGTAGCTTTCAACTCCCGGTTGGCCTGTGGGGTTGAAAGCACCCCCGATACCCCGCACGCCTGAGAAGAACACCTGGAGTGAGCCTATGCTCAACATCTTTACGCTGGCCAATGGCCGCCTGGTTCAAGAAGAGATCGAGTCGCTGGAGGAGCTGTCCCGCTTCAAGCCGATCTGGGTGGACCTGGAGTCGCCCACGGTCGAGGAAAAGCGCTGGATCAAGCAGCACTACGAGTTGTCCATCCCCGAAGATGCGATGGACGACGACATCGAGGAATCGGCCCGCTTCTACGAAGAAGACAACGGCGAGCTGCACATCCGCAGCGACTTCCTGATCGACGATGACGAGGATCCCCGCTCCGTGCGCGTGGCCTTCATCGTCAACGAGCACAACAAGAACCTGCGCAGCTGCGGCGTGCTGTTCTCCATCCATGACGAGGACGTGCCGGTCTTCCGGCTGCTGCGCATGCGCGCGCGCCGCGCGCCGGGCCTGATCGACGAGGCCAAGGACGTGCTGCTCAAGCTGTTCGACGCCGACGCCGAGTACTCGGCCGATACGCTCGAAGGCATCTACGACGACCTGGAGAAGGCCAGCAAGATGGTGCTGTCCGGCGACGTGACCGACGACGTGGCCCGCGAAGTGCTGGGCGCCATCGCGCGCCAGGAAGACCTGAACGGCCGCATCCGCCGCAACGTCATGGACACGCGCCGCGCCGTCAGCTTCATGATGCGTTCCAAGATGCTCAATGCCGAGCAGTTCGAGGAAGCGCGCCAGATCCTGCGCGACATCGAATCGCTGGACAGCCACACGGCCTTCCTCTTCGACAAGATCAACTTCCTGATGGATGCCACCGTCGGCTTCATCAACATCAACCAGAACAAGATCATCAAGATCTTCTCGGTGGCCAGCGTGGCCCTGCTGCCGCCCACGCTGATCGCCAGCGTCTACGGCATGAACTTCCGCTTCATGCCCGAGCTGGAGTGGGAGTTCGGCTACGTCTACGTCATCGCGCTCATGGTGCTCAGCGCCGTCGGGCCCATGCTGTATTTCCGCAAGCGCGGCTGGCTGAAGTAGCGGCAGCCGGCCCCCTCGGGCCGGGCTTTCTTCAGGCCAGCGCCACGGCCTCGATTTCCACCTTCAACCCGAAATGCAGCGCCCCCGTGGGCACCACGGCGCGCGCGGGCCGGTGTGCGCCGGCCCAGTCCGCGTAGATGCGGTCGAAGGCCGGCCAGTGCGCCATGTCGTCCAGGTACACGCGCACCTGCAGCAGCCGCGGCACGCCGCTGCCGGCCAGCTCCAGCGCCGCTGCCAGGTTGGCCAGCGCCTGCCGGGCCTGGTCCTCGAAGCTGGCGTCCACCAGGCGCGTGCCGTCGGGCCGTATGGGCAGCTGCCCTGACACGAAGACCAGCCCCTGGCCCGTGGCCGTGTGGCTGTAGTGGCCGCCCGGCGCAGGCAGGTTCGGCGATGCATGGCGCAGATCGATCCCGTTTTCACCAGCCATGGAGCCGCTCCCAGGTTTGCACCGAGCCATCTGCCGCCAGCGCCTGGTAGGCCGGGAACTGCGCGCCCGTGGCGCAGGCATGGTTGGGCAGGATGCGCAGCCGCGTGCCCAGGGGAAAGCGGGCGGCGATGTCGGCCTCTATCGCGCCATCAGCGCGCGCCAGGATGCCGTGCTCCTGGTTGGCGCCGGTCAGCACGAAGCCCGGCATCACCTCGCCATGCAGGTCGCAGACCTGGCCGTAGCCGAAGTCCTGCCGCTGTTTCGCCGTGCCCCGGTCGCGGCTCATGGCCATCCAGCCTGCGTCCACGATGGCCCAACCCTTGTCGGCCTGGTGGCCGATCACGGTGGCCAGCACCGACAGCGCCACGTCCTCGGCCGTGCACACGCCGATGTTGCGCATCACCAGGTCGAAGAACACATAGACGCCTGCGCGCACCTCGGTCACGCCGTCCAGCCGGCATGCCGCCAGCGCGGTGGGCGTGGAGCCCACGCTGACCACGGGGCACGGCAGGCCGGCCGCGCGCAGGGCTTCGGCGGCCTGCACGCAGCCGGCGCGCTCGCGCTCGGCCAGCGCCTGCAGCGCATCGGGCGTGTCCAGCTCGTAGCTGGAGCCGGCATGCGTGAGCACACCACCCAGGCGCATGCCGCCGTCGTGCAGCGTGCGGCCAATGGCCAGCAGCAGCGGCGCATCTTCGGCGCCCACGCCGGAGCGGTGGCCGTCGGTGTCGATCTCTATCCATACCTCGAAGGCCTCGCCCTGTTCGCGGCCGAACGCGGCAATGGCCTGGGCCGCCGCCACGCTGTCCACGATGAGCTTGAGATCGCAGCCGCGCCGGCGCAGTTGCAGGGCCTGCGGCAGGCGGTGCGGCGCCATGCTGACTGCATAGAGGATGTCGGTGGTGCCAGCGGCAAAGAACTGCTCGGCCTCCTTCAGGGTGGAGACCGTGATGCCCGAGGCCCCGGCCGCGCGCTGCGCGGCGGCCACGGGCACGCTCTTGCTGGTCTTCACATGGGGGCGCAGGCGCACGCCCTGCGCGTCCATGCGCTGCTGCATGCGGTGGATGTTGCGCTGCATGCGTGCGAGGTCGATCACGGCAGCGGGCGTGTCCAGGGTCAGAAGTGTGTCTTGCATGGTGTTTCTCTCTCCATCGTCAATCCAGGTATTGGCCTTTGGCCTTGAGGGCAGGCACGTCGTTGCGCAGTCCCTGTTCGATCAAGGCGGAGACCGTGGCCGGCACGGCCTGCTCGGGCGACGGCAGCTCCACCCCCAGCGCAGCCATCTGTGCGCGCAGGCCCGCATCGCCCATGGCGTGCTGCAGCGACCGCGTCAGCCGCGCGAGCACCGCCGGCGGCGTGCCGCGTGGTGCGAAGATCGCGTTCCATGAGCGCGCCTGCAGGGGGTGGCCGGCCTCGGCGCTGGCCGCCGTGCCCGGCAGCTGAGCCAGGCGCTGTGTTCCCAGCACCGCAATCGCCTTGATGCGGCCGCCCGCGATCTGCGGCAGCGCCGTCGTCGTCTGGTCGCACATGAAATCGGTCTGTCCGCCCATGAGATCGTTCATGGCAGGCGCGATCCCGCGATAGGGAACATGGGTGGGGCTTTGGCCCAGCGCCGACAGCAGCAGCACGCACCCATAGTGCGATATCGAGCCCACGCCGGCGCTGCCATAGGAGGCTGCGGCCTGGTTGCGCTTGAGCCAGTCGGCGAACTGGCGCAGGTCGGAGGCCGGCAGATTGGCACGCGCCAGCAGCAGCATGGGCGCCGCGCCCGCAGGTCCCACAGGGGCGAAGTCGGCCACGGGGTCATAGGGCAGCTTGCGGTACAAGGCCACATTGACCACATGCGTGCCTATGCCGCCAAAGGACAGGGTGTAGCCGTCGGCAGCAGCCTTGCGCGCCTGGTTCAGGCCGATGGTTCCATTGGCGCCACCCAGGTTCTCGATCACCAGGGGTTGGCCCAGATGCTCCCCCATCTTCTGAGCCACGGCACGGGCCAGCGCATCGCTGGGGCCTCCCGGGGGAAACGGCACGACCAGCGTGACCGGCCTGGCCGGAAAGGCAGCGCCGGCCTGCGCCAGGGCTCCCTGGCTCCACGCCATGGCACAGACGATGGACAGGACCGGGAATGCGGACACAAGGGACAACGGCAGGGCTGGACGCAGCTGCATGGCAGGCTCCTCACAAGGGTGGACAGGATAGGAGGGCGGGCACAGCACCGGCTGCACCCTCGGGGTTCAACCCTGCTGCAGGGAAAAGTCCCTGAGCCAGGGCAGTGCCGGCGCCAGCGTGGGTGCTTCGGCCTCGGCCTGCGGCGCGCCCGTGGGCCGCGACAGGCCCACGCGGTTGTGCCAGAAGGTACGCAGGCCCACGGCCGAGGTGCCGAACAGGTCATAGCCCGATCCGGCCACGAAGGCGGCCTGGCCCGCAGGCAGCCCCAGCCGGTCCAGCGCCAGCTGGTAGGGCCGGGGGTCGGGCTTGTAGAAGCCTGCTGCTTCCGAGGTCACCACCACATCCCAATCCACGCCCAGCAGCGCGGCGGCACGTTGACCCAGTCGCTCGGAGCAATTGGTCACCACGGCCAGGCGGCAGTGCGGGCGCAGGGCGGCCAGCAGCTCGCGTGCGCCATCCCAGGGCTGCAGCTGCTCCCATTGCGCCTCCAGCCTGTCGGCCACCGCCTCGGGCAGGCCCCGGTTGCGGGCCGCCGTGCGCACCAGGTCCTCATAGGGCTGGTAGGCGCCGCAGCCATAGGTCAGGCGCAGGTATTCGGCGCGCCAGTCGCGCCCGGCAGCCTCGCTGCCGGCGGCCGCATTCCAGACGGTCCAGGAGTCCAGCAAGGCGGTCAGCAGGTCGAAGAGCACGGCCCGGGGCCATGCGGCAGAGGTGGGGTATGGGGTGTTCATGCCTTGGCACTGTACGGACCAAGACCATGGTCGTGGTTAAATCCGCCGTCATCAATCGTTAAGGCAAATTGAATGATTGCCATCGAAGACCTGCAGCTTGCCGCCGCCTTGCTGCGCGAAAGCTCGCTGAGCGCGGCGGCCCGTGCGCTTGACGTGACACCGCCTGCACTGTCCATGCGGCTGCGCCGGCTGGAGGCCGAACTGGGCCTGTCCCTGGCCAACCGCAGCGCGCGGCGCCTGGCGCTGACGCCCGAGGGCGAGCGCTTTGCCCGCGAGGCCGTGCGGCTGCTGGGCCAGATCGAGGAGCTGCGCGACTCGCTGCACGGCGATGCCCGGCAGCTGGGTGGCACGCTGCGCATTGCCGCGCCCTTTGGCTATGGGCGCAGCCGGCTGGCCCCGGCCCTGGTGCCCTTCACGCGCCAGCACCCGCAACTGAAACTGCAGCTGGACCTGCGCGAAACGCCTTTCCCCGACCGCCACGATGCCGATGCCGTGGTCCACATCGGCACGGTGCGCGACTCCTCCTGGGTGGCGCGCGAGCTGGCTGCCAACGACCGCTGGCTGTGCGCCAGCCCCGACTACCTGCGCCGCCATGGCACGCCCGCCACGCCGCGCGAATTGCTGGAGCACGCCTGCATCTGCATCCGCGAGAACGAGGAGGATGTGACGCTGTGGCACCTGCGCCCCGCCGCCAGCCGGCGTGCCGTGGACGGCCAGACCCTGCGCGTGACGCCGTCCTACGTCACCAACGATGGCGGCGTGGCCCGCCACTGGGCCGAACAGGGCCTGGGCCTGGTGCTGCGTTCGCAATGGGACATGGCACCGGCCATTGCCGAGGGCCGGCTGGTGCGCGTGCTGCCCGACTGGCATTTCGGCAGCGCGCCCGTCACCCTGCTGGTGCCCACGCGCAAGGGCCGCACGGCGCGCGTGCAGGCCTTGGTGACGTTTCTGGAGCAGTGCGCCGCAGCGGGCGCGCTGTAGTGCAGGTCAGGCCGTGCGCGCGGACGTATCCCGGGCATCGCTGGCACCGTGGGTGCCCTGGCCGCGCTCGCGCAGCCACAGCACCAGGCCGCAGACCATGACCACCAGCTGCGTGCCCACCAGCAGGCCGAAGCCGGCAACGAAACCGCCGCCGGCCGAATGCGATGTCCAGCCGATGACGGCGCCCATGAGCGCAGGCATGAAGCCCGCCACCAGGGTCGCCGTGCCGTTGACGACGCCATAGGCGCTGGCCACATGCTCGGGCCGCGCGCAGTACTGCACGGTGCTGGGAATGGCCGGGCTCATCAAGCCCCAGCAGAAGTTGGCGGCGATCAGGCAGTAGGCCGCCGCGTAGCGGTCTTCCATGTGGATGGCCAGCCATATGGCCAGCGCCAGGCCCAGGCTGCCGCCGACGAAGATCAGCGGCACCTGGCGGCGCGGCAAGCGGTCGATGACGATGCCGCCGACCAGCACGGCCAATACCGTGGCGTACTGCGGCAGCGAGGCCAGCCAGCCCATCTCGCGCAGCGAAAAGCCGCGCGACTCCAGGTAGGCCGGCAGCCAGTTGCTGCTGCCCCAGAGGTAGGAGAAGAAGGCCGCCGACAGCACGGCCACCAGCACCAGATAGCGCGTGTGCATGGCGCCGCGCACGATCTGCCCGACCTGGCCCACCGCCTCGCCCAGCGAGCGCGGGCGCGGCATGCCGGTGTCCACGCGGGGCATGCGGATGAAGGCCAGCACCAGCGGAATGCCGATGGCCACATTGATCAGGCCCAGCACGTGGAACGAGGTCTGCCAGTCATGGCCGGCCACCAGGTAGCCGATCAGCGGATAGCCCACCGCCAGCCCCAGGCCCGTGCCCATGTTCACGAAGGAGTTGGGCAGGCCGTTCTCATGGCTCTGGAAATGCGCCTTGATGTAGCTGCCCGCCAGCGAGTACAGCGGCCCTTCGGAGATGCCCAGCAGGATGCGCGAGGCCAGCAGCAGGCCATAGCTGTTCATGGCCGGGGACAGAAAGGACACGGCGCCCCACAGCAGCAGGCCGACCACCAGGCTTCGGCGCACGCCGAAGAGCGCCGCGCAAAACGGCGTCAACACGAAGGAAGAAACGCCGTAGCCCACCATGAAGGCCGTGGCCAGCAGGCCCTGGCGCGTGCGGTCGTCGTGCGTCAGCCCGATGTGGTCCAGAAATCCCTGGTCGAGGATGAGGATCGAAAGGTTGATCCGGTCCACATAGGAGATGGCGACGATGATGAAGAGGCTGATCACCCCCCACCAGCGGGCCGCACGCATATCTTTCATGGCAAGTCTCTATCGCCCGATGGGCTGTATCAGAAGAAGTGGCGCACGCCCACCTCGAAGCCGGAGGAGCGGCCGCCCAGCGTGGTGCCCGGGGCCGACAGGCCCTGCACGCCGATGGACTTGGCCGCGCCGTCCTTGTTCTTGAGGAAGGCCACCGTGCCGTAGACCTGGGTGCGCTTGGACAGGTTGTGCCCGTAGCCCACGCTGATCTTGTTCCAGTCGGCATTGCTGCCGTCGGTGTTGTAGTGGCCGTAGGAGGCCTTGAACTCGCCCATGCCCACGGGCGCGGTCACGCCCAGCTGCAGGGCGGTGACCTTGAGGGCGCCGCGCTTTTCGCTGGCCCACAGCAGCATGGGCTTGGCCACGCCGAAGTCCCAGCTCAGGCCCACGTTGCTGGCCGTGAGGTTGGTCGCATCGCTGTCGCCATAGAACTTGCCCGTGGCCAGTGCGCCGTTGAAGGGGCCCTGGCGGTAGCCGAAGCGCAGGCCGCGGTAGTCGCCCTGGTTCTTGTTGGGCGCGCTGCGCGCCTGCTCGCCCATGGCCACCTGCACCTGGCCGTAGAAGCCGCCCAGGTTCTGCGGCAGGAAGTAGCTGACCGCGTTGCTGATCTGGATGGGCGCGCCGCCCGTGGCCGTGCCCGTGCCGGGAATGCCCAGCATGGTGAAGCCCATGGTGCCGCCCACGCCGTTGGTGAGGAAGGGGTCGAAGATCAGCGTGCTCAGGAAGGTGGCCGAGTCATCGCGGCCCAGGCGCACTTCGCCGAAGTCGCCCGACAGGCTCACGGTGGAGCGGCGGTTGAAGCTCAGGCCGCCACCGCTGGCCTTGCCCGAGCCGCTGTCCACGTCCATGCCCGCCTCCAGCCAGAAGCCAGCGCGCAGGCCGCCGCCCAGCTCTTCCGTGCCGCGAAAGCCGAGGCGGCTGATGTTGGCGCCGCCCGTGGACAGGCCGGTCTTGGACGGGCCGGAGCCGTTCAGGTGCGTGACGCCGACATCGACGACGCCGAAGATCTCGACCTTGGACTGCGCCGAAGCGGCACCGGGCAAGGACGCCAGGCAGGCTAGCGCCACGCCCAGCATGGGCGTATGGATGGTTTTCATGGGGTTGTCTCCTCTGGGGTGGTGGCTTGGGGGGCTTGGGGGTGGTGGGTTGTTGCCGTGCAGGTCTGATTGCCTGCTCAGATATCGAGCACTAAACGTTCGCTCTTGCAGCCGGAAACGCAGACCATCATCACTTTGTTGCTGGCCTTTTCCTTGGGGCTGAGCACCGAGTCGCGGTGGTCCGGAATGCCTTCGAGCACGCGCGTCTCGCAGGAGCCGCAGACACCTTCGCAGCAGCTGTGGTCCATCTGGATGCCGGCATCCAGCAGGGTGTCGAGCAGCGACTTCTCGGGCGTGATCTCGATGAAGCGGCCGCTGCGCTTGAGTTCCACCGTGTAGTTGCTGCGCGCATCGTCGGCGGCCTTGACCTCCACGGGCGTGAAGCGCTCGATGTGGGCGTTGGCGTGGCCCAGCTCGGCGCAGAACTTCTCGAAGGCGTCCAGCATGGGCGTGGGGCCGCAGGCGTAGTGGTGCGTGCCCGCGTCGGGCTGGCGTTGGGCCAGCAGCGCGCGCAGGTCGGGCGGGCCGCCGGCCTCGCTGTCGAAGTGCAGGTGCAGCGGCATGCCCAGCGCCTGCAGCTCTTCCAGGAAGGCCGCGCCCTTGCGCTCGCGGGCGAAGTACAGCATCTCGAACGAGCGGCCCTGGCCCTTGAGCCTGCGCGCCATGCACAGCAGCGGCGTGATGCCGATGCCGCCGGCCACCAGCACGGTGTGCGCGGCGCTTTCGTCCAGCGCGAAATGGTTGCGCGGCTCGGAGATGGTGATGGGCATGCCCACGCGCAGCGACTCGTGCACGCAGCGCGAGCCACCGCGGCTGGCGCGGTCGCGCAGCACGCCGACCACGTAGCGGTGGCGCTCCTCGCTGGGGTTGCTCAGCGAGTAGCTGCGCACCAGGCCGTTGGGCAGGTGCAGATCGATGTGCGAGCCCGGCGTGAAGGCGGGAAGCTCCCCGCCCGCCACGGGCCGCAGGTCCACGCTGATGGTGTCCTGGGCCTCGAAGCGCAGCGTGTGCACGAAGGCCTGGAGGTTGGTGCTCATGATGCGGCGCCTTCGTCGATCTGCTCCTGGGCCAGGCGGCGCAGGTGGCGGCGCAGGCGCACCAGGCCGATGTCATGCTGGTAGAGGTTCTCGCGCTCGTTGGCGTCCAGCTCCATCTGCTCCATCATGATCCGGTCCTGCTCCAGCACGGCCCAGTGGCGCGCCTCCAGGCGGTTGCGGTACAGGAAGCGCCAGGTGTCGCGCATCCAGCCCTGCACCTTGCGGCAGCGCCAGAAGAACACGGCGCACAGGTCGGCGCTGATGGGCGTGACGCAGGCCACGATGGCGAAGTTGCCGCCGGGGCCGCCGGTCTTGGGATAGGGGATCTCCAGGCGCATCCAGTGCACGCCCGTGCTGCCCCACTCGGTCCAGTCGAAGTTCACGCCGCGCTGGCCCACCTTCTCGAAGACGAAGCCGTCATCGGTCTCGCGCACCTGGAACGTGGCCTTGCTGTCACCCTCGGCCATGGAGTGCGACTGCTTGTGCAGGAAGGTGCCGTGCATGGGGTCCATGACGTTGTCCAGCGCATAGCGGTAGTCGCTGCGCCACTCGGCATAGCACAGGAAGTTGGAGTACTCAGGCGAGGTCAGCTCCTCGGGCAGCGTGAACTCGGGCGCCTCGTCAACGGCCTTGTCGCTGTTGTAGAGAAAGATGGCGCCATGCGCCTCGCGCGCATGGAAGGCCAGCGCCGCGCGCGAGCCTTCGAGCTTGCAGCCGGGGCTGCCGGGCACCTTGGTCACGGTGCCGTCGCAGCGCACTTCCACGCCGTGGTAGGGGCAGGCCAGGCGGTCGCCCAGGATCACGCCCTGCGACAGCGGCGCGCCGCGGTGCGGGCAATGGTCTTCCAGCGCATGGACCTGGCCGGCGGCATCGCGCCACAGCGCGATCTTGCGGCCGAAGCGGCGCACGGACACGGGCTGGGTCTTCACGAAGTCCGAGGGGCAGACCGCGTACCAGAGGTTCTTCAGGCCTTTGTTGAGCAGGCCGTCCACCGGATCGATGGTGATGGTTTGTACGTTCATGGGGCTCTCCAGTCCTGCTCGGTATCAATAGCCCAGCCGCGCCATCAGCGCCTGGAAGCTGTCTTCGGTCCAGGCCTCGCCGTTCTCGCCGGAGGGGCCGCTGCGGTTGAGGTAGGCCACCAGTTCGGGCAGGGTCTGCACGCCTTCGCCGAAGGCGCGTTCGATGGAATCGCCCAGCAGGTCTTCCATCAGGGTGGGGGCACGTTCGCGCGCCTGGTGCGGCTCGAGATAGCGATCAGCGGCCATGGTTCTCTCCTTCGAAAACTGTCTTGAATCGTGGTTCGGCTTCATTGCCCGGAGCGTCGCCCGCCACCCGTATCGCGTGAAACCGGCGCAGCCCGACCTCAGGGACACCGAGGAAGGGCCGCCCCGCACCGAGGGTGTCGTCCCCCTTGGGGGAAGGCGCGAAGCGACTCAGGGGGTAGGTCATTTAGTCAGCCCTGATATCCAGGTCTTTGATGAGCTTGCCGAAGCGATTGAAATCGGCGGCATTCGTCTTTTCCAGGCGCGCGGGCTCGCCGCCTGCGGGCAGCGCGCCGAAGGTGGCCATCTTGGAGACCACGTCGGGCATCTTCAGGATCTCGTTGAGGTGCGTGTTCAGCAGCTTCACGGTCTCGGGCGACATGCCCTTGGGGCCGAACAGGCCCTGCCATGCGGACACTTCCACGTCCTTGACGCCCAGCTCGGCCAGGGTGGGCACATTGGGGGCCAGCGCGCTGCGCTGGCTGTCGGCCACGGCCAGGGCGGCGACCTTGCCGCCGACGTAGGGCGCGATCGGTCCCCAGGTCATGAAGGTCGTGGGCACATGGCCGCCGATCAGGTCGTTGACGGCAGGTGCCACGCCCTTGTAGGGAATGTGGGCGATGCGCGTACCGGCGGCGCGGTTGAACATCTCGCCCAGGATGTGCATGGGCGAGCCGCTGCCGGGGCTGGCGTAGGTCAGGCCGTCGCGCTTGCCCTGGGCGATCAGGGTCTTCATGTCCTTGATGCCCGAGGCCTGGTTGGTGGCCACGAACATGGGCTGCACGCTGGTCTGCACGATGGGCGTGAAGCCGTGCAGCACGTCGTAGCTGGAGCCCGAGGCCGTCTTGAGCACGAACTGCGCGATGGCGAAGGTATTGGGCGCCAGCAGCAGCGTGTAGCCGTCCGGCGAGGCCTTGGCCACATGCACGCTGCCGATGGTGCCGCTGGCGCCGGGGCGGTTGTCCACCAGCACGGGCTGGCCCAGGCGCGTGGACAGCTTCTCGGCATACAGGCGCGCCATGGCATCGGTGTCGCCACCGGCCGGATAGGCCACGATGATGGTGATGGGCTTGGCCGGATAGGCCTGGGCCATCGCGGTGCCGGACAGCGTGGCTGCAGCCAGGAATGCAGCGGCAAGAGAAACCTGGCGACGTGTCTTGTTCATGGTGGGGGGCCGTGGGGTGGTTGGGTTGTGGGGGTAGGCCGTCAGGCGCGGTCTCAATGCCGCTTGTCGGTGATGAATTTCCCGTCGCTGGTACCCACGCCCTTTTGGCGCCGGGTGTTGCCGTCGATGCCGCCATCGATGGCCCATTCGGCAAACACCGTGGGGCCGGGCTCGAACTCGCGGGGCTGCCAGTCGGCGGTGAGCTGGTCCTCGTCGGCGTAGTACTCGACCAGGGCGCCGGCCGGATTGCGGAAGTACCAGAAATAGGCCGAGGACACGGGATGGCGGCCCGGGCCCAGCTGGGTGTCCCAGCCGCAGCGCGAGATGTGCATGCCGCCGCCGAAGACCTCGTGGATGTCGCGCACCGTGAAGGCCACGTGGTTCAGGCCAGCGTCCTTGGCGGGGCGCTGCAGCAGGAAGATGTCGTGGTGGCCGCCGTCGGGCGCGCAGCGCAGGAAGGCACCGCGCTCGGGGTAGCGGTCCGAGGCCGCGAAGCCGAAGTTGTCCACGTAGAAGCGCTCGCAGGCCTGCACGTCCTTGACGAAGAACACCACATGGCCGACCTCGATGGGCTGGGCGCGTTCGTAGGCCGGGCTGGCCTGGTTGACGCGGTCCTTGCGGTTCCAGGTGTTGTAGGCGGCGCCTTGCACATCCACATCACGCTTTTGCGTGACCTGCAGGCGCACGGACAGGCCGTTGGGGTCGGTGCAGCCTATGCGCCCCTGGCCCTGTGTGAAGCCCGGCAGCGCGGCAATGCGGCTGGCGTACAGCGCAAGGTCCGCCTCGCTTTCCACACCCCAGACCACCTCGCGCAGCGTGGGGCCGGCCTCGATGGCGGGCGGCAGATCGGGATGGTCCACGGCGGCCACGATCACGCGGCAGCCGTTGAGGGTCTCGAACACCAGCCGGTCGTCCGCTTCCTGCACGAGCGCCAGGCCCCAGTCCAGGAAGAAGCGGCGGCAGGTGGCCAGGTCGTCCGCGCCGTAGGTGATTTCGTCTATGCCCAGTACGCTCATGTCGTGCTCCTTCAATTTGCCCAAGCGATGGGGCTCTCGTTCAAGCCCCAGTACATGCTCTTTTGCTCCATGTACTGCTGTATGCCCAGCCGTCCCTTCTCGCGGCCCAGGCCGCTGTCGCGCCAGCCGCCGAAGGGCGTGGAGATGGAGAACTGCTTGTAGGTGTTGATCCAGACGGTGCCGGCCTGCACGGCGCGGCCAATGCGCCAGGCGCTCTTGTAGTCGCGCGTCCAGATGCCGGCGGCCAGCGCGTAGACGCTGTCGTTGGCCTGGGCGAGCAGGTCGTCCTCGTTGTCGAAGGGCATGGCCACGAGCACGGGGCCGAAGATTTCCTGCTGGCAGATCTGCCAGTCGTTCTTCACGCCGTCGATGATGGTGGGGCGGTAGTAGTAGCCGCGCTCGAACTGCGCGCCCTCGGGCCGCTGGCCGCCCGTGAGCAGCCGGCCGCCCTCGGACAGGCCCAGGGCCACATAGCTCTCTATGGATTCGCGGTGCTTGGCGGTGATCAGCGGCCCCATCTGCGTACGCTCGTCGGCCGGGTCGCCCACCTGCAGCGCGGCGGCCTTGGCCGTCAGGCGCTGCATGAATTCGGCATGCAGGCTGCGCGCCACGAACAGGCGCGAGCCCGCGATGCACGACTCGCCCGAGGAGCTGAAGATGCCGTAGAGCACGCCGTTGACGGCATGGTCGATGTCGGCATCGGCCAGCACCATGGTGGCCGACTTGCCGCCCAGCTCCAGCGAGACCGGCATCATCTTGTCGGCCGCGATGTGGGCGATGTGCTTGCCCGTGGACGTGCCGCCGGTGAACGACACGCGCTTGACCAGCGGATGCTTGGTGATGGCGTCGCCGATCACCGAGCCCCGGCCCGGCAGCACGCTGACCAGGCCCTTGGGCACGCCGGCCTCTTCGCAGATCTTCGCCAGCTCCAGCGCCAGCAGCGGCGTGGCCTCGGCGGGCTTGACGACCACGGCGTTGCCGGCGGCCAGCGCGGGCGCCAGCTTTTGCGCCTCGCTGGCGATCGGCGAGTTCCACGGTGTGATGGCCGCCACCACGCCCATGGGCTCGTACACGCTCATGGTCATGAAGTCGCCGCGCGAGGGCGTGATGGTTTCCTCCATGGTCTCGCAGGCCGCTGCAAAGAACTGGAAGGTGGCGGCGGCGCTGGCCACCAGCATGCGTGTTTCCTTGATGGGCTTGCCGTTGTCCAGGCGCTGCAGCTGGGCCAGGGGCTCGGCGCGCTCGCGGATCAGCTGGGCCACGCGGTGCAGCACGGCCGCGCGCTCATGGGGCTTTTTCTGGGCCCAGCCGCTGGTGCGGAAGGCGTGGTCGGCCTTCTGGATGGCCTCCTCCACATCCTCCAGGCTGGGCGCGCGCAGGCGGCCCACCACTTCGCCGGTGGCGGGATAGAGCGTGGTGGATTCGCCGCCGCCGCCCAGGCGCCATTCGCCGGCGATGTTGATGGGGAGCAGTTCCAGGTTCGACATGGTGAGCCTCTCTCGTTCGTTCGAATCCAGCCGCCTCAGGCGGCCTTGGTGGCCGTGGTGGTGGCCGGGATCTGGTCCAGCTTGTTCACGGGCGGGCCAGAGAACGTGGCCTTGAAATTGCCGATGGCGCGCATGTCGATCTCCAGCAGGAAGGGGCCCTTCTTCGTCCAGGCCGACTGCAGCACCGCCGGCAGCTCCTTGAGGTCTTGAACGCGGGCATGGGGCAGCTGGATGGAGGCGCACAGCTGCGCGTAGTCGGGCGTGTGCAGCTCCACATAGCAGCGGCGGCCGCCGTAGGAGGCGTCCTGGATGTTCTGGATCACGCCGTAGCGCTGGTCGTTCATCAGCACGATCAGGGTGTCGCACTCTTCCTGCACCAGCGTGGCCAGCTCGCCCAGGTTCAGGATGAAGCCGCCATCGCCCGCCAGGCCCAGCGTCTTGCGGCCCGAGCCGCTGACCGCCGCGCCCACGGCCGCGCCGATGGCCATGGGCATGCCCATGCCGATGCCGCCGCCCGTGGCGTGCACACCCGCGTTGGGCTCGAAAAAGCGCAGCTCGCGGTTGCCCCAGGTGCTGTTGGAGACGGTCACGTCGCGCACCCAGTTGAAGTTGCGGCCCACGGCCTTTTGCAGCTCCTGCACCAGCACGCTGTACGGGCCCAGGCCGTCGCGCATGGTGGCCACGGCCTCGTCGTGCACCTGGCGCAGGTCGGCCAGCAGCTCGGGGTCGGCCTTGTAGCCGCGCGCCTCCAGCCGGTCGGCGAGGCCCGTCAGCGCCAGGGCCGAGTCGCCGCAGACAAAGCCGTCATCGGCATAGCAGCGGCCCTGCTGGGCGGCGTCCACATCGATGCGCAGCAGCGGGCGCGGCAGCTTCAGTTCGTACTTCAACGTTTCGTTGCTGCGCAGGCGCGTGCCCACGGCCAGCATGGCGTCGCAGCGCTGGTAGAAGGCCTCCACGGGCTTTTGGATGTTGTAGGCGCCCAGCGAGGCCGGATCGTCCTCGGCCACGATGCCGCGGCCCTGGCCCGTGCTGACGATGCCGAAGCCCAGCGCCTTCAGGCGCTGCACGGCAGCGACTGCGTGGCGTGCGCCGCCGCCCAGCCACAGCAGCGGGCGGCGTGCCTTGGCCAGCGTGTCGGCCAGGGCGTCGAGCGCGGCCTCGCTGGGGGCCAGCACGGCCACCGGCAGCGGCGACAGGTCGGCCGGCATGTCGATCACGGTCTGCTGGATGTCGATGGGAATCTCCACGCTCACCGGGCCCGTGGGCGCGGTCATGGCGGCCTGCACGGCGGCCTTCAGGGTGGACAGGCAGGTCTCGGCGCTGCGCACGCGGAACGCCGCCTTGGACACGGCGCCCAGCATGGTCAGCTGGTCGGGCGCCTCGTGGATGTACGACAGCTTCTGGTCCAGGTACTGCGTCTCGATCTGGCCCGTGATGTGCAGCAGCGGCGTGCCGGCCGTATAGGCCTCCACCAGGCTGCCGGCGATGTTGCCGGCGGCCGGGCCGGTGCTGGTGATGCACACGCCCAGGCTGGAGGTGGAACGCGCGCAGGCATCGGCCATGTTGCCGGCGCCGGCCTCGCCGCGCGCCATCACGAAGCGGACCCTGCCGCGCGCATGCATCGCGTCCAGGATGGGCATGTTGTGGATGGAGATCACCCCGAACGCGGCCTGCACGCCGCAGTGTTCGAGGAACTGGGCCACAACGGCGCCGACGGTGATTTTGGATGCGGAAGAAGTCATGTTCTGCTTTGAATCGGGTGAAGGGGCTGAAGCACTACGCTTGCCGTGCAAGACCACCGGAGACGTCGATATGGCTGCCGGTCGTGTAGGAGGACAGGGGCGTGGCGAGATAGAAGATGGCGCGCGCGGCCTCGTCGGGCGAGCCCAGGCGGCCCAGCGGAATGGACTTCTTGCGGGCGAGGTCGGCGCTCCAGGCGTTCCAGTCCTGGCTGCGGTCCTCGCGCGCCTCGAAGCGGCGGCGCCACTGGCCGGACTCGATCAGGCCGACCAGGATGCCGTTGACGCGCACGCCCTTGGGCGCGAACTCGGTGGCCATGGAGCGCACCAGGTTCTTGAGGCCGGCGCGCGCGGCCGAGGTGGCCACCATGTGCGGCTCGGGCTGCGAGGCCAGCAGCGAATTGACGCAGACGATGGCCGGCTCAGCCGTGCGCTCGAGCTGCGGCAAAAAGGCGCGCGTGGGATGCAGCACCGAGAAGAACTTCAGGTGCAGCTCCTCGGTCCAGGCCGCATCGTCGGTGCTGGCAAACGTCGAGACCCGGCCCTGGCCCGCGTTGTTCACGAGGATGGAGGCCGGACCCAGCGCAGCCTCACTGTCACGCGCGAACTGCTGCACCTGGGCGGCGTCGAGCACGTCGCAGGCCTGGGCGAACAGGCGGGCCTCGGGATGGCGTCCGCGCAGTTGCTGCACGGCCTGCTCCAGGCGTTCGGCGCTGCGCCCGCACAGGGCGACACGCGCGCCCTGCGACAGCAGCAGATCGACCGTGGCCAGGCCAATGCCCGAAGAGCCGCCGGTGACGACGGCCGTGGTGTCCTTGAGTTGGGAATCAAACATGGCCGCCTCCTGCGCGCCGGGAATTGAGGGAAAGCAGCTGTGCCGTCTGCGTCTGCGTCTGCGTTTGCGCTTGCGGTCGGTAGTTCAGCAGCTCGGACAGCTCGGCCGCCGCGTCGCAGACGCCGGCGATCAGGGTCTCGGCACGGCCCTCCTCCACATGGGGCGCGGGAACCGTCGTACCCAGCGCCGCCACCACGCGGCCGCTGTGGTCGCGCACGGGGGCGGCGATGGTGCAGATGGAGCTTTCGTAGAAGCCTTCGCTGAACACATGGCCGCGCTCGCGGTCGGCCTCGACCAGGTTGAACAGGTCCAGCACCGTGCGCGGCGTCTTGGGCGTGTGCGCTTCCAGGTGCTCCTCGGGATAGAGCGCGCGCAGCTCGGGCAGGGACAGGTCGGCCAGCAGCACGCGGCCCAGGGCCGTGGCATGGGCGGGCAGGCGCGTGCCCACGCGCACCGAACTGGTCAGCGGCGTGGGCGGCGTGACCTTGGCCACATAGACGATGGAGCGGCCATCGCGCACCACGATGTTGCAGGGATAGCGGATCTCGCCGCACAGCCGCGCGATCACGGGCTGGCCCAGCTCGGTCAGGTCCATGGACGACAGGAACTCGAAGCCCAGGCGCAGCACGGACAGGCCCAGCCGGTAGTCATTGCTTCCCTCGGCACGCTGCAGAAAGCCCATGGCCTCCAGCGTGTTGAGCATGCGGAAAATCGTGGCGCGCGGCAGCTGCAGGCGGCGGGCCAGCTCGGGCGCGCCCAGCGTGGCATTGCCGCGCCCGAACTCCTGCAGCAGGCGCAGGCCGCGCTCCAGCGCGGGCACCATGTACTTGTCGGTGCCGTTGTCCGCGTTCTCGGCGCTCTCGGCATTCCCGGAAGAGGGGGTGTCGGTCATGGCGAAACCCCTTCAATTCATGACGAAGCCGCCGTTGACGGGCAGCACCTGCCCCGTCACGAAGCGCGCGCCATCGGACAGCGCATAGGCCACGGCGCCCGACACATCCTCGGGCCGCTGCTCGCGCTGCAGCGCGCGCTGGTCGATGTACAGGCGGTGGCGGTGCTCGGGCACGTACTCCGTGGCCTCCACCAGCACCAGGCCCGGCGCCACGGCGTTGATGGTGATGCCGTCGGCGCCCAGCTCGCGCGCCATGGAGCGCGTCATGGCCATCACCGCGCCCTTGCTGGCCACATAGGCCATCAGGTTCGGGGCGCCCCACATCGCGGTGTCGGACGCCAGGTTCACGATGGCGCCCCGGCCGCTGTCGCGCAGCGCGGCGCGGCAGGCGCGCGTCATCAGCCACACGCCGCGCACGTTCACGTTCATCACCTGGTCCCACTTGTCCAGATCGATGTCGTCCATGCCCTTGCCGCCCGAATCGGTCACGGCCGCGTTGTTCACCAGGCCGTCCAGCCCGCCCAGCGCCTGCACGGCCTGCTGCGCGCAGCGCTCTATCGACTCCGGATTGCCGGCATCCAGCCCGAAGCCATGGGCCTCGAAGCCCTGCGCACGCAGCCGGGCCACGGACTCGGCCAGCAGCTCCTCGCGCAGATCGGCCATGGCGACGCGCGCGCCCTGCTCGCAAAAGGCCTTGGCGAACGCAAAGCCCAGGCCGCGCGCCGAGCCTGTGACGAGGATGCGGCGGCCGGCAAGCTGGCCTGTGGAGGGCGTGGTGTTCATGGCGTACCTCAATCGAAGGGGGTTTGTGTCTGTTTCAAATTTGAAATGACACTTTTTTCTTGAAACAAGCGTGAGTTTAGGACTGATGGTTCGGGGTGGGATTGGGGAAAACACGGAGACGTGTGGGAAATGGATGACAGAGGTGTGTCTGGGTGTGTTTTGGATGGAGGCTTTTTATGGCTTGTGAGGGCATGCCCGCCCTGCGGGCGAGAGCCGGGTTTCGGCCCGGCGGCCGACCGCAGCGAGCCGGATGACGAAGCAGTCCTGTCCTTCGGCAGGACTGCAACCCCGCAACCATCACGCCGCAGGCGCGTTCATACGGGGAGTGGGTGCGGGCCGTCGCTTCGCTCGGCCTGGGGTTTGAGGCGGGGTTGTGGAATGCCTCTATGATTTCGGTGGCCCCCTGTTCCGGGGCTGGTGCTTGAAAACACCATCAACACACAGCGGCAGAGCCTCCCCGAAAGTGAGGCCTCGTCACGTCTGAACACTTGGACAGTGGGCATCGCACCCGCACGTCCACACGGTTTTGGATGGGATGGGGCTACCCGCAAGGCTGCCCGCACGTCTGTGTGCGTGTTTTCAACATCCCATCCACCCTTTCTGCGCTTGAAAACGCAGGTCGGGTGTTTCCGTCTCGCACAGGAGTACGAAAACATGAACGATCAGCGCACCGCTCTTCCCACGCGCGCCAGCTTCGAGCAACTGGCTCGCACCATCACCGACACCAATGGATGGGTACAGGAAGGCTGCAACGAAATACGGGCCCTGGCCCAACTTGCATTGGCCAGCCTCCATGCCCCAGAAGACTTGCGACGTCCGCAAGCCATGGCTCACGCACTGCGCGCCATCCGCGACGGCGCTGAGTCACTGGCCGACTATGTGCAAGGCGAAGCCAGAAGCGTAGGTTGCGACCCCACTCAAAGCCCATAGCCGCGAGGGCGGCCACATCCGGCCGAGCGCAGCGAAGGGGTCGCAGGCATTCGGGTT
Organism: Delftia tsuruhatensis NBRC 16741; assembly: GCF_001571325.1. Lineage (GTDB taxonomy): Bacteria > Pseudomonadota > Gammaproteobacteria > Burkholderiales > Burkholderiaceae_C > Comamonas > Comamonas tsuruhatensis. The sequence continues at coordinate 211,626 of NZ_BCTO01000007.1, forward strand.
GCCGTCTTTGACCTGACCTTTCTTGGCGCATCAAGATGGGCCATCGGCTGCCAGGCCAGGAACCAGGCATCGAAACCAAGCAATCGCAGTAGCAGGAATTCCCCTCGCGTCCAGCGTCAAGGCTTTGGCCTCCGATGACACACGGGCTACACGGTCATCAGCAACGACACGCAGAAAAATAGTACTTTTTTAGATACACTTTTCCGATGGAAGAGCCCATTCTTTCCGTTGTCTTCTACCGGTCCGATGCCGGCAAGGAGCCCGTGCGTGACTGGCTTCTTGAACTTACGGTGGAAGACCGCAAAGCCATCGGCGCCGATATCAAGACTGTCCAATACAACTGGCCTCTGGGCATGCCCGTAGTACGCAAGATGGAGCCAGGACTGTGGGAGGTGCGGTGCAGCATTGGCGATGGCATCGCACGTGTCCTATTCACGGCCCAGAATGGAAAAATGGTTCTGCTGCATGGCTTCATCAAGAAGTCGGCCAAGACCCCCGCGCCGGATCTGACAACTGCCAGAAACCGGCTCAAGAAGCTGAGGAATACCCCATGAACAAACATCTAGGCAGCAATTTCGATGACTTCCTCGAAGAAGAAGGCCTGCTTGAGGAGGCCACAGCTATCGCAGTGAAGCGGGTGATTTCCTCGCAATTCGCACAGGCGATGAAAGCCCAGAAAGTCAGCAAGACCGAGATGGCGACACGCATGCGCACCAGCCGCATGGTGGTGAACCGCCTGCTGGACGAAAACGACACCGGCGTCACCCTGGCCACGTTGGCCCGCGCCAGCGTGGCGCTTGGCACGGCTTTGCACTTTGAACTGGACGATGCGACGGTTTTCCAGGCATCAGCGGCATAAAAGCACGACCGCTCAGCGCTGCGCCGACAGCCGCCGCAAAAACCCATCCACCACCCGCAACGCATACCGACTCGCCACCACCCTCACAAACTCCGCAAAGTCCACATGCGCACTGTCATCCGCCCGATCGGAAACAGTCCGCATGGCCGCAAACGGCACGCCATAGTCCAGGCAGGCCTGCGCCACGGCGGCGCCTTCCATCTCCACCGCCAGCACTTCATGCCCTGCAGCACGCAGGCCCTGCGCCAGCGCGGAAGAAGCGCCCGCCGTGCCCACGAACTGGTCACCGCTGGCAATCAGCCCCTGGTGCGCGCGCGGCGCCGTGGTGGCGTGGGCGGCGCGCAGGTCTTCGCCCGCCTCGGCCACGCAGGCCTGGGCGGCGGCCAGCAGCGCGGCGGTCATTTCAGGGTCGCAGGGCAGGCGCGTGCGTCCGTAGCCGGGCATTTCCCAGCGCGGGAAGATGGGCGAGGCGTCCAGGTCGTGCTGCAGGTATTCGTCGGCCACGACGACATCGCCCACGCGCACGCCTTCGCCCAGGCCGCCGGCGACGCCGGTGAAGGCGATGCGGCGCACGCCGAAGCGCTCGATCAGCGCCGTGGCCGTGGTGGCGGCCGCCACCTTGCCTATGCCCGACAGCGCGCAGACCACGTCGTGCCCGTGCAGGCGCCCGCGCCAGAACATGCGGCCGGCGTGGGCCGTGCCCTGGGCGTCGGACAGGGCATGGACCAGGCCTTCCTGTTCCTGCGGCAGGGCACTGAGGATGGCGATGGTCATGGTGGCTTCTCTTTCAACGGCACAGGGAAAAAGCAAAGGCGGCCCGGGGGCCGCCTGCGGGGCGAAAGCGCCCATTGTGCCGCGAGCCTGTGCCCGGCGCGGCTCAGATGGCGATGGCCGTGGCCTGGTTGAGCACGGCGCGCACCACGCTGTAGACGGTGAGGGCCGAGGTCTTGGGGTTGGCCGCCAGCGGCTTGCCGCGCATGGTCAATTCCATGGATCCGAAGGCGCCGCGCGCGGCCACATGGTGCACGTTCTCGTCCACGCCCGGGTCGGCGTACAGGCGCACCGTGGTGCGGTCCAGGCCCATGCCGGCCAGCGACAGGGTGGCGGCCACGTTGGCGTTCTTGGGGTAGAGCTGGGCGGCCTCGCGTGCGCTGCCTTCGAAGATGCAGAAGGCTTCCTTGAGGCTGGCGAGGTCGCAGCGCTGTTCTGCGGGCGTGCCGGTCCAGGCCAGGGGCGGCTTGCGGCCGGTGTAGACCACTTCATCCAGGCCGCCGATGCGCGCAGCGGCCAGCGCATCCACGCCGCCGATGGCACCCGACAGCAATTGCACCTGGGTGCCTCCGGCCTCGGCCGCCGCCTGCACGGCCTCGGCCATGCCCGGGGCGCTGAGTGCGCCGATGGAGGCCACGACGGCAGGAATGCCGCGCCGCAGGGCGGGCAGCACATGCTCCTCGATGGCGGCATGGCCCGCGCACTCCACGATGAGGTCGGGCCGGTCTTCGGCCGCCAGCGAAGGCACGGCACGCGCCTGGGGCGCATGCAGGGCCAGGGTGGCGCGCACGGCGTCGGTCACTTCCGGCACAAGCACCCAGCCCACCTGCACGGCGGCATGTCCCTTGAGCAGTTCGAGCACGCTGGCGCCAATCGCACCGCAGCCAATCACAGCAATCTTCATCGTCATATCTTTCTGGGAAGGAATGCGCTGGCGGCCGGTGTGCCCACCATCCGTTCAGCGCAGAAAACCGGGATGCTGGGTGCGCAGGTGGCCGGCCAGCTCATCGGCGGCGGCACGCACCTGCTCCACCCAGTCGGCCATGCGGCCGGGAGCGATTTCGGTGAAGGCCACGGCCATGCCCAGGCCCGCCACGATGCGCCCCTGCGCATCGCGCACGGGCGCGGCGATGCTGGAGACGCCGGGCTCGTAGAAGCCCTCGCCCATGGCGTAGCCGCGTTCATGGTCCTGCTGCAGCAACTGCAGCAACTGCTCCACGCTGCGCGGCGTGCTTTCCGAGAACTGGGGCAGTTCGCTGCCGCCGAACAGGGCGCGCAGCTGGTCCGCGTCCATGTCCTGCAGCAGTGCCCGGCCCAGCACGGTGGCATGGGCCGGCAGCCGCGAGCCCACGCGCACGGCGCCCTGGAAGGCGCCGGCCGGCGCGATGCGCGCCACGTAGACCACGGAGGTGCCGTCCAGCAGCGCCAGGTTGGTGGTGAAGCCCAGCCGGTCGCACAGCGACTGCAGCACGGGCTCGGCCAGCTGGGCCAGCGGCTGGGTGGACAGGTAGTCGTAGCCCAGGCGCAGCACGGCCAGGCCCAGCCGGTATTCGGTGCCCGAGCGTTGCAGATACCCCATGCCCTCCAGCGTCGTCAGCATCCGGAACACCGTGGACCGGGGCAGCGCCAGGGTGCGCGCCAGGTCGGGCGCGCTCCACACGGGCTGCGAAGGCGTGAAGCAGGCCAGCAGGCGCAGGCCGCGCTCCAGCGCGGGGACGGTGTAGCGGTCGTTGTCGTTCGAGAGGGTTTCGGAGGTATCGCTCATCGCAATTCGGGCAGGTAGGCCATCAGGTCAGCAGGGTGGCCAGCCTCTGTGCGACATCCGCAGGTTGTTCGACGACAGAGGCATGGCCGGCTGCCGCAAGCGTAACGTACCGCGCCCCCAGTCTTGCGGCCCAGGCCGCGCAGGCGGCCGGCGGCGTGACCACGTCGTGCTCTCCCACCCAGACCTCGACCGGCATGGCAAGGCGCCCCGCCGCCTGCCCCAGGTCGCTGCCGCACAGCAGTTCCACGGCCTGGGCGTAGCCTGCGGCATGCAGGCGCGCCGTGTTCCAGCGCACCCATTGGCGCACGGGCTCGGGCGCGGCGGGCGAGACCAGGCGCTGGTCGATGGCGGCGGCCAGGCCTTCGATGCCTTTTTCCTGCAGGGCCGCAAGACGGCCCTGGCGTACCTTGGCCTGCTGCTCGCCCATGCCGGGTGCGCCATAGCCGCCAGCGGGGCTGATCAGCACCAGTTGCTGCACGCGCCCGGCACCGGCCTGCACCGCCCAGGGCGTGCCCATGAGCGCACCCAGCGAGTGGCCCACCAGCAGGCAGCGGCGCACGCCCAGCGCCTGCAGCGACTGCTCCAGCACGCGGGCGTAGTCGGCGCCCGTGGGCGCGGCGGGTGTCAGCGGTGTGGAGCGGCCATAGCCGGGCGCGTCCCAGGCCAGCACACGCGTGCGCGGCGCCAGCGCCAGGGCCACGTCCATCCAGGACGCGGCGCCCGAGCTGATGCCGTGCAGCATCACCACGGCAAAGTCCGAGGTCGTGTCGCCGGCCTCGCGCCAGGCGACCTGGGCGCCACCGGGCAGGGCGATGAGATGTTCGGGGAACTGCGCCTGAAGGCGCTGCTCCATGCGTTGCAGCGTCTGCGCGGTCATGGCAGGCCCGCTACTCAACGTTTGATTTTTGCCAGGGGGTGTTCTGGCGGATAGGTGGGCGTGATGGGCTTCTTGGCACCCAGCATCACGCACATCAGCGCGTCTTCGTCGCCGATGTTGATTTCCTCGCGGTACACGCCGGGCGGCACGGAGACCACGTCGCGGTCGGTCAGGATGGTCTCGAAGCGCTGGCCGTCCTTCTCCAGCACGAGCTTGAGCTTGCCGCGGATCAGGAAGAAGACTTCCTCCACATCGGTATGCAGGTGCGATGGGCCTTCATTGCCGGCCGGGATGACCATGGTGGAGAAGGTGAAGTGCTCGGCCGGAATGGTGTTGCTGTCCGCAGCCACGCCCGTGCCGCCCGTGCCGATGTAGCGCATCTGGCCACGGCGGTACTTGGGATCGAAGTCGGCCTGGAACTTCAGCGCGTCGAAGTCGTACTTGCGCGTGGAAAACCGCGCCACGCGCGATTCCATCCATTGTTCGAAGCTGGAGCCTTCGGGCTGGTCCCAGGTGCGGGGCGTGTTCTGAGCGGATTCGGACATGTGTCTCTCCATCAACGTCGGTGGATCATGGCGGGGAAGGCGCCATTTGTTTTATCCATGAATCACAGTTCATGGGGTAAAACAATTATAGGAAGATTGATCGCACGCAACAAGGGCCACATGCGCAGCGGCATGTGGCCCCTTTTGCTGCCCCGTCTGTTAGGGAACAGCGATGCGGGTGCAACAGCGATGGCCGTGCCTCAGGCAGCCATGCTGCGCCGCCCAGGCCGAAAGCCCGCATGGCTGGCCGGCCAGACCACGGACAGGCAGGCCAGCGCCAACACCCCCAGCGCCCAGGGCAAGGCGCGGGCACCCAGCCAGCCCAGCAGCAGTCCGCCGGCCACGCCGCCGCTCGCCACGGCCAGGTTGAAGACCGTCACCAGCATGGACTGGGCCACGTCGGCGCCCTCGCCTGCCGCGTCGGCCAGCGCGGTCTGCAGCAGCGTGGGCGCGCCGCCAAAGCTCAGGCCCCAGGCCGCAACGCCGATCAGAACGGCCACGGCCGACTGCCCGGCCAGGCCCAGCACCAACGCAGACACGGCGAACAAGGCCAGGCTCAGCACGGTGAGTGCGCGCAGCCAGCGGTCCACCAGCAGGCCCGTGAGCCAGATGCCGGCAATAGCCGCAAGGCCGAACAGCAGCAGCACCCCATCCACCCTTTGCCCCAGACCCGCCGAAGCCAGGAAGGGCGCGATGAAGGTGTAGAGCATGTTGTGGGCCAGCATCCAGCCGAACAGCGCCAGCAGCACGGGGCGCACGCCGGGCATGAGCAGGATGCGCGCCACGGGCAGGCGCTGCTGCGCCGTCTGCCCGGCGTAATCCGGCACACCCAGCCGCACCCAGGCCAGCAGCAGCAGGCATAGCGCCGACAGCGCCCAGAACACGCCGCGCCAGTCGAACAGGCTGCCCAGCCAGGCGCCCAGCGGCACGCCGGCCGCCAGGGCCAATGGCTGGCCCACGCCCGCCACGGCCAGTGCGCGCCCCTGCAGATGCGGCGGCACCATGCGCCGCGCATAGCCGGCCACCAGCCCCCAGATCACGCCCGCAGCCATGCCTGCGGCAAAGCGCGCGGCCAGGGTCAGGCCGTAGTGGCCGGACAGCGCGGTGAGGCTGTTGAACAGCAGCAGCCCGCCCACCGCCGCCATGAACAGTGGCCGGCGCCTGAGGCCGCGCGTGGCGGCCACGACGGGAATGGCGGCCAGTACCGAACCCAGCGCGTACAACGTGACCATCTGGCCGGCCATGGCTTCGGACACAGCCAGTCCCGTGCCGATCTGCGGCAGCAGGCCGGCCGGCAGGGCCTCGGTCATGATGGCCAGAAAGCCTGCCATCGCCAGGGCCAGCAGCCTGCCCAGTGGCAGGCCTGTGTCGAAGGAGGTGTCCATGGGCGAATTCATTGCCTTGTCCTTGCTGCGCATCTCAGGCATGGGAGGCTGGATGGGATGCCAGGTGGGATGCCGCCATGTCCTTGTCGCCATGCCCGGCGGCCAGCGCGCGCTCGAAGCGGCGCAGCCCGGCCTGGGCGCCATCCAGCAGCAGGCCTGCGCCGGCGGCGGCATCGGCCACCAGCTGCGCGTCCTTGACGGCATTGGCCACGGTGAAGCTGGCGTCGTAGCGGCCTGACAGCATGGCAGCGGCCTTGGCCTGGAAGAAGCCGCTGTCCATGGGCCCGCCCGTGACGGCATCGACCACCAGGGCCGGTTCTATGTCCAGCCCCTTGGCCAGCGCCAGGCTTTCGGCCAGGCCATGCGTGAGTGCGAAGGCCCAGTGGTTGAGCGCCAGCTTGAGCCGGCTGGCGGCGCCTGCCTGCTGCGCAATCCACAGGCTGCGTTTGCCGATGGCATCGAACACCGGCTGCACCTGGCCGCGCTGCGCCAGCGGGCCTGCGGCCAGGATGACCAGCTGGCCCTGCTCGGCCGGCTGGCGCGTGCCCTGCACGGGGCAGTCGTAGAACACCAGGCCATGCCGATCGGCGAACTGCGCCAGCGGCGCGATGGCGTCCACACCCACCGTGCTCAGTTGCAGCCACAGTGTGCCCGGCTGCAATGCGGGCGCTGCGGCCTGCATGGCCTGCAGCACGGCCGGCCCGTCCTTGAGCACAGTGACGACGATGCGGGCGCCACGCACGGCGTCGGCCGCGTCGCCACAGGCCTGAACGCCGTCGGCCGCAAGGGCCTGGGCCTTGGCGGCCGTCCGGTTCCAGGCCCGGACGGTGAAGCCCTTGCGTTGCAGGTTGCGCGCGACGGGCGCACCGATCAGGCCCGTGCCGAGCACCGCAATGGTGGTTTGAAGGTTTGAATGCATGGGAACTCCAGGGTGATGAGAGAGTGAAACAGACAAGGAAAACTGAGATCCGGATTACTGGAACGATCATTCCAATTCAAGGAAAATAAAAACCCGCAACGGCACGACATGCGCGCGGCGGGTGGCGGGTGGCGGGTGGCCGGCTATTGCGCCTGCAGCGCCATGTCGACCACGTCGACCACATCCATCAGGCACTGGCGGCGCTGCGGCGCGCTGCTGCCCTTGCCCAGCACGCGCAGGCCCTGCACGGTGTTCAGGACGAAGCGCGCCAGGGCGCGCGGCTTTTTGCTGTCGGTGATGTCGCCTTCCTGCTGGCCGCGCAGGATGAGCTTTTCCAGCGCCTTTTGCAGGCGCTGGAAGTTGCCGGCCACCCTCTCGGCCACGGCCTCGTCATGGCCGGCCAGCTCCAGCGCGGCATTGGCGACCAGGCAGCCCCGGCGCCCGGCATCGCTCAATTCGTCCTGCACGATGCGCAGCAGCAGCTGCCGCACCAGGTCCCGGGCGCGTCCCGGGCCGGACAGCAGTTCCACGTTGGAGGTGGTCACGGCCTCATAGCGGCGCAGCGCATGCTGGAACAGCCCCTGCTTGTTCTCGAAGGTGCCGTACAGGCTGCTGCGCGACAGGCCCGTGCCGTCCACCAGGTCCTGCACCGAGGTGGCCGCGTAGCCGCGCTGCCAGAACACCTGCATGGCGGCGTCTGCAATGTCATCGGGGTCGAAGTCCTTGGTGCGCATGGTGGCTCATTGAATTGGAACGATCATTCCATTAAATGTAGGCAGCCGTTTGGCGGCTGTCAAGATTGCGCCAAAGGGCCTTCACTCGCAGGGAATTTCCAGCCCCACCTTCACGCGGTCCAGCGCCACGATGGTCTTGAACCATTTGACGTTGGGGTTCTCGGCGAACAGGCGCTGCGCCAGGGCCTCGTACTCCTGCATGGTGGCCACGGTGAGCACGAGCACGAAGTCCACCTCGCCCGTGACGTAGTAGCACTGCTGGACCTCGGGCACGGCGAAGTGCGATTTCATGGCGTTGAGCGCATCGATGCTGGTGCGCTCGGTCATGACCTCCACGATGATGGTGATGGGCCGGCCCACGCGCGTGGGGTCCACGGTGGCGGCCTGGCCGGTGATCACGCCTTCGGCCTGCATGCGCTTGAGCCGGCGCTGCACGGCGGCCGTGGACAGGTTGACCTGCTCGGCCAGCAGGCGCAGCGGCACCGTGCTGTCGCGCTGGACGATGGCCAGGATGGCGCGGTCGAAGCCGTCCAGGTCGGCCAGGTGTGCAGGGTGGGCGGTGTGCTTGGTCATGGGAAGCGAGGACTTTTGGAGGGTGAGAAATTTTCTCGCAAACACCCCCAATTCAGAGACCAAAAAACAGGTGCCGCGAAATAGTATTTCGTCGTTTTCCGCATCCAACGCATGCGGACCTGCCTGCCGAGAAATCCCATCCCATGGCCACCCTGCTCCACCTGTCTCCCGTGTTTCTTGTGATGTCCATGCTCATGGTCTTGCGCCGCCCGCCTGTGCAGGCGGCCATGGCCGGGGCGGCGCTGGTCGCCCTGCTGTGGCTGGTCGATGCCTGGATGGCGACGGGCACCGCCGCTTCCGGCGCCGCCCTGGCCGCAGCGCGCGACACGGGCGTGCTGTTCCTGAGCACGGCCTTCGTAATCGTGCCGGGCCTGGGTTTCGTGATCCTCATCGAACGCATGGGCGTCAACCAGGCGCTGAGCCAGTGGGTGCGCTCGCTGGGCCTGGGGCCGGCCGATCAGGTGGTGTTCATCGTGCTGGGCCTGGCGCCGCTGCTGGAGGCGATGACGGGCTTTGGCGTGTCGCTGATCGCCACCGTGCCGCTGCTGCTGAGCCTGTTCGAGCGGCGCGCCGCACTGCGCATGGCGCTGGCGGGCATGGCCATCATGCCCTGGGGCACGCTGGGCCTGGCCACGGTGATCGGAGCCTCGCTGGCCCATGTGGATGCGGCCGCGCTGGCCGCTGTGTCCTCGCTGACCAGCGCGCCGGTGTTCCTGGTGCTGGGCGCCCTGTCCCTGCACCTGGCCGGCGAGCGCGGTGCGCGGGCCTGGCTGCTGCTGGGCGGCTTTGGCCTGCTGTTCGTGGGCGTGCTGCATGGCATCAGCCGCTGGCTGGGTCCCGAGGTGGCGGGCGTGGGCGCGGGCTTTGCGGTGGCGCTGGGCATGCTGGTACGCGCACTGCTGCTGCGCGGCACGGCCCAGGCGGCACCCGGCTGGCCGCGACAGGCCTGGCCGTATCTGGCGCTCGCCCTTGCCATCGTGCTGCTCAAGCTTCTGGCCCTGGCCACGCAGTGGGACCAGCGCTGGATCGTGCAGGGCGCCCAGGTGGCCTGGAAGCCTCTGGCCTCCCCGGGCGTGGCGCTGACCCTGGTGCTGGCCCTGCTGCTGGCGCGCGGGGCTGGCCGTGGCGTTGCCCTGGCTGGTGCTCTGGCCGCCCGCGCCAAGCGCCCGCTGCTGACCATCTTCTTCTTCCTGGCGATGTCCCAGATGATGGTCAAGGCCGGTTTCCTGTCCGGCCTGGTGCAGATGCTGGCCGAACTGGCGCCTGCGGCCCTGGCGCCGATCGTGGCCGCCTTCGGTGCGCTGGCCGGCTACATGACGGGCTCCAACGTGGGCGGCAACGCGATCTTCATGCCCGCCATCGCCCTGCTGCCCGAGTCCTCGCGCCTGCTGCTGGCCGCCGTGCACAACAGCGCCGCCGGGCATGCGGCGCTGGGCTCTTTGTCCATCGTGATGCTGGTGCTGGGCCTGGCACGGACCACCGCGCAGGAAGAAGGCGAGCTGGTGCGCTTCGGCTTTGCGCTGGCCTGCGTCAATGCGGCGGCCGTGGCGCTGGCGGCGCTGGTCCTGGCGGGTCCGGGCGTGTTCTGAAGACGTGTTCCCTCCCAATGAAAAGAGGCGCCGCAGCGCCTCTTTGCAAACACGGCAAGCCGCCCGCGTTACTTGCTGTCGCGCAGCTCCCGGCGCAGGATCTTGCCGACCGGGGTCTTGGGCAGTTCGGTGCGGAACTCGATCACGCGCGGCCGCTTGTAGCCCGTGAGGTTGTCGTGGCAGAAGTCGCGCACGGCCTGTTCGGTGAGGCTGTCGTCCTTGCGCACGATGACCAGCTTGACGGCCTCGCCGGTCTTCTCGTCGGGCACGCCGACCACGGCGCATTCGAGCACGCCGGGGCAGTTGGAGACCACGTCTTCCACTTCATTGGGATAGACGTTGAAGCCGCTGACCAGGACCATGTCCTTCTTGCGGTCCACGATCTTGAAGTAGCCGCGCTCGTCCATGGTGCCGATGTCGCCGGTGCGAAAGTAGCCGTCGGCGGTGAAGACCTTGGCGGTTTCGTCGGGGCGCTGCCAGTAGGCGGCCATGACCTGCGGGCCCTTGATGGCGACCTCGCCGCGCTCGCCGATGGTGGTCACGTCGTTTCCTTCGTCATCGACGAGCTTCATCCAGGTGCTGGGCAGGGGCACGCCGATGGTGCCCGAGAACTCGGTGGAGGTGACGGGGTTGCAGCTGACCGAGGGACTGGTCTCCGACAGGCCGTAGCCCTCGCAGATGGGGCAGCCGGTCTTTTGCAGCCACAGCTGGGCCACGGCGCTTTGCACCGCCATGCCGCCGCCGACCGAGACCTTCAGGTGCGACCAGTCCACGGTGTTGAAGTCCGGGTGGTTGGCCAGGCCGTTGAACAGCGTGCTCACGGCCGGGAAGCTGTGAAAGCGCTGCGTGGACAGTTCCTTGAGCGTGGCCTTGAGGTCGCGCGGATTGGGAATCAGGATGGTTTTGCCGCCCGTGCGCATGGACAGCATCATGTTCACCGTGAAGGCGAAGATGTGGTACAGCGGCAGCGCGCAGATGCTGGTGGGCTGCTCGCCGGCCGGCACCTTGCCCATGGCGGGCTGGTTCCAGGCCTCGGACTGCAGCACGTTGGCGATGATGTTGCTGTGCAGCAGCACCGCGCCCTTGCTCACGCCCGTGGTGCCGCCCGTGTACTGCAGCAGGGCCATGTCGGAGGCCTGCAGCTGCGGCGCCTGGAAGGGCGAGCGCATGCCCTTGGCCAGCGCGTCGTTGAAGCGCACGGCCCCTGGCAGCGAGAACGGCGGCACCAGCTTCTTGACCTTGCGCACCACGTAATTGACGATGGCGCCCTTGAGCATGCCCAGCTGGTCGCCCATGGTGCACAGCACCATGTGCTGCACGGGCGTGGCGGCCTTGCAGGCCTGCAGCGTGTGGGCGAAGTTCTCGATGATGACGATGGCCTTGGCGCCCGAGTCCTTGAGCTGGTGCTCCAGTTCGCGCGCCGTGTACAGCGGGTTGACGTTGACCACGACGAAGCCGGCGCGCAGCACGGCGGCCACGGCCACGGGGTACTGGGGCACGTTGGGCATCATCAGCGCCACGCGGTCGCCGCGGGCCAGGCCCAGGCTCTGCAGATAGGCAGCGAAGGCGCGGCTTTGCGCATCGACCTGGGAGTAGGTCAGCTCCTTGCCCATGAAGGAATAGGCCACACGGTCCGCGTAGCGGCTGAAGGCCTCCTCCATCAGGGCCACCAGCGAAGGGTATTGGGAGGGATCGATGTCGGCGGGCACACCTGCCGGATAGGCACCCAGCCATGGGCGGTCACTCATGCTGCTTGTCTCCTGGTTGTCTCGACTAATCGTGCATTCTCATAAAAAGCACGGTCGTTCGATACTGTGATAACCCTAGTACTACCCCTAGGGTCCGCATTGCGTTGCTCCAGGTCAAAGCTCGCCGGGCCGCCCAGGCCCTCCGTCACGACCGCGGTTCAATCCCAGGCCGGAGCCAGCCCGTCTGGGCTGACCTGGCGGTCGCCGCGCTCCAACGCGGCGATGCGCTGCATGTCTTCGGCGCCCAGCACCAGCTGGCAGCTGTCCAGGTTGGCCTGCAGGTGGGCGCGCCGGGTGGACGAGGGGATGACGGCATAGCCCATGGCCATGGCCCAGGCCAGCGCCACCTGGGCGGGCGTGGCGCCGCGGGCGGCGGCGATGTCGGCCAGCACGGGATCGGCCAGCAGCTTGCCGTAGCCCAGCGTCATGTACGAGGTGGTGTGGTTACCCTGCTGGCGTGCGAAGTCGGTGACGGCGCGGTTTTGCAGATAGGGGCTGAGCTCGATCTGGTTGGTGGCGATGTTCGCGGCGCCCACGGCGGCGATGGACTGCTGCAGCAGCGCGATGTTGAAGTTGGACACGCCGATGTGGCGCGTCAGCCCCTGCTCCCTGGCGCGCATGAGGGCGCCCAGGCTGTCCTCCAGCGGCACGCTGCGCGAAGGCCAGTGGATCAGCGTCAGCTCCACATGGTCGGTGCGCAGGGCTTCAAGGCTGCGCTCCAGGCTGGGGATCAGCGCGTCGGCGGACAGGTTCTCGGTCCAGATCTTGGTGGTGAGGAAGAGCTGATCGCGCGGCACGGCGCTGGCGGCGATGGCGGCACCCACATCGGCCTCGTTGCCGTAGATCTGGGCGGTGTCGATCGCGCGGTAGCCCACCTCCAGGGCCTGGCCCACGGAGTGGCGCACCACCTCATCCTTGAGGCGGAAGGTGCCCAGGCCGAACGCGGGCACCACGGAAGCGAGAGAGGCAGTCGATGTCATGCAGGTCTTTCAAAAAAGCAAACAAGGCGCGGAACCACGCCCCGAAGACTGCAGTCTGGCGGGTTAACGCTTGCAGATAAAGCCTGGTATCGGCAGAAAATATTTGACGCTGCAGCAACAATTGCGCCAAGCTGGCGCCCCATGAAAACCACGCTGGACGAGTTGCAGGCCTTTCGCGCCGTGATCGACTGCGGCAGCATCACGGCGGCGGCCGAGCAGTTGGGACAGACCACCTCGGGCATCAGCCGCAGCCTGTCGCGCCTGGAGAAAAAGCTGGCCACCACCTTGGTGCGGCGCACCACGCGCAGCCTGGAGCTGACCGAGGAAGGCCAGCGCTTCCTGGCCCGCGCGCGCGAGGTGCTGCAGGCCCTGGACGCGGCCGAGGAGGAACTGGCCGCGCGGCGCCAGGCGCCGGCCGGGCTGCTGCGCGTCAACGCGGCCTCGCCCTTCATGCTGCATGCCATCGTGCCGCTGGTCGGCGAGTTCCGCGCGCTCTATCCGCTGATCACGCTGGAGCTGAACACCGATGACCTGCACATCGACCTGCTGGCCCAGCGCACCGACATCGCCATCCGCATCGGCGAGCTGCGCGACTCCACGCTGCATGCTCGGCTGCTGTGCCACAGCGTGCTGCGCGTGCTGGCCAGCCCCGCCTACCTGCAGGCCCATGGCCCCGTGGCGAGCGTGGCTGCGCTGGCGCGCCACCAGCGCATTGGCAACAGCCAGGTGCCCGGCCTGAACCACTGGCCGCTGCGCACGCCCGAGGGCGGTGACCGCTGGGATGCCGCGCCCCAGCTCACGGCATCCAGCGGCGAGACCATGCGCCAGCTGGCCCTGGCCGGCCAGGGCGTGGTCTGCCTGGCCGACTTCATGACCGTGCGAGACCGCGCCCAGGGCGAGCTGGTGCAGGTGCTGGCGCGCGAGACCGTGCAGCAGCGCCAGCCCATCCACGCCGTCTACTACCGCAACACGGCGCTGGCCGCGCGCATCACGGCCTTCCTGGACTTTCTCGCGCAGCGCATGGCGGCAGGTTGAGAGGGGGCGTCGCATTCCGACGCCGCCCCGGGAACGACTGGGAGGCAGCCGGCCGCATCGTCAAGGCGGCCGGCGCGCGCATCGAATAGTCCGCAAGGCCGTCACAGCAGCTTGGTGCCCAGCGGCACCTCGCGGTCGGGCACGCACAGCGCGACCTCGCCGTTCTCGTTGTGGAATCCCGTGACCAGGCATTCCGAGCGCATGGGACCGATCTGCTTGCTGGGAAAGTTCAGCACGGCCACCACCTGGCGGCCTATCAGTTCCTCGGGCCGGTACAGCGCCGTGATCTGGGCGCTGGACTTGCGCAGGCCCAGTTCGGGGCCGAAATCGACCTGCAGCACATAGGCCGGGCGGCGCGCCTCCTTGAACACCTGGGCGTCCACGATGCGGCCCACGCGCAGCTCCACCTTGAGGAAGTCGTCAAAGCCAATGGTCTCGTGCAATGCGGATGAAGTAGTCATGCGGCCATGATGCCGCGCCGCCGGTGCCGGCTTTGTCGAGCAACGCTTGCAGTGCCGGGGCACACTGTCCGCCATGAAAAAGGCCGGCATCGCGTCCGATGCCGGCCTGGTGCGAGGCCCTCGACAGGCCCCGCAGCGGTTCGCGCCAGGATTACTTGGCGGCGACCACGCGCACCATTTCCAGGCACTTGTTGGAGTAGCCCCACTCGTTGTCGTACCAGGACACGACCTTCACGAAGGTCTTGTCCAGGGCGATGCCGGCCTCGGCATCGAACACCGAGGTGCAGGACTCGCCGCGGAAGTCCGTGGCCACGACCTTGTCTTCGGTGTAGCCCAGCACGCCCTTGAGCGCACCTTGCGACTGGGCCTTCATTTCGGCGCAGATCTCTTCGTAGCTGGCTTCGCTGTTCAGCTCCACCGTCAGGTCCACCACCGACACGTCGGAGGTGGGCACGCGGAAGGACATGCCGGTCAGCTTCTTGTTGAGCTCGGGAATCACCACGCCCACGGCCTTGGCTGCGCCCGTGCTGGAGGGAATGATGTTTTCCAGGATGCCGCGGCCGCCGCGCCAGTCCTTGTTGCTGGGGCCGTCCACGGTCTTTTGCGTGGCGGTGGCAGCGTGCACGGTGGTCATCAGGCCGCGCTTGATGCCCCACTTGTCGTTGAGCACCTTGGCCACGGGAGCCAGGCAGTTGGTGGTGCAGGAGGCGTTGGAGATCACGTCCTGGCCGGCGTAGGTCTTGCAGTTCACGCCGAAGACGAACATCGGGGTGCTGTCCTTGGAAGGCGCGGACATGATGACCTTCTTGGCGCCGGCAGCCAGGTGCTTGCGTGCGGTCTCGTCGGTCAGGAACAGGCCGGTGGCCTCGATCACGATGTCGGCGCCGACTTCGTTCCACTTCAGGTTGGCGGGGTCGCGCTCCTGCGTCAGGCGGATGGTCTTGCCGTTGACGATCAGGTTGGAGCCCTCCACCGAGACCTCACCCTTGAAGCGGCCGTGCACGCTGTCGTACTTGAGCATGTAGGCCAGGTAGTCGGGCTCGAGCAGGTCGTTGATGCCCACGACTTCGATGTCGCTGAAGTTCTGCACGGCAGCGCGGAACACCATGCGGCCGATGCGGCCGAAGCCGTTGATACCGATCTTGATCGTCATATTTGCCTCTTGGATTGACGGATTGCGAAAAACGGAAAAACTGAAACGGTGAGGGCCAGGCCGGGCCTGGCGGGCGGCAAAAAGGGGCCACAGGCCCCTTCTCGCAGCTTTACTTGCCGGCGCGCTGCAGCGCAGCCTGCACGGTGTCGGCCACGTTCTCGGCCGTGAAGCCGAAGTGCTTGAACAGCACGGGCGCTGGGGCCGATTCGCCGTAGGTGTCGATGCCGACGACAGCGGCGCAGCCGTACTTCCACCAGAAGTCGGTCACGCCCATTTCCACGGCGATGCGCGGCAGGTTGGCCGGCAGCACCTGGCTCTTGTACTTGGCGTCCTGCTTGTCGAAGGTGGTGGTGCTGGGCATGGAGACCACGCGCACGGCGACCTTGCGCTCGGCCAGCAGCTTCTGGGCTGCCAGGGCCAGCTGCACTTCGGAGCCGGTGGCGATGATGACGGCCTGGGCCTTCTTGTTCAGGCCGACGGCCTTGGGCTCGGACAGCACGTAGGCGCCGCAGGCGATGTCGTCCAGCGCGTCTTCGGTCTTGGCTGCGTAGGCCAGGTTCTGGCGCGACAGCAGCAGGGCCGTGGGCTTGTTCTTCTGGCTCAGGGCCACGGTCCAGGCGACGGCGGTTTCCGTGGTGTCGGCAGGGCGCCAGACATCCAGGCCCGGGATCAGGCGCAGAGAGGCGGCGTGCTCGATGGACTGGTGGGTGGGGCCGTCTTCGCCCAGGCCGATGGAGTCGTGCGTGAAGACATGGACCACGCGCTGCTTCATCAGCGCGGCCATGCGGATGGCGTTGCGGCTGTAGTCGCTGAAGGTCAGGAAGGTGCCTGCGTAGGGGATGTAGCCGCCATGCAGGGCGATGCCGTTCATGATGGCGGCCATGCCGAACTCGCGCACACCGTAGTTGATGTGGCGGCCGATCTTGCCGTCTTCGGTCAGGACCACGGCACCCTTGTCGTCCACGCGCAGCGAAGGCGTGCTCTTGGTGTTGGTCAGGTTGGAGCCGGTCAGGTCGGCCGAGCCGCCCAGCAGTTCGGGCAGGGCTGCGGTCAGGCCCTCCAGGGCCAGCTGGCTGGCCTTGCGGCTGGCCACGGTGGCGCCTGCGTCGTGCGCGTCGGAGGCGATCTGCGCGGCGATCTCGCCGAAGTTGGCGGGCAGGTCACCGGCCATGCGGCGCTTGAATTCGGCAGCCAGTTCGGGGAAGGCCTTGGCATAGG
This sequence comes from Delftia tsuruhatensis NBRC 16741, assembly GCF_001571325.1. Lineage (GTDB taxonomy): Bacteria > Pseudomonadota > Gammaproteobacteria > Burkholderiales > Burkholderiaceae_C > Comamonas > Comamonas tsuruhatensis. The sequence goes on from NZ_BCTO01000007.1 coordinate 228,238, forward strand.
CGGCGAACTTCTTGTTCCAGGCCGCTTCGGCCTTGGCGCCGGCGGCCTTGGCATCCCAGTCGCCGTAGACGCTGGCGGGGATGTCGAAGGGACCGTGCTCCCAGCCCAGGGCCGCGCGGGTCAGTGCGATTTCCTCGGCGCCCAGGGGCTCGCCGTGGGCCTTGGCCGTGTCCTGGCGGTTGGGCGAGCCCTTGCCGATGCTGGTCTTGCAGCAGATCAGCGTGGGCTTGTCGCTGCTCTTCTTGGCGGCGGCGATGGCGGCATCGATGGCCTGCACGTTGTGGCCGTCCACGTCGCGCACCACGTTCCAGCCATAGGCTTCGAAGCGGGCGGGCGTGTTGTCGATGAACCAGGGGGCGACCTTGCCGTCGATGGAGATGCCGTTGTCGTCGTACAGCGCCACCAGCTTGCCCAGCTTCCAGGCGCCGGCCAGGGCCGCGGCCTCGTGGCTGATGCCTTCCATCAGGCAGCCGTCACCCAGGAACACGTAGGTGTGGTGGTCGACGATGGCGTGGCCTGCGCGGTTGAACTCGGCGGCCAGCAGCTTTTCGGCCAGCGCGAAGCCCACGGCATTGGTGATGCCCTGGCCCAGCGGGCCGGTGGTGGTTTCCACGCCGGGGGTGATGCCCACTTCGGGGTGGCCGGCCGTCTTGCTGTGCAGCTGGCGGAAGTTCTTGAGTTCGTCGATCGGCAGCGCGTAGCCCGTGAGGTGCAGCAGCGCGTAGATCAGCATGGAGCCGTGGCCGTTGGACAGGATGAAGCGGTCACGGTCAGCCCATTGCGGGTTGACGGGGTTGTGCTTGAGGTGACGGCTCCACAGTGCCACGGCCATGTCGGCCATGCCCATGGGGGCGCCGGGGTGGCCGGAGTTGGCTTGTTGAACGGCATCCATTGCGAGTGCGCGGATCGCATTCGCCATTTGTTGAGTGTTGGCCATCAGGGCGCTCCGTGAAGGAGGGGGTAATCAGAGTAAGCCGGCTATTTTAAAGGACGCGGGTTTTCGGCTCCCGCGCGCGGGGCAATGGCCGCTGGCAATGGTCTACAGTTGCGCTCCATGACCGCCTCGCCCATCCAGCCGTTCCCCGCCGCCAAGGCGCTTTTCCTCACCGAGCAGCCACCGGCCATGCTGCTGGCCGCAGGCCGTGGCGAGCGCATGCGGCCGCTGACCGACACCTGCCCCAAGCCGCTGCTGCAGGTGCAGGGCCGGCCACTGCTGCAGCACCACCTGCAGGCCCTTGCGCAGGCCGGCGTGCGCCGCGCCGTGGTCAACACGGGCTGGCTGGGCGAGCAGATTCCCGCGCGCTTCGGGGCGCGCTTCGCGCCCGACACAGGTGGCGAGCCGCTGCATCTGGCCTATTCCCCCGAGCCCGAGCAGGCGCTGGAGACCGCAGGAGGCATTGCGCGCGCGTTGCCGCTTCTGGACACGGTGTTCTGGCTGGCGGCCGGCGATGTCTACGCGCCCGACTTCGATTTCCCGTTCGAGGCGGCCCGCGAATTTGCCGCCAGCGGACGGCTGGCCCATCTGTGGCTGGTGCCCAACCCCGAGCACCATCGGCGTGGCGACTTCGGCGTGGACGAACTGGGCCTGGCCTGCGACTGGCCCGAGGGCGATGCCCGCCCGCGCCAGACCTACGGCACCATTGCGCTGCTGCGCGCCGAGCTGTTTGCCGCGCCCTGGTGCGACATCCCGCCCGGCAACCCCGACGGTTGGCGCGTGCCGCTGGTGGCGCTGCTGCGCCGGGCGATGGCCGCCGGCCAGGTGAGCGCCAGCCTGTATGCCGGGCGCTGGACCGACGTGGGCACGCCCGAGCGGCTGCAGCGGCTCAACACGCCGGCCGCCTGAGACGTCGGACTGACACGCCGGCCTGGCACGTTGGCCTGGGGCGCCCGCTGGTGACTTCGGCGCCCGGGCAGGCGAAGGCGCTCCGTGTTAGCGTCGCCGGTTCGGCGCAGCGGCGCGCCAGAAAGCGTTTCGATGAGTGTGATCCAGTATGTGATTTTCCTGGCCCTGGTGGGCCTGGCCACGTTTTGCCAGAACCTGACGGGCTTTGCCTTCGGGCTGATCTTCGTGGGCGTGGCCGGTGCCACGCACCTGATGGGCATTGGCGATGCGGCCAACGTGGCCTGCCTGCTGTCCGTGGTCAACGGCGTGGCCTACCTGCGCGCCCACCGCCAGGTGCCGCAGTGGTCCCTGCTCAAGCCCATGCTGATCAGCAGCGTCATCGGCGTGATCGGCGGCGTGCTGCTGCTGCAGTGGCTCAGCGGCAATGCGCTGAGCGGGCTGCGCATGCTGCTGGGCCTGGCCATCGTGGCCTGCGCGCTGTTGCTGTTGCTGCAAAAGCAGGTCAACGCGCAGGTGTCGGGGCCGGTGTCGCTGTGGGTGGCCGGTGTGGCCTCGGGGCTGCTGGGCGGGCTGTTTGCCACGCCAGGCCCGCCCATGGTCTACCACCTGTACCGCCAGCCGCTGGACCGTCTGGTGGTGCGCCAGTGCCTGTTTGCCATGTTCCTCACCTGCGCGCTGCTGCGCCTGGTGATGGTGGCCTGGGAGGGCGAGATCACCGCCAGCGTGCTGCTGGCGGCGGCCCTGGCCTTTCCCGTGGTGACGGTGGTGACCTGGCTGCACATGCGCCATCCGCCCGCCCTGCCCAAGCGGCTGGTCGAATGGATGGTCTGCCTGCTGCTGGTGCTGTCGGGCACCAGCCTGCTGGTGTCGGGCTGGAACACCAGCCACCCCCAGCCCGTGGTGCCCGATGACGAGATGGCCATGGCCGTGCCCCAGCGGTCCCAGGCTGCGGCCCCCGCGCCGCGCTGACAACAAAAAAGCCCGCAGGCGGACCGGCGGGCTTTTTTGAAGGGGAAGGAACCGATCAGTTCACGACCTGCTGCAGCGAACCGGCAGCGTACTTGGCTGCCATCTGCTCCAGCGTGTAGCCCTTGATCTTGGCGCCCTGGCCTTCGCAGCCGAACTCGATGTAGCGGGCCTTGCAGATCTGCTTGGCGGCTTCGCGGGCGGGCTTGAGCCATTCGCGGGCGTCGAACTTCTCGGGGTTCTCGGCCAGGAACTTGCGCACGGCGCCGGTCATCGCCAGGCGGATGTCGGTGTCGATGTTGATCTTGCGCACGCCGTGCTTGATGGCTTCCTGGATTTCCTCGACGGGCACGCCGTAGGTTTCCTTCATGGCGCCGCCGTACTGGCGGATGATTTCCAGCAGTTCCTGGGGCACGGAGGAGGAGCCGTGCATGACCAGGTGGGTGTTGGGCAGGCGCGCGTGGATTTCCTTGACGCGCTGGATGGACAGGATGTCGCCCGTGGGCTTGCGCGTGAACTTGTAGGCGCCGTGGCTGGTGCCGATGGCAATGGCCAGCGCGTCCAGCTGCGTGGCCTTGACGAACTGGGCCGCTTCCTCGGGGTCGGTCAGCAGGGCCGAGTGGTCGAGCACGCCTTCGGCGCCCACGCCGTCTTCCTCGCCGGCCATGCCGGTTTCCAGCGAGCCCAGGCAGCCGAGTTCACCTTCGACGGTGGCGCCCAGCTTGTGGGCCATTTCCACGACCTTGCGGGTCACGTCCACGTTGTATTCGAAGGAGGAAGGCGTCTTGCCGTCTTCCATCAGCGAGCCGTCCATCATCACCGAGCCGAAGCCCAGGTTCAGCGCGCCCTGGCAGATGGCGGGCGAGGTGCCGTGGTCCTGGTGCATGACCAGGGGGATGTGGGGATACTGCTCGGCGGCGGCCTGGATCAGGTGCTTGATGAAGGGCTCGCCGGCGTACTTGCGGGCGCCTGCGCTGGCCTGCAGGATGACGGGCGCGCCCACTTCGTCGGCGGCCGACATCACGGCTTGCACCTGCTCCAGGTTGTTGACGTTGAAGGCGGGAAGACCGTAGCCGTTTTCGGCAGCGTGGTCCAGCAGTTCGCGCATCGAAACGAGAGGCATGTGTAGGGTCCGTATCAAGTTGTTGAGAGGGGGATGCCCCTGCCGCATGGCGGCCGCCGCTGCGTCATGGGTTCGCTGCGGGGCTGCGGCCGGGGGATCGCGGCAGTAACCGCTTGGTAACTGGCGATTTTAACCAGCTGCCGCCAACCCTGTCCCGGGCATTCCCATGCGGTAGCAGGTCGTGAAGCCTTCGGGCGGCGCGGCCTCGCCAAAGCTTCCCTGGTGGGCGCGCAGCACGCGCGCCACGATCTCGTGGCCCAGGTGCAGGCTGTCCACGGGCGCTGCCGCGCGCTCTGCGCCGTCACGGCGGCCGTCGCTACGGCGGCCGTCATCGCAGACCTGCAGCCAGACCTCGCCATCCGGCCCCTGCCCGGCCTGCACCTCGATCTGCGTGCCGTGCGGCGTGTGCTTGAGGGCGTTTTCCACCAGGTTGCGCAGCGCCAGCTCCAGCAGCACGGCATTGCCCATCACGCCCAGTGCCTCAGGCGCCTGCACGGACAGGCTGCAGCCGCGCTGCCAGGCCGCCTGCGCATGGGCGGCCACCACCTGACGGGCCAGCGCGGCCAGGTCCACGGGCACGGGCGGGTCGGCCAGCATGGCGCGTCCTGCGCGCGCCAGTGCCAGCAGCTGGCTGAGCACATGGCCGGCGTGCAGCGCGTCCTGGCCTATGCGCGCCAGCGCGGCGCGCTGGGCCGGGGCATCCATGGCGCCGGCCGGCGCATCGCCCAGGGCACGCGCCTGCAAGGCGATGGAGGCCAGCGGCGTGCGCAGTTCATGGGCCACTTCGTTGGCCAGGCTGCGCTCTCGCTCCAGCGCCTCCTGCTGGCGGTCCAGCAAGGTGTTGATGGAGTTCACCACGGGCATGAATTCCCGAAGCGCGTGGCGGTGCGAGACGCGCTCGGCCTGGGCCAGGTCCAGGCGCTCGACCTCGCGCGAGAGTTCGTTGAGCGGCCGCATGCCGCGTCGAATGGCCAGCCCCAGCGCCAGCGCGACCACAGGCAAAAGCCACAGGCCCGGCTCGATCATCTGGCCCGCGATGTCGTCGGCCAGTTCGTCGCGCTCCTGCAGCTCGATCATCACGCTGACCTTGCGTGCATGGTCGCGGCTCCATTGGGTGAAGCTGCGCCAGGCCCGATGCTCGGGACCCAGGCGCAGGGTGGCAAAGCCCTGCTCGGTGTCGAAGGCGGGCTCGGGCGCATCGCCCGTGCGCGAGATCAGCCGCCCCGCGCCATCCCACAGGGCCACGCTCAGCGACTGCTGGTAGTCGTGGGCCATGAGGCCGGGGGGCTCATGCACGGGCGTGGCTGCTCCCTGGCCTACGGCGCCTGCGACTTCCAGGTTGAGCACCAGCGCAGCGACGCCGGCCAGGTGGCCGTCGGTCAGCTCGTCTGCCTCGTGCACGCCGGTCTGGTAGCCCAGTGCCACGAAGCTGGCCCAGACCACGACCAGCGCGCCCAGCATCCAGGCCATCAGATGCCAGATCAGCGAGGGGCGGCGCTGCTGCGCGGTGCTCATGGGTTCTCCGCAGGAAGAAAGTAGCCCACGCCGCGCATGGTGACGATGCTGGCATTGCCCAGCTTCTTGCGCAGGTGGTGGATGTGGACCTCGACGGCATTGCTTTCCACGGCCGTGCCCCAGCTGTAGAGATGTTCCTCGATCTGCTGGCGCGAGAGCACGCGCCCGCGCGCCTGCAGCAGCACCCAAAGCACGGAGAACTCGCGCGGCGACATCTCCACCAGCTTTCCGTCGCGGCGCACGGTGCGCGCGGCCGGATCGACTTCCAGCTCGCCATGGCGGATCACGGGTGCCGCCTGGCCTCCTGCGCGGCGCAGCATGGCGCGCAGCCGCGCCTCCAGCTCGTCGATGTCGAAGGGCTTGACCAGGTAGTCATCGGCACCCAGGTCCAGCCCGGCGATGCGCTCGCGCACCTGGTCGCGCGCGGTGAGGATGAGCACGGGCGTGTTGGGGTCCGGCAGGGCGTGGCTGTCGCCACCCGGGCGGCGCGGGCTCCGCAGGCGGCGCAGGATTTCGCTGCCATCGCCGTCGGGCAGGCCCAGGTCCAGCAGCACGGCGTCGAAGCGCTCCATCTCCAGCGCATGCCAGGCATCGGCCACGGTGGAGCAGACGTCGACCGCATAGCGGCGCTGTTGCAGATTGGCCTGCAGGCCTGCGGCAATGCCCGCGTTGTCTTCGACGACCAGTATTCGCATGCGCGCATTGTGCAATGGCCGCTGCCGGCTGCGGCGCCAGACGATGGCCGCACGCCGGGGCATGCGTTAAGACGGGTTTAAGCCGCGCTTCTCATGCTGCCGGCCATGCCGACACCCGACCCCCGAGATTTCTCCGCCGCCCCCGCGCAGGGCCCCTCCTTCAAAAGCACCCTGCTGTGGACCCTGGCGGCCCTGGCCGTGGTCCTGGCCTGGGATGCCGGCGCCCTGGACCTGGCCATGGCCCGCTGGTTCGGCGACGCCGATGGCTTTGCGCTGCGTTCGGACTGGTTCTTCGTGAACATCGCCCACGAAGGCGCACGCCGCCTGGCCTGGCTGGTGGTGCTGGGCCTGACGCTGTGCGTCTGGCGGCCCATCGGCCCGCTGCGCCTGCTGCCTCACGGGCGGCGCGTGCAGCTGGTGGCGGGCATCTTGCTGTCGCTGGCCCTGATCTCGCTGCTCAAGTACACCAGCGCGACCAGCTGCCCCTGGGACCTGGCCGAGTTCGGCGGCGTGGCGCGCCATGTCTCGCACTGGTCGCTGGGCCTGGCCGACGGCGGGCCGGGCCGCTGCTTTCCCGCAGGCCACGCCTCGGCAGGCTTCGCCTTTCTGGCCGGCTATTTCGCGCTGCGCCGCCATGCACCGCGCGCAGCCTGGATCTGGCTGGCCGTCTCGCTGGCCGCAGGCCTGTCGATGGGCCTGGCCCAGCAGATGCGCGGCGCCCATTTCATGAGCCACACGCTGTGGACCGGCTGGCTGTGCTGGACGGCGGGCTGGCTCTTCGACCTGGCGGTCACGCGTGCGCTGCGCACCCGGGGCAGCGCGCCTGACTCCCTGTGGCCCGCCGCCAGCCTTCCGCCTTCCACTCCCTGATCAAGCGTTGCCATGCTGCCCCTGGACCCCGCCCTGTTCACGCTGCTGAACGCCAACGCGCAAACGCCCGCCATCTCGATCGAGGCGGCGCGCGCCATCTCGTCCTGGCTTCCCTCGCTGTGCGCCGTTCCCGTGATGGTCGGGTTGCTGCGCGGCTCGCCCGCCCTGCGCCGCACCCTGGTGCTGGCCCTGCTGTCCATGCTGGCCGCCTGGGCCGTGGCACGGCTGATCCGCTGGAGCTTCCCGGCGCCGCGTCCTGCCCAGCTGGGCATGGGCGTGCAATGGGTGGAACACGCGCTGCGGTCCAGCTTTCCGAGCATGCACGCCACGGGCGCCTTTGCCCTGGCCCAGGCGCTGACCCTGGGCTGCACGCGCCACCGCCGCTGGGTCATGGTGTCAGCCTGGTCGCTGGCCCTGGGCATGGCCTGGAGCCGCGTGCACCTGGGCGTGCACTTCCCGTCCGATGTGGTCGGCGGTGCCATCGTGGGCATCTGCAGCGCCACCCTGGTCTGGCATGCTGCGCTGTGGCGCCGCCTTGCCGTCATGCCCAACCTGCTGCCCTACAACGCACGAACCCACTCAGGCAGGCCCCGATAGACCATGGCGAAGGCATAGCGCACCGCACATAAAACTGGCGCACCCCAGAACGAGGGACACCGAGCAAGGGCCGCCCCGCCGCGAGGGTGTCGTCCCCCCCCGCGTAGCGAGAGGGGGAAGGCGCGAAGCGCCTCAGGGGGTTAGTTCACACGACATATCTTCAGCATGTTCGTGCCGCCGGGCTGGCCCATGGGCTCGCCGCAGGTGATGGCGTAGACATCGCCGCTTTGCACGATGTTGCGCGCGCGCAGATGGCCTTCGGCCTGGTCCAGCGCGGTGTCGCGGTCGGCGCTGGTGTCCATGAGCAGGGGGCGCACGTTGCGGTACATGGCCATCTTGCGCTGCGTGGAGATCTTGGGCGTGAGCGCGTAGATGGGGATGTGGATGCGGTGGCGGCTCATCCACAGCGCGGTGGAGCCGCTGTCCGTCATGGCGACGATGGCCTTGGCGCCCAGGTGGTGGGCCGTGAACAGCGCGCCGATGGCGATCGACTGGTCGATGCGCGAGAACTGGCGGCCGGTGAACTCGGCATCGCTGTCCGGGTCTTCGGCCGCTTCCGCGGCGGCGCAGATCTTGGCCATTTCCTGCACGGTCTCCAGCGGGTACCTGCCGGCGGCGGTCTCGGCGCTGAGCATGACGGCGTCCGTGCCGTCCAGCACGGCGTTGGCCACGTCGCTGACCTCGGCGCGCGTGGGCACGGGGTTGGTGATCATGCTCTCCATCATCTGCGTGGCGGTGATCACGAACTTGTCCATGTCGCGCGCCATGCGGATCATCTTCTTTTGCAGCGCGGGCACGGCCGCGTTGCCCACTTCCACGGCCAGGTCGCCGCGCGCCACCATGATGCCGTCGGAGACATGCAGGATCTCTTCCAGGCGCGGAATGGCCTCGGCGCGCTCGATCTTGGCGATCAGGCCGGGCTTGTGGCCGTACTGGGCCGCAGCCACGTTGCACAGCTGGCGCGCCATCTCCATGTCGGTGGCGTTCTTGGGAAAGCTCACGGCCACGTAGTCGGCCTGGAAGCTCATGGCGGTCTTGATGTCCTCCATGTCCTTGGCCGTCAGCGCCGGGGCCGTCAGGCCGCCGCCCTGCTTGTTGATGCCCTTGTTGTTGGACAGTTCGCCGCCGAGCTTGACGGTGGTGTGCACCTCGTCGCCACGCACATGGTCCACGGTGAGCACGATCAGGCCGTCGTTGAGCAGCAGCACGTCGCCGGGCTTCACGTCGCGCGGCAGTTCCTTGTAGTCCAGGCCCACGCCGTTGATGTCGCCGGGCTCGGTGCGCGACGCGTCGAGCACGAAGCGCGCGCCGGGCTCCAGCATGACCTTGCCTTCGGCGAACTTGCCGACGCGGATCTTGGGGCCCTGCAGGTCGGCCATGATGGCCACCTCGCGGCCTGCGCGCTGGGCCGCCTCGCGCACCATGGTGGCGCGGTCGATGTGGTCCTGCGCCTTGCCGTGGCTGAAATTCAGGCGCACCACGTTGACGCCTTCGCGCACCATCTGTTCCAGCAGTTGCGGGTCGCTGGAAGCGGGGCCCAGGGTGGCGACGATCTTGGTGGCACGGCTCACTTGCATGGAATGTCTCTCGCTCAGGGTTTGTAATCGGGTTTCAATTCTCACACGAATGCGGTTACATGAAGGCAACATTCCGGCATGCGGTGCGGGCCTGAAGACCCCGCATCCTGAGCCTGCGCAAGGGGGCGGCCGGATGCCGTTGCCATCGCCGAACACTGCGGTGCACTGCCTTTGCCGCTATTGCTTTTGATGCTGCACGGCAGCATTCCCGGCAAAGGCGCTGTGCCATGCCGGCCTCCTGTGAAAGCAGTTTTGCCCGCCGCGTTCGCAATGCTCACCGCGCCGCAGGACACCACAGAATCAGACTGGTCCACATTGACGCGGCCCGCCCCTGCTTCCTAGCATCGCCTTCATATTCCTGTGGTCCACCCGGCCCGCAGGCCGCAGCCAGAACATACGGTTCCCCTTGGTTTCGCATGCTCAGCCAGTCCATCCACAGCTTTGCCATGCCACCAGGAAATCCACCATGCTTGACCGCAGACGCTTTGTTCTGACCACCCTGGCCTCCCCGGCGCTGACCGCCTGCGGCGCGGGTGGCGATGTTGCCGCCAACCGCTATGTCCAGACTCCCCTGCTCGCCAGCCATGCGCGCTACGGCGCGCGCTTCACGCAGCCCGGCTTCGTCAACGGCTGGGGCATCGCCATCCGCCCGGCCGGCGCGGGAGGCCATTTCTGGATTGGCGGCGGGGGCACGTCCTGGCAGTTCATCGGTGACGTGGCTCGCTCGGCCGATCCCGGGATGCGCGCCCTGCACCAGGACGGCCTGCGCGAAGTGGCCGTTCCGCGCTCCGATGCCCTGACCGGCGATGACAGTGCCGGCAAAGTCACCGGCGTGGTCTACAACGGTGCGCCCCTGGACTCGCAGCTGCTGCGGGTCCGGCAGCAGCCTGCCGCCGGACGCCTGCTCGAGGGCTCGGCCCGCTTCGTCTTCGTGACCGACAGCGGCAGCGTCAGCGCCTGGACGGAGCGCGATGCGCAGACGGGCGCCATCGTCCGGGTGGATGGCCCTGCGGTGGAAATGTTCAATGGCGCCGACCAGGGCATGGCTTTCTTCGGGGCCGCCATCCACACGGGCCGATGGGACCGCGTGTGGGTGGCCGACTTCGGCGCACGGCCCCAGATCCGCACGCTGGACGCGCAGTGGCAACTGGTGCCCACCCAGGGCTTCGCCAACCCGTTCGCATCAGGCGCGGCAGGCGAGGCCCGGCCCGGTGATCCGGTGCCCTTCAACATCCAGGTCGTCAACGACGGCCGCCGCGACCGCGTGTTCGTGCTCTATGCGATCAGCCAGCCCGATCCGGACGATCCCCTGGCGTTCCATGCCGGCGAGGAGGATGCGCTGGACGCAGCCGCAGAAGCGGCCAGCGGCAACCAGCCTGCGCGCGGCAGGCTGGCCGAGTTCGACCTCGACGGCCGCCTGCTGCGCATGTATGAGGACGATGGACGCCTGAATGCGCCCTGGGGCGTGGCCATCGCTCCTGACGGCTTTGGCGCACTGGCGGGGCACCTGCTGGTCGGCAACTTCGGGGGAGCAGGCCGCATCTGTGCCTTCGACCTGTCCACGGGCCGCTATGTGGACGATCTGCGCGACGCGCAGCACCGCCCCGTGGCCATCCCCGGCCTGTGGGCCCTGCAGTTCGGCAACGGCGTGGCCCTGGGCGACAGCGACGCGCTCTACTTCGCCGCCGGCCCCGAGGACGAAACCGAGGGCCTGTTCGGCTCGCTGAGGCTTCTGTGACGCTTCATCCTGGCGGTGTCATTGCGCAGACGCCAGGCCTCACACCAGCCCGTGCGAGAGCAGGTAGGTGATGGCATGGGCCACCATGGCCGCCTCCAGGCCATAGCGCCAGAACAGGAAGCCGCCCACGGCGCCGTGGACGACCTCAAACAGCAGCAACTGCAGCACCAGCGCGTCCGACAGGCCGCCCCAGGTGCTCCAGGCCAGGGCCAGCTGCAGCATGCCCCACAGCAGGGCCGACAGCATGACGGACCACCAGCCCAGCGTCCATCCCGGGCGGCGGTCTGTGCGCCCGCTCAGCCGCCACAGCAGCCACATCACCAGCGTCATGCCGCCCAGCCGCATCACCAGCTCGGCCGTGATGCCCGCGTACAGCATCTTGGCGCCCAGCGGCATGGCGTAGACGGGGTCGATCAGGGTCAGGTCGTCGGGCCAGGCCAGGGCCAGGGTCACCAGCCAGGCCGCGCCGACCACGCCGCCGGCCAGCCCCGGCAGCGTGAGGTAGCGCACGGCGCGCTGGGGCGAACGCCCGGCCACCCAGGTGGTCAGCAGCGGTGCGGACAGGCCCAGCCGCGGCCCCAGCCACACGCCCACGCCCACGGGCAGGGCCAGCAGCGCGGCCATCACGCCGATGCCGGTGAGCGGCGTGACCAGCGGCTCCACGGGCAGGCCCAGCATGCGCATCCAGTCGGGCAGCACGAACCAGGCCATGGCCGCCACGCCGGGCAGCCCCAGCAGCCAGAGCACCGTGAAGATGCGCCAGCTCAGCCGGGGCAGTGCGGGTGCGGCATAGGCCGATGGCGCGGGCATGAGAGTGGACACGGGGCCGGTGGTGGGCAGGCTGGCGTTGTCAGTCACGCATCAAGGCTTCTATCTCGTCGGGCTCCACGGGCACGCCGCGCGTGATCAGCTCGCAGCCGGTCTCGGTGACGATGGCATCGTCCTCGATGCGGATGCCGATGTTGTGGAACTGCTCGGGCACGCCGGCCGCAGGGCGCACGTAGATGCCCGGCTCGATGGTGGTGCACATTCCCGGACGCAGGATGCGGCTGGGGCGGTTGGTGATGGTCTCGCCCGACAGCGGGTCCTTGCGCTCGTGCGACTGGCCCAGCTCCGAAGGCTCCACATAGCTGCCGCAGTCATGCACGTCCATGCCCAGCCAGTGGCCGGTGCGGTGCATGTAGAACTGGAAGAAGGCGCGCTGCTCGATCACGTCCTGGGCATTGCCATAGACCTTTTTGTCCAGCAGGCCCAGATCCAGCATGCCCTGCGCCAGCACGGCCACGGTGGCGTCGTGCGGATCGTTGAAGCGCGCGCCGGCCCGCGTGGCCGCCACGGCAGCCTTCTGGCTTTCCAGCACCAGCTCGTAGAGCGCGCGCTGCGGGCCGGTGAAGCGGCCATCGGCGGGGAAGGTGCGCGTGATGTCGCTGGCGTAGCCGTCGAGCTCGCAGCCGGCGTCGATGAGCACCAGTTCGCCCGCGCGCACGGGGGCCTTGTCGGCCTGGTAGTGCAGCACGCAGGCATTGGCGCCGGCGGCCACGATGGAGCCGTAGGCCACGTACTGCGAGCCCTGCTGGCGGAATTCATGCAGCAGCTCGGCATCCAGGTGGTATTCACGCACTTCCTGGCCTGCGCGCAGCATGCGCGCCGAGCGCTGCATGGCGCGGATATGGGCCTGGGCGCTGATGGCGGCGGCGCGGCGCATGATGTCCTGCTCGTGGGCGTCCTTGACCAGGCGCATCTCGTCCAGCAGCGTGCACAGGTCGCCCTGCTCGGACGGGCACAGCGCGCCAAAGCGCACCCGTGCGCGCACCTGGCCCAGCCAGCCTTCCACGCGCACGGCCAGCCCTTCGTGCGTGGCGAACGGATACCAGAGGCGGCCCCGGTTCTCCAGCAGGCGGGGCAGGCGCGTATCGATCTCGGAGCTGGAGAACGCCTGGCTCACGCCCAGCGTGGCCACGGCAGCCTCGGGGCCCAGGCGGATGCCGTCCCAGATTTCGCGCTCCAGGTCCTTGGGCTGGCAAAACAGCACGCTGGAGCCATCGGCGGCCAGTACCAGGCAGGCATTGGGCTCGGCAAAGCCGGTCAGGTAATAGAAATAGCTGTCGTGGCGGTACAGATAGCCGGTGTCCCGGTTGCGCTGGCGCTCGGGAGCGGTGGGAATGATGGCGATGCCGCCGGCGCCCAACTGGGCGGCCAAGCGTGCGCGGCGTTGGGCATAAACAGATGTCATGCAGCTATCGTACTGCCGTCCGGGGTTCTCCACAGTCCCCGGAACAGGGGAAGGAGGGGGGCAGTCGGCCGGCGTCAGGTGGACTTCAGCGCAGACACCGTCACTGCCCCAGGGCGCGCCGATTCCAGGGCGCCTTCATCAGCATGCGCGCCAGTCCGCAAAAGCCGGTGGCACCAGCCACGATCAGACCGCAGCCCACGAAGGCCGAGAGCAGGTGCCACCACGGTGAAACCGTGGCACCGAGCACGGCGCCCAGCAGTGCCAGCCCGCCCGCACCCAGTTGCACCTGGCGCTGCAGCTCCAGCGGCTGGCGGCTGTCGTGCAGCACGGGCAGGCCTTCGGCCTTCCAGGCGTCCAGGCCGCCGTCGAGCACATGGCCGGCACAGCCGGGCGGCAAGGCAGCCGCCAGGGCCTGGGCGTTGAGCCGCGTGCGGTTGCCGGAACGGCAGTGAAAGACCACGGCGGCCGGCGCATCGCCCCAGGCCTGGGCGCCCAGGCGCTCCATGGGCATGCTGCGGGCGCCTGCCATGCGTTCGCGCGCATGTTCGTCGGGCGCGCGGATGTCGATGAGCCAGGCGCCTTGCGCCTGCAACTGGCGGGCGGCCTGGGCCGAGATGAGGGGAAGGGACATGGGACGACTCCTGGGGTGGGGGTTTTCAGGGACAGAAGATGCTCTTGAGTGCCGCCACCAGCTTTTGCGCATCGGGATCGGCGATGCGGTAGTACAGGGTCTGCGACTCGCGGCGGTAGGCGACCAGGCCCTCCTCGCGCATGCGCGCCAGATGCTGGGACAGGGCCGACTGGCTCAGCGGGATGCGCTCCAGCAGCCCGCCCACCGACAGCTCGCCATGCTCGATCAGCAGGCACAGCACCAGCAGGCGCCTCTCGTTGCCCACGGCGCGCAGCAGGGCGGCGGCGCGCGCCGCACCCTGCTGCAGGAAAGCCTGTTCGGAGGAGAGGATGGGTTGGTTCATGATTAAGAAAAATCTAATTTAGCAAATTCTAATATACTTGCCGGCAGGCTGCACTGGAGCCATCGACAAAGGAGTGCTTTCATGACCTCGCCGCTGCGCATCGCGCCATTCTTCGACGAAGCCACCCATACCGTGACCTACCTGGTCTGGGATGCGAACACGGGCGAGGCCGCCGCCATCGACCCCGTGCTCGACTACGACCATGCCAGCGGCCAGGCCCACACCGGCTCGGCCGATGCCGTGCTGGCCGCCGCGCAGGCCCAGGGCCTGCGCCTGCGCTGGATCCTGGAAACCCATGCGCATGCCGACCACCTCAGCGCGGCCCCGTACCTGCGCGAGCGCACGGGCGCCCCGATCGCCGTGGGCGAGCACATCCGCGAGGTGCAGCGCATCTTCCGCCCCGTCTTCAACCTGCCCGCGCCCGCCGGGGAGCCGCCTTTCGACCGACTGCTGGCAGACGGCGACAGCCTGCCCCTGGGCGGGCTGCGCATCGAGGTGCTGCACACGCCCGGCCATACGCCCGCCTGCGTGTCCTACCGCATCGAGGATGCGGTCTTCGTGGGCGATACGCTGTTCATGCCCGACTACGGCACGGCGCGCGCCGACTTTCCGGGCGGCGATGCGCGCACGCTGTTCCGCTCCATCCAGCGCCTGCTGGCCCTGCCGCCCGCAACACGCCTGTTCATGTGCCATGACTACAAGGCGCCGGGCCGCGACCGCCACGCCTGGGAAACCACCGTTGCCGACCAACGTGCCGGCAACGTGCATGTGCACGCGGGCGTGGACGAGGCCAGCTTCGTGGCCATGCGCAACCGGCGCGACGCCACGCTGTCGGCGCCCGCCCTGCTGCTGCCCGCCATCCAGGTCAACATGCACGCAGGCCATTGGCCCGAGGCCGAGGCCAACGGCGTGCACTACCTCAAAATTCCGCTGCGCATGAAGCATCGGCCCCAGGCAGCGGACGCGAAGCAGGCGTAGAGTCGTCCGTTGGCTCCCCCACCCCTCTTGCGACACCCCCAGGACAAAGGACCTTCCATGATCCACAGCGCCCATGCCACCAGCACGGACACCCCCTATCGCGTCACGCTCGCAGACCCCCAAGGACACCGCTGGCACGTGGACGAGCCCGCGGACAAGGGCGGCGGCGACACGGCGCCCAACCCCCTGCAGCTGCTGCTGTCGGCCCTGGGCGCCTGCACCACGGTCACGCTGCAGATGTATGCGGCGCGCAAGCAGTGGAAGCTGGAGCAGGTGGATGTGCAATTGCGCCTGAACCCCGAAGGCACGCCGGCCAGCGGCAACCTGATCGAACGCCAGATTACCCTGCAAGGCGACCTGGACGACGAACAGCGCCAGCGCCTGCTGCAGGTGGCCGAGGCCTGCCCCGTGCACAAGCTGCTGGCCGGCGAAGTGCACATCCAGACCGCGCTGCAGCTGCCCGCCTGAGCGAAGGACTGGCCACCATGCAAAAGGCCCTGCGGCAGGTATGCCGCAGGGCCTTCGGAGTGGACGGGGACATGGCCGGCGTCAGGCTTCGCTGACCTCGATCTCCCCCGTATCGACATAGAGTTCGAACTCCCGCTTGGCCAGCGACACGGTGATCGGCTGATCCTCCTGGGTCCAGGACAGCACATAGCTTCCGATGGCCGTGGCCACCTGCACACGGGTGCCACGCGGAATGTCTTCCAGTTGGCCATCGCCTACCCGGTGCTGCACATTGCCGGTGACCGTGGCTTCGAATTTCTCGGGGAATCGCTGGACTTCCACGGCGCTCTGGACCGCCTCTTCAGCGGCTTCGGCGTGCGTCTGTACGGATGTATTCATGGCGTTTTCTCCTGTAAGAGTGAGGCCGGCGCCCGCCAAAAGGACGGGCGCCGGGCCGTTCCTCGAATGTAAACAATGTTCCTGAGAATGCGCTGTCAGCGAACAGGCCCAATATCTGCGATCCTGGTTTGCCTGCTGCGCCGAGCTGCACGACACTGGTGGCCTCCCCCACGAACCAGGCCGATCCGCCCATGTCCGACACGTCCCCACCCAACTCCCAGCCCCAGCACCTTCCCACCCGCACCGCCGACGTGGGCGGCATTCCCATCCAGCGCGCCATTCCGCAGCGCGCCCTGCGCAAGGTCGGTGCCTGGTGCTTTCTCGACCACGCCGGCCCCGCCGATCCCGCGCCGCCCGGCATGCAGGTCGGCCCGCATCCCCATATCGGCCTGCAGACCTTCACCTGGATGATCCGCGGCGAAGTGCTGCACCGCGACAGCCTGGGCAACACCCAGATCATCCGGCCCGGACAGGTCAATCTGATGACGGCAGGCCACGGCATCGCCCATTCCGAGGAAAGCCAGACGCCCTCGCACATCCACGCCGCCCAGCTGTGGATTGCGCTGCCCGAATCGCACCGCAACGGTCCGCCCCGCTTCCAGCACTACCCCGAGCTGCCCAGGACCACGGTGGGGGACTTCACGGCCACGGTGCTGGCCGGCGAGGCGCTGGGCCTGACGTCGCCCGCCGAGGTGCACACGCCCCTGATGAGCGTGGACCTGCATGCGGACAGCGCACGCAGCGCCAATGCCGTCGCCACGTTGCCGCTGCGCGCCGATTTCGAGCATGCCGTGCTCAGCCTGGAAGGTGACGTGCGCGTGAACGGCCAGCCGCTGCCGGTGGAGGAATTGCTCTACCTGCCCCTGGGCACGCCCTCGGTCGCCATCGAAGCGGCGCCCGGCAGCCGCCTGCTGGTCATTGGCGGCGAGCCCATGGATGAAGCCATCTTGCTGTGGTGGAACTTCGTGGCGCGCACGGGAGAGGAAATCGCCGAGGCCCGCGCGCAGTGGGAGGCCGAGACCCGGCAGCCCGCCACTGCGGCGCGCCGCTTCGGACCGCCGCTGGCTTCGCCCCTGGCGCCGCTGCATGCGCCTTCGCTGGACGGCGTGGTGCTGCGCGCCTCGCGCTGAAACGCGCCGTACCGCAGCCTTCGCGGCGATCGCCGCCCCAGCAAAAAGGCGCCCCGAAAGGGGCGCCTTGCCGTTGATGTTGCGGGAGTTTCGAGGGTCAGGCCGGGCTGGCCGCATCCACCTCGGTGCCATCTTCCACGCCGCGCACGCTCTCGCGGCCATGCTTGTCCTTGAGCTTGCCCAGATCGGTTTCCACCGCCCGCTTCAGCTTATCGATGGCGGCGTTGAAGGCGTCCTTGACCTTCTCGGCCTCGGCGTTCACGGCGATCGGCGGGCGTCCATTGGCCCGGGTCTCCAGAACGCAGCGCTTGCCGGGAGCCCCCGAGGTCTTGAGCGCATCGACACCCGTGAGGAACACCTCCACGCGCACCACATAGTCCTTCAATCTCGCCAGCTTGGCGTTGATTTCTTCCTGCGCCCATTGCGCCAAGGACTCGCCACCCTGGATCGAATCGTCGGCATGAACCTGAACTTGCATGCATATCCTCCTAGTCGCCAAAAGCCGCACCACCGGCGCGGCGGGGTTGTCGGGGCCATTGATGAACTGGCGAAACCATCGTAACGCCATGCGGGCTGCCTGCACAGCAAGTCGCACCCTGCGTCGTCAGGTTTTTCGCACTGCAGCATCCGCAGTCCCCACCCTGCCTACAGGCTACACCCAGAGGGGCGACGCCGGGTTCAGCGCGCTGAAGAAGCTTGAGATGCCTCAAGACAACTCTTGCATTCACCTACACCTATTTGCGGTGATGGCCCTGCGCCGGTCGCGGGCGTTCAACCCCTTCCTACAGGTCGCAGGCACGATTGGGCTTACAACGTGACCATCAGGACTTTCCCCTTGCCCCCCACCCCATGAGCCCACTTGCCTCACGCCGCCTCAAGATCGGCCTTTCGGCCTGTTTCTCCCATGCGGACCCGCAGCGTCCGCTTTTCACGGGCAAGACGCTGCAGTACGTGGAGCAATCGATAGCGCACTGGATCATGTCGGCCGGCGCCATGGTGGTGATGGTGCCCTGCCCCACAGGCGAGACCGCGCGCGGCGATGTGACGCTGGAGCACTATGCCGAGTGGCTGGATGGCGTGGTCATGCATGGCGGCGCCGACGTCTGGCCCGGCAGCTATGGCGAGGAACCCATGCGCCCCGAATGGCTGGGCGACCGCGTGCGCGATCTCTACGACCTGGCCGTGGTCGAGGCGTTTTCCCAGGCCGGCAAGCCCATCTTCGGCGTCTGCCGCGGTCTGCAGCTGATCAACGTAGCCTTCGGCGGAACGCTCTACCAGGACATCGAGACCCAGGTGCCCGGCTCGCAGCTGCACCGCAATCCCACCGAGTACGACCGCCACTACCACGACATCGCCATCGTGCCCGGCAGCCGGCTGGAGGCGCTGTACCCCACGCTGGACCGCGCACGCGTCAACAGCATCCACCACCAGGGCATCAAGGACGTGGCGCCAGAGTTCGATGTGGAGGCCTGGAGCCTGCCCGACCGCATTCCCGAGGCCATCTTCCGCAAGCCCGGCACGCTCAAGAGCTATATCGCGGCCACGCAGTGGCACCCCGAATTCCAGTTCCGCAACCCGGACACCAGCACGCTGGATGACAGCGTGCTGCTGCGCGACTTCCTGGCCGCCTGCTCACGCGCCCGCGTGAGCCCGGCCGTGAGCCACAGCCCCTTCCAGATCCGCAACCGCGCCGCGCGCCTGCTGCGCCGCGCCTTGCTTCGCAGGCATTGACGGCCCGGCGCCGCCAAGCGCCTGCGCCACCACCTGCTGCAACTGCCCGCGCAGCCACGCATGGGCGGGATCGGCCTGGTGGCGCGCGTGCCAGACATGAACATGGGCAGCGGCGGGCAGTCCACGGGCACCGCAACGCTGGCCAGCGATGACAGGGCCGTGCGGCCCAGCAGCGATGGCGCCGTCGCCAGCAGCGGCGTGCCGCGCACAAAGGCGGCCAGCGCCGCAAAGCCCGGCACGCGCACGGCAAAGCGGCGCTCCAGCCCGCGCGCCTGCAGTTGCAGGTCCAGGTCCAGCGCCTGGCGGTCGGCATAGGCCACGGTGGCGTGGTCGGCCTGCAGATAGTCGGCCAGGCTGGCCGGCGGCTGTCGCACGGCGCTGTCATAGAAGACGGCGTACTCATCGCTGAACAGGCGCTTTTGCACGATGTCCGTGGCATCGGGCGGGCGCGGGCTGATGGCCAGCAGGCAGGCGTCCGAGCGCAGCAGTTCGGCATCGGGCGCGCCGCTGTCGATCACGCGCAGCACCGTCCGGGGCGCGGCTGAGCGCAGGCGCCGGGCCAGTGCGGGCAGCAGCAGCTCGCGCTGCAGGTCGTTGGCGGCAATGGTGATCTCGGCACGCCAGTGCGCGGGGTCAAAGCTGGGCCCCTGGCCGAACTGCTGCATCTGCCGCAGCAGCTCGCGCGCAGGGCCCTGCAGCGCCAGTGCATGGGCCGTGGGCGCAATGCCCCGCCCCTGCCGCACGAACAATCGGTCGCCCGTGATGGCGCGCAGCTTGTCCAGCAGATGGCTGACGGCCGATTGCGTCACGCCCAGGCGCTGCGCCGCCGCCGTGACGCTGCCGGTCTCCAGCACGGCCAGCAGCAGTTGCAGCAGCCTGCCATCGAGCTGCGATCCATCGATTTGTCTCATGCATTCCATGATTGGCCGCCGCTTTATCTTTGGCAACGCGGGCCGGACACTGCCGCTGATCCAACGCAAATACCGGAGACAAAACATGGCCGATCAGCCGCAGATTCCCGGCACCACCCTGTTCGACGGCAGGCAGGCCCGCAAGGGCTATGCGCTCAACAGCATGTGCTTTTCCTTCAACGAGCTGGCCAACCGCCAGGCCTTCCTGGCCGACGAAGAGGCCTATATGCGCAGCTACGGGCTGAACCAGGAGCAGGCCGAGGCCGTGCGCGCGCGCAACGTGCTGCAGATGATCGCGGCCGGCGGCAACGCCTACTACCTGGCCAAGCTGGCCGGCATCTTCCACCTGGACATGCAGGACATAGGCGCCCAGCAGACCGGCATGACCAAGGCCGAGTTCCAGGCCCTGCTGCGCTCGCACGCCTGAGCCCCGCCGCAGACCACACGCAAGACACAGTACAGGAGACACCCACCATGGCACATCTCATCGGCGGCCTCGGCACCTCGCACATTCCCGCCATCGGCAACGCCATCCACAAGGGCCTGCAGAACGAGCCGTACTGGAAGCCCTTCTTCGACGGCTTCCCGCCCATCCGCGAATGGCTGGCCGCCCAGCGCCCCGAAGTGGTGGTGGTGTTCTACAACGACCACGGCCTGAACTTCTTCCTCGACAAGATGCCCACCTTCGCCGTGGGCGCGGCCGAGCGCTACTGCAACGCCGACGAAGGCTGGGGCATTCCCACGCTGGCACCGCTGCGCGGCCACGCGGAGCTGTCATGGCACCTGATCGAGTCCCTGGTGGGCGAGGACTTCGATGTGGTCAGCTGCCAGGAGATGCTGGTGGACCACGCCTGCACGCTGCCGCTCAAGCTGTTCTGGCCCGAGGGCGACTGCCCTGTGGCCGTCGTGCCCGTGTGCATCAACACCGTGCAGTTCCCGCTGCCCTCGGCGCGCCGCTGCTATGCGCTGGGCCAGGCCGTGGGCCGGGCGATTGCGCGCTGGAACAGCGACCAGCGCGTGGCCGTCATTGCCTCAGGAGGCCTGTCGCACCAGCTCGATGGCGAGCGCGCGGGCTTCATCAACAAGGCCTTCGACCTGCAGTTCCTTGAAAGCATGGCCACCAATCCCGAATGGGCCACGCAGTTCAGCGTGCATGAACTCGTGGAAAAGACCGGCACCCAGGGCGTGGAACTGCTGATGTGGCTGGCCATGCGCGGCGCCCTGTCCGCGGCTGCGCCCGGCGTGCGCCGCGTGCACGGCAACTACCACATACCGATCTCCAACACCGCCACGGCGCTGCTGGCGCTGGAGGCGGTCTAGTCGGAAACACAAAGGCCGCCGGGCATGCCAGGCGGCCTTTGTGCATTGCGGGGCCGTGCGGACCGGGTGTATCCCGGCCCTGCCTCTCAATGGTGGTGGCCGTGGCCGCCGTGCACGTGGCGGTGCTCGATTTCCTCGGGCTTGGCCGCGCGCACTTCGGTGACCTTGCAGGCAAAGTGCAGCGCCATGCCGGCCAGCGGGTGGTTGCCGTCGAGCAGCACCACGGGGCCCTTGATCTTGACCACGTGGTAGATCTGAGGCTGGCCCTGGTCATCCGTGCCGCGCAGCTGGCCGCCCACCTTCACGCCGGGCGGGAACTCGCCCTTGGGGATGGTGCGGGTCAGGCTCTCGTCGCGCGCGCCGAAGGCGTCTTCCACGGCCAGGTCCACGGTCAGCGTGTCGCCCACGGTCTTGCCGTCCAGGGCGGCTTCCACCTTGGCGAAGATGTTGTCGTAGCCGCCATGCAGATAGGCCACATCGCCCTTGTCGAGCAGCTTGCCCAGCTTGTCGGTGATCTTGTAGTTGATGGTGACGGCGGTGTCTTTGGTGATGTTCATGGCAAAGGCCTTGGAAAACCGCAGCGCAAAAGGCGCGCCGCGCAAAGCCGCCATTGTCGGCGACCTGGGGCATTCCAGCGTCGGGACCGGGGGTTCACCGGCTGCCCAGCCTCAGCCCAGGCACTCGCGCGCGCATTCGAGCAGGCTGCGCGCCCAGCGCGCGCGGGCCGAGGTGTTCAGCCACAGCAGGCCGACCTTGCGCGCATCGGCAGGCCGGGGGCCTTCGCCGCCGGCCTGATCGGGCAGCGCCAGCACCCGCACGTCGCGGCCCTGGGAGAGCACGGGGCCGATGTCGGGCACCAGGCCCACGCCCAGCCCCTGGTCCACCATCATGGCCACCGCCAGCACCGAGTTCAGCTCCATGCGCTCCAGCGGCGCAATGCCCTGGGAGCGCAGATAGCGGTCGGCCAGCCGGCCACCGGCCAGGGAGCGGTCGTAGCGCACCAGGGGCCGGGTGCGCAGCAGGGCCAGCGGGTCCTGCTGCGCATCCCGGGCGCGGCACAGCACGACCAATGGCTCCTGGCGCAGCTCGGCCCAGCACACGGTCTTGGGCAGGTCGAACGAGGGTTGCAGGCAGATCAGCACGTCCAGCTCGGACTGGACCAGGGCCGTGTACAGCTCGGGCGTGAGGCCGGCGCGCACGCTGATGCGCACCTCGGCGTGGCGCGCCACGAAGGCCCGCATCACGGCGGGCACAAAGCCGTGCAGCGCCGTGTTCACGGTGCCCAGCCGCAGCTCGCCGCCGTCTGTATCCGAGGCCACCCATTCGCGCAGGCCCTCGAAGTCCTGCAGCAGCTGGCGGCCGCGCTCGAACAGCCGCTCGCCCGCCTCGGTGGCGCGCACGCTGCGGCCATGGCGCACCAGCAGCGGCGCACCCAGCTCGCCCTCCAGCACGCGCATCTGCTGGGCAATGGCCGAGGGGCTCAGATCCAGCTGGCGAGCAGCTTCGGACATGGAGCCGGTGTCCACCACTCTCAAGAAATTGTGTATGTATCTCACGTCCATTTCACACATTTTCTTGAATCACAACGCAGATGCAACTGCTGTTTTCCCAGGCTGCGCTGCACCACACTGCGTGACAACGACTATTTCCAGGAGACAGACGCATGGATTCCCGGCCCACCGCTCAAACCTCTCAAACCGCTCAAGCCTCTCAGACCTCTTTGCCGCGCCGGATGTGGCTGTCCGCCGCCGCCGCCGCGCTGGCCGCCTGTGCGCTGCCGGCCTGGGCCCAAAAGCGCGGCAGCCGCCTGGTGGTGCCGTTTGCGCCGGGCGGCGGCAACGATGTATTTGCGCGGCAGATGGCGCATGGCCTCAACGAGTCCTTCGGCTACGGGATGATCGTGGAGAACAAGGCCGGCGCGGGCGGCAACCTGGGCACGGAAGCCGTGGTGCGTGCGGCCGGCGACGGCGGCACCTGGCTGCTGGGCCATACGGGCACGGTGTCCATCAATCCCTCGCTGTATCCGGGCCTCAAGTTCAATGCGGCCACCGATCTGCAGCCGGTGGCCATGTTCGCATCGTCGGCCCTGCTGCTGGTGGTGCCGGCTTCCTCGCCCGTGCGCAGCGTGGCCGACCTGGCCGAGCAGATGCGCAAGCGCAGCGGCGAGATGAACTACGCCTCCAGCGGCTCGGGCACGGGCGGCCACCTGACGGGCGAGATGTTTGCCCACGCGCTGGGCGCCAAGGCCATCCATGTGCCGTACAAGGGCACGGCCCCATCGCTGACCGACCTGGTGGGCGGCAATGTGGACTTCAGCTTTGGCGTGATTCCCGCGGCCATGGCCCTGGTGAAGGCCGGCAAGCTGCGCGCCCTGGCCGTGACCGGCGCCAAACGCCAGCCCCAGCTGCCCGACGTGCCCACGGTGGCCGAGTCCGGCGTGCGTGCGCTGGCCGACTTCGAAAGCTCGCTGACCTACGGCATCCTCGCGCCCAAGGGCACGCCTGCCGAGACGGTGCGCGCGCTGGGGCGCGACATCCTCAAGGTGGCGTCTGCCGATTCCTTCCAGTCGCGCCTGGGCATCGAGGGCGCCGTGCCGCTGCTGGGCGATGGCGCGCAGTACGCGGCCCGCATACAGGTGGAGAGCGCCAAGTGGGCGGCCGTGATCAAGGCCTCGGGCGCCACGGCCTGAGACCGGCAAGGACAGCATGTCATTGGTGAAGGACTATCTGGGCCCGGCCGACAGCGGCCACTGGTTTGCAGACGCGCGCTGGCTGGACGCGCTACTGCGCTTCGAGAGCGCGCTGGCCCAGGCCCAGGCCGACTGCGGCCTGGTGCCGCGCCCGGCCGCCGAGGCCATTGCGCGCGCCTGCGCGCAGGCGCCGCTCACGTGCGAAGGCGTGGTGGAGCAGGCACGCGCCAGCGGCGCGCTGGGCCTGGCCGTGGTGCGGCCGCTGCAGCAGTGGCTGCAGGCCCACGCCCCGGAAGGCCTGCCCTGGCTGCACTGGGGTGCGACCACGCAGGACGCCGTGGACACGGCGCAGGCCCTGCTCACGCAGCAGGCCCTGCAGGCGCTGCTGGCCGAGCTGGACGCGCTGCAGTCCGCACTGCAGGCCCTGGCCCGCACGCACGCGGCCACGCCCATGCTGGCGCGCAGCCTGCTGCAGCCCGCGCAGATCACCAGCTTCGGATTCAAGTGCGCGCAGTCGGCTGCCGCCGTGCAGCGCAGCATCGAACAGTTTGAAAGGCTTGCCGCCGCTGCGCTGTGCGTGCAATTGGGCGGCGCCGTGGGCAATGGCGCCGTGCTGGGAAGCCACCGTGCCGAGGTGGAGCAGGCACTGGCCCGGCGCCTGGGCCTGTCGGCTTGCGGCCGCAGCTGGCATACCCAGCGCGACGACTGGATGCGCCTGGCCATGGAGGCGGCTGTGTGCGGCGGCAGCCTGGCCAAGCTGGCCCGGGACTGGTCGCTGATGGCGCAGTACGAGGTGGGCGAGATCGCCGAGGCGCCGCGCGGCAGCACCTCCAGCGCCATGCCGCACAAGCGCAATCCCGTGCACCTGATGCAGGCGGTGGCACAGGCCCAGGCCATCCCCCAACTCGCGGCCCTGCTGCTGGGCTGCATGGCCCAGGCGCATGAACGCGCGCTGGGCGAGTGGCAGGCCGAGGTCGCGCACTGGCCCGACCTGTGGCGCCATGTGCATGGCGCCGCCGCCGCATTGCGCCAGGCCGCCCAGTCGCTGCAGGTGCTTCCGCAGCGCATGCTGGGCCATGTGCGGGGCCTGCACGGACTGGTGTTTTCAGAGGCCTGCGTGCACGCCATGGCGCCCTGGACGGGCAAGCCCGAGGCCCTGGCCGCCGTGGAGCTGCTGGCCCCGCAGGCGCTGGAGCAGGGGCGCGAGCTGCGCCTGCTGCTGGCCGAATGGGCCGCGCCCCGGCTGGACGCAGCAGCCCTGCAAGCGCTGCAAGATGCGCTGGCCCGGGCCTGCGACCCGGCACGCGCCGTGCAGGCATCGCATGATGCGTGCCTGGCGCTGCTGGCAGCGCCGCAGACCCACGCCAACGCCAACGCCAACGCCAATGCCCATGCCCATGCCTGACACAGGACCCCCCGCCATGACCGAACCTTCCGCCGACGCCCTGCAGCGCGGCCTTGCCAACCGCCGCCGCGTGCTGGGCGATGAATGGGTGGACCAATCCGTGGCGCGCGCCAACGAACTGAATGTGGAGTTCCAGCGCATGATCACGGCCTATGCCTGGGACGGCATCTGGAGCCGCCCCGGCCTGGAGCGCCGCACGCGCCGCATCATGGTGCTGGCCATCACGGCCTCCATGGGCCGCTGGGAAGAGTTCGAGCTGCACATCCGCACAGGGCTGCTGGCCGACCCGGCCGATGCCGAGGCCGCGCCGCTGGACCTGGACACCATCCGCGAAGTGCTGCTGCAGACCGCCGTCTATGCCGGCGTGCCCGCAGGCAACACCGGCATGGCCATCACGCTGAAGATCCTCAAGGAGCTGGGGCGCACGCCCGCGCCGGCCAGCTTTCATCCACCCTCAGACACGGCCTGACACGGCCTGACCGGACTCAGGCGGCCGGAGGCTGTTCCTCGGCCGCAGCGCCCGGGTAGCGCGCAAAGCGCCGGTTCTCTGCGCCATGCACCGGGTCCTGCTCGGCCCAGGGCCATCCGCCGAACTGGGTGCGCCGGTAGTCCTGCATGGCCTGCATGATTTCCTGCTGCGTGTTCATCACGAAGGGGCCGTACTGCGCCACGCTCTCGCCAATGGGGCGGCCCTGCAGCACCAGGCATTCCACGGCGTCGGCGCCGCTGTTGTGCAGCTCCCAGTCCTGCGTGGCATCCACATGCAGGGCCGCATGCTGGGCCAGGGCCGTGGGCCCGACCTGCAGTGCCTGGCCCGCAAAGAAATACAGCATGCGTTGCGTGTCCGCACCGGCTGCGCGCGGCAGCGTCCAGCGTGCGCCGGGCTCCAGGCGCAGCGTCCAGATGGCCACGTCGCCCTCGGGTTGCGAGGCCCAGGATTCGGGCGGCGGCGGCAGGGCGGCCGCCGTGCCGGGCAGGCTGCCTGCCACCACGGTGACCACGGTCCTTCGGCCTGCGGCATCCGCATGCTCCAGGCGGGGGATGCGTTCGTTCCAGAACATGGTGAAGTGCGGCTCCACCATCTTGGAGCGCGCAGGCAGGTTCAGCCAGATCTGGAACAGTTCCAGCGGATTGGGCGCGTCGCTGTTGAGCAGCGGGAACATCTCCGAATGCTGGATTCCCTTGCCGGCCGTGAGCCACTGCACGTCGCCGCCGCCAAAGCGCGCGGCCGCGCCCAGCGAATCGGAATGGTCGATCAGGCCCTTGCGCACCAGGGTCACGGTCTCGAAGCCACGGTGCGGATGGCCGGGAAAGCCCGGCACGCCATCGCCGTGGTACATGGAAAAGCCGTCCTTGCGGCTGAAGTCGCTGCCCATCTGGCGGCCTTCCAGGTCCACGGCCTGCACGCCCAGGCGGCCATCGCTGGGCGGATAGGCATCGTCATGGTGGGCACAGAACAGGAAGGGGTCCATGGTGGGCCACAGCGGGCCCAGCGGCTGGCTCTGGAGGACGGGGGTGGTGGCTGCGGTCATCGTGGCTCCTGTGAGGCTGCGCCCGCAAGAAAAAAGGGGGCGCTGCATTCTCGGACAGATGCGGCCCCCGCGCCGGTTTTGAAAGCCACCATGGCTGGGACAGTGCGGCCCAGGAATGCACCGCCCGCCGGCTCAGTTGCGCGGCGGCGTCACCAGGCCCTTTTGCACGGCCGGGCGCGCCACGAAGGCGGCCAGCACGCGCTGCAGCTCGGGAAAGCGCTCCCAGCCCAGCAGTTCGGCCGCGTTGTAGCCCTGCTCCACCACCATGTTGCGCACCCAGGGCCACAGGGCGATGTCGGCAATGGTGAATTGCTCGCCCATCACCCAGGCGCGGCCTGCGAGGCGGCGCTCCAGCACACCCAGCAGGCGCACGGACTCGTTCACGTAGCGGTCGCGCGGGCGCTTGTCCTCGAAGTCCTTGCCCGCGAATTTGTGGAAGAACCCCAGCTGGCCGAACATGGGGCCGACGCCACCCATCTGGAACATCAGCCACTGCAGCGTTTCATAGCGCGCGGCCGGGCCGGCGGGCAGCAGCGGGCTGCCGGACTTCTCGGCCAGGTAGACCAGGATGGCGCCCGACTCGAACAGCGCCAGCGGCTTTCCGCCCGGACCCTGCGGGTCCAGGATGGCCGGGATCTTGTTGTTGGGAAAGGTGTCCACGAACTCGGGCGAGAGCTGGTCATCGCTCTCGAAGCCCACGCGGTGCGCCTCATACGGCAGGCCCATCTCCTCCAGAGCGATCGACACCTTGACGCCGTTGGGCGTGGGCAGGGAATACAGCTGGATGCGGTCCGGCTGCATGGCCGGCCACTTGCGCGTGACGGAAAAGGCGGAAAGCGGATTCTGTGGAGTCATGGGGCACCTTGAAGGCTGGACGGGTTCGCCAAGAAATCGATGGCCGCTGCATCGTAGCGTTCGGCGCCCAGCCATGCTTGGCACGCCAAATAACGGCGGACCCGGCCCTGCCGCCGGGTCATGACAACCCACGCAGATTGCATGGCCAGTCTCCCCGCTCGCCGCCATGCACCGGCTACCGAGGCGCTCGGATGGAGGCGCACGGCTGAACCGAGCACCGCCCGCCCGGCGCAGCTCTCAGCGCGGCGCGACGGGCTTCTGGACCAGGGCCACGCTCAGGCCGTCCGGCGTCACCGTGATGGCGCCGGGCTCCATGTTCAGAGAGTCCATCAGGGCCAGGTCCTTGTCCTGCAGCTGGTAGAGCACGAGCTGGCCCAGCGCCTGCTCGGCCAGGGCGCTGGCGTAGGTGGTGATCATGTCGCTCATGGCGGGGGCCAGGTCGTTGATGACCAGGCTGTTGACCTTGATCTGGTGGGCGCGCAGCGTGCGGTCCGTGGGCTCGTAGCGCAGCGCGAAGTCCAGGTTCAGATGGCCGCCATAGGCTTGCTTGAGCACGGGTCCCGACAGATCGGCCTGCAACACCGCATTGAGCGCGTTGCGCTCGGGCAGCAATCCCAGCACCGGCGAATGCAGCTTGAGCTGCAGCATGCCGGCCACGGGGAATTGCCGTGGAAAGCGCTGGGCCACCACCTCCTGCAGCCTTTGCCGCGAAATCGAGACATTTCCAGGCCCGGACTTTCCCGAACATCCGGTCGCAGCCAGGCTGCAGCCCGCGGCCAGGACCATCAACAAAAAGCGGCGATTCATCACGACAGCACAAGCCCCAGAAAGCCCGACACGAAACCCTGAAGCGCCATGCATGCCATACGCATGGCGCTATGTTTTTTGAGATCGGCATTGTCCCGCCAGGGGCTATTCCCTGTCCCTGCAGTGGGTGTTGCCCGGCACCTGCGCGAAGGCGCTTCACAGCGAGTGCCCATCGGACATAGGCAGTACCGCCACCCGTACGGAAACATCACCCAATCCTTCTGGCCGGCCCTCCCGCCCGCCCAGCTTTGCCGCGGCCTTGGGCACAGCCCTCCACCGGCGCATGAATCTATTCATATATTCATTCACTGATTTGCATAAATCATTGATTTTTAATAAATTACTCTCTATTTTTATTCATTCATCAATTGATTCCCATGGCCTTGGAAGACCTCTCCACCCAGGTACTGGCGGCACTGCGCCGCCAGGGCGGTGCGCTGGCGGCGCGCGAGCTGCAGCAGATGCTGGGCGTGAGCCAGCCCACCGTGTCGCGCGCGCTGGCGCCGCTGATCCGGTCGGGCCAGGTGCGCAAGGTGGGTGCGGCGCGCACGCAGCGCTATGTGCTGCCGCGCCAGGTGACGGGCGTGGGCGCCGAGGTGGCCATCATGCGCGTGGATACCGAAGGCCACGCATCGCCCTTCGGCCGCATGATCGCGCTGCACGGCGGCGGCTTCTGGGTGGACGAGGCCGATGGCCTCAGCGAGCAGCACGACGGCCTGCCCTGGTTCCTGGACGACATGCGGCCCCAGGGCTTCATCGGCCGCACGTTTGCGCACAGCCATCCCGAACTGCAGTTGGGCGGCGACCCGCGCCAATGGGGCGAGGACGACGTGCTGCGCGCCCTGGCCCGCTTCGGCGAGGACCTGCCGGGCAACCTCATCGTGGGCGAAGCCGCGTTCGAGCGCTTCCACACCCTGCCCGCCCGCGCGCTGCGCGCCGAGTCGCCGGCCGAGTATCCGCGCCTGGCCATGCAGGCCATGCAGGGCACGCATCCGGGCTCGTCGGCGGGCGGCGAGCAGCCCAAGTTCTGCTGCACCACGGCCGGGCGCAGCGTCATCGTCAAGTTCTCCCCGGCAGGCGACGCGCCGGCCGAGCAGCGCATACGCGACCTGCTGGTCTGCGAGCATCTGGCGCTGCAGACCCTGGCCGAAGACGGCCTGCCCGCCGCGCGCACGCGGCTGTTCATTGATGGCGGCCGGGCCTTTCTCGAATCGGAGCGCTTCGATCGCAGCCAGCCCGAGCCGGGCTGCGCACCGCCGCCGGACCGCAACCCCGGACGCATAGGCATGGTCTCCCTGCAGGTGCTCAATGCCCAGTACGTGGGCGAGGTGGACAACTGGGCCGCCACGGCCAGCCGCCTGGCGGCGCGTGGCCTCATCACCGAGACCGATGCGCGCAGCCTGCGCCTGCTCGAGGCCTACGGCCAGCTCATCGCCAACACCGACCGGCACTACGGCAACATCTCCTTCGTGCTGCCGCAGCCGCAGGGCGACTGGGCGCTGTCGCCCACCTACGACATGCTGCCCATGCTCTACATGCCCATCAATGGCGAGATCGTGGAGCGCGACTTCAGCGCCCAGCCCCCGCGCCCCACGGCCGCCACGCTGGCCGAATGGCCGCGCGCCCAGGCAATGGCGCGGCGCTTCTGGCGGGCCGTGGCGCAGGATGCGCGCATCTCCGGGGAATTCCGCAGTATTGCCGAAAGCAATCTTGATGCCATTGCCGCCTGATTTTCAAGCACCTCCAATGGAATCAATGACGCCACCTGTTGATAACCAATAGAAATCCTCTTGAAAAATCTGTGCATATTGGTTGGAAATACCTCTGCACAAACTGTTATCCATCTGCGGAGAACCGGCCATCCACAGCCTCGGCCCGCCACCGCCTGCACAATCGAAGCTTTCCTCATCCGACCAGACACGGGCCCCCGATGACCAGCATTGCACCCTCCTCCGCCGCAGACCCCCGCATTGCCGACGTGCTCGGCTACTGGCTGGGCTCCACCCGCCCCGACAATGCAAGCGCCCTGGCCTGCAAGAACCTGTGGTTTATCAAGTCCGATGCCACCGACAACCAGATCCGCGAGCGCTTCGGTGCCCTGGTCGAAGACGCGCTGGCCGGCCGACTCGACGCCTGGGCAGGCACGGCGCTGGGCAGGCTGGCGCTGATCGTGCTGCTGGACCAGTTCACGCGCAACCTGTTCCGGGGCACGGCACGCAGCTTTGCAGGCGACCCGCAGGCGCTGCAACTGGCGCTGGACGGCATCGCCCAGGGCCATGACCGCCATGCCGACCTGCCTGCCGTGGCGCGCATCTTCTGCTACCTGCCGCTGGAGCATGCCGAGGACCTGGCCCTGCAGGACCGCAGCGTGGCCGCCTTCCAGGCCCTGGCCGACCAGGCCAGTGACGCTGTCGGCGAGGGCGTGCGCGAGTTCCTGGCCGGCACGCTGGACTACGCCCACAGGCACCGCGACGCCATCGTGCGCTACGGCCGCTTTCCGCACCGCAATGCCATCCTGGGCCGCACCAGCACGCCCGAGGAACTGCAGTACCTGTCCCAGCCCGGCGCAGGGTTCTGAGAGCGCAGCGGATCTCCTTCACCCACAAAAAAAGGGAACGTGCCAACGTTCCCTTTTTTGCTTTCGGCGCGCTGCCGGCATTCAGGCCGGCTGCGCCTGCGGCTGGCGCTCGCCGCCCTTGCGCTCGCCATCGCGCATGCGCAGCGCCCAGCGCTCGATGGTGTAGAAGGACAGCGCCGACAGCACCACCGAGATCGCCAGGCCCAGCACCACGACCACGGGCCACGAGAAGTCGGCGCGCAGATAGCGCACCACCGGGTAGTGCCAGAGATAGACGCCATAGGACAGGCGTCCCAGCTTCACCAGCATGGGCGACGACAGCATGTCGTAGACCAGGCCCGAGCCCTGGCTCACCGCCACCAGCAGCACAACGGCCGCGCACTCCACCACGGTGATGCCCCAGACCATGGCGTCCTGGTTGTCCCATTGCAGCGCCATCAACAGCGGCACGGCCAGCGGCACCCACATGGCGTGGTGAATGCGCGCCTTCAGCGCAGCGATGAAGTCCGGGCGCTCGATCATCAGCGCCGCCAGCAGCGCACCGGCGAACAGGCCCGAGGCGCGGGTATCGAAGCGGAAGAAGATCTCATAGAAGTGCTGACCCTGGTCCACCCAGTACACGCGCCACAGCCAGCTCAGCGCCCACAGCAGGGCAATGGGGCGCCACAGGCGGCCCGGCTTGGAAAAGCGCAGCAGCAGCACCAGCAGCGGCGGCCAGATCAGGTAGAAGTGCTCCTCCACCGACAGCGACCACATGTGCAGCAGCGTGTCCGGGCTGTCGAAGAAGGCGATGCCGTAGTCGGCCAGATAGAGGATGGAGACCAGCGCATCGGAGTAGATGTCGTTCAGGTCCGGCCACAGCATGGGCGCGAAGATGCAGTACGCGGCCAGAAACAGGGCCAGCGCCGGCATCAGGCGGAAGAAGCGGCGGCGGTAAAAGCGCCAGAAGCCGATGCGGCCCTCGGAATCGTTCTCCATCAGCAGCAGCGAAGTGATCAGATAGCCGCTGAGCACGAAAAACAGGTCGACCCCGAAGAACGCGCCATCAAACAGAGGCGCATGGGAGTGCGACAAGATCACCAACAGGATCGCCACGCCCCGCAGCCCGTCAAGGGCGGGGTTGTAGCGCAGTTTGAAATCCTTGACCACCAAAACCGGACACCTTTCCAACGCCGGAGCAATGGGCCCCGAGCCATGAACAAACCCCAAGAAAATGGAGCACGCGGCCATGGCGCAACCGGCCCCGAAGGGTGCAACGCATGGTCCAGCGCGATAAGAGAGACGGCACGTCCCAAGGTTCCCGGCGGATGCGGTGAACAGCAATCCGCGTGCCGCGGTGCGGCGCGCCCTGAGGATGCGGGCCACCTCGACGGGCAGCCCTGCGTGCACGAACAAGCCCCGCTTGAGCGGGGCCAGGCCGATGAATTTCAGCGAAATCCGATTCTAGCCATCACCGCCCGGGGACGAGGTTCGATGGACATTCAGCCCGGGATCCTATGCCCCCGCCCTGCCGTCCACCCGCCTTTCTTCGCACGCCGCGAGTATGGGAGGCGCCCTGCAGCCAGAACGTAACAGGAGGTTTGTGCTGGCGCCGCTGCACCCTGGCCCATTCCACCCCGTGAAGCCACCGGCGCACACCGGGCCGGTGCGATGGATGTGCCGTCAACAATTTGGAACAAAACGACGCCAATCCCAATGAACACAAGCGTTTACCGCTATCGTTTTTATTCTTCAGGCGTACAGCGGGATGAGACGGCGTCCTGCAGACCCCGGTGCGCGGCACTGTCTGCCTGCACCGGCTGCTGGTTCTTGGCGCGCAGATAGTGCTCGGTGAACAGCGCCAGGTAGCTCTCCAGCGCGCGGCCCGCGCGCCGGTCGCCCGCATCGCCCGTCAGCTCCAGGCACAGGGCGGCCACCTCGCTGGTGCAGAAGTGGTCTTCGCGCTGGGAGCGGCGCAGGCGGTACTGCGAGACCTGATCCGGGTGCAGGCTCAGCACCGGAAAGTGGTCCAGGTAAGGGCTCTTGCGGAACATCTTGCGCGCCTCGGGCCAGGTCGCGTCCAGCAGGATGAACAGCGGGCGCCGCTCCTGGCCCGGCATGACCGCGGCCTGGGGCACCGGCAGCGTGTGCACCACGCGCTGCGGCGGCTGTACGAACTCGCCCGGAAACACCACATAGGGCTGCCACTGCGGATCGGCAAGCAGCGCCAGCAGGCCCGCATCGGCCTCGGTGCGCGCCCAGCCGAAGGCGTGCGTCTGCTCCACCACATCGGCGATCAGCCAGCCCGTGTTGCTGGGCTTGAGCGGCTCTGCATCGTGCATCAGCAGGCAAAAACCCGCCCGCGTCGGCAGCATGGGCCGCAGCGCGCAGATGCAGTGCGAAGGCCGCAGCCGGCAACCCTCGCAGCGCTCGCCGCGCGGCCCGCCGCGCGACAGGAACGGCCGCGTGCTGCGCGCCAGCCGCTGGGTGCGCAGGCGCGACACCGCATGCGGCGCCACGCCCGAATCCACGCCACGCAAATAGGACAGGGGCACCGGAGACGCCGGAGCCTGGTCAGGCAGCTCCATGCTCATCCCACGCTTTCCAGCTCGAACAGCGGCAGCTCGGCGCGGCGGCTCAGCCACACGCCGCCGCCCAGTTCCTTGAAATGCTCGGCCAGCCCGCGCCGGTACAGATCGGCCCGGTGGCGGAACAGGCGCGGATCGGTCAGATCCTCATCGATCACGCCGCGTTCGTAATCCTCGCGCGCCACCGCCTCCACATACAGGCCGCCTCGGCTCAACCGCCCCAGATTGGCCAGCGCGCGCTTGAGATCCGGCGGGCTCAGATAGGGCAGCACGCCCTGGCAGATCACCAGATCGAAGGGCTCTGCAGGATCATGCGCCGCATAGTCCACCACCGAGCCGCGCTCCCAGCCGAAGCGCCCGCACAGGTACTCGCTGAACTCCACGCCGTGGTAGCTGGCACCGGGGAAGTGGCGCTGCACCGCCTCGCGCCACAGACCGATGCCGCAGCCCACATCCAGCACGCGGCGCACCGGCACCCGCACATAGTTCAGATAGGAACACACGAAAGCGCCCAGCCGGTTCACATGCTCGGTGTCGACCACGCTGGTCTTCTTGTCGAAGTAGTAGCGCTGGTAGTACGCCTCGTCGAACCACTGGTCACTTGCTGATTGCACGCATTCTCCTTGGGGGTGAGCGCCCGGTGGGCGCGTTCGGGCGGGAGTATGGCGCAGAGGGCAGTGGGTATGGGAACGCGTGTTTTTTGCCCCTGCCGGGTGATGCTTTTTTCCGAGGCCGGGCCTGCCCGGTTGTCGACCAATTTCTTGATCGCCCGCATAAGCCAAGACAGTTGCTACTCCGCAAGACAGACTGATTTGCATATCAGATCACAACAACAGCCGCCCAAACATCTAAAAAACTGCGAGATATGACAAAAAGATCAGGATTGCATAATTTTACAAATTCAACCCAACCACTCAATACCCATCATGGCTAACATATCAACGGCAATTACGATATCCAGCAAAATACCAAATTAACACCCATGGGCCATCGGCAGGCCTACATCATTGGTACTAAAATGCTAATAATTGATAGAAATGGAATAGCAATCCACTCCCTTATAAAGCGAGCCATCGCACCCACCATTGAACGTGGTGAAATGAAGGAAATTCATGGCATCATTGTTCATCAAACTGGAGGATCGACAGCACAGTCTTCAATTGATAGTTACAAAAACCCATCAGCAAATGGAGCACATTTCCTGATAGAGAAAGATGGAACAATATATCAAACCGCTTCCCTTTACAAACAAACATGGCACATTGGCAAAATAAAAGCGCGTTGTTTACTGGAAAAGCGATGCACGCCAGTTGAATTAAAATCGTTACAACGCTTCAATCCAACCCAAGAGAACAAGCGCGAGATGCTGAAAAAGGTTCCAGCACGATTTCCGGCCAACCAAGACAGCATTGGCATTGAATTGGTAGGTGAAGCACTTCCTCGTGGCGGGAACATACCAGACGAAAAGAAAACTTATCAGGCCGTTACAAGCGAGCAGAACAATGCACTACAGTGGCTTATCGCGGAATTAACGCTGACACTAAGAATATCTATGAGCGAAGTTTTCAGGCACCCAGAAGTCTCTAGAAAAAATCCTACGGAAGCGATTTCAGCAAAATGGTGAGATCACTATTAACCTTACCCCTGCTAGTTGTT
The DNA here is from genome assembly GCF_001571325.1 of Delftia tsuruhatensis NBRC 16741. Lineage (GTDB taxonomy): Bacteria > Pseudomonadota > Gammaproteobacteria > Burkholderiales > Burkholderiaceae_C > Comamonas > Comamonas tsuruhatensis. The sequence goes on from NZ_BCTO01000007.1 coordinate 263,374, forward strand.
ATGGCTAGCACCGCCTCCGCCGCCAATCAATGCACAAAAGGCTCAGAGTTCGAGCCGCCACTGTGCCCACTGATACTTCCCAAGATCAGCCAGATCACCATCCAGGAAAACGCGGCCAAATCGCCCGTCGAAAAAGACCCAGCGGTGAGTTGCGCCAACTTTGTCCTGACCATCTCCCAGGTGCGCCGTTATTTTCAACAGGCAAAAACCACCAACGAAAACGACGCACACTACACGCTAGACTGGTCGCCCTGCTATGCAAGCGGCGAAATCGCATTCAGCGATGGCAGCCGTGGAAGTTGGAGCATCAACCAGTTCCGGGGCGGTGCGCTGTTCCTGGAGGGCAGGGACAAGACGGTATTGCACTGCCCAAAATGCAAGTTCAAGCCATTTCAATGGTGATTGTTCTGGCGCGGCACCACGTTGGCCAATCGCAATAAAAACAGCCGAGTGCAGCTATGGCACATCGGCTATTTGCATTTTGGCGTTTCGACGTCAGGGCTCCAGCCCCGAAAAAACACCGTCCGGCACGGTCAGAAACTTAGGCCTTCGGCGGCCGATGCAACAGGCACAGCTTGTTGCCATCCAGATCCCGCACATAGGCCAGGTACAGCCGGCCACCGGGCGAAGCCTCGCGCCAGCCGGGCGGATCCTCGCAGGTCACGCCCCCGGCTGCCACGGCGGCGGCATGGGCCGCGTCGGCCTGCTCGGGCGACTGCGTCGCAAAGCCGATGGTCGCGCCATTGCCGTGGCAGGCGGCCTCGCCGTTGATCGGTGTGGAAATGGCAAACGTGCCGCCCGCGCTGCGGTAGAAATAGCGGTTCTTGTTGGCCATGCCCGGCGCAATGCCGAGCGCGCCCAGGAATGCGTCGTAGAACTGCTTGGATTTTTCGAGGTCGTTGACCCCGACCATGACGTGGCTGAACATGCCTGTGTCTCCTTGGTTGATGCGAACCGGGATGTTAGCTGCGGCAAGCCGTCCTGCTGTCACCCATGCGCGCCAGCGACCATACTGTCGCCCCCGCCAGAGCCGGCGGACATTGGACCCCGCGATACCGAAACCATGCGCCTTCTTCACACTTCCGACTGGCATCTGGGCCAGCACTTCATGGGCAAGAGCCGCCAGGCAGAACATGCCGCGCTCATCGACTGGCTGCTGGAGCAGGTCGATGCCCAGGCGGTGGATGCCGTGCTCATCGCGGGCGATATCTTCGACACCGGCGCGCCGCCCAGCTATGCGCGCGAGCTGTACAGCCAGCTCGTGGTGCGCCTGCACGCGGCGGGCGTGGCCCTGCTGCTGCTGGGCGGCAACCATGACTCCGTGGCCACGCTGGCCGAAAGCCGCGAGCTGCTGGCCTGCCTGGACACCACCGTGGTGGCCGCCGTGGGCGAGACGGCCAGCCACGTGGTGGAGTTGCCGCTGCGGCGCCGGCCGGGCCAGCCTGCCATGCCTGGCTGCATCGTCTGCGCCCTGCCCTTCATGCGCCCGCGCGACGTGATGCTGAGCCAGGCGGGCCAAAGCGCCGAGCAAAAACAGCAGGCGCTGCAGGCCGCCATCGAGGCCTGCTACCGCAACGTGCACGACGCCGCCATCGCTCGCCGTGATGCGCTGGCCGCCACACGCGGCGAGCGCCTGCCCATCGTCGCCACGGGCCACCTCACCACCGTGGGCGCCAGCAGCAGCGAGTCCGTGCGCGAAATCTATGTGGGCTCGCTGGACGCCTTCCCCACCTCGGCCTTTCCGCCCGCCGACTACGTGGCCCTGGGCCACATCCACCAGCCGCAGAAAGTGGGCGGCCTGGAGCACATCCGCTACAGCGGCTCGCCCATTGCGCTGAGCTTTGACGAGGCCCGCCAGTCCAAGCAGATGCTGCTGGTGGACCTGGGCCCCGAAGGGCTGCAGGCCGTCACGCCGCTGCCCGTGCCCTGCTTTCAGCCCATGGCCTCGGTCGCGGGCCGCCTGGCCGCCTTGCCGGATCTGATGCGCGCCACCGCCCAGGCCGGCAGCCCTGCACGGCCCGTGTGGTTGGAGGTGGTGGTGGAGCAGGACGACTACCTGCTCCAGCTCACCGACCGCGTGCAGGCCTTGGCCGACGAGCTGCCCGTGGAACTGCTGCGCGTGCGGCGCCAGCGCGGCCGGGCGGTGGCCGGCATGGCCGCCGCCGCTGGCGAGTCGCTGCACGAGATCAGCCCCGCCGACGTCTTCGAGCGCCGCCTGGCGCTGGAAACACTGGAGCCTGGCATGGCCCAGGCCCTCACCCGGCGCTACCAGGAGGTGGTGGCCGGGCTTGATGCGCCCCACCCAGGCGCCGGCGAACACGGCGAGGAGGCCCGCGCATGAAGATCCTTACGCTGCGGCTCAAGAACCTCAACTCGCTCAAGGGCGAATGGCGCATCGACTTCACGCAGGCACCGTTCGCGGGCAACGGCCTGTTCGCCATCACCGGGGCCACGGGCGCGGGCAAGTCCACCCTGCTCGATGCCATCTGCCTGGCGCTGTACCACGAGACACCGCGCCTGAAGACCATCTCGGCATCCGCCAACGACCTCATGACGCGCCACACGGCCGACTGTCTGGCCGAGGTCGAATTCGAGGTCAAGGGACAGGTCTACCGCGCCTTCTGGAGCCAGCGCCGCGCACGCGACAGGGTGGATGGCGCGCTGCAGGCGCCCAAGGTGGAACTGGCCCGAGGCGACGGCAGCATCCTCAGCAGCCAGACGCGCGACAAGCTCGAGCAGACCGCCGCCATCACCGGGCTGGACTTTCAGCGTTTCACCAAATCCATGCTGCTGGCCCAGGGCGGCTTTGCGGCCTTTCTCGAAGCCAATGCCAACGACCGCGCAGCCCTGCTCGAGGAGCTGACCGGCACGGAAATCTACGGCCTGATCTCGCAGAAAGTCTTCGAACGCGCCCGCGACGCCCGCCAGCGCCTGGACCAGCTCAAGGCCCAGGCCGATGGCGTGGAGCTGCTGACACCCGAGGCGCGCGATGCCCTGCAGGCCCAGGCCGACAGCCTGGTGACGGAGCAGGCCACGCTGCAGGCCGACTACCTGCGCACCCAGGCCCAGCACCAATGGCATCAGCAACTGGCCCAGGCCACCCAGACACTGCAGGCCGCCCGCACCGGCTGCGCAGACGCCGCACAGGCACTGGAGCAGGCCGCGCCAGAACTGGAAAGCCTGGCCCATGACGAGCCCGCGCAGGCGCTGCAGCCGCTGCACCAGGCCTGGCAGCGCAGCACTGCCGCCTGCGATGACAGCCGCCAGCAACTGCAGCACCTGCGCGAGCACGAACAGCAGACCCAGGCCCGCCTGCTGCTGCAGCACCGCCATGCCCAGGCCCTGTCCGCCCGCCTGGCCCAGGCTGCGCAAGACACCCTGGCCCGCCAGCAGGCCGAGCACCAAACGCTGGAACAGTTCTGCACCCACCATGCAGCCCATGCCCTGCTGGGCGAGCGCCTGGGCAGCTGGCGCCAGCAGTTCAAGCTGCGCGCCAGCCAGCAACAGCAGGCGGCCCACCAGCAGCAGGCCCTGCGCAAGCTGGATGCCGAACAGGCCCGCATGGCGCAAAGCGTCGAAGCCGGCGCGGCCCAGGTCCAGGCCGCCACCGATGCCCAGGCCCGCGCCAGCGCCGCACTCCAGCACGCGCAGGACGAACAGGCGCAGCGCCTTCAAGGCAGCGGCGGCATGACCGAGCTGCGCGCGCGCGAGCAGGCAGAGCAGGACCGCCTGCACCTGTGGCGCCAGGCAGAAACCCAGGCCGCGCAGCGCCGCGAACTTGCGCGCCAGCAAGCTGCGCTGGAGCAGGAATTGCGCGATGGAGAGGCACAGGCGCGGGCGCAGGACACATCGCTGCAAGCCCTGCGGCAGCAGTACAAGAGCGTCAAGGAACAGGTCGCGGACAAGCAGACCCTGCTCCTGCAGGAGCAGCGCATCCAAAGCCTGTCCGAGCACCGCCACGCCCTGCAGCCCGGCCAGCCCTGCCCGCTGTGCGGCGCGCAAGAGCACCCGGCCGTGGCCGCCTACGAAGCGCTGGACGCCTCGGCCACCGAAGCCGCGCTGCGCCGCAAGCAGGAGGAACTCGACGCCCTGCAAACCCAGGGCGAAACCGCCCGCGCCACGCTGGCCGCCACCACGGCCGCGCAGGCGGCGCGCCAGCGCCAGGCCGACGAACTGGAACAGGACATCGCACGCTGGCACGACACATGGAACGACACATGGCAGGGCCTCATGCACCCCCTGCAACTCGCGCCAGACAGTTGGCAACAGGCCGACACCCTCGCCGCATCGGCCCAGGCCTGCGCCCGGCAGCTGGACACGCTCAAGCGCGCCGTGCAGGCCGCCGAGCAAGGCGAGCAGGCCGTGCAACAGGCCAAGGACGCCGCCCAGCACAGCCGCCAGTCACTGCAGACCGCGCAAGGCCAGCTTGCGCTGCAGCAGCAGGCCCTGGCCGACCACAGCGCACGCCGCGAAGAGCTGCAGCAATCCATCGCCGGCCTGCAGGCCGAAGCCCAGGCGCTGAACGCGCAGTTGCAGGCTTCGCTCGGCGAGGCCGGCCACACCCTGCCCGACGACGCCCAGCCCTGGCTTGAAGCGCGCGAAGCCGAATGGCAGCACTGGCAGCAGGCCCGGCACGACCTGCAGCAACTGGCCCAATCGATGGCCTTGCAGCGCAAGGAATGCGAGGCGGCCGAGGCCGATGCGCAGCGCTGGAAAAAGCAGTCGGAAACACAGTGGGAGGCACAGTGCGAGGTGCAGAGAACGGCGCAGCACCATCCCGTCGATACGGCTGTGGCAGAGCCGCCTTCACTCCCCATGCCGCCCCTGGAACAGCTGCCGCAGGCCCTGGCCGAATGCGCCAGCGACATCGCCGCTCTCACGCGGCAGCAGGATGCCCTGCAAGGCCAGCAGCAACAGGCCCAGGCCACGCTGGCCCGCCTGCGCGAGGAAGCGGGGCAGGCCGAATCCGCATGGCAGGCCGCCCTGGCCGCCAGTCCCTTTGCTGACGAACCCGCCTACCTGCAGGCCCTGCTCCCCGCACCCGAACGCCAGCGCCTGGTCGCGCTGCGCCAGCAACTGCAGGCGGCACAACAGCGCGCTGCCACCCTGCTCGAAGCCGCACAGCGCGAGCACGCGCAACTGCAGGCCCAGGCCCTGACCGAGGCGGCGCCCGAAGAAATCCAGGCCCGCCTGCAAACGCTGGAGGAACGCCGCAACGCACTCAGCGAACAACTGGGCGGCGTCCGCACCCAGCTGGCCGACGACCAGCGCCGCCGCCAGGGCCAGCAGGCCCTGTTCGAGCGCATTGCGGCCCAGGCCAGCGACAGCGAGCTGTGGCAGCACCTGGACGGCCTCATCGGCTCGGCCAAGGGGGACAAATACCGGCGCTTTGCCCAGGGCCTCACCCTGGACCATCTGCTGCACCTGGCCAACCTCCACCTGGCGCGCCTGCACGGCCGCTACCTGCTGCGCCGCAAGCCCGAAGGCGAGCTGGAACTGGACATCGTCGACAGCTGGCAGGGCGACACCCCGCGCGACACGCGCACGCTGTCGGGCGGCGAGGCCTTCCTCGTCAGCCTGGCCCTGGCCCTGGCGCTGTCCGACCTGGTCAGCCACAAGACCTCCATCGACTCCCTGTTCCTCGACGAAGGCTTCGGCACGCTCGATGCCGACACGCTGGAGATCGCCCTCGACGCACTCGACCGGCTCAACGACAGCGGCAAGATGATCGGCATCATCAGCCACGTGGAGGCGCTCAAGGAGCGCATCGCCGTGCAGGTGCGGGTGGAGAAAGGCGGTGGCGTGGGGCATTCGAGGCTGGTGGTTTCTTCGTGATCCGAAGCGTTTCAAAATCTCTTAGGCTGTTGTTTTTAAAAGAATTTCGGTATAAAAGAGAAATTCTCAAAAAAATACCGAAATGCAAGACCTCCAGCCATCAGCGGCCCGCCAGTACATAGACGCCGTATCCACCTTCGAAGCCCTGGAAGAAGCCCGGGATGAAGGGGCTCAAGTACGCGGTGGCATGTATTGGCATGCGGGTCCGGCGTCGTCTCCTCAATCCAGCTACCTGATCCGCACCACGCCTGCGGGCGCCGAAACCAGCCTCGGTCTTCGCACGCCGGAAACCGAAGCCATCTATGAACGCTTCATGCAGCGCAAACAGGAAAGCGCCGAGCGTTTGGCCGGGCTCAAGGCCGCATTGGCCCAGCACCAGCGACTGAATCGTGCGCTGCGCGTAGGCAGGGTGGACCCGCTGGTGGTGGAGCTGCTCAACCGTCTGTCGATCACCGGGCTGAGTCCGCACTTTCGCGTGGTAGGAACGCATGCGCTTTACGCGTACGAGGCAGCAGCCGGCTTGCGGCTACAGGCAGATGCCCTGGCCACGCGCGACATGGACCTGTTGTGGGATACCCGCAAGCGGCTGCAATTTGCCACGCAACTCGCCCGCGTAGACAGCTCCATGCTCGGCGTACTGAAGAAGGTGGACAGCACGTTCCGCCTGCGCAAAAGCCAGCTCTACACGGCCGTCAACAAAGACGGTTTTGAAGTGGACATCATCCGTCGCGAACGTGTGGCAGACGATCCCCACCCCATCAAACTCAGCGACGCCGAGGAAGACTTCTGGGTGGCCCAGGCCAGGCGTGCCAACGTGCTGCTGGATGCGCCACCGTTTTCAGCCGTCATCGTCGCCAGCAATGGAGCCATGGCGCGCATGCATACCGTCCACCCGGCAACCTTCGTCGCGTTCAAGCGATGGATGGCCGGCCTGCGCGAGCGAGAGGCCATCAAGCGCAGGCGGGATGTACTGCAAGCGGACGTGGTGCAAGCGCTGGTGGACGGGTACTTGCCTCTATGAGTGCTTTCGGATACGTCTGAGACCTGTGCAATGTGTGAGCAGGCAGGCCTGGGTTCAACGCACATATGGGAAGTCATTGCGTGCCACTGCTTTGCTCAGCTCTGCAGCTCAATACAGAACTGTCACCAAACTGCCTCCCAACGCCTGCACCATCCTGCGGGCACGGCCTGCGTGGCCGCCGTTCACTCCTTTTCAAGGACCGCTCCATGCAAGTGCGCTTTCCCAATCCCTTCGGCCTGGCCCTGCCCGACGCCCAGGCGGTGCGCGAGTACCAGGCCGCGCAAGGCTTCTCCGACGCCTACGCGCAGTTCCTGATCACGCAGAACGGCCTGGACTTCGACCGGCTCGAAGCGGCGCCCGACCGCGAGGACTACCTGCAGGCCGACGACGAGACCGGCGACAACCACGCCTGGCTGCGCACCCTGCACCACTTCCGCGCAGGCTCGGAGCACTGCGACGTGGAGGACCACCAGCGCGAGAACCTGTTTGCCGCGCACTTCATGGTCATTGGCCAAGACCCCGGCGGCAACCCCTTCGTGGAAGTGCTGCACGGCGCCTTCAAGGGCCGCATCGGCAGCCTGGACCATGAGCTGTTTGCGGGCTGCGAGGACCTGGAGCAGTTCCTCGAAGAAATGGAACTGAGCGGCTTTGCCGCCGCCAGCGTGGACGAGCAGACCGACATGCTTTGCGACGAAGACCAGGGCCTGATCTGGTTCCACGCCAGCAGCATGGACAGCTTCGTGCGGCAATGCGTGTTCTGCGACGAGGACGGCTCGGGCTTCGTGGTGGACGAGCCGGGGTTGGAAGAGGATTGAGCCACGGGGCGGGCCTTGCCCGCAGCCTGGCAGACAGCCAGAAGGCGTTGAAGCAGGCCGAGGCACAAACGGCCAGCGCGCTGGAGCAGTGCGATATGGATATCAGTGGAACTTCACCGGCTGCACGCCCCGGTGCTTGGGCCTGACCACCACGGTGCCCGCAATCTTGTCGTGCCAGCCTTGCTTGCGCGGGTCAAAGGCCACCCAGATCAGCCCCAGGCACAGCGGGATGATGGACACGAAATAGGCCAGGTAGCGAATGACGGCCTGCCGTGTGCTCATGTCCGCGCCGGTCTGCGCGTCCGCGATCCGGGCGGCGATGAGCATCTTGCCCGGCGTGGCCTGTTTCTTGATCCAGAAGATGACGACGGCAATGGCAGGCAGCACCCAGGAGATGACGAAATCGGCCGGGCCGTGCAACAGTTTTTCGGACTCCAGGTATTCCCATCCGTAGATGGAGATCAGGGCCGGCAGCATGAGCACGAGCAGGATCACGGTGTCGATCAGCGCGGCGCCGGTGCGGGCCCAGAAGCCCACGTATTCGAGATCGTCATCCTGCATGGTGCGCCCTGGTTGGCATATGGGGCTGCCAGTGTGCCACCTCGGTGCCCCGCCAGAAATGCCGCGCAAGGCCAGGGCCTGCGCGGCAGCGTTGCGGCGGCCTGTCGGTCGAACTAGCGATCGAATACTGCCTGCAGGTCCTTCTGCCCCGTCACGCCGGACTGCAGCGCCAGCATCAGCAGGATCCGCGCCTTGGGCGCGCGCAGGTCGTCGGCCATGACGGCGCCGGCCTCGAACGAGGTCTTGCCGCCGCCCTCGAAGCCGTAGCTGGGCATGACGCGGCCGTTGTGCACGCGCGTGCTGACGACCACGGGCACGTTCTTGCCGATGGCGTACTTGGCGGCATCGAGCATGGCGACGTTCATGTTGCCCATGCCCAGGGCGTCGATGACGATGCCCTTGACGCCACGGTCCACCGCCTGGCGAACGGCCTGGCCGTTGGCGCCGCCGTACATGGGGAAGATCTCCACCTCGGGCATGGTCTGCGCCTGGATGGGCAGGTGCTGGCGGCGCGCGGGGGCGGAGGCGAAGCTGACGCGGTCCGGGTAGACCTCGCCCAGGAAGCCGAATTCACCCGAGCGGAAGGTCTCCACGTTGGCCGTGTGTGTCTTGGTGACGTAGCGCGCGGCGTTGATCTGGTTGTTCATGGCCAGCATGGCGCCCTTGTCGCGCGCCTTGGGGTCCACGGCGATGCGCACGGCGTTGAGCAGGTTGCGCGGGCCGTCGAAGTCGGACACCGAGGCATTGCGCTGCGCGCCGATGAGCACGACGGGCTTGGACGACTGCACGGTCAGGTCCAGCCAGAAGGCGGTTTCCTCCAGCGTGTCCGTGCCGTGCGAGACGATGGCGCCAGCCACCTCAGGGCGGGCCAGCGCGGCCTGTACGGCCTGGGTGAGCTGCACCCAGCGGGCCGGGTCCATGTAGTCGGAGGGCACGTTGGACAGGTTGTTGACCTGGATACGCGCGTACTTGCCCACGTCGGGCACGGTGGCCAGCAGGTCGTCGCCCGAGATCGCGGGCACGGGCGCGTTCTTGACCGGGTCGATCTTCATGGCGATGGTGCCGCCCGTGGCGATGAACTGGACCACGGGCTTGTCCTGGGCGGCGGCGCTGGCAGCAATCATGGGCAGGGTGCAGGCAGTGAGCAGGGCGAGGGCGGTGCGGCGGAAGGCTTTCACGGGTGTTGTCTCCTTGTTGTGATGTCAAGGAGCATGCTAACCATGGCGTGCGGCCGGCCCGCGCTGCCGGCCCTGCGTGAAACCCCGATGGACAGGCGCGGTCAGCGCATCAAAGCGCCAGCGCGGCCTCGATGTCCGTGGACAGCTTGGCCGGCGCATCCTGTGGCGCATAGCGGCGGATGACCTGGCCGTCGCGGCCGACGAGGAATTTGGTGAAGTTCCACTTGATGGCCTTGGTGCCGAGCACGCCCGGCGCCTCGGCCGTGAGCCAGCGGTACAGCGGGTGGGCATTGGCGCCGTTGACGTCGATCTTGCCCATGAGCGGGAAGCGCACGCCAAAGTTCAGGTCGCAGAAACTGGCGATTTCCGATTCGCTGCCCTTTTCCTGGGAACCGAACTGGTTGCACGGAAAGCCCAGCACCACCAGGCCGCGCTCGCCGTACTGCTCATGCAGCGCCTGCAGTCCCGCGTACTGCGGAGTGAAGCCGCAGGCGCTGGCGGTGTTGACGATGAGCAGCACCTTGCCACGGTAGTCCGACAGGGGGACGGCCTGGCCCGTGATGGAGGTGGCCTCGAAGTCGTAGGCCGAGCGGGGCGCGGCGGCGGTGTCATTCATGCGGTGCTCCTGAAGTGGAGCATCCATGGTAGCGCCGGGACACCCGGGGGCGCGCTGGCCGGGCATGGGGATGCGGACTTGTCTCACAGACAGCAGGCGGCCAAAAACTTACCTTGGAAGGCAACAGGCGGGCACAGCGGCCCGCCTGGTCCCGTTTCGCTGGCAGGTGTTTACAAGCCGCATAGGCGCATGCCTGCCGTAGTTTCCGTCCCACGATGAAGAGACCACCTGTATGAACGCCAACAGCACCCCCACGAAGCAAGCCAAATCCAACCCCGGCAACGGCCACCTGGCGCTGGACCCCAAGGCCCTGGAGGCTGCCAAGCGCAGCCTGGACGATGGCGCCGTGACCCCGCATTTCGGGCCCTGGCGCGAGGACATCATCAAGCTGCTCAATGACTCGCTGGCCACCGAGCTGGTGTGCGTGATGCGCTACAAGCGCCATCACTTCACCGCCGTCGGTCTGGCCTCGCCGGCCATCGCCGACGAGTTCCTGGTCCATGCCAACGAGGAAATGGCCCACGCCGACAAGCTGGCCCAGCGCATCGTGCAGCTGGGCGGCGAACCCGACTTCAACCCCCAGACGCTGACCCAGCGCAGCCATGCCGACTACAACGGCGAGACGGACCTGAAGGCCATGATCCGCACCAACCTGATCGCCGAGCGCGTGGCCATCGAGGCCTACAGCCAGATGATCGACCTGATCGGCGACAAGGACCCGACCACGCGCCGGCTGATCGAGTCCATCCTGGAGCAGGAGCAGGAACACGCGGACGAGCTGTCCGACTGGCTGGAGAAATAAGCACTTCCCGCCAGTACACGCCAGCCCGACAATACCGGGGCTTGGCCCATAGGCAAGGCACCCCGCGCGAGCGGGGTGCCGCTTTTTTGGGCATTCTCTAGCCTTCGCGGAATGGTCCCGCCCTATCGGCCCTGATGTCCTGTCATCAGGGCCGTCTTGCAATATGCGCTTTTCTTTCAATGACTTGAAGCTGCCCGACGCTGTGCTCGCAGCCTGGCAAAGGCTGCTGGCCAGCCGCATCGGCCAGCGCGTGGCGGCCCTGCCCTGGTGGCACCGCTGGCCCACCCGGCGCGAATGGCTGCTGTTCGCCGCTGCGCTGCCGCTGCTGTTCGCGCTGTATGTGCTGGCCCTGATCCCGTTCACGCCCGGCATCCGCGACATACGCAAGGCCAAGCTGGAGCAGCCAGCCCAGATCATGAGCGCGGATGGCAAGCAGCTCGCGCAGTTCAAGCGCAGCAACCGGCAGTGGGTGAAGCTCGACGAGATGTCGCCCTCGGTGATCAAGGCGCTGATCGCCACCGAGGACCACCGCTTCTACGAGCACCACGGCATGGACTGGCGCCGCACGCTGGGCTCGGTGGTGCACACGCTGCGCGGCGATCCGCAGGGCGGCTCCACCCTCACCCAGCAGCTCGCACGCAACCTGTACCCGACCGAAATCGGCCGCGCGCCCACGCTCAACCGCAAGCTCAAGGAGGCGATCACGGCCTTCAAGATCGAGGCGCTCTACACCAAGGACGAGATCCTCGAGACCTATCTGAACACCGTGCCCTTCCTCTACAACGCCTTCGGCATAGAGATGGCGGCGCGCACCTATTTCGACAAGCCGGCCGCGCGGCTGACGGTGCTGGAAAGCGCCACGCTGGTGGGCATGCTCAAGGGCACGAGCTACTACAACCCCGTGCTCAACCCCGACCGCGCGCTGTACCGCCGCAACACGGTGCTGTCGCAAATGGTCAAGCGCGGCGTGCTGCAGGAGGCCGAGTTCGCCCAGCTCAAGAAGCGTCCCATGCGCATCAACTTCGAGCGCCAGGAAGAGCCCCTGGGCATGGCGCCCCACTTCGCGCAGCAGCTGCGCAAGTGGCTGATCGACTGGGCCGACCGCAACGACTACAACATCTACACCGATGGCCTGGTGGTGCACACCACCATCGACTCGCGCCTGCAGAACTGGGCCAACCAGGCCGTGGCGCGCCAGACGCGCACGCTGCAGGGCGTGGCCAATGGCGCCTGGAGCCAGCGCGACGGCTGGAATGCCGCCAATCCGCTGGTGCAACAGCTGGTGCGAGAGACCCCCGCCTGGCGCGCGGCGCGCAAACGCGCGGACGGCCAAGGCAAGGACAAGGCAACGGACAAGGACAGCGAGGAAGACACCCTCAAGGCCCTGCTGGCCGACAAGGCCTTCATGAAGCAGCTGCGCGAGGACAAGACGCGCGTGCAGGCAGGCTTTGTGGCGCTGAACCCGGCCACCTCCGAAGTGCTGGCCTGGGTGGGCAGCCGCGACTTCACGCAGGACGCCTACGACCACGTGCAGCAGGCACGGCGCCAGCCCGGCTCCACCTTCAAGCCCTTTGTCTATGGCGCCGCGCTGCAGCAGGGCGCCACCCCCGACGACAAGCGCGTGGACAGCCCCGTGGAAATCCAGCTGGCAGGCGGCGAAGTCTGGCGCCCCACCGACGCCACGCCCCCCACGGGCCGCGAGATGACGCTGCGCGACGCCCTGGCCTACTCCAAGAACACCATCACCGCCGAAGTCATGCAGTCCGTGGGCCCCGCCCGCGTGGCACGCCTGGCGCGCGCCCTGGGCGTGCGCCAGAGCCCGCTGGACGAGGTTCCCGCCCTGGCCCTGGGCAGCAGCCCGGTGTCACTGCTGGAGATGGTCAACGCCTATGCCAGCCTGGCCCACGGTGGCCGCTGGCTGCCGCCCATGATGGTCACGCGCATCGAGGACGCCGACGGCAAGGTCATCGCCGAATTCAGCCCGCCCAAGCCCGAGCGCGCGCTGGACGAAGACCACGCCTACGCCCTGGTGGACATGCTGCGCGCCGTGGTGGACAAAGGCACGGCCGTGGCCGTGCGCCAGCGCTACGGCATCCACGCCGACGTGGCCGGCAAGACCGGCACCACCCAGGGCAATGCCGATGGCTGGTTCATCCTCATGCACCCGGAAATCGTCACCGGCGCCTGGGCCGGCTTCAACGACGCGCGCATCACCCTGCGCAGCGACCGCTGGGGCCAGGGCTCGCGCAGCGCCCTGCCCATGGTGGGAGACTTCATGTCCCGCGCCCTGCGCAGCCCCGTCATCGACGCCAAGGCCCGCTTCGAGCCACCCCAACAAAGCCACTGGTGGTCCGACATGGTCGGCCGCCTGCGCGAACGCATGCAGGGCTGGTGGCCCGACCAGCAGCCGCCCGCACAGCCCGGCCAACCCGCCACCCCGGAGCCGGCGCCGACCCCTGAACCCGCACCCGAGCCCACGGAGCCACCCGGCCCGGGCCTGTCGCCCGGCGAGGAAATCATAGAAAGCACCCCCGCCCTGCCCGCCCCCAGCATCCCCCTCACCCAGGGCACGCTGGGCCCCACGGACCAGCGCGCAGTGCAGGAAGCCACACCCGCCACACCCGCCCTGCCCGGCGGCGAAGACGCCCCCGCAGGCACCGGCGTGGTGATCACGCCGATCCAGCCATGACCCGGCTGGCTGTTGGCTGTTGGCTGTTCCCCAGCCTCCCCCC
>NZ_BCTO01000008.1 GCF_001571325.1 Delftia tsuruhatensis NBRC 16741
AGTTCACGCAGCGAGTTCCGCAGCGAACCCCGCAACCGCCACGACGCAGGTTGCCCCGCAGCGAAGCGAAGGGGTCGCGGACATCCGGGTCGCCTTTGCTTTGCCTACTTTCCTTCGGCCGGCGTACCGGTGGCGAAACAAAGGAAAGTAGGTCGGCCGCCGGGCCGAGACTCGGCCTCGAAAAACACCCCCCGGCAGGGTCTCAAAAAAGAGCGTGAACTAATCAGCGCCCACCCTGAAAACTACGCGTGCTGTACAGATCCATCGGCAGCCGCGACAGCAGCGGCAGACCAGACACCGCATCCACCGGCTGCCTCTCGATGTAGTTGAAGAACACATCGGAATCGAGCACGCCAATGTCCAGACGGCGCGCATCAGGCACGGCCGCCAGCGTCTTGTAGCCGTCGCCACCCGTGGCATTGAAGCTCAGCACGAACAGCTTGTACGTGCGTGCCGTATCCAGCGGCTTCCACGTCTTGCTCGCGTTGTCATACACCTCGATGCCCGACACGCGCTGGCCGGCTGCCGCTGCCGCGTTCACGTCAAAGCGCAGGCCGCCCGTGTAGGGGTAGGGGCCGGTCGTGCCGCTGGGGCCGTAGACGGCCTGCAGGCCGTCCTCGAGCATGCCCTTGACTTCCGTGCCGGTGATGTCGAGGCGGAACAGCTTGTTGCCGAAGGGCAGGACCTGGATGACCTGGGCGGCCGTGACCTGGCCCAGCAGCGGGATGCGCACGCCGCCGCCGCTTTGCAGGGTGATGTCGGCGCCTCCGTAGTGGCGGTTGGCTTCTTCCAGGTAGGCCTGGGCCACGAGCTGCTGGATGTCGCCGCCGCGCACGCTGACGCTGCCTTCGGCATTGCATGCGGCGCTGGACTGGCTGTAGTTCATGGTGCCGACGCCGCCGGGCACGCGGCGCGAGCACAGTTCCCGGGGCACGGTGGCGACCTGCTTGAGGTTGAACTGGGCGACCTTGTCCTTGAAGGGCTGCAGCGCGGCGGTGGCCTTGGCCGAGGGCGTGGTCACGCGCAGCACGCCGGTGGCGGCGGCACTGGCCTTGAGGGCGGTCTTTTGCGCATCGGTGGCGGCCTTGCCGGCGACGGTGAAGCTGTCGCCGATCAGCACATGGGGCGTGCCCGTGCACTGGGTGACGCGGCCGTCGGCGTCGAACTGGACCTTGAGGTCGCCGACGACCTGGGCGTACTCCCAGGCCTGGACCACGCAGACGGGGCTGCCGTCCTTGTCTGTCAGGCGCGTGGGGTAGGCGCCGCCGGGCGTGCCCACGCCCGTGGTGTTGAGCACGTCGGGGCCGAGCAGGGTGTGCGAGTCGCCGCCCACGACCACGTCCACGCCGCTGAGCTTGGGCACGATCTGGCGGTCGTACTCATAGCCCACGTGGCTCATGACGATGATCTTGTTGATGCCCTTGGCGCGCAGCGCGTCGATTTCGCGCTGGGCTGCGGTGGCCTCGTCCTCGAAGGTGGTGTCGGCATCGGGGCTGGACGATGCCTTGGTCTTGCCCGCAATGGTCAGGCCGACGATGCCGATCTTCTGGCCGCCGCGCTCCACCACGGTGGAGGGGTTCACATAGCCGGGCGCCTTGGCCGCGTTCAGGGCCGAGTTGGCGCCAAAGCGCACGTTGGCGCTGAGCACGGGCGTCTTGCAGGTGCCGGCGCGCAGGCGGTCCAGGAAGGACTTGAGGCCGCTGTCGCCCTTGTCGAACTCGTGGTTGCCCAGCGTGAAGGCGTCAAAGCAGACGGTGTTCATGAGGGCGGCATCGGCCTCGCCGTCGGCGCCTGCGCGGTTGAAGTACAGCGTGCCGGTGAGCGCGTCGCCGGCATGCAGCTTGAGCACGTTGGGCGACTGCGTGGCCAGCTCCTCGATGGCCTGGGTCACGCGCGCAAAGCCTGCGGCGTCCACGGCCACGGCTTCGGCCTTGCCCGTGCCGGCGTCCAGCTGCAGGGTCTTGCTCTTGGACTCCAGCGTGGAGTGGTGATCGTTGATGTGCAGAATGCGCAGCTCCAGCGGCTGGCCTGCGGGCGTGTCGTTGCCGGAGCCGCCGCAACCGGCGATCAGGGCGGAGGCAGCCAGGGCCACGGCCAGCGGGCGCAGGGCGGGGCGATGGGAGGTCAAGGACATGAACGGGTTCTCTCTGTATCGGTTTGTCACGGCCGCCGATGCTGGGCAAGGCAGATGACATGGCGATGAAAGCGCCCTGCAGGGGGCTTGACCTTGACATGGTGGCAATCTCTAAAGTGCCTGCATGCGAGAACAAAGGAGTCAGGCAATGAATGCATCGACCAAGGCCGGCATGGCCATAGACCTGCCCGTTCAGGGCATGACCTGCGCCTCCTGCGTGGGGCGTGTGGAGCGCGCGCTCAAGAAGCTGCCGGGCGTGCAGGAAGCCGTGGTCAACCTGGCCACCGAAAAGGCCAGCATCCGCTTCGAGGGCGCGGCCGACCTGCCCGCCGCCATTGCAGCCATCGAGAAGGCCGGCTACGAAGTGCCCCAGTCCAGCGTGGAACTGGAAGTGGAGGGCATGACCTGCGCCTCCTGCGTGGGCCGCGTGGAGCGTGCGCTGAAAAAGGTGGAAGGCGTGCAATCGGCCAGCGTGAACCTGGCCACCGAGCGTGCAGTGGTGACGCTGGCTGGCAGTGCAGATGTGGCGGCCCTTGTGGCAGCTGTGCACAAGGCCGGGTACGAAGCGCGTCCGCTGGGCGCCAGCGCGAACCCGGCCAGTGAAGGCGGCGCAGCGCAGTCGCCGGCCGAAGACGGCACGGAGCAGCGCCAGGCGCGCGAGCGGGCCTCGCTCAAGCGCTCGCTGATCGTGGCCGCGGTGTTCGCGCTGCCGGTGTTCGTGCTGGAGATGGGCGGCCACATGGTGCCGGCCTTCCACCATTGGGTGGGGCAGGCCATCGGCACGCAGAACAGCTGGTACCTGCAGTGCCTGCTGTCGGCCATCGTGCTGTTCGGGCCGGGCCTGCGCTTTTTCCAGAAAGGCATTCCCGCGCTGCTGCGCGGCGCGCCCGACATGAATTCGCTGGTGGCCGTGGGCACCTCGGCGGCCTTTGCCTATTCGCTGGTGGCCACCTTCGTGCCGCAGTGGCTGCCGGCCGGCACGGTGAATGTGTATTACGAGGCGGCGGCCGTGATCGTGGCGCTGATCCTGCTGGGCCGCTTCATGGAGGCGCGCGCCAAGGGCAATACCTCCGAAGCCATCCGCCGCCTGGTGCGACTGCAGGCCAGGACGGCGCGCGTGCGCAAGGACGGCGCCGTGCAGGAGGTGGACATCGCCGCCGTGCGTGCGGGCGACACCATCGAGGTGCGGCCCGGCGAGCGCATTCCCGTCGATGGCGAGGTCATCGAGGGCAGCAGCTTCGTCGATGAATCCATGATCAGCGGCGAGCCCGTGCCGGTCGAGAAAACCCCGGGTGCCGAACTGGTCGGCGGCACGGTGAACCAGAACGGCGCGCTGGCCTTTCGCGCCACCAAGGTGGGCGCGGATACGCTGCTGGCGCAGATCATCCGCATGGTCGAGCAGGCCCAGGGCTCCAAGCTGCCCATACAGGCGCTGGTGGACCAGGTCACCATGTGGTTCGTGCCGGCCGTGATGGCCGTGGCCCTGCTGACCTTCGGCGCCTGGCTGGCCTGGGGGCCGTCGCCCGCACTGAGCTTTGCGCTGGTCAATGCCGTGGCCGTGCTCATCATCGCCTGCCCCTGCGCCATGGGCCTGGCCACGCCCACTTCCATCATGGTGGGCACGGGCCGGGCCGCGCAGATGGGCGTGCTGCTGCGCAAGGGCGAGGCGCTGCAGACCTTGAAAGACGCCCGCGTGGTGGCCGTGGACAAGACGGGCACGCTGACGCGCGGCCGCCCCGAGCTGACCGACCTGGTACTGGCCCCCGGCTTCGAGGGCGAGCGCAGCCGCGTGCTGGCGCTGGTGGCGGCCGTGGAGGACCGCTCCGAGCACCCGATTGCGCGCGCCATCGTGGATGCTGCCAAGGCCGAGGATCTGCCGCTGGGCGCCGTGGATCGCTTTGAATCGGTGACAGGCTTTGGCGTGCGCGCCCAGGTGGACGGCGTGCGCGTGGAGATCGGTGCCGACCGCTTCATGCGCGAATTGGGCCTGCAGGTGGATACGCTGGCAGACGAGGCCGCGCGCCTGGGCGACGAAGGCAAGACGCCGCTGTATGCCGCGGTGGACGGACGCCTGGCCGCCATGATCGCCGTGGCCGATCCCATCAAGGACAGCACGCCGGCCGCCATTGCCGCGCTGCACGCCTTGGGCCTGAAGGTGGCCATGATCACCGGAGACAACCGCCGCACGGCCGAGGCCATTGCGCGCCAGCTGGGCATCGACGAGGTGGTGGCCGAGGTGCTGCCCGGCGGCAAGGTCGATGCCGTCAAGCGCCTGAAGGCCGAGCATGGCACGCTGGCCTATGTGGGCGACGGCATCAACGACGCGCCGGCCCTGGCCGAGGCCGATGTGGGCCTGGCCATCGGCACGGGCACGGACATCGCCATCGAGGCGGCCGACGTGGTGCTGATGTCGGGCGACCTGGGCGGCGTGCCCAATGCGATCGCGCTGTCCAAGGCCACCATGGCCAACATCCGGCAGAACCTGTTCTGGGCCTTTGCCTACAACGTGGCCCTGATCCCCGTGGCCGCCGGCCTGCTGTACCCCGTCAACGGCACGCTGCTGTCGCCCGTGTTCGCGGCCGGTGCCATGGCGCTGTCCAGCGTCTTCGTGCTCAGCAATGCGCTGCGCCTGCGGCGTTTCAGTCCGCCGCTGGCGGCGGGGCGTTGAACGACGAAGGCAGTCAGCCGGGCAGCTTGGGGACGTCTATGAAGTCGTCCAGGCTCAGGCCCTTTTCTTTCAGCAGGGCCTCGAGCACGGGCTGCAGGCGGCCCAGGCTTTGCTGCACGGTCTCGCGCACCGTGTCCACCACGACCTGGGTGCTGCGGTCGATCTCCACATTGAGCAGGTCGCCCACGCCCTTGGAATCGAACACGGTCATGCGGCGCGTCTCGGGGATCAGCCAGACCTCGAACCAGCCGGCCTGGCGGTCCACCTCGGACACCGTGAGGCTGGCGCCGTTGATGGCGATGTAGCCCTTGGCGAACACGTAGTGGCGAAAGCCCTCGGGAATGCCGAAGCGGATGCGGTGGTTGGTGTCGCTGGAGGCCACTTCCAGCACGGGCGAGGTGAAGTCCACGTGGCCCGACAGCGGATGGCCGCCGATCTCGGCGCCGTCCTTTGCCGCGCGCTCCACATTGACGCGCCCGCCCACGGCATAGCCGCCCAGCGTGGTGATGTTCAGGCTTTGCAGCATCACATCGAACGTGGCGCGCGTGGGCGAGAGGATCTCCGTCACCGTCAGGCACACGCCGTCGGTGGAGACGCTGGCGCCGATGGCCAGGTCCTGGCAGAAGCCTTCGGGAAAGTCGAGGGTGAAGGTGCGCAGGCCGTTCTGGTCGCGCAGCGCGGCAATGCTTGCCACGGCCTGGATGATGCCGGTGAACACGATGTGGGATTCCTTGGGGCCGCCCGGGCGGCGGCGAAGCGGGTATTTTGCATCGCGGCGCTGCGCTGCGGGGGCGCAGGCCGGCGTGTCCCTGCGGGCATCAGGCCGGTGCTGCGGCCTCTTCCCACCAGCCGCTGAGCAGGGCGGGTGGGCGCTGCGCCGCATGCACCCAGGCACAGGACGGCCAGGCATCCTGCTGCACGTTCATGCCCGCATAGATGCCGTAGCCGGGGCCGGCCGCGATCTCGCCTTCGGCATGCAGGGTCTCGCCCGCGCGGATGCTGCAGGCCGCACGGATGTCGCCCAGCGCACGCATGCCCCAGTCCACCTCGATGTGGCTGCCGCCTTCCACGTCGGCGCCAGCGTACAGGCCGTGGCCCAGCTCGATCAGGCCGCTGGCGCGGATGCTGCCGCCCGCGCGCAGGCCCTTGCCGCAGCGGATGGCGCCCTGCACCTCGATGTCCTGGCCGGCCTGTGCCCCTCCGCCCAGGCGCAGGTCGGCGCCGCAGCGCAGCTCCCAGCCGGCGCGCACGTCTTCGGCGCGCAGTTCCTCGTGCACGTCCACGCTCCAGGCGGCCTTGACCAGGCCGCCGGCCTGCAGCGGGCCGCTGCAGAAGATGGCGCCGCCGCTGTGCAGGTCCTGGCCGGCCTCGATGCGTCCGGCGTGGATGCCGGCGCCGGCCTGCAGCGTGCGGCCAACGGCCAGCAGGCCGGGTACGCGCAGCTCGCCATGCACGACGACGCTGCCCGAGAACACCAGGGCATCGGCCTCCAGGTGATCGACCTCCAGCACGGCGTCGGTGGGTCCGAACTGGTTCATGAGCCAGCGCGCGTCCTCGACGCGGCCATCGCCCACCAGGGCATCGAGCACGCGCTGGTAGTCGTTGCCGTCATGGCGGTTGCGCACGAACCAGCGAAAGCCCGCCGCGCAGGGGCTTTTGGCACGCAGAAAGTTTTGGGAGAGTTCCATGTCCATCATCGGCTCCGGGGTCAAGGCGGCTGCGCCATGCGGCGGCGCGGCCGAAAAGGCGTGCAGGCCAGGGAGATGCGGGGCGTGGGCCGGCAGCTCCTGGCATGCGCTTCGCATGCGGGATTCGCTGCGGGGGCCGTGCGGGAAGCTGGGGTGGACCTCAGGCTTTCCGCACGGCGGCGGAAAGCAGGGCCGTGAAGCCGCACAGGCTGATGAAGGCCGTGGGCACGCCGTGCACGCGCTGCGGCCGCTGCGCGCGCAAGGCGGTGCAGCGGGTCGGGGCGTGGCGGAAAAGGCGTGTATGGGCCATGGACAGGGGCAGGAGCAGCCGCGATTATGCCGCGAGGCCATTTGCGCACGGGGGCATGGGGCCGTGTACAGGACGGGGCTTCGTTGCTTTGGGTAACATCACGGACCCTGCGGGCGCCCGGTGGAGGACCATCGGCGCCCGGTTGCCCTGCTGCGCGGCGATCGGCCCGGCAGGATCCTCTCGCCAAGAGAAGCCCATGAATTCCAAGACTCCCCCCTCGTTCCTGAGCCGCATCGCCATCGCGATCGGCAGTTTCTTCGCCATCCTCGGCAACGGCCGCCTGGCCGCCGATGTGTCCCGCCTGCGCGACGGCGAGCCGCTGGCCGCCGACGTGCCGCCGCCCGCACCCAAGGAGGTGCGCGTGGAGGTGCCCGTGGACCGGATCGTCGAGGTCCGCGTCGAGGTGCCTGTCGAGAAGGTGGTCGAGAAAGTGGTTGAAAAGCGTGTCGAGGTGCCGGTCGAGAAGATCGTCGAAAAGACCGTCGTGGAGCCGGCCGCACCCGCTGGCACCGCCGCCCTGCAGCTGCTGGGCCTGCTGCAGCGCGAGGCGCGCTTCGTGGACTTCGTGCAGGAAGACGTGGCCGGCTATGCCGACGCCGAGATCGGCGCCGCCGCGCGCGTGGTGCACGAAGGCTGCCGCAAGGTGCTGCGCGAGCATTTCAGCATCGCTCCCGTGCGTGCCGAGGCCGAAGGCAGCCGCGTCACGCTGGCCGCAGGCTTTGATGCCGCCGCCGTGCGCCTGACGGGCAACGTGGTCGGCCAGGCACCCTTCACGGGCACGCTGGGCCACCGCGGCTGGCGCGTGGACGATGTCCGCCTGCCCCAGCTCACCGATCACAAGGCCGCCGCCATCGTGGCCCAGGCCGAGGTGGAGCTGTGAGCATGGACCAGTCCCGTCAATCCTCCCAGGCGCGCTACAGCATCGGCATCGACCTGGGCACCACGCATTGCGCGCTCTCCTATGTGGACCGCCAGGCCAGCGATGGCGAGAAGGTGGAGCAGGGCGTGCTGGACATTCCCCAGCTCACCGGCCCCTCCAGCGTGGAGGCACGCCCGCTGCTGCCATCCTTCCTTTACCTGCCGCATGAAAGCGAGCTGACTGCGGCCGACATGGCCCTGCCCTGGGGCGCCAGCCAGGACTTCGTGGTGGGCGAGTTCGCGCGATCGCGCGGCGCGGCCACGCCGATACGGCTGGTCTCCAGCGCCAAGAGCTGGCTGTGCCATCCGGGCGTGGACCGCCGCTCGCCCCTGCTGCCGGCCGATGCGCCCGAAGAGGTGCACCGCGTCTCGCCGCTGACCGCCTCCATCCGCTACCTGTCGCACCTGCGCTGGGCCTGGGAGCAGGCCCATCCCGAGGCGCCGTTCGATGCCCAGGACGTGACGGTGACCATTCCTGCCTCGTTCGACCCGGCCGCGCGCGAGCTGACGGCCGAGGCCTGCCGCGCGGCGGGCTTCCAGAAGCTCACGCTGCTGGAGGAACCCCAGGCTGCGCTGTACAGCTGGATCCAGGCCAGCGGCGGCCAGTGGCGCAAGCAGGTACAAAGCGGCGAGATCATCCTCGTCGTGGACGTGGGCGGCGGCACTACCGACCTGTCGCTGATCGCCGTGCTGGAAAAGGACGGCGGCCTGGAGCTGCAGCGCGTGGCCGTGGGCGAGCACATCCTGCTGGGCGGCGACAACATGGACCTGGCCCTGGCCTACGGCGTGGCCCGCAAGCTGGCCCAGGAGGGCAAGCAGCTCGACGCCTGGCAGACCCGTGCCCTGGCCCATGGCTGCCGCCAGGCCAAGGAGCAACTGCTGGCCGATGCCACGCTGCAGTCCGTGCCCGTGGTCGTGCCCAGCCGGGGCAGCAAGCTCATCGGCGGCAGCATCCGCACCGAGGTCACGCGTGACGAGGTGCTGCAGATGCTGGTGGAAGGCTTCTTCCCGCGAGCAGCCGTCTCCGACAAGCCCCAGACCCGCGCGCGCGCCGCGCTGACCCAGCTGGGCCTGCCGTATGCGCAGGACGCGGCCGTCACGCGCCACCTGGCGGCCTTCCTCTCGCGCCAGGCCGGTGCCACCGAGCAGATCGAAGGCCTCCAGGGCACGCAGCCCGAGGGCGCGTCCTTCCTGCATCCCTCGGCCATCCTGTTCAACGGCGGCGTGCTCAAGGCGCCGCAGATCGAGCAGCGCATCCTGGAAGTCGTCAACGGCTGGCTGGCCGGCGAAGGCGCGCAACCTGCGCGCCTGCTGGATGGCGCCAACCTGGACCTGGCCGTGGCGCGCGGCGCCGCCTACTTCGGCCATGTGGCGGCTGCGGGCCGTGGCGTGCGCATCCGTGGCGGCACGGCGCAGAGCTATTACGTGGGCGTGGAAAGCAACATGCCCGCCATCCCCGGCATGGAGCCGCCCATCTCGGCCCTGTGCCTGGCGCCCTTCGGCATGGAAGAGGGCACCGAGGTGGCGCTGGACACGCAGGAATTCGGCCTGGTCGTGGGCGAGCCCGTGCGCCTGCGCTTTTTCGGCTCCTCCGTGCGCCGCGCCGACCAGGTCGGCACCGTGCTGGACTTCTGGGGCCCAGAGGAACTGGTCGAGCTGCAGGAGATCGAGGCCCACCTGCCCGCCGAAGGCCGTGCGCCCGGCGAGATCGTGCCCGTCACCCTGCATGCGCGCGTGACCGACATCGGCACGCTGGAACTCAACGCCGTGCCCGTGGGTGGTGACGAACGCTGGAAGGTGGAGTTCGACGTGCGGGCCGATGTAGCGTAGCCCGCCCCGGCGGCAGGCCCGGTCCGGGCCGCGCACCGTGCCCTGTATGACTGCCGATATGCCTGATACTGCCGCCCCCGCCTCCGCCACCCCCTTCGCTCCCGACGCCGCCCACATCGTGGGCATCGACCTGGGCACCAGCCACACCGTGGTGGCGCATGTGCCCGTGGGCGGCACGGCGGCCGACATCGCCTTGCTGCCCGTGGCGCAGCGTGTCTCGGCTGGCGAGGTCGCTGCCCAGGTGCTGCTGCCTTCTGCGCGCTACCAGGCGGCGCCCGGCGAACTGGGCGATGCCTGGCAGCAGCCCTGGGCGGCACTGGGCGCCGATGCGCAAGCGCCCGCTGTCAATGGCCGCTGGGCGCGTGATCTGGGCGCGGCCGTGCCGTCGCGCCTGGTGGCCAGTGCCAAGAGCTGGCTGTCGCACGCGGGCGTGGACCGCACGGCGGCCATCCTGCCCTGGGGCGCGCCCGAAGAGGTGGCCCGGCTGTCGCCGCTGCAGGCCTCGGCCAGTTACCTGGACCATGTGCGCCAAGCCTGGGACCGCGCCCACCCCGGCGCGCCGCTGCGGGACCAGCTGGTCGTGCTGACCGTGCCGGCCTCGTTCGACGAAGGCGCGCGCGCACTCACGCTGGAGGCCGCGCAGCTGGCCGGCCTGCCTGCAGTGCAATTGCTGGAGGAACCCAAGGCCGCCTTCCACGACTGGCTGGTGCTGCAGGGCGAGCATCTGGCGGCCGAGCTGGCGCACTGCCGCCTGGTGCTGGTGGTGGATGTGGGCGGCGGCACCACCGACCTGACCCTGATCCGCGTGCAGCCCGGTGAAGCTGGAGGCCTGCCCGTGCTGACACGCACGGCCGTGGGCGAGCACCTGATGCTGGGCGGCGACAACATGGACCTGGCGCTGGCCCATCGGCTGGAGCCGCAGTTCGCCCCGCCCGGCGAGCGTCTGCCCGCCGCACGCTTCGCCCAACTGGTGCAGCGCTGCCGCATGGCCAAGGAACAGTTGCTGGCCGACGATGCGCCCGAGTCCGTGGCCGTGACCCTGCTGGGCGGCGGATCGAAGCTGCTGGCGCAGACGCGCACGGCCACGCTGCGCCGCGACGAGGTGCGCGAGGCCGTGGTCGAAGGCTTCATGCCGCTGGCCGGCCTGCAGGATCTGCCCACCCGGCGCCAGGGCGCTTTGCGCGGCCTGGGGCTGCCCTATCCTGCCGATGCGGCGATCACACGGCACCTGGCGCAGTTCCTCGCGCAGCACGCGGCTGGGGAGTTGCCCGATGCGGTCCTGCTCAATGGCGGCGTCTTCCACGCCCATGCGCTGGCCCAGCGGCTGGTGGCGCAGCTGCAGGCCTGGCGCGGCCAGCCGCTGCGCCTGCTGCACAACCCGCATCCCGACTGGGCCGTTGCACGCGGCGCAGCGGCGCATGGCCTGGCCATGCATGTCCAGAGCCGTCCGTCTGAGGATCTGCCGGAATCGGAAGATGCCCGGACTGTGCCCGCCCCGGTACCGCGCATCGGCGGTGGCTCGCCGCGCAGCTACTGGCTGGTCCTGCCCGAGAAGGCGGGTGCCGCACCACAGGGCATCTGCCTGCTGCCGCGCGGCACGGAGGAGGGCGTGCGCATCGTGCTCTCCGGCCGGCGCTTTGCGTTGCGCCTGGGCCAGGCCGTGCGCTTTTCGCTGGTGGCCAACAGCCTGGCGGCGGCGCCTGCGCAGGCCGGCCGTATCGCGGCGCTCGACGGCGAGGGCTGGGTCGAGCTGCCCGCCCTGTCCACCGTGCTGCCCGCGCCCGAAGGCCGGGACAAGGCCCAGGTCGAAGTGCAACTGCAGGCCTGCATGACCGAGGTCGGCACGCTGGAGGTGCGCTGCGTGGCCGCCGACGATGCGCAGCGCCAGTGGCTGCTGCCGTTCAGCGTGCGTGGTGCGCTGGCCGCAGATGCGCAGGACACCGGCGATCGTTCTGCCCGGCAGGGCCGGCTGGCGGACGCCGTGGCCCTGATCGAGCGCATCTTCGGCAGCCAGGCCCAGGAGGTGACGGCCAAGGAGGTCCGCCAGCTGCGCCAGTCGCTGGAGCGACGTCTGGGCCCGCGCGAGGACTGGGACCTGCCGCTGCTGCGCGCACTGTTCGACGCCTTGCTGGCCCGCGCCAGGCGCCGCCGCCGCACGGCCGAGCACGAGCGCGTCTGGCTGAACCTGGCAGGCTGGTGCCTGCGCCCCGGCGTGGGCGCCGAGCTGGACGGCTGGCGCATGCAGCAGGTCTGGCAACTGCATGGCCAGGGCCTGGGCCATGGCGGTGAGGCGGCCAACCGCACCGAATGGTGGGTCTTCTGGCGCCGCGTGGCCGCGGGCCTGGACGAGGCCCGGCAGATGGAGCTGCTGGAAGAGGTTGCCGGCCACATGCAAAAGGCCGTGCAGCAGTCCACGCAGCGCAGCCAGGGCAAGTCCGCCCATGGCAGCTACGACGACATGCTGCGCCTGTTCGCCGCCATGGAAGCTGTGCCCTGGCAGTACCGCCAGGAAATGGGCCAGTGGATGCTGCAGCGGCTGAAGCACCCCGGTGAATCCGTGCAGACCTGGTGGGCCATAGGCCGGCTGGCCGCGCGCATGCCGCTGGCCGCCAACGCCCACCGCGTCATGCCGCCCGAGGCTGCGCAGGAGTTCCTGGACGCCACCCTGGCCCAGGACTGGCGTCGCAATGAAACCGCCATGTTCGCCGCCGTGCAGATGGCCCGCATGACGGGCGACCGTGCGCTGGACCTGTCCGATGCCCAGCGCGCCCTGGTGCTGGAGCGGTTGCGCGGCGCCGGTGCACCGCAGCGCTGGATCGACCTGGTGGAACAGGTCCAGCAGATGGACGCCCAGGATGCGAAGCGCAGCTTTGGGGATAGCCTGCCCCCGGGGCTGGTGCTGGTGGGGTGAGTGTGGTTGTTCAAAAAGAAGGCCCCGCAGTGCGGGGCCTTCTTTTTGGGGAGGCACTGCAGCAAGGGCAGTGCGCTGTGCCGGGTAGTGCTGGGCTTATTGCGATGTCCAGACGTAATAGGCGATGCCTTCGTTGCGGAAGCGGGCAAAGGTGGCGATCACATAGTCGCGTTCGCTGGCATTGGCCGTGTAGAAGTGGGCACCGGAGTCCAGGTTGTAGAACCGGTATACGGGAACGCTGCCAGCGACGGCATTCTTTTGCGCGTACCAGGTGGGGCCTTCGTAGTTGAAACGGGCAAAGGTCTGCAGAACGTAGTCACGTTCGCTTTCATTGATGGTGTAGAAGTGCGCGCCCGAGTCCTGGTTGTAGAAGCGAAATACCGGGCTCAGGTCCTGCCGGGGCTGGGCAGATGCATAGAACGCCACGTTCTCGTACTGGAACTCAGGGAGTTTGGCGATCACGAAATCCCGCTCGGCCACGCTGCCCGTATAGAAGTGGGCGCCGGTGCTCGCGTTGTAGAAGCGGTACACAGGGCTGCGTGCGGCGGTTGTGCTGGCTGCCAGCCACTTCTGGATGGCGGGGAACAACAGGTCAAAGCGCCCGTAGATCGAGGTGCCGCCAGATGCTGGGCAGGTTTGATCATCACCCCCGTAGAGCGTGCCCGCCAGCCGCCCCTGCAGGAACAGGCCCGAGCCACTGCTGCCCGGCTGCGTCAGCCCCTGGTTCCAGGTCACAAGGTTGAAGCCGCCGTTGCCCTTGCTGTCGTTGGCGCAAAGCATTGTGCCTTCACTCGACGGCTCGCATGCGACCGAGCCATAGACCGTGCCGAAGCTGATCTTTTGCAGGTCGCCACGGGGATGGTGTATGCCCGCGACGCTGGCATTGCTCGTCAGCGTCTGCGTGGTCCAGCCGGAGAAGACTGCGCCAGCGGGAGGTGTGTCGTTGAGGCGCATCAGGGCACCGTCATAGGTGGCCGTCGCATAGAGCAGGGTCGCGCCGTTGCGGAGGACCTTGCTCCCCGATGACAGGGTGCGGCTGTTGCACGAGGGCGTGCGGTAGAACCACGAGGTCTCCAGCGTTGAAGCCACGGTCTGGTTGCTGATGCAGTGGTTGGCCGTGACGAAGTAGGGGGTGCCGGAGCTTGCCGTGTCGTTGAGCAGGGTGCCGGAGCACACGTAACCCATGCCATCCTTGATGTAGAGCATACGGGCCACTGCGTTGCGTTGCGCGCTGTAGTCGTCGTAGCAGGTGGAGTCGAGATGGCAGGACAGGGACTCGTTGAGCTGGGCAGAGAACTGCATTTCGCTTTCCAGCGGAAGCGAGAGGTTCTCGTGCACATGCATCACGCGCGGAATGGCGATGCGCAGCGTCTCGGCGGGTGTGCCTGGCGGAAGTTCGATTTCCAGCGTCACCTCGTCGCCGCCCGTGTCCGGCGTCCACCAGGTGCGGGCATCGGCGCTTTTGTCGCCAGCGTCCAGGTTGGTCTGCAGTATCTGCAGGATGCGCTGGCCGGCGATTTCGTAGGCGCCTGCGCGATTGCCTTGCGCGTAGATGCGCAGCAGCGCGCTGCCAGGCAGCTGATTCATTTCCACGCCCAGGCGGATGCCGTAGGCACCTTCCGAGCGCACGCTGATGGCAGCCACGTGCCCGCCAGAGGCGGTGGGGCTCCATTGCAACTGTGATGCCAGCGCGTCCGCCGTGGCTGTGCCTGCACTCAGCCGTTGTGCGCCCACCTGCATCGCGCCGCCAGCGGGCGCCGATGCCGCGCGGTATTCCTGCCAGGCGCCCAGCTCCACGCGCAGCGGCGTGACTTCGGCGATGGCGGCCTGGCTGCGCGCGGCCAGGAATTCCCGGGGTGTGTTCAAGGGCTGGACATGGTGATCCACGCTCATGATGGGGGCGGCGCCCTCCTGCCCCCATGCCAGCCCCAGGCTGCCGGCCAGGGCGAGCGCCAGCGCGACGCTGCGCAAGCCCCTGCGCGCAGTGGTGTCGAAAAGATCGGTCATGAGCTCCCTCTCAACGGATTGGTGGATATTGCGAAACCCGGGCATTTTAGGTGTTGTGTGCGTGACAGCCCGGTGACGGCAGGGCCGTCCGGCGCTTCCTAGAATGGTCGCTGCGCTGCAGCGGCAGCCGGGTGCGGACACTGCGAGCGCCGTGCCTGCCCCACACATCTGCCCCCTGTCATCTACCAAGGATCTGATCCAGCATGAGCCACTCCTACTCCGACACCCAACTCCTGATCGACGGCCAATGGCAGGACGCCGCCAGCGGCAGGAAGATTCCCGTGCGCAATCCGGCCAGCGGCGAGGTCATCGGCCATGTGGCCCATGCCGACGTGGCCGACCTGGACCGTGCGCTGGCCGCCGCTCAGCGCGGCTTCGAGACCTGGCGCAAGGTCTCCGCCCATGAGCGCGGAGCCGCCATGCGCCGTGCCGCAGCCCTGCTCAAGGAGCGGGCCGACGAGATCGCTGCCCTGCTGACGCAGGAGCAGGGCAAGCCGCTGGCCGAGGCCAAGGGCGAGATCCTGGCCGGCGTGGGCATCATCGAATGGTTTGCCGACGAGGCGCTGCGCGTGTATGGCCGCATCGTGCCCTCGCGCCGTCCCGAGGTGCAGCAGCTGGTGATCAAGGAGCCCGTGGGTCCCGTGGCCGCCTTCACGCCCTGGAACTTCCCCGTCAACCAGATCGTGCGCAAGATCGGCGCGGCGCTGGCCACGGGCTGCTCCTTCCTGTGCAAGGCGCCCGAGGAAACGCCGGCCGCGCCTGCCGCCCTGTTCAAGTGCTTTGTCGATGCCGGCGTGCCCGCCGGGGTGGTGGGCCTGGTGTTCGGCGATCCGGCCCAGATTTCCTCCTACCTGATCGCCCATCCCGTGATCCGCAAGGTCACGTTCACGGGTTCCACGCCCGTGGGCAAGCAGCTGGCGGCGCTGGCCGGCCAGCACATGAAGCGCTCGACCATGGAGCTGGGCGGCCACGCGCCGGTCATCGTGGCCGAGGATGCCGACGTGGCGCTGGCCGTCAAGGCGGCGGGTGCGGCCAAGTTCCGCAATGCAGGCCAGGTCTGTATCTCGCCCACGCGCTTTCTGGTGCACAACAGCGTGCGCGAGGAGTTCACACGCGCCATGGTGGCGCATGCCGAAGGCCTCAAGGTCGGCGATGGCCTGGTGCAGGGCACGCAGATGGGCCCGCTGGCCAATCCGCGCCGCGTCACCGCACTGGCCCATTTCATCGAGGACGCGCAAAAGCAGGGCGCCAAGCTGCTCACGGGCGGCGGCTCCCTGGGCGACAAGGGCAACTACTTTGCACCCACGGTGCTGGGCGATGTGCCGCTGAGCGCCGAGATCTTCAACCAGGAGCCTTTCGGCCCCGTGGCTGCCATCCGCGGCTTCGACGATCTGGGCGATGCCATCGCCGAGGCCAACCGCCTGTCCTATGGCTTGGCCGCCTATGCGTTCACGCGCTCCATCAAGACCGCTCACCAGCTGGCGCAGCAGGTCGAGGCCGGCATGCTGTGGATCAACCAGCCGGCCGTGGCCTCGGCCGAGATGCCGTTCGGCGGCATCAAGGACTCGGGCTACGGCTCCGAAGGCGGCCCCGAGGCGCTGGAGGCCTACCTGGTCTCCAAGGCCGTGTCCATTGCCGCCGTGTGATCATGGCCGGCTGAACGATGAACGGCCCCTGAGGGGGCCGTTTTTCATGGGTGCGGCTTGCGCGCTGGAATGCGGTAGATGACGGCCGCGTACTTGGGCCGCTGCTGCTGCTCCACGACGACTCCGCCCAATCCTTCGGCGATGCGCCGGCTGGCCGTGTTGGCCTCGGCCACCGGGTAGCTGAAGGACTGCGGGGCGAAGGTTTCCGCGGCCCAGGCGGCCAGGGCGGCAACGGCCTCGCGGCCATGGCCCTGGCCATGCGCGTCCTCGCGTATCCAGATGCCGAGTTCGGGCTCGGCATCGCGCGCGCGGTGCAGGCCCAGCAGGCCGGTGAATCGGCCTGACGCGCGCTCGCGCAGCGTGAAGTTGAAGTCCGTGCCGGCTGCGATCTCCCGCAGCCATCCGCGCCAGACCGCCTCGAAATCGGCAGGCGCCGATGGCGGCTCGAACGACAGGTAGCGCGTCAACGTGGGCGTGATGCAGGCAAAGGCCTCATCGGCATCGGCGGCAGTGAAGGGGCGCAGCGCCAGGCGCTGTGAGGTGATGGTGGTGTCGCTCCACGACATGGATGCTTTCCTTGCAACAGGGGGACAGGGAGCGTGGGGCGCTGCCGGCCTGGGCCGGCCTTAGCCGTTCATTCTGGCATGGGTCCGTGCTTCAGCCGGCATTGCGGAAGAAGGCTTCGTGCTGCGCGATCTCATGCGCGGCATGGCGCAGCAGGCGGGCCTGGTCGGGGTGGCGTTCGGCCACGCGCTGCGCCAGCGCGCGCAAAAGCGGCGGGCACTGGCCGGGGGACTGCTGCAGCCGCTGCAGGCGCAGCAGCGCGGCGCGCACGGCGCGGGCCGTGCCGTCGCCCAGCGCGGCTTCCTCGGACAGCTGGTGCAGCGCCTGGATGGCGCGGCCCACATGCAGGGCGGCCAGGCCGCACTCGGCCGCCTGCGCGCCCAGCTGTCCTCCGGCCTGCTCCGACATGCGCACCAGGCGCAGCAGCCGGTGGTACAGGCGGGCGCGCCAGATGCGGCCATCGCGCGCATGGCCGGGCGTGGCGGCCATGTCCTGCAGTTCGTGGACCATCATGGAGCGCAGGCCCTGCAGCCGTCCCTGCAGCGTGACCGGCAGGATGAATCGGTAGGCAGCCCAGCCGGCCAGCGGCCCGGACACCACGGCCAGGCCCAGGGCCAGCGCATGGCCGAAGCTGGCCGTCTGCGGGTAGTGGGGCTGCAGCAGGAGCAGCAGCACCATGTTGCAGTCATAGCCCGACAGCATGGTGCGCTGGTGGGAGAACAGCAGCGCGCCCACGAAGACGAAGGGCAGCATCAGCCACACCAGGCCCGCCTGGCTGCCGGCGAACGGCCAGACCAGCCACTGGCAGGCCAGGGCCACGAGCACGCCCATGGCCTGGCCCAGGGTCACATGGCGCATGGTGGCCGAAGGGTTCTCGAAGCCCGAGAACACGGTCAGCATGATGGACATGCCCAGCAGCATGTAGGCGCCGCCGCTCCAGCCCGAGGCCACCCACAGCAGGCCCACGATGGCGATGGCCGCGCTGGCGCGCAGCATGGCGCGGCGCGCGCCCAGCCAGTCGCTGTGCAGCACCACCGGCCATTGGCGCGCGCGGTGGCCGGGCGGCAGCGCCACGTCGTGGGTGGCGGCCAGGTGGGCCTGCAGCGCAAAGCCCATCGGGGCCAGCATGTCGGCCGCGCCGGGCCAGGTTGCGGCGGACTCGCGTGCGCGTACCAGGGCCGCCGCGGCCTCGTGCAACTGCACGCGCGTCTCCAGCGCCACGGCGGCTTCGCGCAGCGCCTGCGCGGCGGCCAGGGCCTGCGCGTCGCCAAAGGCCGCAGGCGGCTCCTGCGATGGTGCATCGCGCAGCCACAGCAGGGCCGAGATCTGGGCATTCATGAGCCGGCGCAGCGCGTGCACGGCCTCGCGCGAGCGCTGCGATCCTGCGGCGTGCGGGTCCAGCCCCTCCTCGATCACCGCCATGGCCAGCAGGCGGGCGGCGATCTCCTGCGAGCCCAGTGACGAACGGCCGCGCGCCTGCAGGCTGTCGGCCAGATCGCGCAGCAGCCGGGCAAACAGCTGGCGTACCTCGGCATTGCCGGGAATGCCGCTGCCCTTGGGCGTGAACAGCCAGCCCACGAGCAAGGCTGCGAACACGCCGGTCAGCGCGGTGAACAGCCGGTCCCAGCCCAGCGCGAAGACCTGCTCGGGATGGGCGAAGTCCAGCAGCGCCACCATGGCTGCCGAATAGCCGGCCAGCATGGTGCCGTAGGCCACGAAGCTGCGCTGCAGATTGCCCACGCCCGCACACAGGCCCAGCCAGACGGCCAGGCCCAGCACCAGCCACAGCAGATTGCCCTGGGCCAGCAGCACCAGGCCCACGCCCACGGCCGTGCCGGCCACGGTGCCTGCGACCCGGAAAAAGCTTTTCTCGACCAGTTGCCCGCGCAGCGGCTGGGATGCGGCCCAGGTGGCCATGGCGGCCCACTGCGGATGCTCCAGCCCCAGCTGCCAGGCGGCCAGCAAGGCCAGGCAGGCGGCGAAGGCCGTGCGCAGGTGCTGGCGCAGGCGCACGGGGTCGAAACCCCAGCGGGCCGAGGCCTGCAGCAGGCGGCCATAGGCATCGTGGAGGGCGCTCATGGCGCGCCTTCCGTGCGCAGCGCGCCCATGCGCGCCTGGATCTTGGCCATGCCGGCCAGCATGGCCTCGACCTCGGCATCGTCCAGGTCCTGCAGCATGGCCAGCTCGGCCTGCAGCATGGTGGCGCGCACGCGGTCCACGGCGCCGTTGCCTTCATCGGTCAGGAAGATGCGCTTGCTGCGCCGGTCACCGGGGTCGGCGCGGCGCTCCACCCATCCATGGCCTTCCAGAATATCGAGCAGGCGCACCAGGCTGGAGCCATCCAGCCCCACGCGCTCGGCCAGTTCCTTTTGCGTGACGCCATCGCCCCAGGCGCGCAGGTGGATCAGCGGCGCCCAGGTGGCGTCGGTCAGGCCGTCGGCCAGCAGTTGTTCCTCGACCTGGCGGCGCCATTGGCGTACCAGGGTGACCATGAGAAAGCCGAGACGGGCGCGGGGAGGGGCAGAGGCAAAGGACATGCCTCGATTATCTTTGTGGTTCAATTAATTTGCATTGCAAATTAATTGTGCCTGCATTTTATTTAAGGGTATTCCCTTGTTCTGGAAGGCAGGCCGTCCATGAAAAAGGCCCTGCGAGACGATGCCTCGCAGGGCCGGTCGATGGATGCTGGCAGCTTCAGAGCAGGCCGGGCACCCAGCGGTTGAAGAGCAGGCCCGCCACCAGAAGCCATGCGAACAGCAAGGCGGCCAGCAGCAGGGGCTTCGTGCCTGCGGCACGCACGGCGCGGACATGGGTGGTCAGGCCCAGGGCCGCCATGGCCACGGCCAGCAGCGCGTTGTCCAGCTGCACGCCCACCTGCACCACGGCAGCGGGCAGCACGCCCAGCGAGTTCACGCCGGCCATGGCGACGAAGCCCAGCGCGAACCAGGGAATGGTGATGCGGCGCGGCTGGCCGTCGCTCATCTGGCTGCTGCGGTTGCCGCGCGCCACCGCCATGGACAGCAGCAGCAGGAAGGGGGCGAGCATCATCACGCGCACCATCTTGGAGATCACGGCCACGTCGGCGGCTTCGGGCGCAATGGCTTCGCCGGCGGCCACGACCTGGGCCACCTCATGCACGGTGGAGCCCACGTACAGCCCGTACTGCGCGGGCGACATGTCCAGCCAGCCGTGGGCGGCGTTCCAGTGGAACAGCGCGGGGTAGAGAAAGGTGCCCACGGTGCCGAAGACCACCACGGTGGCCACGGCCACGGCCACGTCTTCGGCACGTCCCTTGATCACGGGTTCGGTGGCCAGCACGGCAGCGGCGCCGCAGATGGAGCTGCCCGCGCCGATCAGCACCGTGGTGCGCGCATCCAGCCCGAAGACGCGGCGGCCCAGCCACTGCGCCAGCAAGAAGGTGCTACCCAGCACCAGGGCATCGACCACCACGCCGGCCATGCCCACATGGCCTATGTCCTGGAAGGTCAGCCGCAGGCCGTAGAGCACGATGCCCGCGCGCAGCAGGCGCTGCTTGGCCAGGCCCACGCCGGCATGGCAGCTGGGCGCCAGGCGCGGATAGACGGTGTTGCCGATGACGAGGCCGATGCAGATGGCCAGCGTGAGCGCGCTCAGACCCGAGCCGGCCAGCAGGGGCTGGCGTGCGCCCCAGGTGGCGGCTGCGGCAATGGCGCCTGCCAGCAGCAGGCCGGGCGCAAGCTCGGTCAAATGGCGAAGCCAGCCAGGGAGGGAGGAGCGTGGGAGGGAAGTGGTGTTCATGGTGCCTGCGCGCCGCGTCAGGAGCGCGGTGCATGGGAGGCACTTTAGATTTCTTGGCTATATTCGTATAACGAATAGTTTTTGTAGCATCAACCGGGGAAACAGGTTGATGCCTCGTCCAGACTGCACGCCATGCTGCACCTCACTCTGCGCCAACTTGAAATCTTCTGCGCCGTTGCCCAGGCCGGCTCCACCGTGGCGGCGGCCGATGCCGTGGCCCTGTCGCAGTCGGCCACCAGCGCCGCGCTGCAGCAGCTGGAGCAGGCCATGGGCGCCCAGCTGTTCGAGCGCGTGGGCCGGCGGCTGGCGCTCAACGACGCGGGGCGCGCCCTGCTGCCCGAGGCGCTGGCGCTGCTGGAGCAGGCCAGGGGCATAGAGCAGGCGTTTTCGGTGCGGGCCGCCAGCCTGCCCGTGCGTCTGCGCGTGGCAGCCAGCACCACCATAGGCACCTATGCGCTGCCGGCCGTGCTCGCGCACCTGGCGCGCAGCCATCCGCACCTGAGCGTGGACCTGCAGATCGCCAACACGCGCGAGGTGGGCCAGGCCGTGGAATCGCTGGACGTGGACCTGGGCCTGATCGAGGGCACCAGCCACTGGCCCGGGCTGGAGGTCGAGCCCTGGATGCGCGACGAACTCGTCATCGTGGCCGCAGCACAGGACCCGCTGGTGCAGGCTGCCGGCCAGCGCCCGCTGGGCGTGGCGGCGCTGCGCGGTGCGCGCTGGCTGCTGCGCGAGCCGGGCTCGGGCACGCGCGAGATGGTGGAGCATGCCTTGCTGCCGCATCTGCACCAGCTGCCGGCCGCCGCCACGCTGGGCAGTTCGGAGGCGATTGCGCGCTGCGTGGCGCAGGGCCTGGGCGTCAGCTGCCTGTCGCGCGTGCTGGTGCAGGCCCTGGTCGCCTCGGGAGAGCTGGCCGTGCTGCCGACCACGCTGCCGCGCATGTGGCGCGATTTCTCGCTGGTGCAGCGGGCAGGCAAGCGCCGCTCGCCGGCGCTGGCGGCCTTCGTGCAGGCCTGCAGGTCCCAGGCGCAGGAATGAGCCCAGGCTACTTTTGCAGCGGTATCGGCGTGTTGCGCGGCACGGGCACGGCCGTGACGCTGTTCTGCGGCGAGCCTTCGATCACGCGGTCCGAGTAGGTCATGTAGACCAGGGTGTTGCGCTGCGCATCGACCATGCGCACCACGCGCAGGCGCTTGAACAGCAGCGAGATGCGTTCGGTAAACACCTCGTCCTGCTGCTTGAGCGGCGCAGGGATCTGGATGGGTCCGGTCTGCACGCAGCTGATCGAGGCTTCGGCGCGGTCCTCGGCCAGGCCCAGCCCGCCCTTGATGCCGCCGGTCTTGGCGCGCGAGACATAGCAGGTCACGCCCGCCACCTTGGGATCGTCATAGGCATCGACCACGATCTTGTGGTCCGGGCCTATGAACTTGAACACCGTGTCCACCGCGCCCACCTGCTCGGCGCGCGCACCGCAGGCGCCCAGCAGCAGCGTGGCCAGAGCGGCCGTGAGC
The DNA here is from genome assembly GCF_001571325.1 of Delftia tsuruhatensis NBRC 16741. GTDB lineage: Bacteria > Pseudomonadota > Gammaproteobacteria > Burkholderiales > Burkholderiaceae_C > Comamonas > Comamonas tsuruhatensis. The sequence continues at coordinate 21,965 of NZ_BCTO01000008.1, forward strand.
AAGGCCCGGCCTCGCGGGAAATACTTCGCACTGGGTTTGATCATGGCGTTGCGTATGAGAGTGGCGCGGCCCAACTCAGGGACACCGAGGAA
>NZ_BCTO01000009.1 GCF_001571325.1 Delftia tsuruhatensis NBRC 16741
GGAAGGCGCAAAGCGCCTCAGGGGGTGTTTTCACCCGCCACATGGCGGCGAAGATGCTCCAGGGCTTCCTCGACCTGATCCACCAGCACCAGGCACAGGTCGCCGGGCGTCAGCCGCGCCAGCGCGTGGTCGATGGCGTTGAACTCGCCCTGGATCTGGGTCACGTAGCCGGTGCGCGGTGCGCCTTGCAGGCCTTGCTGCAGCAGGGCCAGGACTTCACCGTCGGCGCGGCCGCGCTGGCAGGCATCCTGGTAGAGGATGACGTCGTCGAAGGCGCGGCCCAGAATCTGGGTCTGCTCGGTGATGTCCTGGTCGCGGCGGTCGCCCGCGCCGCTGATGACCACGCTGCGGCGCTGGGCCGGCATGGCATCCACGGCCTGCACCAGGGCGCGGATGGCGTCGGGGTTGTGGCCGTAGTCGGCGATCAGCGTGGCGCCACGGTAGTCCATGACGTTGAAGCGTCCGGGGGCGTTGTCGCTGTCGTTGACGAAGCCGGCCAGCCCGCGGCGGATGGTCTGCCACGGCAGGCCCACGCCCCAGGCGGCGGCGATGGCGGCCATGACGTTCTCCACCTGGAAGGTGATGGTGCCGTTGCGCGTGATGGGGATCTCGCGCAGGGCGATGGTCTCGCGCCACGAACTTTCGGCCGCAACGATGCTGTCGCCGTCCACGTAGACCACGCGGTTGCCCTGGGCGCGGTGCGTGGCCATCACGGGGTGGTGGCGGTCGGCCGCGAAATAGATGACCTTGCCCGGCGAGGTGGAGGCCATGGCGGCCACCAGCGGGTCGGCGGCGTTGAGCACGGCATAGCCGTCGGCGGCCACGTTCTGCACGATGACGCGCTTGAGCACGGCCACGTCTTCCACCGTGGTGATGTAGTTCAGGCCCAGGTGGTCGCCCGCGCCCACGTTGGTGACCACGGCCACCTGGCAGCGGTCGAAGCCCAGGCCTTCGCGCAGGATGCCGCCGCGCGCGCATTCGAGCACGGCCGCATCGGTCTCGGGGTGGGCCAGGGCGTTGCGCGCGCTGCGCGGGCCCGAGCAGTCGCCGCTGTCGATCTGGCGGCCGTTGACGTAGACGCCGTCGGTATTGGTCATGGCCGTGCGCCAGCCATGCGAGGTGAACAGGTGGGCGATCAGGCGCGTGGTCGTGGTCTTGCCATTGGTGCCGGTGACGGCCACCAGCGGGATGCGGCCATCCTGGCCGGGTGCGAACAGCTCATCGACCATGGGCACGCCCACGTTGCGGGGCTTGCCGAAGGACGGCGCCAGGTGCATGCGCAGGCCCGGTGCGGCGTTGACTTCGACGATGCCGCCGTTTTGCTCCTCCAGCGGGCGCAGCATGGTCTCGCAGACCACGTCCACGCCGCAGATGTGCAGGCCGATGGTCTGGGCGGCCTCGACGGCGCGCGCGGCGATGTCGGGGTGCACGTCGTCCGTCACATCGGTGGCGCTGCCGCCCGTGGACAGGTTGGCGTTGTTGCGCAGCACCACGCGCTGGCCCTGGGCCGGCACGGATTCGGGCGTGAGCCCTTCTGTGGCGATGCGCGCGATGGCGATGTCGTCCAGGCGGATCTTGGTCAGCGCCGTGCCGTGGCCCGAGCCGCGGCGCGGGTCCTGGTTGACCAGCTCGACCAGTTCGCGGATGGTGTGCTGGCCGTCGCCCAGCACCTGGGGCGGCTCGCGGCGCGCAGCGGCCACCAGCTGGCCGCCGACCACCAGCAGGCGGAAGTCGTGGCCCGGCAGGAAGCGTTCGACCATGATGTCGTCGCCGAATTCCGAGGCGGTGGCAAAGGCGGCCTTGAGCTGCTCGTGCGTGGTGATGTTGACCACCACGCCCTTGCCCTGGTTGCCGTCCTGGGGCTTGACCACCACGGGCAGTCCCACTTCCTGGGCCACGAGCCAGGCTTCTTCCACGTCCTTGACGGGGCGGCCCAGCGGCACGGGCACGCCGGCGGCGTGCAGCAGGCGCTTGGTCAGGTCCTTGTCCTGGGCGATGGACTCGGCCACGGCGCTGGTCTGGTCCAGCTCGGCGGCCTGGATGCGGCGCGCCTTGGAGCCCCAGCCCAGTTGCACCAGCGAGCCCGAGGTCAGGCGGCGGATGGGAATGCCGCGCGCCACGGCCGCATCGACGATGGAGCCTGTGGAGGGGCCGATGCGCTCGTCCTCGTCGAGTTCACGCAGCTCGGCCACCACCTTGTCGGCGTCGAAGGGCGTGTCGGCCAGTGCCGACTGCAGCAGCGCACCGGCCTGTTCCATGGCCAGGCGGCCCACAGATTCCTCGGTGTACTCCACCACCACCTGGTAGGTGCCGGCTTCCACGGTCTCGTGCGTGCGGCTGAAGGTCACGGGGCAGCCGGCCTGGGCCTGCAGCGACAGGGCCGCCACTTCCAGCACATGGGCCAGCGACAGGCGCTGGTCTGCACCGTGCGGCTGCAGCGTGCCGATCTTGGGAAAGCGCGCGCGCAGCCGGTCCTCGAACCCTGCCAGGGCCGAGTAGTCACAGTCGCCGGGCTCGCATTGCACGATGGCTTCGATGGCGGTGCTGCGGGTCCAGAGATTGGGGCCGCGCAGGGCTCGGATGCGGGTGATCTGCATAGTGTCTTCTTTCGGAGGGCAGGCCCGCGTCGCCGGGCCTGCCTGCATGTCATCGTGTGGTCGGGCTCAGGCGGCGGCGGTGGAAACCGCAGCGGCGGCCGGCGTGTAGTCGAAGGTCTTGATGCCGGCGACGATGAGGTCGGGGGCAATGTCCATGGACCACGCCGCGGCAATGGCAGCGAGCAGGGCCGGCGTGTCCGGGCGCAGGCCGCCGGGCAGGCTCAGCGCGTCCAGCGTGCCCAGCACGCGCTCGGCGGCGCCCGTGGCCAGGATCACCTGGTTGCCGCGCACGAAGACGGCACGGCCTTCGCTCTCGCAACGGTGGGCCGCTACCACGGGGCTGTCTGCCTGCATCGAATAGAACAGCACCTCGCCGTCGCACAGGCGGGCCAGGTCGGCCACCTGTTCGATGTCGGCATTGAGCACGCCCGCGCCTTCGTCCAGCACCACGTCGATCTGGGTGCGCATCACGCGCGTCATCTGCGACTGCTCGTGCACGTCATGGTCGGGCAACTGCTCGAAGCCGTCCATGTCGGTGACCACGCCGACCAGGCAACGGTCGTAGGCCAGGCCTTCCTCCAGGATGGAGCGGGCCGTGGTCTGGATGACGGCGGCCTGGGCCAGGCGGTTGGTCAGCAGGCGGTGGGCGCCGGCCCAGTTGGCGGTATTGGTCTTCTGGGTCTGGCGGTTGGACAGGAACATGCCTTCGCTGCTGGCCACGCCCGTGAGCTTGCCCGACAACTGCAGCAGCCAGCCCACCAGGCGGGCCGTGAAACCGTTGTTGCGCGTGCCGGCAATGCCGACCAGGGGGATGCGGCCGGCGCCCGTGCCCTCTTCGGTGCGCGGGAACAGGTGGTCGGCGATGGCCATGCCCACGGGGCGCGGCGCGCCGCTGGTGGGCTTCAGATGCATCAGCAGGCCGGGGCCGGCGTTGACTTCGAGGATGGCGCCGCCCTGCTCCTTCATGGGGCGCGAGACGTCCTGCAGGATCATGTCCATGCCCGCGATGTCCAGGCCCACGATCTTGGCGGCCAGCGTGGCCATGTAGGCCACTTCGGGATGGACTTCGTCGGTGCAGTCGATGGCCATGTTGCCGTTGCGCTGCAGCAGCACGCTGGTGCCCTGGGCAGGAATGGTGTCGGGCGTGACGTTCTGGCGCTTGAGTTCCAGCTTCACGGCCGGGGCTTCGAGGTTGATCCAGTCCAGCGGGTATTCCTGCTCGGGGCCGCGACGCGGGTCCTGGTTGACCACGGCGACCAGTTCGCGAACCGTGGACTTGCCATTGCCGGCCACGCTCACGGTCTCGCCACGGCAGGCGGCAACCACCTTGCCGCCCACCACCAGGATGCGGTGCTCGGTGCCGTCGATGAAGCGTTCGACGATGACGTCCGAGCCTTCGGGCTGGGCCAGCGCGAAGGCGGCCTTGATGTCGGCCTCGTCGCGCAGGTCCAGCGTCACGCCGCGTGCGTGGTTGCCGTCCGAGGGCTTGACGGTGACGGGAAAGCCGATGTCCTGCGCCACTTCCCAGGCTTCCTCGGGGCTGTGGACGATCTGGCCTTCGGGCACGGGCACGCCGCAGGCGGCCAGCAGGCGCTTGGTGAAGTCCTTGTCCTGGGCAATGCCCTCGGCGATGGCACTGGTCTGGTCGCTCTCGGCGGTCCAGATGCGGCGCTGCGCGGCGCCATAGCCCAGTTGCACGAGGTTGCCGTCATTGAGGCGGATGTGGGGGATGCGGCGCTCGCCGGCCGCATCGACGATGCAGCCCGTGCTCGGGCCCAGGTAGCGGTCGTTGATCTCGGTCTTGATGGCCTTGATGGCGGCCTTCAGGTCGAAGGGCTCGTCATTGATGGCGGCCATGATCAGCCTGTGGCCATGGGCCAGGGCCGTGCGCGCCACGGTTTCCTCGGGGCAGCGGAAGACCATGCGGTACACGCCGCGCTGCGAGATCTCGCGGGTCTGGCCGAACTCGGCAGGCATGCCCGCCAGGTTCAGCAGCTCGATGATGATGTGCTCCAGCACGTGGCCGCACCAGGTGCCGCCTTCCAGGCGCTGGATGAAGCCGCCGCGCTCGCCCACGCCGCAGTGGTGCTCGACCAGGTCGGGCAGCCAGGCCGTCAGGCGCTCGTTGAAACCGGGAAGCTTGTTCGAGGGATAGTCCTCCAGCTCGCCCAGATCCAGCCAGACCTCCAGCACGGGACGGTAGGTCCAGACGCTGGGTCCACGCAGGTAGGTGGTGCGCAAGAGTTGGATGTCTTTGAATTTCGCCATGTCGGTCAACGGGTAAGCGTGAACGACGACCCGGATTCGGATCGCCGGAGAATGGGAGAGGATTGTGCGCCCAGAAAACCCATGCGCAGTGTTGTCAGCCTAAACCAGGGTTGGCGCGTTGAGCAGGGTATGCCGTGCAACGCGCGGGATATCCACCGGGGAGCTGCGGTTGCCCGCATGACACCAGGAGCCGCCAGGGGCGGGAAAAACAACTCAACATGCAAGAACACCATTCTGTGGACGTTTCGGCCTTCCTTGCCAGCCCCCGCGGGGCTGAGCTGCGAGCCAGGCTCGCTTCCAATGAAAACGTGCTGGCCCTCGCCACGGTTGACCTGACCCTGGATATGCGCTTCGGCGAAGGCTGGGTTGTCCTGACCAACCAGCGCCTCATCGCCTGTGATCCTGCGGATCAGCGATGGAGTGAGTGGATACTCTCTGTCGATCAGAATTTGCGTACGCTGGACCACGGCGGCGTGGGCAACCTCGAATTGCATGGTCCTGCGGCTCGGCTGGCGCTGTGGCGCTTCACCTTGCGCCACCAGGCGGGCGTATTGCGCCTGCTGCAACAGTTCGATCACCAGCGTGAGCGCATGGCGCGTGGCGAGGACTTCGACGGGCCCGAGGACGATGTGCCCCGCTGCCCGGCCTGCCAGACCGAGCTGCCGCCCGAGGCCGACGAATGCCCGGCCTGCGCGCGCCAGCAGGGTCCGCAGACCTCCACCTGGGTGCTGCTGCGCCTGTGGCGCTTTGCCCATCCCTACCGGCACCAGCTGCTGCTGGGCTTTTTGCTGACCCTGGCCTCCACGGGCGCCACCCTGGTGGCGCCCTACCTGACGATTCCCATCGTGGACAAGATCCTGATCCCGTTCCAGAACGGGCAGCAGATCGACAGCAGCCTGGTGGTCTTCTACCTGAGCGGCCTGCTTGCGGCGGCGCTGGTGGCCTGGGGCCTGGGCTGGGCGCGCACCTTCGTGCTGGCCAAGGTCTCCGAGCGCATTGGCTCGGACCTGCGCACGACCACCTACAACCACCTGCTGACGCTGTCGCTGGACTACTACGGCAGCAAACGCACGGGCGACCTGATGGCGCGCATCGGGGCGGAAACAGATCGCATCAATTTGTTTCTATCCTTGAACGCGCTGGATTTCGCCACCGATGTGCTGATGATCGTGATGACCTCGGTCATCCTGTTCTCCATCAATCCATGGCTGGCCCTGGTCACCCTGGTGCCGCTGCCCTTCATCGCCTGGATGATCCACCTGGTGCGTGACCGCCTGCGCACGGGCTTCGAGAAGATCGACCGCGTCTGGTCCGAGGTGACCAATGTGCTGGCCGACACCATTCCCGGCATCCGTGTGGTCAAGGCCTTCGCCCAGGAAAAGCGCGAGGCCGACCGCTTCGCCCAGGCCAATCTGGTCAACCTGCAGGCCAACGACAAGGTCAACAAGACCTGGTCGCTGTTCACGCCCACGGTGACGCTGCTGACCGAGATCGGCCTGCTGGTGGTCTGGGGCTTCGGCATCTGGCTGGTGGCGGGCGGCCAGATCACGGTCGGTATCCTGACGGCCTTCATCGCCTACATCGGCCGCTTCTACAGCCGCCTGGATTCGATGAGCCGCATCGTCTCGGTCACACAGAAGGCGGCAGCCGGCGCCAAGCGCATCTTCGACATCCTGGACCACGTGAGCAACGTGCCCGACCCGGTCAACCCGGTCAAGCTGCCGCGCGTGCAGGGTGCCATCACGCTGGACAACCTGACCTTCCGCTACGGCAGCCGCGCCGTCATCAAGAACCTGGATCTGCAGATTCGCCCGGGTGAAATGATCGGCCTGGTCGGCCACAGCGGCTCGGGCAAGAGCACCCTGGTCAACCTGATCAGCCGCTTCTACGACGTGAGCGAAGGCTCCATCCAGCTCGACGGCGTGGATATCCGCCGGCTCAAGGTGTCGGACTTCCGCAGCAACATCGGCCTGGTGCTGCAGGAGCCCTTCCTGTTCTTCGGCACCATTGCCGAGAACATCGCCTACGGCAAGCCCGACGCCACGCGCGAGGAAATCGTGGCGGCCGCGCGTGCGGCCCATGCCCATGAATTCATCCTGCGCCTGCCGCACGGCTATGACTCCCTGGTCGGCGAACGCGGCCAGGGCCTGTCGGGCGGCGAGCGCCAGCGCATCTCCATCGCGCGCGCGCTGCTGATCGACCCGCGCATCCTGATCCTGGACGAGGCCACTTCTGCCGTGGACACCGAGACCGAGAAGGAAATCCAGAAGGCGCTGGACAACCTGGTGCAGGGCCGCACGACGATTGCCATTGCCCACCGCCTGTCCACGCTGCGCAAGGCAGACCGCCTGGTGGTCATGGACCGGGGCGAGATCGTGGAAGTGGGTCCGCACGACGAACTGATGGAAAAGCAGGGCGCCTACTGGCGCCTGTACCAGGCCCAGGCGCGGCGCGCCGAAGAGGATGCCCAGGCCGCAGGCCTGACCCTGGTCGCAACCACCATCGAGGAATAAGCCATGTCCACTGCCCAACATTGCGCCGCCGGCGCCGATCTGAGCCGCGTACGCGTGGAGCGCAACGCCCATGGCCGCCTGGTGCTGATCCTGGCCGACGGCACGCGCCATGAATCCGTGGTGCCCGTGCGCGCCTTTCCCATTGCCGCGCCGCTGCAAGGCCTGTCCCTGGTCTGTGCCGATGGCAAGGAGGCGCTGTGGGTGGACCACATGGACCACCTGCCCGCGCAGGCCCGCACGCTGATCGAGCAGGATCTGGCCGTGCGCGAGTTCGTGCCCGTCATCCAGCGCATCCGCAAGGTGTCCAGCTATTCCACGCCCAGCACCTGGGACCTGGAGACCGACCGCGGTCCCGCGCAGCTCGTGCTCAAGGCCGAGGAGGATATCCGCCGCCTGTCGGGCCGCACGCACCTGATGATCACCAGCCAGGACGGCGTGCAGTTCAGCGTGCCCGACAGCACGGCGCTGGACCGTGCCTCGCGCAAGATGCTGGAGCGTTTCCTCTAGCGCCTGGTCAGGGTGGTTTCGGGGTTTACCCTTGGTTTGAGGCAGGCCTGGGCGTCTTTCAAAAAAAAGCGCTTCAGTTCTTTCAGGTTCTGTCGATGATGAGGCGACGGCGGGAAATTCCCGCCCACAGCACACATCCAGCAAGAGGGTCGAGCCATGCCAATTCCACCTGTTGACCGATCGCCCATACCGTGGCGCCCGCAAAGCGCCGATCTGTACTCCACCGGCGCGTCGGGAGCGGTGCCCGTGCGTCCCGTGAACGCTGCCAATCCTGTCGAATCCACGGACCGCATCGGCGAAGGCCGTGTGATTCGCGATCCTGAAAAACCGTCCGTGGTGGACCAGGAAAACCGCGACTGGACGCTGGCCGAGGAGATCAAGCAGAAGGAAGAGGTCGAGGAGCCGCCCAAGGAGCCGATTTCCAAGCAGCTCATCGAGTTCATCCAGTCCATGTGGCGCGCCAGCGCCATGGCCGTGGAGCAGGCCCAAGAGGTCAGCAAGGCCGATGACGTGGCCCGCAACAAGCTGCAGGTGCGCGAGGAGCCGTTGACCTATTCGGAACCCAAGGTCAAGCGTACCGGCGGACTTTGAGTGTCAGTGGCTGAATGCGCAGGCTCAGTCCTTTGAGCCTTCGCCTTCCTTCGTGTCCCTGGCAGCGGACACGGCTGCGGCATGCTCGGCGGCCTTTGCCTCTTCGGCCTGCGCCTTGGCCTTCGCCTTGTCGCGCTCGGCGCGGTACTTGACGGCAAAGGCCTGCACCTCCGCATAGGAGACGTAGCCGTCCTTGTCGGTGTCGGCCTCGTCGAAGGCCGCCGCCAGGCGCGGGAACAGCGCCACTTCGGCACGGCTGAGCTTGCCGTCCTTGTTGAAGTCCAGCATCTTGAATTCGCGCTGGGCCTTGATTTCCCCCTTGGTCAATGGCGCCGGGCTGGCCGAGGCCTGTCCGGTGGACGCCTTGTCGGCCGTCTCGGCCGCCTGCGCGCGCGCGGCGGGCAGCATGAAGGCGCTGGTCAGCAGGACGGCAGCGGTGGCCTGCAGCACAGGCGGCCGGCGCAGCAGGGCGGAGCGGTTCATGAGGGGAAAATGCATGGCACCTATTTGGGCATGGAACCGGTGTCTGCAAGCCAGGGCTGTGCGCCCTTTGCAATTGTTTACTTCAGCGGATCGGCGTCCGGATTGGAGATGCCGCTGTTCACATGGCCTGCGGGCACATGGCGGGCCGCCGAGCTGACATGGCCCGATTGGTCGTCGAAGAAGAAATCCGGCTCGAACTCGCGCAGGAAGGGGCCTTTTTCCAGGCCGCCGAGGAACATGGCCTCGTCCACGGTGATTCCCCAATCGAGCAATGTGCGGATGGCGCGCTCGTGCGCCGGTGCGCTGCGCGCCGTCACCAGGGCCGTGCGAATGCGCATGGTCTGGGACGAGTCCGCCTGCTGCTGAAGCCGGTGAAGGGCTTGCAGCAGGGGTTTGAACGGCCCTTCTCCCAGGGGCGTGGCGGCATGGGAGACCTCATGGCGCAGAAAGGCCGGCAGCCCGCCTTGCTGGTAGATGCGCTCGGCCTCGTCGGAAAACAGCACGGCATCGCCGTCGAAGGCAATGCGCACTTCCTGCGGGTAGCGGTCGCCTGCGGGCGTGGAGTCGACCATCACGCGCGCCGCGGGAAAGCCGATGGACAGGGCCTTGCGCACATCGACCTCGTTGGCCGAGAGGAACAGGTGGGCGCCCAGCGGCCGCAGGTAGGAAAACGGATCGCGCCCGCGCGTGAACACGCCGCGCTCTATGTGCATGTCGGCCGCCTTGGCCGAGGCGAACACGCGCATGCCGCTGGCCGGGTCGTTGCGCGAGAGCATCATCACCTCCACGCGCTGCACTTCGGGCGTATTGAAGGCCAGCAGCTTGCGCACCAGCGGGAAGGCGATGCCCGGGCGTGCCGGCTGGTGCACCAGGTCCAGCTGGCGGCGCATGTAGGCCTGCTCGTCGCCCGCATCGAACAGCCGGTTCTCTTCCTCGAAGTCGAACAGTGCGCGCGATGAGATGGCAACGACCAGCTTGTCTTGCAGGGTCACGGGCATGGCTTGGCGCTTGTCGCTATTTGACGAACTGGTTGAGCTGGATGATGGGCATGAGCACGGCCAGCACGATCAGGGCCACGACCATGCCCATGGCCACGATCAGCAGCGGCTCCAGGATGGTGGCCAGGTGCATGGCGCGGCGCTGCACCTCGGTGGACAGCTGGTTGGCCGCGCGCTGCAGCATCACGGGCAGCTGGCCGGTCTGCTCGCCCAGGCGGGCAAACATGGAGATCAGGCCCGGGAAGCGCTTTTTCTGCGCCAGGGCCGAGGCCAGCGGCGCGCCCTCGCGCACCAGGGCCAGCGCGTCCATGGCGTCGGCACGCAGCGCGCGGTTGCCCAGCGTTTCGGCGGCGGCCTGCAACGCCTTGAGAATGGGCACGCCCGCGCCCGCCAGCATGGCCAGCGTGCCGGCAAAGCGTGCCGCGTTGTAGTTGCGCGCCAGCCGGCCGATCAGCGGCAGGCGCAGCCACCAGGCGTCGAAGCGCTCGCGCAGCACGGGATTCTTCATGGACAGCCGGAAGCCCACGGCGCCCAGCACCAGGGCGACCAGCGCGGCCCAGCCATAGCTGCGCACAAAGTCGCTGAGCGCCAGCATGGCCACGGTGAGCCAGGGCAGGGCGCGCTTGGTGCCCGCGAACACGCTGGCCACCTGGGGCACCACGTAGCTGACCAGGAACAGCACGATGACGATGGCCACCAGGGTCACGATGGCCGGGTACAGGGCTGCGCCAATAAGCTTGGACTGCAGGGCCTGGCGCGATTCCAGGTCGTCGGCCAGCCGCTCCAGCACCGGGCCCAGGCTGCCGCTGGCCTCGCCGGCGCCGATCACGGCGCAGTAGATGTCGGAGAATTCGCGCGGATGCTGGGCCAGTGCGCGGGCAAAGGTGGAGCCTGCGTTGACCTCGGCGCGCAGCGCGGCCACGAGGTGGTGCTGGCGCGGGTCGTCGGCTTCTTCGGACAGCGCGGCCAGGGCGCGCTCTATGGGCAGGCCTGACCCGACCAGCCCCGCCATCTGGCGCGTCCACACGGTGAGCCCTGTGGAGCCAAGGACGGGGCGGGTCAGCCAGCGCGAGGCGCCACCCTGCGGGCCGGACGCGGAACCCGAGGCCACGATCTCCACGGCCATGGGCACCAGGGCCTGGGCGCGCAGCTGGCTGCGCGCGGCGCGCGCGTTGTCGGCTTCGATCGTGCCCTTGCGGGTCTGACCTTGGGCATCCAGGGCTTCGAAGGAAAAGGCAGGCATGCGCGGCGGGAGTCGGGAGGGGCTGGGGAAGGATGGCGTTCAGGAAACGCCAGGCGGCGATCCAACCCCCGATGGTAGCCGCTGCCGGTGACGGCTGGATGGCGAGGCCGTCTCGGGCCTCGCCCCCAGGTCCCGGAGGTGCCTATGCCGGCTGGGCGGCCAGGTCCGCTTCGTTGAGCTGGATGGAGCGCAGCGAGGCCGGGCGTTCCATCAGCGGCTGGCCGTAGTCGCTGAACTCGGGCAGCGCGGGCAGCAGCTTCATCATCGTCCCCCAGCGCAGGTAGCTGGCCATGAGCACGTCGGCGGCGGTGAACTGGTCGCCGCACAGGTAGCGCCTGCCGGCCACGGCCTGGCGCAGCGTCTGCACCACGTCGTCATAGCGGCCATAGCCGGCGGACATGGCCTGGTCGGCCGTCTGCTGCTCCAGGTGGCCCTGGCTCTTGGCTGTCATCAAGGCGTCGACGGGGCCGGCCAGGAAGAACATCCAGCGGTGGTAGACGCCGCGCAGCGGGCTGTCCACGGCCGGCGCGAGCCTTCGTTCGGGGAAGATGTCGGCCAGATAGGCAAGGATGGCGGCCTGTTCGGTGATCACGGTCTCGCCGTGCACCAGCGCGGGGACCTTGCCCATGGGGTTGATGGCCAGGTAGTCGGCAGCCTTCATGGTGCTGCCGAATTCCAGCCGCACGGGCTCATAGCGGGCGCCGCATTCCTCCAGCATCCAGCGCGCGATGACGGCGCGCGAGCGGGGGTGGAAGTAAAAGCGCAGAGGCTTGATCGAGTCGTTCATGAAGGCTCCCAGTGGTTTGAATGCATGGCGAGAAGGCCATGGGAGCGACTGTAGGAGGCCATGCTGACAGTTTTTGTCAGCAGTGGTGTCAGCGGACCGTGTAGCCCAGTTGCCGCGACCAGCGTTCGATCAGGCCGCTGCGGTGGTCGGGATACCGTTCCTGCAGATCGGTGACGGAGCGCACGCGGTCGGCGCGGAAATGGCGGAAGTCCTGGCGCAGTTCGCACCAGGCCGCAAGAATGCGCCGCTGATCGAAGAAAGCCATGGCAAAAGGCCAGATCTGGCGCTCGGTCGGCTGGCCCTTCTCATCCGTGTAGTGCAGCAGCACCCGGTGCTGGCGCCGTATCGCCAGGCGCAGCGCGGTCTGCCAAGGCTCGGTCACGGATTCGTGGCAGATGGGCGGCACCAGCAGGCCGCTGGTGTCCACCTCGATGCGCAGCTCCAGCGGCAGCGCGCTGCGTATGCGGTCCAGCGCGGCGATGGCGGCCTGGGCGAGCTCGGGGTCGGCCTGGCGGCTGGCCCAGCGCGCGCCCAGCAGCAGGGCTTCCAGCTCATCGGGCGTGAACATCAGCGGCGGCAGCAGAAAGCCGGGCCGCATCTCGTAGCCCACGCCCGGGTCGCCCGCAATCGCGGCACCCTGTTCGCGCAGGGTGGCGATGTCGCGGTAGAGGGTGCGCAGGCTCACGTCCAGCTGCCGGGCCAGCACCGGCCCGGCCTGGGGCAGGCGCGCGCGGCGCAGCAGGTCGATCAGCTGCAGCAGCCGGGCGGAGCGGCTCATGCCTTCAGCGGCCCATGACGCCGGCCGTGATCTCCAGCGAGCGCAGGCGCAGGTCGCGGTCATACACGTCGCTGACCAGGATCAGCTCGTCGGCCTCGGTGTCGGCCTGCAGCTTCTGCAGGCGCGTGCGCACCTTGTCCGGGCCGCCGATGGAGGCCACGGCCAGGAAGTCGCCGATGGCGCGGCGCTCCTGCTCGCCGAGCTGGGCCGCATAGTTCTCGATGGGGCGCGGCAGCAGTCCGCGCCGGCCCGTGATGATGCCCAGCACGCGCTGGTAGGTGCTGCTGGCCAGGTACTCGGCCTCGTCATCGGTGGGCGCGGCGATCACGGGTGCGCCGACGATCACGTAGGGCTTGGCCAGTTGGGCCGACGGCTTGAACAGGCTGCGGTACAGCTGTACGGCCTGGTAGAGCATGCGCGGCGCGAAGTGCGAGGCAAAGGCGTAGGGCAGGCCCAGATGGGCTGCGAGCTGGGCCGAGAACAGGCTGGAGCCCAGCAGCCAGATCGGCACGTTGGTGCCCGCGCCGGGCGTGGCCACCAGCTTTTGATCCGGCGTGGCCGGGCCCAGCAGGCGCTGCAGCTCCATCACGTCGCGCGGGAAGTCTTCCTCGGTCTCGACGCGGTCGCGGCGCAGGGCGCGCATGGTGGCGCCATCGGTGCCGGGCGCACGGCCCAGGCCCAGGTCGATGCGGCCCGGATACAGCTCGGCCAGCGTGCCGAAGGCTTCGGCCACCACCAGCGGGGCATGGTTGGGCAGCATGATGCCGCCCGAGCCCACGCGGATCTTCGAGGTGCCGCCTGCAATGTGGCCGATCAGCACGGCCGTGGCCGAGCTGGCGATGCCGGGCATGTTGTGGTGCTCGGCCAGCCAGTAGCGCTCGAATCCCAGTGCCTCGGCCTTGCGGGCCGTGGCCAGCGCGATGTCCAGGGCCTCGGCGACGGTGCCGCCTTCGCGCACGGCCACGAGGTCGAGCATGGACAGACGGACTTCATTGAATGATGTCATGGCAGGTTCCAACTTCCAGTTCACGGTGGGTGGGGGCGGCGCGGGCCTTGCCGCGCCAGGGCATTCCTGGTGCGCGTTCGCGCACTCAGTTTCTTCTGGACATTTCCCGCGCGCAGGTGATGCCCAGCACCACGCACCAGACCAGGGGGAGGATGGCTGCCGCCAGATGGTTCTCGCCCTGCTGGATGGCCAGCCAGGACAGCGGCAGAGCCACCAGCGCCGACAGACGGATGACACGGCGCAGCTGGCTGGTGGACAGCCGGAACTTGAACCACCACAGGGCGATGTAGCTGATCAGGCTCAGCGTGGCGACCCACAGGAACAGGTCGCCGCCATAGGGAGCGCTCCAGGCGCGTAGGGATTCCAACATGCCGACCATTGTGGCAAACAGGGATGCCCCGTGCTGCGCAGGGTCGGGCGTGGTCGCCTGCGCCTAGTCGCGCGTGACGCGCAGCACTTCCTCGGGCGTGGTGATGCCCTCGCGCACCAGGCGCTCGCCATCGTCGCGCATCAGGCGCATGCCCGCGGCCAGCGCGGTGTCGCGGATCTCGGCCTCGCTGGCCTGGCGGTGGATCTGCGCGCGGATGGTGTCGTCCACCACCAGCATCTCGAAGATGCCGGTGCGCCCCCGGTAGCCGCTGGGCTCGGTGGTGTCGATCTTGCGCACCAGGCGCTGGGCCAGCACACCCAGCAGGGAGGACGACAGCAGGAAGGGTTCCACCCCCATGTCGATCAGGCGCGTGACGGCGCTGGAGGCATCGTTGGTGTGCAGCGTGGCCAGCACCAGGTGGCCGGTCAGCGAGGCCTGGATGGCGATCTGCGCGGTCTCGAAGTCGCGGATTTCGCCGATCATGATCACATCCGGGTCCTGGCGCAGGATGGCGCGCAGGGCCTTGGCGAAGGTCAGGTCGATCTTGGCGTTGACCTGGGTCTGCCCCACGCCGGCCAGCTCGTACTCGATGGGGTCCTCCACCGTCATGATGTTGCTGTGGCTGGCGTCCATGCGCGACAGTGCCGCATACAGCGTGGTGGTCTTGCCCGAGCCCGTGGGGCCGGTGACCAGCACGATGCCGTGCGGCTGGGCCGTCAGGTGGGTGAATCGCCTCAGCGTCTCGCCCTGCATGCCCACGGCCTCCAGGCTGAGCTTGCTCTCGCTCTTGTCCAGCAGGCGCAGCACGGCGCGCTCGCCGTGGGCGCTGGGCAGGGTGGAGACGCGCACGTCGATGGCGCGCGTGCCCAGGCGCAGGCTGATGCGGCCGTCCTGGGGCAGGCGCTTTTCGGCGATGTCCAGGTCGGCCATGATCTTCAGTCGCGAGATCAGCGCTGCATGCAGTGCGCGGTTGGGCTGCACGACTTCGCGCAGGTCGCCGTCCACGCGAAAGCGCACGCTGGAATGGCGCTCGTAGGGCTCGATGTGGATGTCGCTGGCGCCGTCGCGCGCGGCCTGCGTGAGCAGGGCGTTGAGCATGCGGATGATGGGCGCGTCGTCGGCCGTCTCCAGCAGGTCCTCGACCGCAGGCAGCTCCTGCATCATGCGCGAGAGGTCGGCGTCGGACTCGACCTCGCTGACCACCAGGGCAGCGCTGGACTCGCCCTGCGAGTAGGCGGCGCTGATGCGGTGGGCCAGCGTGCCCGCGTCCAGCATCTGCCAGCGCTGCACCGCATGCCTGCGCTGGACTTCGGACAGGGCCTGCCAGTCGGGCGAGGGGCCGTGCCAGAGCAGGGGCTCGTGGCCGTCGTCCTCGATCAGCAGCTGGCTGGTGCGCGCAAACGCATAGGGCAGGGGATAGCGCATGGGGCCTTCCTGCCTCAGAGCGCGCCGGGCGCGGCCGGCACGGGGGCGGGCGCGGCGGGCTGCGGCTGGGTGAAGTCGATCAGCTCGGGCCTGGCGCCCGGCACGTTGACGATGGCGGCCGGGTTGGTGAACGAGCCGGGGTCCGGCTGCGGCGTCAGCGTGGGCAGCACGGGCGCGGCATTGACCGAGCGCAGCAGGGCGCTGGGCTCGGGCTGCAGGCTCTGTTGCTGCGCGCGGATGGCTTCGTAGCGCTCGGAAGAGACCTGGTTGGTCGCAGTCGCATCGCGCATCACCACGGGGCGCAGGAAGACCATCAGGTTGGTCTTGTTGCGCTTGCGGTTGGTGTTGCGGAACAGGTTGCCCACGACGGGAATGTCGCCCAGCAGAGGCACCCGGTCCTCGGCCTGGGAGTAGTTGTCGTCGATCAGGCCGCCGAGCACGACGATGTTGCCGTCCTCGACCAGCACGTTGGACTCGATGGAGCGCTTGTTGGTGGTCAGGCCGTTGGTGTCCTTGCGCGTGGACTCGTCCACCGAGGAGACTTCCTGGAACACGGCCAGCTTCACCGTGCCGTTCTCGTTGATCTGCGGGCGCACGCGCAGCATCAGGCCCACGTCCTTGCGCTCCACGGTGGTGAAGGGGTTGACCGTGCCGCCCGTGGAGTTGCTGGCGTACGAGCCCGTGACCATGGGCACGTTCTGGCCCACGATGATGCGCGCCTCCTCGTTGTCCAGCGTCATCAGGTTGGGCGTGGACAGGATGTTGGCGTCACCGCTGTTTTGCAGGAAGTTGGCCAGAAAGCCCAGCGTGTCCTTGCCGTTGACGCGCTGCGTGAAGCCGAGGTTGGTGCCTCTCAGGCTGGACAACGTGTCTCCCGTGATGGCGCTGCCGTCGAGGCCTCCATCCTTGACCAGGCCGAGCAGGTTCAGGATGTTGGCGCCCGCCACATTGGAGTTCGTGCCCAGGGTGCCGATCACGCGGCCGTTGTTGCTGAGCATGGCCTGCCACTGGATGCCGAACTGGGCCAGCCGGTTGTCCTTGATTTCGACGATCAGGCTTTCGATCAGCACCTGGGCGCGGCGGCCGTCGAGCTTGTCGATCACGGCGCGCAGTTGGCGGTAGACGGGCGGCGGTGCCGTGATGATCAGCGAGTTGGTCGAAGGATCGGCCTGGATCATGCCGCCCGTGGAGGGCTGCTGGGCCACGCCCAGCGCGCCGCCCCCGCCGCCGCTGCCCAGGCCCGAGGACGAGCCCATGCCCATGGATGCCGTGCCGCTGGAGTCGCGCGAGACCACGGGCTGCGAGGTGGGGATGGAGGACATGCCGCCGCCCTGCGGCAGGGTGCCGCCCGCACCGGGCTGGCCGCTGGCCGTGCCGGCGGCCGTGGCCTGGGCGCCGATGGCGGCGCGCAAGGTGGCGGCCAGCGCCACGGCGTCGGCGTTCTTGAGATAGACCACGTGGATGTTGCCCTGGTCGCCGCCGCCGTTCATGGCGGGCTGGTCCAGCCGCGCGATCAGCGAGCGCACCTGGGCCAGGCGTGCCGGGTTGGCCGCGCGCAGCACGATGGAGTTGCTGCGCGGCTCGGCCATCAGCGAGGTCTTGAAGGCGTTGTCGCTCTGTCCCGGAATATTGGCGCCGCCTGCGGTCACCGTGAGGCCGCCGGGGCTGGCCGTGCCGCCTTCGATCAGGCGCGAGACCAGGGCCACCATGTCGGTGGCCACGGCATGGCGCAGCGGGATGATTTCGACATCGGTGGCGTTGGATACGTCCATGGTCGCCACGATGCGCGAGATGCGCTGCAGGTTGTCTGCGTAGTCGGTGATGACCAGCGAGTTGTTGCCCGGGTTGACGTTGATGGTGTTGTTGGGGCTGATCAGGGGGCGCAGCACGGGCACCAGGTTGGCCGCGTTCTCGTAGTTGAGCTTGAAGATCTGGGTGACGATCTGGCTGCCGGTGCTGCTGCGGCCCGCGCCCACGGCCACCTCGCTGGCCTGCAGCTTGGCGTCGGCTTCGGGGATGACCTTGTACAGGCCGGCCGATTCGACGATGGTGAAGCCCTGCAGGCGCAACGCGGCCAGGAACTGCTGGTAGGCGGTGGCGGGCGGCACGGGCTTGTCGGTCAGCAGCGTGATCTGGCCCTTGACGCGGGGGTCGACCACCACGTTGCGGTTGGTGATGGCGCCGATGGCACGCGAGACGGCCTCGATGTCGGCACCCGAGAAATTCAGCGTCACAGGCTCGCCCGGACGCAGGCTGGGCGTGGCGCCGGCCGGTGCATTGGTCTGCTGGGCCTGGGCGGTGCCAGCGGTGCAGGCCAGCATGGCGCTGACGGCCAGCGTGTGCAGGGTGTTGCGCCAGAACGGGGTCGTGTGCTGCTGAGTCATGGATCAACCAAAGGAAATGATGGACCGGGGCCCCTGGCGCCGTCCCAGAATGTTGAGCAAGTTGGACAGCGCGGTTTCGCGCTCGGGGCTGGCCGAGGCCTCGCCCTGGAAGTGCAGCCGCTGGCCTACCCATTGGCCCTGGCCGCTCAGGCGCAGGTCGCCGGTCAGGGTACTGAGCTGCAGCTGCGGACTGTCGCCCCCGAGGATGTCGAGCCGGTAGCTGCCCAGCGGGCGCAGAGGGGACAGCCGCGAGGATACGGCCAGCGCCTCCAGCCGCGTGCTGCCGTCGCTGCGCCAGCGCCCCGATTGCCACAGCAATTGCAGTTGCAGGGCCTGCGTGGCCAGCCGCAGCTGGCCTTGCAGGTCCACCGTGTTCCAGGGCGTGCCCAGGCCGGACAGCAGCGAGGCGGGCCAGCGCGTGTCGCTGTCGTGCACCACGGCGCTCAGGCCCTGCCAGCGCGGCAGCAGGTCCAGCACCACGGGCGTGGGTGTGCAGCATTCGCTGCGCAGCTGAATGCGGGCACCGTCCAGGCGCGGGCGCAGCGTCCATTCCAGCCGCGTGGGCAGGGCCGTGCGGTCGCGGCTGCCGGCGCCTCCGGTGAAGGCCAGGGAGGCCGAGCCGTTCCACAGCGTGCCGCGCGGTTGCAGCAGCAGTACCTGGCCCTGTGTGGCGGAATCCACGCCGCGTGCCAGCCAGGCGGCGGGTGCCCAGACGACGGTGGTGGCCACCAGGCCGCACAGGGCGCCTGCCAGCGCCCAGCCGCGCGGTGAGCGCAGGACAGGCTGGGAGCGGGGCTGGCGGCGCATGCTCAAGGTGCCCGCGACGGATCGACAGGCAGGTCCAGCACCAGGCTGCCATCCCAGCGCACGGCATCGGCAGCGCCTGCGGCGCTTGCAGATGCACTGCGGGCCAGCTTCATCTCGGCGGGAACGGCGTGCGTGTTGCTGCGGACCTGGGCCAGCCAGCGCGCCAGCGCGGCGGCGGGTGCGGCCTTGAGCGTGATCTGTGCGCGGTCGCCCATCCAGTTCAATTGGGCGGAGGCGCCCAGTTCGGCGGACAGCGAGCTTTGCAGCAGCGCCTTGGCATCGCCGACCACGGGGCGTGCGTTGCCGCGCAGCTGCTCGGCCTCGGCCTGCAGCAGCTGCATCTGGCGCAACTGGCGGTCGGCCTGGGCATGGCGTTCGGGCGCGGTGCGCAGGCTGTGCAGGGCGGGGGCCAGGGCCACCCACCACAGCAGGGCCAGTGCCACCACGCCACCGGCCAGCAGGGTCATGTTCTGTTCACGCGGCGCCAGAGCATTCCAGCGCGCGCGCAGGGGTGCCAGGCTTTGGCGGGATGCGCGCATGTTCATGGCCGGGCCTCCTGGGCAAGCAGCAGGTCGGCGCCGTCACGCTGCAGTCGCAGGCCGCTTGCGGCCAGATGTTGTTGTGCCTGCTCCAGTGCCTCGGCCTCCAGCGAGACGCCCTTGAGGCGCAGCTGCCGGTCCTGGTAGTCCATGGCCTGCGGCAACTGGCCGGCAGGCAGGGCCCGGGATGCGGCGGCCAGCAGGGGTTCCAGGTCGCCCTGCGTCAGCGCGCCGGCGCTCTGGCGCAGCGTGGCGACTTCGCGCTGCATTTGAACGGGCGCATCGACGATGACGGGAACGCGCGGAAAGCTGGTGGCCAGCGTGGAGCGCACCTGGACCTGCTTGGCCGCGATGGCGCGGTTTTCGGTCCAGGCCCAGGCATTGAGGCCCACCACCTGGGCCAGCAGTGCGAGCGCGGCACCCCAGCGCGCGGCCTTCCATTGCGGCGCGCGCAGAAAGCTCTGCCAGCCGTCGAGCATGCGTCGGCGGGTGCGGCTGCCGCCGCCCAGGTCGAGGTCGAACTGCGCCAGGTCCCAGTTTTGTGCGCGGGCCGCCAGGCCGCGCTGGGCGTCCGTCAGCAGGCTGACGGGGCGCTGCAGGGCCTCGGCGGCGCGGGCCAGCGCCGGGTCCGCCTGGATCGGGGTGTCGGGGGGCAGGGCCTGCAGCAGGGCGGCCAGCATGGCGGGGTCGGCACTGTCGGTGCGCAGCGGCAGGCAGGCCAGCGAGTCCATGCCTTGCGGGGCCGTGCTCAGGCCGGTGGCCAGCAGCCAGGCCGATTCAGGCGTGCCCACGGCCCACAGCTGGGGCGTGGACTGGGGCGGGCATTCGGGCACGATGCGGCCCACGGGCCGGCCTGCGGACTCCAGGGCCTGCAGATGGGCATGGAGCCAGGCCTTGTCGCAGGCGGCAACCCAGCAGGGCTCGCCCGCGCGTGCCTGAGGCTGCAGCGCCAGATGCAGTTGGGAGGGGTCGTCGAGCAGGCGCTCTTCCAGCAGCCCGTCGAGCACGGCACGCAGGCGCACATGTCCACGCCGGCTCCCCGTAGGCACGCCATGGGGGAGGCTGACCAGATGCCAGGACAAGGCCTGGTGCGGCACCACGGCAACCGTCTGGCCGGTGCGGCCAGGATCGGGCAGCAGGCCTGCTGCGGCGTGGCCATGCCGGTCGGCGCGCAGGCCGTCGCTGCTGAGTGCGTAGGCGTATTCGCCAGCGGGGCCCGCAGGCAGATGAAGAATCAAGGTGCTCATGGACGGAAGCGGGCATTGTAGGGGCCGAGTGTGACAGGCATCTGTCACGGCGCGGGAGCTTCGGGCAATCCCCAGTCCCCCCTCTCGCGCCAGATGGTAGTGACTGTCATGTTGTTGCGCCGCAACATGGAGCGTTCGCTGGCCACGATCTCGCCCAGGCGCATGCGGCCACGCGCCTCGAAGAAGCTGGTGGCGACCGACAGGTTCTGTCCCTCGAATTTCTGCGGCAGGCCCAGCGCGTTGGAGGCATCGGCCAGGCTGCGCAGCGGGCGCGATGCGCGCAGCTGCACCAGCTGGCTGGCCTGGGACCAGGTCAGGTCCTCCACGCTGGCCCAGATGACTTCGGCGCTGGCGGTGTTGAGGTTGACGGGCGTGTTCTCGGGCAGCAGGGTGATGTAGGGCTCCAGGCGCGAGACGACCTCGGGCGGCAATCCCAGCCAGCCGAACTGGCTCAGCGTGCGCGGCATCAGGAACTGCGCGCCCTCGCCGGCGGTGGCCGCTGCGCGCAGGGCCTGGACGATCTGGGCGGCATAGGCAGGGGGCAGGTTCAGGCGTTCCAGCAGGCGTGCCAGCGGGCGCAGGGTTTCGGGCTTGTCGGGCGCGCCCAGCAGGTTGCGCAGGTTCAGGCGCGACTGCAGGTCGATGATCTGGCCTGAGAGAAAGGCGTCCTGCATGTCGGCCATGCCGTCATCGACCTGGCTGACGTTGTTCTGCGCCGCCAGGAAGGTGGACAGGCGCGCCTCCTGCAGCGGCACGGCCCAGGGTTCGGCCAGGTGGTCCACCTGCAGGCTGGTGCGCGCATCCTCGGCCAGCACCACGCGCGACCAGTCCAGCGCACCCAGCAAAATCCAGGCGGCCTGCATGCGGTTGCGCTCGGCGGTCTCGACCTCCACGCTGCGCCACTGCTGCCACAGCGCGGTGGCGGCAAAGGTGGCGACCAGCGTGACCGTGAGCATGGCGGCCAGCAGGGCCACGCCGCGATGGCGGCGGCGGACGGGCAGGGTGCGGGGTGCGCGCATCATGATCGGCTGTTGGATCGCAGGGGGTTGACCCAGTCCATGGTGACGCGGCCGGGGACGGCGCTGTCGGGCGGCAGGGTCAGTTCGACGCGTATGCCGTCAGGAATCGTGGGCAGCTGTGCGCTGCTGTTGGTGCCGCCGGATGGTGGATTGGGCGTGCCCGTGCCGTTGTCCGAGCCGCTGGACTGCGGGTTGCTCCAGGCGTTGTCGCGGTAGTAGTACAGGCGCCACTGGTCCAGGGGCAGCAGCACGGTTTCGCGGCGGCGCTGGTCGTCCGAAGGATTGCGTCCCCATTGCGCCCCCTGGTTCCAGGCCTCGCGCCACTGGGCGCGCGTGCGCAGCGGTGGCGACTGCCAGCGCAGCCACTGGTCGCGTCCGGCTGTCTGGCGGCGGGCCCAGGCCACGACCACGGCGCCATCGTCCACGGCGGCACTGCTCTTGCGGGTCATGCGCAGCACCTGGCCATCCCAGTCGATGACCTGGGCGTGCTCCAGCGGCATCAGTGCTTCGAGGTCGGCATTCCACTGGGCGATCACGGTCTGCAGCACGATCTGCTGCTCGTTGCGCGCGCGAATGGTCTCCTGCGAGCGCACCATGCTGTCCAGTCCGCGCCAGCTCACCAGGGCCAGCAGGGCCATGACGGCGATGGCCACCATCAGCTCCACCAGGGTGAAGCCTTGCGTGCGGGAGAAAGGGCGCAAACGCATCTAGAAGCGGCCCACGATGGTCGATACCCGCAGCACCGGATGCTCGGCCGTGACGACCAGGGCATCCACGCGGCGGAAGCTGGGGTTGGGCGTGGGGCGCACGCTGAGCTGGACCTGCAGCTGCCGGCTGCCCTGCTCGCAAGTGAAGCTGTTGTCGCCCACGGGCGGCATCTGGCGCGACAGGCGCAGGCGCACCAGTTCGTTTTGCGCGCACAGCTGGGCCAGCAGCACCTCGGACTGGCGCTCGGCATTGCGAGTCAGGGCCGATGTGGCCTGCAGGCCTGCCATCAGGGCAATGCCCACGATGCCCAGGGCCACCAGGACCTCGATCAGCGTGAAGCCGTGCGGCAGGCGCCTTGGCGCGCCGTGCCTGCGGCGTGGTCCGTGGATGCCTGTCATGGCAGGGATTGCACGGCAAAGGGCCGCAGTCCATCCGTGGCCACGCGCAGCGGCGGGCTGTTGGAGTCGCGCAGCGTCAGCGTGACGGACTGGGGGGGAATCAGTGGCTCGGGGCCGAGGATCAGCGGCGTCGCCGGCTGTGCCTGCACCCCGGGCTGCAGCCATTGCGAAGGCAATTGCGCGCTGGCCGGCAGGCCCTCGAAGCGAAAGCCCTGCGGCATGGGCCGCCAGCGCACGGGCACGCCGTTGGCTCGTGCCTGTGCGCGGGCCGATTCCAGCAGTGCGGCCAAGCGCTCGGCCTCGCGTTCCAGCTGGGCCTGCCCGCTGTCGCGCAGAGACAGGCTTGCGCCGGCAGCGGCAATCGCCATGATGCTGATGACCACCAGCAGTTCCAGCAGGGTGAAGCCGCGCGAAGGAGTGGTCAGGGTGGGCGCAACCGTCTGGTGGGGCATGAGAGCAGGCAGGCCCGCCGGGAGTGCGGGCCTGTGGTGCGGTGCAGCGCGGCGCTTGCGGGCCATCGCCCGGGCCATCGACTTACTGCCAGCTGCCGATGTCGGCATCCTTGCCCTCTCCGCCGGCCTGGCCGTCGGCACCGAAGGACATGATGTCGATGGGGCCCTTGATGCCCGGATTCAGGTACTGGTACGGGCGGCCCCAGGGATCGTTGGGCAGCTTTTCCAGATAGGGCTTCCAGTTGTTGGGCAGCGGTCCGCTCGTGGGACGGATGATCAGCGCCTGCAGGCCCTGCTCGGCCGTGGGATAGCGCTGGTTGTCGAGGCGGTAGAGCTTGAGCGCCTGGGAGATGTTGGTGATGTCGGTGCGTGCAGCCGTGACGCGGGCATCGTCGGCGCGGTCCAGCACGTTGGGCACGATCAGGGCCGCCAGCACGCCGATGATGACCAGGACCACCATCAGCTCGATCAGCGTGAAGCCGCGCTGGACGGCGGTGCGCAGGGCAGGCAGCGGACGGCGGGGAAGGCTGGTCATGGAACGGTGCAGCAAATTGGACATATCGCTCCATCATAATCGCGCGATGGTGACACTTTCATTGAACCGGGGCCAGGCCCGGACCTGGCACGTCAAGGCGGCCACATTCGTGCTCTGGCTGCTGGCGGCCGGCATCGTGGCTTTCTGGGCCATGCGCCTGGGCAATGGCGGCGCGGGGGCGCCCGTGCCACCGGCTCCCCCCGAGGCACTGCAGGTCGATGCGCCCGCGCTGGCGCAGGCCCTGGGGGGCGTGGCCGCTGCTCAGGGTGTTGCTGTGCCCGTTGCGGCGCCTGTGGTCTCGCGCTATGCGCTGGTGGGTGTGCTGGCCGGTCGCGACAGCGGCGGCGGCGCGGCGGTCATCGCCGTGGGCAACCAGCCGGCCAAGCCGTTTCGCGTGGGGCGTGCCGTGGAAGAGGGCGTGGTGCTGCAGTCGGTTTCGGGCCGCGAGGCGCGCCTGGGCCCCAGCGTCGATGGCCCCGCCTCCATCACGCTGCAGCTGTCCCTGCCCGACAAGCGCTGAGTCCGGTCAGTGCGGCGGCTGCAGTTCCAATACCAGCCAGCCGCCAAAGTCAGGCGCCGGCAGCGTCCACTGGGCCGCCTGAGGCAGGGCGTTGCCTTCACGCATCAGCCATTGCACGCAGCGCGCCACGCCGGCATGGGTGATCCAGACGATGTCGCGCCCGGCGCCGTCGTCCTTCGAGTACATCCTTGCCTGCTGCAAGGCCTCGTCCACCCTGCGCAGCATGGCGGCCAGGGACTCTCCCCGGCCCGGCGCGTGCCCGGCAAGGTCTGCCGCCCAGGCATCGATGGCGCTGCGGTCCAGCGCATCCCATGGCTGGCCTTCCCACTCGCCGAAGTCCATCTCCAGCAGGCGGCTGTCCGCCGCCGATGCCAGGCCGGGCCGCAGTGCCTGCAGGGCCTGTGCCAATTGATGGCATCGGCGCAGTGGCGAATGCGCCAGCAGACAATCCGCAG
The DNA here is from genome assembly GCF_001571325.1 of Delftia tsuruhatensis NBRC 16741. Classification (GTDB taxonomy): domain Bacteria; phylum Pseudomonadota; class Gammaproteobacteria; order Burkholderiales; family Burkholderiaceae_C; genus Comamonas; species Comamonas tsuruhatensis. The sequence continues at coordinate 24,631 of NZ_BCTO01000009.1, forward strand.
GCAGGGCGAGGTGCAGGGCCTGCGCTGCATCGGCCGTGGCCTGGGCGTCGGCCTCCATGTCGAGCCGGCCATAGCAGGTGCCGGGCTCCACCAGGGGGCGGGCATGGCGTACCAGCCAAAGGCGCGGCGTTGGGAGAGCGTTCATTGCATGCGCATCAGCACAGCGGCGGCGCCCAGCAGCATGGCCAGTTCACAGACCTGCTGGGCGGCGCCCAGGCAATCGCCCGTCATGCCGCCCAGGCGACGGCGCAGCCAGCGCACCATGGCGGCCGTGACCATGGCGCCGGGCAGGACCAGGCCGATGACGAGCGGCAGGCCCGCCAGCCACGCCGGCAGCGCCAGGGCGGGCAGGCACCAGAGGATTGCCGCGACCAGGCCCCTGGCAGCCAATGGCCGACCCGCGGCGTACAAGGCCTTGGAGTGGGCGGCCTGGCCCACATAGGGAAGGCATTGCATGAGGGCCAGCGGCGCCATGCGCGACAGCACATGGATGCTGCACAGCAGCAAGGCCGCCCATTGCACGTGGATGTCGACCAGCAGCGCGACCAGGGATAGCTTGGCCAGCAGTGCCATCACCAGGGCCATGGCGCCGTAGGCTCCCAGGCGCGAATCCTTCATGATTTCCAGCGCGCGCTCGGGCGGGACAAAGCCGCCCAGGCCGTCGGCCACATCGGCCAATCCGTCTTCATGCAGTCCCCCGGTCAGCCACAGCGTGGCCACGGTGGAGAGAACGGCAGCCACCAGAGGCATCCAGGGGCTGGGTGCCAGCAGCCAGCCTGCGGCCAGCAGCCACGCCGCGCCCCAGGCGCCGACCAGCCAGCCCACGCCCGGCAGATGGGCCACGCTGGCGTGCTGCATTGCCGGACTCCAGCCGGCCCAGGCCGCAAGCCGCCCGGTGACCGGAATGCGGCTGAAGAACTGCAGGGCCAGCAGGAAATGGCGTATGGGCTGCATGTCTGGACAGCCGAGGCGGGGCCTACTTCAGGAAGAGCTGGTAGGCAGGGTTGCCGGTCTCCTCGACCCAGGGGTAGCCCAGATTGCTCAGGAAGGCGTCGAATTTCTTGCCATCCTTGGCAGGCACCTGCATGCCGACCAGGATGCGGCCGTAGTCGGCGCCCTGGTTGCGGTAGTGGAACAGCGAGATGTTCCAGGTCGGCGCCATCAGGCTGAGGAACTTGAACAGTGCGCCGGGGCGCTCGGGGAAGACGAAGCGCAGCAGGCGCTCCTCCTGGGCCAGCGGCGAATGGCCGCCGACCATGTGGCGCAGATGCTCCTTGGCCATGTCGTCGAAGGTCAGGTCCAGCGCCTCGAAGCCCTGCTTCTCGAAGTTCCTGGCGATCTTCTCGGACTCGCCGCGCGCTGCCGTGGTCAGGCCCACGAAGACATGGGCCTTGTTCTCGTGGCTGATGCGGTAGTTGAACTCGGTCACGTTGCGCGGGCCGCCAGGCAGCTTGCCCACGACTTCGCAAAAGCGCTTGAAGCTGCCGCGTTCCTCGGGGATGGTCACGGCAAAAAGCGCCTCGCGCTCCTCGCCCACCTCGGCACGCTCGGCCACGAAGCGCAGCCGGTCGAAGTTCATGTTGGCGCCGCACAGGATGGCGGCATAGGTCTCGCCCCTGGTCTTGTTCTTCGCGACGTACTGCTTGATCGCCGCCACGGCCAGGGCGCCGGACGGCTCGACGATGGAGCGCGTGTCCACGAAGATGTCCTTGATCGCGGCGCAGACGGCATCGGTATCGACCACCACGTAGTCGTCCACCAGGCCCTGGGCGATGCGGAAGGTCTCCTCGCCCACCAGCTTGACGGCCGTGCCGTCGGCGAACAGGCCCACATCGGCCAGCTCCACGCGGTGGCCGGCGCGCACGGACTGCAGCATGGCGTCCGAATCCTTGGTGTGCACGCCGATCACCTTCACGTCGGGGCGCACGGCCTTGATGTAGTTGGCCACGCCCGAGATCAGGCCGCCGCCGCCGATGGCGACAAATACGGCATCCAGGCGCGGGCTGCCCAGCTTTTGCAGCTGGCTCAGCATTTCCATGGCAATCGTGCCCTGGCCGGCGATCACATAGGGATCGTCGAAGGGGTGCACAAAGGTCAGGCCCTTTTCCTTTTGCAGCCTGACGGCGTGCTTGTAGGCGTCGGAATAGCTTTCCCCGGCCAGTTCCACCTCGCCGCCCAGCGCCTGTACCGCATCGATCTTGACCTGCGGCGTGGTGGTGGGCATCACGATCACGGCGCGGCAACCGAGCTTGCGTGCGCCCAGCGCCACGCCTTGCGCATGGTTGCCGGCCGAGGCGCAGATCACGCCCTTTTCCAGCTGCTCGGCGGACAGGTGTGCCATCTTGTTGTAGGCGCCTCGCAGCTTGAAACTGAACACTGGCTGCTGGTCCTCGCGCTTGAGCAGCACCTTGTTGTGCAGGCGGCGGCTCAGCGCCTTGGCGGGCTCCAGGTCCGACTCCACGGCCACGTCGTACACGCGCGCGGTAAGGATCTTGGTCAGGTAGTCGGCAGGGGTCAGGGGGTGGTTCATCGTCGGCGAAAGGCTGGAGAGCAGCAGGCCGGGAGGCGGCCCGTCGGTGTCAGGCGGCCATCATAGGCGCTTGTGACTCATGCTGCAGTGCAGCGTCCAGGCTGGGCCAGGGACGACAAAGGCAAAAAAAAGCCCCAGGCTGTAAAGCCGGGGGCTGAATCCACCAATAGAGGAGGTGGAGGAGACAACTGGTGCGATGCAGGGTGAAGTTGGTTCACAATCTGCAGTCCATCTGGAGGGGTGTCCGGGTTAACCCTTCAGATAACGCTTGGGTGCATTGTATGCACGGCAGGTGCTGCGTTGCAACAAAATCAGGGTTTTTGTGTAGTTGATGCAAAATAGCAACAGTTTTTTGAGGACGCAACAATGGAATGCACAGTGAGTTGGACAGGCGGCACGACCGGCATGCGCTCGGGCATGGGCTTCGTGGCGGAAACGGGCAGCGGCCATGTGGTCAATATGGACGGGGCGCCGGATGCGGCCAATCCTGCCAATGGAGGCCAGAACCAGGCACCCCGCCCCATGGAAATGCTGCTGGCAGGCGCAGGCGGCTGCACGGCCTACGACGTGGTGCTGATCCTCAAGCGCGGCAGGCACGCGGTCAAAGGCTGCAGCGTCAAGCTCACTTCGGAGCGCGCGGACACCGACCCCAAGGTGTTCACCAAGATCCACATGCAGTTCACCGTCAGCGGCACCGGCCTGCCAGCGGGCGCGGTGGAGCGGGCCATTGCCATGAGCCACGACAAATACTGCTCGGCCACCATCATGCTGGGCAAGACGGCCGAGATCACCACGGGGTTCGACATCGTCGAGGCCTGATGCGTCTGGGGGCTTGGGTCCGTGCCTCGGCAGGGACTCGCCAAGAATGAAGAAAGCGGGCCGGGCCCGCTTCTTTTTTGGCTGGATGCAGCTCCCGTCGTTTCAGAAGCTTCGGATCTCAGATGCGGTGAGCGGTCGTCGTCATGACCTTGGCGGCCAGGCGCATCAAGGCGCGGGCGGGGGGCGGCAATTCCAGGGCACCGGCTTCGCGCGCAGCGGCGGCATGGCGTTCCTCGTCATCCTTCATGCGGGCCACCACGGCCAGCGAAGGGCGGTCCTCCTCGGGCAGACGGGCCAGATGGGATTCCAGGTGGGCGGAAACCTGCTCCTCGGTCTCCACCACGAAGCCCAGGCTGGCGGCGTCACTGATCTTGGCGGCCACCACGCCGATGGCGAATGCCCCAGCAAACCACAGCGGGTTCAGCAGGCTGGGCCGGTCGCCCAGGGCGTTGAGCCGGTCGCGGGTCCATGCCAGGTGGTCGGTCTCCTCGCGCGCCGCCTCCAGCAGGTGCTCGCGCAGCACCATGTCGCGCGTCACCATGGCCTGGGCGTTGTACAGCGCCTGGGCGCAGACCTCTCCGACATGATTGACGCGCATCAAGGCGCCCGACAGTCGGCGCTGTGCCTCGGTCAGCTCACCCTCCGCGATGCCGGTGGCGGGCGAGCGCTCGGCCGCGGAAGGCTGTGCAAACAGGGTGCGAAGCGCCGCATCGGCGGCAGTCAGTATCTTGTCCATGGGCGGTCCCTAGAGCGGAAAATCTTGGCAAATTCAGGGTCTGAACGGTACACCAGGACGACATGCCCTCTCTTTGTGCAAGCGCAACAAGGCCGGCGCGATGTTCGGGTTGTGCCTGATTGTGTTGGTCTGCAGGTTTGTTGCGGCAGTGCAACGAAAAACGGGGGTTCAAGCCCGTTTGTGGGTGAATTTCTTTGCATGGGCAGCGGCGGTCTGGTGCAATAGGCCCTAACTTCCCCACCAGGAGGTTGGCGCGGGAAACCGGTGGAGCCTCAGGCCAAGCCTCTCTTCCTCACGACCGGCGCCCTTCTAAACCTTGGAGTAACTCGTAATGAAAAAATCTCTGATTGCCCTGGCAGTGCTGGCTGCTTCCGGCGCCGCAATGGCTCAATCCTCCGTGACCCTGTTCGGTATCGTGGACACCAACGTTGCCTACGTGAACAAGGACGCAGCTGGCGACAGCCGTTATGGTCTGGGCACCAGCGGCGCTTCCACGAGCCGTCTGGGCCTGCGCGGCACGGAAGACCTGGGTGGTGGTCTGAAGGCTGGCTTCTGGCTGGAAGGCGAAATCTTCGGTGACGATGGCAACGCCAGCGGCTTCAACTTCAAGCGTCGTTCCACCGTGAGCCTGTCGGGCAACTTCGGTGAAGTGCGCCTGGGCCGTGACCAAGTTCCGACCTTCCAAAAGCTGACCTCCTACGACCTGTTCAGCGCCACCGGTATCGGCCAGTTCATGGGCTTCCGTAACTGGGCTGCTGGCCAAGGCGCCGACGACAACGGCATCCGCGCTAACAACCTGATCTCGTACTACACCCCCAACTTCGGCGGTTTCAACGCCGGCTTTGGCTACGCTTTCGACGAAAAGCAAACCATCGGTACTGCTGACAGCGTCGGCCGTTACATCGGCGGTTACGTTGCATACGACAACGGCCCCCTGAGCGCCAGCCTGGGCGTTGCCCAGCAAAAGACTGCCGTTGGCGGCCTGGCTACCGACCGTGACGAAATCACCCTGGGTGCTTCGTACAACTTCGGCGTTGCCAAGCTGAGCGGCCTGCTGCAACAGACCAAGTTCAAGCGCGACATCGGCGGCGACATCAAGACCAACTCCTACATGCTGGGCGCTTCGGCTCCCGTGGGCGGCGTGGGCGAAGTCAAGCTGCAGTACGCTCTGTACGACCAGAAGGCCATCGACTCCAAGGCTCACCAGATCACTCTGGGCTACGTGCACAACCTGTCCAAGCGCACCTCTCTGTACGGCAACCTGGCATTCCTGAAGAACAAGGATGCTTCGACCCTGGGCCTGCAAGCCAAGGGCGTGTACGCTGGTGGCGTGCAAGCTGGCGAAAGCCAGACTGGCGTGCAAGTCGGTATCCGCCACGCTTTCTAATGAACGGCTGGCGTAAGCCAGTTGCCATTTGAAGCAAAAAAGAGCCAGTCTTCGGACTGGCTCTTTTGTTTTGTGCTAGGGAAAGACCTGTGTTGTGCTTGTGCCAACGGTGACGAGGCGGGAAAAGCGTTTCTAGAATGAAATTTCCACCAACCAATCGTTAACAAGAGAGAGACAACACAATGAATTCTTCATTCGTGAAAAAGAGCGTGGCACTGGCGGTGTTGGCAGCAACGGCACCCTTGGCAGCATTCGCCCAGCAAAGCAGCGTACAGCTGTACGGCATCGTCGATGCCGGCGTGCGCCACACCACCAATGAAGGCCCGACCAAGAGCGGCAAGACCCAGATGATCGGCGGCGGCATGTCGCAAAGCCGCTGGGGCATCAACATCACCGAGGACCTGGGCGGCGGTCTGGCAGCCATTGCCAACCTGGAAGCCCGTTTCCTCACCGACACCGGCGAGCAGGCTGCGGCAAGCTACTTCCAGCAATCCTGGGTGGGCCTGCGCAGCAAGAGCTTCGGCCAGATCACCCTGGGTCGCCAGTACAACATGCTGTTCGATCTGGTGACGTCCACCTATGCCTCCTTCCCGTATTCGCCGTACATGGAGGCCTACAAGCCTGAAATCGGCATGTCCATGGGCGCGCGCGCCAGCAACATGGTCAAGTACCTGGCCGAGTTCGGCCCCGTGCGCGGCGCATTGCAGTATTCGTTCGACGAGAACAACACCTTCGACAAGGTCGGCACTGGCGTGGTGCCCGGTGGCGCCATCAAGACGGCTGGCGGCTATCTGCGCTACTCGCAAAGCGGCATTTCCGCAGGCGCCGGCTACCTGGGCACGACGCTGCCGGCCGGCACCAAGGTCGATGCCTATACCCTGGGCGGCTCCTACCGCGTGGGTCCCTGGTACGTCAACCTGGGCTACGGCCTGAACAAGCGCAAGGACGCATTCCCGGCGGCAACCGCAGGCGGTGGATTCGACCAGGCCATCCTCAACTCCTTCTGGACGGGTTCGTCCAACGGCGGCTTCGTGGCCGGCGACGCCAACAAGCGCCAGATGTACAAGATGGGCTTCGGCTACCAGATCACGCCCCAGATCAATGTGGGCGCGCATTACTACCATGCCAAGCAGTCGGGCTCGGGCACGGGCAATTTCAATGGCAAGGCAGACTTCCTGGTGGCGGTGCTCGACTACGCCTTCTCCAAGCGTACGGATGCCTATGTGGCCCTGGACCACACCAAGACCAGTGGCGGCTCGGGCGTGATGCTCGACGCCAATGGCGCCACCAAGCGCACGGGCTTCACCGTCGGCCTGCGCCATCGCTTCTGAGCGCGCGGCGTTTGCGCAACGGATGGCCTCCTTCGGGAGGCCTTTTTGTTTCCTGTCGAAGGGCTGACGGTGGGCGGGCGCGATTTCCTGCGTTAAGGTAATGCGCAGGCCAATGAAGCGAAAGAACCAAGGCGATGGAAGCCACTCGATACAAGGCAGGCGGTCGGGTCTTTGCCCAGATCGCCCAGTACCACCCCGAGCTGACGGCGCTGCGCCGCGAGCTGCATGCGCATCCTGAGCTGGGGTTCGAGGAGCGCTTCACGGCTGCGCGCGTCAAGGAGGCCTTGCGGCAATGCGGCGTGGACGAGATCCACGAAGGCCTGGGCACCACGGGCCTGGTGGCCGTGATCCGTGGCCAGGGGCATAGCTCGGGAGCGATGGTGGGCCTGCGTGCCGACATGGATGCACTGCCCATGGTCGAGCACAACGAATTTCCCTGGAAATCGGGCAAGCAGGGGCTGATGCACGGCTGCGGGCATGATGGCCATACGGCCATGCTGGTGGGCGCCGCCCGCTACCTGGCTGCGACACGGCGTTTCGACGGCTCGGCCGTGCTGGTCTTTCAGCCTGCCGAGGAAGGGCGCGGCGGCGCGCGGGCCATGATTGCCGATGGTCTTTTCGACCGCTTTCCCATGCAGTCCGTGTACGCCATGCACAACTGGCCCGCCATGCGCGCCGGCACCGTCGGTATCAACATGGGCGCGATGATGGCGGCGGCCGACCGCATCACCATCGAGATCACGGGGCGCGGCGGCCACGGCGCCCATCCCTACCAGACGGTGGACGTGGTGCTGGCGGCCGCGCACATCACCACGGCGGTGCAGAGCATCGTCTCGCGCAATGTGCGCGCCATCGACAGCGCCGTCATCAGCCTGTGCGCCGTGCAGGCCGGGGACCTGGGCGCCTTCAGCGTGATGCCGGGCACGGCAACGCTGGTGGGAACCGTGCGGACCTTCGATCCCGCCGTGCAAGACCGTGTCGAGCAGCGCCTGCAGGAGTTGTGCAGCGCGGTGGCGCTGGGGCTGGGTGCCACGGCCAAGGTCAACTACGAGCGCATCTATCCCGCCACCATCAACTCCCCCACGGAGGCCGCCTTTGCGGCCGACGTGGCCCAGGCGCTGGTGGGCGTGGAGAACCTGGACCGGCAGCTGGAGCCCAGCATGGGCGCGGAGGATTTTTCCTTCATGCTGCAGCACAAACCCGGCGCCTACCTGCGCCTGGGGCAATCCACGGGCGCCCAGCCCGGGGTGCCGCTGCACAGCAGCCGGTATGACTTCAACGACGAGGTGCTGCCGCTGGGCGCTGCCCTGCACGCCAGCTTGATCGAGCAGGCCATGCCGCTGCCTTCGCAGGACGTATAGCGCAGGCGGAGCCGGTCAGCGGGGCTGTCCCTCGGTCGCAAGAAGGTGGGCCTTTACCGTTTCCAGGATCTCGTCGGACAAGGCTGGATTGGCGGCGACCGTGGCACGTGCCAGGACCAGGGCGCCCACCATGCTGCTGAGCATGGCCATGGCCTGGGCGCGCTGTGCGGCATCGGGTGCCTGATCGTCGCCAAGTGTGCCGATCACGCGCGCAAACCTGCCGATGTTGCGTTCCACCCCTTCGGCGAACACCGCTGAAAGATCACCACCTGCCCGAGCCACGTCCACGGCCAGCGCCGCAGCGGGGCAGCCCTCGCCGGGGCTGTCGCGGTGCTGCGGCGACAGATAGGACTGCACGCGCGCGGCAAGGCTGCCGGCCTGTTCACCCTGCAGGCCGTCCAGCGGCGCGATGGACCAGTCGAAGGCGCGTGCGCAGGCTTCGCGCACCAGCGCGTCCTTGGATTCGAAGTGGCGATAGAGCCCGCCGTGGGTGAGTCCCGCGCCGCGCGTCACCTCGGCCACGCCGACGCCGTCCAGCCCGTGCTCGCGGTACAGCCGCGCAGCGGCTTCGAGGATGTCCTGCCGGTTCTGCGCGGCCTGGGCTTTCGTGACTTTCATGTGCACTGTCCAATGATTATGGTTGTCATCAAAATGCGTTTATGATGACGGCCATCATCATAAGTCCGTGCCTGCAGGCAATGCTCACCATCTGCGGCAGGGGCTGTGCACTCTACAGGGAAGAACCGATGAACGCCTCTTCAATCCCGAGCAGCCTGTGCCCCGTGCGCGCTGCAGTCTCTGCATGGTCCATCAGGGAGCGTTCATGAGCACGGGTCCTCTCGCACGCCGCGTGGTCATCACGGGCATGGGCATGGTTTCGCCGCTGGGGCGGGGCACTGAACTGGCCTGGCGCCGGCTGCTGTCCGGCGCATCGGGCCTGAGCCGGCTGCCCGAGGATCTGGCGCCCGATGTGCCGGGCCAGGTGGCAGGCCAGGTGCCCGACCTGGCCCGCGACCCGGAAGGCGGCTGGGACATCGATGCCGTGGTCTCGCCCAAGGACCAGCGCAAGATGGACCGCTTCATCCCGCTGGCGCTGGACGCTTCGGACCAGGCGCTGGCCCAGGCCGGCTGGCAGCCGGCCAGCGAGGACGAGCGCACGCGCACGGCCTGCATCATTGGCTCGGGCATCGGCGGCTTTGGCGCCATTGCCCAGGCCGTGCGCACCACGGACAGCCGGGGGGTGTCGCGCCTGTCGCCATTCACCGTGCCGTCTTTCCTGGTCAATCTCGCGGCCGGGCATGTGTCGATACGCCATGGGCTCAAGGGCCCGCTGGGTGCGCCGGTCACTGCCTGCGCAGCCAGCGTGCAGGCCCTGGGCGACGGCCTGCGCATGATCCGTTCGGGCGAGGCCGACGTGGCGCTGTGCGGCGGCACCGAGGCAGCCATCGACCGCGTGAGCCTGGGCGCATTCGCGGCGGCCAAGGCCCTTTCCACGGGATACAACGACAGGCCCGAGGAGGCCTCGCGCCCCTTCGACACAGGCCGCGACGGCTTTGTCATGGGCGAGGGCGCGGGCGCCCTGGTGCTGGAGGGGCTGGACCACGCCCTGGCGCGCGGCGCCGTGCCGCTGGCCGAAGTGGTGGGCTACGGCACCAGTGCCGATGCCTATCACATCACCTCGGGCCCGGAAGATGGCGACGGCGCGCGCCGCAGCATGGCGCAGGCGCTGGCCATGGCCGGGCTGTCGCCGGATCAGCTGCAGTACCTCAATGCCCACGCCACCTCCACGCCCGTGGGCGACCGCGGCGAGCTGGCGGCCATGCGCTCCCTGTTTGGCGAGGGCAGCGGCGTGGCGATCAGCTCCACCAAGTCGGCCACGGGCCATCTGCTGGGCGCGGCGGGCGCGGTGGCGGCCATCTTCACGGTGCTGGCGCTGCGCGACCAGATGGCGCCGGCCACGCGCAATCTCCTGGAGCCTGATCCCCTGGCCCAGGGGCTGGACCTGATCGCCGGCGCGGCAAGGCCCTGGGCCATGGAGCATGCCCTGGTCAACGGTTTCGGCTTTGGTGGCGTCAACGCCTCGCTGGTGCTCAGGCGCTGGCAGGGCTGAACGAGGCGGGTGGGCCTGGGGGCCGGTGCTACGTGTAGCGCTTGGCCCGCAGGTTGTTCTTCATCTGCTCCAGCGCAGGCTGCAGGGCCGGGCCGATGCGCAGCGCCACGCAGGTGGCCAGCACGTCAATGACCAGCAGGTGCAGCAGGCGCGACACCATGGGGCTGTAGCGGTCGTAGCCCTCGGGATGGTCGGCGGCCAGATGGATGTGGCAGGCCGAGGCCAGGGGCGAGCCGCTGGCGGTGATGGCAATCGTGGTGGCGCCGTTCTTGCGCGCGATGTCGGCCGCGTCCATCAGGTCGCGCGTGCGGCCCGAGTTGGAGATGATCACCGCGCAGTCGCCGGGCCCCAGCAGGGTGGCGCTCATCACCTGCATGTGGCCGTCGCTGGTGGCCAGGCTGGTCACGCCCAGGCGAAAGAACTTGTGCTGTGCATCCTGCGCCACGATGCCCGAATTGCCTGCGCCGTAGAACTCGATGCGCCGCCCCGTCTGCCAGGTCGAGGCGATGGCCTGCGCCGCCTGCTCTATGGCCGTGGTGCTGGCGGCATTGCGGTATTGCAGGAAGGCGGCCACGGCGTTGTCCACCACCTTGACCATCACGTCGCTGGTCTTGTCGTCGGTGTCCACGCTGCGGTGGATGAAGGGCACGCCCTCGCTGACGCTGCCGGCCAGCTTGAGCTTGAAGTCGGCCAGGCCGTCGTAGCCCATGCTGCGGCAAAAGCGCACCACCGTCGGCTTGCTGACGTGGGCACGCTCGGCCAGTTCGCGCACCGGCTGCCGTGCGAAGGCCCGTGGATCGGCCAGCACCAGGCGGGCCACGCGTTGTTCGGCGGGAGCAAGCGAGGGCAGCGAGGCGGTGATGCGGTCCAGCATTAGGCGGTGGGCGTTGTTCTATGGGTAAAGGGAAGCGGTTGCCGCAAGGCAGGTCCAGCGCGCATTTTGCATGAGCGGCAGCCTTCGCTTACTTTCCTGACGCCAATGCAAACCATGCGCGCGCATACACTCGGAGGATTTGCCGGTACAACCGCACCGCCCTGGTGCGATGCCGCCCCTCGCCAGGCTCCCGCCCAAAGGATGTTCCATGAACCAGCTTGATGCGCTTCGACAGTACACGACCGTGGTGGCCGATACCGGCGACTTCCACCAACTGGCCCAGTTCCAGCCGCGGGATGCGACCACCAATCCCTCGCTCATCCTCAAGGCGGTGCAAAAGCCCGAGTACGCACCGCTGATGCGTGCCACCGTGGCCCAGTACAAGGGCCGCAGCCTCGACGAGGTCATGGACCGCATGCTGGTGCGCTTTGGCTGCGAGATCCTGAACACCATTCCGGGCCGTGTCTCCACCGAAGTCGATGCGCGCCTGTCCTTCAATACCTCGGCCACCGTGGCACGTGCCGAGCGCCTGATCGAGCTGTACCAGGCCGAAGGCGTGCACATCGACCGCGTGCTCATCAAGATCGCCTCCACCTGGGAAGGCATCGAGGCGGCGCGCCAGCTGGAGCTGCGCGGCATCCACACCAACCTCACCCTGCTGTTCTCGTTCTCCCAGGCCGTGGCCTGCGGCCAGGCCAAGGTGCAGCTGATCTCGCCCTTCGTGGGCCGCATCTACGACTGGTACAAGAAGCAGGCCGGCGCCCAGTGGGACGAGGCCGCCATGGCCGGCGCCAACGATCCCGGCGTGCGCTCCGTGCGCGCCATCTACGAGCACTACAAGCACTTCGGCATCGCCACCGAGGTCATGGGCGCGAGCTTTCGCAACACGGGCCAGATCGTGGCGCTGGCGGGCTGCGACCTGCTGACCATCGCCCCCGAACTGCTGGCCCAGCTGGGCGCCAGCGATGCGCCACTGGCGCGCGCCCTGGACCCCGAGGCCGCGCGGACCCTGGCCCTCGATCCCGTGCACTACGACGAAGCCGGTTTCCGCCTGGCCCTCAACGAGGACGCCATGGCCACCGAGAAGCTGGCCGAAGGCATACGCGCCTTCGCTGCCGACACCCGCAAGCTCGAAGCATTGATGCAGCAGGCCGCAGACTGATTGGATGAAGATCTTGCCCGTTTTGTGCAACACCTTGCCGGCCTGGTCGGCACTTGAACGCCATTTCAACGAAGACATCCGGTCCCTGGATCTGCGCCAGGCCTTTGCCGCGGACGCGGGCCGGCTGGACGCGCTGAGCCAGCAGGCCCCGCATGTCTTCGCCGACCTGTCCAAGAACCTCTGGACCGAAGCCACCGAGACGCTGCTGCGCGAGCTGGCGCAGCAGGCCGGCGTGCTGGCCCAGCGCAACGCCATGCTGGCCGGCGAGCCCGTCAACTGCACCGAGGGCCGCGCCGTCATGCACTGGCTGCTGCGCATGCCGCGCGACGGCGGCCAGCTGCGTCACTGCGCCACCGTGCAGCAGTGGCAGCCGGCCATGCACGAGGCGCTGGCCCAGGTGCACGAGACGCTGGACGCCATGCTGGCCCTGGCCGAGCAGGTGCGTGGCGACAAGGGCATCACCGACATCGTGAACATCGGCATCGGCGGCTCGCACCTGGGCCCCGAAGTGGTGGTCAATGCGCTGGAGGACTGGGTCGATGCGGGCAAGAATTTCCATTTCGTCTCCAACGTCGATGGCCATGAGCTCGGCCATGTGCTGCGCCGCGTGCGCCCGCACAGCACGCTGTTCCTGATCGCCTCCAAATCCTTCACCACGGCCGAGACCATGCTCAACGCGCACTCGGCGCGCCGGTGGTTCCTGGAGCAAGGCGGCAGCGAGGACCCGCAGGCCGCGTGCTCCATCGACCGGCACTTCGTGGCGCTCACCACCAATGTGCAGGCCGCAGCCGACTTCGGCATCCGCCGCACGCTGGGATTCTGGGACTGGGTGGGCGGGCGTTTTTCGCTGTGGTCGGCCATCGGCCTGCCGGTGGCCATCGCCATCGGCGCGGCGCAGTTCCGTGCGCTGCTGGGTGGCGCCCATGCCATGGACGCGCATTTCTTTTCCTCCGGCGTGGAGGGCAACCTGCCGCTGCGCCTGGGCCTGCTGGACGTCTGGTACCGCGATTTCTGCGGCTTCTCCAGCCGCTGCATTGCCCCCTACAGCCATGGCCTGCGGCGGCTGACCGCCTATCTGCAGCAGCTGGAGATGGAGAGCAACGGCAAGGGCGTGACGCGCGACGGGCAGACACTGCCCGTGCGCACGGCGCCCGTGATATGGGGCGAGCCCGGCACCAATGGCCAGCATGCCTTCTTCCAGATGCTGCACCAGGGCCAGGACGTGATTCCCGTGGAATTCATCGCGCTGCGCGACGGCGGCAAATACCTGGGCGCCCATCACCAGAGCCTGGTCGTCAACGCCATTGCCCAGGCCCAGGCCCTGATGGAGGGGCGCCACGGCGAGGGTGCGGAGCGCCATTGCGCGGGCAACCGGCCCAGCAGCTTCCTGCTGCTGCAGCAGCTCGATCCGGCATCGCTGGGCGCCCTGATCGCACTGTACGAGCACCGTGTCTTCTCGGCCGGTGCGGTCTGGGGCATCAACAGCTTCGACCAATGGGGCGTGGAGCTGGGCAAGCACCTGGCGCGCCAGCTGCATGCGCGCCAGGACAGCGGCGACTGGCAGGGCGTCGATGCCTCGACGCAGGGCCTCATGCACCGGCTTGCGGCAGGGTCGGCCGGCTGACCGGGCGCTGCGGGCCTGTGGCCCCCGCGGCGCACCAGCAGGGTGCCGGGTCATGTGGGTGGAGCATGACCTTCTTCCATTTCATCGTTATGCACAGGCGCCTGATTGCTCGATAGTTGATGCAATCGCCTTGACGGCGGCCCTGCTTGCATGCAGCCAGTGACGGCGGCTCGGCAGGGTGGAGGCGCAGCGCGCCTTCGGACCTGCAACAACTATCCAAGGAGACCCTCGATGCGATTCGTACTGGCCCATGTGGCGATGGCATGTGTGGTGGCGGCAACTGGCGCTGCCCATGCACAGGAAGCGGCCGGCACGCTGGACAAGATCCAGAGCACAGGCAAGGTGGTGATGGGCGTGCGCGAAAGCTCGGCGCCCATGGCCTATGCCTTCGGCACCACGCAGAAGTACGTGGGCTACCACGTGGAGCTGTGCGAGAAGGTGCTGGCCCAGATCGTGCCCAAGGCCAAGATCGAGTACATGGCCCTGACCTCGCAGAACACCATGCCCCTGGTGCAGAACGGCACCGTGGACATCGGCTGCGGCCCGACCACGAACAACCTCGCGCGCCAAAAGCAGGTGGCCTTTGCCGTGACCACCTACGTGAGCCAGGTGCGCATGGCCGTGCGCGCCGACTCGGGCATTACCTCCTTCAAGCAGCTCGACGGCAAGCCCGTGGCGGCCTCGGCCGGCACGACCGCCGTGCAGCTGCTGCGCAAGTACGGGCGCGACAATGGCGTGAACCTGCCCACCTCGCTGGGCAAGGACCATTTCGAGAGCTTTCTGATGCTCGAATCGGGCCGTGCCGATGCCTTCGTGCTGGACGACAACCTGCTGGCCGGCGTCATCGCCAACTCCAAGAGCCCTGCAGGCTTCAAGATCGTGGGCGAGGTGCTGGGCTCCGAACCCATCGCCATCCTGTTTCGCCGCGACGATCCCGCCTTCAAGAAGGCCGTGGACGATGTGCTGGTCGGCATGATGGCCTCGGGCGAAGTGGCGAAGATCTACGACAAGTGGTTCGTGCAGCCCATTCCGCCCAAGAATGCCCCGCTGAACCTGCCCATGAGCGACATGCTCAAACAGCTGCTGCAAAAGCCCAACGACAAGCCGCTGGAGTCCTACGCGCAGCAGTGACCACGGGCCCGGACCCGGTCATCGCGACCGGGACAGTTCGGCCACCGCCTGTGCCAGTGCCGCAATGCCTGCATCGATCTGATCGGTGGCAATGGAGGACAGGCGCAGCCGGAAAAAGGGGCAGGGCTGGCGCGGCGTCGCAAAGAACGCGCTGCCTGCCTCGATCAGCACGCCGTGGCGGCGCGCCACGGCGGCCAGCGCATCGGCATCCAGCCACGCCGGCGCCTGCACCCACAGCGATGCGCCGCCCTGGGGCTGGCGGAAGATGAAATCCGGCAGGTGTGCGCGCAGCGAGCGGTCCACCTGCGCCACGCGTTCCAGCATGGCCTGGTTCACGCGGCGCGCATGGGCTTCATGGTGGCCCAGCGACAGGAACAGCGCATAGGCGTGCTGCAGAAAGGCGCTGGGGTGGCGCACCATGGCATGGCGCAGCACGCGCAACTCGTCGATCAGCGCGCGCGGCGCGACGATGTAGCCCAGCCGCAGCGCGGGCGACAGGCTCTTGGACAGCGACCCCACATAGATCACGCGCCCGCCCTTGTCCAGGCTCTTGAGCGCGGGCATGGGCCTGCCCTGGTAGAGGTTCTCGGCCTCGTAGTCGTCCTCGATGATCACGAAATCGCCCTGCTCGGCGCGGCGCAGCAGTTGCTCGCGCCGCTGCAGGCTCAGCGTCACGGTGGTGGGGCTCTGGTGCGAGGGCGTGACGAACAGGTAGTCCAGCGGCGGCAGGCCATCGACCACCACGCCTTCCTCGTCCACGGCCACGGGTACCCAGTGCGGGCGGCGCAGCGAAAAGGTGTTGCGCGCATGCGGGTGGCCTGGCTCCTCGAAGCCCAGGCGCTGCGAGGGGTCCAGCAGCGCGTCGGCCAGCAGGTAGAAGGCCTGCTGCGCGCCCACGGTGACCAGGATCTCTTCCTTGAGCGCGAACACGCCGCGCCGGGGCAGCAGGCGCAGGCGGATCTGCTCGATCAGGTCGGGCACGTCGTCGGTCTCGAAGTCCGGCGTCCAGTGCGGCAACTGGGCGCGCGCCAGGCTGCGCGTGCAGCATTCCCGGAAGCCTTCGGTGGGAAACAGCGCGGGATCGTGCATGCCGTATACGAAGGGGTAGGGGTACTCGCGCCACTGCAGCGGCTTGGACAGCGTATGCCTGTCCGTCAGCGAGCGCAGCACGCGTGCAGACCAGTCCGGTGCGGGCTCCCCGGGACTTGTCGCAGGCAGGGCCAGGGCGCCGTCCACACCAGCCAGGCGCGAATCCCGGGCCACGAACACGCCGCTGCGCGGGCGGGCTTCCAGAAAGCCTTCATCCACGAGCTGCTCGTAGACCGTGGTCACGGTATTGCGCGACACCTCCAGCAGGCGCGACAGCTCGCGCGAGGGCGGCATGGCCGCGCCGGGCGGCAGGCGGCCTTCGAGGATGGGCTGGACCAGGGCCAGGCGCAGGCGGTCCTTCAGGGGAAGGCCGGGCTGCTCGGGCAGCGCGAACAGGCGGGCCCACTGGTGGCGTGGGTCTGTGGCGGAAGGGGTGCTCATGGCGCAACGGAGGCAATCGGGGGGCGTTCTTGGCGCGGCCGGGCAGAGGGCGCGCGGTCGGCGCCATGTTGCGGTGCGGGTGCGGGCAAGTAAAGGTTTGGGCCGGCCGACGCGGGTAAACACCGGGCCTCTGGCTCCTACGTTTGGACGGCTGTGGCCCCCGCGGCCCGCGCCCTTGTTGCGTATTCTGGATTGAAGGCAGCGAGCCGCGCGGCCTGGCGATCCAACGAGGGAGACAGTCCATGCACACCATCACTTTCCGACGCCGCGCCCTGGCGGCCCTGGCCCTGGCCGGCGCGCTGGCGGGCCTGGCGGCCACGCCGCTGCAGGCCCAGGCCCAGGAGCCGCAGCGCGGCGGCACCCTGATCGTGGGCAGCACCCAGGTGCCACGGCACCTGAACGGTGCCGTGCAATCGGGCATTGCCACGGCCATGCCCTCCACCCAGCTGTTCGCCAGCCCGCTGCGCTTCGATGACCAGTGGAAGCCCCAGCCCTACCTGGCCGAATCCTGGAAGCTGGCCGAGGACGGCAAGTCGCTGACCCTGAACCTGCGCAGGAATGCCGTGTTCCACGACGGCAAGCCCATCACCTCGGCCGACGTGGCCTTCTCCATCATGGCCATCAAGGCCAACCACCCGTTCCAGACCATGCTGGGGCCCGTGGAGAAGGTGGACACGCCCGACCCCTACACGGCCATCATCCGCATGAACGCGCCGCATCCGGCCATCCTGCTGGCCATGAGCCCGGCGCTGGCGCCCATACTGCCCAAGCACATCTATGGCGACGGTGCCGACCTCAAGACCCATGCGCGCAACAGCGCCGACGTGGTGGGCTCGGGGCCGTTCAAGCTGACCGAGTTCCGCGCGGGCCAGCGCATCGTGATGGAGCGCTTCGACAAGTTCTTCCTGCCCGGCCGGCCCTACCTGGACAAGCTGGTCTTCAACATCGTGCCCGACTCCTCCAGCCTGCTGCTGAGCCTGGAGCGCGGCGACGTGCAGATGGTGCCCTACCTGCAGGCCTCCATCGACCTGAAGCGCCTGTCCACCAATCCCCAGATCACGTTGACCGGCAAGGGCTTCGAGGGCATAGGCTCGATCAACTGGCTGGCCATCAACACCGACAGGAAGCCGCTGGACGATGTGCGCGTGCGCAAGGCCATTGCGCATGCCATCGACAAGAACTTCATCACCAAGGCGCTGATGGGCGGCTTCGCCACCGTGGCCGACGGCCCCATCGTGGCGGCCAGCCCCTTTGCCTCGGCCGACCTGGTGCGCTATCCGCTGGACCTCAAGAAGTCGGCGGCCCTGCTGGACGAGGCCGGCCTCAAGCCCGGCGCCAACGGCGAGCGCTTCAAGATCACCATCGACTACCTGCCGGGCACGGACGAGCAGCAAAAGAACGTGGCCGAGTACGTGCGCGCCCAGCTCAAGAAGGTGGGCATCGCCGTCGATGTAAGGGCCTCGGCCGATTTCCCGGCCTGGTCCCGGCGGCTGGCCACGCATGACTTCGACCTGTCCATGGACATCGTCTTCAACTGGGGCGACCCGGTCATCGGCGTGCACCGCAGCTACCTGTCCACCAACATCAAGCCCGTGGTCTGGACCAACACCCAGTCCTACCGCAATCCCAAGGTGGACGAGCTGCTGAACACGGCCAGCAGCACGCTGGACACGGCCGAGCGCAAGAAGCTCTATGCGGCCTTCCAGAAGACCGTGACCGACGAGCTGCCGGTGATCTTCATCAACAACTCGCCCTACCACACGGCTGCGCGCAAGAACGTGGGCAACCTGCCGACCACGGTCTGGGGGCCGGCCTCGCCCTACGACGAGATCTTTCTGAAGTAGTCGGGGAGGTGCAGTCCATGGCTTTTCTTCGCACACTCCTCAAGCGGCTGCTGCAGGGCCTGGCGCTGGTGCTGGCCGTGGTGGTGCTGAACTTCATGCTGGTGCATGCGGCGCCCGGCGACCCCGTGGAGACCATTGCCGGCGCCAGCGGCGGCATGGAGCCCGAGCTCATGGCCGAGCTGCGCACACGCTACGGGCTGGACCGGCCGCTGCCCGTGCAGCTGGGCATCTACCTGGCGCGCGTGGCCAGTGGTGATCTGGGCTACTCCTACTTCTTCAACCTGCCAGTGGCGCAGATGATTGCCGAGCGCGTGCCCGCCACCTTGCTGCTGGTGCTGGCCGCCGTGCTCACGGCCTTCGTGGTGGGCACGCTGCTGGGCGTGCTGTCCTCGCGCCGGCCCAACGGCCTGCTGTCGCAGTGCATCACCGTGCTGTCCCTGGTGGGCTTTGCGGCGCCCGTGTTCTGGACCGGCATGCTGCTGGTGCTGGCGTTTGCCTCCTGGTGGCCCGTGCTGCCGGTGTCGGGCATGCGCTCGGCCGATGCCGCAGGCGGCGCGGGCCTTGCCGACCTGCTGGACGTGGCCCGGCACCTGGTGCTGCCTGCGCTGACACTGGCCCTGGTCTACCTGGCTCAGTACAGCCGGCTGTCGCGCTCGTCCATGCTGGACGTGCTGGGCGCCGACTACATCCGCACGGCGCGCGCCAAGGGGCTGGCCGAGCATGTGGTGCTCTACCGCCATGCGCTGCGCAACGCGCTGCTGCCCGTGGTGACCATGCTGGGCCTGCAGTTCGGCAACGTCATGGCCGGCGCCATCATCGTGGAGACGGTCTTCAACTGGCCGGGCCTGGGCCGGCTGGCCTTCGACTCGGTGCTGCGGCGCGACTACCCGACCATCCTGGGCGTGCTGCTGTTCTCCTCCATCGTCGTGGTCGTGATGAACCTCGTCACCGACCTGTGCTACCGGCTGATCGATCCCCGAATCAAGGCGGCCTGAGACCATGAATGCCATCACACCACCTTCCGTGTCCGTGGCGAGCGTCGCCGCGCCGCAGGCCGCAGCCCATGCCGAGCACCCGGCGCGCGAAGCGCTGCGCATGTTCCTGCGCAACCCCTCGGCCATTGCCGGCATGGCCATGCTGCTCATTGTGCTGCTGGTGGCCATCGCCGGCCCCTGGATCTGGCCTGCGGACCCGTTCGAGATCCGCACCATGCCGCTGAGCCCGCCGTTCAGCGAGGAGGCCTGGCTGGGCAGCGACCAGCTGGGGCGCGACGTGCTCACGGGCATCATCCACGGCGGCCGCGCCACGCTGCTGGTGGGCGCCTTCGCGGCTTTGCTGTCGGTGTGCATCGGCGTGACGCTGGGAGCGATGGCCGGCTACTACGGCGGCCGCGTTGATGCGCTGCTGATGCGCGTGACCGAGTTCTTCCAGGTGCTGCCTGCGCTGCTGTTCGCCATGGTGGTGGTCACGCTGTTCTCGCCCTCGCTGGTGACGGTCACGCTGGCCATCGGCAGCGTGAGCTGGCCGGCCACTGCGCGGTTGACGCGGGCCGAGTTCATGCGCATCCGCCAGCTTGAATTCGTGCGCGCGGAGAGCGCCATCGGCGCGCGCCACGGCCGCATCATCTGGAAGGTGATCCTGCCCAATGCGCTGCCGCCGCTGGTGGTGTCGGCCACGCTGGCCGTGGGCGCCGCCATCCTGTTCGAGGCCGGCCTGTCCTTCCTGGGCCTGGGGGACCCCAACCAGATGAGCTGGGGCCTGATGATCGGGTCGGCCCGCCAGTACCTGCTGTCGTGCTGGTGGGCCGTGGCCTTTCCCGGTGCCGCCATCTTCGTCACCGTGCTGGCCGTCAGCCTGATCGGCGATGGCCTCAACGATGCACTCAACCCCAAGCTGAGGGAGCGCTGATGGACACCGACACCCCCCTGCTGCAAGTCAGCGGCCTGCGCGTGGCCTTCCAGGGCCGGCGCGGCCAGGCGACGGTGCTCAACGGCGTGGATTTCGATCTGCGCGCGGGCGAGACCCTGTGCGTGGTCGGCGAATCCGGCTGCGGCAAGAGCATGACGGCGCTGGCGCTGCTGCGCCTCATTCCCTCGCCTCCGGGCCGCATCACGGGCGGGCAGGTGCGCTTCCAGGGCGAGGACCTGGTGGCCGCCGGCGAGGCCCATATGCGCCAGGTGCGCGGCAACCGCATCTCCATGATCTTCCAGGAGCCGATGACCTCGCTGAACCCGGTGCTCACCGTGGGCGAGCAGATCGCCGAGCCGCTGCGCCTGCACGCCGGCATGGACGCGGGCGCCGCGCGCCAGCGCGCCGTGGAGATGCTCCGGCAGGTCGGCATCCCCGCGCCCGAGCGGCGCGTGCACGAGTACCCGCACCAGCTGTCGGGCGGCATGCGCCAGCGCGTGATGATCGCCATGGCCCTGGCCTGCCGGCCCGACATCCTGATCGCCGACGAGCCCACCACGGCGCTGGACGTGACCGTGCAGGCCCAGATCTTCGAACTGCTGCGCGAGCTGCAGCGCGACAAGGGCACGGCCATCGTGCTGATCACGCATGACATGGGGGCCGTGGCCGAGATGGCCGACCGCGTCATGGTCATGTATGCGGGCCGCGTGATCGAGCAGGGCCGCTGCGAGCAGGTGCTGTCGGCGCCCGCCCATCCGTACACGCGCGGCCTGATCGCCTGCCTGCCCGAGCTGGGCAGCAGCCAGGCAGGCGGGCGCACCGAGCTGCCCGAGATCCCCGGCGTCGTGCCCTCGATCTGGGAGTTGGGCAGCGGCTGCGCCTTTCGTGCGCGCTGCCGCGAGGCCCAGCCGCGCTGCGCCAGCGAGGCGCCGCCGCTGGTCGCGCTGGATGATCCATCCCACGGCGTGGCCTGCTGGCTGCACGCTCCCGCTTCCCGCATCTGCGTCCACACGGAGGCCCTGGCATGAACGCACGCATGGACGATACCCTCTTGCAGGTGGACGATCTCCAGGTCCACTTTCCGCGCCCGGGCAAGGGCCTGTTCGGCAGGCCCGAGGTGGTCAAGGCCGTGGACGGCGTGTCCTTCAGCCTGCGGCGCGGCAGCACGCTGGCTGTGGTGGGCGAGTCGGGCTCGGGCAAGACGACCACGGCGCTGGCCGTGATGCGCCTGGCGCCCGTGACGGCGGGCCGCATGCAGCTGGGCGATACCGACCTGGGCGGCCTGTCGGGTGAGGCCCTGCGCCAGGCGAGGCGGCGCATGCAGATCGTGTTCCAGGACCCGTTCTCCTCGCTGAATCCGCGACAGCGCGCGGGCGATGCGGTGCGCGCTCCGCTGGACCTGATGGACGTGGGCACGCCGGCCGAGCGCGAGGCGCGCGTGGCCGAGCTGTTCACCCAGGTGGGCCTGCGGCCCGAGCAGCGCCAGCTGTTCCCGCACCAGTTCTCGGGCGGCCAGCGCCAGCGCATCAACATCGCGCGCGCCCTGGCCACGCGGCCCGAACTGGTGGTCTGCGACGAACCCGTGTCGGCGCTGGACATCGCCATCCGCGCCCAGATCCTCAATCTGCTGGCGCGGCTGCAGCGCGAGCTGGGCCTGAGCTACCTGTTCATCTCGCACGACATGGCCGTGGTCGAGCACATCTGCGACGACATCGCCGTCATGTACCTGGGCCAGATCGTGGAGCGCGCACCGCGCCAGGCCTTCTTCGCGCGGCCGCTGCATCCCTACAGCGTGGCCCTGATGTCGGCCGTGCCCACGGTGCGCGGCGGGCGCGAGCGCGCGGCGCGGCGCATCCGGCTGGCCGGCGATCCGCCCAGTCCCATCGACCCGCCCGCGGGCTGCCGCTTCGCCGGGCGCTGCCCCGTGGCCGTGCCTGCGTGCTCGGCCGAGGCGCCACCGCTGCGCGAAGCCGCCCCCGGCCATTGGGTGCGCTGCATCCGCGTGGACCACATCGATGGCGTGCCGCGCGCGCCGCTGGCCCTTTGAACCCGAAGCAACCGCCACCATGAGCATCACCGTCTACGCCGCCCGCAAGATCATCACCATGAACCCCATGCAGCCCGAGGCCACGCACGTGGCCGTGCGCGACGGGCGCATCCTCGCGGTCGGGGACCTTGCGCGCTGCACGGCCTGGGGCGAATGCCGCATCGACGAGCGCTTCGCCGACCAGGTGCTGCTGCCCGGCCTGGTGGAGGGCCACTGCCACCTCAAGGAAGGCAGCATGTGGGACTGGACATACACGGGCTGGTTCGACCGGCGCGACCCCGATGGCAAGACCTGGCCCGGCCTGCGCTCCATGGATGCCGTGGTGGACCGCCTGGCCGAGGTGGCGTCGCGCATGGATGCGCAGGGCCTGCCGCCCGGGCAGCCGCTGATCGCCTGGGGGTTCGATCCCATCTACTTTGGCGGCGAGCGCATGACGGTGGAGCACCTGGACCGGGCCGCCGCAGGCCGTCCCGTCGTGATCTCGCACGCCAACGGCCATTTGATGAACGTCAACAGCGCCATGCTGCGCCTGGCCGAGATCACGCGTGACAACGAGGTCGAGGGCGTGGTGCGCTTTGCGCCCGGCCACGCCCTGGCCGGCGAGCCCACGGGCGAGCTGCAGGAACCGGCCGCCATGTTCCTGGTGCTGCGCAAGATCGGCAACGCCGGGCTGCTGGCGCCCATGACCGAGGCGGGCGTGCGCTCCTTCGCCCGCCTGGCCTGCCGCCAGGGCGTGACCACGGCCACCGACCTGGTCAACAGGCTGGGCGAGCAGGACTGCCGCGTGCTGGAGGCCGCGCTGGGCGACGACCAGGTGCCCATCCGCATCCTGCCCGCCTTCCAGGCCTTCCACGGCACGCATGGCGCCGAGGCCGGTGCCGAGCATGTGCGCACGCTCATGGCGCGCAACACCGACCGGCTGCGCTACGGCCTGGTCAAGATGATGCTGGACGGCTCCATCCAGGGCTTTTCGGCACGCCTGCGCTGGCCCGGTCACTACAACGGCGCGCCCAATGGCATCTGGGTCACCGCGCCCGCGCAGTACGAGGCCGATTTCGAGACCTACCACCGCGCAGGCCTGCTCATCCATACGCACACCAATGGCGACGAGGCCAGCGAGGCCGCCATCGACGCCATAGGCCGCGTGCTGGCCCGCGCCCCCCGGCCCGACCATCGCCACACGCTGCAGCATGGCCAGATGATCGATGCGCCGCTGTTTCGCCGCATGGCGGCGCTGGGCCTGTGCGCCAACCTGTTCGCCAACCACCTCTGGTACTGGGGCGACCAGCACTACGAGATGACCATGGGGCCGGACCGCGCCATGCGGCTCGATGCCTGCGCCAGCGCGCTGTCTGCCGGCGTGCCGCTGGCCATTCACTCGGATGCGCCCGTCACGCCGCTGGGGCCGCTGTTCACCGCTTGGTGCGCGGTCCACCGGATCACGCCCAAAGGCCGCGTGCTGGGCGCGGCCGAGCGCCTGACCGTGGCCCAGGCCCTGCATGCCGTCACGCTGGGCGCGGCCTGGACACTGAAGCTGGACCACGAGATCGGCAGCATCGAATGCGGCAAGCGCGCCGACTTCTGCGTGCTGGAGGACGATCCGCTGTCCCTGGACCCCATGGTGCTCAAGGACCTCAGGGTCTGGGGCACGGTGCTGTCGGGGCGCGTCTTCAAGGCGGCATGACATGGGACAGCGGTTGCCGTTCACGGTCATCGGCGGCTTCCTGGGCGCCGGCAAGACCACGCTGCTCAACCACTGGCTGCGCCATGCGGATGGCCAGCGGCTGGCCGTGCTGGTCAACGACTTCGGCGCGCTCAACATCGATGCAGGCCTGATCAAGGACCACAGCGGCGACACCATCGCGCTGACCAATGGCTGCGTGTGCTGCCAGATCGGCGATGACCTGTCCATGGCCCTGATCGGCGTGCTGCAGCAGCGCGAGCGCTTCGACGCCGTGGTGGTCGAGGCCAGCGGCGTCTCCGACCCCTGGCGCATTGCACAGCTGGGCCTGGCCGACCCCGCACTGGCGCTGGACGGCGTCATCGTGGTCGTCGATGCCGCTGCCCTGACCGGGCAGGCGGCCGACCCGCTGCTGGCCGACACGCTGCAGCGCCAGGTGGCCCGGGCTGATCTGGTCATCGTCAACAAGACCGATCTGGCCGAAGCCCGGACCCTGGAGCGCGTGCACGGCTGGATAGCCCGCCACGCGCCAGCCGCGCAACGCTGCGATGTGCACGAAGCCCGGGTGCCCGTGGAGCTGCTCAGTGGCGCAGCCCTGCTGCGTGGCGTGCGGGAGGTCTCATGGGGTGCCAGCACTGCGCGCCCCATGCATGGCCGGCAGTTCGAGACCTGGTCCTGCCAGCCGCCCGGGGGGCTGTGCGAGACGGCCCTGCAGGCGTGGCTGCAGGCCATGCCGGCTGGCGTGCTGCGGCTCAAGGGCGTGGTGCAGACCGGGGCGGGCCAGTGGAGCGAGCTTCAATTTGCCGGGCGCAGCGGCCGGCTGCGCGCCGCATCAGCGCCCGCGCAGCAGCAGGTGCCCGCCATCGTGGCCATCGGCCTGGCCGGGCAGTTGCCGGTGGCGGCGCTGCAGGCGCTGGTGGCAGGCGCTGCGGGCGTCAGGGCTGCGGGCCGTCCCGCATGAAATCCTGGGCTGCCTGCTGCAGCCACTCGCGCAGGCTTTGCAGCGGCGGGTAGTTGCCGCGGCTCGTGGGCCAGGCCAGGTAGTAGCGCTCGGCGCTTTCCATCTCGGGCAGATGGGGCAGGGCACGCACCAGATCGCCCTGGGCCAGTTCCCGCTCGATCAGAAAGCGTGGCAGCAAGGCCACGCCCACGCCGGCGATGGCGGCCTGGGCGGCGGTGGCGAACTGGTCGAACAGCATGCCCTGGCCCTCGGCCATGGGCGCATGGTGCACGGACAGCCAGCGCTGCCAGGCATCGGGGCGCGAGGCCAGGTGCAGCAGCGGCGCCTGCAGCAGGTCCTGGGGCTGGGCAAAGCCATGCTGGGCCAGCAGGGCGGGGCTGCAGGCAGGCACCACGGTCTCGCTCATCAGAAAGGCCAGCTCGGCGCCCGGCCAGTGCGGCAGGCCGAAATGGATGGCGGCGTCCACGGCTTCGAGCTGGAAGTCGAACTGGGACAGCCGCGTCGTCAGGTTGATGGTGATGCCCGGGTGGGCGCTGAAGAACTGCGGCAGGCGCGGCGCCAGCCAGCGCGTGCCGAAGGTGGGCAGGATGGCCAGGTTCAGGCTGCCGCCGCGCGGGTTGGCCCGAAAGCCCAGCGTGGCCGTGGAGATGCGCATCAGCGCGCCCCGGATTTCCTGCGCATAGGCCTGGCCGGCCGGGCTCAGGCGCACGGTCTGGCGCTCGCGCACAAAGAGCTCCGCCTCCAGCCGCTCCTCCAGCGCTCGGATCTGGCGGCTGACGGCGCTTTGCGTCAGGTGCAGCTCGGCCGCAGCTGCCGTGAAGCTCTGGTGCCGGGCCGCCGCCTCGAAGGCGCACAGCAGGGA
The DNA here is from genome assembly GCF_001571325.1 of Delftia tsuruhatensis NBRC 16741. Taxonomy (GTDB): domain Bacteria; phylum Pseudomonadota; class Gammaproteobacteria; order Burkholderiales; family Burkholderiaceae_C; genus Comamonas; species Comamonas tsuruhatensis. Next base: position 50,529 of record NZ_BCTO01000009.1, read on the forward strand.
CATGGGGGGCAGGAAACGGCGGGACAGCAGCATGGCAGGGAGCGGTGGGGCAATCGTGGGAGGGGCATTCTGTTTGGGAATGACCTATGGGCCCGATTATCGTTTGACCAGGCTCAAGGCGCAGACCTAGCATGCGGGCCAGGAATTCACCATGCCGCAGGCTGATCTGCGGCCCCACCATCAGTCCCCACAAGCACCATGTCTTCTACGTCCGCCAACGCCTTCGTGCCTTCCGACGAGATCCGCGCGCGCTTTTCCAGCGCCATGTCCGAGATGTACCGCGATGAAGTGCCCCAGTACGGCACGCTGATCGAACTCGTGGCCGACATCAACCAGCGCACGCTGCAGGCCGAGCCTGAGCTGCTGGCCCGGATGCAGCGCAGTGGCGAGCTGGCCCGCCTGGGCGTGGAGCGCCACGGCGCCATCCGCGTGGGCACGGCTGCCGAGCTGTCCATGCTGCGCCGCCTGTTCGCCATCATGGGCATGGAGCCCGTGGGCTACTACGACCTGTCGGTGGCCGGCGTGCCTGTGCACTCCACGGCCTTCCGTCCCGTCAGCGATGCCGCGCTGCTGGCCAACCCTTTCCGCGTCTTCACCTCGCTGCTGCGCCTGGACCTGATCGCCGACGAGGCGCTGCGCGCCCAGGCTGCCGCCATCCTGGCGCGCCGCAACATCTTCACCGAGCGCGCGCTGGCGCTGATCGCCCAGTCCGAGGCCAACGGCGGCCTCACCGATGCCGAGGCCGATGAATTCGTCGGCGAGGCGCTGGAGACCTTCCGCTGGCACAGCGAATCCACCGTGGACGGCGCCACCTATGACGCGCTGCACAAGGCCCACCGCCTGATCGCCGACGTGGTCTGCTTCAAGGGCCCGCACATCAACCACCTGACGCCGCGCACCCTGGACATCGACGCGGCCCAGGCCGCCATGCCCGCACGCGGCATGGATGCCAAGGACGTGGTCGAAGGCCCGCCGCGCCGCGCCTGCCCCATCCTGCTGCGCCAGACCAGCTTCAAGGCGCTCAAGGAGACCGTGCGTTTTGCCGGCGATGCCACGGGCGCAGGCTCGCACACGGCGCGCTTCGGCGAGATCGAGCAGCGCGGCGTGGCGCTCACGCGCAAGGGCCGCGCGCTTTACGACCAGCTGCTGGCCCAGGTGCGCGACATGGGCAGCGCGGGCAGTGCCGCACCCGACTACGGCAGCCGCCTGGCCCAGGTCTTCGAGGCTTTCCCCGACACGCATGAGCAGCTGCGCCGCCAGGACCTGGCCTTCTACCGCTTCACGCTGAGCGACGAGGGAGCCGCCCTGGCCGCAGGCGAGGCCGCCGCGGCCGCCGCCTCGGACCTGGACGCCCTGATCGCCCGTGGCTTGGCCCAGGCCGAGCCCATCGTCTACGAAGACTTCCTGCCCGTGAGCGCGGCCGGCATCTTCCAGTCCAACCTGGGCGGCGAAGAGCAAAAGCAGTACGCGGCCCATGCGGCCCAGCAGGCCTTCGAGGCCGACCTGGGTGCGCGCGTACATGACGAGATCGCGCTGTACGAGCAGGCGCAGCAGCGCTCCATCGACCAGCTGCGCAGCGCGCTGCGCACCCAGGCCGCCCAGGCTGTGGCCTGACCGGCTGCCTGGATGCCGGCTTTGGCCGGCATCCACCCTGTATCCCCTTTCCCGGGGCGCATGCGCAGGCGCCAGGCCTGTGCACGCGCCCCTTTGTTTTTTGCAAAGCCGCAAGAGGCCTTCATGAGCACTGCAGACCTGGGCATTCAGTCGCCCACCGCCCATCTGTTCAACCCGCTGTTCGCACATCCCGAAGGCTCGCCCATACGCGAGCTGTTTCCCTATCTGAGCCGCCCCGGCATGCTCTCGCTGGCGGGCGGCTATCCCTCGCCCAGCCTGTTCGATGCCGAAGGCCTGCAACAGGCCGCGATGGCCGCTTTGCAGCAGGACGCTGCCGCCAGCCTGCAGTACGGCGCCAGCGAAGGCCAGCTGCCGCTGCGCGAAGCCCTGGCCGCGCTGTGCGCCACGCGCGGCATTGCCTGCACGCCGGCCGACATGATCGTGACCACGGGCTCGCAACAGGCCTTCGACCTGCTGGTCAAGGTGCTGGTGGAGCCTGGCGATCCGGTGCTGGTCGAGGTGCCCGCCTACCCGGCCACGCTGCAGACGCTCAAGCTGGCCCAGGCACAGATCGTGGCCGTGCCCACGGATGAACACGGCCTGGACACCGGTGCCCTGGCCAGCCTGCTGGCGCAGTGGCCCCATGCGCGCCGCCCCAAGCTGCTCTACACCGTGCCCAACTTCTCCAACCCGGGCGGCACGCTGCTGCCCGCGGCGCGGCGCGAGGCCCTGGTGGCGCTGGCGCGCCAGCACGGCTTTGCCATCGTCGAGGACGATCCCTATGGCGAGCTGCGCTTTACCGGCCAGCGCGAGCCGTCGATCTACGAAACAGGCCTGGCGCAGTGCGGTGCCCAGTCCAACCCCGTGGTCTACCTGTCCAGCCTGTCCAAGACCGTGGCGCCTGCGCTGCGCATCGGCTGGATGCTGGCCGACGCCCAATTGCTGCGCCGCTGCACCATCGCCAAGCAGACGGCCGACCTGTGCACCTCGCCGCTGGCGCAGATGATCGCCGCGCAATATCTGCGCTCGGGCCGCTATGCACCCCAACTGGCCCAGGCCTGCGCCGAGTACGCGGCGCGCATGGATGCGCTGTGCTCCGGCATGCAGTCGGCCCTGGGCGAGCAGATCCGCTTCGTGCGGCCTGCGGGCGGCATGTTCGTCTGGGCGCAGCTGCTGCCGCCACAACGGCATGCGGGCGAGCCCGAGGCCCTGGCCCGGGCGCTGTTCACGGCTGCTGTGGAGCAGGGCGTGCTCTATGTGCCAGGCAGGGCCTTCTTCCCGGCCGAGGCGGCGCAGCAGGCCGGCCTGTGCATGCGCCTGTCGTATGCGGCGCCCACCGTGCCCCAGATCACCGAGGCCGTGGCGCGCCTGGGCCGGGCCTGGGGCCAGGCCGTGTCCTGAAGACATCGGCAACAGCGTTCATGCAATGAAAAAGGCCGCCCGAGGGCGGCCTTTTTCTTGCGGGGCAAACCGGGTATGGCGCAAGGCCTGCCCGGTTGCGGCGGGCAATTACATGCCCATGCCGCCCATGCCACCCATGCCGCCCATGTCGGGCATGGCGGGGGCGCCTTCAGCCTTGGGGGACTCGGCGATCATGGCTTCGGTCGTCAGCAGCAGCGATGCCACGGAAGCGGCGTTCTGCAGGGCCGTACGCGTCACCTTGGTCGGGTCCAGGATACCCATTTCCAGCATGTCGCCGTAGGTGTCGTTGGCGGCGTTGAAGCCGTAGTTGCCCGAGCCGTTCAGCACGGCGTTGACCACCACCGAGGGCTCGCCACCGGCGTTGGCCACGATTTCGCGCAGGGGCGCTTCGATGGCCTTCATGATCAGCTTGATGCCGGCGTCCTGCTCGGCGTCGCCGGTCTTCAGTTCGCCCACGGCTTGCTTGGCACGCAGCAGAGCCACGCCGCCGCCGGCCACGATGCCTTCTTCCACAGCAGCGCGGGTAGCGTGCAGGGCGTCTTCAACGCGGGCCTTCTTTTCCTTCATCTCGACTTCGGTGGCAGCGCCGACCTTGATCACGGCCACGCCGCCGGCCAGCTTGGCCACGCGCTCTTGCAGCTTTTCGCGGTCGTAGTCGCTGGTGGCTTCTTCGATCTGGATGCGGATCTGCTTGACGCGGGCTTCGATTTCAGCAGCTTGGCCAGCACCGTCGATGATGGTGGTGTTTTCCTTGCCGATTTCGATGCGCACTGCCTGGCCCAGGTCTTCCAGGGTCACCTTGTCCAGCGCCAGGCCCACTTCTTCAGCGATGACCTTGCCGCCCGTCAGGATGGCGATGTCTTCCAGCATGGCCTTGCGGCGGTCGCCGAAGCCAGGAGCCTTGACAGCCACAACCTTCAGGATGCCGCGGATGGTGTTGACCACCAGCGTTGCCAGGGCTTCGCCTTCGACGTCTTCTGCAATGATCAGCAGGGGACGGCCGGCCTTTGCCACGGCTTCCAGCGTGGGCAGCAGGTCGCGGATGTTGCTGATCTTCTTGTCGAACAGCAGCACGAAGGGGTTGTCCAGCAGGGCAACCTGCTTTTCGGGGTTGTTGATGAAGTAGGGCGACAGGTAGCCGCGGTCGAACTGCATGCCCTCGACGACGTCGAGTTCGTTGGCCAGCGACTTGCCTTCTTCAACGGTGATCACGCCTTCCTTGCCGACCTTGTCCATGGCTTCGGCAATGATGCTGCCCACGGATTCGTCGGAGTTGGCGGAGATCGAGCCGACCTGGGCGATTTCCTTGGAGGTGGTGGTGGCCTTGGATTGCTTCTTCAGCTCTTCCACCAGGGCGGCGACAGCCTTGTCGATGCCGCGCTTGAGGTCCATGGGGTTCAGGCCGGCGGCCACGTACTTGATGCCTTCGCGGACGATGGCCTGTGCCAGCACGGTGGCGGTGGTCGTGCCGTCACCGGCGATGTCGTTGGTCTTGGAGGCCACTTCCTTCACGAGCTGGGCGCCCATGTTCTGCAGCTTGTCCTTGAGTTCCACTTCCTTGGCGACCGACACGCCGTCCTTGGTCACGGTGGGGGCGCCGAAGGAGCGCTCCAGCACCACGTTGCGGCCCTTGGGGCCCAGCGTGACCTTGACCGCGTTGGCCAGGATGTTCACGCCTTCAACCATGCGGGCGCGTGCTTCGCCGCCGAAAACTACGTCTTTTGCTGCCATTTCAATTCTCCGGATTCAGTTGGAAAGTGCGGTTTCGAAGCGCGTGGATTACTTTTCGACGACCGCGAACAGGTCGTCTTCCTTCATCACCAGCAGTTCGTCGCCATGGACCTTGACGGTCTGGCCGCTGTACTTGCCGAACAGAACGCGGTCGCCGACCTTCACGTTCAGGGCGATCACTTCACCCTTGTCGTTCTTCTTGCCGGGACCCACTGCCAGCACTTCGCCCTGGTCGGGCTTCTCGGCGGCGTTGTCGGGGATCACGATGCCCGAAGCCGTCTTGGTTTCGTTTTCGAGGCGCTTGACGATCACGCGATCGTGCAGGGGACGCAGGTTCATACCAACTCCTAAATCATCAACAAAGTTGAAACAAAGACTTGCCGGCCCGGCGGGCCGGCATTCGAAGCAATGTGGGACAGAGGATTGTTAGCACTCATACCCAACGAGTGCTAATAATAAGGCAATTCGGCCAGGTTTCAAGGGGTAGGGCCGGATGTGCCGCAAGACGGCACATCCGGCGCGGAGTGCGGAACGCCACTACCCATTAGCTTTTCCGCCACTGATCTTTAGTTTTTTCGGGGCGCGCCCGCGCTGGCCAGCGGCGAAGCGCAGCCTGCAGGAGCACACAGAACTTCCGGCGAAAGGCTGTCGCTGAATCACCATGCAGCCTTGCGGGCTGTGACCTGACGTCGCATCGAAGGCGCCCTGGCCGTGGTGCTGAGCGCACCCAAGATCAGCCAGCCGTGCAGACTGACTGTCCTTGATCAGGCGCGAACGAGACCGAAGCCTCGTCTGGTGACCTCTGTGGTTAGAGGGAGAAAAGCTCCGCCTTCGTGGCACGATGACGGCCCAGTCCTAAAGGGGAGCTTCACCAGGTCGGGTGCGGATGAGGAGCGAAGCATCTGGCGATGCCGCCAGCCCTGAAGCTTGGATGACCACCATGTGGCTGCAACTGATAGGTCACGAGGTGGCCGTGAGCAGCAGCAATCGCTGCGGAGCAGTTGGCAACTGCAGACTTTCTAACGATGGCCTCAGGCTGATCTACGCCCTTCACTGTGCAAAGCGAGAGTGACAGGGACGACCAACACCGGCCGTTGAAGGCTTCCATTGTTGGACGACCGCTTCACCGTTTGGAAGTGGCCAGTCGATTCTTCGGTGCGCCGTGCCTCGCCTCGAAGGCCCCATTTCGCGCTGCACCGCTGATTCCTGTCGACTCAATGCCGTCGCTCCGACTGGTTTCAACGAAGGTGGAATCAGCCCACGATGGTGTTCGCGCCGAGCGTCCGCACTCAGGCGTTGGTGCGCAGGTTGGTGCAATGACGATGTAGGATTTGGATACAATGAAAATAAGAAGCATTCTTGTTTGCCGGTGCATATTGCCCCGGTGCCGTTCCTCCTGCTTCACTCGTGCCGCTTTCCCATGCCCGCCGCCGACCGCGCCCTTGTTCCCGATGTCGCCACTCTCTACTCCGACCACCACGGCTGGCTGCTGGGCTGGCTGCGCAAGCGCCTGGGCAATGCCTTTGATGCGGCCGATCTGACCCAGGACACCTATGTGCGCCTGCTGGGCCGCAGCGGCGCCGAGATCCAGGCCATTCGCGAACCGCGTGCCCTGCTGATGACCATTGCCCAGGGTCTGGCCGCCAACCTCTACCGCAAGCGCTGCGTGGAGCAGGCCTATCTGGACGCCCTGGCCCTCATGCCCGAGGCCGTGGCCCAGTCCCCCGAGCACCGCGCCATCGTGCTGCAGACCCTGGTCGAGGTGGACCGCCTGCTGGCCCTGCTTCCACTGCCCGTGCGCCAGGCCTTTTTGCTGTCGCAGATCGACGGCATGAGGCAGGCCGACATCGCGGCTGAACTGGGCCTTTCCGTGCCCACCGTGCGCCGCCATATCGCGCGGGCCGTGGTGCAAGTCTGCTTTCTGGACGACGACGGCGCATGAGCCTGCCCATTCCTCTTGCGGTGCGCGAGCAGGCCGCCGAATGGCTGGTGGAGCTGCAGTCCGATGATCACAGCGCCGGCACGCGCGAGATGCTGGCGCAGCGCCTGCAGCACTGGCGCGAATCCCATCCCGACCATGAGCGCGCCTGGTTGCGCATAGAGGCCATGGGCGCACGCCTGCAGCCGCTGTCCGGTACGCCGGCCAGCGTGGCCCTGGCCCAGGCCGCGCGCACGGCACGCGGGCGCGGGCGGCGCTTGGCGGTGCGCAGCCTGGCCGTGCTGCTGTTCACGGGCGCGGGTGCCGGTGCCGTGGCATGGAGAGGTCCGGCATCCTCGGGCGACTGGCTGGCCGGCCTGGGGGCGGACCTGCGCACGGGCACGGCCCAGCGGCGCAGCCTGCGCCTGCCGGACGGCACCCAGCTGCAGATGAATGCCGACAGCGCGGTCGACCTGGATTTCAGCCCGCAGCAGCGCCTGGTGCGCCTGCGCGGCGGCGACATCGAGGTGGCCACGGCCCAGGGCCTGAAGGATAGTGCGCCGCCCTTGCTCGTCGAAACCCGCCATGGCCGCATACGAGCCCTGGGCACGCGCTTCGTCGTGCGCCAGCGCGGCCAGGGGCCCAGCCGGGTTGCGGTCTTTGAAGGCGCCACGGAGATCGCGCCCCGCGAACGGCCCGGCCACCTCCATCTGCTGCAAACAGGCCAGCAGGCGCAGTTCGACGCTCAGGCCACCACGCCGGCCGGGCCCGCCGATCCGGCCCTGGCAGCCTGGACGCGCGGCATGCTGGTGGCCCAGGACATGCCGCTGGCCGAGTTCCTGGACCAGCTGTCGCGCTACCGGCCCGGCCACCTGGACTGCGATGGCGCCGTGGCGCAGCTGCCCGTCAGCGGCACCTATCCGCTGGCCGACACCGACCAGGTGCTGGCCATGCTGCTGGCCACCCTGCCGGTGCGCCTGCGCACGGCCACGCGCTACTGGGTGGTGGTCGAGCCGGCCTGATTTCCTGGCTCTTGTCGATCCTGGCTGATCGCTTTTCGCGTCTCGCGGGGCAATGGAGATGAAGCGCTTTTTTCTGCGCCCGCATTCCATTGCCAACCATCCAGGACCGAGGGACACGCACACCATGGGCCATCACCCGACTTTTCGCGCCACACGACTGGCATTTCAACTGCGGCAGGCCTTGCGCCCCGCCGTTCTGGCACTGCCGCTGGTGGCGGTGCTTGCCCCGGCGCAGGCCCACGCACAGGCACAGCCCCACGCCCAGGCAGTGCAGCGCTACGACATTCCTGCCGGGCCGCTGACCGCCACGCTCAATCGCTTTGGCGCCCAGGCGGGCATCCTGCTGTCCTTCTCCACCGCCCAGACCGCAGACAGGACCAGCCCCGGCGTGCAGGGTGATCGAACCGTGGACCAGGCCCTGTCCGCGCTGCTGGCCGGCACGGGCCTGCAGGCCCTGCCGCGCGAGGGCGGCGGCTTTGTGGTGCGACCGTCCCTGGCCGTGGGAACGCCCACCGGCGCGGCCACGCTGGCCGAGGTGCGCGTCACCGCCCAGGCCGAGCGCAGCGCCGTCACCGAGGGCACGCAGTCCTACGCCGCCAGCGAATCGCGGGCCGCCACGGGCCTGTCCCTGTCGCTGCGCGAGACGCCGCAGTCGGTCAGCGTGATCACGCGCCAGCGCATGGACGACCAGGGCATCGTGCTGCAGGAAGACATCGCCCGCCAGACCACGGGCCTGAGCTATGCGCAGTACGGTCCCACGGGCGGCGACACCAACCAGTTCTTCGCGCGGGGCTTTCAGATCAAGAACTTCCAGGTCGATGGCGTCAACCGCCTGTTCAGCGACTACCCGGCCATCTTCCAGACCAGCGACATGGCCATGTTCGACCGCGTCGAAGTCGTGCGCGGCGCCTCGGGGCTGATGAGCGGCGCGGGCACGCCCGGCGCCACCATCAACCTGGTGCGCAAGCTGCCCACGGCCGAGTTCCAGGGCAGCGCCAGGCTCACGGCAGGCTCCTGGGATTTCGCACGTGCCGAGGTGGATCTGTCATCTCCGCTCAACGCCTCCGGATCGGTGCGCGGGCGCATCGTGGCCGTGTCGCAGAACCGCCATTCCAAGGTCGACTACGAGCAGGACCGCAGCCGCTCGCTGTACGGCGTGGTGGAGGCTGACCTGTCGCCGTCCACGCTGGCCACCGTGGGCTTTTCCGCGCAGGACTACGACGCTTCTGGCGTAGGCCGTGGGGGCCGGCCTTTCTTCTACACGGATGGCACGCGCATCGATTGGAGCCGCTCCGCGTCCTCGGGCGCGCGCTGGGCCTCGGCACGGCGGGACTACCGCAGCGTCTTCGCCTCGCTCGAACACCGCATGGCCAGCGACTGGCGCCTGAAGGCCATCTACACGCTCGACCGCAGCAGCTATGACGAGATTCCGGGCTGGACCAATGAACAGCCTGTGGACCGCACCACCGGCGCAGGTGCCGGCCTGTGGGCCGCCTGGTGGACGGGGCGGCCTCGGCAGGACACGCTGGACCTCACGGCTTCCGGTCCCTTCCAGCTGCTGGGACGCCAGCACCAGGCCGCCTTCGGCGCCAGTGTGGCACGCACGCGCAACGACAGCGGCTCGCATGGCCGCTGGGCCTTCCCCGGCTGGGACAACACCATAGACAACCTCTTCACCTGGGATGGCCGCACGCCGGTGCAGCCCGACAACCCGGTACTAGGCCGCAGCGCGGCCGTGGAACGCAGCAGCAGTGCTTACGGATCGCTGCAGCTGCGCCCCACGGACCGGCTGTCCGTCATCGCGGGGGCACGCATCACGAACTGGAAGCGTCGCGACAGCTACACCGATTTCGCCAGCGGCGAGACCAGCGGCAGCGCCATGGCCGAAAACGGCAAGCTCACGCCCTTCGCCGGCCTGGTGCTGGACGTGGGCCGCGACTGGTCGGCCTATGCCAGCTATACCGATATTTTCCAGGCGCAGAGCAGCCTGGACATCCACGGCAAAAAGCTCGATCCCCTACTGGGCCGCAGCTACGAGCTGGGCCTCAAGGGCGAGCTGCTGGACAAGCGCCTGCAGGTGGGCGCCGCCGTCTACCGCCTGCTGCAGGACAACGTGGCCCAGGCCATCACGGGCAGCTACGCGCCCAATGGCGAGCAGGCCTACCGTGCCGTCAAGGGCGCCGAAACGCGTGGCTTCGAGGTGGAGATGACCGGCGAAATCCGCCGCCACTGGAACGCCTCCGTCGGCTTTGCCCGCAACATCGCGCGCGACGCCGAGCGCAACCGCCTGAACCCCGAAATCCCGCGCAACACCCTCAAGCTGTTCACCACCTACCGCCTGCCTCACATAGGCCACGGCCTGACCGTGGGCGGCGGCGCGCGCTGGCAAAGCGGCACCTGGAGCGACCTCTCCTTCCTGGGCCTGCCCAACGTCAGCCGTGTCGAGCAGAAAAGCTATGCTGTGGCCGACCTGATGGTGCAATACGCCATCAATCCGAAGCTCACGGTCTCGGCCAACCTCTACAACGTCTTCGACCGCAAGTACCAAGGGGTTTCGACCTCGTCGTACTACGGGGAGGCGCGGAATATGCGCGTGGCGGTGTCTATGAAGTTCTGAAATGTTTTCAGCTGCGCCCCGTGTGAACGTCGTCAGCATCAGTGGATGTGCTGTCCGCCGTTGATGGCGATGTTTGCGAGGGTAGAGCTGTCAGGGTGTCATGGCGAGCCTGGCCGTCCATCCGTGTTTCGGGACTGCAAGTTTGAGTGGGGGTGAGACGATCACTGGCACGGGGCGAGCGCCCGGAGAATGTCCTAGCCTTCGAGTAGCCCCACCATTTGGGCCAGCGCTTGTCGCAGGGGCTAAGGACTGCTTGGCGCCATGCAGCGTGAGTTCGCCCGGCGGCGGGGGGCGGCAGCTGCCGAGGCAAAGCCGACACCGACAGGCCTGCGACAAACGACGGCAACGGGTAGCTGCCACACAAGAGCCCATGGCAACCCGCGACGCCGCCGCACATCGGCCCTGAGCCCTTGCGCCTCGGCCGATAGCTCGCTCCTCAGCCTTGCTGGCCAAAAAACTAAAGTGCAGTGGCGCGTTTTCCGTACAGACGAAAGTTCAGTGGCGCATCTCTCTAAGGATCGATGGTGCATGGCTTGCGAGGACGTGAGAAATCAACGAGTTATCTGCGTGACGCGCGGCGTGTTCAGTGGCGTTCCGCACGGAGCTTGCGCAATGGAGCCGCACGGCCGCCCTTATTTTTTTAACAACAATTCAACAATAGTTGTATTATTGATGCATGCAAGAAACCCAAGTCATCCGATCGCTTTCGGCCCTGGCCCATGAAGCGCGCCTGCGCGTTTTCCGCGCCCTGGTAGTCGCCGGCCCTGCGGGGCTTACGCCCAGCGCCTTGGCCGAACAGTTGGGTATCGCACCCAACGCGCTGTCGTTCCACCTCAAGGAGCTGTCCCATGCCGAGCTGGTCAGCCAGGAGCGCCTGGGCCGCAATGTGCTGTACCGGGCGTCCTTTGCGGCGATGAACGACCTGCTCGCCTACCTCACCGAAAACTGCTGCCAGGGCGCCGCATGCGCCACGGTGGATGCCTTGCCCTGCAACTGCTGAACGGAGTCCACGATGAAACGCTTCCATGTCCATATGCACGTCGACGATCTGGCCAAGAACATCGCGTTCTATTCCCAGCTGTTTGGTGCCGAGCCCGCCCGCGTGGAAAGCGACTACGCGAAGTGGATGCTGGATGAGCCCCGGGTGAACTTCGCCATTTCGACGCGAGGCGAGAAAGCCGGCCTGGACCACCTGGGCTTCCAAGTGGATGAGGCCGAGGAGCTGGATGCGCTCAAGGCACGCGCCAGGGCCGCCGACCTGGCGATGCTCGACGAAGGCGCCACCACCTGCTGCTATGCACGCAGCGACAAGCACTGGATCACCGATCCCCAGGGGATTGCCTGGGAGCACTTTCATTCGCTGGAGAACATTCCCGTGTTTCACGAGGCCCCTGATGCAGCTGTCGGAGCCAGCGGCGCGTGCTGCGCGCCGACGGCCCCGCGCCAGGCGGCCGCATCTGCCTGCTGCGCCCCAGGCACCGCAGCTGCCTCTTCCTCCAAGTCCTGCTGCTAAGCCACCATGTCTGATTCCATCACCCCCCTGAATGTCCTGTTCCTGTGCACTCACAACTCGGCGCGCAGCATCCTGGCCGAAGCTTTGCTCAACGACATGGGCAATGGGCGCTTCAAAGCGTATTCGGCCGGCAGCAGCCCCCGCGCGAATCAGCAGCCCAATCCCTTGAGCTTGCAGGTGCTGCAACGTGCCGGCGTATCTGTGCAGGGGCTGCGCAGCAAGAGCTGGGATGAGTTCGCGGCCCCGCAGGCGCCGCAGATGGACCTGATCATCACCGTCTGCGACAACGCAGCTGGCGAGGTCTGCCCGATCTGGCCCGGCCACCCCGCCACCGCCCACTGGGGATACGCCGACCCCTCGCAGGGAGACGCATCTGAAGAGGTCAAGCTGGAAGCATTCCGACAGACTCTGCACATGATGCGTCGTCGTCTGGAGCTGCTGGTCAACCTGCCCGACGACAAGCTGGAAAAGGCAAGGCTACAGGGCACCGCCCGCGAACTGGCCTCCCACTGACGCCCCCCTTCGTCCACGAATGCGCGCCTTCTGAAACCCGAATCTCCCAGCACCATGCTCATGGCAGTCCTGATCTTCATCTCCACCCTTGTGCTGGTTATCTGGCAGCCGCGCGGCCTGGGCATTGGCTGGAGCGCCTCGCTGGGCGCGGTCGTTGCCCTGCTGGCCGGCGTGGTGCATCTTTCCGACATTCCAGTGGTCTGGGGCATCGTGTGGAATGCGACCGCCACCTTTGTAGCCGTCATCATCATCAGCCTGCTGCTTGACGAGGCCGGCTTCTTCGAATGGGCCGCGCTGCACTTCGCACGCTGGGGCGGCGGCCGGGGCAGCAAGCTGTTCGCGTTCATCGTGCTGCTGGGTGCGGCTGTGTCCGCCTTGTTCGCCAACGACGGCGCCGCCCTGATTCTCACGCCCATCGTGATGGCCATGCTCGTGGCGCTGGGCTTTTCGCCCTCCGCCACGCTGGCATTCGTCATGGCGGCAGGCTTCATCGCCGACACGGCCAGCCTGCCGCTGATCGTCTCCAACCTGGTCAACATCGTCTCGGCCGACTTTTTCAACATCGGCTTCAACGAATACGCCTCGGTAATGGTGCCGGTCAATCTCGCCTCGGTGCTGGCCAGCCTCGCCATGCTGATGCTGTTCTTTCGGCGCGGCATTCCCGCAACCTATGACCTGGCCCAGCTCAGGCGCCCGGCCGATGCGATCCGCGATCCGGCGACCTTTCGCGCGGGCTGGGTGGTTCTGGTCCTGCTGTTGGTCGGCTTCTTCGGGCTGGAGCCGCTGGGCGTGCCAGTCAGCGCGGTCGCGGCCGCAGGTGCCGCCCTGCTGCTGGCCGTGGCGGCACGCGGCTGCGTCATCAGCACCCGCAAGGTACTGCATGGCGCGCCGTGGCAGATCGTGGTGTTCTCGCTGGGCATGTATCTGGTGGTCTACGGATTGCGCAATGCCGGGCTGATCACCTCTATCGCATCCGTTCTGGACCGCTTTGCCCAAGGCGGCGTCTGGGGCGCAGCCATTGGCACGGGGGTGCTCTCGGCCCTGCTGTCGTCTGTGATGAACAACATGCCCACCGTGCTGGTGGGTGCGCTGTCGATCGATGCCTCCAGTGCCACCGGCGTGGTCAGGGATGCCATGGTCTACGCCAACGTGATCGGCTGCGACCTGGGCCCGAAGATTACGCCCATCGGTAGCCTGGCCACGCTGCTGTGGCTGCATGTGCTGGCCAGCAAAGGCATGACCATCGGATGGGGCTACTACTTCAGGGTCGGTACGGTTTTGACGGCCCCCGTGCTGCTCATCACGCTTGCCGCCCTTGCGCTGCGCCTGAGCGTGGCTGCCTGAATTCCCTCACAGAACCCATCTGCCATGAGCACCATCACGATCTATCACAACCCCGCCTGCGGCACATCGCGCAACGTGCTGGCCCTGATCCGCAACAGCGGCGAGGAGCCCGCCGTCATCGAATACCTCAAGACACCGCCCGACCGGGCCACGCTGGAGCGGCTGCTGGCGGACCTGGCCCTGCCTGTGCGGGAGGTTCTGCGGCAAAAAGGTACGCCGTATGACGAGATGGGCCTGGGCGACCCGGAATGGACCGATGCCCAGCTGATCGACGCCATGCTCCGGCACCCTATCCTCATCAATCGCCCCATTGTGGTGACGCCACTGGGCACGCGCCTGTGCCGGCCATCCGAGGTGGTGCTGGACATACTGCCGCGTCCCCAGCAAGGGGCATTCTCCAAGGAGGACGGCGAAGCCGTCATCGACGCGGCAGGGCAGCGTGTGGCAAAGCACTGACTTGCCAGATCCGGCCCCTGCGTGGCCAAAGGTGGCGAGGCAGCAACGACCTGCCGCTGTGGCGCGCCGAAGCCTCAGCGGCGCCCCGCTCCTGAGCCTGCTCACCACCCGGGGCGGCCCACGATCCCTTCGGCCGCTGCCTTGAAGTTCGCCATGACTTCATCGATCGGCTGACCCATCTGCGCATGGACGATGGCGCCATCCGCCACCAGGGTGAGCGCAGCGCCCACGGACACGGGATGGCCACCGAACAGGCGATCCAGCACGGACGACATTTCCTGCTTGTGCCGCCGGACCGTCGCCAGGATCTCAGGGTCGGACGAGCCCAGTTCGGCAGCGGCATTGAGAAAGGCGCAGCCCCGAAAGTCGGGCTGGCCGAACCAGCTCCTGAGGGTGGTGGACAGGGCATCCAACGCTGACGAGCCCCCGGCGGCCTCCTGCGCCAGGCTGGCCTGGAACCAGGAAATCCACCGTTCATGGCGGTAGTCGAGGTACGCACGGATCAGGTCGTCCTTGCTGGCGTACTGGCGGTAGAAGGTGACTTTGCTGACCGACGACCGCTCGATGATCCGGTCCACGCCCGTGGCCCGGATGCCCTCTGCGTAGAAAAGGCCATGGGCTGCCACCAGGATGCGCTCGCGGGGCGGCAGTGACTCGAGAGATGGCTGGGAAGTTTTCATGAAGACATTGTAGACAGATCGTTCCACCTCCGTTAGAGTGGCGCATGTAGACAGATCGTTCTACATCTTTTCAAAGGTCACATCATGGAAACTCGCCCACCCCTGCCCCCGTTCTCTCTCGCAAGCGCCGTCCAAAAGGTCCGTTTGGCCGAGGATGGATGGAACACACGCGATGCGGCCAAGGTCGCGATGGCCTATACCCCCGACACGAAATGGCGCAACCGGGCGGAGTTCGCCAACAGCCGCGCCGAGGCCCAGGCCCTTCTTGAGAGGAAGTGGAAGAAGGAGCTGGACTACCGGCTGATCAAGGAGCTTTGGCTGTACGGAGAAAACCGGATCGCAGTCCGCTACGCCTATGAGTGGCACGACGATGCCGGGAACTGGTTCCGGTCGTACGGCAACGAGAACTGGGAATTCGAGGCCGACGGTCTCATGCGCCGGCGCTTCGCATGCATCAACGACATGCCCATCCAGGAATCGGAGCGCAAGTTCCACTGGCCGCTGGGGCGTCGCCCCGATGACCACCCCGGTCTGTCCGACCTGGGCCTGTAGGCAAAGCCCCGGGCCACGTCCCCAGGCAGCCAGCCGCTGCCGCGATGGCCTGGGCGGGAAGGCGCTCCGCCTTACCGACTCAGCGCCTTGCGGACCTCCGCCTGGAACGCCTCGCTGTTGCGAAGGCGCAGGTACTCCTGGTATGCGGCCCGATATTCCTGCGTTTCGACTCCGTAGGAGATCGATATCTCCGCATGGCGGTCCAATCCGGCGCGGCGCCAGAGTGCGAGATCGGCGATGACTTCGGCGCGGGAAAGCGCTGCGTCCGATGTGGCTGCCGAGGCGTCTTGCGGCTGCGAATGGGCTGCGAAGCAGCTTGAGAAGGCGATGGCTGCAAGCGCCGGCTTCAGGAGGCGTGCGGCTGCAGCAACGGTGGGGGAGGGGGTTGTGTTTGACATGGTTTGACGGATGGGGGTGGGTGGAGCCGGGCCATGGCTTGGGCCGCCTGCTTGGGCAGGTCGCCTGGGCCGCATGTCCCGCAGGGGTGTTCGGTTGCTTTGCTGTGTGGAAAGGGGGCTCCTTTCGGGAAGTGGCAGGTTCAGGGGGCAACGCTGGCTGGAAGACCGTGGCTGGCGGTTGCCAATGCCCTGGAAGGCAGGGGCTCCGGCGTCCAGCCGCCGCCCAGCGCCTTGAAGATCGCCACCGTCGAGCGCGCCGACTCCATACGGGCCTGCGCCTGTGCATCGAGCACGCCCAGCAGGCTTTCATCTGCCTGCAGCACCTCGATCAGGCTGACCACGCCCTTGTCGTAGGCGGCGCCTGCGGCCTGCCGGGCCCGCGTGAGCGCATCCGCGCCCCTGGCGAGCACGGCCATCAGCTCCTGCCGCTTGTCCTGAGACACCAGGGCGTTCTCCACTTCTTCCGTGGCGCGCAGTACCGACTGCCGGTAGGCGGCAAGGCTTTCCGCCTCCTGTGCCTGCGCCTGGTGGATCTGGGCGTTGATGCGACCGAAGTCGAACAGCCGCCAGCGCAGGCCGCCCACAACGCTGGCCTGCGATGCGCCGGCGCTGAAGAGATTGCCCGCGGAGATGGAGGTGGCGCTGCCGATCAGGCCGCTGATCGACAGCTTCGGGTAGTACTCGGCGATCGCCACGCCGATGCGTGCGTTCGACGCTGCCAGGCGCCGCTCCGCCGCGATGAGGTCCGGGCGTCGCCGCAGCAGATCGCCGGGCGCCTCCGCCAGGGAAAGGGTTGGCAGCACGGGGACCGGGCGGGGATCGGCCAGCTCTGCCCGGTGCGTGCCGGGTGCCGTGGCCAGCATCACGTCCATGGCGTTGAGCGCGGCTTCGAGCGCATTTTCCAGCGGCGGGACGGTGGCTTGTGCCCGTGCAAGCGCTCCCTCGACCTGGCGCAGCTGAAGCTCTGATGCCAGGCCTTTGCCAAACCGCAGTTCGACGATGGAGCGAAGTTGCTGCTGGGTCCGCACCTGCGAGCGTGCCACTGCCAGCCGCGCCTGCAGGCCGCGAATCTGGATATAGATGTCCGCAGTCTGGGCGGCCACCGCGAGCCGCACGGCAGTGGCGCCGGCTTCCGATGCCTGGTACTCGGCCAGGGAGGCCTGCCGGGTCCTGCGCAGGCCGCCGAAGAGATCAAGCTCCCAACTGGCCCCGAGGTTGGCCTCCTGGGCGCTGCCGTAGCGATCGAACCCCGGCATGGAGTCGAGCACCCGGCCCAGCGGAGTCTCGACCGACTGATAGCTCCTGGCCGTTTGCGCCGAGACCTGGGCCGACGGCAGCAACGCAGCTGCCGCCGCGTCCAGCCCGGCGCGTGCCTGAAGCACGCGGCCAGCGGCCTGGGCAACATCCAGGTTCTGCTGCAGTGCCGCCGTGACGAGGCGCGCCATTTGCGCATCGCCAAAGGCTGCCCACCAGGCTGCAAGGTCCGTGGGGGAGTCCGGCGATGGAGGCTTGCCCTCACCCAGAACGCGGCCCCCCATGTAGGCCTGGGGCAGGGCCGTGGCGGGCGGCTGGTAGTCAGGGCCTACCGCACACCCTGCACAAAGGCTGGCGAGCATCAGAAAGACGGGGGCGGCAAGACGCGTCATGTTCAACAGTCAGAAGCGTGGCGACGCTGTGACTATATTCCAAAATGGTCACTTGCATAGTATTTTTTTGATGGAGTAAGCTAGGCCGCATGAGCACCACCAACGTCTATCCGACCTCTGCGCGCGGCCCGGTCGAACACGATGTCCGGCAACAGATCGTGACTGCGGCGAAAGAGCATTTCAGCCGCTACGGCTACGAGAAAACCACGGTGTCCGACCTTGCCAAGGCCATCGGCTTTTCCAAGGCCTACATCTACAAGTTCTTCGAGTCCAAGCAGGTCATCGGCGAGATGATCTGTTCCAACTGCCTGATGGAGATGGAGGCGGAGATCCGCCAGGCCGTCGCCAGCACGGATGCGCCTCCCGAGCAGCTGCGGCGCCTGTTCAAGGCGATCGTCGCTGCCACGCTGCGGCTTTTCTCCGAGGACCGCAAGCTGTACGAGATCGCCATTTCGGCGTCGGCCGAGCGCTGGCAGGCAGCGCAGGCCTATGAGGAACGCATGCATCAGCTGCTGCTGCAGGTGCTCGACGCCGGGCGCCTGCGGGGCGACTTCGAGCGCAAGACGCCGCTGGATGAAACCGGGCGCGCCATCTTCCTGGTCATGCTCCCCTATCTGAACCCGGTGATGCTGCAGCACAGCCTCGACCATGCGGAGGAGGCGCCCGCACAACTGGCCGGATTGGTGCTGAGAAGCCTGTCGCCCTAAATCCTGCAGTTGTGACCATTGACATAAATGGTCACTAATCACAGAATCGGGTCCTGCTCATTGATCGGGACCCCCTCATGCTTCGGCACAGCCATCTGTCCATCGCCGCAGTCGGCGCACTGTCACTTGCACTCGCAGCCTGCGGCAAAAGCACGCCGCCGGACCCGCGCACCCAGCCACCCCTCGTTCGCACCACCCTGGTAGCGCCAGGCAATGCTTCCGAGCGTGTCTTCACCGGCACCATCGCGGCCAGGGTGCAGGGCGATCTTGGATTTCGCGTGGCCGGCAAGGTGCTCGAGCGCCTGGTGGATACAGGCCAGACGGTCAGGCGCGGCCAGGCATTGCTGCGCCTCGACCCGGTGGACCTGAAGCTGGCCGCCCATGCCCAGCAGGAGGCCGTCGCAGCCGCCAGGGCACGGGCTCAGCAGGCCAGCGACGAGGAGCAGCGCTACCGTGACCTGCAGGGAACGGGTGCCGTTTCGGCCTTGGCCCATGAACAGATCAAGGCGGCCGCGGATTCCGCCCGCGCCCAGCTCAGGGCGGCCGAAGCGCAGGCCGCTGCAGCGCTGAACGCCAGCCGCTACGCCGAACTGCTGGCCGATGCCGATGGCATCGTGATGGAAACACTTGCCGAGCCTGGCCAGGTCGTCAGTGCCGGCCAGGTGGTCGTGCGCCTCGCCCATGCCGGCAGGCGCGAAGCGGTCGTCCAGTTGCCCGAGACACTGCGGCCCGCGCTGGGCTCGGCGGCCCAGGCCCGCCTGTTCGGCAGGGAGGAGGTGGTCATCCCCGCCAGACTGCGCCAGCTGTCCGATGTGGCCGACCGGGCCACCCGCACCTTTGAGGCCCGCTATGTGCTGGACGCCGGCGCGGCGGCCAGCGCTCCGCTGGGCAGCACGGTCACGCTCAGGATTGGCGGGACATCGACGTCGACATCGACATCGACATCGACGGCCGGCAAGTCAACCCTGCAGGTCCCCATCGGCGCCATCCTCGACGAGGGCAAGGGTGCCGCTGTCTGGGTGGTGCAGGGCGATCAGGTCAGGCGCCAGCCCGTCACCGTGGTTCAGGTGCAGGACGGCAATGCCCAGGTGGTGGGTGCGCTCGACCAGGGGGACCGGATCGTCGCGCTCGGCGCGCATTTGCTGAGCGAGGGTGCGCAGGTGCGGCTGGACAGCGAGGCGCCGGCGCCTTCAACGGCAACAACGGCAACAACGTCCACGGCGTCCTCCGTGTCCAAGGGAGTGTCCCGTGAGTGAAGGCCGTTTCAACCTGTCGGCGCTTGCCGTCCGTGAGCGTTCCATCACGCTGTTCCTGATCCTGCTGATTTCGCTGACGGGTGTCTTTGCCTTCCTGAAGCTGGGCCGGGCGGAGGATCCGGCCTTCACCGTCAAGGTCATGACCATCATCACGGCCTGGCCTGGCGCCACCCCGCAGGAAATGCAGGACCAGGTGGCAGAGAAGCTGGAAAAGCGCCTGCAGGAGCTGCGCTGGTATGACCGCACCGAAACCTTCGTCAGGCCGGGGCTGGCCTTCACCACGCTGACCCTGCTCGACTCCACGCCCCCCGGCGAGGTGCAGGAGGAGTTCTACCAGGCCCGCAAGAAGCTCGGTGACGAGGCCCGCAACCTGCCGGCAGGCGTGATCGGCCCGATGGTGAACGACGAGTACGCCGACGTGACCTTTGCGATCTACGCCCTCAAGGCGCGCGGCGAGGAGCCCCGGGCGCTGGTGCGCGATGCCGAAGCCTTGCGCCAGCGTCTTTTGCATGTGCCGGGCGTCAAGAAGGTCAACATCGTCGGCGAGCAATCCGAGCGGATCTACGTGGAGTTCTCGCACGAGCGCCTGGCCACGCTGGGCATCAGCCCGCAGGACGTCTTCGCGGCATTGAACAACCAGAACGCACTCACGCCTGCCGGGTCGGTGGAGACCCAGGGACCCCAGGTGTTCATCCGCATCGACGGGGCGTTCGACGCGCTGCAGAAGATCCGCGACACGCCCATCGTGGCCCAGGGCCGCACGGTCAAGCTGTCCGACATCGCCACCGTCCAGCGCGGCTACGAAGATCCCTCGACCTTCATCATCCGCAACGGCGCGGAGCCGGCCTTGCTGCTGGGCGTCGTCATGCGCGACGGCTGGAACGGGCTGGACCTGGGCAAGGCGCTGGACAGGGAGGTGGGCGCCATCAACGCAGACATGCCGCTGGGCTTGGGCCTGAGCAAGGTGACGGACCAGGCCGTGAACATCAGCGCCGCCGTCGATGAGTTCATGCTCAAGTTCCTGGCCGCGCTGCTGGTCGTGCTGGTGGTGTGCTTCGCCAGCATGGGCTGGCGCGTTGGCGTGGTGGTGGCTGCGGCCGTGCCGCTGACGCTGGCGGCCGTGTTCATCATCATGGCCGCCACGGGAAAGAATTTCGACCGCATCACGCTCGGCTCGCTGATCCTTGCGCTGGGCCTGCTGGTGGACGACGCCATCATCGCCATCGAGATGATGGTGGTGAAGATGGAAGAGGGCTACGACCGCGTGGCCGCGTCCGCCTACGCCTGGAGCCATACCGCGGCGCCCATGCTGTCCGGAACGCTGGTGACGGCGGTGGGATTCATGCCCAACGGGTTCGCACGCTCCACGGCGGGCGAGTACACCAGCAACATGTTCTGGATCGTCGGCATCGCGCTCATCGTGTCCTGGGTGGTGGCCGTGGTGTTCACGCCCTATCTGGGCGTGAAGATGCTGCCCCCTCTCAAGAAGGTCGAAGGCGGACATGCGGCGATGTATGGCACGCCCCGCTACGAGCGCCTGCGGCGCGTGCTGGGCAAGGTGATCGCCCGCAAGGGCATGGTGGCCGCAGTCGTGGGCGGGCTCATGGTGGCTTCCGTGCTGGGCATGTCCATCGTGAAGAAGCAGTTCTTTCCCATCTCCGACCGGCCCGAGGTGATGGTCGAGGTGCAGATGCCCTACGGCACCTCCATCGGCCAGACGAGCGAGACCACTCGCACGGTGGAAACCTGGCTGCTGCAGCAGCCCGAATCGGAGATCGTGACCGCCTATATCGGCCAGGGCGCACCACGCTTTTTTCTGGCCATCTCGCCTGAGCTGCCCGACCCGTCGTTCGCCAAGATCGTCGTGCGCACCGCCAACCAGGCGCAGCGCGACGCACTCAAGCTCAGGTTGCGCGAGGCCGTCTCCCAGGGACTGGCCCCGCAGGCGCAGGTGCGCGCATCGCAGATCGTGTTCGGGCCGTACTCCCCGTTCCCCGTGGCGTATCGCGTCTCCGGCCCCGACCCGCAGCGGCTGCGCGACATTGCCGGCCAGGTGCACCAGGTGCTGCACGACAGCCCGATGATGCGGACCGTGAACTCCGACTGGGGCGTGCGCACCCCTGTCATGCGCTTCACCCTGGACCAGGACCGGCTGCAGGCCATGGGCCTGACCTCCGCGGCAGTCGCGCAGCAGCTGCAATTCCTGCTCAGCGGCGTGCCCGTGACCACCGTGCGCGAGGACATCCGCACCGTGCAGGTGATGGCGCGTTCTGCGGGCGGCACCCGCCACGATGTGGCCAGGGTCGGCGACTTCACGCTCACCAACGCCACTGGCCAGCGCATACCGCTGTCGCAGCTGGGCGAGGTCGCCGTGCAGATGGAGGAGCCCGTCATGCGCCGCCGCGACCGCATGCCCACCATCACGGTCCGCGGTGATATCGATGACAGCCTGCAGCCGCCCGATGTCTCGGCGGCCCTCACCCGGCAGCTGGAGCCCATCAGGAAGGCGTTGCCTGCGGGCTACCGCATCGACGAGGCCGGCTCCATCGAGGAATCCGGCAAGGCCATGACGGCCATGCTGCCCCTGTTCCCGATCATGATCGCCATCACGCTGATCATCATCATCTTGCAGGTGCGGTCGATATCGGCCATGGTCATGGTGTTCCTGACCAGCCCCCTGGGATTGATCGGCGTGGTGCCGACGCTGATCGTCTTTCAGCAGCCCTTCGGCATCAACGCACTGGTGGGGCTGATCGCGCTGTCGGGCATCCTGATGCGCAACACGCTGATCCTGATCGGGCAGATCCAGCACAACGAGCAGGAGGGACTTGCGCCGTTCCAGGCGGTGGTGGAGGCCACCGTCCAGCGCGCCCGGCCCGTGATCCTGACCGCGCTGGCGGCGATCCTTGCCTTCATCCCGCTGACCCAATCGGTGTTCTGGGGAACGCTGGCCTATACGCTGATCGGCGGCACGCTGGCCGGCACGGTGCTGACGCTGGTCTTCCTGCCTGCCATGTACTCGATCTGGTTCAGGATCAGGCCCGGCGAATCCCCGCGCTGATCCACGGCAAATGCGCCAGCGGCCCGGGCCGATTGGCCACAATGGCGCATCCCGTTCCAGGCTCAGGAGGCCATGCATGTCCGATATCCGCTGCGGCGATTCCACCCACCATCGCACCTCTTGGGGCCGCCGCTGCGCGCGCGCCGCCGCACCCGTGCTGGCGGCGCTGCTGCTGTCGCCGCTGGCCCAGGCAGCGCTCAAGGTGGGCGACAGCGCGCCGCGCTTCACCACGCCGGCCGCGGTGGCGGGCAAGGCCTTCGATTTCGACATGGCCGCCACGCTCAGGAAGGGGCCGGTGGTGCTGTATTTCTTCCCCAAGGCCTTCACCCAGGGCTGCACCATGGAAGCCCACGCCTTTGCCGAGGCCACGCCGCGTTTCGCGGCCATGGGCGCCACGGTGGTGGGCATGTCGCATGACGACATCGATACGCTCAAGCGCTTTTCCACCGAGGCCTGCCGCGACCAGTTCGCCGTGGCATCGGACCCGCAGGCGCAGACCATCCGCGCCTACGACGCCTCGGCCGCCGCCGACCCCCAGCGCGCCGACCGCATCTCCTACGTGATCGGGCAGGACGGCAAGGTCCGCTTCGTGCACATGGGCTCGGACCCGGACGAGCATGTGCGCCAGACCGAGGCCGCGGTCAAGCGGCTGACCGGAAAGTAGCCCGCCGCGCGGCCCCTGTCAGGGGCCGTTGCCCTCGCCGGCCAGGATCTCGGCGTATTCCTCGTCCGTGAACAGCCTGGAGCGTGTGTGGAAGGCCTTGCCCGTGCTGCCCTCCAGCGAGAAGGTGCCGCCCTGGCCCTCGATCACGTCGAGGATGAGCTGGGTGTGCTTCCAGTATTCGTACTGGGACTTGCCGATGTAGAAGGGCGCGCCGCCCACCTGGCCCAGCAGCACGTCCTGGGCGCCTATCGTCAGCTCGCCGGGCAGGTAGCAGTTGGCGGCGCTGTTGTCGCAGCAGCCGCCGGACTGGTGGAAGAACACCGGCCCGTGCTGCGCCTGCAGGTCGGCGATCAGCGCCAGCGCGGCGTCGGTGGCAGTCACTTTGTCAACCATGGGTTGGTCCTTTCCTGGGCGGCCGGCCGCGCTGCGCGCCGCCGGCCGCATTCACCTGGGAAGAACTTCAGAAGAAGCCCAGCTTGTTCTCGCTGTAGCTGACCAGCAGGTTCTTGGTCTGCTGGTAGTGGTCCAGCATCATCTTGTGGGTTTCGCGGCCGATGCCCGATTCCTTGTAGCCGCCAAAGGCCGCGTGCGCCGGGTAGGCGTGGTAGCAGTTGGTCCACACGCGCCCGGCCTTGATGGCGCGGCCCATGCGGTAGGCCACGTTGCCGTTGCGGCTCCACACGCCCGCGCCCAGGCCGTAGAGCGTGTCGTTGGCAATGGCCAGGGCCTCGGCCTCGTCCTTGAAGGTGGTCACGGCCAGCACGGGGCCGAAGATTTCCTCCTGGAAGATGCGCATCTTGTTGTGGCCCTTGAACAGCGTGGGCTGCACGTAGTAGCCGCCTTCCAGGTCGCCGCCCAGATGGGCCTGGCCGCCGCCGGCCAGCACCTCGGCGCCCTCCTGCTTGCCCAGGTCCAGGTACGACAGGATCTTGGTGAGCTGCTCCTTGGACGCCTGCGCGCCCATCATGCTGTCGGTGTCCAGCGGGTTGGCATGCCGGATGGCGGCCACGCGCTGGAGCACGCGCTCCATGAAGCGGTCGTAGATGCTTTCGTGGATCAGCGCGCGGCTGGGGCAGGTGCAGACCTCGCCCTGGTTGAAGGCGAACAGCACCAGCCCTTCGACGGCCTTGTCGAGGAAGGCATCGTCCTTGTCCATCACGTCGGCGAAGAAGATGTTGGGCGACTTGCCGCCCAGCTCCAGCGTGGCCGGGATCAGGTTGTTGGCGGCGGCCTGGGCGATCACGCGGCCCGTGGAGGTGGAGCCCGTGAAGGCGATCTTGGCGATGCGCTTGCTGGTGGCCAGCGGCATGCCGGCCTCGCGGCCGAAGCCGTTGACGATGTTGAGCACGCCGGGCGGCAGCAGGTCGGCAATGAGCTCGGCCAGGATCAGGATGCTGATGGGCGTGGACTCGGCCGGCTTGAGCACCACGCAGTTGCCCGCGCCCAGCGCGGGCGCCAGCTTCCAGGCCGCCATGAGGATGGGGAAGTTCCAGGGAATGATCTGGCCCACCACGCCCAGCGGCTCCTGGATGTGATAGGCCACCGTGGTCTCGTCGATATGGCTGAGCGCGCCTTCCTGGGCGCGCACGCAGCCCGCGAAATAGCGGAAATGGTCCACGGTCAGCGGGATGTCGGCATTCAGCGTCTCGCGGATGGCCTTGCCGTTGTCCACGGTCTCGGCATAGGCGAGCAGCTCCAGGTTGGCCTCGATGCGGTCGGCGATCTTCAGCAGGACGTTCGCACGCTCGGCCGCGCTGGTGCGGCCCCAGGCGTCGCTGGCGGCATGGGCGGCGTCCAGCGCCAGTTCGATGTCCTCGGCCGTGGAGCGCGCGGCGCGGGTGTAGACCTTGCCGCTGATGGGGGTGACCACGTCGAAGTACTGCTCCTTGACCGGAGGTACGAACCTGCCGCCGATGAAGTTGTCGTAGCGGGCCTTGTAGGCGATCTTGGCGCCAGCGGCGCCGGGTGCTGCGTAGACGGTCATGCTGCTTGTCTCCTGAGGATGCTTATGGGTCTGTTGTGATCGGGTGTGGATCGGGATATCCGGCCATGGCCGGACGGCAGACATGATTCAAAAGCCGTGCCAGCCCGCAGGCCGCAGGGCAGGTGCCCGCAAAGGCGCGCGGGACGTGGCTGCTGCGGGTATTCCCGTGCGCGTTCGCCCTGTGCCGTGACGTTGCGCAACAGGACAACTGTCCAGAAATGGAACAGTCGGGCGCCTGACCCGCCACTTGGCTTGCCCGGTGCCCGCCGGCCCCGCATACTGGCCCGCAACGCGGCGCAATGACGCCCGAGCAGGAGACAGCATGCAATCGAGAGCCTCCCTTGTGGCCTTGCGCCAGGCCCGTCACAGCCTGATGGAGTCGGGCCGCTGCCCCAGCGGCCTGGTGGACGAGCGCCTGGCGCGCTCGTGGCAGCGCTGCATCGAGCAGGGACTGCGTCCCACCGGGCGCCTGGGCGCCGCCGACAACCTGGAGCAGCATGCGCTGGGCGTGCTGCGCAGCCGCCACCATGCGCTGCTGGCGCATTCACGGCCCGTCATGGAGTACCTGTCCGAGCAGGTGCGCGGCAGCCAGAGCGTGGTGGTGCTGGCCGGCCCCTGCGGCACCCTGGTGGATACCTGCGGCGACCCCTTCTTTCTGGGCAAGGCCGAGCGCGTGGCCCTGGCCAGCGGCGCGTCCTGGCATGAGGCGCAGCGCGGCACCAATGCCATCGGCACGGCACTGGCCGAGATGGACTCCATCGAAATCCAGGGCGGCGAGCATTTCCTGGAGCGCAACGGCTTTCTCACCTGCGCGGCCGCGCCCATCCTGTCGGGCACGGGCCAACTGCTGGGCATCCTGGACATCTCCAGCGAACATGGCCGGGGCAGCCCGCACACGCTGGGCCTGGTCGGCACGGCGGCCCGCATGATCGAAAACCGCCTCATGGCCTGCGACGGCCAGCGCCACATCCGCCTGCACCTGCACGCGCGGCCCGAAGGCATTGGCACGGTGGGCGAAGGCATTGCGCTGATCTCGGGCGACGGGTGGGTGGTGGGTGCCAACCGCGCCGCGCTGGCCTTGCTGCGCCTGTCGCACGCGCAGCTGGGCAGCGTGGCGCTGGACCAGGTGCTGGACGCCGGCCTGCAGGAGCTGCTGTCACGCCAGCACCGCCAGCCCGATGCGGCCCAGCCGCTGCGGCGCCATGACGGCACGGCGCTGTTCGGCCAGCTGGTGCCGGACCGGCGCACCATCATGGCGGGGGCGGCGGCGCAGACAGTGCAGGAGGCGCTGGGAGCGCGGCAAGCGGGGGAAACACGGCAGGCCCCCCGCGATGCGCTGGCGCGGCTGGACACGGGCGATGCGCGCTGGCGTGCGGCGGCCGACAAGGCCCGGCGCGTGCTGGGCAAGCCGATTGCGCTGCTCATCCAGGGCGAGTCCGGCGTGGGCAAGGAATGGTTTGCGCGCGCGGCCCACGACAGCGGGCCGCGCCGCGACGGCCCGTTCGTGGCCATCAACTGCGCGGCCATGCCCGAGTCGCTGATCGAGGCCGAACTGTTCGGCTACCGCCAGGGCGCCTTCACGGGCGGGCGGCGCGAAGGACAGGCGGGCCTGCTGCGCCAGGCGCACGGCGGCACCCTGTTCCTGGACGAGATCGGCGACATGCCGCTGTCGCTGCAGACCCGGCTGCTGCGCGTGCTGCAGGAGCGGCAGGTGGTGCCGCTGGGCGGTGGCACGCCCGTTGCGGTCGATTTCGCGCTGGTCAGCGCCTCCAACCGCAGGCTGCGCGAGGATGCCGACCAGGGGCGCTTTCGTGCCGACCTCTACTACCGCATCAACGGCCTGGCCGTGGAGCTGCCGCCGCTGCGCGAGCGGGGCGACTTCGAGGCACTGGCCGCGCGCATGCTGGCCGACATCGAACCCGCGCGCCCGCTGCGCATGGCACCGGCCCTGCTGGCGCAGTTGGCCGGCCATGGCTGGCCCGGCAATCTGCGCCAGTGCGCCAGCGTGCTGAGAACGGCCTGCGCCATGCTCGATCCCCATGAGGACTGCCTGCAGTGGCAGCACCTGCCCGACGACTTCCAGGCCGAGCTGGTGCAGACCGCCCGCAGCGGCCCCCGGCTCGACGCTGCGCCGCAGAGCCTGGATGAACTCTCGCGCTCGGCCGTGCGGCAGGCGCTGGAGAACTGCCGGGGCAATGTCACCCAGGCCGCGCGCATGCTGGGCATCAGCCGCCAGACGCTGTACCGCAAGCTGGCCCAGGACCGTGCGGCGGACGGCTTGCGGCTGCAGTGAGGCGCCTGCCGGTGCTCAGGCCTTGAAGGTGATCCAGGGCCTGAGCTTCACGGCGGCATGGATCAGGCCGGCCGCCTCCTGCGACTCGATGACCGGGCCGATGGGCTTGTAGGCTTCGGGCGCCTCTTCGATGCGGCGCTCCTCGCGCAGCGTCACGCATTGCCAGCCCTGCTCGCCCGCATGGCCTGCACGTGCTTCGGGGCGCAGCGCGCGCACGGCCTGGCGGCGCATGCGCCGCCCCGCGCCATGGCTGCAGGACCAGAGCCAATCGGCCGCGCCCAGGCCCGTGACCAGGTAGGAGGCATCGCCCATGGACCCCGGGATCAGCGCGAAGTCGCCCTCGTTGGCCGGCGTGGCGCCCTTGCGGTGGATGTTCATGCCGCCTTGCTGCAGGACCACGTTGTGCGGCACATCGACCACCAGGCGCGAATCCGCTGCGCCCACGATCTGCTCCAGGTCCTTGCGCACCAGCTCGGCCAGCACCACGCGGTTGGCCCAGGCATAGCGCGCCGCCACGCCCATGGCCTGCAGGTACTCGCCGGCCAGCGGACCCGACAGGCCGTACAGGCCGCTGGCCGGGTGCTTCACGCCTTGCGGCCACTCGGCCCGGGCGCGGTCCATCCAGGCCTGGCCCACGTAAAAGCCCAGGTCGCGCGATCCGCTGTGGATCATCACCACCACGTCGCCCGCGCGCAGTCCGGCGCGGTAGGCCGCGTGGCGGTCCAGCACCTCGTCGACCACCTGCAGTTCCACGAAATGGTTGCCCGATCCCACCGTGCCCAGGCACGGGTCGCGGAACACGGCATGGCGCTCCTGCAGATAGGCATGGGGCGCGTGGCGGGCGCTGCCAGCGAAGCTGTCCAGGCCGATGCAGGCGGCCAGCTCGCGGTGCAGGCGGTCCCTGTCGACATGGCCCCACAGGCCCTGGCCGCTCAGCCGGTCCACAAAGGCGGCCGGCCCGTGGTCGAACAGCGCGCGGAAGGCGGCCGTGGTCACGGGCACGTCGCGCCCGCTGCCCAGCAGGCTGGCGGTCAGCAGTTCCACCAGCCGGCCCTTGTGCGGCGCCAGCTGGTCCAGCCGGGCGCCCGTGGTCAGCAGGCGCACGCTGCAGTTGATGTCCGTGCCGATGGCGGCCGGAATGACGAAGTCCGATGGCGTGGCCACCACGCTGCCTACGGGCGCCACCGTGCCCGGATGGAAGTCGGGCGTGGCGCAGGCGCGGCAGACGGCGCCGTGGCTGCCCTGGCCGTCATGCCGGCGCACGGCGGCAAAGGCCAGCAACTGGCGCACGGCCTTGTCCTCCAGGGGAAGGCTGTCGGGAAGAAGAATGTGGGCCTCGGCCTGGCCATCGCGCACGTGGTAGATGCCGTCGCGATAGTCGAGAGAGATGCCCGTGCGTGCAAAGGCACGCTGGAGTCGTTGAGGAGTGCTCATGGCTGCAGATCCGCGAGGCCTGGTTGGCGCTCGCCGCGTCCGGTGGGTGTACGGACGATGAAAGACACCCGGGCGGCAAAGGCCCGGAAAACGTCTTTCCTGCAGCAGCTCGTTCAAGAAAGAAGGGGCGCAGTATAGCGGCAGATTTTCGAATCGTCTGCAGTGTCGATGGTTATTAATAAATTTGTATTCATTTCAATAGAAAATAATAATGATTGCTATCCTGCCCGGAAATCCGCGTAAACACCCATGCGCGGACTACTGAATCAAAGGTATCCGCAGCATCTGAAAGAAGATGTAATTTAAATAATCAAAAACATCCTACAAGTTGTTTCGGCGCGTCCGGGATGATGTGGTTGATTGGCCCGGTGGTCAAGTCAATCCATTCATTTCATCTGTACTCCATGTATTCCTTTTAAGAGGGAGCGCGCCTTTATGGTTTCGGATCTCGGAATTGCCTATTCCCGGCGCCAGGGAAAATCATCTCCCGATTGGTGGAAACTGATTGGCATACTATCTCTGGCGGCGCTGATGCCCGTCGCGGTGCAGGCTGGGGTCATCTTCGACAATTTCCGTGGACAGGTTTCGGTGCCTGGTGGATCGCCGGCTCCCAACTACCTGAACTATTCCGGTGGAAATTCGGTGGTACAGCTGCAGAATCTGGTGAGCTTTGCCAGCTCCACCACCAACATCGCGTCTTCAGGCACTGCGCAGAATATCGATTGGAATATTGCCAGTGCCACGCTGTGCAACAGCGCGGCCGGCAGCGGCTGGCAGTCTTCCGCCGCATGCCAGCAGTGGCTGCAGGGCCGCGTGGTGTATGCGCTGGTTGTATTTCCCACGGCGGGAACCTATGGATTTTCCGCTGCGCACGATGATGAGGTGAAGGTGGAGTTCTCCACCAATTTCACCAAGGCCAACGCGGCGCATTACAGAACCTTCGACTACAACGTACCTGTGGGGCAATTGGGGTCGTTTACCTCGGGCGATACGCAGTTTGAGAACATTCCCGGCAGCTTCGTGGTGGCACAGAACAACACTTGTTATGCCATGCGCGTGCACTGGAACAACCAGGGCGGGCTCAACCACCTGCGCCTGCGCTGGACGCCGCCGGGGCAGTCCGCACAGATCATTCCCGCCGCCAACCTGCGCGATCCCAGCGATCCGGCATCCTATGACGGCTGTGCCAACTTCAATACGGACATCGGCATTGCCAAGACTGGGCCGGACACCTTCGACAATGCCACGCCGTTCGACTACGAGCTCAAGGTCTGGAACTACGGACCCAACGCGGCCGGCAATGTGACCGTCGCCGACCTGCTGCCGGACAACGTCAGCCTGACATCGCCCATTGCCTGCATCTCCTCCGGTGCCGCCGTGTGCGGGACGCAGGCGGCCAACGGCAGGGCACTGTCGATGAGGACCGGCGTGCTGCCGGTGAACAGCAGCGGCGGGGCGGCGCATGTGCCGCCCACCTCGGGCGACTACCTGGTCTACCGCTTCCAGGTGACGCCGGCATCGGGGACGAACAGCATCACCAACACGGCCGCCATCACCATCAACGATACCAATCCGGCCAACAACTCCAGCACATTCGTGAACCAGCGCCAGGGCCAGGTCGTGGTGGAAAAGTCAGGCCCGAACTCAGTCCTCGTAGGCCAGGGCTTTGCCTACCAACTCACGCTGACCAACTACCGCACGGGCGGCACCGCCGCGATCAGCAACCCCGTGGTGCAGGACCAGCTGCCGCCGGGCGTGGCGGCCACGACCTCCACCGCACCGGTCGCTTGCGCGCCGCTCAATGTGCCGGGTGCCCTGCTCACCTGCACGCTGCCGGGCACGCTGGCCGGTGGCGGCGCGAGCCAGACCTTCAGCATCCAGGTCAACGCGCCCGCTGTGGGCTCCATCGTCAACTACGCTGCAACGCATCCCGCGCCACCTGCGACCTCGGCCTTGCCGCCGTCGCCGCCCGGGCCGCAGTGCGACGCTGTCACCACCAGCTGCACCAGCGCCAAGACCACCGTCGTGGGCCAGCCCAGACTCAAGGTGGGCAAGTCGGCTTCCATGGATTCCTTCATCGTCGGCCTGCAGGCCAGCTATGCCATCACTGTCGAGAACGTGGGAACCGGTGCGACGCCGCAGGCCACCGTGGTGACTGATACGCTCGACAGCAGCCTGACCATCGGCAGCCTGCCGGCGGGCTGCACGCGCAGCGGCCAGGCGGTCAGTTGCACCATTGCCGCAGGGCTGGCGACCCACAGCCAGGTCAGCTTTGCCATTCCCGTGACGCCTACCGTGGCCAATATCCTGCTGACCAACACCGCAACGGCCACGGGCGGCGGCGATCCGCTGTGCCCCAGCGCCTGCAGCAGCCAAGTCCAGGTGCCCGTGAAGGCGCCCAGGCTGGCCATTGCCAAGTCGGCCTCCATGGAGTCCTTCGTCGTGGGCCTGAACGCCAGCTATGTGCTCACCGTGCGCAACACGGGTACGGCGGCAACCACGGCGCCCGCCACGGTCACCGACACGGTGGCGGCCAACCTGCTCATCAATTCCGTGTCTGCAGGCTGCTCGTTCGCGGGTCAGCTGGTCAGCTGCACAATTCCTGCGGGCATGGCGACCAGCAGCCAGGTGAGCTTTGCCATCTCGGTGACGCCCCAGCCGGCGGCGGCCAACACGGCGATCTCCAACGTGGCCCAGGTCGGTGGCGGCGGCGATCCTTCCTGTGCGGCTGGCTGCACCAGCAACGAGGTGCTGGTGCCCGTCAACGCCTCCAGGCTGCGGATCGTCAAGCGCGCTTCCGACGATGCCTTCATCGTCGGCCAGCCTGCGCGCTATGTGCTGACCGTGACGAACACGGGCATGGCGGACACCATTGCCGAGACCCGCATCACCGATGTGATCGCCACCACGCTGACCATCGGCACGCTGCCGGGCCCTTGCACGGCGGCGGGCCAGTTGGTCACCTGCACGATAGCGGCGGGCCTGGCTCCCGGCGGCCAGGTGAGCTTCACCATTCCCGTGACGCCCATGACGACCGCCGGCAACACCACCATCTCTAACACGGCGCGCGTTGACGGCGGGGGCGACCCGTCCTGCTTATCCGGATGCAGCAGCAACGAGGTGGTGGAGCCGGTGAACACACCGCAACTGCAGATCGCGAAGACGGCGTCCAGCCCGGTGTTTGTGGTGGGGCAGGCGGCCTACTACACCATCACCGTGAGGAACACAGGTACGGCGGCCACCACGGCACCGACCCTTGTGCGCGATGTGATCGCCTCCACGCTGACCCTGGGCACCCTGCCGGCAGGGTGCTCGGTGATGGATCAGGTGCTCAGCTGCACCGTGCCCGCCGGGCTGGCGACGGGCGGGCAATGGAGTGCGGTGATCCCCGTCACGCCGCAGGCCGCAGCGGCCAACACCACGCTGGCCAATACGGCCAGTCTGACGGGCGGTGGCGACCCTTCCTGCGTGGCCCGTTGCGACAGTGGCACCGTGACCACGCCGGTGGAGTCACCCAGGTTGGAGGTGAGCAAGACGGCGTCGGCCGGAGCCTTCGCCGAGGGGCAGGCCGCCAGCTACGTGATCACGGTGCGCAATGTGGGCACGACGGCCACCACGCAGGACGCCGTGGTGCGCGACGAGATGGCGTCGGGCCTGATGGTGACGGGCGTCTCTGCCGGGTGCGCGTTCTCCGGCCAGACCGTCCTGTGCACGGTGCCTGCGGGGCTGGGCGTGGGCGCGTCCGCGACCTTCACGCTTTCGGTGGTGCCCAGGTCCGGCACGGCGGGCTCCTCCATCCTCAACACGGCCCATGTGACGGGGGGCGGCGATCCGCTGTGCCTGGCCAATTGCGACAGCCCCACGGTGGTGGTGCCGGTGAACGCGCCCAAACTCTCGCTCGCCAAGACCTTCTCGTCGGGCCATTTCCTGGCCGGGCAGTCCGCCAACTATGTTTTCACGGTGACCAACACCGGCACGACCGCCACCACGGCGCACGCCACGGTGCGCGACGTGCTGTCCACCAGCCTGGCGCTGGGTACCATGCCTGCCGGCTGCACGGCCAGCGGGCAGAGCGTTGCCTGCATCGTGCCGGCGGGCCTTGCTGTGGGGCAGTCGGCCAGCTTCACCATCCCGGTGACGGCCAAGGCGTCCGCAGGCAACACCACGCTCGTGAACACGGCCAACGTGACGGGGGGCGGGGACGCTTCCTGCGAGACCGGCTGCACCGGCACCGTCACCACGCCCATAGGCCCGTCGCCCTCGCCGGCCTCCATCCCCGTGGATTCGCCCTGGATGCTGGCCCTGCTGGGCGTTCTGCTGGCCGCAGGGGCCGCGCTCCAAGAGCGGCGCCTGCGCGGCTGATGCCCGCAGCGCGCTGGCATGGGCCATGTCGGCGCGCCTGTGGGAGCACTTTTAGGCGTCCCTTCAGCGTCCCTTCAGCGCCCCTTACAGCGCATCTTTGCGGCCTCAGGCGTTGCGCCGCTCGTACTGGGCGATGGCGTTGAGCAGCAGGGGCGAGAACTTCTTCGCGTAGTCGGCTCCACTCCACTGGCTTGACGATCCGCTCAGGTGCAGGGCGCCCAGCGGCACGCCGTCGGCATCGACCACGGCGGCGGCCAGCGCGACCTCGCCCATGATGAATTCATCGACCACCATGGCGTAGCCGCGCTCGCGCACCTTCTTCAGTTCCGCCTGGACGGCCTTGGCCGTGGTCAGCGTCCGGGGCGTGCTGGCCACCAGGCGGCCGGGGGCCAGCAGTTGCTCCACCTGCGCCTCGTCCAGCCGGGCCATCACGGCGCGCCCGCCTGCCGTGCATTGCAGGGGCACGCGCCGCCCGACCAGGGAGGCATGGTAGTGCTCGGTGCTGGTCTGGTGGCGCAGCACATGCACCAGCCAGTCGCCGTCGCGCAGCGACAGGCTGATCTTCTGCTCCGTGTCCTTGGACAGCTGCAGCAGCAGGGGGTTGAGCGCCTCGGCCAGCGCATGGGTGCGCAGGAAGTGGAAGGTCAGGTCCAGCACGCCCGGCCCCAGCCGGTAGCGGCGGGTCTGGCTGTTTTGCTGCAGGTAGCCCTCGGCGCTGAGGGTGTAGGCGTAGCGCTGGGCGGCGCTCTTGTCCAGGCCGCTGCGCTCCATGATTTCCGTGAGGCTCAGGTCGCCCGCCGCGCCCTTGAAGCAGTCCAGCACGCGGAATGCCTTGCCCACGGAACCCACATACAACGCGTTTTCGATCATCGTTTTACCTGATTGTGAATCTGAAGTATTAAATAACAATACCAAGTATTAAAAATATGGAGACAGCGGATGCCACAGCAAGCCATTGTCAGTGCGGACCGGGCGGTCGGCGCGTCGGAGTGGATCAAGGGCCAGCGGGAGAACATGCTTTCGCTGCTGGCGGACATCGTCAACATCGACTCGGGCAGCTTCGACAAGCCCGGCGTGGCGCGCGTGTTCCGGCGCCTGGAGGCCTTCTTCCTGGGCCAGGGGCTGCAGGTCAGCCCGCATTTCGTCGATGGCGTGGAGGCGGCGATCTCGGTCACCGTGAACGCGGGCAGCACCGTGGGCAGGCCCGTGCTGCTGATGGGGCACTGCGACACGGTCTTCCCTGAAGGCGAGGCCGCGCGCAGGCCGTTCCGCATCGAAGGCGGCAGGGCCTACGGCCCGGGCGTGGCCGACATGAAGTCGGGCATCGTCATGAACGCCTTCCTGCTGGCTGCGCTGGCCCACAGCGCGGAGCCTGCGCCCGAGGTCACGGGCCTGTTCACCTGCGACGAGGAAATCGGCTCGCCCCTGAGCAAGTCCGTCATCGAGCCCTTTGCGCGCAAGGCGGGCTTTGTCTTCAATGCGGAGCCGGGCCGGCCTTCGGGCAACGTGGTCACGGGCCGCAAGGGCGGCGTGTTCTTCGGCGTGGAGATCGAGGGCAAGGCGGCGCACTCGGGCGCCAACTTCGCCGAGGGCATCAGCGCCATCTCGGAGCTGGCGCACAAGGTGGTGGCGCTGGACGCGCTCACCGACCTGGACAAGGGCGTCACCGTCAACGTGGGTCTGGTGTCGGGCGGGCTGTCGGTGAACACGTCGGCGCCGTCGGCCAAGGCGGCCATCGACCTGCGCATTTTCGATCTGGACCAGCGCGAGTCCCTGGTGGGCCGCATCCGCTGCATCTGCGACAAGTCCTTCATCCAGGGCACGCGCTCCACGCTGAACATCACCGGCGAGTTCCGCCCCTTCGTTCCCACGCCGCAGTCGCAGCAATTGTTCGAGCTGTACCAGGCCGAGCTGGGCGCGCTGGGCCACAAGGCCGAGGGCGAGTTCAGCGGCGGCTGCGCGGACTCGGGCGTGACCTCCAGCCTGGGCGCCATCACGCTGTGCGGCACCGGACCCGTGGGCGGCAAGTTCCACACCACCGACGAGTACTGCGAAGTGGACACCATCGTTCCGCGCGGCCTGGCGGTGCTCCACACCATTGCGCGCCTGCCCCACGCCCGGTGGTAGGGCGCGCCTGATTCCCGCCTTCCCCCTCAAGCCACTGCCTGGTGCACTTTCATGAATCCACTTGCCTTGCCCACACGCCGCTCGCTCCTGAAAATCGCCGCCGGCCTGCCGCTGGCGCCCCTGCTGCTGCAGCCCGCCGCGGCCTCGGCGCCCGGCCCGGTCAGCCTGATGGTGCCCTACCCGGCAGGCGGGCCCAGCGACGTCAGCGCCCGCATCCTGAGCAAGCCCATAGGCGAGGGACTGGCGGCCAAGGTGATCGTGGAAAACCTGGGCGGCGCCACGGGGACGATTGCCGCATCCAAAGTGCTGGGCGCCAGGGCCGACGGCAGCATGTTCTTCCAGGGCACGCAGAACGAACTCATCCTGCCGCCGCTCACCAACAAGGCCGTGCGCTACCAGCCCGATGCGTTCGAGAACCTGCAGTACATCACCGTCACCCACCTGGTGCTGCTGGTGCGCTCGGGCCTGCCGGCCCGGGACATGCAAGAGTTCCTGGCGCTGGCGCGCTCGCGCAACGAAAGCAATTCGCTGACCTACGGCTCGGTGGGCGTGGGCTCGCTCTACCACCTGATCACCGAGTACATGGGCAAGGTGGTGAAGGTGCCGTTCACGCACGCGCCCTATGCGGGCACGGCGCCCGTGATCCAGGACCTGGCCGGCGGCCAGATCGACTTCAGCATCATGCCGTTCCAGGCGTCCATGCTGGAGATGATCCGCACCGGCCGCTTCCGGGCGCTGGCCGTGCTGTCGCGCAACCGGCCTGCGGTGCTGTCGGCCGTGCCCAGCATCACCGAAGTGCCGGCGCTGCGCGATTTCGAGTACGCCAGCCTGGCGGGCTACTTCGTCAAGCGGGGCACGCCGCAGGACGTCAAGCAGCGCCTGAACCAGGCCATCGGCCAGGCCCTGCTGGACCCGCAGGTCATCGCCAAGCTGGAGGCCGACGGCCGTGATGTCGCCAAGCCCATGGGCCTGGACGATGCGGCGGCCGCCTATTCTCGCGAGATCGCCAAGTACCGCGAGATGATCCGCGTCACGGGCTACGTGCAGGCGGATTGAGAGCGAAGGCCGCAACCTACGCGAGTGCGCCCTCCAGCAGCTCGGCCATGCGCGGCAGGTCGGGATCGGCGCTGGTCACCAGCCAGATGGCGCGCTCATAGGCGGCGCCCGCAATGGGCAGCATGCGGCAGTCGCCCATGAAGCGCTCCAGGCCCGTCCAGTGCGGCACCAGGCCCACGCCCATGCCGTCGGCGGCCAGCATGGCAATGGCCTCCAGCGCGTCCAGGTCGCACAGCACCGCAGGCTCCAGCCCCTGGTCGGCCAGCCAGTCGGCCGCATGGCGGCCTCCCCAGGCATCGGGGTCGTAGCGTATGTAGGGCAGGCTGCGCAGCAGCGCGGCAGGCCGGCCGCGTGCCTGGGGCGGGGCCAGCAGCACCAGCGGCTCGCGGCGCAGCTGCACGCTGCGCAGCGCCTTGGGCAGTTCAAAAGGGGGCGCCACGATGACGGCGGCATCGAGCTCGCCGGCCTGCAGCATCTGGAACAGCGCGCGCGAGGTACCCGGCACGATGACGGGCCGGCACTGTGGCGCCGCCTGCGTGAGCTTGCGCAGCGCGGCCGGCAGCATGCCGGTGAGCGCGGTCGAGATGGCGCCGATGCGCAGCGTGCCGGCCAGGCCATCGGCGCTGGCATCGCTGCCCAGCAGCGCGGCCTCGCGCACTAGGCGCCGCGCGCGCGGCAGCAGGGCCACGCAGGCCTGGGTGGGGCGGGCCGCATGGCCGCTGCGCGAAAGCAGGGCAAAGCCCAGCTCGCGCTCCAGCGCCTGCACGCGCTGGCCCACGGCGGCGGCGGTCAGGTGCTCGGCGCGCGCCGCATCGGCGATGGAGCCGCTGTCCACCACGGCGATCAGGCTCTTGAGATAGCGGGTCTCCAAAAGATTTCCTTGGGGATTGCAAAGAAATCAACGCTATCACTTTTGAAAAGCCTCTGCTAGGCTCGCGCCACCCACGGCAGGCCACGGCCTGCGAACCTGCCTGCACCACAAGCACAACCAAAGGATCAGCCATGCGCACCAGTTTCCACCTTGCCTACCATGTCCGCGATCTGGACGAAGCGCGCGCCTTCTACGGCACGCTGCTCGGCTGCCAGGAAGGCCGCAGCACCGAGACCTGGGTGGACTTCGACTTCTTCGGCCACCAGATCTCGCTGCACCTGGGCGATCCCTTCCCGGTCACGAACACCGGCCGCGTGGGCGACCACATGGTGCCCATGCCCCACCTGGGCCTGGTGATGGCCATGGACGACTGGAAGGCCCTGGCCGCGCGGCTGTCGGGCGGCGTGGTGGATTTCGTGCTGCAACCCGGCATCCGCTTCGAGGGCGAGCCCGGCGAGCAGGCCACCATGTTCTTCCGCGACCCCAGCGGCAATCCCATCGAGGTCAAGGGCTTCGCCGATCTGGACAAGGTCTTCGCCAAATGAGCGCCTCGCTTCCCCCGCTTCCTTTCGTCTGCGCACCCGGCTACCCGGCAGCCCAGGCCTGGCTGCAGGCCCTGCAGGCCGCCCTGCCAGAGGAGCGCGTGGTGGCGCTCGATGCGCTGGATGCCGACCAGCGCGCGGCCTGCGAGGTCGCCATCGTCGCCAACCCCCAGCCTGCCGACCTGCGCACGCTGCCGCGCCTGCAATGGGTGCACAGCGTCTGGGCCGGCGTGGAGCGCCTGGTGGCCGACCTGGGCGATACCGACCTGCGCATCGTCCGCCTGGTGGACCCGCAACTGGCCGACACCATGGCCGAGGCCGTGCTGGCCTGGACCCTGTACCTGCACCGCGACATGCCGCGCTATGCCCGCCAGCAGGCCGCGCGCCAATGGCTGGCGCATGACGGCGTGCGCGCGCAGGACAGGACGGTATCGCTGCTGGGCCTGGGCGCACTGGGCAAGGCCGCCGCGCAGCGGCTGCTGGCGGCAGGCTTCAAGGTGCGCGGCTGGAGCCGCACGCCCAGGCAGATGGAAGGCGTGCAATGCCATGCGGGTGATGCCGAGCTGCCCGCCATGCTGGCGCAGACCGACATCCTCGTATGCCTGCTGCCGCTCACGCCGCAGACGCGCGGCCTCGTCGGCGCGCAGGCGCTGGCCGCGCTGCCTGACCATGCCTCGCTGATCAACTTTGCGCGCGGCCCCATCGTGGACGATGCCGCGCTGCGCGCCGCCCTGGACGGCGGCCGCCTGGCCCATGCCGTGCTGGACGTGTTCGAGCAGGAGCCCCTGCCAGAATCGTCCTGGCAGTGGGCGCATCCCGCCGTGACCGTGCTGCCCCACATCTCGGCACCCACGGACCGCGCGACGGCATCGGCCATCGTGGCGGGCAATATCCGCCGCTGGCGCGCCAGCGGCGAGCTGCCGCAGGCGGTGGACGCGGCACGGGGCTACTGAGGGCGGCTACGGTACGGCTACGGCAAGGCCATGGACTGGCTTCTGAGCCAGTCCATGACGGCGCGCACATGGGGGCCCGGCTCCCGTTGCTCGCCCACGGCCAGATGGTAGGTATGGCCGGTGATCGAGGGGCCGAAGGGCTGCAGCAGGTGGCCGGCCGCAATGTCCTCGGCCACCAGGGCCAGGCTCACCAGGGCAATGCCATGACCGGCGATGGCCGCCTGGATGGCATGGCCCTCGTCGGAAAAGCGCAGTTGCCCCGCCGGTGAATTCCAGGCCAGGCCTGCCTCGTCAAACCAGCGCTCCCAGGTGGGATTGCTGGCGTGCGCCGTCTTCCAGTCAAAGCGGATCAGCGGCAGGCGGGCCAGGTCGGCCGGACCCAGCACGCCCAGCCGGGGATTGGCCACGGGCGCAAAGCGGTCGCTGAACAGGGGCTCGGCCACCAGGCCCGGATAAGGGCCGCGCCCGTAGCGCACGGCGATATCGACGGCATGGGAGCGCAGGTCCACCACATCGTCCGAGGCCTGCAGTTGCAGGTCCACCTCCGGGTGCATCGCGCGGAAGCTGGCCATGCGCGGCACCAGCCATTTCACGGTGAACGCATTGGTGGCCGAGATGCTGACCTGGGCGCGCAGGCGCTTTTGCAGCAGGCGCTCCAGCGTGGCGGCAAAGGCGTCGAAACCGTCGCGCAGCACCGGATAGAGCTGGGCGCCCGCCTCGGTCAGCACCACCTTGCGTACCTGGCGATCGAACAGCGCCAGGCCCAGCTGTTCCTCCAGCGCGCGGATCTGGTGGCTGATGGCCGTGGGGGTCACGGCCAGGTCGTCGGCGGCCTGCTTGAAGCTGCCCAGGCGTGCGGCGGCCTCGAAGGCGCGCAGTGCGGAAAGCGGCAGCTGGTTGCGTTGCATGAGGGCTGGAGGACGCAAGGGGCGGGTGATGAATGGGGTGAGGAATGGGGTGAGGAAAACTCATCTTATGCCTGATAAATGAACCTTTGTCGCAATCACCCGGCTTGCCTATCGTCCACCCATGCCCCAAGCGCGATCCTGCCGGGGATGGATGAAGGAAATGAAACCATGCTGCACCGTGTCACCACGCAACCCGACCCCTACGAGCCGTTTTTGCTGTCGCAAGGCATTCGCTTTGGCGAGCTGCTGTTCATCTCCGGCCAGGCCGGCGCCGGAGACGATGGCCGCATCGTGCCGGGCGGCTTCCTGGCCCAGGGCCGGCAGGCGTTTGCCAATCTGCGCCGCGCGCTGGAGGCGGGCGGCTCCAGCCTGAAGGACGTGATCAAGGTCACCATCTTCGTCACCGACATGGGCCACTTCGACGAGGTGGTCGCCCTGCGCCGCGAGTTCTTCGGCGCCCCCTATCCGGCCGACACGATTGCCCAGATCCAGGCGCTGTACGACCCGGCGGCCATGATCGAGATCGAAGCCATTGCAGCCGTGCGTGATGGCCAGGCCCGCTGACATGGTTGCGGCCGTTCTGTTCCGATGGCCTGGCCACGGCGTGCATGGCCGACGACTGGAGCCGATGGGGCCGATATCTGATCCCTTCAACCGCCGAGCAGTCCCGAGGTGCTCAGCGGCCCCGGCGACAGCTGCTGTCCCCATGCCTGCGTCAATGCCTCGATGGCATCGCCCACCACGCGGCAGGCCTGGGTGAGCTTGCCGTGCCGGGGCAGGGCCAGCGTCACATGGCGCACCAGGCCGGGGTTGACCAGGCGGCTGGCCTGCAGCCGGCCCTGGCGCAGGTCGGCATCGATGGAATACGGGCCGATCACCGAGTAGAGGCCGGGCGCGTGGGCCACGAGTTCCTTTTGCACGGTCAGCGAGTCGGCCTCGGCGGCTGCCGCGAGCCGAAAGCCGTGGCTGTGCGCGGCCTCATCGAGCGCATCGCGCCAATGGCTGGGGCGTCGCGGCAGCACCAGCTGCAGGCCGTCGAGCGCGGCGAACTCCGTGGTGGGCGCCAGGGTCAAGGCGTCGCCTGGGCGCGACACCAGATAGCTGTGCGCGGTGCTCAGCAGCCGCTCGTCGCCGCCGGCCGGGCGCGCGAAGCGAAAGAGGATGGCCAGGTCCACGGCACCGCTGTCCAGCAGCGCGTCGAGCTCCGTTCCCTGGGCCTCGGTGATGTTCAGGCGTATACCGGGGTGCTCGCGCTGCAGCCAGTCGAACACATGCGTCATCAGCGGGTGCGCGGCCGAGGGCACGATGCCCAGCCGCACCTCGCCCCATAGCTGGCCTGCGTCCGCACGCAGCGTTTCCTGCAATTGCTCGGTTTCCTGCAGCCAGCTGCGCAGCCGCAGCGCGGCCCGCGCGCCCAGCGGCGTCAGCGTGACGCCCCGGCCCGTGCGCCGCAGCAAGGGGCCGCCCAGAGACGCTTCGAATTCGCTGATCTGCCGGCTGATGTGCGACTGCACGGTGTGCCGCCGTGCCGCGACCTTGCTGATGCTGCCGGCTTCGGAGACCTCGAGGAAGAGCTTGACGCTGGGCAGGTGCATGGTGGTTACCCGGTTGAGGTATGCCTGATGAGGCAATTCTGAAAGCCTGAAATTCTATCTATCCAGATATCAAACGGATTTCTACAGTGCAGTCATGCCTTGCCAGCGGCCTTGCCGTGGCAGGTTTTCCAGACACCGAACCTAAGGAAAATCCGTTGAAACTCGCCAGCTTCATCCATGCCGGACAGCCCCGCTACGGGCAGGTTCTGGCCGAGCGCTTCCTGCTGCCGCCCGCCGACTTTCTCGCCCGCCATCCCGACCTGCTGTCCGTGCTGCGCGCACAGGCGCTGGGCGAGCTGGAGCAGGCCCTGCAGGCCGGCGCCGTGCCCGTCGATGCGGCGCAGACCCAGGCGCTGCCCGTCATCCCCAACCCCGGCAAGCTCATCTGCGTGGGCCTGAACTACAAGACCCATGTGGCCGAGACGCGGCGCGCCGACAGCGAGCACCCGTCGCTGTTCCTGCGCTTCAACGACAGCCTGGCCGCCGATGGCGACGAGCTGCTGCGCCCGGCCTTCTCGGACCGTTTCGACTGGGAGGGCGAGCTGGCCTTCGTCATCGGCCGGGGCGGGCGCCACATTGCAAAGGAAGATGCCTTCGACCACATCGCCGGCTATGCCTGCTTCAACGATGTGAGCGTGCGCGACTGGCAGCGCCATACGCACCAGTTCACGCCCGGCAAGAACTTTCCCGGCACGGCGCCCTTCGGCCCCTGGCTGGTCACGCGCGACGAGGTGGCCGACGTGCGCAGCCTGGCGCTGCAGACGCGCCTGAACGGCAGCGTGATGCAGCAGGCCAGCCTGGGCGACCTGATCTTCGACATCCCCACCATCGTGGCCTATGTATCGCGCTTCACGCCGCTGTCGCCCGGCGATGTGATCGCCACGGGCACGCCGGGCGGCGTGGGCGACCGCCGCGAGCCGCCCCTGTACATGAAGCATGGCGATGTGGTCGAGGTCGAGATCACTGGGCTGGGCGTGCTGCGCAACCGTATCGGCACTGATGTCTGAGATGACACCCCCTGAGTCGCTTCGCGCCTTCCCCC
>NZ_BCTO01000010.1 GCF_001571325.1 Delftia tsuruhatensis NBRC 16741
GGGGCACGCCGGTTTCAAGGACTGTGGGCGGCGCATGGCGCTGTGAATAACTGTCTCCGGAGAATTTCATGGATAACCAACAAGCGATTTCGCAGCGGCCCCGGCTGCGCATTGCCGTCGATATCGGCGGCACCTTCACCGACATGGCGGCGTTCGACGAGGCCAGCGGCCGGCTGCTGTTCGGCAAGGCCCTGTCCACGCATGGCGAGCTGGTCAACGGCATCCAGGCCACGATAGACAGCGCGGGCATCGACTGGCGCGACGGCCATCTGTTCCTGCACGGCTCCACCATTGCCATCAACACGCTGCTGGAGCGCAACGGCGCCCACACCGCGCTGCTGATCACCGAGGGCTTTCGCGACATCTACGAGATCGGCCGCGTGAACCGGCCCGATGCCTACAACCTGTTCTTCAACAAGCACCAGCCGCTGGTGCGGCGCTCGCTGCGCCATGAGGTGTCCGAGCGCCTGCGCGCCGACGGCAGCCTGCACAAGCCGCTGGACGAGGCGGCCGTGCGCGAGCTGGCCCGCGAGCTGGCAGGGCAGGGCGTGGAGGCCGTGGCCGTGCTGCTGCTGCACTCCTACCGCAACCCGGCGCACGAGCAGCGCGTCAAGCAGATCCTGCAGGAAGAGATGCCGGGCGCCTTTGTCTGCGCCTCGCACGAGCTGTCGCAGGAGTACCGCGAGTTCGAGCGCGTGTCCACCGCCGTGGCCAATGCCTATGTGGGGCCGCGCGTGTCGCAGTACCTGGGCCAGCTGGAGAACCACCTGGGCGGCAAGGGCTTCGAGGGCGACTTCTACATCGTGCAGTCCACGGGCGGATTGTTCCCGGTCGAGCATGCCAAGGTGGGCTGCGTGCGCATGCTCGAATCGGGTCCGGCGGCCGGCGTGATCGGCGCCCAGGCCATCTGTGCGCAACTGGGCATGGGCGACGCCATCGCCTTCGACATGGGCGGCACCACGGCCAAGGCCGGCGTGATCAGCGAGGGCCGGCCGCTGACCACGGGCTCGGCGCTGATCGGCGGCTACGAGCAGGCCCTGCCGATACAGATCCCGATGATGGACATCCACGAAGTGGGCACGGGCGGCGGCTCCATCGCCCGCGTGGAGACGGGCAACGCGCTGCGCGTGGGCCCGCAGAGCGCCGGCTCCATCCCCGGCCCCGTGGCCTATGGCCGTGGCGGGCTGGAGCCCACGGTGACCGACGCCAACCTGGTGCTGGGCCGGCTGGACGCGGAGCATTTCCTGGGCGGCGAGCTGCAGCTGGACATGGACGCCTGCCAGCGCCAGATGGCCGAGCGCGTGGCGACCCCGCTGGGCCTGGAGCCCACCGAGGCGGCCGACGGCATCCTGCGCATCGCCGTGACGCAGATGTCGCATGCCGTCAAGGCCGTGACCACCGAGCGCGGCCTGGATGCGGGCAGCTTCACCATGGTCGTCTACGGCGGCGCGGGGCCGCTGCACGCCTCGGCCATTGCGCGCGAGATCGGCATCCGCAAGGTGCTGATTCCCTATGCGCCCGGCTATTTCTCGGCCTACGGAATGCTGTTCTCCGACCTGCGCTACGACTACGTGCGCTCGGTGTTCCGCAAGCTGGGCGAGGTCTCCTTCGAGGAGATCGAGGCCGCCTACCAGAGCATGGAGGACGAGGGCCGCGCCGCGCTGGCGCAGTCCGGCATCGCGCCGGACGGCATCGTGATCGAGCGCGCCGCCGACATGCGCTACGTGGGCCAGGAGCATGCGGTGACCGTGGACCTGCCCATGGCCTTCTTCGAGGGCCGGGACCGCTCGGCCATCAAGCGCCAGTTCGACGAGCTGCACAAGGTGCGCTACGGCACCTCGGCCCCGCAGGAGCCGGCCGACCTCGTGAGCCTGCGCGTCACCGTGCTGGGCACGATGAAGAAACCGCCCAGGCACAGCGTGGAGCGCGGCAGTGCCGAGCCCAGCCGTGCCTCCGTGCGCACGGTCAAGCCCGTCTATTTCCGCTCCAGCGGCTGGGTGGACACGCCGGTGCATCTGCGCGAGCGCCTGCTGGCGGGCAACGAGATCGCGGGGCCCGCGCTGATCGAGGAACACGCATCCACCACCGTCGTGCAGCCCGGCGACCGGCTGCGCGTGGACGAACTGGGCAATCTGCAAATCGACATCGGGAGCGACCGCACATGAACCACCCCACTGACTCCAGGCCCGTCGATCCGGTCACGGTCGAGATCATCCGCAACGGCCTGTACGCCGTCACGGAGGAGATGAAGACCAACCTGACGCGCACGGCCTACAACCTCATCATCTACGAGGCGCTGGACTTCACGGTCGGCCTGTTCACGCGCGAGGGCGA
Source organism: Delftia tsuruhatensis NBRC 16741 (assembly GCF_001571325.1). Classification (GTDB taxonomy): domain Bacteria; phylum Pseudomonadota; class Gammaproteobacteria; order Burkholderiales; family Burkholderiaceae_C; genus Comamonas; species Comamonas tsuruhatensis. The sequence goes on from NZ_BCTO01000010.1 coordinate 2,335, forward strand.
CACGGTGTCCATCGGCCTGGGCCTGCCCATGTTCATCCGCGGCATGTCGGAGACGGTCAAGGCCAAGATCCGCCATTTCGGCTACGAGAACATCCTGCCCGGCGACATCCTGGTCACCAACGATGCCTACACCACCGGCAGCCACCTGAACCACTTCACGTTCACCATGCCGGTGTTCCATGAGGGCCGGCTCGAAGGCTTCACCTGCTGCATGGCCCACTGGCTGGACGTGGGCGGCACGCTGGGCAACGTCACCACGGACATCTTCAGCGAGGGGATACAGATCCCCATCATGAAGTACCAGCGCCAGGGCGAGGTCAACCAGGACCTGATCGACATCATCGCGATGAACGTGCGCCTGGCCGAGCGGGCCCTGGGCGATCTGCGCGCGCAGATCACGGCCATCACCACGGGCGAGCGCCGCTATGTGGAACTGCTGCAGCGCTATGGCGTGGATGCGGTCAACGGCGCCATCGCGCAGATCATGGATTCCAGCGAGGCCGTGGCGCGCAAGAACACGCTGTCGATTCCCGATGGCGTGTACGAGGCCGAGTCCTTCATGGACGACGACGGGCTGGACATCGGCAAGCGCATTCCCATCCGCGTCAAGGTCACGGTGCAGGGCGACGAGATGACGGTGGACCTGTCGGATGTCTCCAAGCAGGTGCGCGGCTTCTACAACTCCGGCTTCACCACGGGCATCGCCTGCGCGCAGGTGGCCTACAAATGCCTCACCACGCCGACCGACTACCCGGTCAACGACGGGAGCTTCCGGCCGCTCAAGGTGATCATGCCCATGGGCACGGTGATCAGCGCCGAGAGGCCCTATCCCATGCGCGTGTGGATGACCTTCCCCATGACGGTGATCGACACCATCTTCAAGGCCCTGGCGCCGGCGATTCCCGACCGCTCCATCGCAGGCCACCATGCGGACCTGGTGTTTCCCAACATCCATGGCATCTCGCCCGAGGACGGGCGGCTGTTCATCGTCGGCATCGGCCCGCTGGGCGGCGGCTGGGGCGCCAAGAGCCGCGAGGACGGCGTGTCCGTCACCGTCTGCATCAATGACGGCGACACCCACAACAGCCCCACCGAGCAGCTCGAGGCCAAGTACCCGGTGCTGGTGGAGAAGTACGAGATCCGCCAGGACTCGGCCGGCGCGGGCCAGTACCGGGGCGGCCTGGGCGCGGAGATGGTGGTGCAGGCGCTGTCGCCCTTCACTGTCACCACGCGCATCGACCGCGTGCACTGCAAGCCCTGGGGCCTGGAGGGCGGCGGCGATGCCATGGGCAACGGCCTGGCCGTGCGCCACAAGGGCGAGTGGAAGACCGACCACGCCAACGCCAAGATCTTCAACGTGCGCCTGGAACGCGGCGATGCCTACCGCATGCTGTCGGGCGGCGGCGGGGGCTTTGGCGACCCGCTGGCGCGCGAACTGGACAAGGTGGCCGAGGACGTGCGCGAAGGCTATGTGAGCGCCCAGGTGGCCCGCGAGGTCTACCGCGTGGCGCTGGACAGCCAGGGGCAGGTGGACCACGAGGGCACGCAGGCGCTGCGCAGCGGCAGGTCTCCGTCGGCCGCAACGGCAACCTCGGCCGTGGCCTGGGACGGGCAGTGAGCACGGCCATGGCCTCCGACCACGCCCTGCAGGCCGAGCGGCTCTGGGACCTGTGGTGCGCCCTGGCGCTGCGCCATGTCGCCCTGGGCGGTGCCTGCGCCTGCGGGGCGGGCGGCATCAGCCTGCGGCTGGAGGACTTCGAGCTGGACATCGTGGACTACCTGCAGGACGGGGGCGAGCGCTGCGAGCAGCCCGAGGTGGCGGCCTGGTTCCGTGCCCGGCCCGCACCCGGGCAGGGCGCGCAGCCGCTGCGCGGCCTGCTCGATGCGCTGGGCTCGGACGAGGTGCCGCAGGCCGTGGCGCAGTGGGCGCTGGCGCGGCTGGAGCGCACGCTGCGCTCGTTTGCCGAGGTGCATGGTGGGGCACAGGGCGGGGTGGCGTCATGAGCGGGCATTTCTCCAGCCTGCTGGCCCTGCCCGAAGCGGCGGGCCAGCGCATTCCGGTCACCGTGCTCACGGGCTTCCTGGGCAGCGGCAAGACCACGCTGCTCAACCGGCTGCTGGCGCTGCCGGACCTGCACGGGACGGCCGTCATCGTCAACGAGTTCGGTGCGGTCGGCATCGACCAGGACCTGACCAGCCTGGCCTGCGAGGACACGGTGCTGCTGGCCAATGGCTGCCTGTGCTGCAGCGTGCGCGGCGATCTGGTGGAGGCGCTGGAGCGCCTGGCCCTGCGCGAACAGGGCGCGCCGCGCCGCGTGCTGATCGAAACCAGCGGCCTGGCGGACCCGGGGCCGATACTGCGCTCCTTCCTGGGCGAGCCCGCCGTGCGGGCGCGCTATGCGCTGGCCGGCGTGGCCTGCACGGTCGATGCCGTGCTGGGCAGCGCCACGCTGGCAGGCTATCCCGAAGCCGTGCGGCAACTGGCCGTGGCTGACCTGGTGCTGCTGACCAAGACAGATTTGCTGGGCGGCGCACAGCCCGCTGCGCAACTGCTGGCCCAGGTGCAGGCCATCAACGGCGAGGCGCCGCCAGGCATGGACCCCGCCCACCATGTGGCGCTGCTGCAGCGGCTGATGTCGGAAGGCGCGACGGGGCAGGAGGACGCCGCTGCGGGCACGCTCCAGGCACCCGGCTACCGGGCCATGGCTCCGGTGACAGCTCCGGTGACAGCTCCGGTGACAGCGCCGGCAGGCGCGCACCGCGACGGCATCTCGTCCTTTGTGCTGCAGCGCGACGAGCCCCTGCCCGCGCAGGCGTTTGGCGAATGGATGGACTGGGTCACGGCCATGCGCGGCGATGACCTGCTGCGCGTCAAAGGCATCGTGCACCTGCAGGAGCACCCGGACCAGCCCCTGGTCATCCATGGCGTGCAGCACCTGTTCGCCCCGCCGCAGACGCTGCCCCGCTGGCCGGGTGCCGACCGGCGCACGCGCATCGTCTTCATCACGCGGGGGCTGGATGCCCAGGCCCTGGACGACACGCTGAGCGTGCTGGTGCGCAGGCACAGGCGGCGCGCGCCGAATCAGGACCCGGGCTGAGCCACGCAACGGCCGGCCCATTTTCAAAAGAAACAGGAGACAAAGCATGAAAACTCTGACACGGCTGAAGGGGCCGGTGCTGGGCGCCTTACTGGGTGCGCTGGCTGCCTTGCCCATCGCCAGCATGGCCTTGTCCAGTGCGCCCGCCGCCTTTCCCGAGCCGGGCAAGATGGTCAAGGTCATCGTCCCGTTCGTGGCGGGCGGCGGCGTGGACAGCGCGGCGCGCCTGTTTGCCGAGCAGTTGCGCAAGCAGCTGGGCACGACGGTCATCGTCGAGAACCGCGTGGGCGGCAGCGGCGTGGTGGGCGGCCGTGCGGTGCTGGCGGCTGCCCCCGATGGCTACACCCTGCTGTTCTCGGCCGCCACGCATGTGCTGGCCAAGCAGGTATTGGCCCATCCGCCCTATGACCCGCAGACCGACTTTGTCCCCGTGGCGCGCGTGGGCGAGGCGCCGCTGATGCTGGTGATATCGCCGCAGCTGCCCCATAGCAAGCTGGGCGAGGTGCTGGCCGCAGGCGCCAAGAGCACGTGGACGGCGGCCATTCCCGCCGTGGGCGCACCCAGCCACCTGGCCACGCTGCTGCTGGCCCAGCAGGGCCGCATGCGCCTCGAGTACGTGCCCTACAAGGGCACGCAACCCGCGCTGGTGGATGTGGGCGGCGGCCATGTGGACCTGCTGCTCGACTCCATGGTCTCCGTGCTGCCCCTGGCCAAGGCCGGCAAGGTGCGGCCGATTGCCATCACCTCCGGCAAGCGCAGCCCGCTGGCGCCCGAGGTGCCCACCATGCAGGAAAGCGGCCTGCCGCGGTTTGCCTACACGTCCTGGTACGGACTGTGGGCGCCCAGGGACACGCCGGCCGACCGGGTGCAGCGGCTGAACCAGGCCTCCAACGCGGCGGTGGCCGAGCTGGCCAGGTCCGGCGCCTTCGCGAGCCTGGGCATCGACACGGTTTCGGAGAGCACCGAGCAGTTCAAGCGCTTCATCGCCGCCGATGTGGCGCAGAGCGCCGCGCTGCTCAAGGGCGCGGGCTTCAAGCCCGAGTAGCCGGGCAGACCCCGGCACACGCCCGAGAAAGAGCAAAGAGCAAAGCAAAGCAAAAAATCACAAGGAGACAACATGCAGGTTTTCATACGCCAGGCCCTGGCCGCCTCGCTGGGGCTGGCCGCCGCGCATGCGGGCGCGCAGTCCTCGGTATCGATCTCGGGCACCGTCGATGTGAGCGTCAGGCAGGTGCGCAACCAGGGCCTGGGCACGGTCACCTCGCAGGCCAGCGGCGCCAACTCCACCAGCAAGCTGGTATTGCGGGGGCAGGAGGACCTGGGCGACGGCCTGAGCGCGGGCTTCTACCTGGACGGCAGCCTGCTGGCCGACACCGGCGCCATGGGCGCCAGCGGCCCGTTCTGGGACCGGCGCTCCACGGTCAGCCTGGCCTCGCGCCAATGGGGCGAGCTGCGGCTGGGGCGGGACTGGGTGCCCACGCACCTGGTGTGGAGCGGCTTCGATCCGTTTGCCACGCTGGGCATCGGCAGCGCCAATGGCTTTCGCTCATTCACGGCTTCCCGCGCGCTGGGCCAGGCCTTCGGCACGGCGCCGGAGTCGCAGGCGGCCAATCCCACGCTGCGCGTGAGCAATGCGGTGGAGTATTTCCTGCCGGCCGGCCTGGGCGGGCTGCAGGGCGTGTCCGGCAGCCTGATCGCCACCTTGGGCGAGAAGGGCGCCACGGCGGCAGGCCAGACGCGCGGCAACGGCTTTCGGCTGGGCTGGGCGGGCGCGGGCTGGAACGTGGCGGGCGCGCAGTTCACCACGCGCAACACCCTGAGCGGCATCCATTTCAAGGACCAGAGCTACGGTGTCTCCTACGACTTCGGCTGGCTCAAGGCCAGCCTGGCCCAGCGCCGCTGGGTCCATGGCGTGGACCGCACGGTCAACACCCTGGTGGGCATGAGCGTTCCCGTGGGCAGCGGCGTGGTCAAGCTCAGCTACGTCAAGGCCGACCAGAAGGGCGCGACGGCGGCGCAAAGCGCCAGCGATGCCGACCTATGGGCGCTGGGCTATGTGCACTCGCTGTCGCGGCGCACGGCGCTGTACGCGCATGCGGCCCGCATGTCCAACCGCAATGGGGCGGCCTTCGCCATTGCCGGGGGTGCGGCTGTCAGCGGCAATCCGGCCGCGGCCAATTACTTTGGCGGGCGCGCCTCCACGGCCTTCGAGCTGGGCATCCGGCACGACTTCTGACGGGCAGCGTGGGCGGCGTGCGCGCTGGTTCGTGGTCATTGCTGCACCCCATGCAGCAGTGAACTGCACGCCGGCCTATTGCTGCCCTCAATCGCTTCTTCTACGCTGCACCCATTTCACGGAGCAGCGAGATGAATCCATTGATCAAGGTCCGCATGGACGCCGCAGGCACCCCCGACGCCATGCGCCTGGAGCCGGTCGAGGTGCAGGCGCCCGGCCCCGGCCAGGTCTGGCTGGAGCAGACGGCCATCGGCGTGAACCCGCTGGACGTGAGCCAGCGCAAGGGCGCTGTCGCCATCGCCTTTCCCTCGGGCCTGGGGCTGGAGGGCGCGGGGCGGGTGGCCGCCGTGGGCGAGGGCGTGACGAATGTGGCCGTGGGCGAGCGCGTGGGCTACGCCACGGGGCCGCTAGGCGCCTATGCCAGCGCCCGCCTGTATCCGGCCGAGCGCCTGGTGAAGCTGCCCGATGCGCTGCCTGACGACGCGGCGGCGGCCGTGCTGTTCAAGGGCCTCACGGCGCAGTACCTGCTCAAGACCACCCATGCCGTGGGCCCCGGCAGCCGCATCGTGATCTATGGCGCCGCCGGTGCGCTGGGCCAGTTGATGTGCGCCTGGGCCAGGCACCTGGGCGCCCTGGTGATCGGCGTGGTGTCCAAGGCAGCCAGCGTGGAGCGCGCGCGGGCGGCCGGCTGCGACGAGGTCTTCGTGTTCGACGCGGCCACGCTGCCGGGCCAGGTGCTGCAGGCCACCGGGGGCCTGAAGGCCGACGTGGTCTACGACCCCATCGGCCGCACGACGCTGGGCGCCTCGCTGGACTGCCTGCGCCCGCGCGGCCTGCTGGTGTCCTTCGGCGCGACCTCCGGCCTGCCCGATCCCATCTCGGTGGCCACGCTCAATGCCAAGGGCTCGCTGTTCCTCACGCGCCCCTCGCTGGCCGCGCACACGGCTACGGCGGCCGAGTACCAGGAGCGCGCACGGGACGTGCTGGCCGCCGTGGCGGCCGGCATCATCGTGCCCGGCGTCTGGCGCCGGTATGCGCTGGCGGAGGTGGCGCAGGCGCATGGCGATCTGGAGCAGGGACGCTCCCAAGGTGCGATCATCCTGACCCCATGAACCTTCTGGACAGCCAGCACGCCGATGAACTGGCGGCCCTGGTGGCGCTGCATGAACAAGGCTCCTTCGCTGCGGCGGGGCGGGCCTTGCTGCGCCATCCGTCCGTGCTGTCCAAACGCCTGAACGCGCTGGAGACCCGTCTGGGCGTGCGGCTCGTGGAGCGCAGCACACGCCATCTGCACCTGACCGACGAGGGCCTGCGCCTGGTGGACAAGGTGCGCCAGGCGGCCGGCCTGATTGCCGATGCCCAGAAGGAGGCCGCCCAGGGCGCCTCGCAGGCGCGGGGCAGGCTGCGGCTGTCGCTGCCGGCAGCGATGGGGAGGCGCTGGCTCAGCCCGCTGCTGGCCGAGTTTGCGCTGGCCCATCCGCAGATCGTGCTGGAGGTGGAGTATGCGGACCGCTTCGTGGACATCGTGGGCGAGCGCTTCGACGCGGCGGTGCGCATAGGCCGGCTGGCGGACAGCCGTCTCGTGGCGCTGCGGCTGGGCGGGCACCAGCGCATTCTGGGCGCCGCGCCCGCCTATCTGCAGGCCCACGGCACGCCGGTGCACCCCGAGGACCTGGCGGCGCACCGCTGCCTGGGCTTCACGGGACTGCAGTCGTTTCCGCAATGGGAGCTGGTGCACGGTGGCGCATCGGGCGATGTGCCTCAGGGCCAGGCCCGGCACACCGTGCTGGTGCGCGGCCCCATGGTCAGCAATGACAGCGAGGCCTTGCTCACGGCCGCCGTCATGGGGGTGGGCATTCTGGCCGGCGGCGACTGGCTGATGAGCGAGCACATGGCCGCAGGCCGGCTGGTGCGGGTGCTGCCGAAATGGCGCCTGGATGGCGCCTCGGGCATCTACTTCGTGCGGCCCTCGGCGGTGTTCAGCAGCGCGGCCATGACGGCGCTGCGCGACTGCCTGGTGCGGTGGTTTGCCACGCGCAGCCCCTGGCGCACGGGGCATGACACACTGGCGCCGCCCCCGCCCTTTTCCGCATCCGCTCCATGACCCAAAGACCCTCGCCGCCCGCCATGGCGGCCGCCTTGCTTCCCTGGCTGTTCGTGCTGCTGTGGAGCACGGGCTTCATCGGCGCCAAGTTCGGCCTGCCCTATGTGGAGCCGCTGACCTTTCTGACGCTGCGCTATGCCATCGTCCTGGTGCTGATGGCGGCGGTGGTCCTGGTGCTGCGCGCGCCCTGGCCACGGTCGGCACGCCAGTGGCTGCACATTGGCGTGTCAGGGCTGTTCGTGCATGGCGTGTACCTGGCCGGCGTGTTCACGGCCATCGCCCACGGCCTGCCTTCGGGCGTGACGGCCCTGGTGGTGGGGCTGCAGCCGCTGATCACGGCGCTGGTGGCCGGCACCTTGCTGGGCGAGTCCGTGCGGCCCCGGCAGTGGGCCGGGCTGGCGCTGGGCTTCACGGGCGTGGCCCTGGTGGTGGCGGGCAAGATCGCCTCGGTGCCGGTCCATGCCCTGCTGGCCATGCTGGTGCCGGCCGTGGTGGCGCTGGCCGGCATCACGGCCGGCACGCTGTACCAGAAGCGGTTCTGTCCCTCGTTTGATCTGCGCACGGGCTCGGTCATCCAGTACCTGCCCTGCCTGGTGGCGACGGGGGCGCTGGCCCTGGCCACGGAAACCATGCAGGTGCGCTGGAGCGGCGAATTCCTGTTCGCGCTGGGCTGGCTGGTGCTGGTGCTGTCCGTGGGCGCGGTCAGCCTGCTCAACCTGCTGATACGCCGCGGCGGCGCCGTGCACGTGGCCAGCCTGTTCTACCTGACGCCGCCGGCCACGGCCCTGATCGCCTGGGCCATGTTCGGCGAGACGCTGGGCGGCCTGGCGCTGGCGGGCATGGCCTTGACGGCAGCCGGCGTATGGCTGGCGCGCCAGGGGCGCTAGCTTGCCCCGCAAGCCGCGGGCAGGGCATGCGCAAAGGCGGGATACTGCGGCACTGTCAGCCCACGAATACCGGATTTCCGCACCATGCCCATCAATGAACTGCGCGCCATCGCCACCTTTGCCAAGGCGGTCGAGCTGGGCAGCCTGCGCCAGGCGGCGCTGTCCCAGGGCGTGAGCCCGCAGGCCGCCAGCCAGGCGGTGGCCCATCTGGAGCAGCACCTGGGCGTGCGCCTGCTGCACCGGACCACGCGCAGCCTGGCGCTGACCGAGGAGGGCCAGCGTTTCCTGCAGGACACCCAGCCGGCGCTGGCCGCGCTGGACCGCGCACTGAACCTGGCACGCGACAGCCGCGAGGGCATTGCGGGGCCGTTGCGCATCGTGGGCCCCAAGTCCTGCTTTGCGCCCGTGCTGATGCCGCTGCTCGATGAGTTCTGCCGCCTGCACCCGGGCATCGTCCCCGATGTGCGGCTGGACGACGGCATAGGCAACTGGGTGCTGGACCGGGTCGATGCGGGGTTTCGCATCGGCGCCTCGCCCGATGAAAGCGTGATCGGGCGGCGGCTGTTTCCCGTGCAGCTCATCGTCTGCGCGGCGCCGCAGTACCTGCAGCGCCATGGCGTGCCCCGGTCGCTGGACGAGCTGGCCGCGCACCGCTGCAGCATGTTCCGCCATGCGGCCACGGACACGGTGATGCCCTGGTACCTGCCGGTCGATGGCGAGCTCACGCACCGCTACCTGCAGCCGGCCCTGTCCACCAACGATGCCGAGCTGGAGCTGCATGCCGTGCTGGCCGGCCAGGTGCTGGGCCAGCTGTCCAACATCTGCGCGGCCGCGCACATCCGCGCGGGGCGCCTGGTGCCCGTGCTGCTGGAGCATGTCAGCGAGCACATCGGCCTGCATGTCTACTACGGCAGCCGCGACGCGCTGCCCCGGCGCGTGCGTGCCTTCATCGACCTGGCCGTGCAGCGGCTGCAGGACTGCCCGGACTATCTGCTGACCATGGAAGAACTGGAAAGGGCGGCGGCCACAGGTGCCGCCGCCCTTTCCGGGGGCTGACCGGGATCAGGTCCGGCCGCTCAGGCCAGATCGATCACTCCAGCGCGATCACGCCAGGTCGAACGGCAGCTTGCGCACGGGCTTGCCCGTGAGCTGCGCCACGGCGTTGGCGAAGGCCGGGGCCAGCGGCGGCAGGCCGGGCTCGCCCATGCCCGTCGGCGGCTCGGCGCTGGGCACGACGTGGACGGCGATCTCGGGCATGTCGGTGATGCGCGGCACGGCGAAGTCGCCGAAGTTGCTCTGCTCCACCACACCGTCCTTGAGCGTGATCGCCGCGCCGGGCAGGCACATGGACAGGCCCATCAGCGCCGCGCCCTGCACCTGCGCCTCGATGGTGCGCGGGTTCACGGCCAGGTTGCAGTGCACGCCGGCCGTGGCCTTGTGCAGCACCGGGCGGCCGTCCTTGACCGAGGCCTCCACCACATAGGCCACCACCGTGTCGAAGGACTCGTGCACGGCCACGCCCCAGGCACGGCCCGCGCGCAGCTGGCGCTTGCCGTAGCCGCTCTTGTCCACGGCCAGCTGCAGGGCCAGGCGATGGCGCGGGTGCTTGTCGCCGAACATCTGCATGCGGTAGGCCACGGGGTCCTGGCGGCTGCTGCGCGCGATCTCGTCGATCAGCGTTTCCATGACGAAGGCCGTGTGGGTCGATCCCACGCTGCGCCACCACAGCACGGGCACGTTGACCTTGGGGTGGTGCACGGTCAGGCGCATGGGCAGCGGATAGGGCTCGCGCATGCCCTCCACGGCCGTGGCGTCGATGCCGTTCTTGATCATGCCGCCCTCGAACATGGTGCCCGCCGTGATGGACTGGCCCACGATGGCGTGGTCCCAGGCCAGCACCTTGCCGCGTTCGTCGAAGCCGATCCTGGCGCGGTGCAGGTGCATGGGGCGGTAGTAGCCGCCCTTGATGTCGTCCTCGCGGCTCCAGACCATGCGCACGGGGGCGCTCAGGCCGGCGCGGCGCGCGGCCAGCGCCACCTGGCAGGCCTCGACCACATAGTCGCTGGTGCCCACGCCCCGGCGGCCAAAGCCGCCGCCGGCCATCTGCACGTGCACGCGCACCTGCTCGGGCTTGAGGCCCAGCACGCGCGCGGCGGCCATGCCGTCCACGCCCGCGAACTGCGTGCCCAGGTAGAGGTCGGCACCCGCCTCGCCGGTCTCGCCCATCTGCACCGTGCAGTTGAGCGGCTCCATGGGCGCATGGGCCAGGTAGGGGAAGCTGAACTCGGCCTCGATATGGCGCGGCGCCTTGTCCAGCGCCGAGATATCGGCGTCGAAGTGGCGCGCGCCGGGCTGCGCGGCCAGTTCGCGGTACTGGGCCAGCTGGCGTTCGCTGTCCACCTTCTCCACGGCGTCGGTGTTCCATTGCGCCTTCAGCGCCTCGCGGCCCTTGCGCGCAGGCCAGTAGCCGGTGGCGATCACGGCCACGCCTTCGCCGCCGCCGTCCACGGGCACGCGCAGCACGGCCTTGACGCCGGGCACGGCACGCGCCGCAGCGTCGTCCAGCGAGGCCAGCTGTGCCTTGAACACGGGCGGATGTGCAATCACCGCCGTCAGCTGGCCCGGCAGGTGCATGTCGATGCCGAAGCTCTGCTGGCCGCTGCTCTTGGCCCGGGCGTCGATGCGGCCCGTGGGCTTGCCGATCAGGCGGAAGTCCTTGGGATTCTTCAGCACGACGGTGGCCGGCACGGGCTGGGCCATGGCGGCCTGGGCCAGCTCGCCATACGACAGCTTCTTGCCATTGGGGCCGAGCACGAAGCCCTCGCGCGTGCGCAGCGTGGCGGCGTCCACCTTCCACTGCGCGGCGGCGGCGGCCACCAGCATGGCGCGCGCACGGGCGCCCAGCTCGCGGTACTGGGTGTAGCTGTGCTTGAGGGCGGTGGAGCCGCCCGTCATCTGGATGCCGTAGCGCGGATCGGCATAGGCCGCATCGTTGCCGCCCAGGCGGGCGCGGACCTTGCTCCAGTCGGCGTCCAGCTCCTCGGCCAGCACCAGGGGCAGGGCGGTGTGCACGCCCTGGCCGAACTCCAGGCGGTTGATGGCCACGGTGACTTCGCCGCTGGGCGAGATCTCCACGAAGGAGGCGGGCTGCTCGGTGGGCTTGAGGCCGGCGGCCTCGCCCTTGCCCGGCGCCTGCGCCATGGCGGGAAACACGCCCAGGGCCAGCGAACCGGCCCCGGCGATCTTGAGGAAGCTGCGGCGGGGGATCTGTGCAAGGGTGGGCGCGTCCGCGATGGCAGCAGCGGCCTCGTCACGGTCCAGGATGTGCTGCAGGGCGCGCGGCAGTTCGGCGGGGTTGAAGGTGGTCAGCATGCGGCGTTCTCCGTTCAGCCCAGGGTGCGCGCGGCATCGGCCACGGCCGCGCGGATGCGTGCATAGGTTCCACAGCGGCAGATGTTGCCGGCCATGGCCGCGTCTATCTCCTCGCCGCTGGGCTTCTTGCCCTTGGGCAGCGACTTGAGGAAGGCCGTGGCGCTCATGATCTGCCCGCTCTGGCAGTAGCCGCACTGGGCCACGTCGTGGCGCACCCAGGCATCGCGCACGGCGGTGCCCACGCGGTCGGAGCCCGAGGTCATGGCCTCGATGGTGGTGATCTTCTGGCCCGCGGCCGCCGAGATCGGCGTCACGCAGGAACGTATGGCCTGGCCATTCATGTGCACCGTGCAGGCGCCGCACAGCGCCGCGCCGCAGCCGAACTTGGTGCCGGTCATCTCCAGCGTGTCGCGCAGGGCCCACAGAATGGGCGTCTCGGGGTCCAGGTCCATGGAAACGGTCTTGCCGTTGATGGTGAGATCGGTCATCGCAGTCTCTCCTTGTTGTGGGGGCTTTTGGGGATGGGGTCCCGTGGGAGTGTCGCCGTCGCCCGGGCTTGAGGGAAGAGGGCGGATCCGTCGAGGCGCCGACTATAGAAAGGCCATGCCCCCGCCACTAGCCATGTTCCGCTTGAAAGATTGGCAAGAGCAAGTTGCGAATGCCCTGCAGATTCTGTGTGCCCGTGTTCCTCTGCCTCCGTGCAGGTTCAATGCACAAACCCACCCTTGATGAACCGCACGGGCTCGGCGTCCATGCGTGCAATCAGCGCGCCCAGGCCGTCGGCCACGGCGCCAGCGCCAGCGCCAGCGCCGGAGGTGGCCTTGGCCGCCGTGTCCGTGCGGCAGACCAGGTCGTCCTCCGACCAGCCCTGGGCGCCCGGACGCGATAGCGCGCGCAGCCAGCCGCTGCGGTCGCCCAGCCATTGCATGCCCTGCAGCTGCTCCGAGCCGCTGAGCAGGGCCATGGCCTGCCAGGCGCGCGGGTCGTTGACGGTGCAGTCCAGGGCGCTGGCGGCGCGGTTGCCGCCATCGGGTGACAGCTGCAGGCTGACCAGGCGCGGGTCTTCCTGCACCGGGCCGCTGCCTGCCACCACCCTCAGCCGCTGCTGGCGGCTTTGCCAGGTGCTCAGGCGGCGTGCGGGCTGGCCTGCGCACTGCACGGCCATGTCGGGAAGTCCCACGGGATAGGGCCAGTTGCCGGCGATCTGCAGCATCTGGCCTGCGGCGCGGGCCTTCATGAAGTCGATCAGGGCCCATGCGTCGTCGCTGGACAGCCGGTCGGCCTGGCCGTGTGCCCGTGCGCCGTCGCCAGACTCCACGGGGCGGCGGTCATGAAGAATGGCCCAGAGCAATTCCCCATCGGCGCGGCGCCACAGCAGCGGGCTGGTGAAGTTGGGGGGCCAGACCGGCTGGCTGGCGGCCAGCGGGCCGTGGCCCCGGCCATCGGCGCCGTGGCAGGCCGTGCAGTGCTGGGCATAGGCGGCGCCGCCGCGCGCAATGCTCTCCACGCTGAAGCCCGTGGGCGAGGCATGGAAGCTGGTGGCATGCGCGGGCACCAGGATCAGGTCGGCACGCGGCCAGGGGGCCAGCAGCAGGGCGAGCGCGGCCAGCGCGGTCAGCACCAGGGCCGGCAGGCGGATGCGGCGCAGAACCAGGACCAGCACCAGGGCCAGCAACAGCAAAACGATGGCGGTGGCCACGGCCGCCAGCGACCACAGCAGGCCCCGGGCCTGGCCCAGGTCGATCAGCAGGTTTTCGCCGGACAGGCGCAGGGCCCAGGGCCAGGCGGGCTGCCCATCCACCGTGCCGGCCAGGCCCAGGCCATGCAGCAGCTGCAGCAGGCCGACCTGGGCCTGCTGCATGGCGCCGATCAAGGGGTTGAGCCAGTCGGGGGAGTCGCTGCGTTGCATCGGAGGCGGGCGCTACCAGGTCTGGTCCAGGCCCAGGTGGCGCAGGGCCTCGTGGCGCAGCTCGGACAGGCGGGCATGGCCGCGCTGGCGCGGGTAGGGCAGGTCCACATCGATCTCGGCCACGATGCGGGCGGGCCGCTGGCTGAAGACCAGCACGCGGTGGGCCAGGAAGAGGGCCTCTTCCACATCGTGGGTGACCAGCAGCACGGAAAAGCCTGCGCGCTGCCAGATCTTGAGGATCTCGCTTTGCATGGCCAGCCGCGTCAGCGAGTCGAGCTTGCCCAGCGGCTCGTCCAGGATCAGCAGGCGCGGGTCGTTGACCAGGGCGCGCGCCAGGGCCGCGCGCTGGGCCATGCCGCCCGACAGCTGGTGGGGATGGCTGTCCGCGAAATCCTCCAGTCCCACCAGGCGCAGGGCCTCGTCGATGCGGTGGGCCTGGCTGTCCAGCAGGCCGCGTGCCTGCAGGCCCAGGGCCACGTTGCCGCGCACCGTGCGCCAGGGAAACAGCGTGGGGTCCTGGAAGACAACGATGCGCGAGGGATCGGGCTCGGTGATGGCCGTGCCGTCCTGCGCCACGGCGCCGGCCGTGGGCGCGTCCAGCCCGGCCACCAGGCGCAGCAGCGTGGACTTGCCGCAGCCGCTGGGGCCCAGCAGGGCCACGAACTCGCCGGGCCGCACCTGCAGGCTGACCTCGTCGAGCACCTGCAGCGCGCCCTGCCCCTGGCCGAACCAGTGGCTGACGGCCTGCACATCGATGGCCGCCCCGGCTAGGGCCGCCCCGGCGATGGCGGGCGTGGCTGCGGCGTTGGCGGCGTGTTCTGCGGCAATCACCATTTGACGGTTCCCTTCTGCCACGACAACGTGCGGTCGCGCACGGTGAACAGCAGCGTGATCAGGCCCGAGCACAGCACGGCCATGACCAGCAGCGCCGTGTACATGTTGGCGTAGGCTGCCCAGCCCTGGGCCCATTGCAGATACCAGCCCAGGCCGGCCTTCACGCCCATCATCTCGGCCGTGATCAGCACCGAGAACGAGGCGCCCAGCCCCATGAACAGGCCCACGAAGACCTGGGGCAGGGCGGCCGGGATGGCCACGCGCAGCACCAGGAACCAGGGCGATGCGCCCAGCGTGCGCGCCACGTCGTAGTAGCTCTTGCTGACCGAGGCCACGCCCGACCAGGTCAGCACGGCCACCGGAAAGAACGTGGCCAGCGCCACCAGGAACACGGCTGCCGAGTAGCTGGACGGCGCGAAGAAAAAGGCCAGCGGCAGCAGGGCCGAGGCCGGCACCGGCCCCAGGAAGCGCAGCAGCGGATGCACCCAGTAGCCCGCGATGCGCGACCAGCCTATCCACACGCCCGTGAGAAATCCGATCACCGCGCCGAACACGATGCCGTTGAGCAGCAGCCGCAGCGAATACAGCGTGGACAGGCCCAGGCGCTGCCAGTCCTCATGGACCACGTCGATCAGGCTTTGCGGCGGTGCGAAGAACGGCGGCGGCAGCGCGCCGAGCTTGGCCGTCAGCGTCTCCCACAGCGCCAGCAGCAGCGGCGCGGCCACCAGCCAGGCACCGGCCGGGCGCAGCCAGCGGTCGATGCGCCGTACGCGCCGTGCGCCTCGTACAGGCAGCACGGCCGATGCCAGCAGCAACAGGGCCACGGCCAGGGCGGCAATGCCGAACTCCTGCGTGAATGCCCATTCGCTGAAGCCGATCTCCTTGTTGGGCCACAGCAGGGTCAGCATGCCCAGGCCGGCCCAGGCGGCGGCGGCCAGCAGGCCGGTTCGCCAGGGGCCTGCCTTGCGCGAGTCCTGCGCCTGTTCCCGTTCCAGGCCGGGTGCGGCATCCGTGGCGCCCAGGCGCCAACGTGGTCTTGCGGTGCTCATGCGAGGACGTCCAGCGTGATGTGGCTGGCAAAGCGGCCAGGGTCGGTCTGCTTCTTGAGCACGCCGGCCGTGCGGAAGTCGGCCGCAAAGGCCTGGACCTCGTCGCGCAGCGGCTTGCCGTGCGGATGGTGCTTGAAGGTCAGCTCGGCCAGCAGGCGCTGCAGGTCCTCGACGGGCACCTTGGGCGAGTACTTGGCAAAGATCTTCGCCGTTTCATTGGGGTTCTCGGCGATGTAGTCCGAGGCCTGGGTCAGCGCGCGCACCACGCTGGCCGCTGCGGGCTTGTTGGCCCGGGCGAACTTTGCGCCTGCGCCGATCACGCAGCAAATGCTTTCGGCGTACTCGTTCTTGGCGCTGTTGCCCAGTTCGAGGAAGGTGCCGGGGTTGCGTTTCTCGATCAGGTAGAGATTGGGGTCGCCGTCGGCGATGGCCTGGATCTCGCCCTTCTTGGCGGCCACATCCAGCAGGTCGGCCGGGTAGACGCGCCATTCGATGTCCTTGTCCACATCCAGGCCGCGCTTGGCCAGGTGGATGGAATAGAACTGCTTGGCCGGGCTGTTGAGATCGGCCACGCCGATGGTCTTGCCCTTGAGCGTGCTGGGGTCCAGCGTGACGCCGGCCGACTTCAAGCCGACCAGGCGCAGGCAGCCGCCATGCACGCTGCCGATGAGCTTGACATCCAGCCCCGCCTCCAGCGGCTTGATCCAGCGGTGGATCAGGCCCGCGCCCGCATCGGCCTTGCCCGTGGCCAGCGCCTCCAGCAACTGGTCGGCCGAGCCGCCCCAGTTCAGCAGCTCCACGTCCAGGCCGTTGCGCTCGAAGAAGCCGCGCTCCAGCGCCACGGGAATGGGCGAATGGCAGAAGCTGGCCTGGCTCCAGGCAAAGGTGATCTTCTGGCGCGGCTGCGCCCCGGCGCGGCCGCTGAACCAGGCGGCCGATCCCAGCGCGCCGGCTGCGGCGCCGGCGCGGATCAGGGTGCGGCGCGAGAGCGAGGGCTCGGTCGCCTCGGGAGCATCGAGCGCCCCGAAAGCACCGCAATCGGCGCCATGGGCGCAGCGGCTGTCCTGGGTCCTGTCGATCTCGGTCTGGGTCTTGCGGGTCATGGAACTCCCTCCAAAGCAGTTTCGGGACTGCCGATGCTGTCCGCTGAGTGCCGTGTTTCCAACGACGCAAAACGCGCATCCATATGTGCGTGGCAACTAGGAAGGGCGCGGCCCGGCGACATGCGCAAACCGAATAAGCGAACGCGTTTTTCTTCGTAGTGCGCAGGGCGCGGGCTTCGAATAATGGGCTGCATCGACCATTCATACGGAGTCCATGCATGACCTCAGCGACCGGCACCGAGTCCGCCCCGCACGACGCAGCCAGCGATGCGCTGTGGCAGCAGGACACCCAGGCCCTGCACGCCGGCTACCGGGGGCGCGAGCAGCAGCGCAGCGCGGCCGTGCCCATCTACCAGAGCACCTCCTTCGTGTTCGACAGCGCCCAGCACGGCGCCAACCTGTTCGGCCTGGTGGAGGAGGGCGATGTGTACTCGCGCACGGCCAACCCCACGCTGGCGGTGCTGGAGCAGCGCATTGCGGCTCTCGAAGGCGGCGTGGCCGCGCTGGCCCTGGCCTCGGGCATGGCCGCCATCGACGTGGCGCTGGCCACGCTGGCCAGTGCGGGCGACCATGTGGTCGTGGCCTCGCAGCTGTATGGCGGCACGCACAACTTCATCGCCCATGTGCTGGCCTCGCGCGGCGTGCAGAGCACGGCCGTGGCCAAGGATGATTTCCAGGCGTTGCGCCGGGCGATAGGGCCGCGCACCAAGGCCGTGTTCGTGGAGTCCGTGGGCAATCCATCGGGCGGCATTGCCGACCTGCGCCAACTGGCCGACATCAGCCGTGCGGCGGGCGTGGCGCTGGTGGTGGACAACACCGTGGCTTCGCCGCTGCTGCTGCGGCCCTTCGACTGGGGCGCCGACATCGTCGTGCATTCGGCCACCAAGGCCATTGGCGGACACGGCAATGTGCTGGGCGGGCTGATCGTGGACAGCGGCCGCTTCGACTGGGTGGCGCACGCGGGGCGCTACCCGCAGTTCAGCGCGCCCGAGCCGGCCTACCAGGGCTTTGTCTTCACCGAAAAATTTCCCGACCGCGCCTTCATCGCGCGGGCCCGTGCCGTGCTGCTGCGCAACTGCGGCGCGGCGCTGGCGCCGCACAGCGCCTTCTTGCTGCTGCAGGGCCTGGAGACGCTGGGCCTGCGCCAGGAGCGCGCCAGCCGCAACACGCTGGCCGTGATCGATTTCCTGCAGCGCCATCCGCTGGTGGAGCGCATACACCACGCCAGCCAGAGCGGCCACGCCGACCACGCGCTGGCCCTGCGCCAGCTGCGCGGCGGGCATGTGCCGGCGCTGCTGGGCTTCGAGCTGCGCGGCGGCCGGCAGGCGGCACGCGCCTTCTATGACGCGCTGCGCCTGTTCCTGCGCCTGGTCAACATCGGCGACAGCAAGTCGCTGGCCGCCATTCCTGCCGAGACCACGCACAGGCTGCTCAGCGACGAGGAGCTGGCGCGCGTGGGCATTGCGCCCGGGCTGGTGCGCCTGTCCATCGGCATAGAGCATCCGCAGGACCTGCTGGCCGACCTGGCGCAGGCGCTGGAGCAGGCGCAGGGCCATGCGGTGTTGGCTGCCGAACGCGGACAAGACCGCGAACAAAACCGCGAACAAGACCGCGATCAGCGCCTGGCGGCCTGAGCGCCCCTTCCTTCCCACTTTCCTGGCAGCACAGCATGAGCACCTTGACAGCATCCACCCTCGACGCGCCCGCCGCCACAGCGGCAACTCCGGCCCTGCCAGTCATCGATCTGCAGGCTCTGCGCGACCCGTCCACGCAGGCCCAGGCGCTGCGCCAGCTGGCGCGCACGGCACGCGACACCGGCTTCTTCTACCTGGAAGGGCACGGCATAGGCCGGCAGGCATGGCAGGGCATACAGCGGCGCGCGCGCGAATTCTTTGCGCTGCCGCTGGCGGACAAGCAGGCGCTGGCCATTGCCAACACGCGGCACTTCCGGGGCTATACGGCCGTGGGCATGGAGATCACGCGCCAGCGGCCCGACCAGCGCGAGCAGATCGACCTGGGCGAGGAGTCGCCCGAGATTCCCGCAGGCCCCGGCGTGCCGGACTGGAAGGGGCTGCAAGGCCCCAACCAGTGGCCGCAGGCCCTGCCCGGGTTCCGCGAGGAGGTGCTGGCCTGGCAGGCGGCAGCGCATGGCGTGGCGCTGGAGCTGCTGCGCCACTTCGTGGCCGCGCTGCAGCTGCCCGAGGGCGCGCTGGACGCCCTGGTCAGCGGCCTGCCTGCGCACCGCATCAAGATCATCCACTACCCGGGCAGCGAGCTGGGCGCAGCAGGCCAGGGCGTGGGCGCGCACAAGGACGGCGGCCTGCTGACCCTGCTGCTGCAGGACGAGGTGGGCGGGCTGCAGGTGGAGACGCCGGCCGGCTGGGTCGATGTGCCGCCGCGCGACGGGGCCTTCGTCATCAACATCGGCGAGATGCTGGAGCTGGCCACCAACGGCTATCTGCGCGCCAACGTGCATCGCGTGCTGGTGCCGCGCGCGGGCGTGCAGCGCTACTCCATCGCCTACTTCCTGGCGCCGCGCCTGGACCTGGGCCAAGTCCCGCTGCTGACCCTGCCGCCCGAGCTGGCCGTGCTGGCCACGGGGCCGCAGAGCGACCCGGACAACCCGCTGTTCAGCCATGTGGGCGAGAACGCGCTCAAGGGCCGCGTGCGCTCCCACCTGGATGTGGCCCAGCGCTTCTATCCCGAGCACTTCGCCCGCCTGCAGGCCCAGGCCCGCGCGGCCGGCCGTGAGCTGCACCCTGGTGCCTATTGATCGATTCCTGTTGATCGGTGCCTGTTGATTCTTGAAAGGACTGTGCGATGGACAAGCGAGTATTTCTGCGGGGACTGGCGGCGGGGGCCTCGGTGGCGGCGATGTCAGGCGCCATCCGGGCCGCGCAGGCCGGCCCGCTGCGCGTGGGCGTGCGCGGCGGCGTGGACGAGGAAATCTGGGAAGTGGTGACCCGCGTGGCACGCGAGCAGGGTCTGCAGGTCAAGCCCGTGGTCATCAGCGGCGCGGCCAGCCCCAACGAGGCGCTGAACAACGGCGACATCGAGGCCAACTCCTTCCAGCATGTGCCGTTCCTGCGCGACCAGAACCAGCAGCGCGGCTACCGGCTGGTGGCGGCCGGCGACACCTACATCTCGCCCATCGCCTTCTATTCGAAAAAGCACAAACGCCTGGCCGACCTGCCCGCTGGCGCGCGCCTGGGCATTCCCAACGATCCCAGCAACCAGACGCGCGCGCTGGTGGTGCTGCAGGACCAGGGCATCCTGAAGCTGCGCGAGGGCTTCGACCCCTTCAAGGGCACGGCGGGCCTGGCCGACATCGCCAGCTACCAGAAGAAGGTGCAGCTGGTGGAGGCGGCCTCGGTGGTGCTGGCGCGCTCGCTGGACGATCTCGATGCCTCGGCCATCGTCAACAGCTTTGCCTACCAGGCGGGGCTGATCGCCACGCGCGATGGCATTGCCGTCGAAAGGCGCGAGCGCAATCCCTACGTGAACATCATTGCAGTGCACGAGCGCGACCGCGCTGCGCCCTGGGTCGCGGCCCTGCTGCGCGCCTACCAGTCCGAGCCCGTGCGCCAGTTCATCGTGAGCAGGTACCAGGGCTCGGTGCTGCCGGCCTTCTGAGGCGTGTAAGGCAATGAAGGTGGAACAGGCGGCGGCCGGCGAGCCCCATGCAATCGATGCGCTGCAGCGGCCGCACATCGTCTTCGAGGGCGTGCGCAAGCACTACCCGGGAACGGGCAGGGGCGCGGGAAGGAGCGCGGGCGAGCCCGTGCACGCACTGCAGGCGCTGAGCTTCGAGGTGGCGCGTGCCGAGGTGTTCGGCATCATCGGCCGCAGCGGCGCCGGCAAATCCACGCTGCTGCGCACCATCAATGCGCTGGAGCGGCCCAGCAGCGGCCGCGTGCTGGTGGACGGCACCGATGTCGCCACGCTGGACGAGGACGCGCTGGTGGCGCTGCGCCGGCGCATCGGCATGATCTTCCAGCACTTCAACCTCCTGTCCTCGCGCACGGTGTACGAGAACGTGGCCCTGCCGCTGCAGGCCGCGGGCTGGCGGCCCGCGCTCGTGCGCGCGCGGGTGGACGAGCTGCTGGCCCTGGTGGGGCTGGCGGACAAGAGCGGCGCCTATCCGGCCCAGCTCTCGGGCGGGCAAAAGCAGCGCGTGGGCATTGCGCGCGCGCTGGTGCACGAGCCCGAAATCCTGCTGTGCGACGAGGCCACCTCGGCCCTGGACCCCGAGACCACGCAGTCCATCCTGGAGCTGCTGCGCGAGATCAACCGCAAGCTGCGGCTGACCATCGTGCTCATCACGCACGACATGGCCGTGATCCGCGAGGTCTGCGACCGCGTGCTGGTGCTGGACCAGGGCCGGCTGCAGGAGATCGGCGAGGTCTGGCAGCTGTTTGCGGCACCGCGCTCGGAGGCGGCGCGTGCGCTGCTGCGGTCGCTGCGGCAGGCCTTGGCGGCGGACCTGGAACTGGTGGCAGAGGCCGATGGCCCGGAGGCCGTCGCCGTGCTGGCCATCGGATGGGCCGACGGCGGCAGCCAGCAGGGCCTGCCGCTGGCGCAGCTTCAGGTGCTGGGCCCGCGTGCCCGTTTGTTGCAGGGAGGCCTGGACTGCATGCGCGGGCGTTCGCAGGGCCGCCTGCTGGTGGGCGTGCCGGTGCAGGATCTGCCGTCGGCACCCCCGCCGCTTTCACCGCTTTCACCCCTTTCACCGGCCGCGCTGTCTTCCCTTCAACAGGCGCTGGGCGCCGATTCACTGCAACTGCTTGGCCATGTCCCTGCCCCCGCTCGATAAATACCTGCAGGCCTTTCTGGAAACCCTGCTGATGGCGGGCGCGTCCTCGCTGATCGCCATCGTTGCCGGGCTGGCGCTGGCCATCGTGCTGCACACCACGGCGCCGGGCGGGCTCTATGCCAGGCCGCGGCTGTACCGGGGGCTGTCGGCGGCGGTGAACATCGGCCGGGCCATTCCCTTCATCATCCTGCTGGTGGCCCTGCTGCCGGTGACGCGCGCCATCGTGGGCACCACGCTGGGCACTTGGGCGGCGGTGGTGCCGCTGTCGGCCAACCTGATCCCGTTCTTTGCGCGCATCGCCCAGGTCAGCCTGGGCGAGGTGGACGGCGGCCTGGTGGAGGCGGCGCGCGCCATGGGCCTGCGCCGCCCGCAGATCGTGCGCCAGGTGCTGCTGCCCGAGGCGCTGCCGGGCCTGATCGGCGGGATGACCGTGAGCGTGATCGCCATGGTCAATGCCTCGGCCATGGCGGGCGCCGTGGGGGCGGGCGGCCTGGGCGACCTGGCCATCCGCTACGGCTACGAGCGCTATGAGACGCGCGTGATGTTCGAGGTCATCGTCATCCTGGTGGCCCTGGTGTCGGTGCTGCAGTTCGGCGGCGAATGGCTGGCACGCCGAGCCGACCACCGGCGTTCGATCTCTTGAGATGATTTGGAAATAACAGACTGAATTTTTATTATTTTTGGTTTTTTCGACTTGTCTCGACAATGGCCTGCAGCAGCATTCGGGCTGCTGATTCTTTTCCGAGACGCTTCGATGACCCACACCACACGCCCCGCCTGGCCTTCCCCTCTTGCCGGCCGCACTGCCATGAAGCCGGGCGTGGCCATCGTCTGTGGCGTCCACCATGTCCAGCTGTCCTTCCCGGCGCGCGCCCAGGCGGCCATGGAGCGCTTTTATGGCGAAGTGCTGGGCCTGTCTGCCCTGACCGTTGCCGGGCGTCCGGGCCTGAGCTTTCTGGCCGGCGGTCAGCGCATCGATCTGGTGCCCTACAAGGGGCAGTCCGGCGGCACCGAGCGCGCGGCGGGCAACCTGGTGCACCTGGCGCTGACGGTCAGCGACGTGGATGCGCTGCGCCAGCAGTTGCTGGTGCACGGCGGCCTGGCGCTGGAGGTGGCGCCCGTGAGCGAGGGCCGGCGCTGCTATGCGCGCGACCCCGCAGGCAATCTGATCGAGCTGCTGGAGCTGCCCCGCGAGGCAGCGGCCGATGCCCCGGACGAGCCGGCCGTGGCCTGTTCGGCCTGAAAGCCTCTCGCCGTCCCCTCTCTCTTTCCTTCCTGCTTTTGCCTTCCACAGGCCCGGGCCGCACCGGCCCCGGGCGGAGCCTTGCCCATGAACTTCCAGCAACTGCGCTATGTGCGCGAAACCGTGCGCCGCGGCTACAGCCTGACAGAGGTGGCCCACACGCTGCACACCTCCCAGCCCGGCGTGAGCCGTCAGATCCGCGAACTGGAGGAAGAGCTGGGCGTGGAGATCTTCATCCGCGCAGGCAAGCGGCTGACCGGGCTGACGCCGCCCGGCGAGGCGCTGCTACCCATCGTCGAGCGCCTGATGCTGGAGGCCGACAACCTGCGCCGCGTGGGCGCCGACTTCAGCGCCAGCGAGCAGGGCCGGCTGTCGATTGCCGCCACCCACTCCCAGGCCCGCTATGCGCTGCCCCATGTGGTGCGCGACTTCCGCCAGCGCTATCCGCAGGTGCGCCTTCACCTGCACCAGGGCTCGCCCGAGCAGGTGGCGCAGATGCTGCGCAGCGGCGAGGCCGACATCGGCGTGGCCACCGAGGCGCTGGCCGGCTATGAAGGCCTGGTCGCGCTGCCCTGCTACCGCTGGACGCACGGCGTGGTCGTGCCGCCCGGCCACCCGCTGCTGCAGTCGCAGCAGGCGCTGACGCTGGAGGCGCTGTCGCGCTTTCCCATCATCACCTACGAGCAGGGCTATACGGGCCGCGCCCACATCGACGAGGCCTTTGCGCGCGAGGGCCTGGAGCCCGACGTGGTGCTCACGGCCATGGACGCCGACGTGATCAAGACCTATGTGGAGCTGGACATGGGCGTGGGCATCGTCGCCTCGGTGGCGCTGGATGCCGAGCGCGACCAGGGCCTGCGCACGCTGGACGCCGGCCACCTGTTCGAGGTCAACACCACGCGGCTGGGCCTGCGCAAGGGCGCCTGGCTGCGCGGCTATGCCTATGCCTTCATCGAGACCTTCGTGCCCACGCTGACGCGCGAGGTGGTCGAGCAGGCCGTGCGCCAGGGCGTGGAGCCCGAGTAGGCAGACGAAGGGGGCCCGGCCTCAGCCCGGCTCGCGCGCCATCTCCAGCAGGGTGTCGCCCGTCACGCGGTAGCGGATCCACTCGGTCTGGGGCAGGGCGCCCAGGCGGTCGTAGAACTCGATGGAGGGCAGGTTCCAGTCGAGCACGCTCCACTCGAAGCGGCCGCAGTCCTTCTCGACGGCGATCTGCGCCAGGCGGCGCAGCAGCGCCGTGCCCGCGCCCAGGCCGCGCGCCTCGGGCGTGACGTAGAGGTCTTCGAGGTACAGGCCGTGGCGGCCCTGCCAGGTCGAGTAATTGAAGAAGTAGACCGCAAAGCCCACGGGCTGGTCGCCATGCAGGCAGATCAGGCCGAAGACGGCGGGGTTGTCGGCAAACAGGGTGCGCTTCACATGCTCTGGCGTGGCCAGGACTTCATGCTCGGCTTTCTCATAGACGGCGAGTTCGCGCACGAAGCGGACGATGAGCTCGGCGTCATCGGGGGTGGCGGGTCGGATCTGTAGGGTGGTAGTCATTCAAACGCGGGGGAACACGGGAAGCCCGGAAAAACGGTATTGCGGCGCAAGATGGCGCCGCAATCTCCGGTTTTAGCCGATTTTCACGCCCGTGTCCGCCAGGGGCAGGAACTGGCGCAGGATCTGGAAGTGGTCCTCGAAGAACGCGCTTTCCATGGCGGGAAGGTCGCAGACGGCCACCCAGCGCGCCACTGCCGCATCGTCGCCGCCCTGCACGGGCGGCAGCGAGGGCAGCACGCCCAGGTCCAGGTAGTGCACATGGGTGATGGTGCGCCCGCGCAGGCTGCGGTCGGGGTGGTCGAAGACCTGCACGGACTGCAGGGCGGCCTGCAGGTCGGCCTCGCTGAGCGTGGAGCAGGTCTCCTCGCGCAGCTCGCGCAGGCAGGACTGCCACAGCGTGTCGCGCGGCTCCAGGAAGCCGCCCGGCAGCGCCCACAGGCCCAGGCCCGGGGCATGGGCGCGGCGTATCAGCAGGATGTGGTCCTGTTGCGCGCCTTCGTGCGGCACGCGGCAGCGCAGCAGCGCGTCCACGGTCACGAAGACGGGCGGGTAGGGCGCCGCAGCCCAGGCCTGGCGGTACCGGGCCAGCATGCGCCATTCCTCGCACATCTGCGCATGGACGGGCGTGGTGGCCCATTGGCGCAGGAACTGCAGGGTGGCGGGCGGCACCTGGGCGGCCAGGGCCTCGAAGTCCACGCCGGATTCGCCGAAGTAGATGTCGCGCAGCGGCGTGGCGTCGAACTGGCCCAGGCGCGGCAGGCTGATCAGCTGCCAGCGCGGAAAGCGCGCCAGGTAGCCGCTGGTCGCGTCCTTGAAATGGCCGACCAGGGCCACGCTGGCGCCTTCGGGCACGCAGGACTGCACGGCCTGCTGCACTGCCTGTACCCACAGCGGCTCGTTGTAGTAGTCGCGCACGGGCACGCAGTGCAGGCGGGCCGCGTCCGCGGGCGGCAGCGCCTCGCGCAGCATCTGCGCGCGCTCCTGCCAGCTGAAGGGATTCTTGGGATTGGGCGCCTGCCAGGCGCTGCCCAGCACGACGACGATCTGCTCGGCACGCTCCAGCGCCGCGCGCAGCAGGGCCATGTGGCCGTTGTGCAGCGGCTGGAAGCGCCCGATCAGCACGGCGGTGTGCACGCGCTCGCTGGTGGCCGGGGTTTCGGGGGGGGCGTCCATGGCGGCAGTCTCTTGCATAAACAGGCTCGGTGGCTTCACTTTGGCTTCATTCGTAGTGGGCGGCAATGGGCATCTGGCGGCCGGTGCCGAAGGCGCGCGGGCGCACGCGCAGTATGGGCGGGGCCTGGCGGCGCTTGTACTCGCTGCGGAAGATCATGCGCTTGACGCGGTCAACCAGCTCGGCCCCGCCGGGTTGGCCCAGCAGCTGGGTCACAAAACGCTCAGCCGTGCCGTACTCGGCGGTGGACAGGTGCCGGCCCTCGATGGCGTATTTGAGGATTTCGTCCAGCACCGCATAGGGCGGCAGGCTGTCCTCGTCCTTCTGGTCGGGCGCCAGCTCGGCCGAGGGCGGCTTGTCGATGATGGCCTGGGGAATCAGCTCGCGGCCCGCACTGTGGTTGATGTGGCGAGACAGCTCGAAGACCTCGGTCTTGTAGAGATCGCCCAGCAGGCCCAGGCCGCCGTTGGTGTCGCCATACAGCGTGCAGTAGCCCACCGAGATCTCGGATTTGTTGCCCGTGGTCAGCAGCAGGTGGCCGAAGGCGTTGGAGTACTCCATCAGCGTGGTGCCGCGGATGCGTGCCTGCAGGTTCTCCAGCGGCAGGCCCTGCAGCGGCTGGCCGAAGCTGGACTCGAACTGGCGCGCATAGCCGTCGACCAGCTCGCGTATCGGGTGCTCGTGCAGCGTGATGCCCAGGTTGCGGCACAGGATCACCGAGTCATCGACCGAGCCGCTCGACGAAAAGCGCGAGGGCATGGTGACGGCCACCACGTTGTCCGCGCCCAGGGCCTCGGCGGCCAGGGCCAGGGTCAGCGCGCTGTCTATGCCGCCCGAGCTGCCGACGACGGCGCGCGTGAAGCCGCAGCGGCGCGCATAGTCGCGCAGGCCCAGCACGATCTGGCGGCGGTAGAACTCCATGGTGGGCAGGCCTGCGGCCGGCACGCTCATGCAGGGCTGGCCGGCTGCGTCGAGGAAGCGTCCGTCGTCGAACTGCAGCGTGCGCAGGTCTTCGACAAAGCGCTCGGCCTCGAAGACCACGCCGCGCCCGGGCTCCACCGCGAACGAGGCGCCGTCGAACACGATCTGGTCCTGGCCGCCGATCTGATTCACATAGAGGATGGGCAGGCCGTGGCGCGTGGCCGCCTGGCCGAAGATCTCGTGGCGCTGCTCGCGCTTGCCCAGGTGGCTGGGGCTGGCGTTGATGCTGACCACCAGGTCGGGCGCGGCGTCGGCCATGCGCGCGAAGGGGTTGGTGGCGTAGTCGGCACCGGCGTCGTTCCAGCCGTCCTCGCACACCAGAAAGCCCACCTGGGCCTGGCCTATGCGCAGCACCTTGGCCGCGTCGGGGCCGGGCTCGAAGTGGCGGCGCTCGTCGAAGATGTTGTAGGTAGGCAGCAGCTGCTTGTCGTAGCGCAGGCGCACGGCGCCGTCCTTGAGCACCAGCAGGCTGTTGTGCAGCGGCTTGCCCGGCCCGCTGGCGCGCGTGGGCGCGCCGATGACCCAGTGCAATTGCGGCCACTGGCGCGTGGCCTGCAGCAGCTGCTGCAAGCCTTGCTCCAGGCGTTCGCGAAAGGCGGGCTCGTCCAGCAGGTCGCCAGGGTAGTAGCCGCACAGCGACAGCTCGGAAAAGACCAGCAGGTCGGCCTGCGCGCGCGCGGCGCGGGCAGCGGCCTCGGCCATGCGGGCCACGTTGCCGGCGATGTCGCCGACGGTGGGATTGAGTTGGGCGATGGTGATGCGCAGCATGAATGGAGCCTTGGCGGTGTCAGGCGGTGTCAGGCGGTGTCGGGCGGTGTCAGACGGCGACAGGCTGGGCCAGGCCGAAGACCTGGCGCAGATAGGCCAGATAGGTTTCGTCGTTGCACAGCGTCTTGCCCGGCGAGTCCGAGATCTTGGCCACGGGCTGGCCGTTGGCGTGGGTGAGCTTCATCACGATGTTGATGGTTTCCAGCCCCATGTCGTTGGTCAGCCGCGTGCCGATGCCGAAGCCCAGCTGTATGCGGTCGGCAAAGCGCTGGTACAGGGCCAGGGCCGTGTCCAGGTCCAGGCCGTCGGAGAACACCAGGCGCTTGGCCTGGGGGTCTATGCGCAGCTTCTGGTAGTGGGCGATGGCCTTCTCGCCCCAGGCATACGGGTCGCCCGAGTCGTGGCGCAGCCCGTCGAAGAGCTTGGCGAAGTACATGTCGAAATCGGCCAGGAAGGCATCCATGCCCACGGTGTCGGTCAGGGCCACGCCCAGGTCGCCCCGGTACTCCTGCACCCAGTCCTCCAGCGCGGCGATCTGGAAGTCGCGCAGGCGCACGCCCTGGGCCTGGTAGCTCTGCAGGTACTCATGGGCCATGGTGCCTATGGGCACGATGCCGAAGTCGCGCGCTAGCAGCACGTTGGACGTGCCCTTGAACCACTGCGCCGTCTGCGTGGCAAAGGCCTGGACCACCTCGCGCTGCCAGGCGCCCGAGAAGCGCCGGCGCACGCCGAAGTCGAACAGCTCGAAGGGATTGCGCAGCCTGGCCTCGCAGGCCAGGTGGCGCAGGCGCTCGATCTTGCCGGCCAGGCGCCTGCGGCCTTCGGCCAGCGCCGCCTCGGCGTCGAAACGCCGGAAATACAGCTCGTTGACGATGGCCAGCACATAGATCTCGAAGCCCATCACATGGACCTGGGGGCCCTTGGCCTCGATGTGCAGGGTGTCGCCATCGGCCCAGGCACGGATGAAGGCGCGCTGGAACTGGAAGATGCGCAGAAAGTCGATGAAGTCGCTCTTCATGAAGCGCAGCCCGCCCAGGTAGGCCAGGTCTTCGGGCGTGAAGCGCAGCGCGCACAGGGCGTCCAGCTCGCGCTCCACCTCGGGCAGCAGCTCGGCCAGCGGGAAGGCCGTCTTCGTGCGGCAGACGAATTCGTATTCGGCCTCGGTCTGGGGATTGCGGTGCAGCATGGCCTGCCACATCGTGAATTTGTAGAGATCGGTGTCGAGCAGGCTGGTGATGATGGGAGCCATGGTGCGATGCTGGGGAAACAGGAAAGGGGGCTGCGTGCGGGAAGGCGGTCCGGCCCCTACAGGTGGAGTTCTTGGCTGGAGGCCAGCCGCAATCCGCGGGCCTGCATGGCTGCCAGAAAATCATGGTGCGCAGACTCGAAGCCCGGCACCGGGCTCATGGCGTCGTGCATCAGCACGATGCGCTCAGGATGGGGAAGGTGCTCGACCAGATGCTCGACCGTGGAGCGCACGCAGTGGCTGCTGGCCTCGCCAGCAACGACCAGCAAGTCGGCCCGGTCCAGCCGCTCCAGCAAGGCAGTGTTCAGCAAGGTCGCCGGATCGGCCGGGTCCGGCACCTCGGCCTGCAGGGCGCTGTAATGCTCGGTCCAGGGATTGAGCCCCTTGAAGACGTTGTACACGGCGCGCTGGCGCTGCTGCTGCCAGTCGCCGCAGGCCGCCAGCACATCGGCATGGATACCGTGGCCCCAGCTGCCCACCTCGCAGTGCACGGGCCAGACCATCAGCGTGTAGCGGCTGTTGGCTTCGAGTGCATCCAGATATTCCAGGCTGCGCTGCAGCGCCCCGGCGTTGCGCGGCCGGAACACACCAACTCGGACCTGCGCAGCCGTGATAGGGGTGAACGGCACTACCTCGCTGCCATCGCCCTGCTGCCAGAAGGCGGGGTGGGCAATGTCATAGCGCTGGTGCGAGTCCAGCGTCACCGTGATGGCGTCCAGCCGCTCGCCTTCACGCCGGATCCACTGGGCCAGGCGCTGCATGTCGGCATGGGCGCCCGCCACGGGAAGGCTGGGGCGTAGTCCGCCAGGACACCAGCCCTCAGGCAGATCGCAGAAGTCGTTCTGGGGGTCTATGACCAGGAGCTGGGTGGTGGCAGATGGCATGGGTGAGTGCACGAAAGCAACAGCGCGGGCCTGTATCAGGTGAGTGCTTCAGTGTAGTGCTGCGGGAGCCCGGTCTGCTTTCAGGGCTGATCCTGCAAGTGCCCTGATTTTGGCAAAGCAGGTCGCAACTCCCTGTCAAGGGCAGGGAGGAACAAGCAGGGCCAGCTCCTTCAGAACATGATGCGGAACCTACAATGGGAGGTTTTACGTATTTCGCTGGCGGTTTGGCCTGTTTCAAACCGCCATTGCGCTGCTTTCAGGCGTGCCCTGCATCAACCGAATGGATTCATTCGGTAGCTTTTGATTATCAATATGGCATCCCTTCAGGTAACAACGACTTTCATGGGTGTAGGGTTGGCCGCGCTGATTCTGTACCTGATTCGGCGCGACCACCTCTACCTCATGCACGGGCTGTTCTGGGTCGTCGTTGCCGTGGCTGCCGTCGTACTCGGCGTCTGGCCCGGGATGATCAACCGCCTGGCAGCGGTGCTGGGCATCAGCTATCCACCGGCCATGCTGCTGCTGCTGGCCAGCATCGTCCTGCTCATCAAGGCCTTGCATGCCGACATGGTCAACACCCGCATCGAGCGTGATGTGCGGCGGTTGAACCAGCGATTGGCGATGCTGGAGGCTGATGCTGAGGACATGCGACGTTCAGTGGAACCTGGTCAAGCGTCGCTATGAGTGCATTGCTGCTGAGTGTTGTCCTTTGTGGTGGTTCTGGCACGCGGCTGTGGCCGCTTTCGCGTGAGACCTATCCCAAGCAGTTCCTCGCGCTGACGGACGAGATCACCATGTTGCAGCATACGGTCGTCCGCCTGAAGGGTTTGGCAGACCGCATACCGCAGGCGCCCAAGCCCCTACTCGTTTGCAACGAGCAGCACAGATTCCTGGCAGCGAGCCAACTTCTGCAAATCGGCTTGGAACAGTGCCCCATCTTGCTGGAGCCCGCTGGGCGCAATACCGCGCCAGCGCTTACTCTGGCTGCATTGCAGGCCAGTGTGGAACACGACGATCCTGTTTTGTTGGCAATGCCAGCGGACCATATGATCACCGAATCTGGTGCCTTCCATGCTGCAGTTGAGCGTGCCTATTCTGCTGCGATCCGTGGATGCATGGTGACTTTCGGAATCGTTGCTGTCCGGCCCGAGACGGGTTATGGATACATCCATTACGGGCAGTCCGACGAGGCTGGGCTGCATGCGGTGCAGGGTTTCAAGGAAAAGCCCACTGCCGCGCAGGCGCGGTGCTATCTCGATGCCGGCGATCATCTGTGGAACAGTGGACTGTTCATGGTGCGAGCCAGCGTATGGCTGCGTGCCATCGCCGCTTGCAGGCCCGACATTCTTGAGGCCTGCAGTGCTGCCATGCGCAGTGCTTGCCGGGACGTTGACTTCATCCGTCCGGTCGCCGATGCGTTCCTGTCCTGCCCGTCCGACTCCATCGACTATGCCGTCATGGAGCGCCTGCCGATAATGCCCTCGCTTGGAATTCCTGCTCTTGTGGTGCCTCTTGACGCTGGATGGTCCGATTTAGGGGCTTGGGACGCCTTGTGGGATGTGCATGACAAGGACGAAAGTGACAACTCGCTGAGCGGCAATGTCCTTCAACGCCATTGCGATAACTCCTTGCTGATGTCCAGCAGCCGTTTGGTGGTGGGCGTAGGCCTCGAAAACATGGTGGTGATCGAAACACCGGACGCCGTACTCGTTGCCGACAAGCGGCAAACACAGGAAGTCAAGCAAATGGTCACCTTGCTGGCGGATAGTGAAAACGGGCGAACCTTCACCCACTCTCACCGCAAAGTGCATCGCCCATGGGGCTGGTATGACAGCTTGGATCGTGGCGAACGCTTTCAGGTCAAGCGCATCGTCGTCAATCCCGGGGCCAGCCTGAGTTTGCAGATGCACAACCACCGCGCCGAGCATTGGGTTGTTGTGAAAGGCATGGCTGAGGTCACGCGTGATGAACAGTGCTTCTTTCTGAATGAAAATGAGTCAACCTACATTCCGCGGGGACATAAACACAGATTGAGAAATCCCGGGAAATTTCCATTGGAAATAATAGAGATCCAGTCTGGAGATCTTCTGAGCGAAGATGACATAGTTCGTTTCGATGATGCTTACGGCCGTGTAACCAGGGGCCGCTGAAATGATAAGTAAAATAGAAGCCTGTCAGGTCGAAGATCTTGAAGAGGTAGTCAATCATTGCAAAGAAGCAGGGGGTGGCGCTGGTATTGGGTTGTTGCTCATTAACTTCAATACTGCCGTTCAGACCATACGTTGTCTGGAATCGATTTTAAATTCCAGTCTCATGCCCGACAGGATCCTGCTTCTGGATAATGCATCAGAGATAAAAGATTTCAATCTGTTGGTGCAGCACTGCAATTCCCGTTTTATTCCAGGGTTGAAACTGTATAGATCATCAATCAATATTGGTTTTGCACAAGGAAGCAATCTGTTGATCGAGCTGGCATTGCGGGATGAAACCTGTGACAAGATCGTACTGCTCAACAACGATGCCATCGCGGAAAAAGAAATGCTGCATCGTCTGTGCGAGGCTCTGAGATCGCCGGGGAGAATAGGTTTGGCTGGTGGCCGTATGCACAGGCTTTCTCATCCTGAGCAGGTTGATACTCTTGGGATATCAATATATGCGAGCCTGATGCCCGCGGACAGAAAATCCCTGGATGATGGATACATAGGACCCACAGGCGGCTGCTGTATCTTGACCAGGGAAATGCTGGAAGATAGCAGATCTGTTTTTGGCTATTATTTTGATCCTCGCTTTTTTTGTTATTGTGAGGATACGGATCTGGCATTGCGATCTCTTTTGCTTGGATATAAGCCTGCCTATATAGATGAGCTGTTGGCGTTACACGAAGGGCAGGCGAGTAGTGGGAAAGTAAACAATTTTGTGGCTTACCATGGCTTGCGCAATGTGTTCTGGATGCATATCAAGCTTATGCCGCGTGCCCTGTTGTGGAAACACGGAATTCTGATTCTATTGGCCCATTTTTTGACAGTGGGAAGGCATTCCGTCAATGGAAGGTTCGGGCTGTTGATCAACATCTACAAGGATGTTTTTGGCAGGATGCCAGAGTTCTGGTATGAGCGTCGAAGAATAAAGAACTACATGAGAGAGAATGGGCATGTCATCGATTCGCTGCTAACGCCACGGTTCTATAGAAAAGGGTATGCACGCCAGTTATGGAAATCTATGCGGGGCTGATCCCTTAAGCTGATTTTCTTGAGTTGAAATAATTTGGGTTCATGAGTCTATTTCATGAAGGCGGGTGGAAATGTTTGGTAAAAAATCAAAGATGGTCAAGAAGGCACTGGTTGCTGGTTGGAAGGTGTACTCCTGATGCAGCATTTTTCAGTCAGCCCAACGGAAATGGTAGCCAGCCTCTGGCGGCATAGGGAACTTGTCTATGCGTCTGCCAAGCGCGAGGTGCTAGGAAGATACCGCGGCTCCGCTTTGGGGTTGCTGTGGTCCTTTTTCAACCCGATTTTCATGCTGGCGGTATATACATTTGTTTTCAGCGAAGTATTCAAGGCGCGGTGGAATCCTGGGAGTGAGTCCAAGACGGAATTTGCCTTGGCATTATTCTCTGGATTGATCATTTTTAATCTGTTTTCCGAATGCGTTAACAGAGCACCCAATCTTGTACTGTACAACCCCAACTATGTGAAAAAAGTTCTGTATCCGCTTGAGATATTGCCTTTTGTTGCGTTTCTATCTGGTCTCTATCACGCCTTGGTCAGTCTGGCTGTATGGATGGTTGCTTATCTGATATTTTTTGGGATACCTCATCCTACAGTGCTGCTGTTGCCGCTGATTATTGTTCCATTCGGACTTTTCATTATGGGGGTCAGCTGGGGACTTGCTTCCTTGGGCGTATTTTTACGAGACGTTTCCCAGTTTATTGGCGTATTGACCATGGTCTTGATGTTTCTCAGTCCTGTCTTCTATCCGGTGAGCTCATTGCCAGAAAACTATCGTCACATCCTCTATATCAACCCTTTGACCATAGTGATAGAGCAGACTCGCGATATTCTTTTCTGGGGAAAGCTACCCTCTGTTACATCCATGTTGATTTACTGGGTTGGCTCCATTGCTATTGCCTGGTTGGGCTTTGCTTGGTTTCAGAAAACAAGAAGGGGTTTTGCGGATGTTCTCTGAAAATGCCATCGAAGTCCATGATTTGAGCAAGTGCTATCAAATCTACGATACTCCGCGTGACCGCCTGAAGCAATTTCTCCTTCCTTCATTGAGAAGATCTGTTGGGCTTAAGGAAGAAAGGTATTTTCGTGAATTCTGGGCATTGAGAAACGTCAATTTCTCAATAAAAAAAGGGGAGACTGTCGGGATTGTCGGAAAAAACGGCAGCGGGAAATCCACATTGCTGCAGATCGTATGTGGAACGCTGGCTGCTACGACTGGGAGAGTGGAAACAAATGGCCGTATTGCCGCGCTGCTGGAATTGGGGGCCGGATTTAATCCGGAATTCACGGGGCGGGAGAATATCTACCTGAACGGCTCTGTTTTGGGTTTGAGTCGGCAGGAAATTGAAAACCGTTTCGACGAAATACAGTCTTTCGCAGATATTGGGCAGTTTATAGATCAACCGGTAAAAACCTACTCCAGTGGCATGGTTGTGCGCCTGGCATTTGCAGTCGCCATCAATGTCGATCCCCAGATCCTGGTGGTGGATGAGGCGCTTTCGGTGGGCGACGAACTTTTCCAGCGCAAATGTTTTTCCAGGATAGAAGCCATCAGAGCTGCAGGTGCCACAATTTTGTTTGTATCGCACTCTGGCGGAACAGTGGTGGAATTGTGTGATCGCGCAATCTTGCTGGATGGTGGTGAGCGCATTGCCATGGGGATGCCCAAGAAGATTATTGGACGGTATCAGAAACTTTTGTATGTGCCGGAGAATCGTCGAAACGAGATACGAGAAGAAATACGGCGGGAAGATGCCGTTGGGGCGGTGGAAATGGAGAAATCCAGAGAAGCTCCAGTGGTTGACATTGAAGAAAGCCAAATCGAACCTGCTGAACTGCCTGAAAGCTACGACCCTGCGCTCAAGCCCGTAAGCACCATTTCCTATGGTTCTTATGGAGCCTTGATCGAAGATCCTGCTATATATTCACACGGTGGAGAACTTGTTAATAACCTCAATAGAGGGAAGAGCTATTTTTACCGCTACAAGGTCGGGTTCAGTCAATCAGCCAGCAATGTCAGATTCGGCATGATGATAAAAACGACAAATGGTATTGAACTGGGTGGAGGGGTATCGGCCGCCTCCAATAGGGAAAGCCTGGCATTTGTGGAGGCAGGATCTACTTTCAATGTGGAGTTCGAGTTTTCCTGCCAGCTGAATTCGGGAGTTTATTTTTTGAATGCGGGTGTGGTTGGAGAGCTGAATGGCAGCGAAACATATCTGCATAGATTGGTCGATGTCGCAATGTTCCGTGTGCTATCGGAGACGAACAATCTCGCAACGGGGGTTGTTGATTTCTCTTGTACACCAAATATAGAATTTGAGAATAATTAATATGCCAGAAGCAATGAAGCGTGTTGAAAGCCAGCAAAAGCTTGTGATCGTCCTCGGTATGCATCGCAGTGGGACTAGCGCTATTACGAGAGGCCTCAAGGTCATTGGTGTGGAGCTAGGCGATAGGCTGGAGCCGCCAGCTGCAGGAATCAACGACAAAGGATATTGGGAGGATATGGATCTGGTGGCTCTCAATGTCGAGATGCTCGATGTCTGTGGGCGGAGTTGGCACAGCTTGGATCCAATACAAGAAGCGGACGTAGAGGTTCTTCTTGACCGTGGCTATATTCTGCGAGCGATTGAACTGTTGCGCAGCAAGATCCTGGAAAACCGGAGCTTTGGCTTCAAGG
The DNA here is from genome assembly GCF_001571325.1 of Delftia tsuruhatensis NBRC 16741. Classification (GTDB taxonomy): domain Bacteria; phylum Pseudomonadota; class Gammaproteobacteria; order Burkholderiales; family Burkholderiaceae_C; genus Comamonas; species Comamonas tsuruhatensis. The sequence goes on from NZ_BCTO01000010.1 coordinate 37,482, forward strand.
ACCCTCGTACCGCAAAGATGCTTCCCTTCTGGGCACATGTCTTCGAAGCGGGGTCTTTCGACGTGCGATATGTATTGGCCGTCCGAAATCCATTAAGTGTAGCCAAGTCGCTCGGGAAGCGGGATGGTTTTGATCAGAGTAAATCCTATCTGTTGTGGGCCGAGCACATTCTGACAAGTCTTTCCAACGTCGGAAATTGGCCGGTGCTGGTGATGGACTACGATGAACTCATGCTGAAGCCTGACGAGCAGTTGGGAAAGCTTGCGCGCTGGATGGGTGCAGAAATCGATTTCAAGGAGTTGGAGTCTTATCGTGAAGAATTCCTGGACGAGCAGCTGAGGCACTCCCGCTTCAGTGCCAGTGACGTTTACTCGGATATGGCCGCGCCCGGATTAGTGCACGATATTCACCGCCATCTGGACAATATAGGAAAAGGATTGGCATCGGTTGATGATCTACGTCAATCCGGGGTGCTGGAAAACTGGTTGCTGGAATTCAATCGCATGCGGCCGGTGCTGAAGATGGTTGACAGATTGCATGGCCGTTTACAGGAGAAAGAAAAAAAGATCTCACACGCTGGCAATGAAGTCGTGGAGAGAGAAAGAATGATCGCCGAAAAAGATCAGCAGATTCTCGAGAAGGACCAGCTTCTCATCGAAAATGACCATCGGATTCTTCAAAAGGATCATCAGATTGTCGACGCGGGCAGCCAACTGTTGGACAGGGATAGAAAGATACTGGACCTCGACAACAGGCTTATGGAACTGACCAAGCAGATCGTAGATAGGGACATACAGCTTGCAGAACAGCAAAAACTCATCGCTGGAAGGGATCAAAGCGTAGTTGTTGCCGACAAGGGACTGGACATTGCCAAGGCCACAATCGATGAACTGAACGAGAGGGTTGCCGGCCTTGAATTGCTGCTGGCGCGCTCGAATACTGAGGTGGAGCAGCAAAGAAGGGACTTGATGGGTCTGATCGCCGCATTGGAGGCAATGCGCTCCAGTGCCAGCTGGCGCTGGACGGCTCCGCTCAGGCGCATCCTGAGCAGCTTGCTGCGTGTCCAGCATGTGCTGCACATCCTTCCTAATGTCATCAAAGCAGGTGGCGGCGTGGTGGGCACAGCGCGCACCGCTGCTGCAGTCCTCGGAAACGAGGGTGCTGAAGGCGTGCGCAAGCGCCTGGCACTGGTTTCCAGGGAGGTAGAAATTGCCGAGCAGATCGAGGCGGCCGATAGGGTTGAGGCTGTGGCCTCGCGAAATGAAGTCACCCGGTTGCTACCAGTCCCCTACTATGTAGATCCTCGGCTGGATGAGCAGCGCTCCGAGTCATTCAAATCCCTTCGCGTCGCTATCCATCTGCATGTATTCGAGATAAGTGCATTGGAAGCGGCGGCTAAACGCCTGTCGGTGCTTCCTTGCCAATTCGACCTATATGTGTCTATAGCACCAGGCTTGGAGTTGCTGGAAGTCCTTGCACGCCTGCGCGAATTTCTGTCGCCAAGTCAGAAAGTCGTGGGTCGAACGACGACCGGGTTTACCCAACCTTTGGCAGCCATGATCCTGGAGTTCGGAGCTGAATTATCGGGGTACAGGATTGTGGGGCATTTTCACGCGGGAGGTGGCCCAGGACACGATGGTGCATTGGCTCGTCTGCTGGGTGGTGAAAATTCATCGAATGGAAGAGTTGCGCATTTTCTGGAGTTACTGCAGGAGAAGGCAAAAATTGTCTTTGCAGGATCACCAACAGTGGATGAAAAAGCAAAGCAGGAATGGCATGTACTGGGTACGGTGGCAGAGCGTCTGCTGAAAGAGCATGGCCAAGCTCCTATGGGCAATGTACAGCCTTTCTTGGTTCCAACGGGAGTCATGTTCTGGGCACAGACTGAAAACCTGAGGGATTTCCTGAAGTTGCCCATTGATTCCAAAGATTTCTCCGAAGTCTTGGCATCTGGGCATGGTAGTGGAACACTTGAATACCTACTCCCTGTACTTGCGAAAAATGGATCTGGAAAGTATATTTTTCTTGAAGAAGGGGATTCGATCAAGGATTACGGGCATTATGAAGCCTGCCTGGATTATAGTGAATCCATTGTATATAAGGACGTAAAAGTCCTTGCTTACTATCTTCCCCAATTTCATCCGATTCCTGAGAATGATGAGTGGCATGGGAAAGGGTTTACAGAATGGACAAAGGTAAGGGCCGCCAATCCTCTATTTGAAGGTCACTATCAGCAGCATATACCGCACCCCGACTTGGGTTACTATCTGCTGGATGGCCCCGATACCTTGCGTCGGCAGGCTGAACTGATGAAGAAGTCTGGCGTCTATGGTCAGGTCTTCTACCATTATTGGTTTGCCGGAAAGATGATTCTGGAGCAGCCCGCTCGTATGCTGCTGGCCCATCAGGATGTGGCCATGCCATTCAGTTTCTGCTGGGCGAATGAAAACTGGACCAGGCGATGGGATGGGAATGAGAAGGAAATCCTGCTTGGGCAGAATTATTCAGCCGAGGATGCGCGTGCCTTCATGGAATACCTGATTCCATTCTTCAAGGATCCTAGGTATATCCGAGTGAACGACCGGCCCATGCTTTCAATTTATCGGCCATCCTCCATCCCGAATATAGATGAATATCTGGAGGTCTGGGCCGAGGTCTGTGCCGAAGCGGGCCTGCCCAAGCCCTATGTCGTCGCTGTTCTGACGCGTGGAGCTACCGATCCCAAGGATTTCGGCATGGACGCTGGAACCGAGCGTGTTCTCCATGACTGGACTGATGGCGGTGCACCGGAAATAAAACAGAGCCTGAAAAAATACTGGCCTGTCAATGGGAGCGTACTTTCCTATGATGACGTGGCTAACTTCTACATGGGGCAGACGGAGAAAAAGGACTTCAAGTATTTCCGCTCCATAGTGCCTATCTGGGACAACACCGCTCGATATGGTTCCGAAGCACTGCTGTTGCATGGCAGCACGCCGGAGTCTTTCCAGAAATGGATGGAAAGCACTATCCAGTACACAGTTTCTACACTGGAACCATCGGAACAATTCATCTTCGTCAATGCATGGAATGAGTGGGCAGAAGGTGCCCATCTAGAGCCAGACACACGCTATGGATACAGCTATTTGAATTCAGTGGGGCGTTCACTCTCTGGAATTCCCTATGAAAGTCAGTTGAACTATAACGCGGTACTTCCAGAAAATCTGCGGATTCATATCCAGTTCTCAGAGAATGCAAAGAATCAGATGCGTATGTGTCAACGTGTGCGCGACCGGATATCTCACAGCTTGGCGCGTTCCACGATTTTCGGTCGATTTGAAGTAACCGGTGATGTTGGTCTGGCATCTCTAGGTATGCCTTTCATGAAGGAAAGGTCGCCCGCAAATGCGGATGTCATCGTCAGGATAGATAAGGCATGTATCTTCAGTGTTCAGGTGCTCGAAAAGATGATTTCCACAGCCTGGGGACTGAGGGCCTCCGTGGTACCCAGTAGCTATGGAGATCATCATCATCTTTTTGCGGTGGCGAGTAACGGCGCTGCAAAGTCCTCGGCCATCTATCATGCTCCGATTAGGATTGATCTGACTCAGAGTATTAGTGAGCTTACTCCATCTGTCAGAGTGCGCACTGATGCTTGGTGTTTTGAAATTAAGCCAGATACATTAAGTAAGGAAGATTTTCCAAAGGTGACTACCATTGTACGGATCCACAAATCCGCTGATTTAGGAGAGCTGGATAATGCGTTGGCTTGCTTGAATGCCATGTGGAATTGTACAGTTCTACCTTTCATAGCTGCCCAGGATTTTGATGAATTTAAGACTGCTGAGTTAGAAAATATCACTAAGAATTTCCGATGGGCAGACGGTGTTGAACCTATTGTTGAGCACTATAAAACGGATTCAGCGATAAAGGACCTTCGTTCCACGATGTTGAATGAGTCGTTGAAGAAGGTTACAACCCGGTATTGCGCTTTCTTAGATTACGATGATCTGTTATTTCCTAGCGCCTATGCTAATCTTATTGATCGGATAAAGAAACAGAACAAGGCAGTTGCATTTGGACGAGTATTCTCTACCAGTTGCAAGTCAAGCGTCAAGGTTCTTGAGAAGCGTCAAAAATCTTTTGAATATGGGTCTTCATATGAGGATTTTGTCGGATGCAATCATGCTCCTTTGCATAGCTTTCTGCTAGATAAGAGTAAGTTGAATATATCTGATATAAACTATTATCCCGATCAGAGATATATGGAGGATTATTTTCTAACTTTGCAGATATTCAATAAGGAAAATTCTGATTGGGATGGTCTTTCTTTGAATATATATGTGGGTGATTACATCCATAGCTCTGATCGGGAGCATACTTTGGCGATTAATAACGCAGAAGTGCGTCAGGCGCTACTTTCAAACTCTGAATATATTGTCTGTGAGAACAGGATAAATGTATTGAGAAAATCACTTCAGTCTGTATAGTGATATTTTTACAGAACTCATATAATTGATTTGGAGTGGCAGTGATTTTTAGAACTTATCGAAAAAATATCGTCCTGTTTTTTATTGCTTTTGCGGGGATGTTTTATTTTTGTCAGATGATGAATATCCGGACTTTCCCAGGGGATGCACAGGAAGTCTGGAATCTGGCTAAGAATTATTATATTGAAGGTCGATCTCCTTCATATGTGGAATATAGAGGTGCATTTACCTTTGTGTTCTACCATGCATTGCATTTTGTCTGCGATATCGTTGGGGTGGATAGTATTTTCGGCCTGCAAATACTCAATTCAATAATATTTGCGATATTGACGGTCGTATTGTTTCCGTATGTCTTCTCGATTGCTTTGCGTAAAAAAATAGGATGGTTGAGTACGGTAGTTTTCGCTATTATTGTTTTTTATTTTTTTCGGAGTTATTTTCTCTATCCATTGACGGATTTTCCCTCCTTCACGTTTTTGCTGGCTGCCATTGCCTGTATCTTCTGGCCTAAGGGTGGGCATGTGAAAGTATTCATATGCCTGCTTTCTGCCGGAATCTTGTTCAGTTTTAGTGTGATGATGAGGTTTTCGTACGTTGTAGCATTTCCAATTCTCTTGGCTATGTGCTATGTGACGATGAAATCAAACGGCATAACAATTGTGCGGGGAATTACTTTGCTATCTGTGGTGATTTCCGTGAGCGCATCTCTGATGATGATTAATGCCAGTTCGGAGGATGGAAACCATGGGCTATTAACTAGACAATTGCATGGAGGGATGAAATTTCAGAAAGTGGAGTGGAATGCTGGAGACTCACTATATCCAGGTCAAATGTGGTTCAAAGAGAGGCGTGGAGAAGAAATTCTCAGGACTGAAGGAATGCTTGGCGGTGGTCATTTCTCTGTGTTAGAGTATTTCAAGCTGTTTTTGAAGTACCCCATGGATATGGTCACTATCAATCTGAAACACTTGCTCGGGGGGCTTGATGTTATTTATCACTCAGTTTATATATTTGATATGCACGAATCACGTGTAATAAAATCTTTATTGAATTATTCTTTGATTTTTATTGCAATGGTTCTTATCTTTCTTAAATGGAGTGATTGGTGGCATGATGGAAAGATGATGATATTCCTAGTTTTTGCGCTAGGGATACAAAGTCTTTCTGCAATCCCTTTTATTGGTGAAGTAAGATTTTTCATGCCATTGATTCTGACTTTTTTTGCTATGGCAGTTTTTGACTTCTCTTCGGGATTAACTATTGTAAAAACGAACCGACTTTATTTTTCATGGATAGCATTTGTTTTAATGTATTTTGTTATTTCATCAATGTTTTTTGAGAGTACGGAAAAGGTTGTTCTTTTGAATATTCTGTAATTTGTATCTTCATTTTTAAATAGTGCATATGAATATCAATGATTTGAAAAAACGGTTCGAATTAAATGGCCCAGCTATTTCCGAGGCCGTTGGTCGCGTTATTGCTAGTGGTTGGGTGGTGCTTGGACCAGAGGTGGAGAAGTTCGAAGCCGAATTCTCTGAATACATTGGAGTTGAACATTGCGTTACGGTTGCAAACGGTACCGATGCACTTGAGCTAGCTTTGAAGGCTTTGCTTGTCAAGACAGGCGACAAGGTTGCTACAGTCGCGAATGCGGGTATGTATGCGACTACTGCAATGTTAGCGATCGGCGCCGAACCTGTATTTATGGATGTGGATATATCCACCCAGAATGTTTCTCTGGCCGAGGTAATACGTGCTGTTGAACAGGGAGCCAAAGCCGTAGTGGTGACACATCTCTATGGTGTCGTCGTGCCAGAAATAAGGCAGATTGTGGAGTTCTGCAAGCTTCGAGGTGTGGGGCTGCTGGAGGACTGTGCGCAAGCCCACGGTGCGAAGATAGGCGGCCTACATGCGGGGAGTTTTGGTGATGCCGCTAGCTTCAGCTTCTACCCCACCAAGAATCTAGGAGCTCTTGGAGATGGTGGAGCGGTGGTGACCAGCCGTCTTGATGTGGCTGAAAATCTCAGGCTTCTGCGCCAATATGGCTGGACATCCAAATATCACGTTGGATGCGCGGGAGGGCGAAATAGTAGGCTTGACGAAATGCAGGCAGCCATATTGAGGACTTTCCTTCCTCATCTTGATGAGGCCAATGCTAGGCGCCGTCATATCGCCAATCGCTACGCGATGGAGCTTTCTCATCCTTATATAAAAGTCCTACCTAAAATTGAGGAAGAATCCGTAGCCCACTTGTATATCATCCGTGCCGGCAGTCGAGATGATTTGCGAGCCCATCTCAAGATGCAGGGGATATCTTCCGATGTCCATTACCCAATTCCAGACCATAGGCAAGCGATATTTGACGGGAAATACAAAAATATAAGCCTAAGAAATACAGAGATCCTGGCGAAGGAAATTCTCACACTCCCTTGCTATCCTGAAATGAGCGAAGGCGATATTTCTACAGTGGTTACGGCCGTCAATTCATGGGAACCGTGATGTTTTCTGTCATCATTCCTGTTTATAAAAATGAAGAATCGATTCCGCGGCTTTTAAAGGCCCTGTCGAAAATTTCCGATGACATGAATGGTGGAATGGAGGCGATTTTTGTTGTCGACGGTAGTCCAGATCGTTCCTTTGAGCTTCTTCGCGACGCATTGCCAAAGCTTGGGTTTCCTGCTCAGTTGCTAGCCCATTCTCGGAATTTTGGATCATTTCCAGCAATTAGGACGGGACTGCAGGCTGCTACAGGTGATTTCTACGGAGTGATGGCAGCGGATCTTCAAGAACCTCCTGAATTGATGCTTGAATTTTATTCCGCCTTGAAGGCCGATGAATGTGATGTAGCGGTGGGAACGCGCTTGAGGCGAAATGATCCACTCAGTTCACGGATCACTTCAGGGTTGTTCTGGAAAATGTACCGCAGGCTTGTCGTACCGGAGATGCCAGAAGGTGGAGTGGATATATTTGGTTGCAATAAGCAGTTCAGAAATCATTTGTTGAATTTGAATGAGTCCAGGTCATCTTTGATTGCCTTGATATTTTGGCTGGGTTTCCGTCGGAAATTGATGGGCTATGAGAGATTGGTTAGACAAGAAGGGGTTTCTGGTTGGACTTTTAGAAAGAAGGTTGATTATATGCTGGATAGCATATTTGCCTTTACTGACTATCCAATTAGGTTGCTGATGCGTCTGGGTTTTCTGGGTTGTCTGATATCAATTGTGCTTGCAGCCATTATTCTTATAGGACGAATAACGCATCAAATTTCAGTGCCTGGCTATGTTCCTACTATGCTGGTCACGCTCTTCTTCGGTGCCCTCAATATTTTTGGCCTGGGCGTGGTCGGGACATATGCCTGGCGTGCATATGAGAATGGGAAAAACAGACCATTATCGATTATTTCCATTAAGATAGATAATTTTAAGGATCAAAATGAAGAGTATAAAAATTCATAATACGGCTGAGGTCCATTCAAAAAACATTGGTGAAGGATCATCCATCTGGCAGTCGGTGATAGTCTTGAAGGGAGCTATTATTGGCCGAGATGTCAATATTTGTGCTCAATGCTTTGTCGAAGATGATGTAATCATCGGAGATCGAGTAACGGTGAAATCCGGTGTTTACTTGTGGAATGGCGTTCGGCTGGACGACGATGTCTTTGTCGGTCCTAATGTTACTTTTACCAATGACAAATTTCCACGATCCAAGCAGTATCTTGAGGCGCCTTTGCTTACCCAGGTGGAGAAGGGTGCATCAATTGGCGGCGGTGCCGTGATCTTGCCTGGAATTGTCATCGGACGCGGTGCCATGGTGGGGGCAGGGGCTGTGGTGACAAAATCCGTGCCTCCATATGCCGTGGTAACAGGCTCTCCTGCTCGTATCGTTGGCTATGTGGAAAATTCCAGTTTGTCCAAACCAGCAGCCAAAACGAGTGGTGTTCCCGTGCCTGAACAGGCCAATTCTCATGAAAAACTTGGAATAGGTAATGTGGCGCTGCATAGGATGAAATCCGCCCAGGACATGCGAGGAAGTTTATCTGTTGGTGAATTTGAGAAAGATATTCCTTTTCCGGCTAAGCGCTATTTCCTGGTGTTCAGTGTTCCCAGCGAAAAAACCCGAGGTGAGCATGCGCACCGAGAATGCCATCAATTCCTGATTTGCGTGAAGGGAAGCTGTGCTGTCGTTGTGGACGATGGCCGATCTCGTTGTGAAGTACTGTTGGATTCACCGGATTTGGGGCTGCATCTTCCTCCGATGACTTGGGGTATACAGTATAAATACTCGGCTGACGCGGTATTATTGGTCTTCACTTCGCATTATTATGATTCGAACGACTATATAAGAAATTATGCGGAATTTCTCAGCTTAGTGGGAGAGGCGAGTGCTTCTTAAGAAAATTCTTGAGAAACCAGTTTTGAGATTTTTGATAGGTGGAGTAATTAATACTGGATTTAGTTACTCTTGCTATCTGTTATTGAGAATGGTGATTTCGTATCAGCCGGCATATGCGATTGCTTACGCATTGGGTATTGTGTTTTCCTATTGGTTCAATGCGCGGATGGTTTTCTCTGTTCAGATGAGTTGGGGCGGATTTTTCACTTATCCATTAGTGTATTTTGTGCAATATGCATTATCGGCATTGTTGTTGGAATTGATTGTTGTCAAGCTATCGATCGAAGATTATTTGGCGCCACTGATTGTCACTGTTCTTGTGGTTCCCTTAACATTCATTTTGAGTAAAATAATTATTACTTGGAGGGTGAGAAAATAGCAAAAGCTTGGTGTTTAGGGCATTGTTTTTTGTATTATGAGATCTGTTGACTCTTGAACGGATGTTGACTCGCTGTTGAGTGTCATGAAAGGGGTCGTCGGAATTTCATAAGGGCTGCTAATGCCTGTCATATTGGGTAGCTTCCCTTCTCTGGCCTTTTTATAGAGACCTTTGGGATCCCTTTTCTCGCAGGCATCTAGGGACGCTGACAAAAATATCTCAAAGAAATCCTTTTCGCCAATCAATTGCCTTGCCATCTCCCTTTCTGCACGAAATGGGCTGATGAATGCTGTGATGACGATCATCCCGGCATCCATCATCAGTTTTGCCACCTCGGCAACTCGCCTGATATTTTCTACCCGGTCCGCATCGGTGAACCCAAGGTCCTTGTTGAGACCTTGGCGGACATTGTCACCATCCAAAATATATGTGCGTTTTCCCTGGGAAAATAGTTCTTTTTCCAAGGCATTGGCCAGGGTGGATTTCCCCGATCCCGAGAGACCCGTGAACCAGATCACTTTCCCACTATGCCCGTTGAGCCTTTCCCTGTCCTGACGCGTGATGCTTAGTGCTTGTCTGTGCACATTCTGGGCGCGGCGCAGGCTGTGGTGTATCAAGCCTGCGGCTACGGTGGCATTGCTGAAGCGGTCCACCAGGATGAATGCACCCAAGGTACGGGAATGCTTGTAGGTATCGAAGGCCAATGGGCGAGTCAGGGCCAGATTGCATACGGAAATGTCGTTGAGTTTCAACTGCCGGCATGACTCATGGGCCAGGCTATTGATTTCCACCCGATATTTGATCGTTGTTATGGATGCTCCGGTCCACTGGTTTGACAGCTTGAGGTCATAGTTGCGTCCCACGAGTCCCGCATCCTCATGCATCCAGACAAGGGTGGCTTCAAACTGGTCAGTTATCTCCAGAGACGCATCCGGCGCAGTAAACATGTCACCCCGCGAGGCATCTACTTCCCTGTCGAGCACTAGTGTCACGGCGTCTCCTGTGCCTGCGTTTGGTAGGTCTCCGTCGAAGGTCACCAGCCTATCGATTTTGGCCGTCTGCCCGGATGCGCACACACGCACGCTGTCCCCCACGGAGATTTGTCCGCCGGCCACCGTTCCGCTGAAACCTCGAAAATCCGCATGCGGCCTGTTCACCCATTGCACCGGAAAAACGAACCGTGTATCCATTGGTCGTGATATGGCCGCGGTTTCCAGATAGCCAGCAAGTGTGGGTCCGGAATACCAATGCATATTTGCTGACCTACTGATTACGTTGTCTCCACCCAACGCACAAATTGGTATCGTTGACACGCTTTCAAAACCAAGTTTGTCGGAGAGCTGCTTAAAGCTGCTTGTAATTTGCTGGAAAGTCTCGGCGCGAAAGCTGACGAGATCCATTTTGTTGATGGCAACGGCTACATGACGTATACCCATCAGAGATGCTATATAGGCATGGCGCCTTGTCTGCGGGACAACACCTTTTCTCGCATCGATGAGTATGATGGCCAGATCGGCAGTGGAGGCCGCTGTGACCATATTACGCGTATATTGCTCATGGCCCGGTGTGTCCGCTACGATGAATTTTCTGCGCGCAGTCGAGAAGAAGCGATAAGCAACATCGATAGTGATGCCTTGTTCGCGTTCGGCAGTTAGACCGTCGACGAGCAGGGCAAAATCTAGCTGCTCTCCCTGCGTTCCGTACCGCTTGGAATCTGCTTGCAGAGTTGTCAATTGATCATCGAATATCTGCTTAGAGTCGAAAAGCAGGCGCCCGATCAAAGTGCTTTTCCCGTCATCGACGCTGCCGCAGGTGATGAATCGCAACAGATCTTGCTGGTTCTGGGTGTCAATCCATTCGTGGAGCTTGACCTGAGATGGGCCTTGTTCTTGTTTTTTCGACATCAGAAGTATCCTTCCTGTTTTTTTCTTTCCATGCTTCCTGCGCTGTCACTATCAATTTTTCGGCCCTGGCGTTCTGATTGCCTGGATTGGATCAGCTCGAGCAGAATGTCTTCTATGTTTTCCGCTTCCGATTCCACAGCGCCTGTCAGTGGATAGCAGCCTAGCGTCCGGAAACGAATTTTTCTGATCTGTATGGATTCGCCTTCAGTGAGTCGACACCGATCGTCATCGACCATCATGATCATCTCAGGCCGCACCAGCACGGCCCTGGGCTTGGCGAAATACAGTGGAACAACGGGGATATTTTCCTGGTAGATGTACTGCCAGATATCCAGTTCAGTCCAGTTGGACAAAGGGAAGACTCGTATGCTTTCACCTGGGTTCTTGCGGGCGCTGTAGAGATTCCAGAGCTCTGGCCGTTGACTCTTGGGGTCCCAGCGGTGGGATGGACTTCGAAAGGAGAAAATCCGTTCCTTGGCTCTGGATTTTTCCTCGTCGCGTCTTGCTCCTCCAAAAATTATGTCGAACCGATGCTGATCTATTGCCTGCTTCAGTCCTTCTGTTTTGGTGATATCGGTGTGCAGGGCAGAGCCATGGTCAAAGGGATTGATATTCTTGTGTATGGCTTCTGGATTGATATGCACCAGAAGCTGCATCCCGCTTTCGCGCGCCATACGTTCCCTGAACATATACATTTCCTGGAATTTCCACCGTGTATCCACGTGGAGCAGAGGAAAGGGGGGCGGAGCTGGGAAAAACGCCTTGCGGGCCAGATGCAGCATCACGCTACTGTCCTTGCCTATGGAATAGAGCATGGCGGGGTTCTGTGCTTCGGCCACCGCCTCGCGCAGGATGTGGATGCTTTCTGCTTCAAGGTGTTTCAGATGCGGGCTACCACAAGGGCGCGGACGTCGTGGCCTATCGTCGGGATAGGGCAGGGCATGGTAGGCGTGCTCGACCCAACAGGTGCCTGCCGGCTCGGGTTGACCACGCAAGAAGCCGACCAGCTCGCCGTGGGGGAAGAGCGTGATGGACTTGCCCAGGTGTTGCTGAAGGCGGGCGATGGCTCCGAGTACGGCAATGGGACTGCATACGGGCAGCGGCAACCAGAATCTGCCTCCCCTTGCATCATTGAGATGCAGGCAGGGCTTGCCGCCCGGCAACGGGGCCAGTTGGGCGAATAGCACGCGCTCTCGTTTTTTACGAGCCTGTTCCAGGGCCCATACGATGACCAGGTTCTTCGCAGCCCGTCCCAGCTCATCCCGCAGGCCGGTTGCATCTAGTTCATGCGGGAGGAAATCCATCGATTGCAGGCGTCGCTCGGCAGTTCGCTTGGTGTCAGCCAAGCCGAGGCCGCGCAGGTGCTCATAGGCGGTCTGGGTATCCCAGACACGCTCATGCTCCAATCCTTGAAGCGAAGATGATTTTGTCGCATTTTGCATTTTTCTGGGATTTTCGCTGTGTTGACCAGTTGATGTGTTATATTTTTTTGTGTTTAAACGTATTTTTACATTATGCGTCAACTCGAGGTCGAGAGGTTGCTACCACGGGTCGTGGAGCTGGCATGCCGGGCTGGCGAGCAGGTCATGGCGGTGTACGAAGAGGGACGGCTTGAACTGCAGAGCAAGGCAGACAGCAGTCCCCTTACGCGGGCCGATATCGCTTCGCACCAGTGCTTGGCCCAGGGGTTGGCAGATTTTGGGCTGGGCTGCCCTGTGGTCTCGGAAGAGGATGCGGTCTCTGTGAGCGAGCGCTGCGATCAGGGCCATTTCTGGCTCCTTGATCCCCTGGACGGCACCAAGGAATTCATCGCCCGCAATGGAGAATTCACTGTAAATGTTGCCTTGATCGAGGCTGGACGGCCGGTGCTCGGTGTAGTGGTAGCTCCCGCTTTGGGCCAGATCTATTGGGCCGCCAAGGGGCTGGGCGCATTCCGCTCCGTATCTGGTGTGGTGGACCGCATCCACGTTTCCAGGGCCTTAGCGGATGGATCCGCTGCGGCGCCGTTGCGTGTCGTGGTCAGCAAGAGTCATCTGGATGAAGATACGCAGGCTTTCATAGGTAACCTGGGTCGAACAACTCTGTTGCAGGCCGGAAGTTCTCTGAAATTCTGTCTCGTGGCCCAGGGACTGGCCGATGTGTATCCGCGTCTGGCTCCCACCTGCGAATGGGATACGGCGGCCGCCCAGCTGATTCTTGAAGAGGCCGGAGGAGTCGTGATCGATCTGGAAGGTAAATCCTTGCGCTACGGGAAACGGGAGGTGCTCAATCCCTCCTTCATCGGTGCCTGCTCGCGGGATGTAATTCCTCATGCTTGACGGCGCCTACGTGTTGGCCGGTGCGCTGACGGGGGGTGTGGTCGGGCTTACCGGTGTGGGAGGCGGCGCGCTCATGACGCCCGTGCTGCTGGTCTTCTTTGGCGTGGCGCCAGCGACTGCAGTAGCCACGGACCTGTGGTTTGCTGCAATTACCAAGGTGTTTGGCGCTGGAGCCCACCATTCCGCCGGCAATGTGGACTGGCAGGTTGCCCGCCGTCTGTGGTTGGGCAGCATTCCTGCGGCGCTGGCGGCTATGGCATGGGCGCATGGGGGGCACGCTTTTGCAAGGCTGGATGGGCTCAGCCGCCTGATAGGTGTAGCTGTGCTGCTGACCAGTCTGGGCCTGGTGTTGGCTCCTTGGCTGGCGCGAAGACTGGAAAATGGGTGGTCCGGGCGGCCAGTCAGACGGCCAGTTCGCGCCCAGGCAGCACTGACGGTGCTGGCGGGCGCATTGGTAGGTGTCTGCGTTTCCCTGACATCCGTGGGCGCGGGCGCGCTGGGTAGTCTGGCACTCATGTGCCTGTATCCCCTGCGCATGCACTCCCACCGTCTTGTTGCCACGGATATCGTTCACGCCATCCCCCTGGCTTTGGTCGCCGGTACTGGCTATCTGCTGGCGGGCATGGTTGACTGGCCTATGCTCCTGAGCCTGCTGGTGGGCTCCGTTCCGGCCGTGCTGGTCGGAAGCCGCGCGGCGGCGAAGCTCCCGCCTCGCCTGCTTCAGCTGTGCCTGGCTTCAGTGCTTCTGGTTGTGGGTCTGAAGGTGATCGTCTGAAGGCTAGATCCGGGGCTGAACACTGCGCCGGCCATGCGCAATGCTGAGAAGTGATGATACGGCGGCGTAACGGACGGCGTTGGCCCAGGAGCGGAAGATTTTCGACCGGTCTGTTCTTGCAGTGTGCAGCGGCAGAGCCACTTCGGCGATTTCCAGGCCTTGCCTGCGCATGAGCAGCAAAGTCCCGATGTCCTGGTAGTCGAGCATTGTGGCTTCGGTGGAGGTCGCAACCTCCAGTGCCTGCCGGTTGTACAGCCGGAACCCAGACACAAAATCCCGCAGTCCAAACCCCGTCAACCAGCGAAACCACTGCCACGCGATGCGGCGCACCAGGCTGTTGCGCTCCGCGAAGTAGGCTACGACCATGTCCGCCTGCTGGCGTTGTGCCAGCAGCGTGGGCAGCTCCTCCACCTCATAGCGACCTTCAGCGTCGATGGTGACGACTGTCTGGAACCCATGGGTCTGCGCATAGCGCAGGCCGGTCTGCAGGCTGCCCCAATTGGTCATTGCCAGCAAGGGGCGCAGCACCCTGGCACCGCATTGCTCGGCTTCATGGCAGGTAGCATCCGTGCTGCGGTTGTCCACGACGAGCACGCTGGCCTCGACCAATGCATGCACGCGACGTATCAGGTGCGCAATCTCGGCTTCGTTGTTGCGCGTGGAAATGACAACCAGCAAGTCCTGGCGTGCTCTTGCCGGGCGGGTGTCGGGTGCCAGGCTGCGGTAGTGGCGCGCCACGCTTCGTTCACAGGGGCCGATGCTGAAAAACCGATGCAAGGCCTTGTGGCCCGATTGGCCCAGTCGTTGCCTGAGGGCCGTGTCGTGCTGCAGGCGAGCAATGCTGCTGCGCCAGGCATCAATGTCTTCAAACGGTACATGCAGGCCGGCGTGTGAGTGGGCGACCACCCAGGGCATGCCCGAACCGGGAAGGTCGGTGACCAGGCAGGGCTTGCCGTGCAGCATGGCCTCCAGCAATACGATGCCGAAAGCTTCCGTGCGTTCGCGCGAGGCAAGACAGAAGATGTCGCATTCTGCAAACAAGGCATGTTTTTCCTCGTCCGATACCGAGCCCATCAGTCGCACGCAGACCTGTCTGCCCTCTGGAGTGCATTGGCGTATCAGCTCTTCCAGGGATGCTCGCAGCTCTCCTTCTCCCGCGATCAGCAACTCCACGCCTGGCATGGCCGAGGCGGCTCGGATCAAGGTCTCGAAGCCTTTGTAGTAGGTCAATCGGCCGATGGACAACAGGCGCAGCCGGGTGTCGGGGCGCCAGCCTTGGCCGTGCTGCAGCGGTGCTGGTGCGGGAATGGTTTCGAGGTTCAGGCCCAGCGGAACGATCTCGCATTTGCTGCGCCAGGTACGCAGGGCATTGCTGGCCTCAAGATAGGGTGGCGACGTTGCGAATACCTGTTGGGCGCGTTCCAGCAAGGCCTGCTCGAACGGCCGGTACAGCATGTAGGCCAATGCCACGGACCACTTGATGTTGGACACCACCACATCGGAGTGCCAGTGGATGACCCAGGGCACGCGCCGCGCGATGGGCAGGGTCAGTGCCCAAAGCGCCGAGTTGTTGGGCAGATGCAGGTGCAGTACGTCGGGCTGAATGCGTTCGATGGCGCGGCCCAGT
Source organism: Delftia tsuruhatensis NBRC 16741 (assembly GCF_001571325.1). Classification (GTDB taxonomy): domain Bacteria; phylum Pseudomonadota; class Gammaproteobacteria; order Burkholderiales; family Burkholderiaceae_C; genus Comamonas; species Comamonas tsuruhatensis. The sequence continues at coordinate 53,346 of NZ_BCTO01000010.1, forward strand.
GCGCGCCGGAATCCCATGGCCATGGGGGCATAGACCAGATTGAATTGAACGGGCACGCGTTCCAGCCAGGCGGGATCATCTGGCTCCGGATCACCATGGACCAGGGCATGGGCATCGACACCCTGGCGTCGTTGCTCGTGTATCAGGTCGGCCAGAAAGACTTCCATGCCGCCCCGGTAGGGAGGGAAGAATTTACCGACGTGAAGTATGCGCAGGGCCATGGCGGACAGCGCCTACTTCGTCGTCTGAGGCTTTGCGGTAGCCGGGCTCAGCTGATTGCGGACCTGCCGGTACTGCGGATTCTGTGGCTCCAGGCGTATTGCCTGATCCAGACTCTTCAGTGCTTCCGGCAGGTTGCCCAGGCCGTGATAGGCCATTGCACGCCCGTAGAAAGCGGGCGCGCTGGGGCTGCGAGCAACCAGTGGTTCCAGCAGCTCTTTGGCTTGAGCGCTATCACCCTGGCCGACAAGGGCCAGCCCCAATCCGACGATCAGGCGAGGGGCGTTTGGCGAGGTCTGCAGCAGAGTTCGGAAGTCGTCGGCTGCAACTTTGTATTGCTGCGCACCTATGGCCGCCTCTGCGCGTTTCAGGCGCAGCGTCTGCTCCATTTGCTTGGCGTTGGCACTGTCTTCAGTGGGCTCGCCCAGGGCGCGCGAGTATTCCTCGAATGCTGCGCGCAACTGGCCTGTGGCCATCAACGCTTCGGCTTTCTGGTAGTACAGGGCTTGGCCATTGAAGCCTTTGGCCTGGGCTGCGGCAAAGGCATTGAGGGCTTCGGGGAATTTCTTTTGCTGGGACAGAACGGCACCCATATTGAACAGCGCATTACCGCCCAAGTCTCCAAGTGCGTTGGCCGTGGCGAAGTCTTGCAGCGCCTGGTCGAGCATGCCCTTGTCTGCGTGTGCTGTTCCTACGTTCAGGAAGGCACGGCCACGTCCCACGGCATTGGCGGGGGCTTTTTTGTCGATTTTTTCAGCGGCATCGGCCCAGGATGTGCCTGCATCCTGCAGAGAGAGCACGCGTTCGAAAGCGAGGGCTCCGAACACCACGCCGATGACGATGCCGACGATGTAGAGGGTGCGTGGCTTGACCCCCGTCAGCGCAATGGCCGCCAATCCCGGGATGGCCACAGCCCACAGATAGCTGCGATACAGCACGAAGGGGTCCTGCAGCCAGACCGTGGCGAATTCGGTCGCATACCAGAGCAGGGGAAACAGGAGGCAGAGCGCGACCAGGCCAATGACACCGGGACGCCTAAGCACGGCCCAGATTGAGCAGGCCAGCAGGGCCAGGTAACCGAGCGCGCCGGCCAGGTGCCAGATCGAGCCGAAGCCGAGAGGAAATGCCGGTCTCAGGTCGATGGACATCCAGCCCACATAGGGAACGATCCACAGAAAGCCATAGGCAAAAAACAGGGCCGCTTCATTGAGGATGCTCAGGGGATAGATCTGTGAGGTGATCCCGGGCCGAAGGGCTTCCAATTGCCTTGCATAGCCTTGGGATTGCTCGTCGAAAATCTGGCCCACCAGACTGCCGAAGAAATGAAAGACTGCCGCCGAGGCAACGGCCAGCAGCAGCAAGGCCATTCCCACAATGACCATGGCAGCCTTCAGGCCGGGGCGCCGCACAAAGATATAGAGCGGCACCACCATGGCGACCGTCAGAAAGGCATGCTCCTTGGACAGGATGGCGAGCACATAGCAGATCAATGCCGCGATATGCCAGAGGGCTCGCCCGCCCTGAAGCCCGCGCACAAAGGCCCAGCATGCCAGAACGGCAAAGAGCGTTGCCATGACGATGGATCGCTGCACCAGGTATCCAACGGCGTAGACCGCGACGGGGTTGAGCGCGAAAAGGACCAGGCCCAGTTGCAGGGCTGCATCGCGCGACGCGTGGAAGTGGGGTTGCTCCTCGATGTCGTGCGGAAAGCGCGTCTGTGTCAGCAGTGCCTTGAACAAGGCATAGAGAGCCGCCACGGTCGCGAGATGCAAGGCGATATTGAAGACACGCTGCTTCCACCAGCCGTCTCCGAAAATCTGTTCGACCCAGACGAAGCTGCCATACGACAGCGTGCGCTGCTTGAAGTCCAACAGGCGGCCATAGTTGCCGAAAATCGTTCCATCCGTCAGACGCATATCGTCGAACAGCAGCCCGTTGTTCAGGCCGGGCAGATACACCCCCAATATGGCCAGCAAAAGAAGGGCACTGAACCAGTAAATCGCTTTGGAGGGGGCAGCCATTGCTTCTTGTCTTGTCTCGGATGTGGCGGAACTTGGAATGGTGGGCCGGGAAATGGCCGCTCTTGGGAAGAGCGCAGGCAGTTTACCAGCCGAGCAACCCGCTACCGCAGCCTGCTGCGCCGGTTTGACGTGAGTGTTGTGAGAAGGCTCGAGATGAAAAAAGCCCCATGCTGCGTCAGGCGCGGCATGGGGCCGGGAGGCCATCAGATGGGCGTGAACGCCCCTGGCATTTTGCTTACAGGCCAGCCGCAGCACGCAGCGCCGCTGCCTTGTCCGTCCGCTCCCAGGTGAACTCGGGCTCTTCACGGCCGAAGTGGCCATAGGCAGCGGTCTTGCTGTAGATCGGGCGCAGCAGGTCCAGCATCTGGATGATGCCCTTGGGACGCAGGTCGAAGTGGGCGGCCACCAGCTTGGCAATCTCGGCGTCGGGGATGACGCCCGTGCCTTCGGTGTAGACCGTGATGTTCATCGGGCGTGCCACGCCGATGGCGTAGGCCACCTGGATCTGGCACTGGCGCGCCAGGCCGGCGGCCACGATGTTCTTGGCCACGTAGCGCGCGGCGTAGGCGGCGCTGCGGTCCACCTTGGTCGGGTCCTTGCCGCTGAAGGCGCCGCCGCCGTGGGGGCAGGCACCGCCGTAGGTGTCGACGATGATCTTGCGGCCGGTCAGGCCGCAGTCACCCTGGGGGCCGCCCACGACGAAGCGGCCCGTGGGGTTGATCAGGTACTTGGTGTCCTGCAGCCACTCGGAGGGCAGCACGGGCTTGATGATTTCCTCGATGATGGCTTCGGTGAAGCTGGACTTCATCCTGGTGGCCGATTCCGACTGGTCGGGGCTGTGCTGGGTGGACAGCACCACGGTGTCGATGCTGTGGGGCTTGCCGTCCACGTAGCGCATGGTCACCTGGCTCTTGGCGTCGGGGCGCAGGAAGGGCAGGCGGCCGTCCTTGCGCAGCTGGGCCTGGCGCTCGACGAGGCGGTGCGCGTAGTAGATGGGCGCGGGCATCAGCTCGGGTGTCTCGTCGCAGGCGTAGCCGAACATCAGGCCCTGGTCGCCGGCGCCGGTGTTGAGCTCGTCATCGCTGGCCTTGTCCACGCCCTGGGCGATGTCCTGGCTCTGCTTGTCGTAGGCCACGAGCACGGCGCAGCCCTTGTAGTCGATGCCGTAGTCGGTGTTGTCGTAGCCGATGCGCTTGATGGTGTCGCGTGCGACCTGGATGTAGTCGACGTTGGCGCCCGTGGTGATCTCACCTGCCAAAACCACCAGGCCCGTGTTGGTCAGTGTCTCGGCCGCCACGCGGCTGTACGGGTCTTGGGCGAAAATGGCGTCCAGGATCGCGTCAGAGATCTGGTCGGCCACCTTGTCCGGATGGCCTTCAGAGACGGATTCCGAGGTGAAAAGAAAATCGTTCGCCATGTGAATAAACTCCTTGGTTGCAGCTTTTTTTGATGGGCGTTGCCCAAGCTGCAGGAGCCCTGGCGAACGCTTTAGCAGACTTGTTTTACGTCGCTCTGCAAGTTGCTCAGTTAACTCAGCGACCCGCACATTTTAATGCCTTCCTTGTTCCGACTGTTTGCTGCACTGCCTTTGTGGCTATTGCACCCCCTTGGCGCGCTCATCGGCTGGGTGGCTTTCGTGGCCTCCGGCACGTACCGGCGCCGCTTTCTGGCCAATGCCCGCCAGGCCGGCTACGGCTTCGGCGCCGTGGCGCCGGCCGTGGGGCACGCGGGGCGCATGGTGGCGGAGCTGCCGCGCATGTGGATGGGCAGGCAGCCGAGCTGCCAGATGCACAACGAGGAATGCGTGCGCCGGGCCTACGCTGCCGGGCGCGGCATCATCTTTCTGACGCCCCACCTGGGCTGCTTCGAGCTGTCGGTGCAGCATGCGGCACGGCAATGGTCGGCCGAGCATGGCGCGATCACCATTCTTTACCGGCCCGCGCGCCAGCCCTGGCTGGCCCGCGTCATGGAGACGGCGCGCAACCGCCCCGGCGTGCAGGCCGTGCCGACCACGCTGGCTGGCGTGCGCCAGATGATCAAGGCGTTGCGCAAGGGCATGGCCGTCGGGCTGCTGCCCGACCAGGTTCCGCCCGAGGGGCAGGGCGTCTGGTCGCCGTTCTTCGGCCGTGATGCCTATACGATGACGCTGGCGGCGCGCCTGGCGTTGCAGACGGGGGCCGCGGTGATCGTGGCCCGTTGTGAGCGCTTGTCCTGGGGGCGGGGCTATGCGCTGTATCTTGAGGAGTTGCCCGTGCCCTTGTCCGAGAATCTGGAAGCTGCGGTGCAGCAGATCAACGAGGCGATGGAACACACCATCCGCCAATGCCCGCAGCAGTACCTGTGGGGCTATGCGCGCTACAAGCAGCCGCGCCGTGAAGCAGCTGCCGGCGAGGTGGGTGCATGAGCGGGCGCATCGGCGTGTGGCTGATGCGGTCGCTGGCGTGGATGCCGCTGCCGTGGTTGCGGGGGCTGGGTGCGTTTCTGGGGCGGCTGCTGTTCGTGCTGGCCGCGCCGCGCCGCAAGGTGGCGCTGCGCAATCTGGCGATGTGCTTTCCCGAGCTGACCGAGGCGCAGCGCGTGGATCTGGCGCGCCGCAACTTCATCGTCTTTTGCCAGACCTGGCTGGACCGCAGCTGGCTGTGGGCGGCGCCGCGCGAGGTGGTGGCCGAGCGCGTGAAGCTGCAGGGTGCCGTGCATGAGCTCGATGGCGATACCCCGACCATCCTGTTCGCGCCGCATTTCTACAGCATGGACGCGGGCGGGCTGGCCTTGCCTCTGCACACCACGCGGCCCTTCACCTCGATCTTCTCCACCCATCCGGACCCGGCGGTCGATGAGTGGTTCATGTCGGGGCGCCAGCGCTTTGGCGACGTGCGCATGCTCAACCGCGCCGACGGGGTCAAGCCCATCATCTCCAGCCTGCGCAAGGGCGGTTTGCTGTACCTTTTGCCCGACATGGACTTCGGTCGCAACGACTCGGTCTTCGTGCCTTTCTTCGGCGTGAACGCGGCCACCATTCCCTCGCTGTCGCGCTTCGCGCGCCTGGGCCGGGCCAAGGTGCTGGGCATGTACACGCGCATGACGCCCACGGGCTACGTGGCCGAGATCACGCCGGCCTGGACGGATTTCCCCACCGACGATGTCGAGGCCGATACGGCCCGCATGAACCGTGAGCTGGAGGCGGCCATCCGCACCATGCCCGACCAGTACTACTGGGTGCACAGGCGCTTCAAGACCCGGCCCGAGGGCGAGCCCTCGGTCTACTGAAGGGGGCGGGACAGGAACTGCTCCAGCGCTTGCCGCACCGCATCGGGCTGCTCGTGCACGACCCAGTGCGAGGTGCCGGCCAGGTGCTGCACCGTCAGGCGCGGCACCCACGGCTCCAGACCTTCGACCAGGGGAGGCTGCAGCGCCGGGTCGCTGTCGCCCCAGAGCACATGCGTGGGCACGCCGATGTCCAGCATCTCGGGCGGCAGCCTCAGGTTGCGCAGTGCGTCGGCTGAGGCCGGATCTTCGGGCCGGGGCGGCACCAGGGGACTGGCGCCGTAGTAGTGGCAGGAGCCTTGCACGCCCAGGTCCCAGTGCTCGCGGTAGCGCTGCTGCAACTGCGGCGTGAGCCATCCGGGCAACTCGCCCTGCGGTGTGCGGAAAAATCCCAGCATGCGCTGCCAGTTGTTGTCGGCCAGCAGGGCGGGCGCGTCGGGGCGGCGCAGGAAATGCATGTACTGGCTTGCGGCCTGCTGCACGGGGTTGTGCAGCAGTTCGCGCAGAAAGGCGCCTGGATGCGGGGCGTTGAGGATCATCAGCCGCTGCATCAGCCCGGGATGGCGGTTGGCGAGACCCCAGGCCAGGGCACCGCCCCAGTCGTGGGCGATCACGCAGGCTGCGGGTGCGCCAGGGCTTTCGATGGCGATCAGCGCCGCCAGATCCTGCAGCAGGTGCTTGGCCTTGTACTGCTCCACACCGGCCGGCTGGCTGGAACGGCCAAAGCCCCGCAGATCGGGGGCGACGCAACGCCATTGCGTGCCGAACTGCTCCAGCATGCCTTCCCAGATGAAGCTGCCTTCAGGAAAGCCGTGCAGGAACAGCAGCAGTGGCTGGCCGGGTTCGCCGCTGACGCGGCAGTGCAGATGGATGCCGTGAGGCAGCTCGCGAATGCAGGTGGTCACCATGTTGCGCTCCTTGCGGGGCGCTGGCTACACGAGCGCCTCCAGGCGCTAATCTTGGGGGCTGTCGGTCGCGGCGGGCGTCGCAGTTGCGACGTTCGCGACGTCGGCGGGCCCGTCCGTGGCCGCCGGCGGATTCAGGCCTTCGGGATGACTCCAGTGCCACAGCAGCTGGGCCACCTCGTCCACGCCCTGCTTCTTGAGCGCGGAGAACATGCGCACTTCGCCACCACCGGCGTTGAGCCGCGTGATGGACAGCACCTTGGCCTGCTCGGCGCGCGTGAGCTTGTCGGCCTTGGTCAGCAGCACGAGGAATTTCAGGCCTTCCTGCACGCGCGGGCGCATGGCGTCGAGCAGGGCTTCGTCCAGCTCCGTCAGGCCCAGGCGCGGATCGCACAGCAGCACGATGGCCGACAGGCTTTCGCGGCTGACCAGATAGTTCAGCATCACGCGCTGCCAGCGCTGCTTGTCCGTGCGCGAGACGGCGGCATAGCCGTAGCCGGGCAGGTCGGCCAGCACGGCGTCGGTCACGCCCTGCTTGCCCAGGGAAAACAGGTTGATGTGCTGTGTGCGGCCAGGCTTCTTGGAGGCGAAGGCCAGCTGCTTTTGTTGCGTCAGCGTGTTGATGCAGGTGGACTTGCCGGCGTTGGAGCGGCCCACGAACGCGATCTCGGGCACATCGACCTTGGGAAGATGGTGCAACTGCGCAGCTGTCGTCAAAAAGCGCGCCGTGTGCATCCAGCCCATGGCCAGCTTGGGATCGATCAGGGAGGAAGTGGGGGCGGCATCGCCAGCCGGCGCAGCAGGATTCATGGTGTGGTCAGTCTCTCGGGGCCTCATTGTAGGTTCCCCCATGGAACCGGCGCGCCCAGCGGGCTATAGGCAACGGTGCTGACAAAGCGTGGCGCATGAAACTGGCGCACTCCAAAGTCGGAGACAGCGAGCAAGGGCCGCCCCGCCGCGAAGCTGTCGTCCCCTCCCCCGCGAAGCGGGCAGAGAGGTGGAAGGCGCGCAGCGCCTCAGGGGGAGCCTAAACCTCTTCGCTCCAGCAAAAGCCATCCCTCGCAATCATGGCGCTGGCTGCGCTGGGCCCCCAGCTGCCCGCCGCATAGCCGCGCGGCCCCGAGGTGTCGCTGCGCCAGTGCTGAAGGATGGGTTCCACCCAGCGCCAGGCCTGCTCCTGCTCGTCGCTGCGCACAAAGAGGTTCAGCCTGCCGGCGATCACGTCCAGCAGCAGGCGCTCGTAGGCGCCCACGCGCTTGGCACCGAAGCGCTGGTCGAAGTCCAGGTTCAGGTGCACGGGGGCCAGCGAAGGCTCGGCCTGCTGCTGGGTGGCGCCCTGTGCCAGCAGGTGCAGCTCCAGCCCGTCCTTGGGCTGCAGATTGATCACCAGGCGATTGGCTTCGGACAGGGGCGAGCGGAAGATCGGGTGGGGCACGGGCCGGAAGTTCACGACGATGCGCGCGTCCCTTCCTGCCAGCCGCTTGCCGGTGCGGATGTAGAAGGGCACGCCGGCCCAGCGCCAGTTGCAGATCTCGGTGCGCAGGGCGACGAAGGTCTCGGTCTGGCTGCCCGCCGCCACGCCTTTTTCCTGCTGGTAGGCCGGCACGGGCTGGCCCTGGCTGGCGCCGGCCAGGTACTGGCCGCGCACCACGTGCTGGCTCAGGGTTTCCGGCGTCCAGGGCCTGAGCGACTGCAGCACCTTGAGCTTTTCGTCGCGGATGGCATGGGCCGATGCGTTGATCGGCGGCTCCATGCCGATGGCGCACAGCAGCTGCAGCGCATGGTTTTGCACCATGTCGCGCAGCGCGCCGGTCTGGTCGTAGAACGCGCCCCGGCTTTCCACGCCCAGTTCCTCGGCGATGGTGATCTGGATGTTGGCAATGGTCTCGCGCCGCCACAGCGGCTCGAACAGCGCATTGCCAAAGCGCAGCGCCAGAAGGTTCTGCACAGAGGGCTTGCCCAGGTAGTGGTCTATGCGGAACACCTGCTCTTCGCGCAGCACCTTGCGCAGCGTGGCATTGATGGCCTGGTTGGAGGCCAGGTCGTGGCCCAGAGGCTTTTCCAGCACCACGCGGGTGCGCGGGCCGTTCAGGCCCACGGCGGCGATCTGCTCGCAGACCGTGGTGAACAGGCTGGGGGCGGTGGCCACGTACATCACCACCGTTTCTGCGTCGCGCGCGGCCAGCGCCTGTGCCAGCTTCCCGTAGTCGGCGGGCTGCGACAGGTCCATGCGCAGGTAGTGCAGCAGGTCTGCGAAGCGGGCGAATTCCTCGGGGCTGGGGCGCTTGGACAGCTCGACGCCGTCAAAGCGCGACTGGATGAGGGCGCGGTACTGGTCGTCGCTCAGGTCATCGCGGGCCACGCACAGGATGCGGCCGCCCTCGGGCAGGGTGCCGTGGCGAAACGCCTGGAACAGCGCCGGCATGAGCTTGCGCCATGCCAGATCGCCCGTGCCGCCAAACAAGACCAGATCGAAACCCATGTTGCCTCCCGAGGTGAATATTTTGGTAACTGAGTTACCAATTTTTGAGGAAATCGAATAAATTATAGAGGCATAACGTCATTTGATTGAAGCTTCAGATGATGATTGTTGTAATTTGATTACTTCTCTGCAAGCAGCCCTGTCGGTGAACCCCATGCTTATCCGTTGCGATCACGCCCTCGCCTGGCCTCTTTTGCAAAACCACGCCCGGGCCGTGATGCCCGAGTTCGACCTGCGCGGTGCCTTCGCCTCTGACCCCGCCCGGTTCGCGCGCTTCAGCCAGGAGGCTCCGCACTGCTTTGCGGACCTGTCCAAGAATCTGTGGGACGCGCAGGCCGAAGACCTGCTGCTGCAGCTGGCCCGCGATTGCGAGGTGGAGCGCCAGCGCGACGCCATGTTCGCGGGCGAGGCCGTCAACTCCACCGAGGGGCGTGCGGCGCTGCACACGCTGCTGCGCCATCCGCCCGGCAATGCGCCGCCGGGCCTGGCCTGGGCGCTGGCCCAGGTGCACGAGACGCTGGATGCCATGCTGGCCTATGCCGAGCGCGTGCGTGCGGACGCGGACATCACCGACGTGGTGTGCATGGGCATAGGCGGATCGGGTCTGGGGCCGCAGATGGCGGTCCAGGCGCTGCAAGGCCTGGGCGATGCGCGCCGGCGCATGCACTTCGTCTCGAACGTGGATGGCCACGCGCTGCAGGCCGTGCTCGTGGGCCTGCAGCCGCGCAGCACGCTGTTCATCGTGGCCTCCAAGGTGTTCAACACGCAGGAGACGCTGACCAATGCGCGCAGCGCACTCGACTGGTTCCACGCAAACGGCGGCAGCGAGGTGTCCCGCCATTTCGTCGCGCTGACCACCCATGCCGCTGCGGCGGCGCAGATGGGCATCACCACCACCTTCGGCTTCTGGGACTGGGTGGGCGGGCGCTATTCGCTGTGGTCGTCCATCGGACTGCCGGTGGCCGTTGCCGTAGGCGCTGCCGCGTTTCGCGCCATGCTGGCCGGTGCGCACGCCATGGACATGCATTTCCGCACGTCGCCGCTGCAGGCCAATCTGCCCGTGCGCCTGGGCCTGCTCGACGTCTGGTACCGCAATCTGCTGGGCTTTGGCAGCCGCTGCATCGCGCCCTACCACGCAGGCCTGCGGCGCCTGCCGGCCTATCTGCAGCAACTGGAGATGGAGAGCAACGGCAAGCGCGTGGACCGGCAGGGCCGGCCGCTGGCGCTGGGCTCGGCACCCGTGCTCTGGGGTGAGCCCGGCACGGATGGGCAGCATGCCTTCTTCCAGATGCTGCACCAGGGCAGCGACATCGTGCCGCTGGAGATCATTGCGGTGAAGCAGGCTTCGCACACCTTGCCAGGCCACCAGGAACAGTTGCTGGCCAACGCGCTGGCCCAGGCCCAGGCCCTGATGCAGGGGCGCGCCAGCGAGGACGGGCACCGCCATTTCCCCGGCAACCGTCCCAGCAGCTTCCTGCTGCTGGACGCGCTCACGCCTGCGGCGCTGGGCGCGCTGGTTGCGCTGCAGGAGCACCGCGTGTTCGTGGCCGGCGCGCTGTGGGGCATCAACAGCTTCGACCAATGGGGGGTGGAGCTGGGCAAGCTGCTGGCGCGTGACCTTCAGCTGCGCCTGGGCAATGGCGACATGGCGGGGCTGGACGCCTCCACCGCCGGCCTGCTGCAGCGGCTGCGGGCCTGATGGCCTGAGGGCCTGGCCCCGCTCTACGCCTCCCGGAAACAGTTGACCGGCAGCCCTGGCACCTCGACGCGGCAATGCATCAGCGCCCCGGCAGGCACGGCGGCCCGGCGTTCTTCCTCGGGGCGGCCGTGCGAGGCGGAGGTGATGTAGAGCGTGCGCAGGTCTTCTCCGCCCAGGCAGACCATGGTGGGGCAGCGCACGGGCGTCTCGATGCGCTGCACGACTTCGCCCTGCGGGTCCAGCCGCAGCACGCAGCCGCCTTCGTACATGGCCACCCAGTAGTGGCCCCGGGTGTCGACGCAGGCACCATCGGGCCGGCCGCCGTACAGGCGCCCTTGCGTGCGGGGCGCGAAGGCCTTCCACAGTGCGCGGGCCCCCAGCGTGCCGGTGTCCAGGTCGAAGGCAAAGCGGTCTATGCGGTGTGCGGGCGTGTCGGCCCAGTACAGCCATGCGTCGTCGGGGCTGAAGGCCAGCCCGTTGGCCGTGGTGCAGTCGCCTGCCATGCGCTGGACCGCGTAGCCGCCGTTGTCCAACGCGCGCAGGCACCACAGTGCCGCCTCGGGCGCGGTCTTGGGCGCGAACAGGGAGCCGGCCCAGAAGCGGCCGGCTCGGTCGCAGCGGCCGTCGTTGAGGCGGAACTGGCGTGGATCGTGGTCCAGGCCGGCCAGCATGGTGATGTGGCCGGTGGCCGGATCCAGCAGGCCGAAGCCGTCTCGCAGGCCGATGACGATGCGGCCCTGGTCCGTGGGCGCGCAGCAGCCGGGCTCGCTGGGCGTGGCCCAGCTTTGCTGCTGGCCGCTGGCCGGGTCCCAGGCATGGATGCGCAGGCCCTGGATATCGCACCAGTAGAGCCGGCGATCAGCGGGGTGCCAGAAGGGCGATTCGCCCAGGGCGCTGGGAGGAACCGGGGCGATCTGCATGGCCATGGTCTGCTCGCTGGAAGTCATGGCCAGCATTCTAGGAGCGGCTCCCGCCAGACCGCTGCTCGCAGATAGTGTGTTGCGCAGATCAGGGATATCTCTAGCCATGCATGTGCATAGAAGTATCAGCGGCCGGGCTGCCCGTACCAATGCACCCGCAGGCCTGTCCCCACAATCGGTCACCAGCGGCAGGGATGGACCGCGAAGACCACAGCATTCATTGCGAAGGAGACAGACATGCACAGCTTGCTCAGGGCGGGCGCGGCGCTGGCCGTGGCCGCATCGGCCGCCGGCGCACAGGCCGACACCGAACTCGTGATTGCGACCGTGAACAACGGCCACATGATCGAGATGCAGAAACTCTCTGCCCGCTTCGAGCAGGCCCACCCCGGCATCACGCTCAAATGGGTCACGCTGGAAGAGGGCATGCTGCGCCAGCGCGTGACCACCGACATCGCCACCAAGGGCGGCCAGTTCGACGTGATGACGGTGGGCCTGTACGAGGTGCCGATCTGGTCAAGGAATGGTTGGCTGCTGCCGATTGCCACCGATGCCGCCTATGACGCAGACGACTTGCTGCCTTCCATCCGCAAGGGCCTGTCGCACGAGGGCAGGCTCCACGCCCTGCCGTTCTATGGCGAGGCATCGATGCTCATGTACCGCCGTGATCTGGCCGAAAAGGCGGGTTTCACCATGCCCGCGCAGCCGAGCTGGGAGCAGGTGCGGGAATTTGCCGCCAAGGCCCATGATCCCAAGGCTGGCGTCTACGGCATCTGCCTGCGCGGCAAGCCGGGCTGGGGTGACAACATGGCCCTGGTCACCACCATGGTCAACACCCACGGTGGCCAGTGGTTCGACATGCAATGGAAGCCGCAGCTGGACACACCGGCCTGGAAGAAGGCGGTGGGTTTCTATGTGGAGCTGCTGAAGTCCTACGGGCCGCCCGGCGCATCGGCCAACAGCTTCAACGAGAACCTGGCGCTGTTCAACGAGGGCAAGTGCGCGGCCTGGGTCGATGCCAGCATTGCGGCCTCGTTCGTGGGCGATCCACGGCAGTCCAAGGTGGCCGGCAAGGTGGCGTATGCGGCCGCTCCCGTGGCCTCCACGCCCAAGGGGGCGACATGGCTGTGGACCTGGAACCTGGCCATTCCCGCCAGCTCCAGGAAGGTGGATGCGGCCCAGGCCTTCATCAAATGGGCCACTTCCAAGGAGTATGTGCAGTTGGTGGCGCGCGAGCATGGCTGGCGCGCCGTTCCCACGGGCACGCGGCAGTCCACCTATGCGAGCGCCGAGTTCCAGAAGGTCGCGGACTTTGCCGGCGCCGAGAAAAGCGCCATCGACAGCGTGAGCCTGAGCGATGCGACCGAGCCGCGCTCACCCTACATCGGCGTGCAGTACGTGGCCATCCCCGAGTTCCAGGCCATAGGCATTGCCGTGGGGCAGCAAGTCAGTGCGGCGCTGTCGGGCAAAGCCACGGTGGAGCAGGCGCTCAAGACCTCGCAGACCCTGGCGGACCGCGAGATGAGGAAAAGCGGCTACTACAAGTGATGGCTGCCTCGATGCTTCGACCAAGCCCCGCGCCCATGACGCGCCTGCTGCCCCGCGCGCTCATGGCTCCCGCCGTGGCCGTGCTGCTGTGCTGGATGCTGGTGCCGCTGCTGATGACGGTGTATTTCTCGTTCGTCGACTACAACCTCATGCAGCCGGGCGGCCACCCCTTCGTGGGCCTGCGCAACTACGAGTTCTTCGTCACCGACCCGGACTTCATGCCCGCCGTGCGCCAGACCCTGGTGTTCCTGGCCAGCGTGGTGTCGATCACCGTGGTGCTGGGCGTGCTGCTGGCGCTGCTGGTCAACGAGCCATTTCCGGGCCGCGGCATGGTGCGCGTGCTGCTGATCTCGCCCTTCTTCGTGATGCCCGCCGTCAACGCGCTGCTGTGGAAGCATATGATGATGAATCCCATCTACGGCGTGCTGGCCAGCCTGTGCAGGGCGCTGGGCCTGGAGCCTGTGGACTGGCTGACCGAGGTGCCGCTGCTGTCCGTGGTCATCATGGTGTCCTGGCAGTGGCTGCCTTTTGCCTGCCTGATCTTCATCACCTCGCTGCAGTCGCTGGACCGCGAGCAGATGGAGGCGGCGCGCATGGACGGCGCCAATGCCCTGCAACGTTTCCACCACCTCACGCTGCCCCATCTGGCCCGCCCGATGGCGGTGGTGGTGATGATCGAGATGATCTTCCTGCTGGGCGTGTTTGCGGAGATCGCCATCACCACGGCGGGCGGCCCGGGCAACGAGAGCACCAACCTCACCTATCTCATCTACAAGCAGTCGCTGATGCATTTCGACGTGGGCGTGGCCTCTGCGGGGGCATTGTTCGCCGTGGTGCTGGCCAACATCGTTGCCGTCTTCCTGATCCGCATCGTCGGCAAGAGCCTGGACTGAGCGCATGACGGCCCCTTCACTTTCCACCGCCTTGCGTGCCGCCGCAGCCTGGGCGCTGGCGCTGCTGCTGTTCTTTCCGCTGGGCTGGCTGTTCCTGACCGCGTTCAAGACCGAGCTGCAGGCCATTGCCGTGCCGCCGCTGTTCGTGTTCGAGCCCACGCTGGCCAACTTCGGCGAGGTGCAGCAGCGCAGCAACTACCTGCTGCACGCACGCAACTCCTTGGTCACCAGCCTGGGGTCCACCCTGGCGGGCCTGGCCATCGCCGTGCCCGCCGCCTACTCGATGGCCTTCTTTCGCACGCGGCGCACACGCGATGTGCTGATGTGGATGCTGTCCACCAAGATGATGCCCGCCGTGGGCGCATTGCTGCCCATCTACGTGCTGGCCCAGGGCGCCGGCCTGCTGGACACGCTCACGGTGCTGACCGTGGTCTTCACGCTGTCCAACCTGCCCATCATGGTGTGGATGCTCTACAGCGCGTTCAAGGACATCCCGCACGAGATCCTCGAAGCCGCGCGCATGGATGGCGCCTGCCTGTGGGCCGAGTTCCGCCATGTGGTGCTGCCGCTGGCGCTGGGCGGCATTGCCTCCACGGGCCTGCTGTGTCTGGTGCTGAGCTGGAACGAGGCCTTCTGGTCGCTCAACCTCAGCAGCGCGCGCGCCGGCACGCTGGCCACGCTGATCGCCTCCTACTCCAGCCCCGAGGGGCTGTTCTGGGCCCGTCTTTCGGCCGCCTCGCTTTTGGCCATCGCGCCCATCGTGGTGTTCGGCTGGTTCAGCCAGAAGCAACTGGTGCAGGGCATGACCTTCGGCGCCGTCAAGTAGCCGCTCTTCCAACCAAGAAAACCATGGCCTATCTGCAACTGCAAGACATGCGCAAGAGCTTTGGCGAGGCGCACATCATCCGTGGCGTGGACCTCGCCATCGAGCGCGGCGAGTTCATCGTCTTCGTCGGCCCCTCGGGCTGCGGAAAATCCACGCTGCTGCGCCTGATCGCGGGGCTGGAGTCCGTCAGCGCGGGCCATCTGCTGCTCGATGGGTGCGATATCACGCACACGCCCTCGGGCCGGCGCGATCTGGCCATGGTGTTCCAGAGCTATGCGCTGTACCCGCACATGAGCGTGTACGACAACATGTCCTTTGCGCCGCGCCTGGCGGGCGTGCCGCGCAAGGAGATATTGCGCAAGGTCGGCCGGGCGGCAGAAACGCTCAATCTCACGGCCTGCCTGGAGCGCCGCCCGGGCGAGCTGTCGGGCGGGCAGCGCCAGCGCGTGGCCATCGGACGCGCCATCGTGCGCGAGCCCAAGGTCTTCCTGTTCGACGAGCCGCTGTCCAATCTGGATGCGGCGCTGCGCGGCAACACGCGCGTGGAAATCCTCAAGCTGCACCGTGCATTGGGCGCCACCACCATCTATGTGACGCACGACCAGGTGGAGGCCATGACCCTGGCCGACCGCGTGGTGGTGATGCGCGACGGCGCCATCGAGCAGGTGGGCTCTCCTCTGGAGCTCTATGACCGCCCGGCCAACCGCTTTGTCGCGCAGTTCATCGGCATGCCGCCGATGAACCTGCTGGCGGCCCATGCCGTGCCGGGCCTGTCGGCCAGCACGCAGGGGCGCTTGCCGCGGGACGGCACGCTGGGCATACGCCCCGAGGCGCTGCGCCTGTCCCGGGCAGATGCAGGTCCCAGTGATGGGGCTGGCGTCCAGGGGCGCGTGGACCTGATCGAAGCCTTGGGTGCCGACACGCTGGTCCATGTGGACGTGGCCGGCGTGCCGCTGGTGGCGCGCCAGACCGAGCGCATGCCGCTGGCCGTGGGCGATGGGGTGAGGGTGTCCCTCGACCCGGGCTGCATGCTCCATCTGTTCGACCGCGATGGCCGTGCGCTGGCGGCCTGCTGAGCCTGGCGGCCGAGCCCTGCCTTCTTCTTTCCGTCTCTTCCCATCCCTTTGTCCGGGACACCATGAACGCGACTGCCCCCTCCCTTTCCCGCCCCACGGTGCTGCACCTGGGACTGGGCTCTTTCCATCGCGCGCACCAGGCTGCCTACCAGCAGCGATTGATGGATGCGGGCGACACGCAGTGGGCGCTGGTGGGCGCCAACCTGCGCCCTGACATGGCGCAGACGCTGGACGCCCTGGTGCGACAAGGCGGTGCCTACACGCTGGAGACGATTGCGCCCAACGGCACGGTGCACTACCAGTGGATGGATGCCTTGAGCGAGGTGATTCCGTACGTGCCCGGGCTGGCCGCCGTCGTGCAGCGGGGCGCCTGGCCGGCCACCCGCATCATCTCCTTCACGGTCACCGAGGCCGGTTACTGCCTGGATGGTCAGGGAGCGCTCGACGCCGCGCATCCCGATCTGGCGCAGGACCTGGAGCGCGCACGCCGGGGAGAGGCGGGGACCACCCTCTATGGCGTGCTCTGCGCCATCCTGCAGGCGCGCCGCGCCACCGATGCCGGCCCCGTCACGCTGCTGAGCTGCGACAACCTGCGCCACAACGGCGACCGCCTGCGCTCCGGCCTGCTGGCCTTCATGCGCCAGGCGCAGCTGCATGGGCTGGCCGACTGGGCACAGCGGCATACCAGCTGCCCCAACGCCATGGTCGATCGCATCACTCCCCGCCCGCCACCTGAGCTGCGCGCGCGCGTGCTGGCCGCCACCGGCCGCGACGACGAGGCCGCGGTGATGGCCGAGCGCTTCACGCAATGGGTGATCGAGGACCGCTTCATTGCCGGGCGCCCCGCCTGGCAGACCGTGGGCGTGGAGCTGGTGCCCTCGGTGGCGCCTTACGAAGAGGCCAAGATCCGCATCCTCAACGCCAGCCACAGCTGCATCGCCTGGGCCGGGACGCTGGCGGGCCTGGAGCATATCCACGAAGGCTGCGCCGTGCCCGCGATACGCCAGATGGCCTGGGACTACGTGACCCGGGATGTGATCGCCTGCCTTTGCGCACCGGGCCGGCCCAGCCCGCTGGACCTGCCGGCCTACCGTGACACGGTGCTGGAGCGCTTTGGCAATGCGGCCCTGCGCGACACCAACCAGCGCGTGGCGGCCGATGGGTTTGCCAAGATCCCCGGCTTCATCGCGCCCACGCTGCGCGAGCGGCTGGCGGACAACGCCGCCATCGATGCCGCGGCCATGCTGCCAGCGCTGTTCCTGGCCTTCCTGCAGCGCTGGCACCAGGGCACACTGCCCTATGCGTACCAGGACCAGGCCATGGACCCGGCGGTGGCGCATGCCATCTGCGCGGCGCCCGATCCCGTGGCCTCGCTGTGCGCCGAGCCGCTGCTGTGGGGCGAGGTGGCAGGCCATCCGCAGTTGGTGGAGTCGGTGCGCCGGGCCTCGGAGCGGGTACGGGCATTTGTGGACAGAACCGAAACATGCACAAGGCGGAGCTGACATGCGCATAGCCATCGTGGGCGAGGCCCTGATCGATTTCACCGCCACGGGCGGCCTGGCCTTCCAGGGCCATGAGGGCGGGGCGCCCGCCAATGGCGCCATCGCGGCGGCACGGCTGGGGCAGGCCACGGGCCTTGTCTCGCAGCTCTCGGAGGACCTCTTTGGCGAGCGCCTGTTCGCGCACCTGCAGCGCAACGGCGTGGACATGCGCCTGGTGCAGCGCTGCAGCGCGCCCAGCACGCTGGCCTTTGTGGAGCGCGGCGAACACACCAACCGCTATGCCTTCTACATGCAGGGCACGGCCGACACGCTGTGGGCGCCTGCCGAGCTGCCGAAGTTGCCGGACGAATGCCGCATCCTGCAGTTCGGCTCCATCGCGCTGCTGCATGCGCCGGCGGGGCCGCGCATCCTGGATCTGGTGGCCGCGCAGCGCGGTCGGCGCCTCATCGTCTTCGACCCCAATGTGCGCCCCACGCTGATCCGCGATGCGCAGGCCTTCCGGCGCGACTGCCTGGCCTGGCTGGCCCTGGCCGACCTGGTCAAGCTCAGCGACGAGGATGCGGCCTTCATCGCGCCCGGCCAGCCGGTGCTGGAGGCTGCCGGGAGCTGGCTGTCGCGCGGGCCCAGGGCCGTGGTGCTCACGCAGGGGGCCGAGGGGGCCACCTTGCTGCGCGCAGGCCACGCGCCGCTGTCGGTGAGCCCGCCTGCAGTGCCGCTGGCGGACACCATCGGCGCGGGCGACACCTTTGGCGCGGCACTGTCCGTGGCGTTGCTCGAGCGCGGCGTGGAGCAGGCGCAGCAGTTGAAGTCCCTGCCAGATGCCGCGTGGCGCGAGGTGCTGCGCTTTGCGGCCACGGCTGCCGCGCTCAATTGCACGCGCGCCGGCGCCCAGCCGCCCTGGCGTGCGGAGCTGGATGCCGCGCTTGCGGGCCTGGATGCTGCGCAGGCGCAGCAGCACCACAGGGCGTAGCGGCCGCCGGTGTTACCGTGCGCCCTGTGCCCGTCTCCATCGTCCCTGATTGACCGACTGCCATGCCCAGCACACGCCGCCGCCCGCCGCGCCAGCGCCATCCCGAACTGGAGCGCGACTTTGTCCGCACGCCCGCCCTGGGCTATGAAGACGTGGAGGGCAGTGGCCTGGTGCGCTGCCTGGCGCATGGTTTCCCGAGTCCGCTGGTGCGCTGGCATTTCCATGACGAGTACGAACTGCACCTCATCACCCACACCTCGGGCCGTGCCTTCGTGGGTGACTGGATAAGGCCGTTCGAGCCGGGCCACCTCGTGCTGTGCGGGCCGCGCCTGCCGCACAACTGGATATCGTTCGACGTGCCCGAGGCCGGCGCGCCCGAACGCGATCTCGTCATCCTGTTCAACCACGATCCCATTGCCCTTGCGGCCGAGCAGATCCCCGAGATGCGCGAGGTACTGCAGCTGCTGGACCGCGCGCGCCACGGCATCGAGTTCTTCGGCATGGCCGAGGCAGCGCGCGCGCACTGGGAGGGGGTCCGGGGTGCGCGCGGCATGCGCCGCTTCGCGGCCTTTTGTGATCTGCTGTCCGATCTTTCCGAATGCACGGACTACCGGCTGCTGTCGGCCGTGCAGATGCAGGGCGTGCAGGCCGAGGCCCAGGTGGACCAGATCAACGAGGTGGTCAACCGCATCATGGCGCGCGTGAACGAGCCGCTGAGCCTGGCGGACGTGGCGGCCGAACTGGGCATGAGCGAAAGCCGCTTCAGCCGTTTCTTTCGCCGTGCCACAGGCAACAGCTTCACCGACTTTGTCAGCCGCGTGCGCATCAACAGTGCCTGCCATCTGCTCATGCAGACCGATTGCTTCATCGCCGATATCTGTTTTCAGGTCGGCTTCAGCAATCTGGCCAACTTCAACCGGCGCTTCCTTGAAATCAAGGGGATGACGCCCTCGGAATTCCGCAGGCAGGCCGAAAGCCGCTTCGGCGCGGGCTGAGGCGGGCGAGGGACCTGGAATCCGGGAAAGAAGGGGTGTGGTATTGCGCGCCACATGGGTAGAGCCCTTATTGCCGCGCTGGCACAGATCGATATGCTGGGTTGCGAAAAACACATGTTCCGCATCGGATCCGTGGCCAGTTTGTGACCACGATCAAGGAATGTGTCTTCCTCTGCGCGCAGGGGCGAAAGCAGGGTTCCTGACGATATCAATCACAGGGGGCCCCATTGTAGAATCCGCCGAATTTTGCGCTTTCAACAACAGAACCACGCCCTCGATATGAAGTTGCTTGCCTCTTTGCTGACGGCTGCCATTCTTGCTGCAGCCCCCGCCTTTCCCGCTTTCTCCGCTGGCGAGGCACCTGCTGCCCCGGCTCAGCCGAAGGCGGCCAAGGCCGATCTGGCGAAGGGCGAGGCCAGCTACACCGCCGTCTGCGCGGCATGCCATGCGGCCGACGGCAATTCGACGGTGCCCATCCAGCCCAAGCTGGCCGGCCAGCATCCCGAGTACCTGGTCAAGCAGTTGCTGGAGTTCAAGGACGACAAGCGCAAGGACCCGGTGATGAAGGGCTTTGCCAGCATGCTCAGCGAGCCTGACATGAAGAACATCGCCGCCTGGCTGCATGCGCAAAAGCCCAAGGACGGCTTTGCCAAGGACAAGGACCTGGTGGCCATGGGCGAGCGCATCTACCGTGGTGGCATCCAGGAGCGCAACATCGCCGCCTGCGCAGGCTGCCACAGCCCCAACGGCGCCGGCATCCCGGCCCAGTACCCGCGTCTGGCCGGCCAGCACGCCGACTACACTACCACCCAGCTCACGGCCTTCCGTGACGGCAAGCGCGGCAATAGCATTCAGATGACGCAGGTTGCTGCCAAGCTTAACGATCGCGAAATCAAGGCCGTGGCAGACTACATCGCTGGCCTGCGTTGATGTGCTCCCGGAACCGATGCGGTTCCCAGGGTAATCACCGGGAACCTATTGCCCTATAGACGCCCCAAGCCAGGCGGGTCCATCGCATGAATGCAGATGGTCCCGCTTTTTTCATTCGGGTTTTGGTTTTTCGCTCTTCATGTCAGACAACTCTTCCGGTGCCGCTCTTGCCTCCCCCCGCCCGCAGGCCGCGCGCGCGATGCTGGAGCTGCTGGCATCGATGCGCTTTGCGATCTCGCTGCTGACGGTCATCTGCATTGCCTCGGTGATCGGCACCGTGCTCAAGCAGCATGAGCCGGTGGGCAACTACGTCAACCAGTTCGGACCGTTCTGGGCCCAGCTGTTTCTTGCGCTCAAGCTCAATGCGGTCTACAGCGCCTGGTGGTTCCTGCTGATCCTGGCCTTTCTGGTGATCAGCACCTCGCTGTGCGTGGCACGCCATGCGCCCAAGTACCTGGCCGATCTGCGCAATTTCAAGGAAAACGTTCGCGAGCAAAGTCTCAAGGCCTTCAGCCACCGTGCGCAGAATGTGGTGCCCGGCAGCACCGAGGAAGCCGCCAGGCGCCTGGGCCAGCAGCTGGTGTCGGGCGGCTGGAAGGTGCGGCTGCAGCAGCGGGACACGGCGGCCGGTCCCGGCACGGGCTGGATGCTGGCGGCCAAGGCGGGCGCGGCCCACAAGCTGGGCTACATCGCCGCCCATGGCGCCATCGTGCTGATCTGCCTGGGGGGGCTGTTCGACGGTGACCTCATCGTGCGTGCGCAGATGTGGCTGGGAGGCAAAACACCTTATACCGGCGGTGGCCTGATCTCCGAGGTGTCCGAGCAGCACCGGCTGAGCGAACGCAACCCCACCTTCCGCGGCAACCTGCTGGTGACCGAGGGCGGCACGGCGGGCACGGCCATCCTGTCGCAGTCCGATGGCGTGCTGCTGCAGGAGCTGCCCTTTGCGGTGGAGCTCAAGAAGTTCATCGTCGAGTACTACTCCACGGGCATGCCCAAGCTGTTTGCCAGCGAGGTCGTCATCCACGACAAGGCCACGGGCGAGAAGCTGGAAAAGCGCATCGAGGTCAACCACCCGGCCAGCTACCGCGGCATCGAGATCTACCAGTCCAGCTTTGATGACGGCGGCTCGTCGGTGAAGCTGCATGCCGTGCCGCTGGAGGCCGGGACCAAGCCCTTCGATGTCGAAGGCGTGATTGGCGGCTCCAGCCAGTTCACGCGCAAGCTCGCCGACGGCAAGGACGAGGCGCTGACGCTGGAGTTTGCCGAGCTGCGCACCATCAACGTCGAGAACTTCGGCGGTGCGGGCGGCGCCAGTGGCAGCGCCACCGATGTGCGCAAGGTGGACCTGAAGCAGGCCATCGACGAGCGCCTGGGCGCGGCCCACAAGACCGTGACCAAGAAGGAGCTGCGCAACATCGGCCCCAGCATCCGCTACAAGCTGCGCGATGCCGCGGGCCAGGCGCGCGAGTTCCAGAACTACATGCTGCCCGTGGACACGGGCGACGGCCAGCGCGTGTTCCTGCTGGGCGTGCGCGACAACCAGGCCGACGCCATGCGCTATCTGCGCATTCCCGCCGACCCCGAAAGCGAAATGGACACCTTCCTGCGCCTGCGCAGCGCGCTGCAGGATCCCAAACTGCGCGAGCAGGCGGCCCGGGCCTATGTGGCCAAGGCCATCGATTCCTCGCGCTCCGAGCTGAGCGGTGCGCTGGCGCAGTCGGCCACCAAGGCGCTGGAGCTGTTCGCGGGACAGACCGACAAGAAGGGTCCCGATGGCAAGCCGCTGGGCGGGCTGCAGGCCATCTCCGATTTCATGGAAAGCAATGTGCCCGCGGCCGAGCGTGAACGCGCGGGCGAGGTGCTGGTGCGCATTCTCAATGGCGTGCTGTTCGAGATGGCCCAGATCGTGCGGGCCCAGGCCGGCCAGGCACCGCTGGAGCCCAGCGAGCAGACGCAGTCCTTCATGACACAGGCCGTGTTCTCGCTCAGCGACGCGCAGTTCTACCCCGTGCCCATGGTCTTCATGCTGCAGGACTTCAAGCAGGTGCAGGCCAGCGTGTTCCAGGTGGCGCGTGCGCCGGGCAAGAACGTGGTGTATCTGGGCTGCCTGTTCCTCATCATCGGCGTGTTCTGCATGCTGTACGTGCGCGACCGCCGCATCTGGATCTGGCTCACGCCCCGCGATGGTCAAAGCCATGCCGAAATGGCCTTGTCCACCAATCGCAAAACGCTCGATGGTGATAGAGAATTCGCCATGCTGGCCGGCAAGCTGATAGGCGCCGAGCCCATCCACAAGAAACCCCCCGGAGGTTCCGCATGAACACCGCCACCACGACGACTTTGACGCTCAACGAGGGCTTCTTCGCCCGCCGCAACTGGTTCGACTGGGTGTTTGCGGCCCTCGTGGCGGCGGGGCTGCTCTATGCGCTGCAGCGCTATGGCGAGTACATGGACGTCTACGAGAAGTGCATCCTGGTCGGCACCATTCCCGCGGCCATCTGGCTGGGCTGGTTCTGGCGCTCGCTGCGGGCGCTGATGCTGGTGGTGGCCGGGCTGTCGCTGCTGGCCATTGCGCTGTACCAGGGGCCGGAGGGGGCGCAGCTGGCGCGCTCGGACACGGTGTTCGGCCTCAAGTACTTCCTGTCCAGCCAGTCGGCCATCCTCTGGATGAGCATGGTGTTCTTCATCAGCACCGTCTTCTACTGGATCGGCATGTTTGCGCGGGGCGAGGGCACGGCGCTGTCGCTGCTGGGCTCGCGCCTGGCCTGGCTGGCCGTGACGCTGGCGCTGGTGGGCACCATGGTGCGCTGGTACGAGAGCTATCTGATCGGCCCTGACGTGGGGCACATCCCGGTCAGCAACCTCTATGAAGTGTTCGTCATGTTCTGCTGGATGACGGCGCTGTTCTATCTGTACTACGAACAGCACTACGACACGCGCGCCCTGGGTGGCTTCGTGATGCTGGTGGTCAGCGCGGCCGTGGGCTTTTTGCTGTGGTACACGCTGGTGCGCGAGGCGCACGAGATCCAGCCCCTGGTGCCGGCGCTCAAGAGCTGGTGGATGAAGCTGCATGTGCCGGCCAACTTCATCGGCTACGGCACCTTCGCGCTGGCTGCCATGGTCTCCTTCGCCTACCTCATCAAGCAGCAGGCCACGGAGACGCGCTGGTACAAGCTCGCCCCGCTGTGGATGCTGGGCGTGGTGCTGTGCTTCGAGCCCATCGTTTTCCGCAAGGGTGCGACCGACAACGGCGGCAGCTACTGGATGGTGTACTTCGGCGTCTCGGCGCTGATCGTGGCCGGCATCCTGCTGGCGCGCAAGCGCATCGCCGAGCGGCTGCCCAGCTTCGAGCTGCTGGACGATGTGATGTACAAGTCCATCGCCGTGGGCTTTGCCTTCTTCACCATCGCCACCGTGCTGGGCGCGCTGTGGGCGGCCGAGGCCTGGGGCGGCTACTGGAGCTGGGATCCCAAGGAAACCTGGGCGCTGATCGTCTGGCTCAACTACGCGGCCTGGCTGCACATGCGCCTGGTCAAGGGCCTGCGCGGCACCGTGTCCGCCTGGTGGGCGCTGGGCGGGCTGGCCATCACCACCTTCGCCTTCCTGGGCGTGAACATGTTCCTGTCGGGACTGCACAGCTACGGCGAGCTGTGATCCGCTGCTGATTCGGACCGCCGCCGAATAAAGGGCTGCATGCGCCGGCGCGCATGCAGCCCTTTTTGTATCCGGCTCTTTTTCATGGCAGTTGAGGCTGGGGCGTAGCATGGAACTTGCGCGGGCCTGCAAGGCTCCCAATCGTCATGCCGCCCGGCACCCCTGCCGCAGCAGGCACTTTCGGAGATTCCCATGCTGATCCGCTCCCACGACAACGGCTTCCAACATCCGCAAGGCAGCGAAATCACGCCCCGGGCGAGCTACCTGCAGCGCCGGGCCTGGCTGCAGTACCTGGCCGCAGGTTCGGCCGGTGCCGCCTTGCCGGGCTGGGCGGCAGGCGTGCAGCGCCCCGGCAAGCTGGCGGCGCTGGCTTCCGTGCCTTCGCAGGTGCCGGGTGCGAACTCCATGGAGCGCGTCACAGCCTATGCCGATGCGTCGCAGTACAACAACTTCTACGAATTCGGCCTGGACAAGGACGATCCTGCCAAGAACGCCCATACGCTCAAGACGCGGCCGTGGACAGTGAAGATCGAAGGCCTGGTCCAGCAGCCGCAGACACTGGACCTGGATGCGCTGCTCAAGCTCGCACCGCTGGAAGAGCGCATCTACCGGCTGCGCTGCGTGGAAGGCTGGTCCATGGTGATTCCCTGGGTCGGCTATTCCCTGGCCGAGCTGCTGCGCAAGGTGCAGCCGCTGGGCAGTGCCAAGTACGTGGAATTCGTGACCCTGGCCGACAAGGCGCAGATGCCGGGCCTGCGCAGCGGCGTGCTGGACTGGCCTTACACCGAGGGGCTGCGCCTTGATGAAGCCATGCACCCGCTGACGCTGCTGGCCTTCGGCATGTATGGCGAAGTGCTGCCCAACCAGAATGGCGCGCCCGTGCGGCTGGTCGTGCCGTGGAAATACGGCTTCAAGAGCGCCAAGAGCATCGTTGCCATCCGCCTGACCGACAAGGAGCCGGGCACGGCCTGGAACAAGGCGGCGCGCAACGAGTACGGCTTTTATTCCAATGTGAATCCGGACGTGCCGCACCCGCGCTGGAGCCAGGCCACGGAGCGGCGCATTGGCGAGGATGGCCTGTTCGCCAAGAAGCGCAAGACGCTGCTGTTCAACGGCTACGAAGCCCAGGTCGGCCAGCTCTACACGGGCATGGATCTGAAGAAGTTCTATTGATGCGGCCCATGCAATGACGGTGTTACAGCGCCTTTTGCTGCACCGGGCGGCCAAGCCGCTGGTGTTTCTTGTGTGCCTGCTGCCGTTTGCGTGGCTGCTGGCCGGAGCCATCCTGAACACTCTCGGCGCCAATCCGGCCGAGGCCCTGCTGCGCTCCACGGGGGACTGGACGCTGCGCTTTCTGTGCGTGGTGCTGGCCGTGACACCGCTGCGCCAGGCGCTGGGGCTGACGGCGCTGGCGCGCTTTCGGCGCATGCTGGGCCTGTATGTGTTCTTCTACGCCGTGCTGCACCTGCTGTGCTATGCGTGGTTCGACATGGGGCTGGACTGGGGCGAGATCGTGCTCGACATCCCAAAGCGCCCGTTCATCCTCGTGGGCTTTGCGGCCCTGCTCTTGCTGACCGCGCTTGCCGCCACATCGCCGCACCGTGTGCTCCGGGCCATGGGCGCAAAGCGCTGGCAATGGCTGCACCGCTGCATTTATGCGGTGGCGCCGCTGGCCCTGCTGCATTTCTTCTGGATGCGCGCGGGCAAGAACAACTTCGCCGAGGTCGGCGTATACGCCGCCATTCTTGCGCTGCTGCTGGGCTGGCGTGTGGCCCATGCACTGCGCCGCCGGCGCGCCAGAAGCTAGCCGGCGACGGCGCGCAGGGCAGGGCGCAGCTGGCGGGTGACGGGGTCGATGTCCGCCATGGGCAACTGGTAGTTGCGCTGGTCGAACAGATCAATGCCGCACTGCAGGCCTTCCAGCCAGTTGAACAGGTCGGCAATCGCCTTGGCGCCCATGATGGGCGCGCCGTGCTGGGGCACGATCATGTCGATGGGCAGCTGGCGCGCCATCTGCACCCACAGCCGCAGGATCTTGTTGGAGACCATGTAGCGGCGGTGAAAGCCTTCCATGCGCGCGATGTGCGGCACCAGATCGGTCACCGGCACCTGTGCCTCGATGCCGTTCATCAGGGACACGCCCAGGTCGCCCGTAAACAGGATGCGGCTGACGGGATCGTAGAAGTGGAAGTTGCCCTCGGCATGCAGGAAGTGGGCGGGCAGCAGGTGCAGCTCATGGCGGCCCAGCGGCAGCCGGCCGCCGGCGTCCGGCACGCCGATCACGCGGTTCTCGGTCTTGCCGACCTTGGTGAAGTGGGGCGCAAAGCGCTCCCAGATGCGCGAGATCACCAACTGGGCCTTGGTGCTGGTCATCCAGCGATCCAGCGAGGCAATGATGTCGGGATCGGCGTGGGAGGCAATCAGATAGGAAAGCTTGTGCGGCGCGAAATGCCGAGACATGCCCATGAACAGCTCGTTGAACGCGAGATTGCCGCCCGGATCGATGATGGCGCCCGTGTCGTCATCGACGATGAGGAACTGGTTGGCCTGGATGGCCTGTCCATCTTCCTCGATGAGGTCGGTGAACATCAGGCAGGCGTGGTTTTTGTCTCGGTAAAGCTCTACGGGCATGGCGGGTTGTCGAGGGACAAGATGCGGTCACTCTAAGCGCCATGCCATGCAGCGGGGTTGACGTGCATCAAGCCGCAGTGCGGCTGCCGCGTCAGTCGGCCTGTGGCCTGCGGGAGTCCGAGGCGCCCGTGGGCGTGGAGCTTTCCTCGACGGCTGCATTGGAGGGGCCGGTCGGCAAGGTGGTGGGCGCCGGTGCGGGCGTTGCCCGCTCGGCCGGGCTGGAGATGCCCAGGGTCTGCGGCAGCGTGGCGCGGTGGCTGGCGGCTGGCGAGCTGGGCAGGAACAGAGGCCCCTTCTGCCCACAGGCCGCAAGGGACGCCGCACAGGCCCCAAGGGCAATGCACCTGACTAGAATTTGCGAGGCTTTCAACATAAGCGAATTGTAATGACCGACCAAGAATTTCTGGACCTTGCCGAACGACTGCTGCTGGCGGTGGAGCAAGACTGCGATCGCATCAACGATGAAACCGATGCCGACCTCGATGCCCAGCGCGTGGGAGGCATGGTGACCCTGGTCTTTGCCAACCGCAGCCAGATCGTGATCAACCAGCAAAAGCCGCTGCACGAGATCTGGCTGGCCGCCAAGGCCGGCGGCTTCCACTACCGCTACGACGCGTCGCAGGGCGCCTGGCTCGATACCAAGGGCGCGGGCGAGTTCTTCGCCAACCTGAGCCGCTACGCCACCGAGCAATCGGGCCTGGCGCTGCAGTTCTCGGCACGCTGAGACCCCGGCTTTCGGCTGGCTCCAAAAGAAAAGCCCGGCATGGCCGGGCTTTCTTGCGTGGTCGACCGCCTCAGTTGCGGAACAGGTCGAGGATGCGGTTGCGCTCCTCGGTGGCGGGCGGGGGCGTGGCGCCTGCGGCGCTGCCCGTGGATGCACTGTCCATGCCCAGGCTGCTGACGCCGCCGTTGCGCGCGTTTTCCTCGTAGTACCACTCGCCGCCCATGTTCACGACGCCGGGCGGCACGGGCATCTCGGCCACGGGAACGCCCTTGAGCGCGTGCTGCATGAAGCTGATCCAGATCGGCAGGCTCAGGCCGCCGCCGGTCTCGCGGCTGCCCAGGTTGCGCGGCGTGTCGTAGCCGATCCAGGATACGGCGGCCAGCGTGGGCTGGAAGCCCGCAAACCAGGCATCCACCGAATCGTTGGTCGTGCCGGTCTTGCCATACAGGTCGGGGCGCTTGAGCGTGGACTGCGCGCGCGCTGCCGTGCCCACGCGCGCCACGTCCTGCAGCAGGCTGTCCATGATGAAGGCGTTGCGCGCGTCGATGGCCTGGGGCAGTTCCTGCACCGGGGGCGGTGTGAATTCGGACAGGATGCGGCCCTTGTGATCGGTGACGCGGGAAATCAGCCAGGGATTGACGCGGTGGCCGCCGTTGGCGAACACGGAGTAGCCGGCCGCCAGCTGCAGCGGCGTGACGGCACCTGCGCCCAAAGCCATGGTCAGGTAGGCCGGGTGCTTGGCGGCATCAAAGCCGAAGCGCGTGACCCACTCCTGGCCCTGCTTGGGTCCCACGGCCTGCAGCAGCCGGATGGAGATCATGTTCTTGGACTTGTTCAGGCCCGTGCGCATGGTCATCGGCCCGTCGTAGCGGCTGTCGTAGTTCTTGGGCTCCCAGGGCTGCCCCCCCGTCACGCCCGCACTGAAGAACAGCGGCGCGTCATTGATCATGGTGGAGGGCGAGAAGCCCTTTTCCAGCGCCGCGGAGTAGATGAAGGGCTTGAAGGCCGAGCCGGGCTGGCGCCAGGCCTGGGTCACATGATTGAACTTGTTCTTCTGGAAGTCGAAGCCGCCGATCAGGGCGCGCAAGGCGCCCGTCTGGGGAACCAGGGCCACGAAGGCGCCTTCCACCTCGGGCAGCTGCGTGATTTCCCAGGTGTTCTTGGGCGTCTTGACCACCCGGATCACGGCGCCGGGACGGATCTTGATGTTGGGCGGTGCCTTGGGGTTCAGGCCCGATTCGGCAGGCTTGAGGCCTTCGCCCGTGATCTCGATCTGCTCGCCGTCGGCACGGGCCGCCAGGATCTTGCGCGGGTTGGCATCCAGCACCACGGCGGCGAGCACGTCTCCGTTGTCGGGGTGGTTGGCCAAGGTGTCGTCGATGGCGTCTTCACGGTCCTCGGCGTCGGCGGGCAGGGCCACGAACTTTTCGGGGCCGCGGTACTTCTGGCGGCGCTCGTAGTCCATGATGCCGCGGCGCAGCGCGGCGTAGGCGGCTTCCTGTTCGCCGGCATTGATGGTGGTGTAGACGTTCAGGCCGCGCGTGTAGGCCTCGTTGCCGTACTGGGCAAAGATCAGCTGGCGCGCCATTTCGGCCACGTACTCGGCATGCACCCGGGTGTTGAAGGAGCCTGTGCGGATCTTCAGCGGCTCGGCCTTGGCTTCAGTGGCCTGGGCCGCCGTGATGAAGCCGTTTTCCTCCATGCGCTCGATGATGTAGAGCTGGCGCGAGCGGGCGCGCTTGGGGTTGCTGATCGGGTTGTAGGCCGAGGGCGCCTTGGGCAGGCCGGCCAGCATGGCCGCTTCGGCGACGGTGATGTCCTTCAGTGGCTTGCCGAAATAGGCTTCACAGGCGGCGGCAAAGCCATAGGCCCGATTTCCCAGATAAATCTGGTTCATGTAGATCTCGAGAATCTGGTTTTTGCTCAGCAGATGCTCTAGCTTAAAAGTCAGTAAGACTTCGTAAATTTTGCGTGTAAAAGTTTTCTCGGAAGACAGATAGACATTGCGTGCCACCTGCATGGTGATGGTCGATGCGCCCTGGCTTTTCACGCGGCCCAGATTGGCCAGCGCGGCGCGGGCCATGCCCTTGTAGTCGACGCCACCGTGCTCGAAAAAGCGGGTGTCTTCAATGGCCAGCACCGCGTCGGTCATCACTTTGGGGATGTCCTGGATGGGCGTCAGCGTGCGCCGCTCCTCGCCGAACTCGCCCAGCAGGGCGCCTTCGCTGGAGTACACGCGCAGCGGCAGCTTGGGCCGGTAGTCGGCCAGCTCGGACACGTCGGGCAGGTTGGGGTAGGCCATGGCCAGGGCCACGGCCACCGTCAGCATCAGGGCCAGCGCGCCGGCGACGGCGATGCCCGCCAGCCATAGCAAGGCCTTGGGAAACCAATGCATGGGCTTGGACGGAGCGGAGCGAGGCTTTCCAGCCTGGGGTTCTCGGGAGTCTGAGGACGGCATGTCGCAGGGAGTGCTGAGGAGTGCCGCATTATAAAAATGCGTTCCCCAGGGGGTCGGTAGGAGGCGGCTGCACACGGTTGCCAGCATGGCCGCAAGCCTCGCATCCTAAGCCAGGCGTACAGGCCGACATGCAAGCAGGGGTGCATTCCTGTCGCATTTGATGGCCCGCAACAATGTCTGTTTTTGGCCACTACCGTCAACCATGCTCCGGCAGGCATGGTGAGTTGCGCGCAGTCTTGCTGATAGCATTCAACCTATATGTGAAGGTTTGTTGCGTTCTTTACATACACAAGAAGAGGGAGGGCAAGTTGATTGCTATGGGATCCTTATTCAGTCGCCAGCCCGCACCTTTGCTAGGCATCGACATCAGTTCTTCGAGCGCCAAGCTCGTTGAGCTGTCTCGTGCCAGGTCGGGCGAACTGTTGCTGGAGCGCTGTGCCATCGAGCCGCTGGAGCGGGGATGGATCACGGATGGCAACATCGAAAAGTTCGACGAAGTGGCAGAGGCTGTACGGCGGCTGGTCAAAAAAAGCGGCACGCGGACCAAGAACGTGGCCATGGCATTGCCGGCTTCGGCCGTGATCACCAAGAAGATTTCGCTGCCCGACGGCATGAGCGAGCAGGAACTGGAGGTCCAGGTCGAATCCGAGGCCAATCAGTACATTCCTTTTTCGCTCGACGAAGTGAGTCTGGACTTCTGTGTCATAGGCCCGTCATCGAATTCGCCTGGCGACGTGGATGTGCTCATTGCCGCCTCCCGCCGCGAGAAGGTGCAGGACCGCCAGGGCCTGGCCGAGGCGGCCGGCCTCAAGCCGATGGTCATCGACATCGAGCCCCATGCCTCCCGCATGGCCGCCGGACGGTTGATCGAGCGCCTGCCCAATCAGGGCAACAACGCTTTGGTGGCACTGTTCGAGGTAGGCGCCATGACGACCAGCATGCAGATCCTGCGTGACGACGAGGTGCTGTACGACCGTGACCAGGCCTTTGGCGGCGCCCAGCTGACGCAGCTGATCGCGCGCCAATATGGCTTCTCCCTCGAAGAGGCCGAGTCCAAGAAGCGCAACGGCGAACTGCCGGAGGACTACGCCTCCGCCGTGCTCAAGCCCTTCGTGCAGAGCATGACGCAGGAAGTGTCGCGCGCACTGCAGTTCTTTTTCACCAGCACGCCCCACAACCGCATAGACCACATCCTGCTGGCTGGCGGCTCGGCACCGCTTTCCGGCCTGTCCGAGGCCATCACGCAGCAGACCGGATTCGCCTGCAGCCTTGCCAACCCCTTCGATGGCATGGAAGTCGGCAGCGGCGTGCGCCTCAAGCGCATGTCGCGCGAGGCCCCCGCCTACCTGACCGCCTGCGGTCTGGCCATGCGGAGGTTTGTGTCGTGATCCTGATCAATCTGCTTCCTCACAGAGAAGCCACACGCAAGCGACGCAAGGAAGCATTCCAGGCCACCATGGTCCTTTCGGCCCTGATAGGGGTTTTGATCATTGGTGCTGTCTACTGGTGGTACCAGATGATGATCGAAGCCCAGCAGGCAAAGAACAGCATGCTGCGCGCCGAGATCACGGTGCTGGAGTCCCAGATCAAGGAAATCGCCGGGCTGGAGGATGAGATCACTGCCCTGCGTGCACGTCAGAAGGCCGTGGAAGACCTGCAGTCCGATCGCAATCTGCCGGTGCACATGCTCAACGAGCTGGTGTCCCAACTGCCCGATGGCGTCTACATCACCAGCATCAAGCAGGAAGGTCTGGCCGTGACCATGCAGGGCACGGCGCAGTCCAATGAGCGGGTGTCCGAGATGCTGCGCAATCTGTCCGAGGGAACGCCCTGGATCTCCAAGCCGGAACTGGTGGAGATCGTGGCCAAGACGGTCAACGTCACGCCCAAGGACCAGCGCCGTGCTGCAGCGTTCAATCTGCGCTTCCAGCTCACGCGCGCCAGCGTTGCGGAGAAAGGCCTTCCGACGGCGGCCAACCCAGGAAAGTCCCAGTGATGGCCAAGAAGAAAAAGAACGACATCGACTTCTCCGCACTGCAGGAGAACATCCAGCGCCAATTCCGTGGTCTTGATCCCAATGATCCTTCGCGGTGGCCCTTGCTGCCGCGTTTTCTGTTGTGCGTTGCCATTGCGTTGGGCGTCGCCGCCTTGCTCTGGTACGTACTGATCAAGGACTATGAGGACATGCTGGAGCAAGAGCGCAACACCGAAGTCACGCTGCGCCAGGACTTCAGCCAGAAGCTGTCCAAGGCGGTCAGCCTGGATGGCCTGAAGAAGCAGCGTGAACAGGTCCAGCAATATGTGACACAGCTGGAAAAGCAGTTGCCCAGCAAGGCGGAAATGGCTGCGCTGCTCTCGGACATCAACCAGGCCGGACTGGGGCGCAGCCTGCAGTTTGAAACGTTCCGCCCCGGGGCGATGGTGGTCAAGGAGTACTACGCCGAGCTGCCCATTGCTTTGAAGGTCACAGGACGCTTTCATGACATCGGTTCATTCGCTTCCGACGTGGCCTACCTGTCTCGCATCGTGACCTTGAACAACTTGTCGATTGTCCCTGTGGGCAAGGAGGGCAGCGAGGTCTTGAGCATGGAGGCGACGGCGCGAACCTTCCGCTACCTGGATGCCGAGGAAGTGCAGGCGCAACGTGCGGCCGCCGGGAAGGGCAAGAAATGAGGCAAATGCGTTTTCGCGGCTGGCTTGTGCTGGCCGCCTGTCTGTCGCTGGTGGCGTGCACTTCATCCGAGCATGAGGAATTGCAGACCTGGATGGCGCAGGAGCGTGCCAATGCAAAGCCTCGCGTCAAACCATTGGAAGAGCCGAAGTTATTCACGCCTCAGGCCTACCTGGGTTCGGAGGGGATGGATCCCTTCAACCCTTTGAAGCTGATGCAGGTGTTGCGCAGAGAGTCCGTGCAGTCCAACGCGAATACCAGCTTGATGGCTGCAGAGCTCAACCGCCGCAAGGAGCCGCTGGAAGCAGAGCCCCTGGATGCAATGACCATGGTGGGCAGCCTGGACAAGAAGGGTGTGCCCACGGCCTTGATCAGAGTCGGAACATTGCTGTATCAGGTCCGTGCAGGAAATTACCTGGGCCAGAACTACGGAAAGATCACCCGGATCACGGAGACTTCCATCCAGTTGCGCGAAATCGTCCAGGATGGCAGCGGCGACTGGATAGAAAGAAATAGCACACTGGAGTTGCAGGAGGGAAGGAAATGATGGGCACACATCGCAGCATGTCTCACAAAGCTCGCTGGGGAATCGCCTTGGGCGGTTGGTTGCTGGGCTCCTTTGCATGGGCGCAGTCCGCGATAGAGTCGGTCTCCGGTTCCATCCAGGGGGGCACCGAGGTGGTGCGCATCGAGCTTTCCGAAGCGCTGGCTGCGGACCCGACCGGATTTGCGATCCAGTCGCCTGCGCGGATCGCACTGGATTTTCCTGGCGCAACCAATGCGACGGGCAAATCGATGGTCGAGCTCAACCAGGGCAACCTGCGTTCCATCAATATCGTGGAAGCCTCTGGCCGTTCCCGGCTGGTGCTGAATTTGAAATCGGCGACTTCCTACCGCACTGAACGCCAAGGCAAGGCGTTGCTGATCCTGCTGGATCCTGTGGCCGCGTCTGCTGCGGTGAAGCCTTCTGCGCAGCAGGGTGTGTTTGAAGCCAAGACAGCCGTCGGTAGCGATGTCCAACCCATTCGGGATGTTGATTTCCGTCGTGGCAGCGATGGCTCGGGCCGCATCGTCGTGGGATTGAGCAATAGCCAGGTCGGCGTGGACCTGCGCCGCGAAGGCAAGGAACTGGTCGTCGATTTTCTGCGTTCCTCCCTGCCTGAAGGCTTGCGCCGCAAGCTGGATGTTGCGGATTTCGGAACACCGGTGCAGACAATCTCATCGGTGCAGCAGGGGGAATCCGTGCGCATGCGTATCGCTCCCGTCGGCGACTGGGAGCACAGTGCCTACCAAAGCGACAGCCAGTTTGTGATCGAGGTCCGCCAGAAAAAGGTGGATGTGAGCAAGCTCACGCAGGGCCCGGGCTACAGCGGTGAAAAGCTCTCCCTGAATTTCCAGAACATCGAAGTGCGGTCCCTGCTGCAGGTGATTGCCGACTTCACGAACTTCAACATCGTGACCTCGGATACGGTTTCCGGGGCGTTGACCCTGCGTCTCAAGGATGTTCCCTGGGACCAGGCCCTGCAGATCATCATGGATGCCAAGGGCCTGGGCATGCGCAAGTCGGGCTCGGTGCTCTGGATTGCGCCCAAGGATGAGATCGATGCGCGCACCAAGCGTGACTATGAAGCCGCGATGGAAATCCAGAAACTGGAGCCGCTGCGCACCCAGGGCTTTCAGCTGAACTATGCGAAGGCGGCCGATATCCTGTTGCAAATCACGACGAACACCAGCTCTGCCGGGGTTGGAGGAACTGCGACGAGATTTCTGTCCGAGCGCGGGTCCGCAATCTCCGAGCCTCGAACCAACCAACTCTTTGTGACGGACACTCCCGCCAAGCTTGAGGCAATGAAAGCATTGCTGGCCACGCTGGATGTGCCAGTGCGGCAAGTGCTCATTGAAGCGCGTATTGTGGAAGCCCGTGACACGTTCGGTCGTGCGCTGGGGGTACGCCTCGGCGGCGGGGACTTGCGTGCCCAGCGTGGTGGCGATGGTGGCTACAGCATCGGCGGTGACAATCGTGTTGTCTTCGGTACGGGGTTCGATAACGCAAATGCTTCTGCGGGTGCTGGAGGCACGGTCAACACTTCGGGCAGCTTCGTGAATCTTCCTGCATCCTTGTCAGGAGTTTCAGGATCTGGCACGTTTGCCATGTCCATCTTCAACGCTGCAGCCAATCGCTTCCTTACGCTGGAGCTCTCGGCGATGGAGGCCGACGGACAAGGCAAGATCATTTCAAGCCCTCGTCTCATGACCGCTGACCAGACCAAGGCGCTGATCGAGCAGGGTACTGAATACCCATATTCAGTCACCGCACCCAACGGAGCGACCACCATAGCCTTCAAGAAGGCGGTGTTGAAGCTGGAAGTGACGCCGCAGATAACTCCTGAAGGCGATATCATCCTGGATCTGGATATCAACAAGGATTCTCGCGGTGAAACCACGACCCAGGGGGTGGCCATTGACACAAAGCATATCAAGACGCAGATCCTGGTGCAAAACGGTGGCACCGTGGTGATTGGCGGTATTTTTGAGTTGGAAGAAACGAACCAGGAAAACAAGATTCCATTGTTGGGTGATGTGCCCGTGCTGGGAAATCTTTTCAAGAGCCGATCCAAGACTTCTTCCAAGAGAGAAATGCTGGTATTCATTACGCCAAAAATGATTTCTGATAGCGCTGCAAAACGCTGAGTGAAAATTTAGGGAGATATCTGATGAAAAAACTGTGGTTGACCACTTTGACGGCCTTTGCTCTGGTCGCATGTGGAGGTGGGGGGGGGAATCCAGGGACACCTGGAGGAGGTACGGGAGGCGGAACGACACCGGATGTGGCCAGTGTCGAGTTCCTTCTTGACAAGACTGTTGTCGCCAATTCGGGAAGTGACTCCGCCACCTTGACGGTCACAGCACTGTCTGCAAGCAGGAATCCTGTAGCCAATGCACCTGTCTCTGTTGTGCTGGATTCAGGTGTTTTTACACCCAACGCCAACGTGACGGATGCCTCGGGTCGTGTTACTGGAAAGATAGAGATCGGTGGTGATCGTTCCAATCGGGATATCCGCTTCAACCTGAAGGCTGGTAATCAGTCGGGGACAGGTGTTGTGGCTGTCACCGGCAGCCAGATCGCCTTGACTGTGGTTCCCTCTGCTCCTTCTCCGGGACAACCAGTGGAGGTCACGGCAAAAATCTCGGATGCGAATGGCGCAGGAATTTCTGGCATTCCTGTTGTGCTTTCTGGATCGGTTCTCAGTGCTGCGGTGACGGCCCAGACGGACACGTCCGGTGTGGCCAAGTTTGCGGCGTTCAGTGCGCCCAGCACTGCCCAGGTCTACTCCCTGCAGGCCAAGGCCTCGGGAGTGGTCTCGAACGAGCAGATCACTGTGGCGGGCGGCGCTGCCCAGATTCCCGATGCGGTGGGTGTTGTCAGCGCAGCAAGCCTCTCCATCGTGCCGAATACCGTCAAGCCCAATCTGGATGGCGGACGTACAAATATGGCGCAATTGAGGGCACTGTTCCTGGATAAGGACAACCGCGCCATTCCCAATATGCGCGTCCGCTTCGAGATCGTTCCGCCCGGGCTGGGTTCCGGAGAAGCCATCTCCACGGGCAGCCAGTCCGTGATTTCCAATGCCAGCGGTGTTGCCTTGGCGCAATATATTCCAGGCTTGCGCATCAGCCCGACCAATGGGGTCAGCATCCGCATGTGCTACGGCAATTCTGATGCCGCCGTATCCAATGGAAAGTGCCCCGCGTCGCGCGTCAGCACTCTGACGGTTGCCAGCGAGCCTGTTTCCATCACTATTGGCGACAACAATGAGCTGGAAAAGGGCGCCAACAACCTGACCTATATCAAGAAATTCGACGTGGCTGTTGCCAATGCTGCCGGCGAGGCGGTTGCGGATGCGGATGTTTCGGTCAGCGTGGATATCCTGCGATATGGATTTGGCAGCTATGACAATGTGAAGAATGCACATGTCGATGGATCCGGTTTTTGCCTGAATGAGGATATCAACCGCAACGGCAATCTGGACAGCGGTGAAGACGCCAATGGCGATGGCCGCTTGACGCCGCCCAAGGCAGACATCGTGGTTTCCTATTTCAATGGCCGCAAAACGGGAGCCAATGGCCGCGTGATCGTGCAGACGGAATATCCGCAGAACGTAGCCACCTGGCTGATCTACAAGCTGACGGTGAGCTCCAATGCGGCTGGTTCCGAAGGTCGTGCCGAGCGCATCTTTGTGACCTCGTTCGTCGAGGGCGACCAGAAGAACGGCTCCTTCCTGACCTCGCCTTACGGAGTGACATCCGTCTGCCTGCCCGAGTGAACAAGTCGGTGAATCCCGATCAAGGTCCAGCCTCGCTCCGTGCGCCGGTGGTGGCCCTGATCGGCCTGCCCGGCTCCGGCAAATCGACCATAGGGCGCCAGCTGGCGCGCCTGTGGTCGATGCGTTTTGTGGATTCGGACCATGTGATCGAGCAGCGCCTGGGCTGCAGCATCCGGGAGTTTTTCGAGCGTGAGGGCGAGCAGGCTTTTCGCGACATGGAGTCGCAGGTCATTGATGAGCTGTCGGCCTCCACATCCAGCCTGCTGTTGTCCACGGGCGGCGGCGTGGTGCTGCGCGAGCAAAACCGCCGCCATCTGCATGAGCGCACCCAGGTCTTCTACCTGGATTGCACGCCAGAGGATATCGCCGCACGGCTGCGCAACGATGTGACGCGGCCCTTGCTGCAGGTGGAGGATCCGGCGTTGCGCCTGCGCGAGTTGCTGCTGCAGCGCGAGCCCCTGTATCTGGAGACGGCGCACTTCGTGATCCAGACATCCGGCCTGTCTGTGGCGCAGGCCGCCCAGCGCATACGCATGCAGGCGGAGCTGGCCTGAACGCTGCCCGCTGGAACACCAAAGGCCTCGGCACTTGCCGAGGCCTTTTTCTTTAAGATCGGCAGTTGCCGGGCGCGCTGCCGTGTCGCGGAAACCTTTTCATTCTTTCTCCCCTGGAGCGACATCATCTTGCCCCACGCCTCCTCCTCGCCTGCTGCCCAGGTCGTGACCATTGACCTGGGTGAGCGCTCCTATCCGATTGCCATCGGCACCGGCCTGCTGCACCAGGCAGCCACCTATGCCGCGCTGCCTTCTGCGGCACAGGCCGTCATCGTCAGCAACGATGTGGTCGCACCGCTCTATGAGCCCGCACTGCGCCGCGTGCTGGAGCAGCGCTACCGCAGCGTGCGGACCGTGGTGCTGCCCGATGGCGAAGCCCACAAGGACTGGCAGACGCTGAATCTGATCTTCGATGACCTGCTGTCCGGTGGTTGCGACCGCAAGACCGTGCTGTTCGCGCTGGGCGGCGGCGTCATTGGCGACATGACGGGCTTTGCTGCCGCCAGCTACATGCGCGGCGTGCCCTTCGTGCAAGTGCCCACCACGCTGTTGTCGCAGGTGGACTCGTCGGTGGGCGGCAAGACCGCCATCAACCATCCGCTGGGCAAGAACATGATCGGCGCCTTCTACCAGCCGCAGCTGGTGGTTTGCGATCTGGCCTCGCTGGACACGCTGCCCGTGCGCGAGCTGAGCGCCGGCCTGGCCGAGGTCATCAAGTACGGGCCGATCGCCGACATGGAATTCCTGGCCTGGCTGGAAGAGAACATGGATGCCTTGCTTGCCCGCGACCGCACTGCACTGGCGCACGCGATCAAGCGCAGCGTGGAGATCAAGGCCTGGGTGGTGGGGCAGGACGAGAAAGAGGCCGGATTGCGCGCCATTCTCAATTTCGGCCACACCTTCGGGCATGCGATCGAAGCCGGCATGGGCTACGGCAACTGGCTGCACGGCGAAGGCGTGGGCGCAGGCATGGTCATGGCGGCCGAGCTGTCGCAGCGCCTTGGCCTGGTGGATGCCGCCTTTGTGCAAAGGCTGCGCGTGCTGATCGAACGTGCGGGCCTGCCGGTGCGCGGCGCCGTGCTGGATGCGCGTGACAACGCTGGCCGCTATCTGGAACTGATGCGCGTGGACAAGAAGTCCGAGGCGGGCGAGATCCGCTTCGTTCTCATTGACGGGCCCGGCAAGGCCATCATGCGTTCGGCCCCCGACGCAATGGTGCGCGAGGTCATCAACGCCTGCTGCGCCTGATCCGCAGCGCAGGGGGCAAGCAGGAACTGCTAGAGTGGCCTCGTCAGCATGATGAGGCGATCGAATGCAGAAACAGGCCCTGGCCCCCTATGCCTGCAACCCGGCGTTCAGCCGGGGGCGGCGTTTCCCGGAGGCGCCTGCGCCCACGCGCAGCGACTTCCAGCGCGACCGGGACCGCATCGTCCATTCCTCGGCCTTCCGGCGCCTGGTCTACAAGACTCAGGTCTTCGTCAACCATGAGGGCGACCTGTTCCGCACCCGCCTGACGCACTCGCTGGAAGTGGCCCAGCTGGGCCGCTCGGTGGCCCGGTCGCTGCAACTGGACGAGGATCTGGTCGAGGCCATCTGCCTGGCCCACGACCTGGGCCACACCCCCTTCGGCCATGCGGGCCAGGACGCGCTCAATGCCTGCATGAAGCCGCATGGCGGCTTCGAGCACAACCTGCAAAGCCTGCGCGTGGTGGACCGGCTGGAAGAGCGCTATCCAGCCTTTGACGGCCTGAACCTGAGCTTCGAGACGCGCGAGGGCGTTCTCAAGCACTGCTCGCGCACCAATGCCGAGCACCTGGAGGCGCGCGAGCCCGGCGGCGTGGCGCAGCGTTTTCTGCTGGGCCGGCAGCCTTCGCTGGAGGCCCAGCTGTGCAACCTGGCCGATGCCATTGCCTACAACGCCCATGACGTGGACGATGGCGTGCGCTCCGGCCTGATCACCATGCCCCAGCTGTGCGAGGCTGTTCCCCTGTTCGCGCGCTATCACGACGCAACACTGGCCGAGCATCCTCAACTGGGCATGCCCCTGGCCGAGCGGCGCCTGCTGTACGAAAGCATCCGCCGCATGCTCAGCGACCAGGTCTATGACGTGATCGCCGCCACGCAGCAACGCATTGCTCAGGCACGGCCTTGTTCGGTCGATGAGGTGCGCGCACAGGCTGGCCCCCTGGTGGGCTTCAGCGATACCATGAGGCAGCAGTCGCTGCAGCTCAAGCAGTTCCTGTTCCGCAATCTCTATCGCCATGAACAGGTGATGAAGACCATGGACGGCGCGCAGCAGGTGGTGGCCGAGCTGTTTGCGGCCTACATGGTCGAGCCCGATCGCATGAAGCCGCGCTTCGTGCAGCGGGCCATGCTGGCCGAGGACGTATCGGCGCGTGCGCGGGTGGTGGCCGACTTCATCGCCGGGATGACGGACCGCTACGCGGCCCGTGAGCATGAGCTGCTGACGGGCCTGCGCCTGCTGGGCTGAGAAATCCGAGCAACGGCGTCGCCGGGGCGGCGCGGCTAGAATGCGGACCCTGCGTGACAGGGCAGGGAAGGGTTCCTGGACGGTTTCGCAATGTCTGGGGGCGCAGCGCCCCCGTTCGCATTTTTGAAGGGCACAGCCATGACCGATACCAACCACGAGATTCGCGCGGCCGAGTTTCCGCCTGTCACCGTGATCGAGGATACGGTGCACTGGCTCGAAAAGGCCGTGATCGGCCTGAACTTGTGCCCCTTCGCCAAGGGCGTGCACATCAAGGGCCAGATCCACTACACGGTCAGCCAGGCCACCGACGCCGAGGGCGTGGCGGCAGACCTGCACCGCGAGCTGGAAGCCCTGGCCGAGGCCTCCCCGGACAAGCGCGACACCACGCTGCTGATCCTGCCGCACGCATTGCAGGACTTCCTGGACTTCAACGACTTTCTCGAAGTGGCCGACGCCATGGTCGAGGAGCTGGACCTGGGCGGCATCCTGCAGGTGGCCTCGTTCCACCCGCAGTTCCAGTTCGAGGGCACCGAAGCCGACGACGTCACCAACTGCACCAACCGCTCTCCCTATCCCACGCTGCACCTGCTGCGCGAGGACAGCATAGACAAGGCGGTCGAGGTGTTCCCCGAAGCCGAATCCATCTACGAGCGCAACATGGAGACGCTGGAGAAGATCGGCATCGAAGGCTGGCTGGACCTGGGTGTGGGCGCGCGCTGCCCTATGGCGCACGCAGCCAAGCCGGACGCTGCCGAATGAAGGCGCGCCAGGGCAAGCCTGCCGCAAAGCCCGAGCAGGATGTGACCGCGCAGCTGGGCCTCAAGCCCGGCCAGTCCATTGAACTGCTCAAGGCACTGCACATCCTCACGCGCGAAGGCAAGATCAACCAGGATTCGCGCCGCAAGCTCAAGCAGGTCTACCACCTCTACCAGTTCATCGCGCCCATCCTCGAAGAACTGTCGGCCGACGGCCATGCGGTCACCCTGGCCGACCACGGCGCCGGCAAGTCCTACTTGGGATTCATCCTCTACGACCTGTATTTCAAGCCGCTGGGGCGCGGCCATATCTACGGCATAGAAACGCGCGCGCCGCTGGTGGAGGCTTCGCAGAAGCTGGCTGCCGAGCTGGGCTTCGAGCGCATGGGCTTTCTGAACATGTCGGTGGCCGAGTCCACGCATGCCGACTTCATGCCTGCGCAATTCGACGTGGTCACGGCCCTGCACGCCTGCGACACCGCCACCGACGACGCCATCGCCTTCGGCCTGGAGAAGAAGGCCAAGGCCATGGTGCTGGTGCCCTGCTGCCA
Organism: Delftia tsuruhatensis NBRC 16741; assembly: GCF_001571325.1. Lineage (GTDB taxonomy): Bacteria > Pseudomonadota > Gammaproteobacteria > Burkholderiales > Burkholderiaceae_C > Comamonas > Comamonas tsuruhatensis. The sequence goes on from NZ_BCTO01000010.1 coordinate 94,413, forward strand.
GGCCGAGGTCGCAGCCTGCCTGCGCCAGACCAAGGCGCTGAGCCTGACGCGCACGCCGCTGGCCGAACTGTGGCGCCATCCCATACACACCCGCGAAATGGGCAGCCAGCTCACCAACGTGCTGCGCTGCCTGTACCTGGAGGCCTGCGGCTACCAGGTCACCGTGACAGAGCTGGTGGGCTGGGAGCACAGCATGAAGAACGAGCTGATCATTGCGCGCTACACGGGGCAGAAAAAGCGCAGTGCGGTCGAGCGCATGCGCGCCATCCTGGCGGAGTTCGGCCTGCAGGATGCGATGGCACAGCGCTATCCGCTGCTGCAGGCAGCCTGAGCCGGCTGCCGCTGCAGTCTCAGGCCCCCTCCACGGCGTGGTACCAGGCGATGCCATCGGCATCGATGCTGCGCTGCACCTGCCCCGCATGCATCAAATGATTCAGGCAGGCCAGGCTTTCGCCCGTGGCCATGCCCAGCAGGGCGGGGCTGGATTCGCTGATCGGGCGTGAGAAGAGGGCGCCGAAGACATCGACAGCGCGACGCGGCTCGGCCAGGGCGGCCAGCAGCCGGTCGCTGGCACGCTCCTGGCCTGCCACCAGCGAATCGATGCGCGCATGCAGGCCGCGAAAGCAATCGCCGTGCGCGGGCAGGACGAGCACATCGTCGGGCACTTCGCGCCTGACCTTTTCCAGAGACTCCATCCAGTCGGCCATGGGGTTGGCATCGGGTTCCATGGGGTGGACCGAGACGTTGGACGAGATGCGCGGCAGCACCTGGTCGCCCGAGATCAGCAGCTTGAGATCGGGGCAGTACAGGCTGGCGTGCTCGGGCGAGTGGCCGCTGCCGACCACCACGCGCCACAGGTGTTTTCCTATGCGCAGTTCCTCTCCATCGTGCAGGCGGCGGTAGCTGTCGGGCAGGGCATGGATGTGCTTGCCGAAGTTGCCGAAGCGGGCGCGGTAGGACTCCAGTGCGCTGTCGCTCCAGCCTGCGCGGCGGTAGAAGGCGATGGCGTCGGGCGGGGCCTCGCGGCTGCAGTCCGAGACCACGACGCGACAGTTGAGGTACTCCAGGCGCGTCATGTACAGGGGCACATGGAACTTGCGCGTCAGCCATCCGGCCAGGCCCACATGGTCGGGGTGCATGTGGGTGACGAAGACGCGCGTCAGCGAGCGGCCATCGGTGGATTGGGAGAACAGCGCGCGCCAGGTGGCCACGCCTTCGTCGGTGCGCGCACCCGTATCGACGATGGCCCAGCCCTGGCCGTCATCGATGGCCCAGAGATTGATGTGGTCCAGCGCATAGGGCAGGGGCATGCGCAGCCAGAGCACGCCGGGCGCCACCTCCAGCGTCTGCCCGTGCTGCGGCGGCGCCTCGAACGGGTAGTCGAGCACCGGCCTGGGCGGCGCTTCCGGGGCCTGCGAGGCGATCGGGTCTTGGGCTGTCTGGTTCATGGGGTTCCTTGTTCCGTCGCTGGGCTGGCCGCAATGCTATCCGGCCCTCAGCGCCTTGCCTGCAACGATACGCCTGCCGGCCTGGGCTGACTGTCACTGGCTCGTCACGGGCTGTTCCTACAGTGCACAAATCAATCAACAGGGGGAGGGCGCGGCCTTGCCGCGGGGTCCCCTGCCTACAGAGGGATATCCGCATGAAACTGAAGATGTTGTGCAGCGCGCTGGCCGGTGCGTCGCTGCTGTTGAGCGCCTGTGGCGGCAGCGATGGATCGTCCGCTGCCACCCCGACCAAGAACGTGCTGTTCTTCCTGGGTGACGGCATGGGCATCACCACCATGACCGCCGCGCGCATCTACAGCGTGGGCGAAGACGGTGAGCTGACCATGGACAAGCTGCCCGAGACGGCCTTCGTCCACACCTTCTCGAACGACGCCCAGGTGACGGACAGCGCACCCTCGATGGCCGCCTACATGACCGGCGTGAAGATGAACAACGAAGTCATCTCCATGACGCCCGACACCAAGGCCACGGATGCCAGCGGCAAGGCCTATCACACCAACTACGACAGCACCTGCCCCAGCGGCAACGGCCAGGCCGTTCCCACGCTGCTCGAGCAGATGAAGTCCGCCGGCTACGGCACGGGCGTGGTCTCCACCGCGCGCATCACGCATGCCACGCCGGCAGCCACCTATTCGCACGTCTGCCACCGCGATGCGGAGAACACCATCGCCGCGGCCCTGGTGCCTGGCGGATCCGGCTACAACAGCAAGCTCGGCGACGGCGTGGACGTGATCCTGGGCGGTGGCTCGTACTACTTCACGCCCAAGGCCGACGGCGGCCGCCGCAACGACAGCCGCAACCTGATCGCCGAGTTCAAGACGCAAAAGTACAGCTACGCCGCCAACAAGAGCGAGTTCGACAAGCTGCCCGTGGACGGCAGCAAGATCGCCGGCCTGTTCACCAAGGACCACATGGCCTATGACCTGGACCGCGACGCGACCAAGGAACCGAGCCTGGCCGAGATGACGGGCAAGGCCATCGACGCACTGTCGGCCAAGAAGAAGGGCTTCTTCCTGATGGTGGAAGGCGGCCGCATCGACCATGCGCTGCACGCCACCAACGCGCGCCGCGCGCTGCAGGATACCGTGGCCTTCGACAACGCCATCCAGACCGCGCTGGACAAGATGGCCAAGCTCGATCCGGGCCTGAAGAACACGCTGATCGTCGTCACAGCCGACCATGACCACACGCTGCACCTGAACGGCTATGCCGCGCGCACCGGCAAGACCGAGGCCGGCAAGCCCGGCGTGCTGGGCCTGGTCAAGAACTACGTGGACGGCAAGGCCTCCACCGATGTGGATGGCAATCCCTACACCATCCTGGGCTTCGGCAACGGTCCCAAGCGCCTGGCCACGCGCGGCCCCATCGACGCGGCCTCGCTGGAGAGCCCCGACTACCTGCAGGAGGCCGTGGTGCCCCTGGCCTCCGAAACCCACGGCGGCGGCGACGTGTTCCTGGGGGCTCAAGGCATGGGTGCCGATACGTTCTCGGGCGTGATCGACAACACCACCGTCTTCACGCTGATCAAGAAGAGCATCGGCTTGTGATGCCGCACGCTGCAATCAAGGCACTCAAGGAATTCCACATGCATCCGATCCTTCAAAAGACCTCCCTCGCCCTGGCGGCGGCCGGCGCGCTGGCGCTGCTGGCGCCTGCAGCCCATGCGGCTGGCGAGGCCAAGAACGTCATCTTCTTCCTCGGCGACGGCATGGGCCCGGTCACCGTGACCGCCGCGCGCATCTACAAGGGTGAAAAGCAGCTGGCCGAAAAGGCCGGCTCCCTGGCCAGCAGCGAACGCGCCACGCTGACCATGCAGTCCCTGCCCTACGCCAGCCGCATCAAGACCTTCTCGCGCGATGGCCAGACCACGGACAGCGCGCCCTCGATGGCCGCCTACATGACCGGCGTGAAGATGAACAACGAAGTCATCTCCATGTCGGCCGAGACCATGGCCTACGCGGCCAACGGCCAGCAGTACATCAACGGCGAGGACACCACCTGCCCGGCCGGCAACGGCCAGCCCGCGCAGACCCTGCTGGAGCTGTCCAAGGCCAAGGGCCGCGCCGTGGGCGCCATCTCCACCACGCGCGTGGGCCATGCGACGCCTGCGGCCACCTATGCCCATATCTGCAACCGCAATGGCTACAACAGCATTGCCGAGCAGTCCGTGCCCGGCCATGCCAACTACAACGCCAGGCTGGGCGACGGCATCGACGTGCTCATGGGTGGCGGCCAGCGCAACTACCTGCCCAAGTCGGTCAACCCCAGCAGCAAGCGCACGGACACGGCCAACCTCGTGGACATGATGAAGGCCAAGGGCTACGCCTATGTCGCCAAGGGCAGCGAGCTGGCGGCCCTGGACGCGACCAAGGCGCCCAAGCTGCTGGGCCTGTTCACGCAAAGCGAAATGGCCTACGAGCTGGACCGCGTCAAGCAAAGGCTGGACGAGCCCAGCCTGTCCGACATGACCGGCAAGGCGCTGGACGTGCTCAGCCGCAATGACAAGGGCTTCTTCCTGATGGTGGAAGGCGGCCGCATCGACCACGCACTGCACGGCACCAATGCCAAGCGTGCGCTGGAAGACACGCTGGCCTTCGACCGCGCCATCGAGACCGTCATGGCCTACATGGAAAAGAAGGATCCGGGCCTGAAGAACACGCTGATCGTCGTCACCGCCGATCACGACCACAACATGGTGTTCAACGGCTACTCCAGGATCGGCAACCCCATCCTGGGCAAGGTGCAGGACTACCAGAGCGGCCAGATGGCCAAGGCCCAGGACGGCAAGCCCTACACCACGCTGGCCTTCGGCAATGGCGGACGTCCCAACGCCACGGCCTCCAGCCAGGTCAATGCCGAAGATGGCAACAAGCCCTGGATCGCGCCCACGCGCGGCGCGGAGCGCCAGGACCTCAGCGGCGTGGACACCACGGACGACAACTACCTGCAGGAGGTGGGCCTGAACCTGGGCACGCCGGGCTCCGAGACCCATGGCGGCGGCGACGTGATGCTGTTCGCCGGCGGCGCGGGAGCCAAGATCTTCAAGGGCACGATGGACAACACCAAGGTGTTCTCCAAGGTCCGCGAAGCCGCTGGCCTGTAATTGTTTCTTCCTTCGTTGGCTGCTTGCCAACCCCTGGCCGGAGCCGTGGCGCATGCGTGTGCCCGGCCCCGGTTTTTTCGCATTGGCTGGATTCCATGACGCTCTCCCTTCCGGCGCCGCGCGCGGCGCGCCCCATCTACGCGGCCGCGCTGCTGGCCTGCTCCGTCTCCGCAGCATGGGCCGCCGAGCCGCCCAAGCCGGCACCCGCACCCACGGCCGCAGTCCCTGCGGATTCCGTGGCGCGCACCACGGCCGCCGTGCAGGCCACGCCTGAAGCCGACCTGCGCATCACCTATGAAGCCATGAGCGTGGGCAGCGACGGCGTGCAGCGCAGCAGCGTCTATACCAACCGCGTCTACCGCCGCAAGGCCCAGCTGTGGATAGAGCGCGAAATGCCCGCCGCCCTGCGCCAGAGCCAGGAGCACGGCCATGACCACGCCCACGGCCCGCACGCCGGCCACGCCCATGACGAAGCCCGCGCCGCACCCCTGTCCATCCGCCGCGCCGATGACGGCAAGGTGGGCGTGGAAGTCATCCTGGCCAAGCTGCGCCGCGTCATCAGCGTGGACCTGGCCCACCACGGCAACGTCGGCTACGGCGGCTCCTTCGACAACGTGTACTGGATCGTGCCACCCACCGCGCTGCAGGGCATGGAGCGCGTGGGCAAGCCGCACAACGGCGTGCAGCGCTACCGCGGCAAGGCAGGCGAGCAGACCACTGTCATCGACTGGGACGTGGCCAACCAGTTCGCCCGCCGCGTGGAGCGCAGCGACTCCCACGGCACCGAGCGCATCGTCGTCACCGCCACCAAGCTGCCCGCACCGCTGGCCCAGCCCTGGAAGGCCATCGAAGGCTACGACAAGGGTGACTACTCCGATCTGCTGGATTGAGCACCTGACACCCCAATGCAAAGAGCTGCCCGGAGGCAGCTCTTTTTTATTCCCCATTTCAATGCTCAAACGCATGGCGCTGGAAACCGGCGCAGCCTGACACCAGGGGCGCCGAGCAAGAGCCGCCTCGCGGCGATGGCGCCGTCCCCCTTCAGGGGGAAGCCGCGCAGCGGCTCAGGGGGAGGCCAGTTACACCTGTGCTCCAGAGTCTTTTACGACCTTGCTCCACTTCGTCGATTCGGCCTTGATGTAGGCGAGGAATTCGGCCGGCGTATCGATCACGACATCACCTCCCTGGTCGTTGATCTTCTTGACCACGGCCGGGTCCTTGAGCACCTTGGCAATGGCCGTGTACAGGCGCTGCTGCACGGCGGCGGGCGTCTTGGCCTGGGTCCACAGGCCGAACCAGGAGGTGGCCTCGTAGCCTGGCACACCGGCTTCGGCCACGGTGGGCACATCGGGCAGTTCCGGCGAGCGCTTGGCCGTGGTCACGGCGATGGGACGCAGCTTGCCCGAGCGCACATGCTGGATGGCCGAGGGCATGTTGTCGAACATGATGGCGATCTGGTTGCCCAGCAGGTCGGTGATGGCCGGGGCGCTGCCCTTGTAGGGCACGTGCACCATGTCCAGGCCCGTCATGGAGCGGAACAGCTCGCCCGACAGGTGGATGGAGCTGCCGCTGCCCGAGGAGCCGTAGTTCAGCTTGCCGGGGTTGGCACGCGCATAGGCGATCATTTCCTTGACGGTCTTGAACGGCTGGCTGGGGTGGGCTACCAGCAGGTTGGGCACGTTGGCCACGCGCGTCAGGGGCGAGAAGTCCTTGATGGGGTCGAAGCCGGGCTTGGCGTAGAGCGCGGCATTGATGGCATGCGTGCCCACGGTGCCCATGAACAGCGTGTAGCCGTCGGCCGGCGCACGTGCGGCGGCCACGGCGCCGATGTTGCCGCCCGCGCCGGGCTTGTTGTCCACGATCACGGTCTGGCCCAGCTCCTGCTGCAGCGCCTGGGCGACGATGCGCGCCAGGATGTCGGTGGTGCCGCCAGCGGCGAAGGGCACGAGGATGGTGATGGGCTTGCTGGGGAAGCCGTCCTGGGCCAGGGCGGCGGTGCCGGACAGGGCGCCGAGCGCGGTCAGGGATGCGGCGGCCAGCGCCTGCAGGCCACGGCGGCGGGTGAAACGGGTGGTTTGATCAAACATCGAGAGGTCTCCTGATTCGGCAATAAGGTGGATGGCCGGGCCCGGCAACGCCGGGCTGGGCCAGGGCAATGCCCTGTGTGGCGCCCGCCTGTGCAGGCGGGCGCTTCCAGTGGTTCTTCTTGAAGGGGGTTGTGCCTGGGAAGGCGTTCGGTCAGGCGTTCGGTCAAACGGTCGGTCAGACGGGCGCCACGCCCAACGTGGTGCCGCCGCAGATGTAGAGCACCTGGCCGGTGACGAAGCCGTTGTCGGGCGACAGGAAGAACAGCGCGGCACGGGCCACGTCTTCCGGTGTGCCCATGCGGCCCACGGCAATGCTGTTGAGGATGCGCTGGGTCTGCGGCGCGCCTTCGGGGTTGCTCTTGGTGAACAGCTCGGTGGCGATGGGGCCGGGGCCCAGGGCATTGACCGTGATGCGGTCGCGGCCCAGCTCCATGGCCAGGGTGCGCGTCAGGCCGATCAGGCCCGCCTTGGTCGCCGAGTAGACGATGCGGTCGGGCTTGCCCAGCGCGGCGCGCGAGGACATGTTCACGATGCGGCCCTCGCCGCAGGCACGCAGCGTGGGCAGGAAGGCCTGTACCAGCAGCATGGGCGCACGCAGGTGCAGTCCCACCACATCGTCCAGATGCTGGGTGCTGGCGTTGTCGATGGTGCCGGAACGCGTGGCGCCCGCGTTGTTGACCAGGGCCACCACGTTGTGCGCGGCGGCAATGCGGGCCGCCGCCTCGGCGGTGGCCTGCTCGCTGGTCAGGTCGGCCTGGTAGCTCACCAGCAGCGGATGGCTCCAGTCGGGCAGCACGTAGTCGAGATTGACCACGGCGCGGCCCTGGGCCAGCAGGGCCTCGGCGATGGCGCGGCCGATGCCGTTGCTGGCGCCGCTGACCACGGTGACGGGTGTCTTGTTGTCCACGGTGCTCATCGCAGTCTCAGACCTTTTCCAGGATCACGGCAATGCCCTGGCCCACGCCGATGCACATGGTGCACAGCGCGTAGCGGCCGCCCAGCGTGTGCAGCTGGTTCACGGCGGTGGTGGCCAGGCGCGCGCCCGAGGCACCCAGCGGATGGCCCAGCGCAATGGCGCCGCCCCATTGGTTGACGCGGCGGTCGTCGTCGGCAATGCCCAGATCGCGCAGCACGGCCAGGCCCTGCGCGGCGAAGGCTTCGTTCAGCTCGATCACGTCCATCTGCTCCAGCGTCAGGCCGGTCAGGGCCAGCACCTTGCGCACGGCGGGCGCCGGGCCGAAGCCCATGATGCGCGGGGCCACGCCGGCCACGGCCATGCCGACCACGCGGGCGCGGGGCACCAGGTTGTATTGCCTGGCGGCTTCCTCGTTGGCCAGCAGCAGGGCGCAGGCGCCGTCGTTCACGCCGCTGGCATTGCCGGCCGTTACCGTGCCATCCGGGCGCACCACGCCCTTGAGCTTGGCCAGCGCCTCGATGGTGGTGGCGCGCGGATGCTCGTCCTGGCTCACCACGATGGCGTCGCCCTTCTTCTGGGCAATGGACACGGGCACGATTTCCTTGGCCAGGTAGCCGGCCGCGATGGCGGCGGCCGCCTTTTGCTGGCTGGCCAGGGCCATGCGGTCCTGGGCTTCGCGCTCGATCTTGAAGTCGTCAGCCACGTTCTCGGCCGTCTCGGGCATGGAGTCCACGCCGTACTGCTGCTTCATCAGCTTGTTGACGAAGCGCCAGCCGATGGTGGTGTCATAGACGGCGTTGCTGCGGCTGAAGGCGCTTTCGGCCTTTGGCATGACGAAGGGGGCGCGGCTCATGCTTTCCACGCCGCCTGCGATCATCAGGCGGGCCTCGCCCGCCTTGATGGCGCGCGCGGCCGTGCCCACGGCGTCCAGGCCCGAGCCGCACAGGCGGTTGATGGTGGCGCCCGGCACATCGATGGGCAGGCCGGCCAGCAGGGCGGACATGCGCGCCACGTTGCGGTTGTCTTCGCCGGCCTGGTTGGCGCAGCCGTAGAGCACGTCGGCCACGGCCGCCCAGTCCACGCCGGGGTTGCGCTCCATCAGCGCCTTGATCGGCACGGCGCCGAGGTCATCGGCACGCACCGGGGACAGGGCGCCGCCGTAGCGGCCGAAGGGGGTGCGGATGGCGTCGCAGATGAAGGCCTGGTTGGACTGGCTCATGGTGTCTCCTGGGAAAAGAATGAAGAGGTGCCGGGGTGCGCCGCAGCGCACCCACTGGGGGAGCGGAGGGATCAGGCCGTGGCCGTCGCGTCCTTGATGGGCAGGCCCACGATGGACTGCAGCTCGGCGTGCGAGAGGCCAGGCACGGTGTCGATCAGGCGCAGGCCCTCGGGCGTGCATTCCAGCGTGCACAGGTCGGTGTAGATGCGCTTGACGCAGGACAGGCCCGTGAGCGGATAGCTGCAGGCCTCGACGACCTTGCATTCGCCGGTCTTGGTCAGCAGGTCCATCATCACCCAGGTCTGGCGTGCACCCACGGCCAGGTCCATGGCGCCGCCCACGGCGGGAATGGCACCGGCCTCGCCCGTGCTCCAGTTGGCCAGGTCGCCCGTGGCCGAGACCTGGAAGGCGCCCAGCACGCAGATGTCCAGGTGGCCGCCGCGCATCATGGCGAAGCTGTCGGCATGGTGGAAGTAGCAGCCGCCCGGCAGCAGGGTGACGGGCTGCTTGCCGGCATTGGTCAGGTCATAGTCCTCCTGGCCTTCGGCGGGCGCCGGGCCCATGCCCAGGATGCCGTTCTCGCTTTGCAGGATGACCTCGCGGCCGGCCGGGATGTGGTTGGCCACCTGGGTGGGCATGCCGATGCCCAGGTTGACATAGGCGCCGTCGAAGATGTCTTCGGCCACGCGCCGGGCCAGCTCTTGCTTGCTGCGTTTCTGGTAGCTGCTCATGCTCTTGCTTTCGGCGGTTGGGGCGCTCATGCGGTTTTCTTGAAGCCGCCGGCCTGGGTGGCCACGCGGTCGATCTTCACGATCTGGCTCACGTAGATGCCGGGCGTGACCACGGCCTCGGGGTCCAGCGCGCCCAGCTCCACGATCTCGTGCACGGTGGCGATCGTGTGCTTGGCCGCCGTGGCCATCACGGGCCCGAAGTTGCGGGCCGACATGCGGTAGGTGAGGTTGCCCCAGCGGTCGCCCTTCTCGGCCTTGACCAGTGCCACGTCGCCGTGGATGGGATGCTCCAGCACATAGTGCTTGCCGTTGATCTCGCGCGTTTCCTTGCCGTTGGCCAGCTCCGTGCCATAGGCCGTGGGGCAGAAGAAGCCGCCGATGCCGGCGCCGGCGGCGCGCAGGCGCTCGGCCAGGTTGCCCTGGGGCACGAGTTCCAGCTCGATCTTGCCGCTGCGGTACAGGTCGTCGAACACCCAGCTGTCCACCTGGCGGGGGAAGCTGCAGATGATCTTGCGCACCTGGCCGCTCTTGAGCAGCGCGGCCAGGCCCTGGTCGCCGTTGCCCGCGTTGTTGTTGACCACGGTCAGCTCGCGTGCGCCCTGGGCGATCAGGCCGTCGATGAGTTCGGTGGGATTGCCCGAGGTGCCGAAGCCCCCGATCAGCACGGTGGAGCCGTCCTGGACGCCCGACAACGCCTCGGCGATGGTGTCGGTGATTTTGTTGATCACTTGCTTGTCTCCGGTATGCAGGCCGCTGGCGCTGCGCTAAAATGTTCGTATGTAGAACAAAAGTTCGCAGAAAGAATTATAGAGCCATGGAAAAAAATGCCGCTTCCGTAATTTCCACAGGTGGGGTTGAAGAAGAGGGCGGTACGCCGCGCCCCGGCGACAGCTATGTGCAGTCCTTTGCGCGCGGCCTGGGCGTGATCCGCTCGTTCAGCGCCGAGGCGCCCGCGCAGACGCTCAGCGAGGTGGCGGCGCGCACGGGGCTCACGCGCGCCGGGGCCCGGCGCATCCTGCTGACGCTGCAGACGCTGGGCTATGTGAAGAGCGACGGCAAGCTGTTCCAGCTCACGCCGCGCATCATGGAACTGGGCTTTGCCTACCTCAGCTCCACCCCGGTCTGGAACCTGGCCGAGCCCGTGATGGAGAACCTGGTCGACGAGGTCAAGGAGTCCTGCTCGGCCGCCGTGCTCGATGGGGGCGACATCGTCTATGTGCTGCGCGTGCACACCCACAAGATCATGAGCACCAACCTCAGCGTGGGCTCGCGCCTGCCGGCCTGCTGGACCTCGATGGGGCGCGTGCTGCTGGCCGGCGAGAGCGATGAATCCCTGCAGGCCCTGCTGGATGCGCGCGAGCGCCGGCAGTTCACGGCCCTGACCGAGCAGGATGATGACCGCCTTCGCCAGCGCATTCTGGAGGTGCGCACCCAGGGCTGGGCCCTGGTGGACCAGGAACTGGCCGAAGGCCTGATCTCCATCGCGGCGCCCGTGAAGAACGCGGCAGGGCGCACCGTGGCCGCGCTCAACATCAGCGGCCAGGCCAACCGCAACAGCGCCGAGATGATGCGCGTGCAACTGCTGCCCCGGCTGCTGGCCGCCACGCAGCTGGTGAGCCAGCTGCTGAGGGCCTCGTCGCGTCTTTCCCTGTAAAACGGAGTGTGGCGCAGTGCGGCAGCGCGGGGCGGGGCGGGGCGCTCCATAATTGCCGCTCCACGCCCTGCACCCGCTTGCCTGCACCCAGCACCATGGCCCGCCTGCCCAGACTCACCATTGCGGATCTGCCGCATCACATCATCCAGCTCGGCAACAACGGCGCGGACATCTTCATCGATGCCCAGGACCGGGAGACCATGCTGGGGCTGCTGCGCGAGATGGCGCGCAGCTGCGAGCTGGCCGTGCATGCCTACGTGCTCCTGCCCAGCCAGTTCCACCTGCTGGCCACGCCGCGCACCGACGATGGCCTGCCCAGGTTCATGCAGGCCGTGGGCCGGCGCTATGTGCGCTACTTCAACGACCGCCACGGCCGCAGCGGCACGCTGTGGGAAGGTCGCTATCGCGGCACGGTGCTGCAGCCCAGCTGGCTGCTGCCCACCATGGTCTTCATGGACGACAGCCCCGTGCGCGCCGGCCTGGTCCAGCGGCCGGCCGACTGGCCCTGGTCCAGCTACGCGCACAACGCCGGCCTGCGCAGCGACGCGCTGATCCAGCCCCATGCCGTGTTCTGGGAGCTGGGCAACACCCCGTTTGCGCGCGACGCGGCGTATGTGTCGGCCGTGGAAGAGGGCGTCAGCAGCGATGACGGTGAACGCATCAGCCAGTCGGCGCTGCGGGGCTGGGCGCTGGGCGATGAGCAATTCATTGCCGATTTACAACAGCGCACCGAGCGCCGCGTGACCCGCCAGCGCGCCGGCCGTCCGCCAGGACGGACCAATGAGCGCACCACAACAGTGCGTTAGTACCCACTGATGGACTGCAAGTGCTTGATTCCTCATCGCAGGTCTCTGTGAAATAAATATGTCCCTTATTAATTTCCGATTTTTTTGTTCTGGAATTAATTGGGATCTGACCCTTATATAAATTTATTGCATGAGGTGATGCCTTGCCTTAATCTTGCGTTCCCTGCGAAAAATTTGAGGATTCCGCCATGACGACGGCTGCCGAGATCAAGCATCTCCAAGACCACGGTCTGTACTCCAAGAGCAACGAGCACGACGCCTGCGGCCTCGGCTTTGTTGCACATATCAAGGGCGTCAAGCGCCATGACATCGTCACCGGCGCGCTCAAGATCCTCGAAAACATCGACCATCGCGGCGCCGTGGGTGCCGACAAGCTCATGGGCGATGGCGCGGGCATTCTGATCCAGATTCCCGACCAGCTCTACCGCGAAGAGATGGCAAAGCAGGGCGTGGCCCTGCCGCCCGCGGGCGAGTACGGCGTGGGCATGATCTTCCTGCCCAAGGAACACGCCTCGCGCCTGGCCTGCGAGCAGGAGATGGAACGCGCCATCAAGGCCGAAGGCCAGGTCCTGCTGGGCTGGCGCGATGTGCCCGTGAACCGCGACATGCCCATGTCGCCCACGGTCCAGGAAAAGGAACCCATCCTGCGCCAGGTCTTCATCGGCCGCGGCGCCGACGTGATCGTGCAGGACGCGCTGGAGCGCAAGCTGTACGTGATCCGCAAGACGGCCAGCGCCGCCATCCAGAACCTCAAGCTCAAGCACAGCAAGGAATACTACGTTCCCAGCATGAGCAGCCGCACCGTGGTCTACAAGGGCCTGCTGCTGGCCGACCAGGTGGGCGTGTACTACAACGACCTGTCCGACGAGCGCTGCGTCTCGGCCATCGGCCTGGTGCACCAGCGCTTTTCCACCAACACCTTCCCCGAGTGGCCGCTGGCCCACCCCTACCGCTACGTGGCCCACAACGGTGAAATCAACACCGTGCGCGGCAACTACAACTGGATGCTGGCGCGCGAGGGCGTGATGGCCTCGCCCGTGCTGGCCGAGGACCTCAAGAAGCTCTATCCCATCAGCTTCGCCGGCCAGTCCGACACGGCAACGTTCGACAACTGCCTGGAACTGCTGACCATGGCCGGCTACCCCATCAGCCAGGCCGTGATGATGATGATTCCCGAGCCCTGGGAACAGCACGAGTCCATGGACGAGCGCCGCCGCGCCTTCTATGAATACCACGCCGCCATGATGGAGCCCTGGGACGGCCCTGCCTCCATCGTGTTCACCGACGGCCGCCAGATCGGCGCCACGCTGGACCGCAACGGCCTGCGCCCCTCGCGCTACGTGATCACCGATGACGACCTGGTCATCCTGGCGTCCGAAGCCGGCGTGCTGCCCGTGCCCGACAGCGCCATCGTGCGCAAGTGGCGCCTGCAGCCCGGCAAGATGCTGCTGATCGACCTGGAGCAGGGCCGCCTGATCGAGGACGACGAGCTCAAGGCCAACATCGTCAACACCAAGCCCTACAAGCAGTGGATCGAGAACCTGCGCATCAAGCTGGGCAGCGTGGGCGGTGACACCCATGCCGGCCCCGAGGCCGCCAGCCTGCCGCTGCTCGAGCGCCAGCAGGCCTTCGGCTTCACGCAGGAAGACATCAAGTTCCTGCTGGCCCCCATGGCCAAGAACGGCGAGGAAGGCATCGGCTCCATGGGCAACGACAGCCCGCTGGCCGTGCTGTCGGACAAGAACAAGCCGCTGTACAACTACTTCCGCCAGATGTTCGCGCAGGTGACCAACCCGCCGATCGACCCCATCCGCGAAGCCATCGTGATGTCGCTGGTGTCCTTCATCGGACCCAAGCCCAACCTGCTGGACATCAACCAGGTCAACCCGCCCATGCGCCTGGAAGTGCACCAGCCCGTGCTGGACTTCGCCGACATGGCCAAGCTGCGCGACATCGAACGACACACGCAGGGCAAGTTCAAGAGCGCAACGATCGACATCACCTACCCGCTGTCCTGGGGCAAGCAGGGCGTGGAAGCCAAGCTGGCATCGCTGTGCGCGCAGGCCGTGGACGCCATCAAGGGCGGCGCCAACATCCTGATCATCAGCGACCGCCATGTGAGCGCCACCCAGGTGGCCATTCCCGCGCTGCTGGCGCTGTCGGCCATCCACCAGCACCTGGTGCGCGAGGGCCTGCGTACCACGGCCGGCCTGGTCGTGGAGACGGGCACGGCGCGCGAAGTGCACCACTTCGCCGTGCTGGCAGGCTACGGCGCCGAGGCCGTGCATCCCTACCTGGCCATGGAAACCCTGGCCGACATGCACAAGGAGCTGGGTGGCGACCTGTCGGCCGACAAGGCCATCTACAACTACGTCAAGGCCATCGGCAAGGGCCTGTCCAAGATCATGTCCAAGATGGGCGTGTCCACCTACATGTCCTATTGCGGAGCCCAGCTGTTCGAGGTGATCGGCCTGAACAGCGACACCGTGGACAAGTACTTCACCGGCACGGCCAGCCGTGTCGAGGGCATCGGCGTGTTCGAGATCGCCGAGGAAACCATCCGCAACCACCGCGCGGCCTTCGGTGACGATCCCGTGCTGGAGACCATGCTGGACGCCGGTGGCGAATACGCCTGGCGCGCCCGTGGCGAAGAGCACATGTGGTCGCCCGACGCCATCGCCAAGCTGCAGCATTCCACGCGCTCCAACAACTGGAGCACGTACAAGGAATACGCCCAGCTGATCAACGACCAGAGCAAGCGCCACATGACGCTGCGCGGCCTGTTCGAGTTCAAGTTCGACCCGTCCAAGGCCATCCCGCTGGACCAGGTCGAGTCGGCCAAGGAGATCGTCAAGCGCTTTGCCACGGGCGCCATGTCGCTGGGCTCCATCAGCACCGAGGCCCATGCCACGCTGGCCGTGGCCATGAACCGCATCGGCGGCAAGAGCAACACCGGCGAAGGCGGGGAAGATCCCCAGCGCTACCGCAACGAGCTCAAGGGCATCCCGATCAGGAAGGGCGAGACCCTGGGCTCCATCATCGGCGCCGACAAGGTCGAGGCCGACATCGAGCTGCAGGACGGCGACTCGCTGCGCTCCAGGATCAAGCAGGTGGCATCGGGCCGCTTCGGCGTCACGGCCGAGTACCTGTCGTCCTCGGACCAGGTGCAGATCAAGATGGCCCAGGGCGCCAAGCCCGGCGAGGGCGGCCAGCTGCCCGGCGGCAAGGTGTCCGACTACATCGGCAAGCTGCGCCACTCCGTGCCCGGCGTCGGTCTGATCTCGCCCCCGCCCCACCACGACATCTACTCCATCGAGGATCTGGCCCAGCTGATCCACGACCTGAAGAACGTGGCGCCGCACGCCGACATCTCGGTCAAGCTCGTGTCCGAAGTGGGCGTGGGCACCATCGCGGCCGGCGTGGCCAAGTGCAAGAGCGACCACGTGGTCATCGCAGGCCATGACGGCGGCACGGGCGCATCGCCTTGGTCGTCCATCAAGCATGCGGGCTCGCCCTGGGAAATCGGCCTGGCCGAGACCCAGCAGACCCTGGTGCTCAACCGCCTGCGCGGCCGCATCCGCGTGCAGGCCGACGGCCAGATGAAGACCGGCCGCGACGTCGTCATCGGCGCGCTGCTGGGTGCCGACGAGTTCGGCTTCGCCACGGCGCCCCTGGTCGTCGAGGGCTGCATCATGATGCGCAAGTGCCACCTGAACACCTGCCCCGTGGGCGTGGCCACGCAGGACCCGGTGCTGCGCGCCAAGTTCTCGGGCAAGCCCGAGCATGTGGTGAACTACTTCTTCTTCATCGCCGAGGAAGTGCGCCAGATCATGGCCCAGCTCGGCGTGGCGAAGTTCGACGACCTGATCGGCCGCTCCGACCTGCTGGACACCCGCAAGGGCCTGCAGCACTGGAAGGCCCAGGGCCTGGACTTCTCGCGCCTGTTCGCCCAGCCCGAAGTGCCCGCCGACGTGGCGCGCTTCCATGTCGAAAAGCAGGACCACCTGCTGGACAAGGCGCTGGACGTGAAGCTCATCGAGCGCTGCAAGCCCGCCATCGAGAACGGCGAGCGCGTGCGCATCATGGAAGTGGCGCGCAACGTCAACCGCTCCGTGGGCGCCATGCTCTCCGGTGCCGTGACGCGCGTGCATCCCGAAGGACTGCCCGATGACACCATCCGCATCCACTTCGAGGGAACTGGCGGCCAGTCCTTCGGCGCCTTCCTGTGCAACGGCATCACGCTGAACCTGCGCGGTGACGCCAACGACTACACGGGCAAGGGCCTGTCCGGCGGCCGCGTGGTGGTGCACGCCAGCCATGAGTTCCGTGGCGATACCACCAGCAACACCATCGTGGGCAACACCGTGATGTTCGGTGCCACCAGCGGCGAGGCCTTCTTCGGCGGCGTGGCCGGCGAGCGTTTCGCGGTCCGCCTGTCTGGCGCCACCGCCGTGGTCGAAGGCGTGGGCGACCACGGCTGCGAATACATGACCGGCGGCACCGTGGTGGTGCTGGGCAAGACCGGCCGCAACTTCGCCGCCGGCATGAGCGGCGGCGTGGCCTATGTCTACGACGAGGATGGCCGCTTCGCCGAGCGCTGCAACAAGGCGTCTGTCTCGCTGGACCAGGTGTTGCCCCACGACGAGCACCTGGCCCAGGTCTCGCCCGCCGTCTGGCACCGCCGCGAAACCGACGAGCGCCAGCTGCGCGCGCTGATCGAGGCGCACAGCCGCTGGACGGGCTCCAAGCGCGCCCGCGATCTGCTGGACAACTGGGCGGCAGCCCGCTCCAAGTTCGTCAAGGTCTTCCCCAGCGAGTACAAGCGTGCCCTGTCCGAGATGTACGAGCGCCAGGTGATGGAAGAGCCCGCCACGCCCGAGGTCGAGGAACACGCCAAGGAAGCCGTGGCCGCCAAATAACAAGGAAGCGAAGGATGCGGGCAGCAGCCCGCATCCATCCCTGCACCCCACACATCAGGACAACGAATCATGGGAAAGACCACCGGCTTCATGGAATATGAGCGCCTCGAGGAGGGCTATGCGCCCGTCGCCGAGCGCGTGAAGCACTACAAGGAATTCGTCATCGGCCTCGATGACAGCCAGGCCAAGATCCAGGGCGCGCGCTGCATGGACTGCGGCACGCCGTTCTGCAACAACGGCTGCCCGGTCAACAACATCATTCCGGACTTCAACGACCTGGTCTTCCACGGCGGCTGGAAGAGCGCCAGCGCCGTGCTGCACAGCACCAACAACTTCCCCGAGTTCACGGGCCGCATCTGCCCCGCCCCCTGCGAGGCCGCCTGCACCCTGAACATCAACGACGACGCCGTGGGCATCAAGTCCATCGAGCACGCCATCATCGACCGTGCCTGGGCCGAAGGCTGGGTCAAGCCGCTGCCCAGCAGCCGCAAGACCGGCAAGAAGGTCGCCGTGGTCGGCGCCGGCCCTGCAGGCCTGGCGGCCTCGCAGCAGCTGGCCCGCGCCGGCCACGATGTGACGCTGTTCGAGAAGAACGACCGCGTCGGCGGCCTGCTGCGCTACGGCATTCCCGACTTCAAGATGGAGAAGTCGCACATCGACCGCCGCGTCGAGCAGCTCGTGGCCGAAGGCGTCAAGATCCGTACCGGCGTGCTGGTGGCGGGCAAGGACGGCCTGGGCGAAGACTCCAAGGTCACCAACTGGGCCAAGGAAACCGTCAGCCCCGAGCAGCTCATGGCCGAGTTCGACGCCGTGCTGCTGACCGGCGGTGCCGAGCAGTCGCGCGACCTGCCCGTGCCCGGCCGTGAGCTCAAGGGCATCCATTTCGCCATGGAGTTCCTGCCGCAGCAAAACAAGGTCAATGCCGGCGACAAGCTCAAGGGCCAGCTGCGTGCCGATGGCAAGCATGTCATCGTCATCGGTGGCGGCGACACGGGCTCCGACTGCGTGGGCACCAGCAACCGCCACGGCGCCGTAAGCGTGACCCAGTTCGAGCTGATGCCCATGCCGCCCGAGCAGGAGAACAAGCCCCTGGTCTGGCCCTACTGGCCGATCAAGCTGCGCACCAGCTCCAGCCACGAGGAAGGCTGCGAGCGCGAGTTCGCCATCGCCACCAAGGAGTTCATCGGCGAGAAGGGCCAAGTCACGGCCGTCAAGACCGTGCGCATCGAAATGAAGGACGGCAAGATGGTCGAGGTGCCCGGCAGCGAGCAGGTGCTCAAGGCCGACCTGGTGCTGCTGGCCATGGGCTTCGTCAGCCCCGTGCAGGCCGTGCTCGATGCCTTTGGCGTGGACAAGGACGCACGCGGCAACGCCAAGGCCACTACCGACTTCACGGGCGGCTACGCCACCAGCGTGCCCAAGCTCTTCGCCGCCGGCGACGTGCGCCGCGGCCAGTCCCTGGTGGTCTGGGCCATCCGCGAAGGCCGCCAGGCCGCTCGCTCCATTGACGAGTTCCTCATGGGCACGTCCGACCTGCCTCGGTGAGATGCCAACCCCGGAAGGGGCTTGGCCATAGACAAAGAAAAAGCCCTTGGTGATGAACCAAGGGCTTTTTATTACAAATTCCTCGTGTTTCAGCGTAGGCCCTTGAAACTGGCGCGCCCTAAAGCGAGGGACACCGAGGAAGGGCCTGGGCCGGCCGCGCCGCCCCGCACCGAGGGTGTCGTCCCCCTCTGGGGGAAGGCGCGAAGCGACTCAGGGGGAGGGTTTATCCTCTGCGGGCTTGTCCACTGCGGTGCCGGGTTCGGCTTCTTCTTCCGGCGCCTTGGAGACGCGGCTGAACCAGCCTGCACCCAGGATGCCGATCTCGTAAAGAATGCACATGGGCACGGCCAGGGCCAGCTGGGAGATCACGTCGGGCGGCGTGACCACGGCGGCGATGATGAAGGCCACCACGATGAAATAGCCGCGGAAGGACTTGAGCTTGGCGATGTCCACCAGGCCGAAGCGCACCAGCAGCATGACCACGATGGGCACCTGGAAGGCCAGGCCAAAGGCCAGGTACAGCGACAGGATGGCCTCCACATACGATGCAATGTCCGGCGTGGCCGCCACGCTGTCCGGGGTGAAGCCCTGGATGAAGGCGAACATCTTGTCGAGCACGAAGAACTGCACGAAGGCGATGCCGATATAGGCCAGCAGGCTGCCGAAGATGATCAGCGGCAGCGCAAAGCGCTTTTCATGGCTGTACAGGCCGGGCGCCACGAAGGCCCACATCTGGTACATGATCCAGGGCAGCACGGCCAAGATGCCCACCATCATCAGTACCTTGAGCGGCACGAAGAAGGGGGTGAACACGCCGACTGCGATGAGCTTGGCATCGGGCGGCATGTGGGCCTTGATCGGGTGGGCGATGAAGTCGATCAGCCCGTTGGGGCCGGGCCATACGGCCAGCACGGCGATCGCCAGACCGATGCCGTAGATGCAGTAGAGCAGGCGGTCGCGCAGCTCCATCAGGTGCTGGACGAAAGGCTGCTCGGTGCCTGCCAGCTCGTCGTCTTTAGGTGGAATGTCGGACATGGTGCGAAACCGCGGCGGGCCGCAAGGGCGTCCACGGACCTGGTATGAAAAGCAGAAAGCCCGACGGATCGGGCAGGGTGGGGCGATGGCGGGTGCCCGGGTGGCAGAGGCTGGGCCGGTTGCCTCGTGGCCCGCTGCGCGCCAGCATCTTCAGCGGGTCTTCTGGGGACGAAAGCGCGCCACGCGCGCCGCGCCCGACTGCGCCTTGGTGCGCACGCCGGCCCGGGCCTTGTACCACTGGGGCACGGCAGCACGCTTGAGGCGCCAGTTCTTGCCCGGGTGGCGGTAGGCCGGCGCCACGGCGCTGTACGTATCGCTGTCGGAGCCGTAGGAAGAGGAGTCGTACGAGGAAGACGTGCCGTTGAGCGATGCCGTGGACTCGTTCCAGTCCTTCTCGAAATTGGCGGCCGAAGTGTGGATGGACTGCTCGACGTCACGCGCCGCGCCTTCCACCGTGTCCTTCATCTTGCGCAACTCGTCGAGTTCCATCGAACGGTTGACCTCGGCCTTCACATCGGAGACGTAGCGCTGGGCCTTGCCCAGCAGGGTACCGACGGTGCGCGCCACGCGCGGCAGCTTCTCGGGGCCGATGACCACGAGAGCCACGGCGCCGATCAGCGCCATCTTGGACAGACCGATATCAAACATGGAGGCTTGGCGTGCGGACCATCAGCTCTTTTGCTTGGCTTCGACGTCGATGGTGGCCTTGTCGGTGGCTGTCTGGCCTGCAACCTGGCCAGGGGCAGCTGCGGGGGTGTCGGTGGAGGTCGAGCCGTCCTTCACACCGTCCTTGAAGCCCTTGACTGCACCGCCAAGGTCGGAACCGATGTTCTTCAGCTTCTTGGTTCCGAACACCAGAACCACGATGGCCAGGACGATCAGCCAATGCCAGATGGAAAACGAGCCCATGAGAATCTCTCCTAAGAATTGCAGATCATTTTAGACGCCGGGCCATGGCGGCAGTTCGCAAGGCCCCACAAAAGCCGTTCGGCCGGCGCATGTACGCAGAAGTCGCAAGCAAGAGGCGGGCCATCTTGCGCGCAAGCCTGCGTCCAGCAAAGGCTTCAGCCCTTCAGCCAGGGGCGGGGGCCGCCCATGACATGGATGTGCAGATGGTGGACTTCCTGTCCGCCCTCGGTGCCGGTGTTGACCACCAGACGGAAACCGCCATCGGGATACGGATTGCAGCCTTGCTCGGCGGCCAGGCGGGGCGCCAGCACCATCATGCGGCCCAGCAGCGCAGCGTCGTCGGCCTGGACCTGGGCCATGGAGGGGATGTGCTTCTTGGGCACCATCAGAAAGTGGATGGGCGCGCCGGGATGGATGTCGTGGAAGGCGAAGACTTCATCGTCTTCATAGACCTTGCGGGAAGGGATCTCGCCTTTGATGATGCGGCAAAACAGGCAGTTCGGGTCGTGGTCGTGCATGGCGCTACGGGAGTCCTGGGAAGCTGGCGTTGGATCGAAAAATCAGGGTGAATTGTCGTTGATGTGCAGTGTCTGGCGCACGCCGATGTCGCTGCGGTGCTGCTGGAGCCAGTGCTGTCCCTGCTCGCGCCCCAGTTCGAACAGCTCGCGCACGAAACGCATGTCCGAGCGCGTCTTGGTCGAGGCGCCGTAGCCCTTGAGCACCGCGCCGCCGTCCACGCGGTGCAGCAGCACCTTTTTGTAGCGTGCCGGGTCCAGCTTGCCCTGCTCCAGCAGGCGCTTGACGAATTCGATGGCGCGCAGCTCGGACAGCAGGCCGGCGTTGAAGGTGACCTCGTTCATGCGGTCCATGATGTCGGCCGCCGTGTTGGGCAGGTCGGTGTGCTCGATGGGATTGATCTGCACCAGCAGGATGTCGCTGGACGCCGTGCCGTAGATCAGGGGATACAGGGCGGGATTGCCCGAGAAACCGCCGTCCCAGTAAGGCTCGCCATCGATTTCCACGGCCTTGAACAGCTGGGGCAGGCAGGCCGAGGCCATGACCGCGTCGGCACTGAGCCTTCTGCCCGAAAAGATGCTTCCCCGGCCTGTGCGCACATTGGTGGCGCAGACAAAGACCTTGGGCACCACGCCCTCCACGGGCGGACGCGTCAGCGCCTCGAAATCCACGACCCGTTCGAGCAGCTTGCGCAGCGGGTTGATGTCCAGCGGGTTGGTCTGGTAGGGCGAGAAGAACTGGTTGAGCACGCCCATGAAGGGGCTGCCCGGCAATGGCGCGCCCCACATCAGGCTGCCCATGGTGCCCACGCCTTCCCACAGTTCGGTCAGCGAGGCGCGGGCCAATTGGGCGCCCAGCGCCTGGGCGGCCACAGGATCGCTTTCCTGGCGCGCGGCCTGGGCAAAGCCCTGTGCCAGGGCCACGGCATTCATGGCGCCGGCGCTGGTGCCGCTGATGCCGTCGAAGACAAGGCTGCCGTCTTCCAGCAGTGCGTCCAGCACGCCCCAGGTCAGGGCGCCGTGCGAGCCCCCGCCCTGCAGGGCGAGGTTGATCTTGCAGGTCGGGGTGGAGGACATGGCGGGCGGGCCGGCGGCTTCAGCGGTCCACGGCCTGGTTGCGGTTCATGGCGACCATGCCGCGCACGATGCGGTACAGGAACCAGATGGAGATCACCGTCCAGGCGATCCAGCCGGGCACGAAGAACAGCAGCCACAGAGGTGCCGTGACCAGGTACAGGATGCCGGCCCAGATCACGCTGCGGATGCGCCACGAGAAATGGTTGGCCATCCAGCTGCCTTCGGCGTCGCCGCGCTTGACCAGGTCGATGATCAGGGCGATCACCAGCAGCGCGATGCTGGGCTGGGCGCCGGGCACGACGGCGGCCACGGCCACCACCAGGTGCAGCAGGTAGCTGACCCAGCCCCAGGCCTTGAGGCCTTCGATGCGGGACTGGTCCAGGGCACGGACTTCGATGTAATCGTCATTCATGGCAGCGGTCCTTTCTCGTTCACATCACGTTCCTGGGCCTTGCGCAGCGCCTTTTCCTCGATACCGCTGGTGCCTTCGCGGCGCTCCAGCTCGGCAACGACCTGGGCGGGCGTCAGGCCATAGTGGGCCAGGGCGATCATGCTATGGAACCACAGATCGGCCACTTCGTAGAGGATTTTGCCGGCGTCCCCGCCATGGTCTGCGTCCTTGGCGGCCATGACGACTTCGGTGGCCTCTTCGCCGATCTTCTTCAAAAAGGCATCCGGGCCCTTGTGCAGCAGGCGGGCGACGTAGCTTTTGTCGGGGTCGCCGCCGTTGGCGGGCTTGCGGCTTTCGATGACGGCGGCCAGGCGCGCCAGGGCGTCCTGCGAGGAAGTGCTTGCGGTGTCGTTCATGTTCGTGGAATTCATTTGTAGATCGATTCGGGGTCTTTCAAGACCGGATCGACGGCCTGCCACTGGCCATCGCGCAGCACGCTGTAGAAGCAGCTGTGGCGCCCCGTATGGCAGGCAATGCCGGGCTCGTGGCCGGTCTGGGTGATCTTGAGCAGGACCACGTCGTTGTCGCAGTCGATGCGCACCTCGTGCACGGTCTGCACGTGGCCCGATTCCTCGCCCTTGAACCACAGCTTGTTGCGCGAGCGGCTGAAATAGACGGCGCGGCCCAGCTCGGCCGTCTTGGCCAGGGCCTCGCGGTTCATCCAGGCGAACATCAGCACGTCGCCCGTGTCCTTTTCCTGCGCGATCACGGGCACCAGGCCCTGCGCATCCCATTTGACTTGATCTAGCCAGTTCATTGCCTGCATTGTGAATATCCTGGGTTGGAATCCCTGTGACAGCATTGTCAGGAATTGCCTGGATTGAAAATACACCCCCTGAGTCGCTTCGCGCCTTCCCCCTCTCTCGCTGCGCGGGAGGGAGACGACAGCCTTGCTGCGGGGCGGCCCTTGCTCGCTGTCCCTGGTCCCTTGGGCCGCGCCGGTTTCATGGGTTGTGGGCGGCGCGAGCGCCATGGAAAACTGAAATGAAGGAGTCCGCCGACGCGCCGTATCAGAGGCGCACGGGCACGCCGCGCTCGGCCATGCGCTGCTTGGCCTGGCCCACGGTGAATTCGCCATAGTGGAAGATGCTGGCGGCCAGCACGGCGTCGGCGCCGCCCAGGGTCACGCCATCGGCCAGGTCGTCCAGCGAGCCCACGCCGCCGGAGGCGATCACGGGCACGGGCACGGCGTCGCTGACGGCGCGCGTGAGCTTCAGGTCGAACCCGGACTTGGTGCCGTCGCGGTCCATGCTTGTCAGCAGGATCTCGCCCGCGCCGCGGCGCGCCATTTCTGCGGCCCACTGCACGGCGTCCAGGCCGGTGTTCTTGCGTCCGCCGTGGCTGTAGACATCCCAGCCGGGGCCGGCGGCGCGGCCGTCGGTGCCGATGCGCTGCTCGTCTTCGGCGGTGCGGCGCTTGGCGTCGATGGCCACGACGATGCACTGCGCGCCGTACTTGTCGGAGGCGGCATTGATCACATCGGGATTGGCGATGGCGGCCGAGTTGAAGCTGGTCTTGTCGGCGCCCGCGTTGAGCAGGCGGCGCACGTCCTCGACGGTGCGCACGCCACCGCCCACGGTCAGCGGAATGAAGACCTGGCTGGCCACCGATTCGATGATGGGCAGGATCAGGTCTCGGCCATCGCTGGTGGCCGTGATGTCCAGGAAGGTCAGCTCGTCCGCGCCCTGGGCGTTGTAGCGCGCGGCGATCTCCACCGGGTCGCCCGCATCGCGCAGCTCCACGAAGTTCACGCCTTTGACGACGCGCCCTCCCGTGACGTCAAGACAGGGGATGATGCGTTTGGCAAGCATGGGCAGACTCGTGGCTAGGGCGTGAAACAAGGGCGAAAAGATACCACGCCCTCGGCGTCCGCAGGCGCTGCGGGGTTCAGCGCTTGAGACCTGCGGCCTGGCTTTGCCAGCGCCATGCGTCCTCGCACATGCGGTCCAGGTCCAGCATGGCCTTCCAGCCCAGCAGGCGCTCGGCCTCGGCGGGGTCGGCCCAGCACTGGGCCACGTCGCCGGGGCGGCGCGCCACGATCTGGTAGGGCACGGGGCGGCCGCTGGCGCGCTCGAAGGCCTTGACCATCTCCAGCACCGAGACCGGGCGCCCCGTGCCCAGGTTCACCGTCAGCAGGCCTTGCTGTTCACGCAGATGGCGCAGCGCCGCCAGGTGGCCGCGCGCCAGGTCGGTGACGTGGATGTAGTCACGCACGCCCGTGCCGTCCGGCGTGGCGTAGTCATCCCCATAGACACTGAGCTGCTGGCGCTGGCCGATGGCGACCTGCGAGACGTAGGGCATGAGGTTGTTGGGGATGTCGCGCGGGTCCTCGCCGATCAGGCCGCTTTCATGGGCGCCCACGGGATTGAAGTAGCGCAGCCGTGCCAGGCGCCACTGGCCGGGCTCGGCGCGGTCCAGGTCGGCCAGCATTTCCTCGATCCACAGCTTGCTGCGGCCGTAGGGGTTGGTGGCAGACAGCGGGAAATCCTCGCGGATCGGCAGGCTGGCCGGGTCGCCGTAGACCGTGGCCGAGGAGGAGAACACCAGGCTGTGCACGCCCGCTGCCTGCATGGCCTGCAGCAGGGCGACCGTGCCGCCCACGTTGTGTTCGTAGTAGCGCAGTGGCTGGGCCACGGATTCGCCCACGGCCTTGAGTGCGGCGAAGTGGATCACCTCGCGGATGGAGTGCTCGGCAAACACCCGGTCCAGCGCGGCGCGGTCGCGCACATCGCCTTCCACGCACAGCGGGCGCCGGCCCGTGATGCGTTCCATGCGGGCTAGCACGTCGGCGCTGCTGTTGCTGAAGTTGTCGTAGATCAGGTAGGGCTCGCCTGCGGCGGCCAGCTCCACGCAGGTGTGGGAGCCGATGAAGCCGGCGCCGCCTGTGACCAGGATCATGAATACCTCTCATTGGTGATTTTTTGGCGTGCCTAGTATCGCAATAACCCAGCTTCTCCCCGGGTTCAAGTGGGCTGAGCACAAAAGTAGGGAGAAAACACATTTGTAGACAAACAACGTTATGCTCGGCCCGCTTTTCGTCGGATTGACGATAGCTTTCATCAAATTGTTAAGAAATTTGATGCATAAAAACTATGAATTGATGG
Source organism: Delftia tsuruhatensis NBRC 16741 (assembly GCF_001571325.1). Classification (GTDB taxonomy): domain Bacteria; phylum Pseudomonadota; class Gammaproteobacteria; order Burkholderiales; family Burkholderiaceae_C; genus Comamonas; species Comamonas tsuruhatensis. The sequence continues at coordinate 119,992 of NZ_BCTO01000010.1, forward strand.
GGCATCACCACGCCCTGAGGAGAAGGCCATGAACGGTTTCCTGCGAAGCTGCCTGGTCTGCTGGGGGTTGCTGTGCGGCTGGGTGGTGCAGGCTGCCGAACCCGCGGTGGCTGTCTATTACGGGAACAAGGCATCGCTCAGTGAATTGAGCCTCTACGACATTGCCGTCGTGGAGCCGGGCCATGGCTATGACCCGGTCCGGTTTCGCAAGCAGGCCCCGGGCAGCGAGCTGTATGCCTACGCTTCCGTGGCCGAGGTGCTGCCCGAGCGCGCCTACTTCGGCAAGATTCCCGAGGCCTGGAAGATGGCGCGCAACGGCGCCTGGCAGTCCATCGTCCTGGACCAGACACCCGCGCAGTGGCCCGCCTTCTTTGCTGACGAGGTGATCGCGCCGCTGTGGAAGCAGGGCTTTCGCGGCTTCTTCCTGGACACGCTGGACTCCTACCGCTTGGCCGCGAATTTCGACGAAAAGGCCCAGCAGGACGGTCTGGTGCGCGTCATCGAGACGCTGCACCAGCGCTATCCCGGCATCCGCCTGATCCTGAACCGGGGCTTCGAGATCGTGCCGCGCGTGAGGGACAAGGTACAGATGGTGGCGGCCGAGTCGCTGTTGCGGGGCTGGGATGCCAGCCTCAAGCGCTATGTGAACGTGCCCGAGAAAGACCGCGAATGGCTGCTGCAGCAACTGCAGACCATCCGCGAGCGCGACCGCCTGCCGGTGCTGTCCATCGACTACGTGGCCCCGCATGACCGCGACGCCACGCGCGAGACCGCCCGCCGCATTGCGCAGCTGGGCATCATCCCCTGGGTTTCCGATGCCGGGCTGCAGACCCTGGGCATAGGCCAGGTGGAGGCGGTGGCGCGCAGGGTGTTGATTCTCTACAACGGTGCCGACTATCCGTCCATCAACGGCGCATCGGCGCACCGCTTCCTGGAAATGCCCCTGAACTACATGGGCTACGTCGCCGACTACGCCGATGTGCGCGAGCCCCTGCCCGAAGGCGTGTCGCGCGACCGCTATGCCGGCGTGGTGAGCTGGTTCGGCGGCGCGGTGCCCGAGATGCGGGCCAAAAGCGTGCGGCAGTGGCTGGCCAACCAGGTGCAGCAGGGCATGCCGCTGCTGGTGCTCAATACGCTGGGCCTGTCCCAGGACCGCACCATGTCGGCCGCCCTGGGCACGCGCAGCACGGAAGCGGCACCCGTGTTCCCGCTGCGGCGCGCCGAAAAGGCGCCGGTCATGGGTTTCGAGATGCAGCCGGCCGAGCCAGCGCACGATTACGAAGGCTGGGAGTTCACGCCGCAGATGGCCAGGGGCAGCCGCGAGTTGCTGTCCTTCGACGACAAGCGGGGGCGCCGCTTCGTGTCGGCCGCCATCACGCCCTGGGGCGGCTTTGCACTCATGCCCTATGTGGTGGTGGGCATGCCGGGCACCGACCAGTCGCGCTGGGTGATCGACCCCTTCGCGCTGTTGCGCGAGGCGCTGCGCCTGCAGGACTTTCCGGTGCCCGACGTCACCACCGAGAACGGCCGCCGCCTGCTGCTGGCCCATGTGGACGGGGACGGCTTTCCTTCCAAGGCCGAGCTGCCGGGCACGCCCTTCGCCGGCGAGGTGCTGCGCCGCGAGATCCTGGAGCGCTACAGGATTCCGCACACCATCTCGGTCATCGAGGCCGAAGTCTCGCCGCAGGGCCTGTATCCGCAGTGGGCCGACCAGCTGGAGGGCATTGCCAAGCGCATCTTCGCCATGCCCCATGTCGAGATCGCCAGCCATTCCTATTCCCATCCCTTCTTCTGGGAGCCCGGGGCAGCGCCCGACGGGGATGACAGCAAGGAGGTGAACCTCAACCTCCACATCCCCGGCTACCAGATGGACATGAACCGGGAGATCAATGGCTCGGTCGACTACATCCGCAAGCGCCTGGCGCCGCCCGGCAAGCCGGTGGACGTGTTCCTGTGGACCGGCAACACGGCGCCCAGCGCCGAGGCCCTGGCCATCTCCGACGCGGCGGGACTGCTCAACATGAATGGCGGCGACACGGCCATCACGCGCAGCAATCCCTCGCTGACGGAGGTGCGCAGCTGGGGCCTGCGCAAGGGCGGCCATCTGCAGATCTATGCGCCCGTCACCAACGAGAACATCTACACCAACCTCTGGCACGGGCCGTTCTACGGCTTCGAGCGCGTCATCGAAACCTTCGAGATGACCGACGCGCCCCGGCGCATGAAGGCCGTGGACATCTACTACCACTCCTACTCCGCCAGCAAGCAGGCCAGCATCAAGGCCCTGCACAAGGTCTACCAGTGGGCGCTGGCGCAGCGGCTGAACCCGGTCTACAGCTCCGAGTACATCCGCAAGGTGCAGGATTTCTACGAATTCGCCATCGGCCGCGACGCGCAGGGCTGGCGTCTGCGGGGCCCGGGCCAGTTGCGCACGCTGCGCATGCCGCCCGGCATGGCCCTGCCTTCAATGGCTGCCAGCCGCGGCATCGCCGGCTATGCCAAGGGCACGGACGGCAACTACCTTCACCTGGCCGGCGGCGCCGGATACCTGGTGCAGCAGGATGCCGCAGGCGCGGCCGCCTCCGCGGTGCGCCCCTATCTGGTGGATGCCAATGCCCGGCTCACGCAATGGCTGCCCCAGGCCGATGGCGGCGTGCGCTTCACCCTGCAGGGCCATGTGCCGCTGGAGCTGCGCATGCACCTGCCGTCCGGCTGTGCGCTGAGTTCCCTGAACGCCGCCAATCCCCTCATTGCCGTGGCGGGTGCCGATACGGGCAGCTCCAACCTCCGTTCCTTCAGAAGTACCCATCACAGTGTTGAACTCCAAGCGCAATGCCGGGGGCTCTGAGCGCCCCGTCACGGTTCCCTTCTGGCTGATCGTGCTGCTGGCGGTACTGATCGGCGGTGCCCTGTGGATGCTGTTTCCCAAGCAGGATCTGGAGCGCCGGCTCTCCGTCACCGGAGATGATTCCGAGCTGTCCTACAACTACCTGAGCAACCTGCTCAAGAGCGACCCGGGCAATGAAAACCTGCGCGCCCTGCTCAAGGCCAAGGAGGAGCGCCTGAAAGCCATCAAGCTGGCGCGCGAAGAGGCAGCCAAGCAGGCGCTGCCCAGCGCCGCCGTCCAGGCCTGGGAGCGCTGGCAGGCCGCCTACCAGAACTATCTGGAGGCGCAAAAGCAGGACCATCGCGCCGGAGGGCAGGCCGATGCCCTGGGGCTCCAGGTGATGCAGGCGCTCAAGGAGGTCCCGCTGGCGGGTCTGACCCAGGAGCAGGCGCTGTACCTGGCTTCTTCGGCGCTGGTACTCAAGGACGCACCGCTGGCCCTGGGCATCTACGACGATGTGGCCGCCCGCCAGGGCGATCCCGCGCGCAAGGCGCAGGTCTATGAGTCCGCAGCGCGGCAGGCGCTGGGCATGTCGCTGTACGAGGAATCGGCCCGGCTGCTGCGCCAGGCCAGCGCCACGACCGAAGACGTCCCGCAGTCGCGCGCCTATCTCTGGCAGGCCCTGCAGGTGCTGCAGTCCGGCAACCGTGCCAGCGAAGCGCTGGCGCTGGCGCGCCAGCAGGAAGAACTGTTGGGCAGCGACCCGGAAACGCTGCGAAGGCTCATCGGCCTGGCGCGCGCGGCCGGCAACCGGGCCGAGGCCGAGCGCTATGCCAAGCGGCTGCTGCAGCTGTCCCTGCTGCAGCAATGGCAGGTGCAGGCGGCAGGCGCTTCGGGAGCCGGCCCGGCCGTAGCGTCCGCAGTGGCCGACGACGGCGCCTGGGCACTGCAGCCCGTGGCCTGGACCGCCCCGGGCTGGCGCATGCTGCGCACGGCCGACCCCGCACGCAAGCCGCCGCCGGGCCTGCCCTTTGACGACAAGACCTACCAGCTGGGCTACGAGGTGTTCCTCGAAAACCGCAACCTGGAAGATGCCTGGCGCGTGGCCACGGCTGCGGTGCGCCAGGCGCCGCAGGACATGGCCTGGCGCGAGCGCCTGGCCCAGGTGTCCGAATGGATGGGGCAGCAGCAGCAGGCCCTGGACAACTGGCTGGTCATTGCGCAGAACACGGGCCGTGAAGATGCCTGGAAGACGGTGATGCGCCTGGCGCCGGGCCTGTTCGACGACCGCGCCCTGATTGCCGGCCTGCGCCACCAGTTGAGCCGCCGTCCCCAGGATGCCGCGCTGCTGCAGGCGCTGGTCCAGGCCTATGAGCGCCAGGCCGAGCCGGGCGCGGCCATCGACTATCTGCAAAAGCACGGCAGCACGCCGCAGTCGCAGATTCTGCTGGCCCAGCTGGCCGAGCGCGCAGGCCGTTCGCCGCTGGCGCTGCAGGCATGGAAGCGCGTGCTCAGCGATCCCGAGCAGCGCACGCCGGCCCATGTCATGCCCGCCGCCGTGCTCGCGCTGCTGCAGGGCGAGCCGGCGCTGGGCCTGCGCTGGCTGGAAGACGCACAGACGCGCGTTCCGGCCGGCATGCAGGACGAAGGCGAGTACTGGCGCCTGCTGGGCGACCTGGCCCAGGACCAGCGCCAGGAGGCGCTGACGCTCAAGGCCTACCGCCGCCTGCTGCAGACGCCGCACGCCGGCATCAGCGACTACGACGAAGTGATCCGCCTGCTGCAGCGCACCGACCGGCGCGAGGCGGCCCAGATGTCCCTGCATGCCTGGGAGCAGTTCCAGGACGTGCGCCATCTGACACAGGCCTTCTACCTGCTGGAGGACCAGGAGGACTGGACGCAGATCGGCCGCCAGGTCGAGCGCATCATGGCCGACCCGGCCTTGCTCAAGCGCCTGATGGGCCAGCCCACCTTCTTCCAGATCCTGGGCGCCTACTACCAGCGCACTGCGCAGCCGAAAAAGGCCATGGAAGCCTTCGAGAAGGGCCTGGCGCTGGACCCAGGCTCCACGCCGCTGCGCCAGGGCCTGATGTGGCTGCTGATCGACACGCAGAACGCGGCGGCCCTCAAGCTGCTGCTGGCGGCGGCCGAGCCCGTGTGGGCACGTGATGCCGACATGCACGGCGCCCTGGCGGCGGCCTACATGACGCTGTCGCGCCCGGCCGTTGCGCTGGAGCGGTATCTGAAGCCGCACCGCACGGAGCATGCCGACGACTTCCTGTGGATGATGCAGTACGCGGACGCGCTGGAGCAGAACCAGCAGGCGGACCAGGCCTGGAACCTGAGGCAGCAGCTGTGGCAGCGCGAGAAGGCGCGCACGCGTGCGCAGCAGGGCCCTTCGGCCGATGCGGCCCGCCGCTGGCTGACCGCCGAGGGCCTGGACGAGGTCCAGCGCCAGGCACGCAGCCGGCTCATGCTCTTTCATACCCAGGGCGATGCCGAATTCGCCCTGATGCGCGAGCTGCTGCGCATGGACCTGCAAGGCGGGCGCCGCGAGCATTCCGCCGCTGCGGCCGAGCTGGCCATCGCCTGGCTGCAGGAGCGCGGCGAATACCAGGCCGAGCGCGGCTACCTTTGGCAGCAGTACGCGCGCAGCCGCAGCAAGAGTGCCAGCGCACCGCTGTGGGCCGAGATCACGGTGGCCCTGGCGGAAAAGGATGTGGCCCAGGCCGGGCAGCTGCTGCAGCGCCATGACGAGGCACTGCCGCGCTACGACCGCATCAACGCGGCGGCCATGGTGGGCGATGTGCGGCTGGCGCAGACCGCGGGCTTCGAGAGCATGGCCTACCAGCCCGACGACGATCCCCTGCACCTGGGGCTGACCGAGCAGTTGCTGGCCTTCAGCGACTACGGCGGCCTGCAGTTGCGCAATCGCCGCATGGACGCCATCGACGAGCAGGTCTCGCGGCTGCGCTGGCATGTGGGTCTCAACCCCCGCTGGGCGCTGGACCTGGATGCCGAGGACGTGCGCCGCACGGTCAACAAAAGCACCCTGGTGCGCGGACCCTCCCAGGAGTGGGGCATCGGCCTGCGCCTGACGCGCAAGACGCAGTCGGCCTCCAGCGAGTTCATGCTGGGCCGGCGCGAAAGCCTGGAGAGCTACACGCCGATGCAGTTCACGCAGACCTACAACGTGGACAGCCGCTGGAGCCTGCAGGCATCGCTGGGCCGGCACCTGGCCACGCAGGAAACGCTGGCCATGCGCATGGGCGGCATGAAGGACCGCGTGTCGCTGGGCAGCAGCTACCAGCTCTCGCGCCTGGACCAGATCACGCTGGAGCTGGCATCGGAGCGCTACCGCGTGCAAAGCGGCGCCCGCGTGGGCTCCGGCAACCATGCGATGCTGCAATACCTGCACACCTATCGCAGCGAGGCACCCACCCTGCAGTTCGGCGCCTTCACCTCCTGGCACCGCTACAGCCGCACCGACCCGGCGCTGCTGCAGGGCAGGGATGCGGCCATCCTGGGCTACCTGCCTGCGTTCAACGATCCCACCATCGACTATCTGTTGCCGCGCAGCTTCCGCTTCTCGGGCCTGCAGATGATGTTCAACACGGGCTACGAGCAGCAATACACGCGCGCGCTGCGGCCCTATGCCAGCCTGGCCCTGACGCACCACAGCATCAACGGCGCGGGCTACGAGCTGGGCATGGGCCTGGCCACCAGCCTGTTCGGCGCGGACCACCTCGCGCTGGGCCTGAACCTGTCCAAGTCGGGCATCAACACCGTGGGCAATACCCGCGAGCTGTTGCTCACCTACCGCCTCCACTACTGATCCGAAGACTTCAAGGAGCCTTTCCATGACACACCGCACTTCTTTTGCCTCCCGCCTTCGCGTGCTCACGGGTATGGCCCTTGTCGGCCTGCTGTCTGCCTGCTCGACCATCGACCGGGGCACGGCGCCCGCGCTGGAGACGAACGCCAGCTGGGCCGTGCTGCCCTTCGAGAACCACACCGAGACACCCATGGCCGGCAACCGCGCCGCCGCCATCGCCACGGCGCTGATCAATGCGCGCGGCGTGGGCCAGGTCAAGCGCTACACGGGCGATGCGCTGCAGGAGACGCTGTTCGACGGCCGCGACGCCAAGCGCCGCGAGGACGCCCTGGCCTGGGCGCGCGGCGAAGGCGTGCGCTATGCGCTGACGGGCGCGGTGGACGAATGGCGCTACAAGGTCGGAGTGGATGGCGAACCGGCCGTGGGCGTGACGCTGGAGATCGTGGACGTGGGCACCGGCGCCACCGTGTGGAGCGGCGCGGGCGCGCAAAGCGGCTGGAGCCGCGAGGCCCTGGCCGCCGTGGGCCAGAAGCTGATCCGCAATCTGCTGGGCACGGGCCTGGCCAACGCCCGATAAGCGCATCGAGGAACGATTTTCCATGCCAGACCAAGCCACCACGCCCAAGGCGGCACCGCATCCCGATGCACCGCGCCGAGCCGGCATTGCCGCGGAATTCAGGGGTTCGCCCCTGGGCCTGCTTGTGCAGACAAGCGCCAAGCCCTGGGTGGTGGTGGGAGAGACGCTGCTTTTGCCGTTGCTGGCCCTGTTGGTCGGCATGTGGGCCAACCCCGCCAATCCCCTGTGGGTGGAGGCGGAGTTTCCCTGGGCCTGGCTGGCGCCCGTGGTCGTGGCCCTGCGCTACGGGCCCGTTGCCGGCCTGTCGGCGTCCGGTGTGCTGCTGCTGGCATGGCTGGGCGTCAACCAGCGGGATCTGTCGCTGTTTCCCGAACAGTATTTCCTGGGCGGCCTGATCCTGGTCATGGTCGTGGGCGAGATCTCCAGCCTGTGGCGCGCGCGCATACGCCGTGCGCGCACGGCGCAGAACTACATGGACCAGCGCACCGAGCAGCTGATCCGCCAGCATTACCTGCTGCGCCTGTCGCATGACCGCCTCGAGCAGGAGCTCATAGGCCGTCCCGTGTCCATGCGCGACGCCATCAACGTGCTCAGCGGCCTCAGCGGCGCCGAGGGCGATGCGCAAAGCCTGCTCAACCTGCTGGCGCGCTTCAGCCAGATCAGCGTGGCCAGCCTGGTGCCCGTGCGCAACGATGTGCTGGACCCCACGCCCATTGCCCAGTTGGGCGGCGAGCGGCCCATCCATGTCCATGACCCGCTGGTGCGCCAGGCGCTGGACAGCCATGTGCTGTGCCATATCTCGCAAAGCATGGCGCAAGGCCAGCAGACGCAGTACATCGTCGTGGCGCCCATGCTGGACCTGGAAGGCGAGATCTACGGCCTGCTGCTGGTCGAGGAAATGCCTTTCTTCGCACTGCAGGAAGAAGCGCTGCAGACCATCAACCTGCTGCTGGGCTACTACACCGACAGCGTGGCCGCCAACAGCCTGGCCGCACCGCTGCTGCAGGCCTATCCCGACTGCCCGCCGCACTTCGCCTTCGAGGTGCAGCGCATGGAGCATGTGAACCGCAGCGCGCGCCTGAGCAGCGTGGTGGTGGCGCTGGAGCTGTCGCCGTCGGCCGTCCAGGCGCAGATGGCCCAGCAGATCATGCGGCTGGAGCGCATGCTGGACCGCTCCTGGCTGCAGGAGCGCGATGGCCGGCAGCTGCTGGCCATCTTCATGCCGCTGGGCACCAACGCCACGGCCGAGGGCTACCTGAACCGCATCGAGGCCTGGCTGGCCCAGCGCGGCGTGGCCTCGCTGGCCGATGCGGGCATCTTCCCGCGCACCATCTTGCTGGACCGCTGCTCGGCCATCAGCGTGCTGGAGCGGCTGCACCAGATGGGGCAGGGCCATGCTTAACCTCAAGCTGGCCCTGGGCGCGCTGGCCGCGGAAATCGCCTCCTGGAGCAGCCTGTGGCTGCTGCGCAGCCAGTCGGACGCCGCCCTGCTGGGCTATCTCATGGCCCATGGATTGGCCAGCGGCCTGCTGGCGCTGTGCCTGGCGCCGTTCCTGGCCACCTCGGCCAGGTCGGTGCGCCAGCGCCTGGCCCTGGTGGCGCTGATGGGGCTGTTTGCCTATGCCGTGCCGGTGGCCGGCATCCTGGGCGCCGTCGTGGCCACCATTGCGCTGCACACGCAGCGCGGCCCGCGCGGTGGCCAGCGCTTTCCGGTGATGCCCCTGCCCGATTTCGACCCGCACCAGCAGTCCGGAACCAGCCGCCGCCAGGCGGGCCTGCAGTCCTTCCTGGCCAATCCCAATGTGCCCGTCGCCTCGCGCATGCGGGCCATGGTGGCGCTGGGCAGCGTGCCGGGGCGCATTGCCTCGCCCATGCTGCGCACGGCGCTGGGCGATTCCAGCGAGGACCTGCGCCTGCTGGCCTACAGCATGCTGGACGCCAAGGAGCGCGAGATCAGCAAGACCATCCACCAGGAGCTTCAGCTGTTCGAGCATGCCCGCCAGTCCGAGGGCGATGCGCCCTGCGGGCCGCGCGGCCTGCAGGCGGCTCGGGCGCTCACCGACCTGTACGCGGAGCTGGTCTACCAGGGCGTGGCGCAGGGCGATGTGCGTGACCACGCCATCCAGCAATCCCTGCACTACTGCGACCTGGTGCTGGCCCAGCGGCCCGACAACGCGCTGCTGCTGTTGCGCCGTGGCCGGTTGTTGCATCTGCAGGGCAGGCAGGTGGAGTCGCTGGCCTGCTACGAGCGCTCGCTGGCGCTGGGCATGGAGCCCGCGCGCGTCGTGCCCTACCAGGCCGAGCTGCTGTTCGAGCGGCGCGAGTTCGCCAAGGCGCAGGCGCTGATGCGATCGCTGGACATCGAGCATGCCCTGCCGCGCCTGAAGCCCAGCATCCGCTACTGGAGTGCCTCATGAGCCGTGCGAGCCAGTTCCCCACGGCGGCCAGTGCGGACATCGCGCTGCTGCTGGAGGGCACGTTTCCCTATGTCAGCGGCGGCGTGTCCAGCTGGGTCAACCAGATCCTGCAGGCCTATCCCGAGCACCGCTTCGCCATCGTCTTCCTGGGAAGCCGGCGCGAGGACTATGGCGATTTCCGCTACGCGCTGCCGCCCAACGTGGTGCACTTCGAGCAGCATTTCCTCTTTGACGCCCTGCACTCCAACATCCAGCCCGCGCCCTCGCGCGGCCATCCCGAAGCCCTGGCCAAGGCCCGGGAGTTCCTGCAAGCGCTGGAGGCACATGACGGCAGTGCCGAAAGCCGGGCCAAGGTGCTGGCGGCCATGCGCTCGATTGCGCTGGAACTGCAGCCCGGCGGCAGCCTGCCGCTGGAGGATTTCCTGCACAGCGAATTCGCCTGGGACCTGATCCGCGACAGCTACCGGCGCCACTGCACCGATCCATCGTTCGTGGACTTCTTCTGGACCGTGCGCATCATGCTGCAGCCGCTGTGGCTGATGGCGCGCATCGCCCACGGGCTGATTCCGGTGCGCGTGCTGCATACGGTCTCCACGGGCTATGCGGGGTTTCTGGGGGGGCTGCTGCACCATTCGCGCGGCCTGCCGCTGGTGCTGTCCGAGCATGGCATCTATACCAAGGAGCGGCAGATCGACCTGCTGCAGAGCACCTGGATCCGCGACAACCGCAACATCTTCCAGCGCGACCCCATGGAGGTGTCGTTCTTCCGGCAGATGTGGATACGGTTTTTCGACTGGATGGGGCGCTTTTGCTATGGCGCGGCCGATCCCATCATTGCGCTGTACGAGAACAACCGCCTGCGCCAGGTGGCCGATGGCGCGGCGGCAGAGCGCACGGTCAGCATTCCCAACGGCATCCGCATAGAGCGCTTTGCGCCGCTGCGCACCCAGCGGCCGGCCGAGACGCCGCCCGTGCTGTGCCTGATCGGCCGCGTGGTGCCCATCAAGGACATCAAGACCTTCATCCGCGCCATGCGCCGCGTGGTCAACCGGATGCCCCAGGCCCAGGCCTGGGTGGCCGGCCCCACGGCCGAAGACCCGGCCTATGCCGATGAATGCCAGAACCTCGTGGACAGCCTGGCCCTGCAGGCCAACGTACGCTTTCTGGGCATGCAGAAGGTGGAGGAGTTGCTGCCCAAGGTGGGCGTGGTCGTGCTGTCGTCCATCAGCGAGGCGCTGCCCCTGGTGATTCTCGAAGCACAGGCCGCCGGCGTGCCCGTGGTCAGCACCGACGTGGGCTCGTGCCGCCAGCTCATCGACGGGCTGGGGCCCGAGGACCAGGCCCTGGGCTCGTGCGGGCGCGTGGTCGGCATTGCCAACCCCGAGGCACTGGCCGATGCCTGCCTGGAGCTGCTGGCATCGCCCGGGCAATGGCAGGCCGCCAGCGCGGCCGGGATTGCGCGCGTGGAGCGCTACTACTCCGACCGGCTGCTGTTCGAGCGCTACAGGCAGGTCTATGACAGGGCGCTGCAACAGTCCGAGGAAAAACACTGATGGCTGGCATTGGATTCGAACTGCGCCACCTGCTGCGCAAGAACACGCTGACCAGCGTGCTCCAGGCCTACGCCTATGCGGGCGTGATCGGCTCGGGGCCGTGGGTGTTCTCCATCATCGGCATCCTGCTGGTGGGGGTGTTCAGCGTCAGCGTAGTGGCGCCGCCGCTGCTGGTCACGCAGTTCCAGACCTCGGTCACCTACCTGGTGGCCAGCAGCCTGATCCTGACCGGGGCGGCGCAGCTGGCATTCACGCGCTTTGTCTCGGACCAGCTGTTCCTCAAGAAGGACGAGAGCATCCTGCCCAACCTGCATGGCCTGCTGCTGGTCGTGGTGGCCACTGCCAGCGCGCTGGGCACGCTGGCGCTTTTCGTGGTGCTGCCGGGCCAGGGCCTGCTGTACCGCGTGCTGATGCTGGCGGGCTTCACGCTGATGTGCGTGGTCTGGGTCATGACCGTGCTGCTGTCGGGCCTCAAGCACTACCGGGCCATTGCCGGGCTGTTCGGCGCCACCTACCTGCTCATCGTGCTGCTGGCGCTGCCGCTGCGGTACTGGGGGCTGGAAGGGCTGCTGGCCAGCTTCGTGATCGGCCACGTGCTGCTGCTGGCCGGCATGTGGCTGATCGTGCTGCGCAGCTTTCCGCTGCAAAAGCGCTGGATCGCCTTCGACTTCACGCAGCGCTCGCTGATCTTTCCGGCGCTGATCGCCATCGGCGTGCTCTACAACCTGGGCATCTGGATCGACAAGTTCATGTTCTGGTACTACCCGCCGACCTCGCAGCAGATCATCGGCGGGCTCAGGGCCTCGCTGATCTACGACCTGCCGGTGTTCCTGTCCTACCTGTCCATCATCCCGGGCATGGCGGTCTTTCTGGTGCGCATCGAGACCGACTTCGTCGAGTACTACGACAAGTTCTTCGATGCCGTGCGCGGCGGCGGATCGCTCGAGTACATCGAGTCCATGCGCAACGAAATGGTCTACGCCATCCAGGCGGGCCTGGGCGAGATCGCCAAGGTGCAGACGCTGGCCGTTCTCGTCACCCTGGTGGCCGGACCGGCCATCCTGCAGTTGCTGGGCATCTCCCAGCTGTACCTGCCGCTGCTGCATGTGCAGGTGGTCGGCGCCGGGCTGCAGGTGGGCGTGATGGCCGTGCTCAACGTGTTCTTCTATCTGGACGAGCGGCGCATCGTCTTCATGCTGTGCCTGCTGCTGGTGGTGCTGAACATCGCCTTCACGGGCATTTCGCTGGCGCTGGGCGCCGCGTTCTATGGCTACGGCTTTTGCCTGGCCATGCTGGTGACGCTGTGCGTGGGCCTGTTCATGCTCTCGCGCGAACTCAACCGGCTCGAGTACAAGACCTTCATGCTGCAGTGACCGGCAGGCATCTCTCGCCCTTTGCCGATTTGCACGGTCTTGATCCAGCGTGTTGGCGGGGGGCGCCGGTCTGCGCGACAATACGGGATTCGGCGCCGGCACCCAACCGAGACAAAGGTTCCGCCAAGGAACCATTCATTACAACGATTGCGCACCTTGCGTGCAGCGGCCGCCGCCTTTCGCTTTTTCCACTCCAAAGCTTTAAGCCATGAAAAAACGCACCCTCTTGGCCATGGTGGCCCTGTCTGCACTGCTGGCAGCCTGCGGCAAGAACGAGTCCGCATCGACCGCCGCCGCGCCGGTTGCCGCCCCCGTGCCGGCAGCCATGACCAAGTTGGTGATCGGCCTGGACGACAACTTCCCGCCCATGGGCTTTCGTGACGACAAGAACGAGATCGTCGGCTTCGACATCGACATGGCGCGTGAAGCCGCCAAGCGCATGAACGTGGAGGTGGACTTCAAGCCCATCGACTGGAGCGCTAAGGAGGCCGAGCTGGTCGGCAAGCGCGTCGACGCGCTGTGGAACGGCCTGACCATCACCGAAGAGCGCAAGAAGAACATCGCCTTCACCGCGCCCTACATGGAGAACCACCAGATCATCATCGTGCGCGCCGACTCCGACATCAAGGACAAGGCCGGCCTGGCCGGCAAGGTCGTGGGTGCACAGGATGGCAGCTCGGCCGTGGACGCCATCAAGAAGGACGCCGCCGTGGCCGCCAGCTTCAAGGACCTGAAGACCTTCGGCGACAACATCACCGCGCTGATGGACCTGTCGGCCGGCCGCCTGGACGCCGTCGTGGTCGACGAGGTCGTGGGGCGCTTCCACGTGGCCAAGAAGGCTGGCGAGTACCTGGTGCTCGAGGACAACTTCGGCACCGAGGACTACGGCGTGGGCCTGCGCAAGGAGGACACCGAAGTTCTGGGCAAGCTCGAAGCCGCGCTGGCCGAGATGAAGAAGGACGGCAAGGCCGCCGAAATCGCCTCCAAGTGGTTCGGCAAGGACATCATCAAGTAAATCCGGCACACCATGCGACCGGCAAGGCCAGCCTGGCATTGCCGGTCTTTTGCGTTCTGGGACGCACGCGCCCGTGGCTGCCCGGATCCTGCCGATGCCGGCGGGGCCGCGCACCGCACTGAGGCCATTCGATGGAATATGTAATCTCGCTCATGGGGCCGCTGTCCGCCGGCGCCCTGGTCACCCTCAAGCTCTTCGTCATCACCCTGGCGCTGTCCATTCCCCTGGGACTGTCGCTGGCGCTGATGCGCATCTCCCGCTTTCCCGCCCTGAGCCGGCTGGTCGGCGGCTACATCTGGCTGATGCGCGGCACGCCGCTGATGCTGCAGATGCTGTTCATCTACTTCGCGCTGCCCTTCGTGCCCGTGATCGGCGTGCGCCTGCCCGATTTCCCGGCCGCCGTGGTCGCCTTCGCGCTGAACTACGCCGCCTACTTCGCCGAAATCTTCCGCGCGGGCATCCAGTCCGTGGACCGCGGCCAGTACGAGGGCGCCAAGGTGCTGGGCATGAGCTACGGCCAGACCATGCGCCGCATCATCCTGCCGCAGATGTGGGCGCGCATCATCCCGCCCGTGAGCAACGAGACCATCACCCTGGTCAAGGACACCTCGCTGATCTACGTGCTGGCCCTGAACGATCTGCTGCGCGCGGCGCGCGGCATCGTGCAGCGCGATTTCACCATCACGCCCTTCGTGGTGGCCGCAGGCTTCTATCTGGTCATGACTCTCGTGTTGACCTGGATCTTCCAATACCTAGAAAAACGCCATGCCAAATACGACGCGTGATAACGCGCCCGAGACCATGATCTCGGCGCAGAACATCTGCAAGGGCTTTGGCGGCGTGCCGGTGCTGCGCGGCGTTTCGCTGGAGCTGGCGCGTGGCGAGGTGGTGGCCATCATCGGTCCCTCGGGATCGGGCAAGAGCACCTTTTTGCGCTGCCTCAACCACCTGGAAACCATTGACAGCGGCCGTGTCGCCGTTGAAGGCGAAGTGCTGGTGGACAGTGGCGCCGACGGCCGTGCCCACTACGTGCCCGAGGCGCAGATCCGCCAGATCGGCCGCAAGATGGGCATGGTGTTCCAGTCCTTCAACCTGTTCCCGCACCTCACGGTGCTGGAGAACGTCATCGAAGCGCCCATCATCGTCAAGGGCCTCAGGCGCGAGCAGATCGTGCCCAAGGCCGAGGCGCTGCTGCACAAGGTGGGCCTGCTGGAAAAGCGCGATGCCTATCCCAACCGTCTGTCGGGCGGGCAAAAGCAGCGCGTGGCCATTGCCCGGGCCCTGGCCATGGAGCCCGACATCCTGCTGTTCGACGAGCCCACCTCCGCACTGGACCCCGAGCTGACCGGCGAGGTGCTGCGCACCATGCGCGAGCTGGCGCAGGAGCACATGACCATGCTGGTCGTGACCCACGAGATGGGCTTTGCCCGTGAAGTGGCCAATCGCGTGATCTTCATGGACAAGGGGGAGATCGTCGAGCAAGGCCCTGCGGAAGCATTCTTTGCGGCGCCGCGGCACACACGGACCCAGGCATTCCTGCAGAACATGTTGTAAAAAAACATCTGTCCAGTCCGGATTTTCCCCAGGTCCAGAGAGCGTGCAACGCTTGTGTAGCAAGCAAAGCATGCTCTTTTTTTTATGGCGGTTTCTGCCATGACTTTTTGAGAAACATACACGGATGTATGTTTATCTCGGTCGGTGGTGAGCAAGCAGCGGCACCTGTCTGCACAATAGCGGGCTTGCCTGCGAACATTTATCGACCGCACCACAGCATGATCCCAACCGCCTCTTTCGTGGAGTTGCGCAACGTCACCTTCGGCTATGGCGAGCGTGTGATCCTGCGCGACCTGTCGCTGCAGGTGCCGCGCGGCAAAGTCACGGCCCTGATGGGCGCATCGGGCGGGGGCAAGACCACCGTGCTGCGCCTGATCGGCGGCCAGCAGCATGCCCAGCAGGGGCAGGTGCTGTTCGATGGCAAGGACGTCACCACCATGGACGCAGCGGGCCTGTACGCTGCGCGCCGGCGCATGGGCATGCTGTTCCAGTTCGGCGCCCTGTTCACCGACATGAGCGTGTTCGACAACGTGGCCTTCCCGCTGCGCGAGCACACCGACCTTCCCGACGAACTGGTCCGCGACATCGTGCTCATGAAGCTGCATGCCGTGGGTCTGCGCGGTGCGCGCGACCTCATGCCCAGCGAGATATCGGGCGGCATGGCCCGCCGCGTGGCGCTGGCGCGGGCCATTGCACTGGACCCCGAACTGGTCATGTACGACGAGCCCTTCGCCGGGCTGGACCCCATTTCCCTGGGCACCGCTGCCCAACTGATCCGAGAACTCAACGACGCCATGGGCCTGACCTCCATCCTGGTGTCCCATGACGTGGAGGAAACCTTCCATGTGGCCGACCATGTGGTCATTCTGGGCAACGGCGGTGTCGCCGCCCAGGGCTCGCCCGAGGAAGTCAAGGCCAATCCCGATCCGCTGGTGCAGCAGTTCATCCACGCACGCGCCACCGGCCCCGTACCCTTCCATTACCCCGGCGTGAGTGCCGAAGAGGATTTCGGCACGCCTGAAAGCCCGGTCAAGGCCAACGGCCGGAGGCGCGCATGAACCGGCTGCATCCCGCTCGCATCGGCGCGGCAGTGCGCCACCAATTGACCCAGCTGGGCATGGGCACCCGCCTGTTCGGCCGCCTGCTCGCGCTGATGGGGCCGGCGCTGGGCAGGCCGCGGCTGATTGGCGACCAGATCCATTTCCTGGGCAACTATTCGCTGGCCATCATCGGCGTGTCCGGCCTGTTCGTCGGTTTCGTGCTGGGCCTGCAGGGCTACTACACCCTGCAGCGCTACGGCTCGGCCGAGGCGCTGGGTCTGCTGGTGGCGCTGTCCCTGGTGCGCGAGCTCGGCCCCGTCGTCACGGCGCTGCTGTTTGCCGGCCGTGCCGGCACGGCGCTGACGGCCGAGATCGGCCTCATGAAGGCCGGCGAGCAGTTGTCGGCCATGGAAATGATGGCCGTGGACCCCGTGCGCCGCATCCTGGCGCCGCGCTTCGTGGCCGGCCTGATCGCCATGCCGCTGCTGGCCGCTGTCTTCAGCGCCGTCGGCGTGATCGGCGGCTGGCTGGTGGGCGTGGTCATGATCGGCGTCGATGGCGGTGCCTTCTGGGGCCAGATGCAAAACGGCGTGGACTGGTGGTATGACCTGGGCAACGGCGTTCTCAAGAGCCTGGTGTTCGGCGTGGCGGTGACCTTCATCGCGCTGCTGCAGGGCTATGCAGCCAAGCCCACGCCCGAAGGCGTGTCCCGCGCGACCACGCGCACGGTGGTGATGGCCTCGCTGGCCGTGCTGGGGCTGGACTTCCTGCTCACGGCCACGATGTTCAGCCTTTGACCCGGCACCGAAGCCACCCCCGCAAAACAAGGAAAAACAAACCATGCAGCAATCCAAGAGTGATGTCTGGGTCGGACTGTTCGTGCTGATCGGCGCTGCGGCGCTGGTGTTCCTGGCGCTGCAGTCGGCCAACCTGCTGAGCCTGAGCTTCCAGAAAACCTACACGCTGACCGCGCGCTTCGACAACATCGGCGGACTCAAGCCCAAGGCGGCCGTGCGCAGCGCGGGCGTCGTCGTGGGCCGCGTGGAATCCATCACCTTCGACGATCAGGTCTTTCAGGCCAGCGTGACCATGGCCATGGAAAACCGCTACGCGTTTCCCAAGGACAGTTCCCTGAAGATCCTGACCAGCGGCCTGCTCGGCGACCAGTACATCGGCATCGAAGCCGGCGCAGATGACCACAACCTCAAGGATGGCGACCGCGTCGTCGCAACCCAGTCGGCCGTTGTGCTGGAAAATCTGATCGGACAGTTCCTCTACGGCAAGGCCGAGCAGGGTGGCAGCTCCGGTGCAGGAGGCAAAGAATGACAACCAACCATGAACAGGCGACCGCGGGTCGCCCTGCAGTCCAGGCAGCATCCTGGCAGCGCGCAGCCATGCTGGGCACATTGGCCGCCGCTTCGCTGCTCGCCGGCTGCGCCACCGCGCCGGGCGAGGCCCGCAATCCCCAGGACCCGTTCGAGCCGTTCAACCGCAGCGTCTACTCGTTCAACGACGGCCTGGACCGTGCCGTCCTGAAGCCGGTGGCCACGGCCTACCGCGACGTCACTCCGCGTCTGGCCCGCGATGGCGTGAGCAATTTCTTCTCCAACCTCAGCGATGTCTGGTCCTTCGTGAACAACGCGCTGCAGGGCCAGGCCGAAGGCGCCTACAACTCCGTCGTGCGGTTCTCGGTGAATACGGTCTTCGGCCTGGGCGGCTTGCTCGACATCGCCAGCGAGGCCGGCATCGAGCGCCAAAAGCAGGACTTCGGCCAGACCCTGGGTCGCTGGGGCGTGCCCACCGGGCCGTACCTGGTGCTGCCGCTGCTGGGCCCGTCCACGGTGCGTGACACTGCGGCTCTTCCGGTGGATGCCTGGGGCAACCCCATGTCGGCGATCAACGACATCCCGGTGCGCAACAGCCTGTATGTGCTGCGACTGGTGGATACACGTGCCCGCCTGCTCAATGCCTCCGACACGCTGGACTCCGTCGCGCTCGACCGCTACAGCCTGACGCGCGATGTCTACCTGAACCTGCGGCGTGGCAAGTCGGGTGATGACGGTCGCATCGAGGATTACGACGACGATGCCGGCAAGCTGCCGCCCGAAGACGGCGCGAAGTAAGCAGTTCGTAACATCCCGAGATGAAAAACGGCCGCTGCCTGACATGGCGCGGCCGGAAAAATGTGCAATATCAACCCGGTCCGGGGCATGAGGCCCTGCTGGGAAAGGAAGAGTGATGATCAATCGACGTGCCTGGAGCGCTGCCGCTGCAGCCATGCTGGCCATGGGAACCCTTGGCGCGGCACTACCGGCCCGCGCAGCCGGCGAGACCCCCGATGCGCTGATCAAGCGTGTCTCCACCGACGTGCTGGAAACCATCAAGAAGGACCCCTCGCTGCGCGAGGGCGATGTCTCCAAGGTCAATGCGCTGGTCAATGACAAGGTCATGCCGTATGTGAATTTCCGCCGCATGACCTCCGCCTCGGTGGGGCCGGCCTGGCGCCAGGCCACGCCTGCGCAGCGCGAGAAGCTGGAGACCGAGTTCAAGGCCCTGCTGATCCGCACCTATTCGGGCGCGCTGACGCAGGTCAGCAACCAGACCATCAACGTCAAGCCCCTGCGCGCGGCAGCCGGCGACACCGATGTGCTGGTGCGCACCGAAGTGCTGGGCCGCGGCGAGCCCGTGCAGCTGGACTACCGGCTCGAGAAGTCCGGCGACGGCTGGAAGATCTACAACCTGAACGTGCTGGGCGTGTGGCTGGTGGAAACCTACCGCAACCAGTTCAGCCAGGAAATCAATGCCCGCGGCATCGACGGCCTGATCGAGACCCTGGCCACGCGCAGCAAGATGCCGGCCACGCCGCCCTCCAAGGGCTGACAGCCGCGGACGCACGCGCCATGCTGCAGCTCCCCCGTGAACTGACCTACCGCCAGGCGCGCAGCTGTCTCGTGCAGCTGCGGCCCCAGGTGCAGGCCTTCGACGGCGCCCAGGTGCGTGTCGATGCCAGCGGTGTCGAGGTCTTCGACTCGTCCGCACTGGCCGTGCTGCTGGCCTGCCGCCGCACCGCGAAGGCGGCAGACAAGCAATTGGTGGTCGTGGGCCTGCCGCAGGGCCTGCAGTCCATGGCGGCGCTGTATGGCGTCGACGGGCTGCTGGCCGACATGGCCGCATCCTCCCCCTCCTGAGCCGGCGCAGCGCGCCGCTGCAAAGAGCCCTGCAAGGCAGGTTTGGCTGCAAGGGCCTAGAATCGCGCCTCGCATGTCTGCCGTCTCATTCCAATCCATCTCCAAGACCTACCAGACCCCCAAGGGGGCCTTCCAGGCGCTCAACCACGTGAGTCTGGACATCGAGGAGGGCGAGTTCTTCGGCCTGCTCGGTCCCAATGGCGCTGGCAAGACCACGATGATCAGCATCCTGGCCGGCCTGTCGCGCGCCACCAGCGGCCGCGTGCTGGTCCAGGGCAGCGACGTGCATGCCGACTACTCGGCTGCCCGGCGCAAGCTGGGCATCGTGCCGCAGGAGCTGGTCTTCGATCCCTTCTTCAATGTGCGCGAGGCGCTGCGCTTTCAGTCCGGCTATTTCGGCGTCAGGAACAATGACGACTGGATCGACGAGCTGCTGCACAGCCTGGGGCTGACCGACAAGGCCAATTCCAACATGCGCCAGCTGTCCGGCGGCATGAAGCGCCGCGTGCTGGTGGCCCAGGCGCTGGTGCACAAGCCGCCCATCATCGTGCTCGACGAGCCCACGGCCGGCGTGGACGTGGAGCTGCGCCAGACGCTGTGGCACTTCATCGCACGCCTGAACCGCGAAGGCCATACCGTGCTGCTCACCACCCACTACCTGGAAGAGGCCGAGGCGCTGTGCAGCCGCGTGGCCATGCTCAAGCAGGGCAACATCGTCAAGCTCTCGACCATGTCGGATCTGCTCAAGTCCGCCTCCTCCAACGTGCTGCAGTTCAAGACCGATACCGCCTTGCCGCCGGCCCTGGCCGCGCGTGCGCGGGTGACCGGCCGCATCGTGCAGATACCCGCCAACGACGCCAGCGATGTGGAGCGCCTGCTCGCCGCGCTGCGCGAGGGCTCCGTTGTGCCCGAGGACGTGGAAATCCGCCGCGCCGATCTGGAGGATGTCTTCATCCATGTGATGAATGAGCAGGGACAGACTTCGCAGGGAGCTTCGGCATGAACGGCTGGCAGACTCTGCTCAAGAAGGAAGTGCTGCGTTTCTGGAAGGTCAGCTTCCAGACCGTGGCCGCACCCGTGCTCACGGCCGTGCTCTATCTGCTGATCTTCGGCCATGTGCTCGAAGGCCGGGTGCTGGTGTACGACCGCATCAGCTACACGGCCTTCCTGATCCCTGGCCTGGTGATGATGAGCGTGCTGCAGAACGCCTTCGCCAACAGCTCCTCCAGCCTGGTACAGAGCAAGATCATGGGCTCCATGGTCTTCGTGCTGCTCACGCCGCTGTCGCACTGGGCCTGGTTCGGGGCCTATGTGGGAGCGTCGGTGCTGCGCGGGCTGCTGGTGGGCGCGGGCGTGTTCGTCGTCACGCTGTACTTTGCCATTCCCGAATTCACGGCGCCGCTGTGGATTCTGGTCTTCGGCCTGCTGGGCGCGGCGCTGCTGGGCACGCTGGGCGTGATCGCCGGCCTGTGGGCGGACAAGTTCGACCAGATGGCGGCCTTCCAGAACTTCCTGATCATGCCCATGACCTTCCTGTCAGGCGTGTTCTATTCCATCCAGTCGCTGCCGCCTTTTTGGCAAAAAGTCAGCCATCTGAACCCGTTTTTCTACATGATCGACGGCTTCCGCTATGGCTTCTTCGGCCAGAGCGACGTGTCGCCCTGGGTCAGCCTGGCCATCGTCGGCTCGGCCTGGCTGGCGGTGAGTGCCCTGGCCGTGCACCTGCTGCGCATCGGCTACAAGATCCGCGGCTGAGGTTTTTTCACAGGCTGCGGCGGGCGCTGTGCCGGCATTTTCGAACCCACCCATGAACAGGCGGCCGGCGCCCGGCGCCGCCGCCAACCAAGGCCATGCCGCGATGCATGGCAGGAAAGCTTCCCCATGACTGCAGACCAACTCAAGGAACTGATCGCCACCGGCCTGCCTTGCGAACACATTGCGCTGGAAGGCGACGGACGGCACTGGTTTGCCACCATCGTCTCGGCCCAATTCGAGGGCCAGCGCCTGCTGCAGCGCCAGCGCCTGGTCTACGCCACGCTGGGCCAGCGCATGCATACCGACGAGGTCCATGCGCTGTCCATGAAGACCTACACGCCCGCCGAGTGGGCTGCCCAGGCCGGCCAGGCCTGAGCGCACAGCCCGGTCACGACGCCTCAGACTTTCTGCCGCAACTGGTCGATACGGCCCGTGCGGCATCTCCTTTTTCCCGATTTCCAGATTCAAGTCTGTCAGCCATGGACAAACTCCTGATTCGCGGTGGCCGAGCGCTGCATGGCGAGGTGACGGTCTCCGGCGCCAAGAATGCCGCCCTGCCCGAGCTGTGCGCCGCGCTGCTGTCGTCCGAGCCCGTCACCCTGCGCAATGTGCCGCGTCTGCAGGACGTGGCCACCATGCTCAAGCTCATCCGCAACATGGGTGTCGGCGCCGAGCACGATGACAGCGGCACCGTGCGCATCCACGCCGGCTCGCTGTCCAACCCCGAGGCACCCTACGAACTGGTCAAGACCATGCGCGCCTCGGTCCTGGCCCTGGGCCCGCTGCTGGCCCGATTCGGCCAGGCCCGCGTCTCGCTGCCCGGCGGCTGCGCCATCGGCTCGCGCCCCGTGGACCAGCACATCAAGGGCCTGCAGGCCATGGGTGCCGAGATCGTTGTCGAGAACGGCTACATGCACGCGTGCCTGCCCGGGCATCTCAAGCGCCTGCAGGGCGCCCGCATCACCACCGACATGGTGACGGTCACGGGCACCGAGAACTTCCTGATGGCCGCCGTGCTGGCCGAAGGCGAGACGGTGCTGGAAAACGCCGCCATGGAGCCCGAGATCGGCGACCTGGCCGAAATGCTCATCAAGATGGGCGCAAGGATCGAAGGGCACGGCACCAGCCGCATCGTCATCCAGGGTGTGGAGCGGCTGAGCGGCTGCGAGCACCAGGTGGTGGCCGACCGCATCGAGGCCGGCACCTTCCTGTGCGCCGTGGCGGCCACGGGCGGCGAGGCGCTGCTGCGCAATGGCCGTGCCGACCACCTGGGCGCGGTCATCGACAAGCTCAAGGACGCTGGGGCCGAAGTGTCCGCCGAGGAGGGCGGCATCCGCGTGCGCGCTGCCGGCAAGCTCAAGGCCCAGAGTTTCCGCACCACCGAGTACCCGGGCTTTCCCACCGACATGCAGGCGCAGTTCATGGCGCTGAACCTGGTGGCCGAAGGCTGCAGCATGGTCACCGAGACCATCTTCGAGAACCGCTTCATGCACGTCGACGAGATGCTGCGCCTGGGCGCGCAGATCACCACCGACGGACGCGTGGCCACCATCACCGGCAGCCAGTCGCTGTCGGGCGCGGCCGTCATGGCCACCGACCTGCGCGCTTCGGCCAGCCTGGTCATCGCCGGCCTCGTGGCCAAGGGCGAGACCCTGGTCGATCGCATCTATCATCTGGACCGCGGCTACGATCGCATGGAAGACAAGCTGCGCGGCCTGGGTGCCGACATCGAAAGAGTTTCCCAATGACCATCACGATTGCCCTGTCCAAGGGCCGCATCTACGACGAAACCGTGCCGCTGCTGGCCGCTGCCGGCATCTCGGTCACCGAAGACATTGAAAAGTCGCGCAAGCTGATCTTCGAGACCAACCAGAGCCACGTGCGCGTGGTGCTGGTGCGCGCCTCCGACGTGCCGGTCTACGTGCAGTACGGCGGCGCCGACCTCGGCGTGGCCGGCCTGGACTCCCTGATCGAGCATGGTGCCCAGGGCCTGTACCAGCCCCTGGACCTGAAGATCGCGCGCTGCCGCGTCAGCGTCGCCGTGCGCAACGGCTTCGACTACGCGCTGGCCGTCAAGCAGGGCGCCCGCCTGCGCATCGCCACCAAGTATCCCGAGATCGCGCGCAACTTCTTCGCCACCAAGGGCGTGCACGTGGACATGGTCAAGCTCTACGGCTCCATGGAACTGGCCCCGCTGACCGGCATGGCCGACGCCATCGTCGACCTGGTGTCCACCGGCAACACGCTCAGGGCCAATGACCTGGTCGAGGTCGAGCCCATCATGGAGATCAGCTCGCGCCTGGTGGTCAACCAGGCCTCGCTCAAGCTCAAGCAGGCCCCTCTGCGCAAGATCATCGATGCCTTCGCATCGGCCATTCCCCAAGACTGAAGCCCTCTGCACCATGGAATACCAAGCCGCTCCCGCCCGCCTGTCCACGCTTGACGCCAACTTCGAACACGATTTTGCGCAGCGCCTGCATTGGTCGGCGGACACGGACGCGGCCATCGAGCAGCGCGTGGCCGACATCCTGGCCGATGTGCAAAAGCGTGGCGATGCGGCCGTGCTGGAGTACACGGCGCGCTTCGACGGATTGCAGGCGGACGGCATGGCAGCGCTGGAGCTGACGCAGGCCGAGCTCAAGGCCGCCTTCGACAGCCTGGGCGACGAGCAGCGCGATGCGCTGACGGCCGCCGCCCAGCGCGTGCGCACCTACCACGAGGCCCAAAAGCGCGCCAGCGGCGAGAGCTGGAGCTACCGCGACGCCGATGGCACCCTGCTGGGCCAGAAGGTCACGCCGCTGGACCGCGTGGGCATCTATGTGCCCGGCGGCAAGGCCGCCTATCCGTCCAGCGTGCTGATGAATGCCATTCCCGCCCATGTGGCTGGCGTGCAGGAAATCATCATGGTCGTGCCCACGCCGCGCGGCGAGAAGAATGCCCTGGTGCTGGCGGCCGCCTATGTGGCGGGCGTCACGCGCGGCTTCACCATCGGCGGTGCCCAGGCTGTGGCGGCCCTGGCCTACGGCACGGCCACCATCCCCAAGGTGGACAAGATCACCGGCCCCGGCAATGCCTATGTGGCCAGCGCCAAGAAGCGGGTGTTCGGCACCGTGGGCATCGACATGATTGCCGGCCCCAGTGAAATCCTGGTGCTGGCCGACGGCAGCACGCCGCCCGACTGGGTGGCCATGGACCTGTTCAGCCAGGCAGAGCATGACGAGCTGGCGCAAAGCATCCTGCTGTGCCCCGATGCCGACTACATCGCCGCCGTCCAGCGCGAGATCGACCGCCTGCTGCCCGAGATGCCGCGACGCGCCATCATCGCCAAGAGCCTGAGCGACCGGGGTGCCCTCATCCTCACGCGCGACATGCAGGAGGCCTGCGCCATCAGCAACCGCATCGCGCCAGAGCACCTGGAAGTCTCCAGCAACGATCCCCACCAGTGGGAGCCGCTGCTGCGCCATGCAGGCGCCATCTTCCTGGGGGCCTACACCAGCGAAAGCCTGGGCGACTACTGTGCCGGCCCCAACCATGTGCTGCCCACCAGCGGCACGGCGCGCTTTTCCTCGCCGCTGGGGGTCTATGACTTCCAGAAACGATCCAGCCTCATCGAGGTCAGCGAGCAGGGCGCCCAGACCCTGGGCCGCATCGCCTCGGTGCTGGCGCATGGCGAAGGCCTGCAAGGCCATGCGCGCGCGGCCGAAATGCGCCTGAAGTAGACACTCGCTTCCTATTGGACGAAGGCGCCGTCACCGAAAGGGGCGGCGCTTTTTGCTGCCTGAAGGCTAGAGCAAGTATGTCAAGAATCGACACGAAATCAGTGGAGCACGAATTTCGTGTAGACTTGCACCCTGTGAAGAACCTCACCATCACCGTCGAAGACAGCGTGCTCGAATGGGCCCGCATCGAGGCCGCGCGCCGCGGCACCAGCGTCTCGCGCATGGTGGGCGACTTCATGGCCGAGATGCAGCGCCGCGAGGACGCCTACGAGCGCGCCTACCTGGCCTGGCGCACCGACGAGCGCGGCTGGGACGGCGGCCAGCCGTCATCCACGCAGCCCGCCCAGCGCAGTGCCGCGCTGCGCCGCGAGGGCCAGGCATGAACACCGTCTTCGTCGATACCTCCGTGCTGGTCGCTGCCGAAGACACGGGGCAGGGCGCCTTGCATGCCGCCGTGCTGCAGTGGCTGGACCTGCTGTGGCGCACGCGCAGCGGGCGCACCGGCAGTCAGTCGCTGTGCGAGTTCTATGAACAGGTCACCACGGCCGCCCAGCCTTTGCCGCAGGGCGATGCGCGCGCCGCCATCCGCCGCTACCAGACCTGGACGCCCTGGAAGACCGATGCCGCCACGCTGGAGACCGCCTGGGCCGTGCAATCGCGCCACCAGCTGGCCTTTGGCGACTGCCTGGCCGTGGCCTGCGCCCAGCACAGCGGCTGCGAGCAGATGCTGACCCTGCACCTGCCGCACGGCGCCCAGTTCGGCGGCGTCGCCATGGTGCACCCGCTGCACCAGGTGCCGCCGCAGCAGCAGGCCTGAGCGGCTTCGCTGATGGATTTCTTCCCCCACTGACTCGTGAAAGTGTGCATGCCATGACAGCTTCCATTCCGCAGGTTCAGGCCCTGGCCCTGGAGCGCATCCGCGCCGATGTCCGCTCCATGCATGCCTACCATGTGCAGCCCTCGCAAGGCCTGCTCAAGATGGACACGATGGAGAACCCCTTCCGACTGCCACCCGAGCTGCAGGCCGCGCTGGGCGAGCGCCTGGGCCGGCTGGAGATCAACCGCTACCCTGGCGAGCGCCAGGAAGTGCTTAAGGACATGCTGGCCCGCTACGCGCAGGCGCCGGCCGGCAGCGCCGTACTGCTGGGCAATGGCTCGGACGAGATCATCACGCTGCTGGCCCTGGCTTGTGCCCAGCCCCACGCCGAGGGCCGCGCCACCATGCTGGCGCCCATGCCGGGCTTCGTCATGTATCCCATGAGCGCCAGGCTGCAGGGCCTGGACTTTGTGGGGGTCGACCTGACGGCCGACTTCGAGCTGGACGTGCCCGCCATGCGCGCCGCCATTGCCGAGCACCGCCCCGCCATCACCTATATCGCCTATCCCAACAATCCCACGGCCACGCTCTGGGCCGAGGCCGATGTGCAGGCCGTGATCGACGCGGTCGGCGCCATCGGCGGCCTGGTCGTCATGGACGAGGCCTACCAGCCCTTCGCCCGCCGCAGCTGGGCAGAGAACATGCGCGCCGACCCGGCCCGCAACGCCCATGTGCTGCTGATGCGCACGCTCAGCAAGTTCGGCCTGGCCGGTGCGCGCCTGGGCTACCTGATCGGCCCGGCCGCCATCGTCGGCGAGATCGACAAGGTGCGCCCGCCCTACAACATCAGCGTGCTCAACTGCGAGACGGCCATCTTCGCGCTGGAGCACGAGGCGCTGTATGCGCAGCAGGCCGTGGCCATCCGCGCCGAGCGCCAGCCGCTGATCGACGCGCTGACCGCGCTGCCGGGTGTGGAAAAGATCTGGCCATCCGAGGCCAACATGGTCTTGCTGCGCGTGCGCGATGCCGCGCGTGCCCAGGCCGAGATGAAGGCCCGGGGCGTGCTGGTGAAGAACGTCAGTGCCATGCACCCGCTGCTGGCCAATTGCCTGCGCCTGACCGTGGGCACCCACGAAGAAAACGCCCAGATGCTGGCGGCCCTGAAGGAATCCCTATGAGCAATGCAGTCCCCGCACGCACCGCCGAAGTGCAGCGCAACACCGCCGAGACCCGGATCAAGGTCGCCATCAACCTGGACGGCACGGGCAAGGCCAGCCTGCACTCGGGCATCGGCTTTCTGGATCACATGCTCGACCAGATCGCGCGCCACGGCCTGATCGACCTGGACATCGAGTGCGAGGGCGACCTGCACATCGACGGCCACCACACGGTGGAGGACATCGGCATCACCCTGGGCCAGGCCTTCGCCAAGGCCGTGGGCGACAAGAAGGGCATCCGCCGCTACGGCCACGCCTATGTGCCGCTGGACGAGGCCCTGAGCCGCGTGGTCATCGATTTCTCGGGCCGTCCCGGGCTGCACATGGACGTGAAATTCACGGCCGGCAGCATCGGCCAGCTCGACACCCAGCTGGTCTACGAATTCTTCCAGGGCTTCGTCAACCATGCGGGCGTGACCCTGCACATCGACAACCTCAAGGGCTTCAATGCCCACCACCAGTGCGAGACCATCTTCAAGGCCTTCGCACGCGCCCTGCGCTTTGCGCTGGAGCATGACGAGCGCATGGCCGGCGTCATCCCCTCGACCAAGGGCGCTCTGTAAAGAGAAGCGATTGGCATCGGCCAGAACTTGATCTGACCGGGCAATCCCGCCGAAAATCCGACAGAACACGCGCCACACGCTATGAGTTTGACTGACAACACCGTCGCCGTCGTCGATTACGGCATGGGCAATCTGCGCTCGGTTTCACAGGCCGTGCGCACGGCCGCCGCCGATTCCGGCTGGCAGGTCGTTGTGACCTCCGATCCCGAGGTGGTCCTGGCCGCCGACCGCGTCGTGCTGCCGGGCCAGGGCGCCATGCCCGACTGCATGCGCGAGCTGCGCGAATCCGGCCTGCAGGAAGCCGTGCTGCATGCCGCTGCCAACAAGCCCCTGTTCGGCGTCTGCGTGGGCATGCAGATGCTGCTGGACCACAGCGACGAAGGTGACGTGCCCGGCCTGGGCCTCATCCCCGGCAACGTGCGCAAGTTCGATCTGGCGGGCCGCACCCAGGCCGATGGCAGCCGCTTCAAGGTTCCGCAGATGGGCTGGAACCGCGTGCACCAGACGCACAACGCCGGCCATGCCCACCCGCTGTGGCGTGGAATTCCCGAAGACAGCTTCTACTACTTCGTGCACAGTTTCTATGCCGTGGTGCAGCAGCCGCAGCATTGCGCTGCTCAGGCCGACTACGGCGGGCGCTTTGCCTGCGCCATCGCGCGCGATAATATTTTCGCCACGCAGTTTCACCCCGAAAAAAGCGCTGACCAGGGACTGGCCCTGTTCCGCAACTTTCTGGGCTGGAAGCCCTGAATCCCCTTTTCTTCCCCGCACCGGCCGCTGAATCCCAGGCCTTCATTGCTCGCAAACCATCATGCTGCTCATTCCTGCCATCGACCTCAAGGACGGCCACTGCGTACGCCTCATCCAGGGTGATATGGACCAGTCGACCACGTTCGGCGAAGACCCGGCCATCATCGCCCGCCGCTGGCTCGACGCCGGCGCGCGCCGCCTGCACCTGGTGGACCTCAATGGCGCGTTTGCGGGCCAGCCCAAGAACCTTGCGGCCATCAAGGCCATCCTCAAAGAGGTGGACGGCCGGATTCCGGTGCAGCTCGGCGGAGGCATCCGCGATCTGGACACCATCGAGAAATACATAGATGCCGGCATCAGCTACGTGATCATCGGCACCGCTGCCGTGAAGAACCCCGGCTTTCTGCAGGATGCCTGCAGCGCCTTCGGCGGCCATGTGATCGTCGGGCTCGACGCCAAGGACGGCAAGGTCGCCATCGACGGCTGGAGCAAGCTCACGGGCCAGGACGTGCATTCGGTGGCCAAGCGCTTCGAGGACTGGGGCGTGGAGTCCATCATCTACACCGACATCGGCCGCGACGGCATGCTCACGGGCATCAACATCGATGCCACCGTCAATCTTGCCCAATCGCTGAAGATCCCCGTCATCGCCTCGGGTGGCCTGGCGGGCATGGCCGACATCGAGGCGCTGTGCAAGGTCGAGGACGAAGGCATCGAGGGCGTGATCTGCGGTCGCGCCATCTACTCGGGCGATCTCGACTTCGCCGCAGCGCAGGCTCGCGCCGACGAACTCACGGCCTGAGCGGCCTGCGCCTTCTCGATATTCGCGGGCGCCTGTCCCTGACAGGCGCCCGCGCTGCATTCAGCGCCGGGGTTTCAAGCGGCCGCTACGAGCAGGCGGGAAGGGCTTGCCCGGCATTGGTGGCGCGCACGGTCTGCACAAAGGCATCCCAGTAATTCGGCAGCCCGGCCCAGGGGTTGCCCACGCCGGTGCTGGGCTCGAACTCCAGCTGGGTCACATAGATCCATCCCGCCTGGTAGCGTGCCGAGGCGGCCGACTGCACAGCCGTCTGCATGGCCGCGCAGCCCGACACGTTGTGCACCAGCGAGGCCTGGTGGCTATTGGCCAGCCCGTACAGCCAATCGAAACTGGTCGTGCGCGGATCGTAGGTGGCGTACGTGGAGCCCTTGCCCTCGAACGTGGTCAGCACATCGGCCACATCGGCATAACCGGCCACGGGCACGAGGCCTGGGTTGCCGATCACGATCAGGTCGGGATTCTTGGCCTTGATGTACTGGTAGATGCTGCGGTAGAAGTCCAGCCGGTTGGTGGTGGCCGCCATCTCGTCAATGAAGAAGCCCTTGACCAGGCCTGCGCCGTAGTGCGTGAAATAGTTGTCGATATTGGCCTGGATGCTTGCCAGCGATCGCGTGCCCGTGCCATAGCTGGAGCTCACATAGCCCACCAACTGCCCGCCCGCGTTGGCAAAAGCGGTTGCGGCGCGCATGATGTTCGCATCCGGGCCACTGAAAATGCCGTTGGCCGGGTTCAGGATGGCCGTCATCTGCACGGTCGGATTCGCCTGGGCGCTGGCTGCCAGCGCATTCCAGGCCGTGGCCCCCGCGCCCGTGGGATAGAAATACGCAGGCACCAGCACCCGCAGCGGCGCAGGAGCCGGGCGCAGATAGAAGGTCTGCGAAGCGCTGCCCGTGCGGCTTCCCACGGTGGCGCTGGCCTGCACCTGCTGGCGGCCCGGCGTGGCGCCGGTCAGGGAGGCAGTTGCCACGCCGGAGCTGGTCAGCGCCGAGGTGCTGACGCCTGTGGCTGCGCTGAAGCTCACCACGGTTCCATCGGCGGCATTCACGCCATCTGCGAGAACACCTGCGCGCAGGGTCAGTGCCGAGCCTGCAGTCACCACATCCCTGGCGGCCGGGGCCGTCCATTGCACGGTGACCGAGGTCACTCCGGGCTGGCCGGTGCCGCCGCCATCGCCCCCGGTGCCGCCGCCAGCGCTGCTGTCACCACCACCGCCTCCGCCGCAGGAAGCCAAGGAGGCGGCCAGGGCGAGCATGCCGAGTCGCAGGACAAGAGGAGAGGGAGCGTGGGAGCGTTGCATGACAGAGGAAGGCTGGGCGGGGGAAAGGCTATATTCAAGCATGAAAGTTACATCTTCCTTTCCCGCAGTAACAGCTTTACCTGCGGCCGTGCAAGCTCCCGGCGCCTGCGCTGATGCATGGCATGGCCTGCCCGCCATCCGCCTGCGCCTGGCCTGCGGCGATGCTGCCCTGGTGGCCTTGCAAGGGGCACAACTGCTCTCCTGGCAGGCAGGTGGCGAGGAGCAACTGTTCCTGAGCCCTCATGCCGCCCATGACGGCCACACACCCATACGCGGCGGTATTCCGGTCTGCTTTCCCCAATTCAACCAACGCGGCCCGCTGGTCAAGCACGGCTTTGCGCGCACCCTGCCGTGGCAGGCTGATGCAGCACAGGCCGAGGTTCTTGCCGGCGATGGCTTGTTCCTGCGGCTCAGGCTCGCCGACACGCCGCAGACGCGCGCCGTCTGGCCGCCTTCCTTCGAGACCTGGCTGGAGGTGACGCTGTTGCCCGGCCGGCTTGACGTGGAGCTGGTAGTGCACAACCGGGGCGACACGCCTTTGGCTTTCACTGCCGCCTTGCACAGCTACCTGCGCGTGGCGGACGTGGAGCAATGCCGGCTGCAAGGCCTTGACGGCCTGCCTTACTGGGATGCCGTGGCCGACACCCATCCCACGCAGCACGGTGACGTGCGCTTTGGCGAAGAGCTCGATCGCGTCTACCCCCGGCCCGGGAACGCCATGGAGCTGGCCGCACCTGGCGGCGGCTTGCGGATCTCGCAGGATGCCGCCTGGAGCGAGACCGTGGTCTGGAACCCCGGCCCCGCGCTGTGTGAACGTCTGCCCGACATGCCGCCGCAGGGGTGGCGGCAGATGCTGTGCGTGGAGGCCGCCGCCATCGATGCGCCCGTGCATGTGGCGCCCGGCGCGCAATGGCGCGCGGCCCAGCGCCTGCACAAGCTGTAGCTCAGCACCGGCCCTGCAACGAAAAAAGCGCCTGTTCACAGGCGCTTTTTTCGTTGGGGCGGGGGGCGGGTCAGCGGCGCTGCATGCGCTGTGCCGACTGCGCAGGGCGCAGGCCCGGGGTGATCTGCAGCTCCACGGGGCCTTCGCCACGGCGCACATCGAATTTCGCAGCCTCGCCGGGCTTGAGCGCGGCCACGGCGGTCAGCAGCTCGGACACATTGCGGATGGGCTTGTCGCCCACCTGCACGATCACATCGCCCGGGCGCATGCCGGCCTGGGCAGCGGGGCCTGCCTGCAGCACGCCGGTGATGATCACGCCGGAGTCGGCCTTCACGCCAAAGGTCTCTGCCAGCTCCGGCGACAGCTCATTGGGCTCCACGCCGATCCAGCCGCGCACCACGCGGCCGTCCTTGACGATGCCGTCCAGCACCAGCTTGGCCGTGGACACGGGAATCGCAAAGCCGATGCCCATGCTGCCGCCCGAGCGCGAATAGATGGCGGTATTGATGCCCAGCAGATTGCCGCTGACATCCACCAGCGCGCCGCCCGAATTGCCGGGGTTGATGGCGGCGTCGGTCTGTATGAAGTTCTCGAAGGTATTGATGCCCAGCTGGCTGCGGCCCAGGGCGCTGACGATGCCGCTGGTCACCGTCTGGCCCACGCCGAAGGGGTTGCCGATGGCCAGCACGCGGTCGCCCACGTCGATCTGGTCGGAATTGCCCAGAACGATGACGGGCAGCTTGTCCAGGGCGATCTTGAGCACGGCCAGGTCGGTCTCGGGATCGGTACCGATCACCTGGGCCTTGGCCTGGCGGCTGTCGGTCAGCGTGACCTCGATGTCATCGGCGCCCTCGACCACATGGTTGTTGGTCAGGATGTAGCCGTCCGGGCTGATGATCACGCCGCTGCCCAGGCCTGCCTGCTCCTGCGTGCCCTGGTCGCCGAAGAAGAACTGGAACCACGGATCGTTGCTGCGCGGATGCCGTACCGCCTTGCTGGTGTTGATGCTCACCACGGCAGGCGCCGCCTTCTTGGCCGCAGGTGCAAAGCTGCCCGGGCTGACTTCTCCGACGGGCGTGGCCGGCGCCTCCAGCAACGCAATGCCCGCGTTGCTGCGCACGGCGCCGCGGCGCAGCCAGTCCGGCTGCAGGGTGGCAACGACGAAGTAGGCAGCCACCAGGATGGTGACCGCCTGCGAAAACAGCAGCCAGGTGCGTTTCATGAAGTGTGGTGTTCTGTGCGGGAGGACAAGGCCCCATTGTGAGGCATGTCGTGAGCGGGGCGGTGGGCCGGCGGGCGAGCACCAAAGCCGCGCTCCCCACACAGCTACAGTACAAACCCTAGAATCCCCGGACGACTGCGCCACGCCGCGTTCGCTGTTGCGCTGGCCCACAAGCCGGCCCCAAGAGAGAGCCAAGTCCTCCGATCCCGAAGTCTTGCAGAACGATCTGCCGCCGCACGCCCATCCGTTGCCGTGGCATCCACCGCGCTGTCCTGCTGTTCGATCCCTGGAAAAAAACCATGACTACGCTTGACCAAGCGCAGCCGGGCATGGCCCCTGCTGTTGCGACCGCACGTCCTCTCAACCGACAGGACTACAAGACCCTGGGCCTGTCGGCCCTGGGTGGCACCCTGGAGTTCTACGACTTCGTCGTTTTCGTTTTCTTCGCCAACGTCATCGGCAAGCTGTTCTTCCCGGCCGAGATGCCGGACTGGCTGCGCCAGTTGCAGACGCTGGGCATTTTTGCAGCGGGCTACCTGGCCCGGCCCATCGGCGGCATTCTGATTGCGCACTTTGGCGACATCCTGGGCCGCAAGAAGATGTTCACGCTGTCCATCTTCCTGATGGCCGTGCCCACGCTGGTGATCGGCCTGCTGCCCACCTATGCCTCCATCGGCATTGCCGCGCCGATTTTGCTGCTGGCCATGCGCGTGCTGCAGGGCGCGGCCATTGGTGGCGAGATGCCGGGCGCCTGGGTCTTCGTGGCCGAGCATGCGCCGGCGCGCCACTATGGCTTTGCCATCGGCTCGCTGACTTCGGGCATCACGGGCGGCATTTTCCTGGGCTCCATCATCGGTGTCTGGCTCAACAGCACCTACAGCGCCGAGGAGATCCACGACTGGGCCTGGCGCATGCCCTTCATCCTGGGCGGCGTGTTCGGCCTGGTGTCGGTCTATCTGCGCAAGTTCCTGCATGAGACACCCATCTTCCAGGAGCTGATGGCGCGCAAGCAGGCCGACCGCGAACTGCCGCTCAAGACCATCGTGCGCGACCACCGCCAGGCCTGCGTGCTGGTGGCGCTGATGACCTGGGTGCTGTCCACGGCCATCGTGGTGGTGGTGCTGTTCACGCCGGCCTATCTGCAGAAGGTCTTCCACATCGACGCGGCCCTGGCCATGAAGGCCAATGCCGTGGCCACGGTGACGCTGACGCTGGGCTGTGTGTTCTGGGGCTGGCTGTCCGACCGGATGGGCACGCGTGTGGCCATGGTCACGGGCTGGCTGGGCATGACGGTGACGGCCTATGCGTTCTATCTGAACCTGCCGGGCACGGCGTCCTCGCTGGTGTGGAGCTACGCGCTGGTGGGCTTTTTCGTGGGCAGCATTGCGCTGCTGCCGGTGGTGGGCGTGCGCGCCTTCCCGGCCGAGGTGCGTTTCACGGGCCTGTCCTTTGCCTACAACATGGCCTATGCGGTGTTCGGCGGCATGACGCCCATGCTGGTGTCCGTGTGGCAGCAGGTGGATGTGATGGCGCCTGCGCACTATGTGGCGGCCATGGGCATCCTGGGCGCGGCCATCGGCTTCTGGCCCCTTGCCTGCCGTGGTTGGCAACCCAGGCGCGGCTGAGCTTGGCAGTGGAATGAAGGGCAGCATGGCTGCCCTTTTTCCTGGGCGCCGCATGGATCGCTGACAATCCTTTCATGAGCACCACGCGACAAGAACTCCTGGCCCACTTCGACGGTTTGCTGCAGCCCGAGCGCTTCAAGGACTATGGTCCCAACGGCCTGCAGGTGGAGGGGCGCGGCGAGATCCGCCGCATCGTCAGCGGGGTGACGGCCAGCCGCGCGCTGATCGAGGCGGCCATCGAGGCGCAGGCCGATGCCATCTTCGTGCACCACGGCCTGTTCTGGCGCGGCATGGATGGCCGCATCACGGGCTGGCTCAAGGAGCGCATCCGCCTGCTGCTGGCCCACGACATCAATCTCTTTGCCTACCATCTGCCGCTGGATGCCCATCCGCAATGGGGCAACAACGCGCAGTTGGGCGTGCAGCTGGGGCTTGAGGGCCAGGCAACGTTTGGCGAGCAGAACCTGGGCTGGATGGCGGCAGCGGATTTTGCCGATGCGGCTGCGTTGGGCAGGCATGTGGAGCAGGCGCTGGGGCGCACGCCTGTCTGCGTGGGGGGAGAGCGCCTGCGCCCCAATCACCCCATTCGCCGCATTGCCTGGTGCACGGGCGGCGCGCAAGGTTTCTTCGAGGCCGCGATTGCCGCTGGGGCCGATGCCTTCATCACGGGCGAGATTTCCGAGCCGCAGGCGCATCTGGCCCGGGAAACGGGCGTGGCCTTCCTGGCGGCAGGCCACCATGCCACGGAGCGCTACGGCGCGCCGGCCCTGGCGGGCCAGGTGGCATTGGAGCTGGGGCTGGAGCACCGTTTCATCGAGATCGACAATCCGGCCTGATGCTGGCCTGTTAGTGGCCCACTATTGGCCCGCCCAGGGGGCGAGGCCTTTTGCTGCAAGCGCGGCGCGAATGCCCGGCTTGCCTGATCCGGATACTGAAAATGCCTGATTCCACACAGTCCACGGCCTTGATGGCCATTACCCAGGGCGACTCTGCCGGGGTGGGGCCCGAGACCATTGCCAAGGCGTTCATGGACGCGCCCGAGCAGATGCGCGGCTGCTTCGTCGTCGGCGAGTTGCAGACGCTGCGCCGGGCAGCCGCCGTGGCGGCGCGTGCGCGCGATGGCGACAACGCCATTCCCATGCCCGTGGCCGTCATCGAGTCGGCTGGGCAACTGTGGCAGGTGCCGCCCCATTGCATCCCTTTGCTGGAGCTGCCCGGGCTGCCCGGTCCTGCGCCCTGGGGGCAGGTGAGCGCCAGCGCCGGTGACGCGGCTGCGCGCTGCGTGGTCTGGGCCGCGCGGGCTGCCTTGCGAGGCGAGATCGCGGCTCTGGTCACGGCGCCCCTGCACAAGGAGGCGCTGCATGCCGCAGGCGTGGACTTCCCCGGCCACACGGAATTGCTGCAATTCGAGGCGGCCCGGCACGCGGGCGTGGAGCTGTCGCACATGCCGGTGCGCATGATGCTGGCCAACGATGAGCTGCGCACGGTGCTGGTCAGCATCCATACCTCGCTGCGCAAGGCGATCGATGCGGTAACGAAGGACAACCTGCTGCAGACCTTGCGCATCACGCATGAGGCCCTGTCGCGCAGCCTGGGCCGCCTGCCGCGGATCGGCGTGGCAGGGCTGAACCCGCATGCGGGCGAGGGCGGCCTGTTCGGCAGCGAGGAGGTGGAGATCATTGCCCCGGCCATCGCCCAGGCGCGCGCCGAGGGCCTGGACGCCCACGGACCTTTTGCGCCCGATACGGTGTTCATGCGCGCCCGCAATGCTCCTGGCCATCCCGGCGAGTTCGACGCGGTGCTGGCCATGTACCACGACCAGGGACTGATTCCCGTGAAGTACCTGGGCGTGGAAAAAGGCGTGAATGTCACATTGGGGCTGCCGCTGGTACGCACCAGTCCGGACCACGGCACGGCTTTCGATATTGCGGGGCAGGGTGTTGCAGAGGCCGGAAGCCTGATTGAGGCCGTGCGAATGGCGCGCAAATTGGCGGCTTGAATGGTTAGCCCAAGCATCGGGAATCCGCAGTAATGGAAAACGCCCGTGGCAACCATGCCACGGGCGTTTTGATTTGCGTCAAAACACGGATTTCAGCGCTTGAGGCTGTCGCGAATCTCGCGCAGCAGCACGATGTCTTCGGGGGTGACGGGCGCGGGAGCGGGGGCTGCCGGTGCCTCGCGGCGCAGGCGGTTGATCTGCTTGACCATCATGAAAATGATGAAGGCCAGGATGATGAAGTTCACTGCCACCGTGATGAAGTTTCCATAGGCAAATACGGGGACGCCGGCCTTCTTGAGCGCATCGAGCGTCATTGCCGTTCCGGGGGGTACGCTGCCCAGCACGACGAACAGATTGGAGAAGTCCAGCTTGCCGAAAACCAGGCCCACGACCGGCATGATCAGGTCGTTTACCACGGAATCAACGATTTTGCCAAACGCTCCACCAATGATGACGCCCACGGCGAGATCTACCACGTTTCCCTTAACTGCGAACTCACGAAATTCCTGCATCATGCCCATGGCTGGCTCCATCTGGAAAGAGTTTGAGATAGCGCAGTATTGCGCGGCTTTGGAGCCTGTCAACGGCACAAGCAGCATGGAATAACCATACTCGCCCCGCTACAATTTATTGTTGACCCCAACTCAAGCGACGTAGTTCGAGGAACCCCATGAGTGACACTCCAATCGACTCCAGCAAGCGGACGTGGATCATCACGTCGGCGTGCGCTGGTGCGGTGGGCGGCGTGGCGACAGCCGTCCCGTTCGTGAGCACCTTCCAGCCATCCGAGAAGGCCAAAGCCGCCGGGGCTGCAGTGGAGGTCGATATCTCCGCCCTCAAGGACGGCGAGAAGCTCACGGTCGAGTGGCGCGGCAAGCCCGTCTGGATCATCAAGCGCACGCCTGACCAGATCAAGGAGCTGCCCGAACTGGACAGCCAGTTGGCCGATCCCCAATCCAAGCGCCACCCTGAAGAGTTCACGCCGCCCTATGCGATGAACGAGGCCCGCTCGATCAAGCCCGAAGTGCTGGTCGTCGTCGGCATCTGCACGCATCTGGGCTGCTCGCCTTCCGACAAGTTCCAGCCGGGCGCCCAGCCCTCGCTGCCCAGCGACTGGAAGGGCGGCTTCCTGTGCCCCTGCCATGGCTCGACCTTCGACATGGCTGGCCGTGTCTTCAAGAACAAGCCGGCTCCCGATAACCTGCAGGTGCCGCCGCACATGTACCTGTCGGAGACCAAGCTCCTCATTGGTGAAGACAAGGCTTGAGGGAGACAAGAACAATGGCCCACGAATTCAAGGACATCGATCCGAATGCGCCCGCCGGCGCCAAGCTCACGAACTGGTTCGAGAACCGTTTTCCCACGGCTTTCGACGCCTATCGCGTGCACATGTCGGAGTACTACGCTCCGAAGAATTTCAACTTCTGGTACATCTTCGGCTCGCTGGCGCTGCTGGTGCTGGTGATCCAGATCGTCACCGGCATCTTCCTGGTGATGCACTACAAGCCGGACGCCGAGAAGGCGTTCGCCTCGGTGGAGTACATCATGCGCGATGTGCCCTGGGGCTGGCTGATCCGCTACATGCACTCCACGGGTGCGTCGGCCTTCTTCGTCGTCGTCTATCTGCACATGTTCCGCGGTCTTCTGTACGGTTCGTACCGCAAGCCGCGCGAACTGGTCTGGATCTTCGGCTGCGCCATCTTCCTGGTGCTGATGGCCGAGGCTTTCATGGGCTACCTGCTGCCCTGGGGCCAGATGTCGTACTGGGGCGCCCAGGTGATCGTGAACCTGTTCTCGGCGATTCCCTTCATCGGCCCTGACCTGGCGCTGCTGATCCGTGGCGACTACGTGGTGGGCGATGCCACGCTCAACCGCTTCTTCAGCTTCCACGTGATCGCCGTGCCCCTGGTGCTGCTGGGCCTGGTCGTGGCCCACTTGCTGGCGCTGCACGATGTGGGCTCCAACAACCCGGATGGCATCGAGATCAAGGGCCCCAACGCGCCCAAGGATGCCAAGGGCCATCCGCTGGACGGCATTCCCTTCCATCCCTACTACACGGTGCACGACATCTTCGGCGTGACGGTGTTCCTGTTCCTGTTCTCGGCCGTGGTGTTCTTCGCGCCCGAGTTCGGCGGCTACTTCCTGGAGTACAACAACTTCATCCCGGCCGATCCGCTGAAGACGCCTTCGCACATTGCGCCGGTCTGGTACTTCACGCCGTTCTACTCGATGCTGCGTGCCATCACCAGCGAGATGATGTACGTGCTCATCGCCTGCGTGGTGCTGGGTGCGGGCTTTGGCGTGCTCAAGTCGCGCCTGCCGGCCGCCGTCAAGGGCGTGGTCGCCGTCGTGGCCCTGGGTGTCATCGCCATGATGCTGTCCATCGATGCCAAGTTCTGGGGTGTGGTGGTGATGGGCGGTGCCGTGATCATCCTGTTCGCGCTGCCCTGGCTCGATTGCAGCCCGGTCAAGTCCATCCGCTACCGCCCGAGCTGGCACAAGTATCTCTACGGCATCTTCGTGATCAACTTCGTGATCCTGGCCTATCTCGGCGTGCAGCCGCCTTCGCCCATCGGCGAGCGCGTGTCCCAGGTCGGAACGCTGTTCTACTTCGGCTTCTTCCTGCTGATGCCCTGGTGGAGCCGTCTGGGCAAGACCAAACCCGTTCCCGATCGTGTGACGTTCAAGCCGCACTGAAGCTGGAGAGAACAACAATGAAGAAACTGATTCTCACGTTGATCGCGGCCCTGGGCATCGTGACCGGTGCACAGGCTGCCGAAGGCGGCATCGCCTGGGACAAGGCTCCGGGCAAGACGAATGACACGGCATCGCTGCAAAACGGCGCCAAGCTGTTCGTCAACTACTGCCTGAGCTGCCACTCGGCCGCATTCATGCGCTTCAACCGGCTGCAGGACATCGGGCTGACCGAGCAGGAAATCAAGGACAACCTGCTGTTCACCACCGACAAGGTGGGCGAGACCATGAAGGCGGCCATTAATCCGAAGGAAGCCAAGGAGTGGTTCGGTGCCAATCCGCCGGACCTGACGGTGATCGCACGTTCGCGTGCCGGCCACAACGGCACGGGCGCCGACTACCTCTACACCTTCCTGCGCACCTTCTACCGCGACGACACCAAGGCCACGGGCTGGAACAATCTGGCCTTCCCCAGCGTGGGCATGCCCCATGCGCTGTGGCAACTGCAGGGCGAGCGCCGCGCCATCTTCGAAGAAGCCGAGGAGCACGGTGTGAAGACCCAGGTTTTCAAGGGGTGGGAGCAGGTCTCTCCTGGCAGCATGAGCGCAGTGCAGTACGATCAGGCAGTTGGCGATCTGGTGAACTACCTGCAATGGATGGGTGAGCCGGCACAGAACAGCCGCACCCGCATTGGCGTGGGTGTGCTGCTTTTCCTGGCGGTCTTCATCTTCATCGCATGGCGCCTCAACGCCGCGTTCTGGAAAGACGTCAAATAGAACCGTGACTGCAGAAGGCCGTGCAAGCAATTGCTGCGGCTGAACTGTGTGCAGAGTGGGCGCCGCGAGCGACCCACTCTTTTTGATTTTTAGGAGCCTCCACCATGATGGTGCTTTATTCGGGAACGACCTGCCCCTTTTCACACCGTTGCCGCTTCGTCCTGTTCGAAAAAGGCATGGACTTCGAGATCCGCGATGTGGACCTGTTCAGCAAGCCTGAAGACATCAGCGTGATGAATCCGTACGGCCAGGTGCCCATCCTGGTCGAGCGCGACCTGATCCTGTACGAATCGAACATCATCAACGAGTACATCGACGAGCGCTTCCCGCATCCCCAGCTGATGCCCGGCGACCCGGTGGACCGCGCCCGCGTGCGCCTGTTCCTGCTGAATTTCGAAAAGGAACTGTTCGTCCACGTGAGCACGCTCGAGGAGCGCAACGTCAAGGGCAACGAAAAGGCCATCGAGAAGGCCCGCGCCCACATCCGCGACCGCCTGACGCAGCTGGCTCCCGTGTTCCTCAAGAACAAGTACATGCTGGGCGAGAACTTCTCCATGCTGGACGTGGCCATCGCCCCGCTGCTGTGGCGCCTGGACTACTACGGCATCGAGGTGTCCAAGAACGCCGCCCCGCTGCTCAAGTACGCCGAGCGCATCTTCTCGCGCCCTGCCTACATCGAAGCGCTGACGCCTTCCGAGAAGGTGATGCGCAAGTAATTCGCATCGGTTGACGACTGATTGCGCGGGCAGGGAAGGCGGTCAACCGGTCGCCATCCTGCCCGTTTTCGTGTTCCGACCACTCAGACCACTCATTTCCTGGGATCGTCATGACTGCCCCCGAAGCAACTTCCACCCGCCCCTACCTGATCCGGGCACTGTACGAGTGGTGCACCGACAACGGCTTCACGCCCCACATCGCCGTGCGTGTGGACCGTAATGTGCAGGTGCCGCGCGAGTTCGTGCGCGATGGCGAGATCGTGCTCAACGTCAGCTACGACGCCACCAGCGGCCTGCAGATGGGCAATGATTTCATCAGCTTCACGGCCCGCTTTGGCGGCAAGCCCCGCGAAATCATGGTGCCCGTGGAGCAGGTGATGGCCATCTACGCACGCGAGACCGGGCAAGGCATGGCTTTCCCGGCGCCGGAGCCCGAGGCCGAAGCCGACAACGATGTTTCGCCCGGGCAGGCGTCCGATGAGCCTGTGCCACAGGACGCCGCCGCTGAGGTGCCGGCCGAGCCTGCATCCGACGAGCGCGTGGTGCAGCTGGTGAGCATCCACAGCGAAGGTGATGACGAGGAGCCCCCGCGCACGCCGCCGCCTTCGGGCACGCGGCCTTCGCTGAAGCTGGTCAAGTAGGTTTTTCGCATCGGCGCGCATGCCGTTACTCCCGCAAGCGTGCTTGGCCCCATCGGGAAAGTCCGAAGCAGCATTTTTCTGCGCTAGAATGCGTGCTTCGCCGGTTTAGCTCAGTTGGTAGAGCACCCGCCTTGTAAGCGGTAGGTCGTCAGTTCGAATCCGACAACCGGCACCAGAAGGTCTCCTCAGGAGGCCTTTTTTCATTTCCGTGCCCCGATTCCGGCAGCCGCTCTTCAGTGGCCGGTCAGGCCTGGACCTTGAGACGGATCTCGGCCACATCCCAGCCCTTGGTGCGCAAGTGGGCGGCCATGGCCGGCAGCAGCTGGCGTATCTTGGCCGCTGCCGCGTTGTTGCGCACCAGCAGGCACCAGGTGCTGCCCTCGATGGGGCCTGCCTGCAGGCTGTCGCGCAGCAGCGGTGGCACCAGGGGCAGGATGGCCGTCAGGCGATTGCTGGAGTCGCGTGTGAGCTGGGCGAGCCGGGCCAGTGTCGGCGAGTTCTCGACAGCGTGCAGGGCGGTGACGGCGTGATTGCGGCGTGTGAAGTTCATGGGCTTGAAGGCTGGTCAGGCAGCGTAGGCATGCGCCAGCCGGGACCCTCGTTATAGCAGCATCTGCAGGGCGGCGCGGGTCCGGGAATTCGGGTTCAGGGCTCTGCTGCCGCATGCGTCGGCCTGCCTGGAAGAGGGTTGGACAGAGACAGTTAGAATCAATTGTTCGGTTCTCGCTTCAGCCCGGCCGCATGTGTTCTCCAGCAGGGTACTTGCAGGCAGGTGGAGCGGCCCCATCTGAAATCCAACAATCTAGGGATTCCAGGCACACCGCAGTCCGCTTCAGCGGGTGGCGGTGTGTCTTTTTCGCATGGCCACCAACTTCCTCACCAAACTATTCGGCAGCCGAAACGATCGGCTTCTCAAGCAATACCGCAAGACGGTCGTTCGCATCAATGCGATGGAGCCCGACTACGAGAAGCTCAGCGACGAGGATCTGCGCGCAAAGACGCAGGAATTCAAGGAGCGTGTGGCCAAGGGAGAGTCGCTGGACGACCTGCTGCCCGAAGCCTTCGCCGTGGTGCGCGAAGGGTCCAAGCGTGTCATGAAGATGCGCCACTTCGACGTCCAGTTGCTGGGCGGCATGGCACTGCACTACGGCAAGATCGCGGAAATGCGCACCGGCGAAGGCAAGACGCTGACCGCCACGCTGCCGGTCTACCTGAACGCACTGTCGGGCAAT
Organism: Delftia tsuruhatensis NBRC 16741; assembly: GCF_001571325.1. Classification (GTDB taxonomy): domain Bacteria; phylum Pseudomonadota; class Gammaproteobacteria; order Burkholderiales; family Burkholderiaceae_C; genus Comamonas; species Comamonas tsuruhatensis. The sequence continues at coordinate 162,157 of NZ_BCTO01000010.1, forward strand.
GGCGTTCACGTGGTGACGGTGAACGACTATCTGGCCAACCGCGATGCCACCTGGATGGCCAAGCTGTACAACTTCCTCGGCCTGTCGGTGGGCATCAACCTGCCCAACATGCCGCGCGAGGAAAAGCAGGCCGCCTACAACAGCGACATCACCTACGGCACAAACAACGAATACGGCTTCGACTACCTGCGCGACAACATGGTCTACGAGTCGGGCGACCGCGTGCAGCGCGTGCTCAACTACGCCATCGTCGACGAGGTGGACTCCATCCTGATCGATGAGGCCCGCACGCCGCTGATCATCAGCGGTCAGGCCGAGGACCACACGGCCATGTACGTGGCCATGAACAAGATCGTGCCCAACCTGGTGCGCCAGGAAGGCGAGGCCGATCCCCGCACGGGCGAAGGCGTGACCAAGCCCGGCGACTTCACGGTGGACGAAAAGAGCCACCAGGTATTCCTGACCGACCAGGGCTACGAAGCCGCCGAGCGCCTGCTGGGCCATGCCGGCATGATTGCCGAGGGCGCCTCGCTCTACGACCCGGCCAACATCACCCTGGTCCACCATCTGTATGCGGCGCTGCGCGCCAACAACCTCTACCACCGTGACCAGCACTACGTGGTGCAGAACGGCGAGATCGTCATCGTCGACGAGTTCACGGGCCGCCTGATGGCGGGCCGGCGCTGGAGCGATGGCCTGCACCAGGCTGTCGAGGCCAAGGAAGGCGTGACCATCCAGGCCGAGAACCAGACCATGGCCTCGATCACCTTCCAGAACTACTTCCGTCTCTACGGCAAGCTGGCAGGCATGACGGGTACGGCCGATACCGAAGCCTACGAATTCCAGGAAATCTACGGCCTCGAAACCGTGGTGATTCCGCCCAACCGTCCCAGCAAGCGCGACGACCAGCTCGACCGCGTCTACAAGACCACGCGCGAGAAGTACGAGGCGGCGATCCGCGACATCCGCGAATGCCATGAGCGCGGCCAGCCCGTGCTGGTGGGTACGACCTCGATCGAGAACTCGGAAATCATCGACGAGCTGCTCAACAAGGAAAACCTGCCCCACCAGGTGCTCAACGCCAAGCAGCACGAGCGCGAGGCCGACATCGTGGCCCAGGCCGGCCGTCCCGGCATGATCACCATCGCCACCAACATGGCTGGTCGTGGTACCGACATCGTGCTGGGCGGCAACATCGAAAAGCAGGTTGCGGCTGTCGAGGCCGATGAATCCCTGTCCGAAGCCGAACGCCAGCAGCGCATCGAACAGATGCGCGCCGACTGGAAGATCGAGCACGACAAGGTCTCGGCCCTGGGTGGCCTGCGCATCATCGCCACGGAGCGCCACGAATCTCGCCGTATCGACAACCAGCTGCGTGGCCGTTCGGGCCGCCAGGGCGACCCCGGCTCCTCGCGCTTTTACCTGAGCCTGGACGATGCGCTGATGCGCATCTTCGCGGGCGACCGTGTGCGCGCCATCATGGACCGCCTGAAGATGCCCGATGGCGAAGCCATCGAAGCCGGCATCGTGACCCGCTCCATCGAAGGCGCTCAGCGCAAGGTCGAGGCCCGCAACTTCGACATCCGCAAGCAGCTGCTCGAATACGACGACGTGTCCAACGACCAGCGCAAGGTGATCTACCAGCAGCGCAACGAGATCCTCGATGCCTCGGACCTGCACGAGATGATCACGGTGATGCGCGATGACGTGGTGTCTGACCTGGTGCGCCAGTACGTGCCCGCCGAGTCCATGGAAGAGCAATGGGATCTGGCCGGCCTGGAAAAGGCGCTGGAAAGCGAATGGCGCATCCAGCTGCCGCTGCAATCGCAAGTGCAGTCCGCGCATGCCATCACCGACGAGGAGATCCTCGAGAAGGTGCTGCAGGCTGCCCGTGAAGTGTTCGAGGCCAAGGTCGAGCTGATCGGACGCGAGAACTTCACTCAATTCCAGCGCGCCGTGCTGCTGCAAAGCTTTGATACCAACTGGCGTGACCACCTGTCCGCGCTGGACTATCTGCGCCAGGGCATCCACCTGCGTGGCTATGCCCAGAAGCAGCCCAAGCAGGAATACAAGCGCGAGGCTTTCGAGCTGTTCCGCCAGCTCATCGACCAGGTCAAGACCGAAGTCACGCGCGTGCTGATGACCGTGCAGGTGCAGTCGCGCGAACAGGTGGAGCAGGCCACCGAGGCCATGGAGCAGCGCAGCGCCCACAGCCTGGAGCACATGACCTATGGCGCTCCCTCGGATGGCGACATCGGTGGCTCCGTCGAAGACGAGCCGCTGGAGTTGCCCGAAGGCGCTCGCGTGGGCCGCAATGATCCCTGCCCCTGCGGCAGCGGCAAGAAGTACAAGCAGTGCCACGGCAAGCTGTCGTGATGCGGCCGGCGTCGTAAGACGCCGCAAGACACGGAAAACGGCACGGATGCACTCCGTGCCGTTTTCTTTTTTAAGGTCGATGAAATACGTGCCGCCCCGGTTTGTTCCGATAATGGAGCGCGTTTTTCTTTCACTGTAGGAAGCCCCTCAATGCCTGTGAATCTCTCCGCTCCCGTGCACGCCGACCTGTTGGCGATCAACGGCGTTCGCATCGGCGTCACCGAAGCCGGTGTGCGCAAGGCCAACCGCAAGGACCTGTCCGTGTTCCTGCTCGACGAGGGCGCTTCGGTGGCGGGTGTGTTCACGCAGAACCGTTTCTGCGCAGCGCCCGTGCAGGTCAGCCGCGAGCACCTGGCCCAGACGTCCGGCGCCATCCGTGCCATGGTCATCAACACAGGCAATGCCAATGCCGGCACCGGCGCTGACGGACTGGCGCGCGCGCGCCGCACCTGTGCGGATCTGGCTGCGCTGCTGCAGCTCAAGCCAGAGCAGATCCTGCCGTTCTCCACTGGCGTGATCATGGAAGAGCTGCCCGTGGATCGCATCGCCGCCGGCCTGCCAGCTGCCATCGCAGCAGCCAAGGCCGACAACTGGGGCACGGCCGCCGAAGGCATCATGACCACCGACACCCTGCCCAAGGCCTTCAGCCGCGCCGTGGACATTGGCGGCAAACGCGTGAGCATCACCGGCATCAGCAAGGGTGCAGGCATGATTCGCCCCAACATGGCGACCATGCTGGGCTTTCTGGCCACCGACGCCGCCATCGCACCCGAACTGCTGCAGCCTCTGGTCAAGGAACTGGCCGACGGATCGTTCAACCGCGTGACCATCGACGGCGACACGTCGACCAACGACTCCTTCGTGCTGGTGGCCACGCACAAGGCCGGCAATGCGCAGATCACTTCGCTGACCAGTGCCGAAGGCCTGGCCCTGAAGGCTGCATTGCTGGATGTGTCGCGCCTGCTGGCCCAGGCCATCGTGCGCGACGGCGAAGGCGCCACCAAGTTCATCACCGTCAAGGTGGAGGGCGGCAAGACCGAGGCTGAGTGCCGCCTCGTGGCCTATTCCATCGCGCATTCACCCCTGGTCAAGACGGCGTTCTTTGCCAGCGATCCGAACCTGGGTCGCATCCTTGCGGCGGTGGGCTATGCTAGCATCGACGATCTGGACCAGACCAAGATCGACCTGTACCTGAACGATGTGCATGTCGCAGTCAATGGCGGCCGCAACCCTGCCTATCAGGAGGAAGACGGCCAGCGCGTGATGAAGCAGCAGGAGATCATCGTGCGCGTGCTACTGGGCCGAGGGCAGGCCGAGCAGACCGTGTGGACCTGCGATCTGAGCCACGACTACGTGAGCATCAACGCCGACTACCGCTCCTGACTCTCCACCCACCGTGCCGCCGGCAGCCGCAGGCCTTGTGCCTGGCTGCTGCCAGCTTTCAATGGCGGCCGGCGCGCAAAAGCTCTGGCGTTGGCATGAGATCCATCTCGATTCCCGGGCATATCCAGCGTCGGTGGCCGTGAGATCCGTATTCGAGAGACATCCATGACATTGCCCACAGAAGCCGTCGCCGCCCCCTTGCTGCAACTCGTGCAGCGCGCCGAGCAGCTGATGCAGCGCATCGAGGCCATCCTGCCCCAGCCGCTGCAATCCCCCGCCGACTGGAGTGCCTCCATCGCCTGGCGCTATCGCAAGCGCGCCAACGGCTGCGGTTTGCTGGAGCCCGTGCGCCATGTCGGCGCCATGCAGCTGTCCGACCTGCAGAACATCGATGTGCAAAAGGACAAGATCGCGCGCAACACCGAGCAGTTCGTGACCGGCCGCACGGCCAACAACGTGCTGCTCACCGGCGCGCGCGGCACGGGCAAATCCTCGCTGATCCGTGCCTGCCTGCATGCTTTTGCTTCGCAGGGCCTGCGCCTGATCGAGGTGGACAAGGCCGATCTGACCGACCTGCCCGACATCGTCGATGTGGTGGCCGGCCGGCCCGAGAAGTTCATCATCTATTGCGACGATCTGAGCTTTGAGGAAGGCGAGCCTGGCTACAAGGCCATGAAGTCCATTCTGGATGGATCGGTCAGCGCCGCCAGCCCGAACGTGCTGGTCTATGCGACCAGCAATCGCCGCCACCTGCTGCCGGAGTACCAGTCCGAGAATCTGACCTACCAGCGCGGCGAGGATGGGGAGCTGCATCCCGGCGAGGTGATCGAGGAAAAGATCTCGCTGTCCGAGCGTTTCGGCCTGTGGGTGAGCTTCTACCCGTTCAGCCAGGACGAGTACCTGCGCGTGGTGGCACAGTGGCTGGAGGCCCTGGGCCTGGACCAGGCCACGATCGAGGCGGCACGCCCGGAGGCCCTGGTCTGGGCGCTGGAGCGCGGTTCACGCAGCGGTCGCGTGGCCCACCAGTTTGCGCGCGACTATGCGGGCCGTGCCGAGCGCCCGAGTCAGCGCCAGACCGGCATCGCCGATGTCCAGGGGTTGGCTGAAGAGGCTGAACTCTGAGCACCTGCTGCCTGGCCCTGGGCTGGGCAGACTTTTTTGCGAAAGATCAAGTGACTGAAAAAGAAATCTCCCCCAAGGCCCGCGCTGAGGCGGCCGAGTCGCAGGCGCCAGTGCGGCGCAAGCACACCGAAGTCGCCGTTGGCGTGCTGCTTCGCGAGTCCGATGGCGCGTTGCTGATCACCAGCCGTCCGCCGGGCAAGCCGTATGCAGGCTACTGGGAGTTTCCGGGCGGCAAGATCGAAGCCGGCGAGACCGTGGAGCAGGCCTTGCGCCGCGAGATGCAAGAGGAACTGGGCGTAGAGATCGCGGCCGCTGAAGTCTGGAAGGTGACCGAGCATGACTATCCACATGCCCTGGTGCGCCTGCACTGGTGCAAGGTCACGCGCTGGAGCGGGGAGTTCGAGATGCGTGAAGGCCAGCAGATGGCCTGGCAGCAACTTCCGCTGCAGGTGCATCCGGTGCTGCCAGGTGCCTATCCGGTGCTGCAGTGGCTGAGCGAGGAACGCGGGCTGCCTTTCGATGCCGGGTTCTACGAGGCAGGCCAGCCGAAAGCCTGATCGGGCCTGATCAAGGCTCGGTGCGAGGATCGCCGAAGGGCGCATCCTCGGGCGGCATCGGTGCAGGCACGCGGAATTCCTCATTGGCCCATGCGCCCAGGTCGATCTGGCGGCAGCGTTCGCTGCAGAAGGGGCGGAAACGGTTGGCTGGTGCGAACAGGCTGGGGCCTGCACAGGTCGGGCAGCGCACCGTGGGGCCGGCAGAAGAGAGGCTGGCGGGCTGGGGGGCGGGGGCGCTCGAGGGCATGTCGGCCGTCTTGTCCATCAGCTGCAAAGCGTGACCTCGAACGAGGCATCTTCGCCGCAGGGTTGAGGCTTGGCGCCGTTCTCGGGGCGGAGCAGGCGCACCGAAACCAGCAGGCGGTTGCCGCTGATCTCCGGAACCAGATTCAACGACGGGTCTATGCGCAGGCGCAGCAGCTGAAAGCTGCGGCCGGGCGGCATGGCCTGCTGGAACACGCCTTTTTCGGCAGCCACCCATTGCGGCACGCCGGTTTCGCGCAGCAGCTTGAGCAGCAATTGCAGCGACTGACCCAGCGGGGTCAGGGTGCTGGCCCAGTCCTCCAGATCGCGCAGGCGTATCTGGGGATCATGGAACTGCCAGGCGTGATAGGCCGGAAGGTCGAAGCCGCAGGTGCCGCCGGGGATGCCGATGCGGCTGCGCACGGCCATCAGCCACTCGTTTTCAGTCAGGGTCTGGCCGGCCTTGCCGTTCTGGGCATTGAGCTGGGCAAAGCACTGCTCCACATGGCGTGAGACCTGGTCAAGCATGTGCTCGGCAATGTCGGGATTGCCGCGCAGGCTGTCGAGCAGGCTTTTGTGGCGCTCAAGGTCCTTGAGCACGTCCGTCTTCAGGTCGGTACGTGCCGCCACGTCCATGATCTCGAAGATGGTGACCAGCGCAAAATGGTGATCGATGGAATGAGCGCGCGACAGCAACTCGCTCAGGCGGCGATATAGCTGTTCCAACCGGAGGTAGGTCCTCAGGCGCTCATTGAAAGGATATTCGTAAAGGATCACGCTTGCTGGGCTCCTCGGGGTGCACAGGAATCAGCTGTCTACGTCGTGCACATGCTGAATTACACGCACAGGCCAAGCCATGGCGTGCATCATAGCCCGAACCATGCAGAGATTCGATCGGTGCATGTGCGCAAAGCCTCTATCGTCATGGCCTCGTCGTTGTAGAGCACCCAGTCAGCGGCTGCCAGCCGTGCCGCACGTGTGGCCTGGGCCGAGATGATGGCCTGCACCGCCTCGCGTGGCAATCCGTTGCGCGCGATCACGCGAGCGATCTGCGTTTCGGTGCGGCAGTCAACGACCAGCACCGCATCAAGCATGGCAGGCCAGCGGCCGGACTCCACGAGCAAGGGAATGTCATGCACGATGAGTCGGCACCCAGCCACTGTGGCCTGCTCCACTTGCCGGGACGTCTGCTGCGCCACGAGGGGATGGACGATGGCCTCCAGCTGCTGTCGTGCCGAGGGCTGCTGAAAGACCAGTTCGCGCATGCGCGTGCGGTCCAGGGCGCCGCTGGCGTCAATCAGTTCGGGCCCGAAGACGCGCGCTATCTCGGGCAGAGCAGCACCTTCGGGGGCGGTGAGGCTGCGAGAGATCTGGTCGGCATCGATCACGGCCGCTCCGCGCAAGCCCAGTTGCGCTGCGACGGTGCTCTTGCCGCTGCCAATGCCGCCCGTCAGGCCCAGCCGAAACGGGCGTGCAAGCAAGGGCGGGGCGATGCTGGGGGCCATGCCGCAGTGTTGAATCAAAGGCCCAAGGCCGCCAATAGGGATTGCAGCATCTGCTGCGGTCCGAACACCATGGCTGCAAAGCCGGCGCCCGCCAGAAAGGGGCCGAAGGGAACATAGCCGCCCTCACGCAGGCGGCTGTTGATCTTCAACGCGATGCCCACGATGGCGCCAATCACCGACGAGATCAGGATGATGGGCACGAGTGCCTGCCAGCCGAACCAGGCGCCCAGCGCGGCAAACAGCTTGAAGTCGCCGTAGCCCATGCCTTCCTTGCCGGTGGCCAGCTTGAAGGCCCAGTAAACCAGCCACAGCGAGAGATAGCCCGCTGCAGCGCCCCATACCGCGTCGGCCAGAGGCACGGCGGTCCAGTGCAGCGCCGACGACAGCAGTCCGGCCCACAGCAAGGGCAGGGTGATGTCGTCGGGAAGCAGTGTGGTGTCCCAGTCGATCAATGCCAGGCTCAGCAAGGCCGCACTGAAAAGGCACCAGGCAGCGCCTGTGGGCGTGATGCCCCATTGCGCCGCACAGTAGGCAAACAGCGCGGCGCAGGCCAATTCCACCAGCGGATAGCGGATGCTGATCGACGCCTTGCATTCGGAGCACCGGCCCCGCAGCGCCAGATAACTGAGCACGGGAATATTCTCGTACCAGTGGATGGCATGGCCGCAATGCGGGCAGCGCGAGCGGGGGCGGCTCAGGCTCAGGGGCGCCTCGGCAGGCGGTGGCGCTGTGGCGGGCGATGGCGTGGCGGAGGATGAAGATTGCTCTTGCGCCCATTGGGCGCATTCCGCATTCCATTGCTGCTCCATCATGCGGGGCAGCCTATGCACCACCACGTTGAGAAAGCTGCCAACCAACAGGCCCAGCAGGCCGCCCAATGCAGCCTGCATCCAGAGTTCCAAAACCATCAGACCACCTGGCCCAGCTTGAAGATGGGTAGATACATCGAAACCACGATGCCGCCGATGAGGGTGCCCAGGAAAACAATGATGATGGGCTCCATCAGGCTGGACAGGCCAGCCACCATGTCATCGACCTCTTCTTCATAGAAATCGGCCGCCTTGCCCAGCATATGGTCGATGGAGCCGGATTCCTCGCCGATGGCGCACATCTGCAGCACCATGGAGGGAAAGACATTGGCATTGGTCATGGCCACGGTGAGACTGGTGCCGGTGGAGACCTCCTGCTGGATCTTTTCCGTGGCATTGGCATACACGGCATTGCCGGATGCGCCGCCGACAGAATCCAGTGCCTCGACCAATGGGACACCCGCGGCAAACATGGTCGATAGCGTGCGCGTCCAGCGTGCGACGCAGGATTTCTCGATCAGCACGCCAAAGACCGGCACCTTCAGCAGCGTACGGTCCATGAATTGCTGCATGCGCTCGTTGCGCTTCCAGGCCTGCATGAAGAAGTAGAGACCGCCGCCAATCACGCCGAAGATCAACCACCACCATTGGACAAAGACATCGCTGATGCCCATCACGAACAGCGTCGGCGCCGGCAGGTCGGCGCCGAATGAACTGAACACTTCCTTGAAGGCCGGGATCACGAAAATCATGATGATGGTCACGACGATGAAGGCCACGACGATGACCGAGATCGGGTACATCAGCGCCGATTTGATCTTGGACTTGATGGCCTCGGTCTTCTCCATGTACGTGGCCAGGCGGTCCAGCAGGGCTTCCAGGATACCGGCCGCTTCGCCCGCCTCCACCAGATTGCAGTAGAGGCTATCGAAGTACATGGGGTGCTTGCGATAGGCCGCGTTCAGCGAGGTGCCGGTCTCCACGTCGGCGCGAATATCGGCCAGAAGGCGCGTCACGCTGGGGTTGGTGTTGCCCCGTCCGACAATGTCGAAGGCCTGAAGCAGCGGGACGCCCGCCTTCATCATCGTTGCCATCTGGCGGGTGAACAGCGCAATGTCCTTGGGCTTGATCCTCTTGCCGCCGCGTGTGCGGCGCTTCTTGATCTTGCTGGGCAGCACGCCCTGGCGGCGCAGCATGGCCTGGACCTGGTTGATGCCCCCGGCCCGGGTCTCGCCTCGGATGATCTTGCCGTTGCGATCCTTACCTTCCCATTCGAAGACAAATTCCTTGATTCCCTTGGACGCGGCTGTGGCCATCGTGCTCCCTCGTTTGTTGTCTGCGCTGTCCGCGCTATTTACTCATTGGTGACTGCCAGCACTTCTTCGAGCGAGGTCAGTCCCTGTCTGGCCTTGTGCAAACCCGATCCACGCAGCGACCGCACGCCTTCGCGCTTGGCCTGTGCGGCGATCTCCAGTGCACTGCCGTCCTGCAGGATGATGCGCTGGATTTCCTCGCTGATAGGCATCACCTGATAGATGCCTACGCGGCCCTTGTAGCCGTTGTTGCATGCCGGACAGCCGACGGGCCTGTAGGTGACCCAGCTGCCGTCAATGTCCGCATCGTCGTAGCCTGCATCGATCAGGGCCTCCCGCGGAATGTCAGCCGGCTCCTTGCATTGAGGGCACAGGCGCCTGGCCAGGCGCTGGGCGGTGATCAGGATCACGCTCGATGCGATGTTGAAGGGCGCAATGCCCATGTTGCGCATGCGCGTCAACGTGGTCGGTGCGTCATTGGTGTGCAGGGTGGACAGCACCAAGTGGCCGGTTTGCGCTGCCTTGATCGAGATGTCGGCCGTTTCCAGATCGCGGATTTCACCGACCATGATGATGTCGGGATCCTGGCGCAGAAAAGCCTTGAGCGCAGTTGCAAAGGTGAGGCCGGCCTTTTCGTTCACATTGACCTGGTTGACGCCGGGCAGGTTGATTTCCGAAGGATCTTCCGCCGTGGCGATGTTCACGCCGGCCTTGTTCAGTAGGTTCAGGCAGGTGTACAGCGACACTGTCTTGCCCGAGCCGGTGGGGCCTGTGACCAGAATCATTCCGTAGGGGCGGCTGATGGCTTCAAGCAGGCGTGCCTTCTCCTCGGGTTCATAGCCCAGGGCGTCGATGCCCATCCTGGCCGAGCTCGGGTCCAGGATACGGATCACGATCTTCTCGCCGAAAAGCGTGGGCAGCGTGCTGACGCGAAAGTCGATGACGCGGTCCGGGCCGACCTTGAGCTTCATGCGCCCGTCCTGCGGGACACGCTTTTCCGAGATGTCCATGCGCGAGATCACCTTGATGCGCGAGGCCAGCTTCTCCTTGATGGCAATGGGCGGCGATGCAATTTCACGCAGCTCGCCGTCAATGCGAAAGCGCACGCGGTACTGGTGCTCGTAGGGTTCGAAATGCAAGTCAGACGCGCGCATGTTGAAGGCGTCGAGCAGCATTTTGTGCAGGAACTTGACGATGGGCGCATCTTCGACGTCTGCTGCGGCCGAGTTGTCCTTTTCCTCTGCCACCTCATCAGGCTTGAGGTCGCCGAACTCGAAGTCGCCGCTGCCGCCATAGCTGTCCATGGCCTCGCTGGCGCTTTTGTTCTGCTGCGTGATCAGCCGCTCCAGCTTGTCGGCCTCGACGATGATCCAGTCCACGCCCAACTGGGTGGTGAACTTGATCTGCTCGGCGGCTTCCTGCTGCGTCGGGTCGGCGGTGGCCACCGTGAGGCGGTTGCCGCGCTTGCTCAGAGGCAGGACGCGATAGGTGCTGATGATCTTGGCGTCCAGCAGATCCTGCGGCAGGCGCATGGCGTCGACCGCATCAAGATCGAGCAGCGGCGCGCTGAACATGGTGGAAACCGTCTCCGCCACTTCCAGGGCAGAGAGGGTGCCGGCGACGCTCAGTTCTGCAATGAACGAGGTGCGATTGGTGGCGGCCTTGCCGGCAGCCGCTTCCGCTGCCTGTTGCGATACCTTGCCTGCTGAAATCAGGGCCCGCCCGATGCCGGGAAGCGATGCGACAGCGGATGCATTCTTGAGCGAGGAGTCAGCAACAGCCATGTAGCAAGACGTGTGAGAGGAAAGGACATTTATCCTATCATCACTGAGCACTTGGAATGCCAGACACACTGTTACACGCCTGGGTCTTGAACCTGGCGCAAGGGTGTGATGGAGATGGAATGACCAGGTGGTCGGGGTGAGAGGATTCGAACCTCCGGCCTCTACGTCCCGAACGTAGCGCTCTACCAGGCTAAGCTACACCCCGTTGCTTTTGTAGAAAAAGCGAGCAGCCTGAATCAGGTGCGTCGCTCCAAAAGCTGAGACGCCAATTGTAGCAAACTTGCCGTATGCAAATTGCTTGGGAGCACATTTATTGCGTCGATGGCGCGGCGTGCCTCGGCATGTGCGGCCTCGCGTGCCACGTCCAGCGCACCTGTGCTGCGCACGATATCCACTACGGCGGTCAGTTGCTCGGTGGAGCCCTGTTCGATGGCGGCGCGCACGATGGCGGCCTGCTCAGGCGTGCCGCGTTGCATTGCGGCAATCAGGGGGAGGGTGCATTTGCCTTCGCGCAGGTCATCGCCCAGGTTCTTGCCCATTTCCTGGGCATCGCCTGCATAGTCGAGTACGTCGTCAATGATCTGGAAGGCCGTGCCCAGCGCCTGGCCATAGCTGGCGCAGGCCTGCTCGATTTCGCGGGGCGCGTCGGCCAGCACGGCGCCCAGCTGGGCGCTGGCCTCGAAGAGCTGGGCGGTCTTGGAGCGGATGACGTGCAGGTAGCCGGCTTCGTCCAGCGAGGCATCGTGCGTGTTGATCAGCTGCTGGACCTCACCCTCGGCGATCACGTTGGTGGCATCCGAGAGAATCTTGAGCACGCGCATGCTGCCGACTTCCACCATCATCTGGAAGGAGCGCGAGTGCAGGAAGTCGCCGACCAGCACGCTGGCCGGATTGCCGAAGGTCTCGTTGGCCGTCGGGCGGCCACGGCGCAGGGTGGACTCGTCCACCACGTCGTCGTGCAGCAGGGTGGCGGTGTGAATCAGCTCGACCACGGCCGCCAGGACATGCCTGTCCCTGCCTTCGTAGCCCAGCGCATTGCAGACCATGAGCAGCAGGGCCGGGCGAAGGCGCTTGCCGCCTGCAGCGATGATGTACTGGGAGATCTGGGCAATCAGCGGGACGGTGGTCGTCAGGCGCTGGGCAATCACATGATCCACCTCGCGCATGTCGTCAGTGATCAGGGCAAGCGGATTGGGGGTGGAGAGAGCTGTGGTCAAGGTACTGCGGGCGCCAAGTGGATCGTCAATTATAGGAAGAGCGACCCTGCCTGCGACCCGCTCTGGCGGTTGTTTGGGCGAAGGAGGGGAGCGCTTCATGCAAGGAATGTGAGTGCGTGCTAGAATCTCCGGCTTCCGTGGAAATTCGTTCGCGGAACTCTCAAATTCAAGAGGTTTAAATGTACGCAGTCATAAAAACCGGCGGCAAGCAGTATCGCGTTGCAGCTGGCGAAAAGATCAAGGTAGAACAGATTGCTGCGGACGTAGGCCAAGAAGTTGTGATCGATCAGGTTCTGGCAGTCGGCAACGGCGCTGAAATCAAGGTCGGCACACCTCTGGTGTCCGGTGCGTCTGTCAAGGCAACCGTGGTTGCTCACGGCAAGCACGACAAAGTGCACATCTTCAAGATGCGCCGTCGTAAGCATTATCAGAAGCGCCAAGGCCATCGCCAGCAGTTCACCGAGCTGCAGATCGTGGCGATCGCTGCTTAATCCAGGAGCTGAGTCATGGCACAGAAAAAAGGCGGCGGCTCTACGCGAAACGGGCGCGATTCCAAGCCCAAAATGCTCGGCGTGAAGGCTTTTGGTGGTGAGTTGATCACCGCCGGCTCGATCATCGTGCGCCAACGTGGCACCAAGTTCCACCCCGGCGACAACGTCGGCGTGGGCAAGGACCACACCCTGTACGCTCTGGTGGACGGCCACGTGTCGTTTGCTGTCAAGGGTGCACTGTCCAAGCACACGGTCAACGTGACGGCTGCCTAAGCTCTGTCACTTCGACGCTCGAAGCCCCGACCTGTCGGGGCTTTGTCGTTTCAGGAGGGCGGTGCATCGTGCGCTCGTCCCCTTTTCCGTCTCTGAGGTGTGGCCTGGGGCTGTCTGGTGCACACTGCTTTTTGTAAACTGGATGCCTCATGAAGTTCGTCGACGAAGCTTATATCGACATTGCTGCCGGTGATGGCGGCAATGGCTGCGTGTCATTCCGGCACGAAAAATACAAGGAATTCGGTGGTCCCGATGGAGGAGATGGCGGCCGTGGAGGCCATGTCTACGCGGTGGCCGACGTCAATCTCAACACCCTGGTGGACTACCGCTTCTCGCGTCGCCACGATGCCACGCGCGGCGAGCACGGCAAGGGCTCGGACATGTTCGGTGCCGCAGGCAACGACATCACGCTGCGCATGCCGGTTGGCACCATCATCAGCGATGCCGAAACCGGGGAGGTGCTCTACGAGCTGTTGACGCCCGGCGAGGTGGTGACCATTGCCAAGGGCGGGGATGGCGGCTACGGCAACCTGCGCTTCAAGAGCGCCATCAACCGCGCGCCACGGCAAAAGACGCCTGGCTGGCCCGGTGAGCGCAAGAACCTCAAGCTGGAGCTCAAGGTTCTGGCCGACGTGGGTCTGCTGGGCATGCCCAATGCGGGCAAATCCACCTTCATCGCCGCAGTCTCCAATGCGCGTCCCAAGATTGCCGACTATCCGTTCACCACGCTGCATCCCAATCTGGGCGTGGTTCGTGTTGCCGCCGAGCAAAGCTTTGTGGTGGCCGATATCCCCGGGCTGATCGAAGGCGCGTCGGAAGGTGCCGGCCTGGGCCACCAGTTCCTGCGTCACCTGCAGCGCACCCGATTGCTGCTGCATGTGGTGGACCTGGCGCCGTTCGATGACAGCGTGGATCCCGTGGCCCAGGCCAAGGCCATCGTGGGCGAGTTGCAGAAGTACGATGCCGAGCTGTACAACAAGCCGCGCTGGCTGGTGCTCAACAAGCTGGACATGGTGCCGGCCGAGGAGCGCGCCGCACGCGTCAAGGACTTCGTCAAGCGCTTCAAGTGGAAGGGTCCGGTGTTCGAGATTTCCGCCCTGACGCGCGAAGGCTGCGAAGTGCTGATCCGCACCATCTACAAGCATGTGCATGAACAGCAGCAGATCGAGGCCGGTCCCAAGGAAATCGACCCACGCTTCGTCGAAGTCGAGGGTGATGGCGTGGATCTCACCGACCCGCGTTTTGCTCCCCGCGATTCCGAGTAAGAGCGGCCTGTCCCACCCATTGCCTTGATCACAACAGCGGCGGGGTCTGCCTCGGCCTGCGCTGCAAGAATCACTATCCATCCATGTCTTCCAACTTGTTGCGTGATGCCCATCGCATCGTGGTCAAGGTCGGCTCCAGCCTGGTGACCAATGAAGGTCGCGGTCTTGATGAGGCCGCGATCCAGGAATGGAGCCGCCAGCTGGCGGCCCTGGTGCGCGGGGATGAAAGCCATGGAGGCCGGCGGCGCGAGGTGATCATGGTCTCCAGCGGCGCGGTGGCCGAAGGCATGAAGCGTCTGGGCTGGATTGCACGGCCCAAGGAGATTCATGAACTGCAGGCCGCTGCGGCCGTGGGGCAGATGGGCCTGATACAGATGTACGAGTCCAAGTTGCGCGAACAGGGCATGGGCAGTGCGCAGGTGCTGCTCACGCATGCCGACCTCGCGGACCGCGAGCGCTATCTCAACGCGCGCAACACCTTGCTGACGCTGCTGGAGCTGGGCATCGTGCCGGTGATCAACGAGAACGACACCGTGGTCAACGACGAGATCAAGTTCGGTGACAACGATACCTTGGGCGCTTTGGTTGCCAATCTGATCGAGGCCGATGCCCTGGTCATCCTGACCGATCAGCGAGGCCTTTACAGCGCCGACCCGCGCAGCAATCCCGATGCGCGTTTCATCGATGTGGCCAATGCCGGCGACCCGGCGCTGGAGGAGATGGCCGGAGGCGCGGGCTCGTCCATTGGCAAGGGTGGGATGATCACCAAGATCCTCGCGGCCAAGCGCGCGGCGGGCTCGGGTGCTTCAACCGTCATCGCCTGGGGGCGTGAGCAGGACGTGCTGGTGCGTCTGGCGGCAGGCGAGTCCATCGGCACGCTGCTCCTGGCGCAGACGCACAAGAACCAGGCGCGCAAGCAGTGGATTGCAGACCATCTGCAACTGCGCGGCTCCGTGTCCGTGGATGCCGGCGCCGTGGCCAAGCTGCGCGACGAAGGCAAGAGCCTGCTGCCCATCGGCATGGTGAATGTGGATGGCGAGTTCGCCCGTGGCGATGTGATCGCGGTGCGCGATGCCCTGGGTATCGAGGTGGCGCGCGGGCTGGCCAACTATGCAAGTGCCGAGGCGCGGCTGCTGTGTCGCAAAAGCTCGGTGGAGATCGAGCGCCTGCTGGGCTATTCCGCAGGCCCGGAGATGGTGCACCGCGACAACATGGTGATTGCGGGGCACTGAGGCGCCAGACCCTCAAGGCCAAGAAAAAGCGCACCCTCGGGTGCGCTTTTGCGTATGGCTCTGGCCCGGTTTCAGACCTTGCCTGGATCGGGTTGCAGGGCTTGCTGCCCCGACTGTGGATCAGGATCGAAACAGGCGCCAGGCGGCAACTCCATGCCGGGATTGACGCGAAAGCTGCCTGAGCGTGCTGGATGCAAACCCGGCGCAGTGTATGTCTCAGGACCCTGTTCATGGGCTTCCCTGGGGCGCATGCCGCTGCGCAGATAACGGTTGCGTTGCTGTTCGCCGCGGGGCAGGAACCGGGCCAGCTCGGTCAGGGCCATCTCATAGACGCCGCGCTTGAACTCCACCACCACGTCCAATGGCACCCAGTAGTCATTCCAGCGCCAGGCGTCGAATTCGGGGTGGTCGGTGGCACGCAGGTTCAAATCCCAGTCGTGACCCATGAGCTGCAGCAAATACCAGATCTGCTTCTGGCCTTTGTAGTGTCCGCGCGCATCGCGGCGGATGTACCGGTCTGGCACCTCGTAGCGC
This sequence comes from Delftia tsuruhatensis NBRC 16741, assembly GCF_001571325.1. GTDB lineage: Bacteria > Pseudomonadota > Gammaproteobacteria > Burkholderiales > Burkholderiaceae_C > Comamonas > Comamonas tsuruhatensis. The sequence goes on from NZ_BCTO01000010.1 coordinate 178,261, forward strand.
AACCAGTCCCGGGTGCGGGCGACCACGCGAACGTGGTTGGGCATCAACCCCACTTCCTCATGCAGTTCCCGGAACATGGCCTGTTCGGGTGTCTCCCCCCGGTCAATGCCGCCCTGTGGAAACTGCCAGCTGTGGGTGCGGATGCGTTTGCCCCAGAACACCTGGTTCTTTTGGTTGAGCAGGATGATGCCGACGTTCGGGCGAAATCCGTCCCGGTCAAGCATAATCGAACCCCAATTTTCTGAATTGTGTCCATTATGCACGGTGCCTTGCCAGCGGCAAGCACGCTGCCCCGATTCCCGCGAAGCCCCTGATCCATGAAAGCCTCCCAATTTTTCATCTCCACCCTCAAGGAAGCTCCGGCCGACGCCGAAGTGGTCAGCCACAAGCTCATGACGCGGGCCGGCCTGATCAAGAAGCTGGGTGCAGGCATCTACAACTACATGCCCATGGGGCTGCGGGTGATCCGCAAGGTCGAGGCCATCGTGCGCGAGGAAATGAACCGTGCCGGTGCCGTGGAGGTGACCATGCCCGTGGTCCAGCCTGCAGAGATGTGGGAGGAGACCGGCCGCTTCGAGAAGATGGGCCCCGAGCTGCTGCGCATCAAGGACCGCCATGGCCGTGACTTCGTGATCCAGCCCACCAGCGAAGAGGTGGTGACGGACATTGCGCGCCAGGAGCTCAAGAGCTACAAGCAGCTGCCCAAGAATTTCTACCAGATCCAGACCAAGTTCCGCGACGAGCGCCGCCCGCGCTTTGGCCTGATGCGTGGCCGCGAGTTCATCATGAAGGACGCCTATTCCTTCGACAAGGACCGTGATGCGGCCCAGGTCAGCTACCAGACCATGCGCGCGGCCTACAAGCGCATCTTCGACCGCTTCGGCCTGCAGTACCGTGCCGTGCGTGCAGACAGTGGTGCCATCGGCGGCGATCTGAGCGAGGAATTCCAGGTCATCGCTTCCACGGGCGAGGACGCCATCGTCTACTGCCCAAGCAGCGACTATGCCGCCAATATCGAAAAGGCCGAGGCCCTGGCGCCTGCGGACCCCCGTCCCGCTGCGGCCCAGGCGATGACCAAGGTGGCGACGCCCGGCAACAGCACCTGCGAATCTGTCGCAGCCCAGCTGGGCCTGCCGCTGTCGCAGACGGTGAAGTCCCTGGTGCTGGCCACCGACAAGCTCGACGACAAGGGCGAGGTGGCAGGCAGCCAGATCTGGCTGCTGCTGCTGCGCGGTGATCATGAAATGAACGAGATCAAGGTGGCCAAGGTGCCGGGCCTGGACGTGGGCTTCCGCTTTGCCACTGTGGCCGAGATCGAGGAGCACTTCGGTTGCCAGCCCGGCTACCTGGGCCCGATCGGCCTGAAGCAGCCCGTGAAGCTGGTCGTGGACCGCGAGGTCGCCGTGATGGCCGACTGGGTCTGCGGCGCGAACGAGGCCGACTTCCACATCACCGGCGTGAACTTCGGCCGCGACCTGCCCGAGCCTGATGTGGTGGCCGACCTGCGCAACGTGGTGGCTGGCGACAAGTCTCCTGATGGCGCAGGCGAGCTGGCCATTGAGCGCGGAATTGAAGTCGGCCATGTGTTCTACCTGGGTACCAAGTACTCCCAGGCCATGAACGCCACCTTCCTGGCCGAGAACGGCAAGCCCTCGCTGTTTGAAATGGGCTGCTACGGCATTGGCGTGACGCGCCTGCCCGCTGCAGCCATCGAACAGAACCATGACGAGCGCGGCATCATCTGGCCCGACGCGATTGCGCCCTTCACCGTGGTGGTCTGCCCCATTGGCATGGACCGCAGCGAACCCGTGAAGGAAGCTGCCGAGAAGCTGCATGCCGAGCTGCTGGCACTGGGTGTGGACGTGATCCTGGACGATCGTGGCGAACGTCCGGGCGCCATGTTTGCCGACTGGGAGCTGATTGGCGTGCCGCACCGCGTGGTGCTGTCCGACCGGGGCCTCAAGGAAGGCCAGGTCGAGTACCAGCATCGCCGCGACACGGAAGCGACCAAGCTGGCCGCCGCCGATGTGCTGGGCCATCTCAAGCAAAGGCTGGGCCTGTGAGCCAGGCGCCCGTGGTGACGCGACGCGATTGCCTGCGCCTGGCGGCTTCGCTGGGCTCGGCACCGCTGCTCGGCGGGCTGGCCGCGCCCGCCTGGGCCGGTGGCCAGCTGGAGGAGCCGCTGGCCGATTCGGTGCGCACTGCGCTGAGTTCCGCCGTCACGGGATCGGCGCCGCCCGAGCTGCGCTTTGCCTCCACCGAGGCCCGGCTGGACTACCTGCGCTGGCTCACGGCCAGCAGCGAGCGCCTGCGTTCGCGCAAGCCGGAGCTGGCGACGAGGCTGGAGTTCCTGCAAACCGTCTGGTACGAGTCCAAGCGTGCCGGCCTGGAAGTCTCTCTGGTGATGGGGCTGGTGCAGGTGGAGAGCGCGTTCCGCAAGTTCGCCATCTCCAGCGTGGGTGCACGCGGCTACATGCAGATCATGCCGTTCTGGATGCGGCTGATCGGCGATGGAGACATCGGCAAGCTGTTTCACATGCAGACCAATCTGCGCTTTGGCTGCGTGATCCTGCGCCACTATCTGGACCGCGAAAAAGGCGATGCCTACATGGCGCTGGGCCGCTACAACGGCAGCCGGGGACAGCCCCAGTACCCGAATGCGGTGTTCGCTGCGCAGCGGCGCTGGGAGATAGAGCCCTCGCGCTCGGCTTGAGGGCCGCGCAGCGCCGCCGAGCGGCTTCGCGGCTGCTGTTCTGCGTTGTCCGTCAGGACGACGTCTCCGACGACATGCTGGACACCTTGGCCACGGCCGCTGCCGTGTCGCCGGCGTTGGGCGGCGCGGCCGGGCTGCTGGCGGACATGCGCGTGACCAGCACCTGGTCGATGCGGTAGCTGTCCACGTCCATGACCTCGAAACGGTAGCCGCCCCATTGCACGGTGTCGGTGCGCCTGGGAATGCGGCGCAGCATCACCATGAGGAAGCCGCCCAGGGTCTCGTAGTCCTCGGCGTGGGGCAGCTCGTCGAGTTCCAGGGCCTGCATCACATCCTCGACCGGCGTGACGCCGTCGATCAGCCAGGAGTTCTCGTCGCGGCGCAGGATCTGCTCCTCGTCGCCCGGGCTGACCAGGCCGCCCATCACCGTGCTCATCACGTCATTGAGCGTGACCACGCCGACCACCAGGCTGTATTCGTTGACGATGACGGCAAAGTCCTCATGCACCTGGCGAAACTGCTCCAGCACCTCGGCCAGCGTCAGGCGGTCCGGCACGACCAGCACCTTGTGGACCAGGGAGTCGTCCATAAGCGACAGGGGCTGGTTGTTCAGCGCGCGCTGGAACAGGTCCTTGGCATCGACATAGCCGACGATGTGGTCGATGTCGCCATCGCAGACGGGGTAGGTGGAAAAAGGTTCTTCGGCAATGCGGACCCGGATCAGTTCGTCGGGGTCGTCACGGTGGAAGTAGGCGATGCGGTCGCGCTGCGTCATGGCCGAGCCGATGGTGCGCGAGTCCAGCTCGAACAGGTTGGCGATCACCTGCTGCTCCTTCGCGGCCAGCACGCCGGCGCGCGCGCCAGCTTCGGTCATGGCCAGGATGTCTTCGTGCGTGATGCGGTCGTCGCGCACCGTGGGCAGGCCTAAGAGCTTGGCAACGGCGTCCGCCAGGTGGTTGAAGCACCAGACCAGGGGCTTGAGCACGGCCATGCACCAGAGCATGGGGCGCAGCACGCGGATGGCCAGGGCTTCGGGCTCGGCCATGCTCAGGCGCTTGGGCAGCAGGTCGGCAAAGAGGATGAACAGCGAGGTGACGGTGGCGAACGAGAGCAGAAAGCCCACGGTCTGTGCCCGGCTCTCGGGCAGCCAGAGCATGAGCAATTCGGCCAGATAGGGCGTCAATGCCCCTTCGCCCACCACGCCGCCCAGGATGGCGACGGCATTCAGCCCAATCTGCGTGACCGTGAAGTACTCGCCCGGCTGGGCCTGCATCTTCATGACCTGTTCGGCGCGTGGCTCCCCGTCCTCCGCCATCTGCCGAAGCCGCAGGCGCCGCGAGGCGGCCAGCGAGATCTCGGCCACGGAGAAGAAGGCACTGGTCAGTATCAGTGCGACGATCAACAGCAGACTTTGGGACAGACTCATAGGCAAGGCGGAGAAGCGGGCGCAGGCGCGGTTTTCCGGATGTGAAAGATGTGTCCATTCGACCACACATCACATGCCCCTGGCCTTGTGGCAAGCCCGGGCAGTGCGCTGGCAGTCCGCCACGGGCGAAAAAAAGCCACCCAAGGGTGGCTTGATTCTGCGCAGCAGCGGGCGCAGGCGGGTTGCTGCGCGCGAGTCGCAAGCCTGCGAACTCAGGCCTTGGGTGCCAGCAGCTGCTGCAACTCGCCGGATTCGTACATCTCCATCATGATGTCCGAGCCGCCGATGAACTCGCCCTGCACGTAGAGCTGGGGGATCGTGGGCCAGTTGCTGTAGTCCTTGATGCCCTGGCGGATTTCCTGGTCCTCGAGCACGTTGACGGTGGAGATGTCCTTGGTCTCCACGCCGCAGGCCTTGAGAATCTGGATGGCGCGGCCCGAGAAACCGCACATGGGAAAGCTGGCGCTGCCCTTCATGAACAGCAGGATGTTGTTGCTTTTGACCAGTTGGTCGATGCGTTGCTGGGTGTCGCTCATCTGTGTGGTGCTCCGGGGTCGTGGTGGGCGCCGCAGGCGCGGCGGCATGGATGGGATTATTTCACTCTCGGCGCGGACTTTGAAAGCATGCGGGAATGCTGCGCCCGGACCCGAGCTCAGGCTTGCGCTGTCCATTGCCCGCCCGTGCAGCGGGCGATGCCGCCCAGGTCGTGGCGGTGTTGCACGCTCTCAAAGCCGGCGCTGCGCAGCAGGGTGGCCACGGCATCGGCCTGGTCCCAGCCATGCTCGAGCAGCAGCCAGCCGCCGCTGGCCAGCAGCGCAGGCGCCTGCGCGACGATGGCGCGGATGTCGGACAGGCCATCGGCGCCGCTGGCCAGAGCCGACAGCGGCTCATGCTCCAACGCCAGCAAGTGCGGATCGTCGTCGCGGATATAGGGCGGATTGCTGACGATGAGGTTGAACGGCGCCTGGCCTGCCAGCGGCTCCAGCCAGCTGCCATGCGCAAACCGCACGCCCAGCTGCAGGCGCGTGGCATTGGCGCTGGCCACGGCCAGCGCGTCGGCACTGGCATCCACGGCCCACACGGTGGCGCCGGGGCGCTGGCTCTGCAGGGCCAGGGCAATCGCTCCGCTGCCGGTGCCCAGATCCGCCACACGGCATGCGGGGCCGCTCGGGGCCTGGGCGGGTATCAGCTCCAGCGCCCAGTCCACCAGGGTTTCGGTATCGGGGCGAGGGTCGAGCACGCGTGCGTCCACGGCCAGATCCAGCCCGTAGAACTCCTTGTGGCCCACCAGGTAGGCGACGGGCTCCCCGCTCAGTCGGCGTGTGCACAGCGCGGCATAGACGCCGGCCTGGGGCGCGGTCAGCGCGTCCCCGTCGTGGGTGAGCAGCCAGGCGCGGCCGCCGGCCTGGCGTCCGAGCACATGCAGCAGCAGCATTTGCGCGTCGATGCGCGCAAGCCCCTGGGCCTGGGAGTGCTGCAGAGCCTCTTTGATGGTGGGTAGGTTGGCCATGGCCCGCGCCTCAGCTGTTGACCTGCAGCTCGGCCAGCAGTTCGGCCTCGCGTGCGGCCTGCAGCGCGTCGAGCACGTCGCCCAGGTCGCCTTCCATCACGGCCAGCAGCTTGTAGATGGTGAGGTTGATGCGGTGGTCGGTGAGCCGGCCCTGGGGGAAGTTGTAGGTGCGGATGCGGTCGCTGCGGTCGCCGCTGCCGATCAGGCCCTTGCGCAGCGCGGCCTCCTTGGCCTCGCGCTCGCTGCGCTCCTTTTCCTGCAGGCGCGCCTGCAGCACCTGCAGGGCCTTGGCCTTGTTGCTGTGCTGGCTGCGGCCGTCCTGGCACTCGGCGACGATGCCCGTGGGCAGGTGGACCACGCGCACGGCCGAGTCGGTCTTGTTGATGTGCTGGCCTCCGGCGCCGCTGGCGCGGAAGGTGTCGATGCGCAGGTCGGCCGGGTTGAGCGTGATGGCCTGGGTTTCGTCAGGCTCGGGCATGACGGCCACGGTGCAGGCACTGGTGTGGATGCGGCCCTGGGTCTCGGTGGCAGGCACGCGCTGCACGCGGTGGCCACCGGATTCGAAGCGCAGGCGGCCATAGACGTCGGTGCCTTCCACGCGCAGCACCACTTCCTTGTAGCCGCCCAGCTCGCTTTCGTTGGCGCTCATGATCTCGACCTTCCAGCCCACGGCGTCGCAGTGGCGCGTGTACATGCGTGCCAGATCGCCTGCGAACAGGGCAGATTCATCGCCACCCGTGCCCGCGCGGATTTCCAGGTAGGCGTTGCGCGCGTCGTCGGGGTCCTTGGGCAGGAGCAGGCGCTGCAGTTCATCTTCCAGCTGCACCAGCTCGATCTCTGCGCCGGAGATTTCCTCGCGCGCCATTTCCTCCATGTCGGGATCGTCCAGCATGTCCCTGGCAGAGGCCAGATCGGCCTCGCGCTGGCGGTAGCGTGCATAGCGGCCGGCAATGGCCGTCACATCTGCATGCTCGCGCGAGATGGCACGGTACTGCTTCATGTCGCCCATGATGTCTTCGCGCGAGAGCAGGAAGTCGAGTTCTTCAAGGCGCTGGGCGTAGCGCTCCAGTTGTTGGCGCAGAAAGTCTTGCATGGTGTGAGGCGATGGTGCGAAGGGCTGCGCGGGGCAGCGCTGCGGCGGGGGAACGAGGTGGCCGGAAGTGGGCCGAGGCGCCAGAGACCCGCGGGCGCGCGGCTCTCTGAAGGGGGCGAGCGTCGCTAGAGCGCCTTGTCGGGAGTCGTGCCGCGCGGACCGCCTGGCGCGGAGCGCAGGAACAGGCGCGAGACCGTGTCCATGGTCTGGGTGCGCTGGTCGGCGTCACCCTTGTGCAGCTCGGCCAGGGTGCCGTGCAGCATTTTCTGCGTGAGGCCGCGCGACAGGGCCTCCAGCACGGTGTCTATGTCCTCGCCCTTGGCCAGCAGCTTCTTGGCCCGTGCAATCTCCAGCGCACGCCATTCGTCGGTCTGGGTGTTGAGCTGCCGGATCAGCGGGACGACGCCGGCCTGCGGGCGGCGCTGGTCCAGCCAGTGCATGAAACTTTGCACGCCGTGGTCGATGATGACTTCGGCCTGCTCGACCGCTGCCTGGCGCTGGGCCTGGCCCGTGCGCACCACCGTGGCCAGATCGTCCACGGTGTAGAGGTAGACGTCGCGCAGGTCCTTGACCTCGGATTCGATATCGCGGGGCACGGCCAGATCGACCATGAACATGGGCCGGTGCTTGCGCCTCTTGAGCGCGCTTTCGACGGCGCCCAGGCCGATGATGGGCAGGCTGGAGGCCGTGCAACTGATCACGGCATCGTATTCATGCAGATGCTCGGGCAAGTCGGCCAGCCGCATGGTGCCGGCGCCAAACTGGGCGGCCAGCTTTTCGCCGCGCTCCAGCGTGCGGTTGGCGATCATGATCTGCTTGGGGTGGCGGGCCGCGAAATGGGTGGAGACCAGCTCGATCATCTCGCCCGCGCCCACGAACAGCACGCGGATCTGGGAGAGGTCTTCGAACAGCTGGCCGGCCAGCCGCACGGCGGCAGCGGCCATGCTGATGCTGTGGGCACCGATTTCGGTGGAGCTGCGCACTTCCTTGGCCACCGCGAAGCTGCGCTGGAACAGCTGGTTCAGCGTGCTGCCCAGGGCGCCTGCGTTCTCTGCGGCGCGCACGGCATTCTTCATCTGGCCCAGGATCTGGGCCTCGCCCAGCACCATGGAATCGAGCCCGCTGGCCACGCGGAAGGCATGGCGCGCCACATGGCCGTCTTCCAGCAGATAGGAGTGCGAGCGCAGCAGTTCGGACGAGATGCCGCCGCTGTTGGCCAGCCAGTGCAGCGTATGGTCCATGGCCGGCATTTCGGCCGCGCAGTAGATCTCGGTACGGTTGCAGGTGGAGAGAATGGCGGTCTCTATCGCACTGTGCTGGCGGCCCGGGCCGGTCAGCGATTCGCGCAGACCCTGCAGCGTGGGCACGATCTGGTCGAGCGCGAACGCGAAACGTCCCCGCATATCAAGCGGAGCCGTGTGGTGGTTGATGCCGAGTGCCCAGACTGCCATAACCCGGGATTATAAAATTTCGCGCAGTTTCAGGCATCCCTGAACACAACACCCTGGAATCGGAGCCCGCACATGGGATGGATTGCGAGTACGAATCATTGGCTGAACTTCCTGGCGCCTGCACTTTTCCTGTCGCCGGCCCTGATGTTGTGCGCGCTTTTGATCTATGGGAAATCGCAGCAATCCATGGCCTGGTGGTCACAGGTTGCTATCAATTTAATTGTTGGTGCACTGGTGCTGCTGGCGGGGCTGTGGTGGTTCGGGCGCGATGCAAAGATGGCCACCTATGCTGCGCTGGTCGTGGTGATGGCGCTTTGCCAGTGGGTGTTTTCACGCGGCTGGCGCTGATGGCTGACAGCAAAGATTGATGCAGATCAACGGAAGAGGGCGTTTCTCCTGGCGATCAGGGGCCTGAGACTGCGGCTGGAGGCACGGCGCCCGGCGCGGCCTGCTCCAGCAGCCATTCGCGGAACTGCGCAAAGGCTTCGGAAGGTGCCCGCGTGGCGGGACGGCACAGAAAGTAGCCGCGTTCGATGTGGACGGGCGCAGGCAAGGCAAGGGCCACGCGGCCGGCGGCCAGGTCTTCCTCGACCAGGCAGCGCTGCACCAGGGCCACGCCCATGCCGGCGGCCACGGCCTGTACCAGCAGGGCCACCAGCTCGAAGTCGGCTGCCGGTGCGGGGCAGGGTCCGGGCAGGTTCAGGTGGGACATCCAGCGGGCCCAGTTGCCCGGATAGTTGGTGTGGAACAGCAGCGGGCGTGCTAGCACGTCCCGGGGGCTGCGGATGGGCCGCGGGCCCTGCAGTTCTCTCGGATGGCAGATGGGCACCAGATCGCGGCCCACCACATAGTCGGCCACCACATGGGCGGGCCAGGGCTCGCTGCCCACGCGCAGCCAGCCGTCTATCTCGGCGGCCGACAGCGGATCGTCGCGCCGATAGGGCGCGAACGACAGGGCGATGCCCGGATGCAGGGCGTTGAAGTGCGGCAGGCGCGGAATCAGCCAATGGCTGAACAGCGTGGGCACCACCGACAGGCGCAGTTGCGGGCCGAAGTGGCGCCTGCGTGCGGCCGCGGATGCCGATTCGATGGCGTGTACGGCGGGCTCCACGGCCTGCAGGTATTCGCGGCCGGCTTCGGTCAGCACGCTGCGCCGGCCCTGGCGCTCGAACAGCGCAAAGCCCAAGTGCTCTTCCAGCCGGGCGATGGCGCGGCTGATGCCGCCCTGGGTGACATACAGCTCCCGGGCCGCCAGCGAGTAGCTGCCCAGGCGCGCCGCCGCCGCGAAGGCGTGCAGCTCGGAAAGCGAGGGGGAGTGCATGCGCATGACGGGCGCAATTATGACGGTTGGTCATGGTTGCTTGCCGTCTTGTCTCTTTTCGCGCGTGCGGCGGCTGTCCAGAATCAGCGCCTGTTCCGCAGAGCCCGTGCTTTGCCGCCACCCCCAACCAAGATAGGAAACATCCCATGGCAATGCGCCGCACCCTGTTGTCCAGCCTGGCCGCCTGCGCCGCCACCGCTCTTCTGGCTCCCGCCGCTTGGGCCCAGGGCCCGGCGGCCGACTATCCCAGCCGTCCGATCCGCCTGGTCGTGCCGTTCGGAGCCGGTGGCTCCACCGACATGGTGGCGCGCCTGCTGGCCGAGAAGATGAGCGTGATCCTCGGCAAGTCCGTGGTGGTGGACAACCGCGGCGGGGCCGGCGGCTCCATCGGCGCTTCCGAAATCGCGCGTGCCGCGCCGGACGGCTACACCATCGGCATGGCCACGGTGAGCACGCACGGCTCCAACCCGGCGATCTTCCGCAAGCTGCCCTATGACCCGATCAAGGACTTCGCGCCCATCACCAATGTGATGTCGGTGCCCAGCGTGTTCGTGGTCAACGCCAGCGTGCCCGCCAAGACCATGAAGGAGTTCATCGCCCTGGCCAAGGCCAACCCGGGCAAGTACAGCTTTGCATCGCCGGGCACGGGTTCGCTGGGCCACGCCAATATCGAGAACTTCATGAACCTGGCGGGCATCGACCTGCTGCACATCCCCTACAAGGGCGCGGGCCAGGCCATCACCGATGCGCTGGGCGGCCAGGTCAATGCCATGACGGACAACCTGCCCTCCACGCTGCCTCACATCAAGGACGGCAAGCTGCGACCTCTGGCGGTGCTGGCCTTCAAGCGCGCCGATGTGCTGCCCGACGTGCCCACGTACACCGAGCTGGGCTTTGCGCAGATGGGCGATGGCGGCTGGTTCGGCCTGGTTGCGCCGGCCGGCACGCCGCGCCCCATCATCGACAAGCTCAATGCCGCCGCGCACAAGGCCATGGCCATGCCTGACTACCTGGAAAAGCAAAAATCCATCTCGGGCGAATCCATGGGCAACACGCCCGAGGAATTCGCCAAGCAGATCAAGGCCGCCATCGAGCGCTACACGGCCGTGGCCAAGCGCGCCAACATCAAGCTCGACTGATGGACCGCATGGCACAGTCGGATTTTCTGCGCCCCCGGCCGGACACCCCGGTCGTGGTGCATCCCGCCACCGGCGAGGTGCTGCCCATCGTCTGCGACTCGCCGCACAGCGGCACCTCCTATCCCGAGGATTTCGGCCATGCCGTGCCCATGTCCCTGCTGCGCCGTGGCGAGGACACGCATGTGGCCGCGCTCTGGGACCGGTGGCCCGCGCATGGCGCGACGCTGATCGAGGCCACCTTTCCGCGCACCTACATCGACCCCAACCGCAGCGAGGCCGACCTGGACCCGGCCCAGATCGACGGCCAGTGGCCCGTGCCCCTGGCGCCCAGCGTCAAGACGCGCCAGGGCCTGGGCCTGATCTGGCAGCGCATCAGCCGCGACGGCGTGGCAACGCCGCTGTATGACCGTCCGCGCACGGTGGCCGAGGTGGAGCACCGCATCGCGCGCTACTGGCGCCCCTACCATGCGGCGCTGGCGCAGGCCATCAATGGCAGCGTGCAGCGCTTTGGCGGCGTCTGGCACCTGAACCTGCACTCCATGCCCAACGATGTCTACAAGCGCCTGGGCCGTACCGACGCGCCGCCGCTGGCCGACTTTGTGCTGGGCGACCGCGACGGCACGACCTGCGCGCCCGAGTTCATCCAGCTGGTGGGCGAGACGTTGGCGGGCTTTGGCTATAGCGTGGCCTACAACGAGCCCTACAAGGGCGTGGAGCTGATCGGGCGCATAGGCCAGCCGCACCTGGGCCGGCACAGCCTGCAGATCGAGATCCGCCGCCCGGTCTACATGGACGAGGACACGCGCGAGCCCAATGCGGGATTCGAGCCGCTGCGCGGCCATCTGCGTGAACTGATGGCCGTGGTCGCGGCGCATGTGCGATCGGAAATGGCAAGGCGCGGCTAGCCCGGGCTGGCCGGATCACCGGGCATGGTCGGCGTGCCCGGCGTGCTCGGCGTACCTGTCACCACGGGTGCCGCCACCGAGGTGGTGGCCGGTGGTGACAGGTACAGGCCTGCGCCCTTGAGCGAGGCCAGGATGCTGAACAGAACATCGCTGCGCACGCCACCCGCATTGCGCGGATTGCCGACGTAGCCGATGGCCAGGAAGGTCAGCGTGCCGTTGGCGATGCCTTCGAGCTGCACCAGGGGCTCGGGCGTGTCCAGGATGCCTTCATGCGCGCGAAAGGCTTCCAGGATCAGGGTGCGCATGCGCTCGGCATCGGTGTCCAGCGGTGCGGGAAGGCGCAGCAGCACCCGCCCGGGCGCGCCGGCCAGCGTCATGTTGCGCACGGTCTTGGTGATGAATTCCGAGTTGGGCACGATGACGGTGGAGCGGTCGCCCAGCTGGATCTCGGTCGCGCGCACGTTGACGCGGCGCACGTCGCCCTCGGTATCGCCCAGCACCACCCAGTCGCCCACCTTGACGGGCCGCTCGGCCAGCAGGATCAGGCCCGAGATGAAGTTCTGCACGATGGCCTGCAGGCCGAAGCCAATGCCCACCGACAGCGCGCTGGCCACCCAGGCGATGCGCTCCACGCTGATGCCCAGCCCCGCCAGCGCCACAGCCACCACGAAGATGCCGCCCACATAGCCCAGCAGCGTGGTGATGGAGCTGCGCATGCCAGGCTCCAGCGAGGTGTTGGGGAAGTAGCGGTCCGTCAGCCAGCGCTTGATCACGCGGATCACGATCAGGCCCGTGACGATCACGGCGAATGCGGTGAACAGGGCCTGCGGCGCCATGGTGAAGTCGCCCACCTTGAGGCTGTGGTTCACCGTGCTGCCGCGGCGAAACACCTCGTCCGGCCCCGTGCCCAGCGGGGCCAGCAAGGCGATCACCATGTAGAACAGCAGGGCCACGCGCAACAGTCCCGAGACCAGGACCGAGGCCTGGTCCAGCAGCCGGCCCTCGATGCCCAGGCCCTGGTTCAGCCGGGTGCCGAAGCTGCCCTTGGACGACAGAAGGGCCTCGCACAGATCGTCGCCGAGCTGGAACAGCAGGTAGGTGGTGGCAAAGACCACGCCGGTCCACACCATCTGGCGTGCCAGCGTGCCGGCAAGCGCCACATAGCCGGTCACGGCCAGTGCAATGGTGGCAATGCTGGCCACCGCCGCGCAGGCCACGAGCAGTCCCACCCACAAGGGCCGGGGCGGCGCGGGCTCCGCCTGGGCGCCGTCTTCCTGCGCCACTGGCGCCGGCGCGCGCAGATGCCGCAGGGCCAGCATGACCACGGCCGAAATCAGCAGGGCCGACAGGGCGTGCACCGTGACCTCGGCGGCCAGGCTGGCGCCGATGATGGCGTTGACCTCGGTCACCAGGCCGTTGATCGCGGCACCTGCCGCAATCCACCAGGGGTAGGGGCTGAGCCGCTCGGCCAGCTCGTCCGACACGCCGGGCAGGCGCCATGAGCTGCGCTTGCGCGACAGCAGGGTCTGGCCCAGCGACACCACGAAGGCGCCGAACAGCGTGACCTGCACGCTGGCCTTGGCCAGCGCGTCCAGCGATTCGCTGAAGCCATCGCCGGCCTTGAGCACGCTCCAGGCCAGCTGCGCCGCCAGGCCGATCAGCAGCGTGTTGATCACCACCGTGGCTGCCGCGCGCAGCGAGCGGCGCAGGCGGCCGCTGGGCAGGCGTGCGGGCGCGGCGCGCACCAGCAGGCGCTCGGCCAGCCAGGGGCCGAGCAGGGCGATCAGCAAGGCAGCGGCCAGGCTGGCGATAAAGCCGCCCCGGCGATCGGAGGCCAAGGTGGAGCTCACCGATTGGCGCAGCTCGCGCCCCAGCCCCTGCAGGCGCGCCGCGTCCAGGGGCGCGGCGGTGCTCAGATTGCGCCAGAAGGGGCGGCCCAGCGGTGAATCGGTGCGGGCCGTCAGCGCGGCCTGGAATTGTTCGCGGCGCTGGCGTATCAGCTCGTTGCCGCGCTGGTCGGCATCGACCGACACCAGCCGCGCGAGTTTGAGTTCGGAATCCACGGCACTGCGTTGCTTGGCCAGGCTGGCGCGCTGCTCGGCCACATCGGGCGCATCGGCGGGGGCGCCTTTTTCGGGCGCCGGTCCCAGGCCGGCCAGGCGCGAATCGATATCGGCCAGTTCCTCGGTGCGGCGGGCCGCCACCTGGTCGGCTGCCGTGCCAATGGCTGCAGCCTCGTCCAGCAGCTTGCGGCCGTCATCGTCCTCGGCCAGCTTGCGGGGAATGGCGTCCAGCTGCTTGCGCAGATCGTCTACGCTGGGAAGGGCGGGCCGGCCGTCTTCTGCGGTCGCGCCCGCGGCTGTGGCGCCGTCCTGGGCCTGGGCCGGGCCGGGTGCAGACAGGAGCAGCATCGCCAGAGCCATCAGCCAGATGGCCAGGCATGGGCGAAGGGCCTGTGCCCACGTGGGGCGCTGCGGAAGAGGGCTGCAGGGCGGTGTCATGGACGCACATTGTGCGGCGGGCCGCTGCAGCGGTTGTTTCCAAAGGTCCGGCCCCGCCAGCCGGCAGCCGTCTCAGCGCGATGCGGGACTGAACATATCGACACGGTCGGTGATGACGCCGTCCGTGCCCAGGTCGATCAGGCGCTGTGCGGCCCATTCGTCGTTGACCGTGTAGCTGCTGCAGCGCAGGCCCGCGCCATGCACCTTGGCGACCAGGGCTGCATCCCACAGCGCGTGGTTGAGCACCATGGCTGCGCAGCCCAATTCCAGCGCGGTGCGCAGGTCGGCGTCGCCCGTGGCGTCTGCCAGCCTGTCCACCAGCAGGCCGCGCGGAATGTGGGGCGCCGTGTCGCGTGCGCCCTTGAGGGCATCGGTCTTGAACGAGGTGAACAGCGGCGGGACCCGGTCCTGGGGCCAGATGCGGTTCATCAGCTCGCCCGTGGCGCGGCCCGTGGCCTCTTCCTGGCCGGGCGTGGGCTTGATCTCCACGTTCAGGAAAAAGTGGTTGGCCAGGCACCAGCGCGCCAGGGCTTCCAGCGTAGGCAGGGCCTCGCCCGCATATGCGCGCGAGTGCCAGCTGCCGGCGTCGAGCTGGGCGATCTCGCCCATGGACAGGTCGCCACCCGTGCCGTGGCCGTTGGTGGTGCGCTCCAGCGTGGCGTCGTGCATCAGGAACAGCACGCCGTCGGCAGACAGCTTGGCATCGCACTCGAACATGCGATAGCCGTGCGCGGCGCCCAGGCGGAAAGCGGCCATGGTGTTTTCGGGCGCCAGCTTGCCGGCGCCACGGTGGGCCACCCACAGGGGGTAGGGCCAGGATTTCAGGTTCTCGGTCATGGCGAGTCCGTCAAAAGAAGGGAGATTGGATGGAAAAAGAGAGCCTCTGGGGCTCTCTTGGAAAAGGTCGGAGAGCCGGCCTTCAGGGGATCAGATCCGCTTGCCGCTTTCTGCGTCGAACCAGTGCAGGCGACGCTCTTCGGAAGGACGCACGCGCATGGTCTCGCCGGACTTGGGGAAGGGCGCGCCTTCGTCGATGCGTACCGTCATCGTCTCGCCATTGAGCGAACCATAGACCAGGCGCTCGGCGCCCAGCATTTCCACGGTGTCCACCTTGATTTCCCAGCCGCCTTCGTTGACGACGACCAGGTGCTCGGGGCGGATGCCCAGGATGCGGCCGGTCGTGCCGCCGGGCGCGTTCTTGAGCAGGTTCATCGGGGGCGAGCCGATGAAGCTGGCCACGAAGGTGGAGGCGGGCGTGTGGTAGACCTCTTCGGGCGTGCCGAACTGCTCCATCACGCCGCCGTTCATGACGATCATGCGCTGGGCCAGGGTCATGGCCTCGACCTGGTCGTGGGTCACGAACAGGCTGGTGATGCCCAGCTCGGCGTGCAGCTTCTGGATCTCGATGCGGGTCTGGCCGCGCAGCTTGGCGTCCAGGTTGGACAGCGGCTCGTCGAACAGGAAGACCTTGGGCTGGCGCACGATGGCACGGCCCATGGCCACGCGCTGGCGCTGGCCGCCCGACAGCTGGCGCGGCTTGCGGTCCAGCAGGTGCGACAGCTCCAGGATCTTGGCGGCCTTGTCCACGCGGCGCTTGATCTCCTCGGGCGGCACCTTGGCGATCTTCAGGCCGTAGGCCATGTTCTCGTAGTTCGACATATGCGGGTACAGCGCATAGTTCTGGAACACCATGGCGATGTCGCGCTTGGCCGGTTCCACGTCGTTGACGACCTTGTCGCCGATCAGCAGCTGGCCGTCGGAGATCTCTTCCAGGCCCGCCACCATGCGCAGCAGGGTGGACTTGCCGCAGCCCGAAGGGCCGACGATGACGACGAACTCGCCGTCCTGGATTTCGGCGTTGACGCCGTGCAGTACCTGGTTGGCCGACGGGCCGTGGCCGTAGCGCTTGATCAGGTTGCGAAAGGAAATGGATGCCATACGAAGATTCTGGTTGAGTCGCAGAGCGAAGGGCGCTGGCGCTTGCTCTGCGGGGTTCTATACGGTGGGTGGGGCGGTGGACGGCTTACTTTTCGGTGTCCACCAGGCCCTTGACGAACCAGCGCTGCATCAGGATCACCACGGCAGCGGGCGGCAGCATGGCCAGCAGGGCCGTCGCCATCACCACGTTCCAGTCGTTGCCGGTATCGCCGCTGGCCACCATGCGCTTGATGCCGATGACCACGGGGTACATGTCTTCCGAGGTGGTCACGAGCAGCGGCCACAGGTACTGGTTCCAGCCGTAGATGAACTGGATCACGAACAGCGCCGCGATCGAGGTCTTGGACAGAGGCACCAGCACATCCTTGAAGAAGCGCATGGGGCCGGCGCCATCGATGCGGGCGGCCTCCACCAGCTCGTCCGGCACCGTCAGGAAGAACTGGCGGAACAGGAAGGTGGCCGTGGCCGAGGCGATCAGCGGAATCGTCAGGCCGGCGTAGCTGTTGAGCATGCCCAGCGTGGAGACGACTTCGTAGGTGGGGCCGATGCGCACTTCCACGGGCAGCATCAGGGTCACGAAGATCAGCCAGAAGCAGATCTTCTTGAACGGGAAGCGGAAGTACACCAGTGCGAAGGCCGACAGCAGCGAGATCGCGATCTTGCCCACGGTGATCACCATGGCCGAGACGAAGCTGATCCACATCATGCGTGCCACGGGCGCGCTGGAGCCAGGGCCCGAGCCGCCGAACAGCGCGGCCTTGTAGGTTTCCCAGAAGTTGCTGCCGGGCACCAGGGGCATGGGCACCTGGATGATGTCCTGCGGCGTGTGCGTGGAGGCCACGAAGGCCAGGTACAGCGGAAAGCCGACGATCAACACGCCCAGCACCATGATCAGGTGCGAGAAAAAGGTCAGAAGAGGACTGCGTTCAACCATGATCAGTACTGCACTTTCTTCTCAACATAGCGGAACTGGATCACGGTGAGTGCAACCACGATCACCATCAGCACGACGGATTGGGCAGCCGAGCCGCTCATGTCCATGGCCTTGAAGCCATCGTGATAGACCTTGTAGACCAGGATGGAGGTGTCCTGGCCCGGACCGCCCTGGGTCGTGGCGTCCACGATGCCGAAGGTGTCGAAGAAGGCATAGACCACGTTCATCACCAGCAGGAAGAAGGTGGTGGGCGACAGCAGCGGGAACTGGATGTCCCAGAAGCGGCGCATGGGGCCCGCGCCGTCGATGGCGGCGGCCTCGATCAGCGACTTGGGGATGGACTGCAGGCCCGCAAGGAAGAACAGGAAATTGTAGGAGATCTGCTTCCAGATCGCGGCGATGACGATCAGCGTCATGGCGTTGCCGGAGTTCAGCAGGTGGTTCCAGTCATAGCCGATCATGCGCAGCGCATAGGCCACGACGCCGATGGACGGCGAGAACATGAACACCCACAGCACGCCTGCCACGGCGGGCGCCACCGCATAGGGCAGCAGCAAGGCGGTCTTGTAGGCGAGCGCACCCTTGATCACGCGGTCCGCAAAAATGGCCAGCATCAGCGACAGCGCGATGCCGAACACCGCCACCAGCAGGGAAAAGATGGCCGTGGTCTTGAACGAGGCCAGGTAGGCAGGGTCATCCAGCAGATGCTGGAAGTTGGCGAAGCCCACCCATTCGGTGGAAAAGCCAAACGTATCCTGCGCCTGGAAAGACTGCACGATGGCCTGGCCTGCGGGCCAGAAAAAGAAGACCAGCACGATGACCATCTGTGGTGCTATCAGCAACCACGGCAGCCAGGCGGATCGAAAAAGAACGCGTTTTTCCATGACGGAACTCGGTAGAACAAAACAGCCCGCAAACCGGATGGCCGTGGGGCCGCCGGTTGCGGGCCTGTGATGCACGGTGCGGGCTGCCTGCGCAGCGGCCACACCGCAGATCACATGGGAGGATTACTTGTTGGCCCGGGCGAAGCGGCCCAGTTGCTCGTTGCCACGGGTGACAGCGGTGTCCAGTGCCTGCTGGGGAGTCTTCTTGCCGGTCCAGATCTGTTCGGTTTCCTCATCGATGATGGTGCGGATCTGAACGAAGTTGCCCAGGCGGATGCCGCGCGACTTGTCGGTGGTCTTGCGGATCATCTGCGTCACGGCGGTGTCGGTGCCGGGATGCTTTTCGTAGAAGCCCGAAGCCTCGGTCAGCTTGTACGCAGCGGTGGTCACGGGCAGGTAGCCGGTGCGCTGGTGGCTGGCGGCCTGGATCTTGGTGTTGTTCAGGAAGTTGAAGAAGTCAGCCACGCCCTTGTAGCGTTCGGCGCTCTTGCCAGCCATCACCCACAGGGAAGCACCGCCGATGGCCGTGTTCTGGGGGGCGCCCTTCACATCGGCGTAGTAGGGCAGCTGCGACTGGCCGAAGGCGAACTTGCCTTCCTTGACCACGCGGGCGTACAGGCCGGAGGAGCCCGTGATCATCGCGCACTCGCCGGAAGCGAAGGCGGCGTCGGGCACGTTGCCGCGGCCCTTGTAGACGAAGCTGCCGTCCTTGGCGGCCTTGGCCAGGTTCTCGAAGTGCTTGACGTGCAGCGGCGAGTTGAACACCAGCTTGGCATCGGTGCCGTCAAAGCCGTTGTTCTTGGTCGCGTACAGGGTGTTGTGCCACAGCGAGAAGCTCTCCAGCTGGGTCCAGCTCATCCAGCTCGTGGTCAGTGCGCAGCGGTGGCCCGAGGCCTTGAGCTTTTCAGCGGCGGCGAACACTTCGGGCCAGGTCTTGGGCGGCTTGTTCTCGTCCAGGCCCGCCTTCTTGAAGGCGTCCTTGTTGTAGTAGAAGATGGTGGTCGAGCTGTTGAGCGGGTAGCTCATCATCTGGCCGTTGGGGGCGGTGTAGTAGCCGGCCACGGCGGAGATGTACTCGCCCTGGTCGAACTTGAAGCCGCCGTCGTTCATGACCTTGGTGACCGGAACCACGGCACCCTTGGAGGCCATCATGGTGGCCGTGCCCACTTCGAAGACCTGCAGGATGTCAGGTGCATTGCCGGCGCGGAACGCGGCGATGGCAGCTGTCATGGACTCGTCATACTGGCCCTTGTAGGTCGGCACGATCTTGTACTGGGTCTGGCTGGCGTTGTACTCCTTGGCCAGGTCGTTCACCCAGTCGCCCAGGGCCGCGCTCATCGAGTGCCACCACTGGATTTCGGTTTGGGCTTGTGCCGAGATGGTGGTGGCCGCGATCGCGGCCGCCATGGCCAGTTGCTTCAGTTGCATGAGGACTCCTCTAGTTCGGTGACGGTTTCAGACCGCTGCCACGGTAAGGCAGGGGCATGACATGTCTGTGTCATTGTTTTCGGATGCTTCTTACCGCACTACAGGCCAAACCCGGTGAGCCGCTGGTCCCGTATGTCAGTCGTGTGACAAAAAATGACACGCGAAGCGGCGCTATTTTAGGTCAATACCATTTCGTTTCAAAAGCACGGGTTGTTCGTATTGGCTCGTTTGTGCTCTTTCTGTATGAGGCCTGTTCGCCGGGGCGTGTCTGCCCCGTGGTGTTGGCGAGGGCTGGCGTCTCAGGGCAAGACGGCGAGCAGCCCAGAGCCCCGTAGGAAGCGGGCCTTCGAGGGGCTCGCTTAAAATTGCGCTCCCACTTGGCTTAGCGGCGCCCCTAGAGCGCCAGACACGGTCTACCCCCATGAATGTACCGATTGCGTTGGCGGCCCTGCAGGCACAGGCAGCCGAACCTGCACGTCTGCGAGAGATTCCCTACAACTACACCTCGTTTTCCGATCGCGAGATCGTGATCCGCCTGCTGGGTACTTCCATGTGGGATGTGCTCAACCAGCTGCGCCAGGAGCGGCGCACGGGCCGCTCAGCCCGCATGCTCTACGAGGTGCTGGGGGACATCTGGGTCGTCCAGCGCAATCCCTACCTGCAGGACGACCTGCTGCACAGCCCCGATCGCCGCAAGGCGCTGGTGGAGGCCCTGGAGCACCGCCTGGGCGAGATCGACAAGCGCCGTGCTCCGCAGCAGGACCCCGTGCGCGATGCGCTGGTGGGCCAGCTGGTGGATGCGGCGCGCCGCGCCGTGCATGAGTTCAACGCCACCTTCGTCGAGGCCGAGCAACTGCGCCGCCGGGTGCAAAAGAGCCTGGGCCGCCACACGGCCAAGGACAACATCAAGTTCGACGGCCTGTCGCGCGTGGCCCATGTGACGGACGCCACCGACTGGCGCGTCGAGTATCCCTTCGTCGTGCTCACCCCCGATACCGAAGCCGAGATGGCCGCCCTGGTGCGTGCCTGCATCGAGCTGCGCCTGACCATCATTCCGCGCGGCGGCGGCACGGGCTACACGGGCGGCGCGATCCCGCTGACCTGGCGCAGCGTGGTGATCAACACCGAAAAGCTCGAGGCCATGACGGAGGTGGAGATGCGCCGCATCCCCGGCGTGGACCACGAGGTGCCCACCATCTTCACCGAGGCCGGAGTGGTCACGCAGCGCGTGGCCGATGCGGCCGAGCGCGCGGGCTTCGTCTTCGCCGTGGACCCCACATCGGCCGAGGCCTCGTGCATCGGCGGCAACGTCGCCATGAATGCGGGCGGCAAGAAGGCCGTGCTCTGGGGCACGGCGCTGGACAACCTGGTGTCCTGGCGCATGGTCACGCCCGATGCGCAGTGGCTGGAAGTCACGCGCGTGGGCCACAACCTCGGCAAGATCCATGACGCCGAGATGGCCAGCTTCGAGCTGCAGTACTTCGAGGCCGACGGCAAGACCCTCATCCGCAGCGAGCGGCTGGACATTCCCGGCCAGAAATTCCGCAAGGAAGGCCTGGGCAAGGACGTGACCGACA
This sequence comes from Delftia tsuruhatensis NBRC 16741, assembly GCF_001571325.1. Classification (GTDB taxonomy): domain Bacteria; phylum Pseudomonadota; class Gammaproteobacteria; order Burkholderiales; family Burkholderiaceae_C; genus Comamonas; species Comamonas tsuruhatensis. The sequence goes on from NZ_BCTO01000010.1 coordinate 199,081, forward strand.
AGTTCCTGTCGGGCCTGCCCGGCATCCAGAAGGAAGGCTGCGACGGCCTGATCACCAGCGCGCGCTGGGTGGTGCACCGCATGCCCGAGCACACGCGCACGGTCTGCATGGAGTTCTTCGGCAACGCCAAGGACGCCGTGCCCAGCATCGTCGAGATCAAGGACTTCATGTTCGCCGAGCAAAAGCGCTCGGGCGTTCTGCTGGCCGGCCTGGAGCATCTGGACGACCGCTACCTGAAGGCCGTGGGCTACGCCACCAAGAGCAAGAAGGGCAACGGCCATCTGCCCAAGATGGTGCTGCTGGGCGACATTGCCGGCGACAACGCCGACGATGTGGCCCGCGTGGCCGCCGAGGTGGTGCGCATCGCCAACTCGCGCAACGGTGAAGGCTTCACCGCCGTCAGCGCCGAGGCGCGCAAGAAATTCTGGCTGGACCGCAAGCGCACGGCCGCCATCTCGCGCCACACCAACGCCTTCAAGATCAACGAAGACGTGGTGATCCCGCTGCCCCGCATGTGGGAGTACACGGACGGCATCGAGCGCATCAACATCGAACTGTCGCTGCGCAACAAGCTCAAGCTGTGCGACGCGTTGACGGACTTCTTCCAGCACGGCGACCTGCCCCTGGGCAAGCAGGACGATGCGGGCGACATCCCTTCGGCCGAACTGCTGGAGGACCGCGTGCAGCAGGCCCTGGCCCTGGTGGCCGATGTGCGCACGCTGTGGCAGGGCTGGCTGGACAACGTGGAAAACCTCTTCCAGCAACTGCAGGATCACACGCTGCGCGCGAGCTGGAAGACCCAGCTGAAGGCGCCCATGGCCCAGATCTTCGCGGGCGCGGCCTTCCAGCCGCTGCTGGCCGAAGTCAATGCCATTCACCAGCGCGTGCTCAAGGGCCGTGTCTGGGTGGCGCTGCACATGCACGCCGGCGACGGCAACGTGCACACCAACATTCCGGTCAACAGCGACGACTACGAGATGCTGCAGACCGCCCATGAGGCCGTGGCGCGCATCATGGTGCTGGCCCGCCATCTGGACGGGGTGATCTCGGGCGAGCACGGCATCGGCATCACCAAGCTGGAATTCCTCAGCGACGACGAACTGGCGCCCTTTGCCGCCTACAAGCAGCGCGTGGACCCCGAAGGCCGCTTCAACAAGGGCAAGCTGATCCGCAACGAGAAGCTGCAGGCCGTGGTGGGCCAGAGCCATGACGGCCGCTCGCCGCGCGAATCGCTGATGTTCGCCGACCTGACCAACGCCTACACGCCCAGCTTCGGCCTGATGGGGCACGAGTCGCTGATCATGCAGCAAAGCGACATCGGCGCCATTGCCGACTCGGTCAAGGACTGCCTGCGCTGCGGCAAGTGCAAGCCCGTGTGCGCCACCCATGTGCCGCGCGCCAACCTGCTGTACAGCCCGCGCAACAAGATCCTGGCGACCTCGCTGCTGGTCGAAGCCTTTCTGTACGAGGAGCAGACGCGCCGCGGTGTGTCGCTGCGCCACTGGCAGGAGTTCGAGGACGTGTCGGACCACTGCACGGTCTGCCACAAGTGCTTCAACCCCTGCCCGGTGAAGATCGACTTCGGCGACGTGACCATGAACATGCGCAATCTGCTGCGCAAGATGGACAAGAAGAGCTTCCGGCCCGGCAACAAGCTGGCCATGGCCATGCTCAACGCCACCAATCCGGACACCATCAAGTTCATGCGTTCGGCCATGGTCGGCGTGGGCTTCAAGGCCCAGCGCCTGGCCTCCGACGTGCTCCACAGCCTGGCCAGGAAGCAGACCCAGCATCCGCCGGCCTCGGTGGGGCGCGCGCCGCTCAAGGAGCAGGTGATCCACTTCGTCAACAAGAAGCTGCCGGGCGGCCTGCCCAACAAGACGGCGCGTGCCCTGCTGGACATCGAGGACAAGGACTACGTGCCCATCATCCGCAGCCCGCAGACCACGAACGCGGACACCGAGGCGGTGTTCTACTTCCCCGGCTGCGGCTCCGAGCGCCTGTTCAGCCAGGTGGGCCTGGCCACGCAGGCCATGCTCTGGCATGCCGGCGTGCAGACCGTGCTGCCACCGGGCTACCTGTGCTGCGGCTATCCCCAGCGCGGCAGCGGCCAGTTCGACAAGGCCGAGAAGATGATCACGGACAACCGCGTGCTCTTCCACCGCGTCGCCACCACGCTCAACTACCTGGACATCAAGACCGTGGTGGTCAGCTGCGGCACCTGCTACGACCAATTGCAGGGCTACGAGTTCGGCAAGATTTTCCCGGGCAGCCGCATCATCGACATCCACGAGTACCTGCTGGAAAAGGGCGTGACGCTGCAGGGCAAGGAGGGCTACCTCTACCACGACCCCTGCCACTCGCCCATGAAGCTGCAGGACCCCATGAAGACCGTCAAGGCCCTGGTCGGCGACGGCGTGATCAAGAGCGAGCGCTGCTGCGGCGAATCGGGCACGCTGGGCGTCACGCGCCCCGACATCTCCACGCAGATCCGCTTCCGCAAGGAAGAGGAACTCAAAAAGGGCGAGGCCGCGCTGCGCGCCAGCGGCGCCCTGGCCGAGAAGGACAACGTGAAGATCCTCACCAGCTGCCCCAGCTGCCTGCAGGGCCTGTCGCGCTACGGCGGCGACATGAACAACGGCCTGCTGGAGGCCGACTACATCGTGGTCGAGATGGCGCGCCAGATCCTGGGCGAGAACTGGATGGCCGAATATGTTCAGCGCGCCAACGCCGGCGGCATCGAACGGGTTCTGGTCTGATGGCTGCTTCCGCTTCCTGCCCCCTGTGCGCCACAGAAGGCGGCCTGCCCGTCTGGCGCGGCCGGCGCCTGCGAGTGATCCGCGCCCAGGAAGAGGGCTTCCCGGCCTTCTACCGCGTGGTCTGGAATGCGCATGTGGCCGAGTTCTCCGACCTGGATGCCGCCGACCGCCAGCACTGCATGGATGCCGTGGTCGTGGTCGAGCGCGTCTTGCGTGAGCGCCTTGCGCCGGCCAAGATCAACCTGGCGGCGCTGGGCAACATGGTGCCGCACCTGCACTGGCATGTGGTTGCGCGTTTCGAATGGGACAGCCATTTTCCGGGCTCGGTCTGGGCTGCTGCCCAGCGCCCGCGCAATGGCGAGCGCGAGGCCGAGGTGGCAGCGCGCTTGCCAGCCATTGACACGGCGCTGTCGCAGGCACTCGATGCCTGGCAGCAGCACCCCGCCACTGAATGAGGAGCACCGCATGGCCGGCCTGACCCCTGACACCCCAACTCCCGAAGCCCTGACCGTGCACGGCGCATCGCGCGTGCTGGAAGTGGCCTATTCCGACGGCGCAAGCTTTCGCATTCCCTTCGAGTTGCTGCGCGTGTACTCCCCCTCGGCCGAGGTGCAAGGCCATGGCCCGGGCCAGGAAGTGCTGCAGACCGGCAAGCGCGACGTGGCCATCACGGCCATCGAGCCCGTGGGCAACTACGCCATCAAGCCTTTCTTCAGCGACGGGCATGAAAGCGGCCTGTACACCTGGGAATACCTCTACGAACTGGGCCGCCGCCAGGACGAGTTCTGGACCCAGTACCTGGACCGCCTGCAGGAATCCGGCATGGACCGCGACACCCCCATGCCCGGCAAGGCCGGCGGCGGCGGGCACGGCTGCGGCAGCCACTGACGCAGTACGCACGCAGGGGCCGGGGCGCGGCGTCTGCCGCGCCGTTCCCACAGCGCCACATTCAGGACCTTTGCACAGCACAGGGTTATTGGGGGTGGTGCTATATTAAAAATAGCTTGAAAGTCTTTGTTTGAAGGCGTTTCAAGCTGTTTGTTCTTGATAACCCTTGCCCGGCAAAGCCCGTGGCCACACGGGGTTGTCGCTGTACGCATTACTACTGCTTGCTTAGCATCGTTGTTATGAGCACCACACATTTCGGATTCCAGTCGGTGGACGAGCGCGAGAAGGCCAGCCGCGTGCGCGGCGTGTTCGACTCGGTCGCTTCGCGCTACGACGTCATGAACGACCTGATGTCGGGTGGTCTGCACCGTGCCTGGAAGGCCTATACGGTGATGGTGGCCAATCTCAAGGAAGGCGACAAGGCGCTGGACATCGCGGGCGGCACGGGCGATCTGGCCCTGGCCTTCGCCAAGAAGGTCGGCTCCACCGGCCAGGTGGTGCACACCGACATCAACGAAGCCATGCTGCGCGTAGGCCGGGACCGGCTGATCAACAAGGGCGTGATCCTGCCCACCATGGTCTGCGATGCCGAGGCCCTGCCGTTTCCGGACAACCATTTCGATCTGGTCAGCGTGGCCTTCGGCCTGCGCAACATGACGCACAAGGATGCGGCGCTCAAGGAAATGAACCGCGTCCTGCGCCCCGGCGGCAAGCTGCTGGTGCTGGAATTCTCCAAGGTGGCCAAGCCCCTGGAGAAAGCCTACGACTGGTACTCCTTCAAGATTCTTCCGGCCATGGGCAAGCTCGTGGCGGGCGATGACGCCAGCTACCGCTATCTGGCCGAGTCCATCCGCATGCACCCCGGCCAGGAAGATCTCAAGCGCCTGATGCAGGAATGCGGCTTCGGCCATGTGGACTATCACAACATGACGGGCGGCATTGCCGCGCTGCATGTGGGAATCAAGTGCTGAGCGCGTGAGGTGCTCGGTGAGGTGACGGCAACACGATTATTCGAGGAGATGACATGAAAAAGCTATGGTCTATGGTCTTGGTCGCAATGCTGGTGGTGGTCCACGGCACGGCCGACGCCAAGCGCATGGGCGGTGGCGGATCGGTGGGCAAGCAGTCGAGCAACGTGACGCAGCGTGAAGCCGCGCGCGCGCCGACACAGAACACGCCGCCGCAGAACGCCGCCACACAGAACGCTGCAGGCAAGCCGGCCACTGCACCGGCAGCTGCTCCCGCCAAGAAGCCCTGGGGCGCCATGCTTGGCGGCCTGGCCGCTGGCCTGGGCCTGGCCTGGCTGGCGAGCTCGCTGGGCCTGGGCGCCGCCTTCGGCCAGTTCCTGCTGATCGGCCTGCTGGCCCTGGTCATCATGGTGGTGGTGGGCATGGTCATGCGTTCGCGCCGTGCAGCGGCTGGCGGGCAGCAGGCATCGTCCAGCCCCTTTGCCTTCCAGAACGCAGCGCCTGCCGGTGCCGGCAATATCGGTGGCAACGTGGACAGCGCACCGCTGGCACGCCAGTACAACCCCGAGAAGGTCGGCAACGACGCATCGGCCCGTCCCTGGGAGCAGAACCATCAGCCGGCCGCCCTGGCTGCAGGCTCGGGCTCCGGCGTGCAGATCGGCTCGGCCCTGGCAGGCTCGCAGAACTGGGGTGTGCCTGAAGGCTTCGATACCGAGGGCTTCCTCACCGCTGCCAAGCGCAACTTTGTCACGCTGCAATCGGCCTGGGACCGCTCCGACATCGCGTCGCTGCGCGCCATGATGACCGACGAGATGCTGACCGAGATCCGTGGCCAGCTCAGCGAACGCGAGGCCCAGCGTCCCGGCCAGCCGAACCAGACCGACGTGGTCATGATCGACGCCCAACTGCTGGGCATCGAGGACCTGGGCAATGACTACATGGCCAGCGTGGAATTCTCGGGCATGATCCGCGAGGACGCCTCGGCAGGTCCCACGCCCTTCCGCGAGGTCTGGAACATGACCAAGCCCAAGAGCGGCAGCAGCGGATGGCTGGTCGCCGGAGTCCAGGCATTGCAGTAATTCCTCTCACTTCGGGAATAATCGGGGACTATGGCAACACAGTCCCCTTTTTCTTTCCTGAACGGCCTCATGGAACGCGTGATGGCCGGCCCGCAACCGCCGCAATGGCTGGTCAGCGAGGTGCATCAGCGCATCGTGCTGTTCCTCAACCATGTGCTGATGCAGGAAAAGGAGGCCACCGAGCGCCTGGTGCGGCAAAAGGGCCGCGTGGCGCGCGTGCAGTGGCGCGGCTACTCCATGGCCCTGCAGATCACGCCGGCCGGCCTGTTCAACGTGGCGCCTGAAGACGCGCAGCCCGATCTGCTGCTCGAAGTGACCGAGACCTCCGCACTGGCCCTGGCCCAGGTGGCCCTGCGCGGCGACAAGCCCTCCATCCGCATCGAAGGCGACGTGCAACTGGCCGCCGACATCAACTGGCTGGTGGACCACGTCGAATGGGATGTGGAGGAAGACCTGGCCCGCATCATCGGCGATGCGCCCGCGCACACCGTGGCCAAGGTGGCCCGCAGCGCTGCCCAGGCACTGCGCCAGTTCGTGGGCGCCCGCATGGCCGGCAAGCCCGATGCCGATGCCCCCGCCCCTGAAGCCGCACGTTCGGCAGCGCCCGCCAGCGCGCCCGTTGGTTCCCCCGTGGTGTCCCTGCCCGGTTTCGAGAACGACAAGCCATGAGCCGGTTTCTTCGCGGGCTGACCATCCTCTGGGTGGTGTTCCGCTACGGACTCGACGAGCTGGTGCTGTCGAGCTTCGAGCATCCCTGGATGCGCCGCGCACGCGCGGTGCTCACCCTGGGCCGCCGGCTGGACAAGCCGCGCGGCCAGCGCCTGCGCGAGGCGCTGGAGGAGCTGGGCCCCATCTTCGTGAAGTTCGGTCAGGTGCTGTCCACGCGCAGCGACCTGATGCCGCCCGACGTGGCCGAGGAGCTGGCCCGGTTGCAGGACCGCGTGCCGCCCTTCGATTCGCAGATTGCGGTGGACACCATAGAGCGTGCCTTCCGCAAGAAGCTGGACCAGATCTTCGTGAGCTTCGAGCGCGAGCCGGTGGCCAGTGCCTCCATCGCGCAGGTGCACTTTGCCGTGATCAGCGACCGCAACGGCGTGCAGCGCGATGTGGCCGTCAAGGTGCTGCGCCCGGGCATGAAGGCCGTGATCGACAAGGACCTGGCGCTCATGCACATGATGGCGCGCTGGGTCGAGCGGCTGTCGGCCGACGGCAAGCGCCTCAAGCCCCGCCAGGTCGTGGCCGAATTCGACAACTACCTGCACGACGAGCTGGACCTGATCCGCGAAGCCTCCAACGCCGCGCAGCTGCGCCGCAACATGGAAGGCCTGGACCTGGTGCTGATCCCCGAGGTGTACTGGGATTTCTGCCGCAACGACGTGATGGTCATGCAGCGCATGAAGGGCGTGCCCATCAGCCAGGTCGAGCGCCTGCGCGAGGCCGGGGTCGACATCCCCAAGCTCGCACGCGACGGCGTGACCATCTTCTTCACCCAGGTGTTCCGCGACGGTTTCTTTCACGCCGACATGCACCCGGGCAACATCATGGTCAGCCTGGAGCCCGAGACCTTCGGGCGCTATATCTCGCTGGACTTCGGCATCGTCGGCACGCTGACCGAGTACGACAAGGAATACCTGGCGCAGAACTTCACGGCGTTCTTCCGTCGGGACTACAAGCGCGTTGCCGAGCTGCACATCGAAAGCGGCTGGGTGCCGCCGAGCACGCGCGTGGACGAGCTGGAAGCCGCCATCCGCGCGGTGTGCGAGCCGTATTTCGACCGTCCGTTGGCAGAGATCTCGCTGGGCATGGTGCTGATGCGCCTGTTCCAGACGTCGCGCCGCTTCCATGTCGAGATCCAGCCGCAGCTGGTGCTGCTGCAAAAGACGCTGCTCAACATCGAAGGCCTGGGCCGCCAGCTGGACCCCAATCTGGACCTGTGGAGCACCGCCAAGCCCTTCCTCGAAAAATGGATGCTGGACCAGATGGGCCCGCAGCGGCTGTGGCGCGAGCTGCAGGCCGAGGCGCCGCGCTACGCCAAGCTCATTCCCGAGCTGCCGCGCCTGATCCATCGCCGGCTCACGCGCAACTCCGGCGAGCACGACGAACTGCTCAAGGAACTGCTGCAGCAGCAAAAGCTCACCAACCGCCTGCTTCAGGCCATCGTCAGCGCGGGCATAGGCTTTGTGATCGCGCTGATCCTGCTGCAACTGGTGGTGCGCCTGCGCTGGTACTGAGAACACCGACGGGTTTCAAGCCCTCTGACTTTTCCCACTTTGAATCAGGAGTGCCAGCGTGCTGCTCTCAATGGTGATCGCCTACCTGTTCGTGACCATAGCCATTGGCCTGTGGGCGGCCAGGCGGGTCAAGAACACGGCCGACTTTGCAATTGCCGGGCGCCATCTGCCCATGTACATGATCATCACCACCACGTTTGCCACGTGGTTCGGCTCGGAGATCGTGCTGGGCGTGCCCGCCAAGTTCATCGAGGGCGGCCTGCGCGGCGTGGTCGAGGACCCGTTCGGCGCGGGCATGTGCCTGATCCTGGTGGGCCTGTTCTTCGCGGGCAAGCTGTACCGCATGACGCTGCTGACCATCAGCGACTACTACCGCCACCGCTATGGGCGCTCCATCGAGATCGTCTGCTCGCTGATCATCATGCTCAGCTACCTGGGCTGGGTCTCGGCCCAGGTCACGGCGCTGGGCCTGGTTTTCAACCTGCTGTCGGGCGGTACGGTCAGCATTCCCGTGGGCATGGCCATCGGCGTGGTGTCCATCCTGGCCTACACGCTGTTCGGCGGCATGTGGTCGGTGGCCGTGACCGATTTCCTGCAGATGATCATCCTCGTGGTCGGACTCGTGGTACTGGCCTGGTTTGCGGGCGACATGGCCGGTGGTGCCGACAAGGTCATCGACCTGGCCGTGAGCCGCGACTTGTTCCAGTTCTGGCCCGAACCCAGCTGGCATGACATCCTCTTCTTCTTTGGCGCGGCCATCACCATGATGCTGGGCTCCATCCCCCAGCAGGACGTGTTCCAGCGCGTGATGTCGGCCAACAGCGAAAAGGCCGCCACGCGCGGTACCGTCATCGGCGGCACGGCCTATATCTTCTTTGCCTTCGTGCCCATGTTCCTGGTGACCAGCGCGCTGATCATCATGCCGCAGGAGGCGGCGGAACTGCTCGGGCAGGACCCGCAGAAGGTGTTGCCCACCCTGGTCATGGACAAGATGCCCTTCGTCATGCAGGTGCTGTTCTTTGGCGCGCTGCTGTCGGCCATCAAGTCCTGTGCCTCGGCCACGTTGCTGGCACCCAGCGTGACTTTCACCGAGAACATCTGGCGCCAGTTCCGCACCCAGGCCAGCGACCGGGAAATGCTGCTGGCCATGCGCATCAGCGTGCTCGTCTTCAGCATCTGCGTGCTGGCCTACTCGATCAAGATGGAAGGAACGCCCATCTATGAGTTGGTCTCCAGCGCCTACCAGGTGCCGCTGGTCGGTGCCTTCGTACCCCTGGTCTTCGGGCTGTACTGGAAGCGCGCCACCACGCAGGGCGCCATTTGCGCCGTGGCACTGGGCATTGGCGTGTGGGTGGTCTTCATGGCCACGCCGGCTTTGCACGAGGCATTTCCGCAGCAATTGGCGGGACTGCTGGCGGCTGTGACGGGGATGTTGGCCGGGTCACTGGCACCCCAGTGGCTGGCCAATCGCAGCGCAGACATTCTTGAGTTCAGGCCCGAAAGGTAAACGCATGCCTGAATGTGACCTGGAAAACAATTGATCACAATTATCGATAGTTATTTTCTATAAAGTTGGCGCTTGGGATCATGGAGGTCCCAAGATGCTGACATGTGCGGTATGAAGCACAGATCCTGACAGTACGGCGGACCTCCGAAATCAAACGCTTGGGAGGAAGCACTGTCATGAGAACACTGGAACTGATTGCGAAGACTTGCCGGCTGAGGCTGCGGACTGCTGCCGGCGTCCGATTGCGATGGGGAGGGCTTGGAGGCGCCTTGCTTGTGCCAGCCCTGTGCGGCCAGGTGGCAATGGCTGCACCGAGGATCCCGGTCGCGCCGGTCATCGTCTGGAGCGAGGATTTCGAAAACCCGCAGACACCCCCCATCGCCACGGAGGGGCGGGATCTGCTGGCCTACCAGGGCGCAGCCCCTGCGGGGCAGATGTATACCGCCGACTCGCTCTACCAGATGAGTGCCAACCAGTGCAATGGCATAGTCACGTCCTTCAACCAGGATCCAACTTCGGCGACGATGAGTGCGGCCTGCGGTTCACAAGGCAATTGGAACAGCCTGCAGCAGATGGCGGAGGTCGCAGGGCGCTATCAGGGCCAGAGTGCGGCGGATGCGGTCAAAAATCACGTCATGGCGATGCTTACAGCGAATGGGACCTATCCTGCTGGCGCAATTGCCTTTCGCACCAAGGCCAATATTCCGCAAAGTTCCGACAGCAGGTTCCTCACGGCCCGTGCCGATGTGGTGGCGAACTTCTGCTCGTCAGGATTCGTCGCTCCGTTGCTGCGTTTTTCTCTTGTCAATGACGCTAATGCGGAACTGCCCATCTCCATGAACGCTGTCGACCCATGCGTGGATGGTGTGTCGTTCAATACGATACCTATCGGTATTGGGATCATCCAAACGGCCAAGGCCCAGACAGTTACCTCTCCCGGAGCCCTGCTCTTCAGCGGGAACTCTGTCGGGTTTGTTCTCCGCAATGAACAGACCAGCTCCATGGGCAACGATTCGTCGATCGACAACGCGCAGATCATCGACGTGACGCCGCAGCTGGACAAGGCCTTCTCGCCTGCCAGCATCCAACTCGGGCAGGTCTCCCGGTTGACCATGACCATCACCAATACGACCGATCTGCTGCGCAAGCAAGGCTGGTCGTTTACCGACAACCTGCCTGCAGGACTGGTTGTCGAGGGCAATGCCAGCACCACCTGCCCCGGCACGAACGTGCAGGCAGCAGCAGGTGGCAGTACCGTGACCGTGTCCAACGGAGACCTGGCCCAGGGCGCCGCCTTTTGCGAGGTGAGCCTCGACGTGCGTCCGACCGCGACAGGCAGCTTCACCAACGGTCCTTCCAACCTCTCCCTGATCGGCCTGAACCAGCCGGCCACACTGGTTGTGCTGGCGGTTGAGCCAACGGCCGACATGCAGGCCACCTCCATCACGCTTCCCACGACCATGACGGTGGGCGCACCAGTATCCGGCAGCTTCAGCTGCACCAATGCCGGTCCCAGTGATGCCACGGCGGCCTCGTGCGTGATCTCCGGCCTGCCCGCCGGGGCGACCACGTCCTGCACACCCAGCGTTCCTACAGGATCGCCGCTGGCTTCGGGCTCCGTCATTGACTGCACGGTGGCCTTCACACCCACAGCGGGCGGAATATTCACGGCCCTGGTCACTGCCGGCAGCGGCACGCCGGATCCGATGCCTGCCAACAATACGACCTCGCGCTCCTACAGCGTCGGGGAGCGGGCCGACATGCAGGCCAGCGCCATCACGCTTCCCGCGACCATGACGGTGGGCGCGCCGGTGTCTGGCAGCTTCAGCTGCACCAATGCCGGCCCCAGTGAGGCCTTGGCGGCCTCGTGCGTGATCTCCGGCCTGCCCGCCGGGGCGACCACGTCCTGCACACCCAGCGTTCCCACGGCCTCGCCATTGGCATCGGGCGGCAGCATTGCCTGCACGGTGCAGTTCACGCCCACCACAACGGGCACCATCGCGGCCTTGGTGACGGCGAGCAGCAGCACGGTGGATCCGGTGCCGGCCAACAACACCAAGGCCCACCCCTTCAACCCCGTGGAGCGGGCCGACATGCAGGCCACCAGCGTCACGCTGCCGGCCACCGCCAACGTGGGTGTTCCCGTGAAGGGCTCTTTCGTCTGCACGAATGCCGGCCCCAATGCGGCGGCCTTTGCCAATTGTTCCATCGCAGGGCTGCCGGCAGATGCCAGCACCTCATGCACGCCTGCGGTGCCGACAGGCACGCCGCTGGCCTCTGGCGCAAGCATTGCCTGCACGGTGAGCTTCACGCCCACCACGCAGGGCAGCCTCACAGCCACCGTGACGGCGGTCAGTGGAACCACGGACCCGGAGCCGGCCAACAATTCGCGTGACCAGGAGTTGGTGGTTGCTGCCGCGTTGGCGCCGGAGCCGGTCCCCGCCACCGGGGTACCTGCCCTGGTGCTGATGGGCCTGGCCGTCATGCTGGCGGGCCTGGGAACGCAGCGAGGCCGGGTACGGCGCTGAGCACGGATGCGGCAAGCCCCCGGCAGCGGGGGCGGTCGGGCCTGATGGAATGCCAGTCTCCGCGACTGGCATTTCTCATTGGAGGCCACCAGTTGCCGGCCCTGTACGCGCGCCTTGTGGCCTGCCCCGCCTGGGCCATTGGGCTTGAGACAGCCGCAGTATCGGACGGATGCCTATAATCGAAAGTTTTGCATCTTCCCTCGTATTAGCATTAGCGCCATGCCTATTTATGCATACAAGTGTGGCTCCTGCGGTCATGCCAAGGACGTGCTGCGGAAAATCTCGGATGCCCCGCTGACGACCTGTCCGGCCTGCGGGGCCGAGACCTTCTCCAAGCAGCTGACAGCTGCCGGCTTCCAGCTCAAGGGCTCGGGCTGGTATGCGACCGACTTCAAGAACAGCGGTGGCAAGAGCGCCGCCGCACCGGCTCCCGCAGCCGATGCTCCTGCCTCGGATACTTCTGCCGCACCAGCGGCAACTGCGTCCGCGCCCGCTGCGGCCCCTGCATCTGCCTCCGCGCCCGCAACGGCCCATTGATCAAGGCTTGCATTTCATGTCCGCTCTGCGCAAATGGCTGTTCGCCGGCCTGCTGGTGATCGTTCCGCTGGTGATCACGCTGGGCGTGCTCAACTGGATCATCGGCACGCTCGACCAGACGCTGGCCATCCTGCCCGAGGCCTGGCATCCGGATCGGTTGCTGGGCTTCCATATCCCCGGCTTCGGTGTCGTGCTGACGCTGCTGATCCTGCTCGTGGTCGGTGCGGCGGCCAGCAACTTCATCGGCCGCAAGCTCGTGTCCTGGGGCGATGCGGTGGTCAGCCGCATTCCTGTGGTGCGCTCCATCTATTCCAGCGTCAAGCAGGTGTCCGATACCGTGTTCTCGGACAGCGGCAATGCGTTTCGCACCGCCGTGCTGGTGCAGTGGCCTCGTGAAGGCGTCTGGACCGTGGCCTTCGTCACTGGCTCGCCCAGCGGGGAGGTCGCCGCCTACCTGCGCGACGAATACCTGAGCGTCTTCGTGCCGACCACGCCCAACCCGACGGGCGGCTATTTCGTCATCGTTCGCAAGAGCGATTGCATCGAACTGGAAATGAGCGTGGATGCCGCGCTCAAGTACATTGTTTCCATGGGCGTGGTGACTCCACCGGATCTCGCAGTGCCCGCGGAACCCAAATAACAAACTGTCGCGCCCTTGCCGGGCGCAGGAAGCTTTTCATCATGGCCATGCGCTCCCACTACTGCGGTCTCGTGACCGAAGCCCTGATGGGCGAAACCGTTACCCTGTGCGGCTGGGTGAACCGTCGCCGCGACCATGGCGGTGTGATCTTCATCGACCTGCGCGACCGCGAAGGCTATGTGCAGGTGGTCTGCGATCCCGATCGCGCCGAGATGTTCAAGACCGCCGAAGGCCTGCGCAACGAGTTCTGCGTGCAGGTCAAGGGCCTGGTGCGCGCACGTCCCGAAGGCACGACCAACGACAAGCTCAAGAGCGGCCAGATCGAAGTGCTGTGCCATGAGCTGAACGTGCTCAACGCCTCGGTCACCCCGCCGTTCCAGCTGGACGACGAGAACCTGTCCGAGACCGTGCGCCTGACCAACCGCGTACTGGACCTGCGCCGCCCCTACATGCAGCGCAACATGATGCTGCGCTACCGCACGGCCATCCAGGTGCGCAACTTCCTGGACAAGGAAGGCTTCATCGATATCGAAACGCCCATGCTGGGCAAGAGCACGCCCGAAGGCGCGCGCGACTACCTGGTGCCCAGCCGCGTGCACGACGGCGAGTTCTTCGCCCTTCCGCAGTCGCCCCAGCTGTACAAGCAGATGCTGATGGTGGCCGGCTACGACCGCTACTACCAGATCACCAAGTGCTTCCGCGACGAAGACCTGCGCGCCGACCGCCAGCCCGAGTTCACGCAGATCGACTGCGAGACCTCGTTCCTGGGCGAAGAGGAAATCCGCGCCATCTTCCAGCGCATGATCACCGAGGTCTTCAAGACCCAGCTGAACGTGGATCTGGGCGAGTTCCCGATGATGACGTACCAGGAAGCGGCCTTCCGCTTCGGCTCGGACAAGCCCGACCTGCGCGTCAAGCTCGAGTTCACCGAACTGACCGAGGTCATGAAGGACGTGGACTTCAAGGTGTTCTCCACACCCGCCACGACCAAGGGCGGCCGCGTGGTGGCACTGCGCGTGCCCGGCGGCTCGCAGATCTCGCGCGGCGAGATCGACCAGTACACCGAATTCGTCAAGATCTACGGCGCCAAGGGCCTGGCCTGGATCAAGGTCAACGAAGTGGCCAAGGGCCGCGATGGCCTGCAGTCGCCCATCGTCAAGAACCTGCATGACGCAGCCCTTGCCGAAATCCTCAAGCGCACGGGCGCACAGGACGGCGACCTCATCTTCTTCGGCGCCGACAAGGAAAAGATCGTCAACGACTCCATCGGCGCGCTGCGCCTGAAGGTGGGCCACAGCGATTTCGGCAAGGCCAACGGCCTGTTCGAGGACCGCTGGGCGCCGCTGTGGGTGGTGGACTTCCCCATGTTCGAGCACGACGAGGAAAACGACCGCTGGGCGGCCGTGCACCACCCGTTCACCTCGCCCAAGGATGGCCACGAGGAACTCATGGTCACCGATCCGGGCAACTGCCTGGCCAAGGCCTACGACATGGTCCTGAACGGCTGGGAGCTGGGCGGCGGCTCGGTGCGTATCCACCGCGCCGACGTGCAGAGCAAGGTGTTTGACGCGCTCAAGATCTCGCCCGAAGACGCTCGCGCCAAGTTCGGCTACCTGCTGGACGCGCTGCAGTACGGCGCCCCCCCGCACGGCGGCCTGGCCTTCGGCCTGGACCGCCTGATCACGCTGATGACGGGCGCCGACTCCATCCGCGACGTGATCGCCTTCCCCAAGACGCAGCGCGCCCAGGACCTGCTGACGCAGGCACCTTCGCCCGTGGACGAAAAGCAGCTGCGCGAGCTCCACATCCGCCTGCGCAATCCGCTGGCGGCCACGCAGGGCTGAGGAGCAGGCTTCACGGCTTGACAGGAACGGCAGGAGCTGGCGCAGCTTCTGCCGTTTTTCTTTTTGCGGAGAGCTTTCATGCGTTTTCAAGGCATCGCATCGGTGGCGCTGGCGTTGGCGGTGTCGGCAGGGCTGGGCCTGTCCGGTTGCGGCGAGAAGAAGACCGAGCTGGGACAGGGCGGTTCGGAGATCACGGGCTCTGCCGGGCCGCTGGGGGCGAACAACGGGTCGCGCGAACTCGTGCGCTGCGATGCGCCCGTGGCCACGCTGGCCCTGGCCGAGAATCCCAACGGCTACGTCATGGGCTCGGGCTATCAGCTGCCGGCCTCGCCCGTTCCGCTGGTCAAGCTGCTGGCCCAGCAAAGCGGGTGCTTTCGCGTGGTGGACCGGGGAGCCGGCCTGCGCGGCACGGTGCAGGAGCAGGACCTGAAGAATGCCGGCGTGCTGCGCGAGAACTCCACGGTACGCAAGGGCCGGGGCTACGAGGCCCAGTACACGCTGACGCCCAGCCTGACCTTCAGCGAACAGGACGCGGGCCGCGGGCTGGCCGGCGTGGTCGCCATGATCCCGGTGCTGCGAGACATTGCAGGGCTGGCCGGCCTGGTCGAGCAGGTCAAATTCAAGGAGGCGCAGACCGCGCTGCTGCTGTCGGACAACGAAACCACCGAGCAGGTGGCCGCTGCCACGGGCGCAGCCCGCACCACCGATCTGGGCGTGGGCGGCATGGTGCTGGGCCGCCTGGGCGCTGCGGGCGCGGGCTGGAGCAATACCAACGAGGGCAAGGTCATCGCCGCTGCCTTTCTGGATGCGCACAACCAGCTGGTCTTCCAGGTGCGCGCGCTGCAGGCCAAGGAGCTGCCACCGCCGGTGGCCACCAAGGCTGGGCAGGGCAGGAGCTGAGGCCAGCCATGGCCGGCCACAAGATCCCCGAGTCGGTGCTGGTCGTCATCCACCGTGATGACGGCCAGGTGCTGCTGATGCGCCGCACCGCTGCGGCGCCTGAGGGCGGGGAGTTCTGGCAGTCGGTGACGGGCAGCAAGGACCATGAGGGCGAGTCCTGGCGTGAGACCGCGGTGCGCGAAGTGCGGGAAGAAACCGGCATCGATGCCGAGGCGCCCGGCTGCCTGCTGCAGGACTGGGCGCTGGAGAACATCTACACCATCTACCCTGCCTGGCAGCACCGCTATGCGCCCGGTGTATGGCACAACCGCGAGAGGGTTTTCGGGCTGCGGATTCCGTCCTACACCCCTGTGTTCTTGAATCCGAGGGAACATACCGCATCTGCTTGGCATCATTGGCGTGAGGCTGCCCAGCGCTGCTATTCACCGTCCAATGCGGAGGCCATCTTGCTGCTTCCACGTTTTTCCCCAACGAAGCCGGACTGAACCCTTCACCTGCGTTCCCGAACCGCCATGACTGAAAACGCGAATTCCCATCAGGTGGACCCCGGCCCGTCGATACTGCGCGTCGCGACCTACAACATCCACAAGGGCGTGCAGGGCATGGGTCCCGCGCGCCGCCTTGAAATCCACAACCTGGGCCACGCCGTGGAGCAGCTCGATGCCGACATCGTCTGCCTGCAGGAAGTGCGCAAGATGAACCACAAGGAGGCCGCGTACTTCGAGCGCTGGCCCCAGGTCTCGCAGGCGGAGTATCTGGCTCCCCTGGGCTATGAGGCCGTCTACCGCACCAACGCCTACACCCGCCACGGCGAGCACGGCAACGCGCTGCTGACCCGCTGGCCCGTGGTGGGCCACCAGCACGAGGACATCTCCGACCACCGCTTCGAGCAGCGTGGCCTGCTGCATGTGGAGGTGGAAGTGCAGAACCGGCGCGTGCACACCATCGTGGTGCACCTGGGGCTGATCCCCGGCAGCCGCGTGCGCCAGGTCTCCCAGCTCAAGCGCTTCATCGAGCGAGAGGTGCCGCCCGGCGCGCCCGTGGTGGTGGCTGGCGACTTCAACGACTGGGGTGGCCAGATCAAGCGCATGCTGGGCGGTTTCGGCCTGTACGAATACGACGAATTGCCCAGCGTGCCCACCTATCCCTCGCGCCTGCCGCTGGCCCAGCTGGACCACGTCTATGTGCGCGGCCTCACGCCGCTGGGCCTGCATGTGCCCAAGGGGCGCATCTGGTGGCGCATGTCGGACCATCTGCCGCTGATTGCGGAATTCCGCCTCTAGCCCTGGCCGCTCTGACACACGCCACTCTTTTGCTATTGAATTGATAGCTTTCGGGGCGGGCAGAACCTGCGTTTGGGTGGAAAATCCCTTGCGTGCCATGCTGCGGGTTTCGCTGTTACCATGCCAGCCATGTTCAGAGAACTCGTCGACATGAAACAAGACAGCCAGGCCGAGGGCACCCCCGTCTCGGTCAAGATCCGCGAACGACTGAAGCAGGCGCAAAAGCGCTTTCATGCGAACGACAACATCTCCGAATTCATCGAGCCCGGTGAACTCGAGCAGCTGCTCGACGAAGTCCAGGAAAAGATGCAGGGCGTGCTCGACAGCATGGTCATCGACACCACGCACGACCACAACACGCGCGCCACGGCGCGCCGCGTGGCCAAGATGTATGTCAACGAGGTGTTCCGGGGCCGCTATGTGGCGCAGCCCGCCATCACCGAATTCCCCAACGCTGAGCACCTCAACGAGCTGATGATCGTCGGCCCGATCACGGTGCGCAGCGCCTGCAGCCACCATCTGTGCCCGGTGATCGGCAAGATCTGGATCGGCGTGCTGCCCAACAAGAACACCAATGTCATCGGCCTGTCGAAGTACGCGCGGCTGGTGGACTGGATCATGGGCCGTCCCCAGATCCAGGAAGAGGCCATCATCCAGCTGGCCGACCTGATCCTCGACAAGACCCGCCCCGACGGCCTGGCCGTGGTCATGGAGGCTTCGCACTTTTGCATGTCCTGGCGCGGTGTGCGCGAGATGGACAGCAAGATGCTGAACTCCGTCATGCGCGGCGCCTTCCTCACCAACCCGGAACTGCGCCGCGAGTTCCTCTCGCTGGTGTCCAGCCGCAAGTAAATCCCCGGGGTGGCGTCCCCGGACGCCTCACACAACACCCCAGGCTGCGCAGTGCGCGGCCTTTTTTCTTTCCCGCGCCCCGCCCCGCTTTCCCCGGACCTGCCCATGTCGCTGCAAGCCTTTGCCCTGATCATCATTGCCGGCCTCATCCATGCCGGCTGGAACATCGTGGCCAAGAAGGCGGGCGGTGACTCGCGCTTTGCCTTCTTCACCTCGGTCATCATGATGGTGATCTGGGCGCCGCTGGGCTGGTGGGTGGGGCGCGATGTGGTGCCCACATGGGGCCGCAACGAATGGCTGGTGGTGCTGGCCAGCGGCCTGCTGCACGTGGCCTACTACGTGACCTTGCTGCGCGGCTACCGCAGCGCCGATCTCACCGTGGTCTATCCGCTGGCGCGCGGCTCGGGGCCGCTGCTGTCGTCCATGGTGGCCATCCTCTTTCTGGGTGAGCGGATTTCCTCGTTGGGCGTGCTGGGCATTGCCGGCGTGGTGGTCGGCGTCTTCCTGATCGCGGGAGGCCCCGGCCTGCTGCGCGCGCGCCATGATCCCGAAGCCCGCGAACGGCTCAGGATGGGCCTGTGGTACGGCCTGCTGACGGGCGCCTTCATCGCCAGCTACACCGTGGTGGACGGCTATGGCGTGAAGCTGCTGCTGATGTCGCCCATCCTCATCGACTACATGGGCAACTTCGTGCGCGTGTTCCTGCTGGCGCCCGTGGTGCTGCGCGACCTGCCCACGGCCCGGCATCTGTGGCGCGCGCAGTGGCGCTTCGCGGCCCTGGTGGCGCTGATCAGCCCCATCGCCTACGTGCTCGTGCTCTACGCCATGCAGGATGCGCCCATGTCGCACGTGGCGCCTGCGCGCGAAGTCTCCATGCTGTTCGCGGCGCTGATCGGCGGGCACATGCTGCGTGAAGGCGATCGCCTGGCACGCATTGCGGGCGCCGTGTGCATTGCCGTCGGTGTGACGGCGCTGGGCCTGGGCTGAGCACCATGGCGGCAATGCGGGTACTGGGCTGCGATTTCAGCAGCCGACCTACGGCGCGCAAGCCCATCACCATGGCCCTGGGCCGCCTGCTGGCTGGCGACACGGTGGTCCTGCAGGATTTGCTGGAGTTCGCCTCGCTGGACGCATGGGCCGCCTGGCTGGCCCGGCCTGCCGATTCGGCGCAGTCGGCCTGGGTGGGCGGTTTCGACCTGCCTTTTGCCCTGCCGCGCGAACTGGTGGAGCAGCTGGGCTGGCCCACGGAATGGGCGGCCTGCATGGACCACTATGCCGGCCTCACGCGCCAGGCCATACGCGAGCAGTTCAAGGCCTTTTGCGCGGCGCGGCCCGCAGGCGGAAAGTTCGCGCACCGGGCCACGGACGGGCCTGCCGGTGCCAGCCCTTCCATGAAATGGGTGAACCCGCCCGTGGCCTACATGCTGCATGCCGGGCTGCCCTTGCTGCGCGCGGCCGGCGTGCACCTGCCGGGCCTGCAGCCTCCCGGCAAAGGCGATGCGCGCCGCGTGGCGCTGGAAGCCTACCCGGGCATGCTGGCGCGCGCCGTGATCGGCCGCCTCAGCTACAAAAGCGACGAACCCGCACGGCAAACGCCCGAACGCCATCAGGCGCGCGTGCAATTGCTGGCGGCGCTGGAGCGCGGCGACAACCCGCTGGCGTTGCGCCTGCGTATCGACGCCGAAGAAACCCGCAACCAGTTGCTGGCGGACGGCAGCGGAGACCGGCTGGACGCCGCAATCTGCATGCTGCAGGCCGCCTGGGCTGCGGCCCGCCATGCGCAGGGCGATGCGCTCTACGGGTTGCCGCACGACCTGGACCCGCTGGAAGGCTGGATCGTCACGGCCCAGGCCTGATCTGCGCTGCACTGAAATACTCGAATCGGGAAGAGACAAGCGATGCCCACCTTTGAAACCTTGCTGGCCTTTTTCGGCGTGGCCGTGCTGCTGGGCCTGAGCCCGGGGCCTGACAACCTGTTCGTGCTCATGCAATCGGCCCAGCGCGGCTGGCGCGTGGGCCTGTGCGTGGTACTGGGTCTGTGCCTGGGGCTGGTGGTGCATACGGCGGCGGTTGCGCTGGGTTTGGCGGCACTGGTGGCTGCGTCGCCCCTGCTGTTCACCGCCATCAAGCTGTGCGGCGCCGCCTACCTGGCCTGGCTGGCCTGGGGTGCGCTGCGCGCCGTGGCCCGGCCGGGCGAGATGCCGCAGGCCGGCGCAGCTGACCCGCTGACCCCCGCACGGGCGCTGCGCTGGGTGGGGCGTGGCGTGGTGATGAACCTCACCAACCCCAAGGTGCTGATCTTCTTCCTGGCCTTTCTGCCGCAGTTCGCGGACCCCGCGCGCGGCGGCGTGGCCACGCAGGTGATGGTGCTGGGCTGCGTGTTCATGCTGGCGGCGCTGCTGGTGTTCGGTGCCATCGCATGCTGCTCGGGCTGGTTCGGCGTGCTGCTGCAGCGATCCGTGCGTGCGCAGAACTGGCTCAACCGCGTGGCCGGGCTGGTGTTCCTGGGCATGGCGGTGCGGCTGGCGCTGGTGCAGCGCTAGGGCCTGTTCACACTAATGCGGGGCCGTGGCACAGTCCCTCCATGCTTTTTCGCTCACGCCCCTTGGCGCCATGAGCAGCGGCGTCCTCATCAAACCCATGCCACAGACCACGGCCCACACCATTGCCATCGTCCAGGTCCTGCAGATCGTGCAGGGCGTGCAGCGCAATGGCATGGATGTGCCAGCCATCCTGCGCCGCGCCGGCATTGCGCCTGCTCTGCTGGATGCGCCGCTGTCGCGCGTGACCCAGGCGCAGTACGCGGCGCTGATCCGCGTGCTGCGCCGCGTCTGCCGCGACGAGCTGTGGGGCCTGTGCCGCCATCCGCTGCCCGTGGGCAGTTTTGCCCAGGCCTGCCGCACCATGCTGCCCTGCCGCACGCTGGGCGAGGCATTGCAGGCCGGGCTGCGTTTCTACCGCCTGGTGCTGCGCGACTTCGCGCCCCGGCTGCAGGTCGTGGACGGCGTGGCCCGCATCGCCATGGTGTCGCTGCGCGAGCGCGATGCGCCGCTGGCCTATGCCGAGCGGTCCTTCTGCTTTCTGGGCTATGGCGTCATGTCGTGGCTGGTGTCGCGCAGGATAGAGCTGACGGGCGTGTGCGCGCCGGCCGGCGCCAGCATGCCGTATGGCACGGAGGCGCAGCGCCTGTTCCTGGCGCCGCTGCAGCGCGACCGCGACTTCACGGGGCTGGAGTTCGATGCGCGCTGGCTGGAGCTGCCCGTGGTGCAGACCCCGGAGAGCCTGGCCGAATTCCTGGACCAGGCGGCCATGGGCCTGGTCATCCGCTACCGCGACCGCACGCGCCTGGGCGAGCGCATCCGCCGCCTGCTGCGCCGCGATCTGGCGGGCGAGCTGCCTTCGCTGGAGCAGGTCGGCGCCGCGCTGTCCATGACGCCGCAGACGCTGCGCCGCCGCTTGCGCGACGAAGGCCTGGGTTTCCAATCTCTCAAGGACGACCTGCGCCGCGACGCGGCCATCGAGCTGCTGAACCGGCCGGAGCTGACGCTGGCCGATATCGCCGCGCGCGTGGGGTTTGCCGAGGCCAGCACCTTCCACCGCGCCTTCAAGGGCTGGACCGGCCTGCCGCCGGGCGCCTACCGGCAGGCCCAGCATCGCGGCCGCTGATCTTTTTTGCCAATCATTTTGAGACGATCGGCGATTGGTGGCTGAAGGCCTGGTGGCCACACTGTCCATGGACCCTGCCACTGCGGCAGGGCACACCGCCCCGCCAACGAGGGCGGAGCACCGAAGGACAAGGAGACAAGCCATGGAATCGAGCCGACGCGGCTGCCTGCGGGCGGCGCTGGCATGCGCTGCCAGCGCCTCACTGGGTGCCGCCCTGGGAACGGCATCGCCGATCGCCTTTGCACAGCCGGCAGGCGGTGCCTACCCGTCCAAGCCGCTGCGCATGGTGATTCCCTACCCGGCAGGCGGTGGCACCGACATCATCGGGCGCATCATTGCCCAGCAACTGAGCCAGGCCTGGGGCCAGCCCGTGGTGGTGGAGAACCGGCCGGGCTCCAGCGGCATCATCGGCGGCGACGTGGTGGCCAAGTCGCCGCCAGACGGCTACACGCTGCTGCTGGGGATCACGGCCATGATCCAGTCGCCTGCGCTGTACGCCAGGATGCCCTATGACGTGCTCAAGGACTTTGCCCCCGTATCGCAGGTGGCCCTGTCCTCGGACCTGTTCGTGGTGCCGCGCGACGTGCCGGCCACGACGCTGCAGGAGTTCATCGCCCTGGTCAAGGCCCATCCGGGCAAGTACAGCAACGGCAACTACGGCAACGGCACCTCCTCGCACATGCATGGCGAGCTGCTGCGCGCCAGGGCCGGGCTGGACCTGGCGCTGATTCCCTACAAGGGCGCGGCGCCGCTGGTCAACGACGTGCTGGGCGGGCAGCTGTCGTCGGGCTTCATCGATGTGTCCTCGGCCAATGCGCACCTGAAGTCGGACAAGATCCGCATCCTGGCCATCACCGGCATGCAGCGCCACCCGGCGCTGCCCGAGGTGCCCACGTTTGCCGAGCTGGGCCTGGCCGGCTTCGAGGCCAATGGCTGGTTCGCCACCTTCGTGGCGGCGGGAACGCCCCGGCCCATCGTGGACCGGCTCTCGGCGGAGGTGCGGCGCATCGTGGCCACGCCCGAACTCAGCGGCCGCCTGGCCTCCATGGGCCTGCGCCCGGTGGGCGGCACGCCCGAGGAATTGGCCTCCGTCATGGCGCGCGACATGCCGCGCTGGGCGCGCATCGTGAAGGAGGCGGGAATCAGGCTGGAGTAGCCGATGCAGTCTGCGCCCGGTCCTGGCCCGACTGAACGGGCTGTGGCCAGGCGGGCTGGGGTGGGCGCAACTGCTCCAGCACCCGGCTGAGCCGGAGCACGCCCAGGTCGTCGAACCGGCGGCCTGCGATCTGCACGCCTATGGGCAGCTGCCCGTCATGCCCGCAGGGCACGGATGCGGCGGGCTGTTCGGACATGTTGTAGGGCACGGTAAAGGCAATGTGCTCCAGCGGCCGCAGCGGGTCGTTGGTGGGGCTGGGCAGGTGGGCCGGGAAAGCCGTGATCGGCGCCACGGGCGACAGCACATAGTCGTAGGCCGCCGTGGCCCGCACCGTGGCCGTGCGCAGAAGGTGCGACTGCTGGCTGGCCACGAACAGCTGCGTGGCTGTCAGTGGCGCGGCACTGTCGGCCCATTCGCGGATGAAGGGCAGGATCACGCGGCGCTGCGCATCCGTCAGCGACTGGATTTCCACATGCGATCGCATGCGCCAGAAATGGTCGAGGCCGTCGAGCATGTCGCGGGTGAGCCAGGGCTCGATGCGCTCGATGTGCGCGCCGGCCGATTCCAGCCAGGCCGCAGCCTGCTCCACCACGGCGCGCACGCGGGGCTGCAGGGGCAGGCCGCAGCCGGCATCCAGCAGCAGGCCTATGCGCAGGCCGCGCACCTGGGCAGGGTCCATGTCGAAGCTGTGCCATGCAATCTCCTGGTGCGGCAGGCCCATGCTGTCGCGTGCATCGGGCAGGGACAGCACCTGCATCATCAGCGCGGCGTCGGCCACGCTGCGGGTCATGGGACCTGCGCAGCGGCCGGTGTAGGGCGGGTCGATGGGCACGCGGCCCAGGCTGGGCTTGAGGCCGAAGATGCCGCACCAGCCCGCCGGCAGGCGGATGGAGCCGCCGATGTCCGTGCCCACGTGCAGCGGCCCGTAGCCGGCCGCCGCAGCGGCGCCCGCACCGGCGCTGGAGCCGCCCGGCGTCTTGTCCGGATCCCAGGGATTGAAGGTGTTGCCGTGCAGCGAGGACAGGCCGGACGACAGCATGCCGTAGTCGGGCATGGTGGTCTTGGCGAAAAGGATGGCGCCTGCCTCGCGCAGGCGTGCAGCGGGTGGGGCATCCAGCGGGGCCGCGACCTGCGGCATGGCGGCCGTGCCCACGGGCGTGGGATCGCCGCGCGTGGCGATGTTGTCCTTGACCGTGGCGGGAACGCCGTCGAGCAGGCCGGCCGGCTCGCCGCGCAGCCAGCGGGCCTCGCTCTCGCGGGCCCGGGCCAGGGCGGCCTCGGGGCGCAGCAGGTAGGTGGCGTGCAGGGCCGGCTCCCAGCGCTGCACATGGGCCAGCAGGTCGTGCATGACCTCGACGGGCGAGAGGCTGCGGTCCCGGTAGGCGCGCAGCAGCGCATGGGCGGGCAGGTCGTGCAGGGCCTGTGTCGTTCCAGTCATCGCGGCTTCCTCGAAGATGGCGGTTCTTGCGGCAGATCTGGCGCAGTGTGGCCCGGTGCCACCGGCGCGCCTGTCGCCTGTGGCTCAGCCTGTGCGCGGTTCAGGTGGCCCAGGACAGTGCGGAGAGATCGTTGACGAAGACGGGCATGTCCTTCCACAGTCCGCGCAGGTTCTTGTTGGCCACGGTGACCCATTGGGGCGTGTAGAGGAAGGCGTGCACGCAATCCTGGGCCAGCAGGCGCTGCGCATCGCCCAGCAGGCGCGAGCGGTCGGCGGGGCGCGAGGCGTTCTTGATCTTGTCGTACAGCTCGTTGAACTGGGACGACTGGTAGCCCCAGTAGTAGTCAGGCTTGGCGAAGTTGCCCAGGTCGAAGGGCTCGACATGGGAGATCAGCGTCAGGTCGTAGTTCTTGAGCGTGTAGGTGCCCGACAGCCACTGTGCCCATTCGACGTTCTGCAGCTTGGCTCGGATGCCGATCTTGGCCAGCTGCGCGGCAATCACCTCGCCGCCCTGGCGCGCGTAGGGCGTGGGCGGCAGGGTCATGGTCAGCTCCAGCGGCGTCTTGACGCCGGCCTCGGCCAGCAGCGCCTTGGCCTTTTCCACGTCGAAGGGGTTGATGCCCGTGGTGTCCACGTAGCCGAAGGCCGTGGGCACGTAGTAGCTGCCAATGGGCAGGCCGTAGCCGTCGCCCGCGCCGTCGATGACGGCCTTGCGGTCGATGGCGGCGGCGATGGCGCGGCGCACCCGCGCATCGTTCAAGGGCTTGCGCGCGTTGTTCATGGCCAGGATGGTCTTGGCCCGCGAGCCGCTGACCACGACCTGGAAGCGCCCGTTGGCCTTGAACTGGGCCACGCTGCGCGGCGTGACGCGCGGGAAGGCGTCGACATCGCCGGCCAGCAGTGCGGCCACCTGGGCTGCAGGGTCGGAAATGAAGCGGAAGGTGGCACGGCGAATGCGCAGGCCGGGGGCCGTGCGGTACCGGGGCCAGGCCGTGAGCGTGACCGAGGCGCCCTTGCTCCAGTTGTCCAACTGGTAGGGACCCGTGCCCACGGGGCGCGTGGCGTTGGTGGCAGCGCTCTTGGGCTCCACGATGATGGAGGTCGCCTGCCCCAGCACGAAGAGGAAGTCGGGGTCGATGTCCTTGTTGGTGACGACCACCGTGTGGTCATCCACCACGCGCGTGGACAGGGCGGCGAAGGTGCGCTTGTCCTTGTTGGTGCTCTTGTCGTCGCCCGCACGGTCGAAGGAGTACTTCACGCTGTGGGCGTTGCAGGGCTCGCCGTTCTGGAAACTCACACCCTTGCGCAGGCGGAAGGTGTAGGTCTTGAGGTCGGGCGAGACCTCCCAGCTTTCGGCCAGCAGCGGGGAGACGCTGCCGTCCGGATTGATCTTGGTCAGCGTCTCGAACAGGTTGTAGAGCACGATCTCGCCAATGGACGATGCGGCGCCGGCCGTGGGGTCCAGCCCCGGCGGCTCCAGCGTCATCGCCAGCGTGACACTGTCCTTGCGGCCCTGGGCCAGCGCAGGCCAGGGCATCAGCAGGGGCAGGCCGGCAGCAGCGGAGCTGGCCAGCAGGGAACGGCGATTGAACATGAACAGGTCTCCGGAAATTCTTGCAGATGGGTCATGGGCCGCTGGCTGCGGCCTGCAGCAGTGTTTTTACACCAGGGCGCGCGTGCGCGTGGCCATGAGGGCCCGGTCCGCGCCGGTGGTTGTCAGCTTTCGGCTTTCAGGCGCGGTGCTGCAGGGCAATGCGTGGCACGGCCCGTACCAGGGCCTGGGTGTAGGGATGCTGCGGGGCGTGGAACAGTTGCTGCGGAGCCCCGCGCTCGACGATGTGGCCTTCGCTCAGCACGATGGCGTCGTCGCACAGGTGCTGGACCACGGCCAGGTCGTGGCTGATGAACAGGTAGGACAGGCCCAGCTGCTGCTGCAGATCGCGCAGCAGGTTCAGTACCTGGGCCTGCACCGAGACGTCGAGGGCGCTCACGGGCTCATCGGCCACGATGAGGCGGGGCCGCGTGACCAGGGCGCGTGCAATGGCGATGCGCTGGCGCTGGCCGCCCGAGAATTCATGCGGGTACTTGTCCAGGTCCTGCACGCGCAGCCCGACCTGCTCCAGCGTGGCGCGGGCCAGGTCGCGCCGGGCTGCGCGCTCGGGCGGTGCAGGCTGGGCGGTCAGGGGCTCGCAGACGATGTGTTCCACCGTCATGCGCGGGTCCAGCGAACCGTAGGGGTCCTGGAACACCATCTGGAAATCGCGGCGCGCCATGCGCAGTGCCTGGTTGCCGAGCCGGTGCAGATCCTGGCCCAGCAGCTGCACGCTGCCGGCGCTGGGCGTGTCCAGAGCCATGACCAGGCGTGCCAGCGTGGACTTGCCGGAGCCCGACTCGCCCACCACGCCCAGGCTGCGCCCCGCCGTCAGCGTGAAATCCACGCCGCGCAGCGCATGCACCTGCTCCGGCGCGCGCCACAACGAGCGGCGTGGCAGACGGTAGCTGCGGGCCAGGTCCGTCACCTGCAGCAGGGGCGGATCGGCAGCGGCCGGTGCCTGGCGGTCGTGCTCCGTCATGTGCTGCGGCCCTGCGTATGCATGCCCGGCGCAATGGCCTCGGAGCGCAGGCAGCGCACCACATGCGGCTGTGCCCAGGCCTGCAGGGCAGTGGGCGTGGGCCGCTGCGGGCGCTCCAGGACCAGGGCGCGCGGGCGCTCGCTGTGGCAGGTGGGCTCGGTATAGCTGCAGCGGCCCGCGAAGGCGCATCCGGCTGGCAGGTCCACCAGCTCGGGCACGGTGCCGGCAATGGTGGGCAACCGCGCCGGCGGCTGGTGGCCTGGTCCCGAAGGCTCCAGCTGCGGCCTGGCGGCGAACAGGCCGCGCGTGTAGGGATGGGCGCGGCGCGCGAAGATGGCCTCGGTCATGCCGCTTTCGACCACGGTGCCGCCGTACATCACCTGCAGCTGCTCCACGTTTTGCGCGATCACTCCCAGATCGTGCGAGATCAGCAGCAAGGCCATGGAGTGCTCTGCCACCAGTTCCTGCAGCAGATTGAGAATTTGCTGCTGCACGGTCACGTCCAGCGCCGTGGTAGGTTCGTCGGCGATCAGCAGGTCGGGCCCGCAGGCCAGGGCCATGGCGATGGTGATGCGCTGGCGCTGGCCGCCCGAGAACTGGTGCGGATAGTCATCAAAGCGCTGGGCTGCGCGGGCAATGCCCACGCGCTCCAACAGGGCCACTGCGCGCTCGCGCGCGGCCTGGCGGCCCAGGCGCTGGTGGTGGCGCAGCGGCTCGGCCACCTGGCGGCCGATGCCGTGCACGGGGTTGAGGGCCGTCATGGGCTCCTGAAACACCATGGCCATGCGGTTGCCGCGCAGGCGGCACAGCGCGCGCTCGTCCATGTCCAGCAGCTCCTGGCCGTTGAGCCGGATGCTGCCGTCCACCTGCGCATGCTCCGGCAGCAGGCCCATCAGCGCCAGGGCGGTCAGCGACTTGCCGCAGCCCGACTCGCCGATCAGGCCCAGCGTGGCGCCGCGCTCCAGGATGAATTCCAGGTTCTGCACGGCACGCGCGCGGCCGCGCGGGGTCTGCAAGGTGATGGTGAGGCCGGAGACTTCGAGCAGGGGCATGGGCGCGTGCCTTCCTCAGCGCTGGCGCGACAGGCGCGGGTCGAGCAGGTCACGCAGCCCGTCGCCCAGCAGGTTGAGCCCGAGCACGGACAGTGCAATGGCCAGGCCCGGCCACACGGCCAGCAGCGGCGCCTGGAACATGAGGGTCTGGGCCTCGCTGAGCATGCGGCCCCAGGAAGCCTGGGGCGGCTGCGTGCCCAGGCCCAGATAGGACAGGGCGGCTTCCGCCAGAATGGCCAGCGCGAACTGTATGGTGGCCTGGACCACCAGCACGGGCAGGATGTTGGGCAGCACATGGCGCCAGGTGATGCTGGCGCGGCCATGGCCGCAGGCGCGTGCAGCCAGCACGTATTCACGTGCCCAGACCGCCTTGGCCGATGCCCGCGTGATGCGCGCAAAGGTGGGAATGTTGAAGATGCCGATGGCAATGATGGCGTTGACGATGCCCGCGCCGAACACGGCCGTGAGCATGATGGCCGATAGCAGCGCAGGAAAGGCGAAACTGAAATCGGCCAGCCGCATGATGGCCTCTTCCACCCAGCCCCGGCAGGCCGCGGCGACCAGTCCCAGCACCACGCCCATCGACAGCCCGATGCCCACGGCGATCACGCCGACCAGGATGGAACTGCGCGCGCCCAGGAACAGCAGCGAGGCCACATCGCGCCCATAGGCATCGGTGCCCAGCCAGTGCAGGCTGCCGGGTGCGGCCAGCTTGGCATCCAGGTCCATGTCGTAGGCCGAGCCCGGCGTCCACCACAAGGACAGCAGCGCGGTGAGCAGCAGCAGCGCGGTCAGCATGGCACCCAGCATGAAGCTGCGGTGGCCCAGCATGCGCCGGCCCAGGCTGGCCGGCCTGCTGAGGGTGACCGCCCGCGTGGGCCGATGGCCCGGTGGCGCAGCGGTCGGCGAAACAGGGTTGCCTGGCTGGCTCATATGTCGCTGGCCTCGATGCGTGGATCAATGGCTGCGTACAGCACATCCACGATGAAGTTGATGACCACCACCATGGCCGCCAGCAGCAGCACGCAGTTGCGCACGACGATGAGGTCGCGGTTGGCGATGGACTGGAAGATCAGCCGGCCCAGGCCCGGCAGGTAGAACACGTTCTCCACCACGATGGTGCCGGCCAGCAACTGGGCAAACTGCAGCCCCATGACCGTGAGCACGGGAATCATGGCATTGCGCAGCACGTGGCCCCAGAGCACGGCGCGGCGCGGCAGGCCCTTGGCGCGGGCCGTGCGCACGAAGTCCTCGCGCAGCACTTCCAGCACGGCCGAGCGCGTGATGCGCGCCAGGATGGCCGCCTGCACCACGGCCAGCGAGATCGCCGGCAGCAGCAGGGCCTGCAGTGCGGGCAGGACGCCGCCGCCATCGGCCTCGCTCCAGCCTGGAAAGCCGCCTGCGGATAACCATTGCAGCTTCACCGAGAACACCAGGATCAGCAGGATGGCGAACCAGAAATTGGGGATGGCAATGCCGATCTGCGCCAGGCCCATGACGCCCAGGTCGCCCCATCGGTTGTGGCGCGAGGCGGCATAGATGCCCGCTGCCAGGGCCAGCACGGTGGTGATGAGCATGGCCATCACGGCTAGCGGGGCGGTCACTGCCAGGCGCTCCAGCACCAGATCGCTGACCGGTGTGCTGTAGGCGTAGCTCAGTCCCATGTCGCCATGCAGCAGCCCCTGCAGCCACTGCAGGTAGCGCTGCCAGGCTGGCTGGTCCAGTCCCAGCTGCTCGGCCAGCGCCTGCACGGCCTCGGGGGCGGCATCGGGCCCCATCAGCGTCTGGGCCGCATTGCCGGGCAGCACCTCCAGCACGCCGAACACCACGGCCGAGGCGCCCAGCAGCGTGGCTGCCAGCATCAGCAGGCGCTTGAGCAGGAAGACGCTCATGGGCAGTCGGCCTTGGCACGGTGTTGGGCTGTCACGTCGGCGGAATGTGTGTGGGTGGTTCTTGGCGGGCCCGAATGGTAATGCGCACGGCCCATGCGCGCAGCATAGCGGCCTTTGAAGGTGCATCGCTCCGTGCCGATCCGGCGCGTATGCTTGCCCGTGCAGCCTTCATGCGTATGAAGGGGGCAGGATAATGGCGCAATGACTGATGCCACCTTGCTGCAAGGCCCGTTCGGGGTGCAAGGGCCTGCCCGGCCCGGAGCGTGGCGTGCGCTTGCGAGGGACCTGCCATGGCTTTGATGATCACCGACGAATGCATCAACTGCGATGTCTGCGAACCCGAGTGCCCCAACGATGCAATCTCCATGGGCGAGGAGTACTACGAGATCGAGCACAGCAAGTGCACGGAATGCGTGGGGCATTTCGATGAACCCCAGTGCGTGCAGATCTGCCCCGTGGCCTGCATTCCCGTGAATCCCGCCCACGTGGAAGACCGCGAGACGCTGATGCAGAAATACCTGCGTCTGCAATCCCAGGCTCCCGCCGCTTCCTGATCGCTCAGCCCTTGTCGCTCTCGGCTGTGGCCGGGTGCACGGGCTTGGGGCGTGGAGGCTTGGTGGTGTGGATCAGCAAGGTCGCCTTGTCCATGTCGCCCGCCTGCAGCTCGGGCCAGGCCTTGAGCGAATGGGCAATGCTGCCCTCGATCAGCTGGCGCTGGTCGGGCGCGGGCTTCTTGAGCACCCAGTTGGCGACTTCGGCCTTGTGCCCCGGGTGGCCTATGCCGATGCGCAGCCGCCAGTAGTCGGCCGAGCCCAGCTGGGCATGGATATCGCGCAGGCCGTTGTGGCCGCCGTGGCTGCCGCCGCGCTTGAGCTTGACCTGGCCTGGGGCGAAGTCCAGTTCGTCATGGACCACGAGGACCTCCTCGGGCTGGATCTTGAAAAAGCGCGCCAGCGCGCCCACCGATTTGCCGGACAGGTTCATGAAGGTCTGCGGCTCGAGCAGCCAGACACTCTCGCCACGCACGCTGGCGCGGGCCAAGAGGCCGAAGTAGCTGCGCTCGGGCACCAGGTGGACCTTGAGTTCGCGCGCCAGCGCATCTATCCACCAAAAACCCGCGTTGTGGCGGGTGTCCTCATACTCCGGCCCGGGATTGCCCAGGCCGACAAACAATTTGATCATCGGGCGATTATCTCCATGGCGGCCTCAGCAGGCAGGCGATGGTGTTCACCATGCAAAAGGCCCACGCGAGGTGGGCCTTTTGCAGGTTGCGGCAGCCGCAGCCGCCGCAAGGGAAAGCCAAGAATTACTTCTTGCCCTTCTTTGCCGGAGCGGCCGGGGCCGCTGCGGGAGCTGCGGATGCATCAGGAGCCACTTCGGGCAGCTTGATGGAGATCAGGGCCGGGTTCTTGTTGGAGCCGCGCACCACAGCCTTCACGCCGTTGGGCAGCTTGACGTTCTGCAGGCCCAGGGTCGACTTGGAGGTCAGGCCGCTCAGGTCCACCTTGATGAACTCGGGCAGTTGGGCGGGCATGCACACCACGTCCAGTTCATGGATCAGGGGAGTGATGGTGCAGTTCTCGACCTTGACGGCCTGGGACTGTTCCATGCCTTCGAAGTGCAGCGGCACCTTCAGGTGAACCTTGGTCTTGTCGTCAACGCGCTGGAAGTCCACGTGCAGGATCAGCTGCTTGTAGGGGTGGAATTGCACGTCGCGCAGCACGACCTTGGAGGTCTGGCCGTTGACTTCCATGTCCAGAACGCTGGAATGGAACACTTCCTTCTTCAGGGCGTGCCACAGGGCGTTGTGATCGATCTCGATCAGTTGGGCTTCGGCAGCACCGCCGTAGACGATGCCAGGGGCCTTGCCCGAATTGCGCAGACGGCGGCTCGCACCCGTACCTTGCTTGGCGCGCTCAAAAGCGACGAATTGCATAACTAACTCCTAGATGGATGGACCGCGACCAGCCTCATCCGTTGATAAAAGAACGCCTGCCCCGTGCGGAACAGGCTGCTCTTGCGGTGTCCCGGGATGGTCCTGAAACCATCCCGGAACGCGCAAACCTCCCGAAGGAGGTTTGCTGGTTCAGACCACAGGGGCCGATATTTTATTCGGAGAACAGGCTCAGCACCGAATCGCCGGTGGAAATCCGCTGGATTGTCTGGGCAATCAGGGGGGCCACGGACAGTTGGCGGATCTTGCCGCAAGCCTGGGCTTCGGCGCTCAGAGGAATGGTGTTGGTCACCACGACCTCGTCCAGTGCACTGCCGTTGCCGATGCGCTCGATGGCCGGACCCGAGAAGATCGGGTGCGTGCAATAGGCGTAGACGCTCTTGGCACCACGCTGCTTGAGCACTTCGGCTGCCTTCACCAGGGTGCCGGCGGTGTCGATCATGTCATCCATGATCACGCAGTTGCGGCCGTCGATGTCGCCGATCACGTGCATGACTTCGGAGACGTTAGCCTTGGGGCGGCGCTTGTCGATGATGGCCAGGTCGCAGCCCAGCTGCTTGGCCAGCGCACGGGCACGGACCACGCCACCCACGTCGGGCGAGACAACGATCAGGTCTTCGTAGTTCTTCTGGCGCAGATCGCCCAGCAGCACCGGCGTGGCATAGATGTTGTCCACGGGGATGTCGAAGAAGCCCTGGATCTGGTCTGCGTGCAAGTCCATGGTCAGCACGCGCTCAACACCCACGGCCTGCAGCATGTTGGCCACGACCTTGGCCGTGATCGGCACGCGGGTGGAGCGCGGGCGGCGGTCCTGGCGGGCATAGCCGAAGTAGGGAATCACCGCGCAGATGCGCTCGGCCGATGCACGCTTGAGGGCGTCCACCATGACCAGCAGTTCCATCAGGTTGTCGTTGGTCGGTGCGCAGGTCGATTGCACGACGAAGACGTCGCGCGTACGCACGTTCTGCTTGATCTCGACGGCGACTTCTCCATCGGAGAAGCGACCCACGTCGGCTGCACCCAGCGTGGTGCCGAGGTGCTGAACGATTTCAGCGGCCATGCCAGGATTGGCATTGCCGGTGAAGACCATGATGTCAGGATGATGTGAATGCATTGAGCGCCCCAGTACGATGGGTTTGCCTTGACGCGAAAGACGTTTGGCAGGGGAGGAAGGACTCGAACCCTCGCATGCCGGAATCAAAATCCGGTGCCTTTACCAACTTGGCGACTCCCCTACACAGGCCCTCTGCCGCAGGCAGACAGCCTATAAACTCTCATCTTTGAGCCAATCCTTGAGGGGATGGGCCTGCAGATTCCTGCAAACTCTGACATTCCAGATGCCTGGGGCATTCTCGAAGTCGATTGTTTGCGTCAGTGGTGCAAATACTGCACTTCCCGAGCCCGTCATTCTAGCACGCAGTTTGAAGGACTTGAGCCAATCAATGGCTTTTTTCACTTCAGGCTGCAGCCTTTCGGCGACGGGCTGCAAGTCGTTCTGGCCAAAGCCATAGTGATCTGCAGCAAAGTCGGCGATTGTAGCATGGGCATGATCGCGCTTGAGGTCGGGGGCGCGGAAGATGGACAGGGTTTCCAGTCCCGCCTCGGGCTTGACCACCACGAACCGCTGGGGCGGCAGGGCATGGCTGTGCTCCAGCGGCGTGATGTGCTCGCCTATGCCCTCCACCCAGGCGGAGCTGCCGCACAGAAAGAAGGGCACATCTGCGCCCAGGCCCAGTCCAATGCGCTGCAGTTCGCGCCGGGTCAGGTTCAGTTGCCACAGGCGGTTCAGCGCCATGAGGGTGGATGCCGCATCCGACGATCCTCCGCCCATCCCGGCCTGTGCCGGCAGGCGCTTTTCCACGCCTATGTGCACGCCCTGGCTGCAGCCGGTGGCCTGTTGCAGCGCGCGTGCGGCCCGCATGATGAGGTCGTCGGCAGGAAGGGCCATGCCCGAGAGGTCCTCGCGGCTGACGTTGCCGTCGCCGCGCTTGTCGAAGTGCAGCGTGTCGTGCCAGTCCAGCAGCATGAAGACCGATTGCAGCAGGTGGTAGCCATCGTCTCGGCGGCCGGTGATATGGAGGAACAGGTTGAGCTTGGCCGGAGCCGGCACGTCGTGGAGCGAGCGCATGGGCTGGAGAGGATGAGAGGGATGGAGGCGGGTGCGGCGGGATGGGGGTGCAGAGGGCGCGCCCGGCGCAAATCAGGGTGTGTCGAGCACGATGCGCAGCGCTGCCGGCGGCTGCGGGTCATGGCGCCGGGCGGACAGGCGGCCCTGCTCCATGCGGGAGAGGTCGACCTGCCAGCCTGCGGCTGCGGTGGCCCGGCCCTGCAGCCAGTCGAACAGGGCGGCGATGGGCAGGTCGCTGCCCGTCAGCTCTTGCACCAGCGTGGGCAGCGAGTCCGAGGTCTTGCGGTCCTCGCCTTGCTGCAGGCTGGCCTGTCCTGGAGCCCAGAGCAGGCGTGCCAGCGTCGATCCCAGGGGGGTGAACAGCAGCAACTCGCCGCGCTGGGGTGTGCCCAGCAGCTCGAAGCCTGCGCTGAAGGAGTGGTTCTGCGCATCTTCCACCTGCAGCGCCAGTCGGCCCGACCAGTGCCCGGCGGCGGCCGGTGCTGCTGCATCGGCCTGGAGCTGGCGGGGTGGCAGGGCGCAGCCGGCCAGAGTCAGCAGCGCCGTGGCAGCAGCCGTGGCGCACAGCTGCCGGCGGATGAGCATGGGGCGCAAACGATGGGGCACGGGGTGGGGCACGGCGCGGCGGCTCAAAGCGAGACGCCCAGGCGGCGCAGGGTGTCGCGCAGCGTGGTGTTGTCGGGGCTGGAGGCCAGGCCCTGGCGCCAGATCTTCTGCGCGCGTTCGCGATCGCCCTTGACCCAGAGCACCTCGCCCAGGTGCGCCGCGATCTCCACGTCGGGGCGGGAGGCGTAGGCGCTTTCAAGCAGCTTGAGCGCTTCGTCCAGGTTGCCTTGGCGGAATTTCACCCAGGCCAGGCTGTCGGTGATGAAGGGGTCGCCTGGCGACATCTCCAGCGCCTTGCCCACGAGCTTTTCTGCTTCGTCCAGATGGATGCCGCGCTCGGCGAAGGAGTAGCCCAGCGCGTTGTAGGCATGCTGGAAGTCGGGCCGACGCGCGATGATACCGCGCAGCAGCCGCTCCATTTCGTCATGCTTGCCGATGCGCTCCGCGAGCAGGGCCGTGTCGTAGGCCAGTTCGGCGTCTTCGGGGTCCTGTTTTTGCAGCTCGGCCTGCAGCGCATAGGCCTGGGCATTCTGATTGGCGTCGCGCAACAGCTGCACTTCGGCCAGGCGCTTGAGCCGTTGCTGGCTGGGGCCGCTGGCAGGCACGGCTTCGATCAGGGCGCGCGCTTCCTTGAGCTTGCCCTGGCGTGCAAGCAGGCTCGCTCGGCGCGCCTGCACGCTCAGCAGGTTGGGGGCATCGTCGATGCGGCGCAGCAGGGCATCGGCCTCGTCGAACCTGCCTTGCTTTTCAGCGATCTGTGATTGCAGCAGGTAGTACTGGGACTGGCCAGCGCTGCGCGCCACGCCGGCAGGAATCTGCGGCACGAGCTTGCCGAAGCGCTCGGTGGATGCCTGAGCCGCACCCACATCGTTCGTTTGCAGCTGCAGGGCGGCCAGCGTGGCCCAGGCTTCGGCGTAGTCGGGCGAATCCATGGTGATGGAGACCAGTTGCTGCCGGGCCTCGTCCAGGCGCTGCTGACCCAGCAGCACGCGGGCATAGGCCATGCGCATCTGGGCTGACGGGTTCTTGGCCAGGTAGCGCTTGACGATGGGTTCCGCCTCCGGCATGCCGGCTTCCAGCAGCTCCATGGACAGCAGGGCCACGGGGCCTGTGTCGGGCGTCAGCGCCTGGGCCTTTTGCACGGCCTGCATGGCTGCGGCCTTTTGCCCGGCGCCCAGGCGCATGTGGCCGATGGTGGCCCAGGCCAGCGGGCCGCTGGCCGGATTGTCGGTTTCGCCGGCCATAGCCTGCTCGACCACATCGGCAGCAAGGGCCTTGTCGCTGGCGTTGTTGTAGAGCTGGGTGATGCCCAGATAGGTGGCAGGCTTGGACGGAGCGGGCGTGGCCTCGATCTCGCGCTTGAGATAGCTGCCGGTATCGGCGATGCGGTTCAGCGCAACGAGGATCTGGAGCACGAAGCGGTTGGCATCGCGTGACTGGGGAAAGGCGTCCAGCCAGGCGCGGGCATTGGCCAGTGCGCGCTCACCGGAGCGCGACTGCAGCGCCAGTTCCGTGCCACGGCGGTACAGCTGCTCGCTGCCGCTGGTGCGCGCAGCCTCCATCATCATGGCCTGGGCATCGCCCAGCGCGCCTTCGCTGGCAGCGATTTCGCCGACCAGGATCTCGTAGAACAGTTCGGCGTTGAGCGCTGCGCGCTCCTCTTCGGCAGACGCGGCGGCGGACGATGGAGGTTCCGGGGATTCCGTCTCGATGGTGGCTGCGGTCTTGCCAGGCAGAGCCCAGGCAGTGGCGGAACCCATGGCCAGGGCTGCTGCCACGGCGAGTCCCTGAAGGCGAAGGCGATGATCCATCGAATCATAATAATCGAAGCCTCGGCCCGCATTTCGCACAACCTCAGTACAACCCGGATCGCATGCCCGAATTGCCAGAAGTAGAAGTCACGCGGCGTGCGTTCGCCTCGCAGATCGCCGGAGCGCGCATTGAATCCGTGGCGCTGGGCAAGCCATTGCGCTGGCCTCTGGGCATTGCCCCCGAGCTTCTGACCGGGCGCGAGGTGCACAGCGTGCACCGGCGCGGCAAGTACCTGCTGATGCAACTGAGCGAAGGCCTGCTCATGCTGCATCTGGGCATGTCGGGCAGCCTGCGTTTCGTGGCGCCGCACGAGTTGCCGCTGGGTCCGGCGGGCGCACATGACCATTTCGATCTGCACACCAGCAAGGGCCAGCTGCGCCTGCACGATCCGCGCCGGTTCGGTGCGGTGATGTATGTGCCGGCCGAGAACGATCCCTGGGCGCGCAGGCTGCTGGACCATCTGGGAATGGAGCCGCTGGATGACAGCTTCCTGTTCGAGACCTTCAAGGCCGGTCTGAAGGCCAGCCGTACGCCCATCAAGCAATTGCTGCTGAGCGGCAGCGTGGTGGTGGGCGTGGGCAATATCTATGCGTCCGAAGTGCTGTTCATGGCACGCATTGCGCCCACGCAGCCGGCCTGCGAGGTGGGGCCGCGCAAGGTGCGCCGGCTGTTCGAGGAGATTCGCCGCGTGCTGGAACTGGCGGTGGAGCAAGGGGGCACGACGCTGCGTGATTTCTCGGCGCCCGACGGCATGGCAGGCCACTTCCAGCTGCAGGCCAAGGTGTATGGCCGCGAGGGCCAGCCCTGCACGCATTGCGGCTCGCCCATACAGCTGCTGCGCCAGGGCCAGCGCAGCACCTACTTTTGCGCGCGGTGTCAGAAAGCGTGAGATTGCCTCAAAAAGAGGAGCGAATTCTCAACGTCTCGTAACGCTTGTGGAGGCCAGTCTGCGCGAGATTCATATCGGGTCTGTGCGGGAAGCTCACATTTCTGAAAAATCACCCCTCAGCCGCGCTGGATTGATGGTGAAATATTGTTTC
Source organism: Delftia tsuruhatensis NBRC 16741 (assembly GCF_001571325.1). GTDB lineage: Bacteria > Pseudomonadota > Gammaproteobacteria > Burkholderiales > Burkholderiaceae_C > Comamonas > Comamonas tsuruhatensis. The sequence continues at coordinate 236,414 of NZ_BCTO01000010.1, forward strand.
ATTTGTAAATAAACGATGTTTTGCCCTGAATCCCCCCGTTCCAGGAGCCGGCCTTGGGGCGCAGCTGCGGGCAAAACGGGGCGACGGTGCTATATTTTGATGAGAAAAGGCATCACGCTTGCGGCGCAATGTCGAGGCGATCACTAAGCATCGGCAGGCATTGGCGATGCAATGGCGGGGGAAACACGTGGGACCATCATTCAACGAGCAATTCGACCAGCATGGCGCATGGCGCCGTGGCTTTGCGCAGCAATTGCATGCGCTGCGCGAATGGTTGCAGTCCCAGGAGCTGCTGGATGTCGCTGTGCAGGAGCGGCTGCAGCGGCTGGAAGCCCAGGTGCGCGGCGACAAGGTCATGGTGGCCTTCGTGGCCGAGTTCTCCCGCGGCAAGTCCGAGCTGATCAACGCAGTCTTCTTCGCCCACTACGGCCGCCGCCTCATGCCGGCCAGCGCAGGTCGCACCACCATGTGCCCGGCCGAGCTGGGCTGGGAAGCCGAACTGCAGCCCAGCCTGCGCCTGCTGCCCATCGATACGCGCGAATCGCTGGAAAGCCTGGGCCAGTGGCGCGCCCGGCCCGAGGCCTGGCTGCAGCTGCCGCTGGATGTGAACAATGCCCAGCAGATTGCCGACACGCTGGCCAAGGTGGCCGAGGTGCGCAAGGTGTCGGTGGATCTGGCGCGAACCTGGGGCTTCTGGCATGACGATGACCAGGGCGGCAATCCCTTCGTGGATGAGCAGGGCCTGGTGGAGGTGCCCATGTGGCGCCACGCGCTGATCAACATGCCCCATCCCCTGCTCAAGCAGGGGCTGGTCATTCTGGATACGCCCGGCCTGAATGCCGTGGGTGCCGAGCCCGAGCTGACCGTCAACCTCATCCCCCAGGCCCATGCCGTGGTCTTCGTGCTGGCGGCCGATACCGGCGTGACCAAGTCCGACCTGGCCATCTGGCGCGACCATGTGCTGCCGCCCGATGCGGCGTCGGGCCAGCAGGCACTGGCCGATTCGCGGCTGGTGGTGCTCAACAAGATAGATACGCTGTGGGATAGCCTCAGCTCCGCGACGCAGGTGCAGGCCCAACTGCAGCGCCAGCGCCAGGAATCGGCCCAGATGCTGGGCCTGCCTGTGGAGCGGGTGTTGCCCGTGTCGGCACAAAAGGGCCTGGTGGCCAAGGTCTCCGGCAACGAGGCGCTGCTGCAGGCCAGCGGGCTGCCCATGTTCGAGAACATGCTGGCCGAGGGCATCATGGGCCAGCGCCAGAAGGTGCTGCAGACGGCTGTCAGGGCCAATGTGCAGCAGTTGCAGGTCGAGGTGGAGCGCGTGCTCAATATCCGCCGCCGCGACCTGGACGACCAGATGGCCGAGCTGCGCAGCCTGCGCGGCAAGAACGCCAGCGTGATTGCCTCCATGCGCAACCGCATCGAGAGCGAGCAGCGCGATTTCGATGCCAGCGCCGCCAGGATCCAGGCCGTGCGCCTGGTGCACATGCGCATGCTGCGCGACATCTTCCGCCAGCTCGGTTCCAGCGCGCTCAAGCAGGAACTGGTCGATCTCAAGGAGGCGCTGGAGCAGCGCGGCCTGAAGCTGGGCGCGCGCAAGGTCTACGCGGAAACCTTCGAACGCCTGCGCACCGTGGCGACCCGGGCCCAGGCGCAGGCCGGCGAGATCCAGTCCATGCTGGGCGCGACCTTCAAGGAACTCAATGCCGAGTTCGGCTTCTCGCTGCAGGCTCCTGCGCAGCTGGAGCTGACCGAGTTCGGCGGCGACCTGCAGCGCATCGAGGCCAGCTACACCCAGTACCTGGGCCTGGGCCACGCGCTCAGGCGCAGCAATCCCGCGTTTGCCCAGCGGCTGATCAAGGCCCTTGCCATGCGTCTGCGCACGGTCTTCGAGTCTGCGGCCAACGACGTGGACATGTGGAGCAAGTCCGCCACGGCCCAGCTGGATGCCCAATTGAAAGAGCGCAAGCGCAGCTTTGCCCGCCGCATCGAAGCGGTGGACCGCATCCAGAATGCGGCTTCGGGCCTGGTCGAGCGCATTGCCGAAATCGAGGCCGCCGACGAACAGCTCACGGCCTTGCAGCTGCAGCTGGGACAGGCCACCATGGAACTGCTGCAACCCCTGTCGCCCACGCCCGCCTTCCCCGGCCTGGCAAAGGCTGCACAGGAAACTTCACTGACTGCTTGATATCTTGACCTTTCCCTCGATTGCCACGCCCGTCGTGCAGTGGCAGGCGTCGCATGGACGCAATCACCTGCCCTGGCAGCAGACGCGCGATCCCTACCGCGTCTGGCTCTCTGAAATCATGCTGCAGCAGACCCAGGTGAGCACCGTGCTGGGCTACTACCAGCGCTTCCTTGATGCCTTTCCCGATGTCGCCAGCCTCGCGGCCGCACCGCAGGATGCCGTGCTGGCGCTGTGGAGCGGCCTGGGCTACTACAGCCGTGCGCGCAACCTGCACCGCTGCGCCCAGGCTGTGGTCCAGGAGTGGGGTGGTGCCTTTCCACGCAGGGCCGAGGATCTGGCCACGCTGCCCGGCATAGGCCGGTCCACGGCGGGCGCCATCGCGTCCTTTTGCTTTTCCGAGCGCGTGCCCATCCTCGACGCCAATGTGCGGCGCGTGCTCACGCGCGTGCTGGCTTTCGATGCCGATCTGGCCGTGGCCAGGAACGAGCGCGAACTGTGGGACCTGGCCCAGCAGCTGTGCCCCACCGAGGACCTGCAGCAGGCCATGCCCCGCTATACCCAGGGCCTGATGGACCTGGGTGCCACCATCTGCACGCCGCGCAAGCCCAGCTGCCTGGTCTGTCCGCTGCAGCCGCAGTGCCGGGCGGCCCGCTTCGGCAATCCCGAAAACTACCCCGTGCGAACGCGCAAGCTCAAGCGCAGTTCCGAGGCTTGGTGGCTGCTGATCGCCGTGGACGGGCAAGGCCGCGTCTGGCTGGAGCGCCGCCCGCAGCAGGGCATCTGGGCGGGCCTTTATGCGCCTCCTGTGTTCAATGAACGCGAGGCGCTGGAGCAGGCCGCCGCACGGCACTGGCCCGCCGCACGATCCGCCGACTGGACCGAGCTGCCGGCTTTCCTGCATGTGCTCACCCACCGTGATTTGCATCTGCATCCGGTGCGCGTGCCTGTCCATGGCAGCGGCCCGGATGCTGCCATGGCAGACGGCCAGGGCTGCTGGGCCGATGCCAGGGCCTGGGCCGACATGGGCCTGCCGGCCCCGGTGCGCAAGCTGCTGGATGCGCAGTTTGCGGGCTGAAGCCCAAGGCCGCCGCGTCTTCCTAGAACGTGCGGCGCGGCAGGAGCAGGGCGCAGCGCAGCAGCATCCACGCCAGCCATTGTTCACGTGCGCCCGGCTTGCGCCGTGCGCGTGCGGCGGCCTCGGCAATGTGCAGACGCAGGCTGAACAGGGCCTGGCGGTCGCCCCTTTGCACCGCCTGGTGCCAGGCCTGCTCGCAGCGCTGGCGTTCCAGCGCCTGATCGAGCGGGCTGCGCACGCCGGGCACATCGGCCGTGCCATGGGTGTCGGTGAGGACGTTCATGGCTGCAGCGCTCCCACGGTTGGGCGGGTGCCTGCGTCTGCATCGCCGCGGTCGCCATCCTGCCGGCCAAAGGCATACCAGTCCACATGCCGTGTGCAGACCATGATCAGGGCCAGCACGGCGAACAGCGCGATGGAGCCCACGATGAGCGCGCTTTGCTCCAGCTGCAGCAGCACATACAGCAGGCCGTAGAGCGAGGCGATTCCCGCAGCAAACGGCAGGCCGCGCTGCAGGCTGTCCAGGATGTGGCTGGCGTAGTAGGCCAGCAGCAGCACGCAGGCCGAGGCAGCAATGCCGTAGGCGCTGGCAAATCCCATGTGCTCCGACAGGCTGATCAGCAGCAGGAAGAAGCTGCACAGCGCCGATCCCACCAGCAGGTACTGGATGGGGTGCACGCGCAATTGCTTGAGCACCTCGAACAGGCCGACGGCCACAAAGGTCAGCACCACGAAGAGCAGGCCGTACTTGGTGGCCCGGTCGCTCAGCGAGTAGGCGTTGATGGGATCCACGAAGTCGGTGTCCAGCGACTCCAGGCAGGGGCCGCTGCTGGGCGCGTGCGCCGTGGCGGCGTATTCCTCCATGTCGCGGCGGCCTGGCTGGCACAGCGGCTGCTGGTCGGTGAAGGCCTGGCGCGCGGAAGAGGCCAGTGCCGAGAGATTCCAGCTGGCGTTGAATCCCTTGTCGCTGACTTCACGCCGGTTGGGCAGGAAGCTGCCGCCGAACGAGGGGTGGGGCCAATCGGCCGACAGCTGGACCTGGCTGTGGCTGCCCAGCGGCACGAAGGCCAGCTTTTCGGTGCCCACCAGTTCCAGGGCAATCTTCAGCTCAAGGGGCTCGTCCTTCTTGAGCAGGGCAGGCGCCAGCTCCGCCTGCAGGCCTTGCGAGTAGCGTTCCAGCGAGGTACCGGGTCCCACGTCCAGGCTCTTGCCGCCGGCCTCGATGGTGGCCGAGCGTATACCGCGCGGATCGGTCAGCGACAGCGCCACGCGCAGTGCGCCGCAGCGCACGGCCTGGTTGGCTGTCGCTTCGATGGACGGCTTTTCCAGGTACTGCGCGGCATGGGTGAAGCTGGCGCTGATGCTGTCCTGCATGGCGTAGGTGCTGACCTGGTGCAGGCCGCGCGAGCGCTCTTCCATGCGTGCCGTTGCCTCATGGCGCAGTTGGTCGGGCAGCAGCATGCGCTGGAACTGGCGCGTGGTCCATTCCGTCTTGCTGCCCTTTTCTATGCCGGTGGTCTCGGTGCAGTTTTGCACCAGCACCGGTCCCATCAGCGTCTGGCGTCCGGCCAGGCTGGCGACCACGCCCTGCACGGCGTTGTCGCGGTTGCGTATGCGGTCGCGCACCACGTCATGTACCAGGCCCAGGCCCAGCATCAAAAGGCCCAGCATGACCAGCAGGGCCACGCCTTTGGCAAGAAGTCGGTTCTTCATTCCACATCCCGTTCGTTGATCGTGGACGCAGTCTGGGCGGGGGCTGTGTGGCCGGAATGAAGTCTGTGAAGTGAAGGTGAAGTCGGATTCGCGCCTCCAAATCCGAGTGAACAGGCCCTGGCGGTCAGGGTGCCCGCAGTGGCCAGTTCAGCGTGACACGCAGCCCGGGCTGGGCGTTGGCGGCCTGCATGCTGCCGCCGTGCAGCAGCATGATGCGCAGCACGATGGACAGGCCCAGTCCCGTGCCGCTGCGCTCCCCGTTGGGGCGGGGGGTGGTGAAAAAGCGTTCGCCCAGCCGGCCCAGCAGGGCCTCGGGCACGCCGGGGCCGTGGTCGCGCACGCTGACACGGCCGGGCTCCAGGTCCACTTGGATGCTGCTGCCCTCTGGGGCGAAGTCGATGGCGTTGCTCAGCAGGTTGCTGAGGGCCAGCACCACCAGGTCCTGCTCCCAGGGGCCGCTGCTGTCCTGGCCTTGCAGCACCAGCCGGATGCGGCGCTGGTGCGCAGCGCTGTGCACTTGCGCCATGGCCTGTTCGGCACAGGCCTGCAGGCTGCAGGCCGTGTGCGCGTGCAGGGCGCGGCGCTGCTCCAGCTGGCTCAGGCGCAGCAACTGGTCCACAAGGTTCTGCAGGCGCTGGCACTGGTCCACCACCTGGCGCGCGAACAGCTCGCGGTCGGCGGCGGGCAGGTCTTCCTGCAGCAGCTCGCCTGCGCCACGGATGGCGGCCACGGGGCTCTTGAGTTCGTGCGTGAGGGCGCGCACATAGCCCTCGATGTAGTCGCGCCCCTCCAGGCGGCTGCGCATGTTCTCCATGGCACGGGCCAGTTCGCCCAGCTCGCCGGGCATGCGTGGCGCCTCGGGCATGGGCGGGGCGGTGGTGGGCGAGGCGGCCTCGTTGAGCGTGGGCGCCTGTACCTGCTGGGCATAGCTGCGCAGGCGCCGCACATGGATGACCAGCCACCAGGTCACGGCAAAGCCCACGCCGGCCGACAGCAGGAGGAACAGCAGGCCGCCGCGCAGCATCTTGCTTTCCGCGCTGTCCACGATCTTCTGCACCGAGTGCGCGGGCTTGGAGGCCGTGAGCACGCCCGCAATGCGGCCTTCCACCATGATGGGTGCCGACACATACATGACGCTGCTGGCCTCGTCGTTCTGCACCTCGCGCGTGGTGCGTGCGCCGTATTCGCCGCGCAGCGTGCGGTACACGTCGCGCCAGCGCGAGTAGTCGGCGCCCTGGTCCAGGCCGGCTGAGTCGAACAGCACCAGGCCTTGCTGGTCGGTGATGGTGACGCGCATGTCCAGGCTGGTCTTGCGCGTGTCCCAGATCCAGACCTTGACGGTCTGGTTGGCATAGGCCTGCATGTGGTGCGCGAAGCGGCTGTCCGCAAGGCTTTGCTGCAGCACGCCGCTGGCCATGTCGTCGCTGGCCAGCGCGGCCAGGGCGTAGGCGGTTTCGACCAGCGTGTCCTCGGTCACCTTGCGCACGCTGGGCTTGACCTCGACCATGAAGACGCGCAGCACGAAGAATGCGGCCAGGCCGTTGATGACGAAAAAGGCGAAGAACAGCCGCAGTCCGAGGCGCATGGCGTGCGGCGGCGTGTCAGCCCGGCAGCGTCAGGCTGTAGCCCATGCCGCGGTGGGTGGTGATGAAGTCCTGCTGCGGCACCTGGGCACGCAGCTTGGCGCGCAGGGTCTTGACGTGGGTGTCCACGGTGCGGTCCGTGCTGTCGCTGTCCTGGCCCCAGATGCTGTCGAGCAGGAACTCGCGGCTCAGGATGCGTCCGGGGCGCTCCAGCAGGCAGCGCAGCAGCTGGTACTCGCGCCGCGTCAGCTCCAGGGGCACGCCCTGCATGCGCACGCGCTGACCTTGCGTATCGATGCTGAACAGGGCATCTGCCGGCGGCGCTGTGCTGGCTGTGGGCGCGGGCTGCAGGCGCTGCGCACGGCGCAGCAGGGCGCGGGTGCGGGCCACCAGCTCGCGCGGGCTGAAGGGTTTGGTCAGGTAGTCGTCGGCGCCCAGCTCCAGGCCCAGCACGCGGTCCATTTCCTCGCCGCGTGCGCTGAGCACCAGCAGCGGCACGGCGGCGCCTGCCTGGCGCAGCTCGCGGCACCAGTCCAGGCCGTTGCCATCGGGCAGGCCCACGTCCAGCAGCAGGGCATCGGGCGGCTGCGCCTGCCATTGCGCGCGTGCATCGGCCAGCTGCAGGCAGTGGCGCACGGCGATGCCGTCACGCTCCAGCGCATAGCAGACGGTGCGCGCGATGGCGGGGTCGTCCTCCACCAGCAACACGCGCGGGGCGTTCGTCATCGGCATGCCTTGCATCGCAGTACTCCGGGAGCGGACCCTGGCGCTTCAGATGTCGTGCGCAAGCAGGTCGGCAGGCTTGAGCGTGGGCCGGCTGTCCAGCGAGCGGTGCCGGCACAGCGTGGGCCAGCGCGGGGCGAAGTGCCGCGCCAGTTCCTCGACCAGGAAGACCGAGCGGTGCTGTCCCCCGGTGCAGCCGATGGCCACGGTGACATAGCTGCGGTGGTTGCTGGCCATCATGTCCAGCCAGGACTCCAGGAACTGCTGGATGTCGCGGCGCATCTGGTCCACGCCGGGCTGCTGGCGCAGGAACTCGGCCACGGGCGCATCCATGCCGGTCAGCGGGCGCAGCTGGGGTTCGTAGTGCGGATTGGGCAGCATGCGCACATCGAATACATAGTCGGAATCCGAGGGCAGGCCGTGCTTGAAGCCGAAGGACTGGAAGACCAGGGTCATCTGGCCCACCGGGGCCGCAATCAGCTCCTTGATATAGCTTTGCAGCTGGGACGAGCGCAGGTGGCTGGTGTCGATGACATGCGATTTCTCGCGCAATTCGCCCAGCAGTTCGCGCTCGGTTTCTATGTCCTGCACCAGGGCGCGGCGGCCCTCGGCGACAGGCCCTTGCGACAGAGGATGGCGGCGCCGCGTTTCGGAGAAGCGCCGCACCAGGGTGCCCGTGGTGGCGTCCAGAAAGACCAGGTGGGGCACGACACCCTGGCGCTGCAGCCGTTCGAGCTGCCCGGGCAGGTGGGGCAATCCCCCGGCGCTGCGCGCATCCATGGCGATGGCCACCTTGTTGCTGTGGCGGCCGTGCTCCAGTTCGACGAAGGCGGACAGCAGCTCGGGAGGCAGGTTGTCCACGCAGTAGTAGCCGGCATCCTCCAGCGCATGCAGGGCGACGGATTTGCCCGATCCGGACATCCCGGTGATCAGCACGATCTCAAGCGACATGGCATCAGCCTCCATTGGTGTTGCGCGCGCCGTTGGCCGCACGGTCTGGCTTGGGCCGGGTACGCTGCGCGTCGGCCTGCGGCCGCTGCCGGCCGGGCCTGCGCGGCGCCGGGCGGGGCGGGGGTGCCTGGCGCGCCATGGCCAGCATTTCGCGGGCATGGGCCATCGTGGTTTCGGACTGGCGCTCGCCGCCCAGCATGCGGGCCAGCTCTGCCTCGCGCGCGGCGCTGTCCAGCGGCTGCACGGTGCTGAGCGTGCCCTGCCTTGCGCGCTGCTTGGCCACCAGATAGTGGTGGTCGGCACAGGCCGCGACCTGCGGCAGATGGGTGACGGACAGCACTTGGCGCGATCGGCCCAGCGCATGCATGAGGCGGCCCACGGTCTCGGCGACGGCGCCGCCCACGCCCGAGTCCACCTCGTCGAAGATCAGCGTGCCGGCCTCGCCCAGCTCGCTGGTGGTCACGGCAATGGCCAGCGAAATGCGCGACAGCTCACCGCCCGACGCCACCTTGGCAATCGGCTTGGGGCTGGCTCCAGGATGGCCGGCGACCAGGAAGGCCACGCTGTCCACGCCAAAGGCACCGGGAGAATCGGCCGTGGACAGGGCGGCCTCGAACAGGCCGCCTTCCATGCCCAGGCCCTGCATGGCCTGGGTGATGGCGCGTGACAGGCGCGGCGCAGCCAGGGCGCGTTGCTGCGACAGCACCCGGGCGCTGGCCTGGTAGTGCTGCTGCGCGGATTGCTCTGCAGCGTGCAGGGCCTCGATGTCCACGGCGGCGTCCAGCTGCTGCAGCTCCTGGCGCCAGCCGGCCAGCAGTGCCGGCAGCTCATCGGGCGTGCGGCGGTAGCGGCGCGCCAGCTGCATCCACAGCGACAGGCGTGCATCCAGCTCGGCCAGGCGTTCGGGGTCCAGGTCGGCGCGGCGCAGATAGGCCTGCAGCGAATGGCGCGCATCCTGCACCTGGGCCGTGCACGAGGCCAGCACGTCGGCGATGTTCTGGAACTCGGGCTCCAGGTGTTCCTGGTTCTGTATCAGATGGCTGGCGCGGCCCAGCGGAGTGATCACGCCGGCCTCGTCGTCCTCCAGCATCTGCAGCGTGGTCTGGGCGGTGTCTATCAGGGTCTGGGCATGCGACAGGCGCGTGTGCTGGGCATTGAGCTCGTCCCACTCGTCGGCCTGCGGGGCCAGCTTGTCGAGTTCGGTGATCTGCCACTGCAGCCGTTCGCGTTCGCGCTGCAGGCTGTCCTGGGCTGATTGCGCATGCTGCAGGGCTTGTCGTGCCTGGCTCCAGCGGCTCCAGCAGGCCTGGACCTCGCGGCTGTCTATGCCCGCATAGGCGTCCAGCAGCGCGCGTGCTGCGTCGGGCCGCGTGAGGCTTTGCCAGGCATGCTGGCCGTGGATGTCGATCAGCTGCTCGCCCAGGGCGCGCAGCTGCGTGGCCGTGGCCGGCGTGCCGTTGATCCAGGCGCGGCTGCGGCCCTGGGTGTCCACCGTGCGCCGCAGCAGCAGGCTGTTGTCCTCGCAGGCCAGGCCTGCCGCCTCCAGCCAGGGGCGCAGCCGCGCGCAGCCGTCGAACTCCACGCAGATATCGGCCTGGGGGCAGCCTTCGCGCACCACGTCGGCGTCGGCGCGGGCGCCCAGGGCCAGCTGCAATGCATCGATCAGGATGGATTTGCCGGCGCCGGTCTCGCCGGTCAGCACGGTGAAGCCCGCATGCCAGTCCAGATCCAGGGCCTGCACGATCACGAAGTCGCGCAGCACGATGCGCTTGAGCGCCATGGTCAGGCGCCTCCCTCGTTCCAGCCCAGTTTCTTGCGCAGCGTGGCGAAGTAGTTCCAGCCCTTGGGGTGCAGAAAGCGCACGCTGTGGTGGGCGCGGCTCACGAGGATGCGGTCGCCGTGCTGCAGCGAGGCCAGCGACTGCATGTCAAAATTGGCGCTGACATCGCGCCCGGCCACGACTTCGATCGTGACCTCGTTGGCATCGGACAGCACGATGGGGCGATTGGACAGGTTGTGCGGCGCAATGGGTGCCATCACCCAGGCGGGGATGGACGGATGCATCATCGGCCCGCCGGCGGACAGCGCATAGGCCGTGGAGCCCGTGGGCGTGGCCACGATCAGGCCGTCGGCGCGCTGGTTGGAGACAAAGCGGCCGCCGACCTCGATGCGCAACTCCACCATGCCGGAGGTGCCGCCGCGGTTGACCACCACGTCGTTCATGGCCAGGGCCTCGAACACGCATTCGCCCTCGCGGATCACGCGGGCGCACATCAGGGGACGCAGGTCCTCTTCGTACTCGCCCTGCAGCATGGGGGTGAGCGTGGCCTCGAAGTCCTCCAGCGCGATGTCGGTGACAAAGCCCAGGCGGCCCTGGTTCACCCCGATCAGGGGCGTTCCGTATTGCGCCAGGTGCCGGCTCACGCCGAGCATGGTGCCGTCGCCGCCGACGACCAGGCCCAGGTCGCAATGCCTGCCCAGGCCATCGACATCGAGGGTGGGGTAGTCTGTGAGCCCTGCGTGCAGGGCCGATTGGGTATCAAGCACGACTTCGCAGCCCTGGCGCCTGAGGAAGTCCGCAATGCGCTCGAGCGCGTTGCTGGCATTCTCGGACGGGGCGCTTGCGCTGGGAGCGTGGTACTTCCCGATCAAGGCAACGTGGCGAAACGTGGACGTCATTTCTGGAAATTACATCATTAAAATCATCACATGCTCGACGAACGTGCCAAGTTGTTGCTCAAAGCGCTGATCGAGCGTTACATCGCTGACGGCCAGCCTGTGGGCTCGCGGACCCTGTCGCGTGCGTCGGGGCTTGAATTGTCGCCTGCCACGATACGCAATGTGATGGCTGACCTCGAAGACCTGGGGTTGATCATCAGTCCGCACACCTCGGCCGGCCGCATTCCGACCGCCCGGGGCTACCGGCTGTTCGTGGACACCATGCTCACGGCGGACCGTGCAGATATCGTGACGCCCGAGCTCGTGCCCGAGCAGCCGCAGAAAGTCATCGCCAACGCCGCCAATCTGCTGTCCAGCCTTTCCCAGTTCGTGGGCGTGGTGCTGGTGCCTCGCCGCACCTCGGTGTTCAAGCACATCGAATTCGTGCGACTGTCGGAGCGGCGCTTTCTGGTCATCATCGTCTCGCCCGACGGTGACGTGCAAAACCGCGTCATCTTCACCGACGTGGATTACTCGGCCTCCCAGCTGATCGAGGCATCGAACTTTCTCAACAGCCACTACGCAGGCCTGGCCATGGAAGAGGTGCGCGAGCGCCTCAAGGGCGAGGTCGAGCTTTTGCGCGGCGAGGTGGCCACCCTCATGCAGGCAGCCGTCAACGTGGGCACGGAGGCCATGACCAGTGCCCAGGAGGACGTGGTCATCGCGGGCGAGCGCAACCTGCTGTCGGTCAGCGATTTCTCCAGCGACATGGGCAATCTGCGCCGCGCCTTCGACCTGTTCGAGCAAAAGACCCAGATCCTCAGGCTGCTGGATTTCTCCAGCCAGGCCGAAGGTGTGCGCATCTACATCGGGGGCGAAAGCCAGGTCGTGCCCTTCGAGGAGCTGTCCGTGGTCAGCGCGCCCTACGAGCTCGATGGCAAGGTGGTGGGCACGCTGGGCGTGATCGGCCCCACCCGCATGCACTACGACCGCATGATCCAGATCGTGGACATCACCTCCAAGCTGGTCAGCAACGCGCTGAGCCACAAGCGCTGAGCCGCGCAGGTTAGGATCTACAATAGCCGTTTGCCATGGCGTGCATCCGCGCTGCCTTGGTGAATCAGGGGCCTTAGCTCATGCTTGGTTAGAGCAGCGGACTCATAATCCGTTGGTGCCCAGTTCGACTCTGGGAGGCCCTACCATCCATTGGTATGAAAAAGCCTGCCGCCTTTCCGGGCGGCAGGCTTTTTTGCTGGGAGCGACGCTGCCGGCTGGCATGGCTGCGCCTGGCTGCCATTGAATGCGACTTCCAGGTTTTTTGCAGAAATATGGCGCTTTTGCCTGGAAGCTCCAAAACCCGCTGCTACAATGCGAAGCGTTGCGGCTGTAGCTCAGCTGGATAGAGTACTTGGCTACGAACCAAGGGGTCGTGGGTTCAATTCCTGCCAGCCGCACCAAAAAACGCAAAGCCCTGAAGTTGAAATACTTCAGGGCTTTTTCGTTTTCACGGGCCATCCGCTGGGATCCGCTGGGATGACACCCCCGGTCAGGCTTGCTGCGCCTTCGGCAGCACGATGCTGAAGGTGCTTCCCTGGCCTGGCGCGCTTTCTATCTGCAGCTGCCCGCCATGGCGGGCAGCCACGGTGCGGACAAAGGCCAGCCCAAGGCCTGCGCCGTCCAGGTGCTGATGGTGGTCCAGGCGCTCGAAGGGCTGGCTCAGGCGGGCGACGGCCTGCGCATCCATGCCGGGTCCGTGGTCCCGGATGGCGATGCGGCAATGGCCGGCGTCCTGCAGCAGCAGGCATTGCACCGTGGCGCCGCTTGCCGGTTGCCCGTGCGCTCCGTACTTGATGGCGTTGCCGATCAGGTTGACGGCTGCGCGGTGGAGCATGCCCGGGTCGCCCAGCACGGGGCATTCCTGCTCGGGCAGGCTGAATTCCAGCTGCACATGGGCGGCGCTGGCCTGGGCCCAGCAGCTTTCCACGGCCTGGTCCAGCACCAGGCCCAGGTCCAGCTGCTGCTGGCGCAGCGCCTGCTGCTGGGCACGAGCCAGGTGCACGAAATCGTCGGCCAGCTGCAGGGAGGCCTGGGCATAGCCTTCGATGCGCGGGAGCAGCATGCCCAGGTCGGGCGCTTGTACGGAACCACGCTGCATCTCCAGCAAGGTGATGATGGATGCCACGGGCGCCCGGATGTCGTGCGAGATGAACTGCATGGCCTGGTCGCGCTGGGCCTGGGCGCTGCGCAGATCGCTGATATCGACCAGGGTGATCAGCCAGCCCGTGGTGGGCGGAGCCTCGAAGGCCTGGACCAGCAGCATCAGGCTGCGGCCGCGACCGTCGCGCCCCTCGCTGCTGAGCGGCAGGCCGCCGGCGGCAAGCGCCCTGGCCGTGAGCAGCGGGCTGCCGGCTTGCGGGCCGGGCGCCGTGTCCAGCGCCTGCAGGCCATCGAGCAGCCTGGGAAGGGAGTCGCCAGCGCGCAGGTCGTGATCCAGGCTGCGCGCATAGGCATGGGCCGCGGCATTGGCCAGCAGCACATGGCCCTGGCGGTCGCAGACAAAGGTGGGCGAGGGCAGCTGGCGCAGGCTTTCGCTGACGAAATGGTGCAGGGCGCGCAGTTGCCGCGAAGCCTGCTCGACGGCGGCAATGCGCTGGTCCAGCAGGTCGCCGCCCAGGCGCAGCGCGGTGGGCAGGCCCTGGCCCTGCAGGTCTCGCAGTTCCAGCGCCAGAAAGCGGGCGGCGGCGCGCAGGCGCAGCCAGCTCCACAGCGGATAGGCCAGGGCCAGGCCCAGCAGGGCTGCGGCAGGGGCCGTCTGCACCTGCCAGATGCGTGGTGCCAGCCCGGCCAGCGACAGGCAGGCCAGGGCCAGCAGCGCGCAGGCCAGCATGCCGCCCGAAGGGCCCAGCCAGGCCAGGGCCAGCAGGGCCAGCAGCACGGCTGCGGTGTTGAGCGCACGGTCCAGCCCCGCCGAAGCGCGGTGTACGTGCGAGCCCTGCAGGCTGCCGTTGAGCACATGGGCCAGCATTTCCACGCTGGAGATGGGGCGCGCGCTGGCACCCAGCGGTGCGGTGAACTGCGCTCCCAGTCCGGCGGCCGTCGTTCCTATGAGCACGTATTTGCCGCGAAATGCCGCAGCAGGAATGCGGCCGCGCAGCACGTCGATGTACGAATAGGTGGTGAAGGGCGAGCGGTCACGCGCGCCCTGCTCGGGCCTGGCCTGTGCGAAGGCAATGATCTCCCGCTGGCGGCGCTGCCATGCGGGTGTGCCGGGGTCCAGCGGCGGCACGGGTTCGGGGCGGGCGCATGCGCGGCCGTGCTGGCCCACGCAGTGCAGGGCCAGCGCCATGTGCCACCAGGGCTGCTGCGCGCTGCCTTCAATGGCATGGAAGCTGCGCACGGCGCCGTCGGAATCCACGGGCAGCTGGGTGTGGCCCAGCGCTGCCGCAGCCTGTGCAAAGGCCGGCAGCGGATCCGTGCCCGACGCCACGGGCAAGGCGGTGCGGCCGCTGCGCTGCAGGACGCGCGCCAGCAGCAGATCATCGCCTGGATAGTCCAGATCTTCTTCGCTGAGCATCACGTCCAGGCCGATGGCGCGCGGCGGGGCCTGGCTGATGCGCTCCAGCAGGCCCGCGTGCAAGGCACGCCTCCAGGGCCAGCGGCCTATGGCGTCGATGCTGGCATTGTCGATGGCCACGATGACGATGTCCTGAGATGCCTTGGGGCGGTGCAGCCAGCTGGCCGTGTCCTGCACCAGTCCGTTGATGCGCTCCAGCTGCCCGTCACCGCTGAGCCAGAACACCAGGGACAGCAGTCCCGCCGCCAGCAGCAGCCAGTCCCGCCGCAGCCCCCGGCCACGCGCGGGCGCCGGCTGCACCTGCTGCGCCGGCGTGGCGGGACTGTCAGGCGAAGGCGGCAGGGTGGACAAGCGTGGTCAAGGATTGAACGGGTGCGGTTACTGGCGCTGCAGGCGCTCTCCGCTGCCCGATTGCATCATCTCGCCGCTGGCATCGACGATCCAGCTGCCGGTGCGGAACTGGCGTGCGGCCGAGAAATCGCTGCGCAGGCCGTTGGCGTCCTCGATCTGCAGCCGCAGGTAGTAGCTGCCTGCGGGCAGGTCCTCGGTGCTCCATTGCGGCTGGTCGGTCCAGAGGTCAACCAGCGGCGCGGTGAACTCCTGGTCGCGCGCCACCATCACGTGGTAGCGCTGGCCGGGCTCGCCACTCCAGCGGATCTGGCGGCTGCCCTCGGCGGGGCCGTCGCCCATCTGCAGCGCGCTGGCCGAGGGCTGGGGCGGCACGGCCGCCAGCTGCATGGCCTGGGCTGCGGCGAACGGGCCCTGGTCGGGCTTGCCGTCGGCCAGCGTGCGGATGCTGGCGGCGCGCCAAAGATAGCGGCCGGCCGGCAGCCGGGCCAGCGCGGCTGCGGGCAATGTGCAGTCGTTCAGGTCGCGCGCGTCGATGGCAGGTTCGGCAAAGCCGGCCTGGGCATCGGCAGAAACGACCTGGATGCGGTAGCGCACGGCGCCCACCACCTTGGTGCACTGCAGGCCGGCGCGGCCCAGGCCCACGGTGGCGTCGGCCTGCGGTGATTCGTACAGCGGCGGCACGGGATGGGCCTTGACGCGCAGGGCGCGCCGGCTGGCTGCACCCGGAATGCCCTGGGCGTCGATGCCGCGCAGGGACAGTACATAGTCGCCATCGTCCACGCCTGCCAGGCGCAGCGGTGAGGCCATGGCCTGGAAGCTGGCGCTGCGCAGCACCTGGGTCATGTCCGCGTCGCGCGACAGCTGCAGCTGGTAACGCACGGCGCCGGGCAAGGCCGGCAGGGGCAGGCTGATCCAGTTGGCGTCTTCCGCCAAGGCGGGCCAGGCGGTGATGTCGGGCGCACCCAGCATGGGGCGGGGTTGGCCGACGCGGCCGTCTGCCGCCACGGCCACGCCCTGGCCGGGGTGCAGCAGCGCATCGCCGGAAGGTGCGCCAGAGGCGTCCGAGCCCACGGCGACCGTGCCTTCATCGACGGCGGCCGCTGTCCTGCCTGCCGCATCGGTCTGCACCAGGAAACGCGTGCCCCGCACGCTGGTCGATGCCGCAGGCGTGCGCACTTCGAAGCGGCGCTGGGCATTGCCCTGCTCGGGGGGGACCGAGGCCTCCACGCTGCCTTCTCGCAGGTCGATCACGGACTGCAGGCTGCCGGCCCGGCCCTTGCGGCGCATCTGGCGCAGCAGGACATCGGACTGCGACTGCACGCGCACCAAAGAGCCATCGGCCAGGCGCACGGCCACAAAGGCGTCCGGCGCAAGCTGCAGTCGATCGCCTTCCTGCAGCGTCTGTCCCTTGCGCAGGACCTGGCCAGCGTCTTCGGCCGAGCCGCCTTGCGTGTCGGCCAGATGGTCGAGCGCGCGTGTGCTGCGCGCATCGCCCTGCACGAATTCCACGGAGGCCACGGCGGCGCGCAGCAGGCGCACGGGAATCTCCAGCACGGAGCCGGGCCGCAGACGGTACGGGTTGGCCACGCCGTTGTGCTGCTGCAGCTGGGTCCACTGGCGTGCATCGCCCAGGTAGCGGCTGGCCAGCTGTTCCAGGGTGTCGCCTGTGGCCACGCGGTGGGCGAGCATGTCGCCGCCGCTGGCGGCGGGTTTGATCTGGGCCTGTGTGGCGGCAGCGCCCAGCAGGGCCAGGCTTGCCAGCAGGCAGGCCCGCGCGACGGGCCCGCGCAGGCTGGCGGCGAGCAAGAGTCTGTTCATGGTGTTTGAGGTGCCGCCTGCAATGCCTCGTCAGGCACGTCCAGGCGGTAGCCGTAGCCGTACACGGCGCTGATGGCGTAGGGCTGACCGGCGCGCAGGTTCAGCAGCGCGCGCAGGCGCGAGATATGTGTGTCCAGCGAGCGTGACTGCACTTCGGCGTTGTGGCCCCACACGGCTTCGCGCAGGTGTTCGCGCGACAGCAGGCGGCCCTGGTTCTGGAACAGCGTCAGGGCCAGCGTGTATTCGCGGTGCGTCACCTCGATGGGCTGGCCATTCATTTCCAGGCTGTTGGTGGTGGTGAGGAACCGGAAGGGGCCGAACTCCAGCACGCTTTGCGTGTTCACCGGATAGGCGCGGCGCAGCAGGGCGGCCATGCGCGCGCGCAGCTCGCCGTGGCGCACGGGCTTGACCATGAAATCGTCTGCGCCGCAGGACAGGCCTTCGACGATGTCGGCCTCTTCGCTGCGGTGGGTGATGATGAGGATGGGCAGCTCGCGGCTCACATGTCCGCGCGTCCACCGCACCAGGTCCGTTCCTTCCATGTCCGGAAGGTGCCAGTCCACGATCAGAAGGTCGAAGCTCTCGCGGCGCAGTTCCAACTGCAGGGCCGAGCCCGTCTGGTAGGTGTGGCAGCTGTGGCCCGTCTCCAGCGCAACCTGACGCAGCATCTCCAGTTGCAGCGGATCATCGTCCAGAGCAGCGATACGCATCCCAATGTCCTTTCACGCAAGCGCCAGAATCCCGGGCGCAGGGCTTGCGGGCAAGACTGCCCGCAAATATGCGGTTTCTCAAGCGAAGCTTACCCTTACTCCGAAGCATCGCGCAGTTGCTGCAGGGCGGCCAGCACCAACTGCGCGTCGGCGGGCTGCAGCCGGGACTGCAGTGCGGACAGGGCCGCCTCGCCTTCCCTTTGCAGTTGGCCGATGGCCTGGCCGGCTTCCTTGGGGGCGTCGAAGCCCAGGCTTTGCAGCAGCAGCTGGCCGTCGGCAGCCACGAGCTTGAAGTAGAACTTGCCGTCGGCTTCGCGGTATTGCTTGAACTGGGGCAGGGCCTGCTTCGCGGCCTTGGCCTTGGCGGCCACGGGGGCCTGGGCCAGGCTGCGCAGGCCGACGGCCGAGCGCAGTTCGCGGATCAGGGGCAGGGTCTCGCGGCGGGCCTTGGTGGCGCCGGCCTGCAGGATGTCCTCCAGTTCGCCCGGATGGGCCACCAGGTGCTCGTAGCGCTCGCGCATGGGGGCCAGCTCGCGGTCGATGCGCTCGAACAGCTGCTGCTTGGCGTCGCCCCAGGCAATGCCTTCGGCGTACTGGCGGCGCAGCGCCTCGGTTTCTTCCTCGCTGGCAAAGCCCTGGTAGATCTGGAACAGGGCCGAACCCTCGACTTCCTTGGGCTCGCCGGGCGTGCGCGAATCGGTGGTGATGCTGCCGATGAGCTTGCGCAGCTGCTCGCGCGTGGAGAACAGCGGGATGGTGTTGTTGTAGCTCTTGCTCATCTTGCGGCCGTCCAGGCCGGGCAGCGTGGCCACGTTGTCCTCGACCTGTGCCTCGGGCAGCGTGAAGAACTCGCCGCCATAGATGTGGTTGAAGCTGGAGGCCATGTCGCGCGCCATCTCGATGTGCTGGACCTGGTCGCGGCCCACGGGCACCTTGTGGGCGTTGAAGGCCAGGATGTCGGCAGCCATCAGCACGGGGTACATGAACAGGCCGGCAGTCACGCCGTCATCGGTCTCGGCGCCGTCCGCGTGGTTCTTGTCCACGGCCGCCTTGTAGGCGTGGGCGCGGTTGAGCAGGCCCTTGCCGGTCACGCAGGTCAGCAGCCAGCACAGCTCGGGGATCTCGGGGATGTCGGACTGGCGGTAGAAGGTCACATGCTCGGGGTCCAGCCCCGCCGCCAGCCAGCTGGCCGCGATCTCGATGGTGGAGCGCTGCACGCGCGCCGGGTCCTGGCACTTGATCAGTGCGTGGTAGTCGGCCAGGAAGTAGAAGTTCTCCACCTCGCGCGAGCGGCTGGCCGCGATGGCCGGGCGCAGCATGCCGGCATAGTTGCCGAGGTGCGGGGTTCCGCTGGGAGTGATGCCGGTGAGGAAACGGATGGTGCTCATGACGGGAGACTGCGACAGGCAATAGAGAGAAAAGAAGGGAATCTGACGGGCAGGCTGGGCGGGTCTGCCGCGCGTTCAGCGCAGCAGCGCGATCAGCGGCGTCAACGCGAGATCGATCACGGCATAGCCGAGATCCATCAGCGGCCGTAGCCACAGGCTGCCGACCACGCCGGCGATGACCAGTCCCATGACGATGAAGAATCCCCAGGGTTCGATTCGCGCCACCCATTGCGCCTGGCGCCAGGGCAGCAGGCCGACGAGGATGCGCCCGCCGTCCAGCGGCGGCAGCGGGAAGAGGTTGAAGGCCCACATCACCAGATTGACCAGGATGCCGGCGCGGCACATTTCAATGAAGAAGCGCTCGCCCACTCCCGATCCGACCAGAACCACGAGCAGCACGCCCCACATCAGCGCCTGCACGAAATTGGAGGCCGGGCCCGCCAGGGCCACCCAGATCATGTCGCGCTTGGGGTTGCGCAACTGGTCGAAGCGCACGGGCACGGGCTTGGCGTAGCCGAACAGGAAGGCGCCCGAGGTGGCGAAATACAGCAGCAGCGGCATCAGGATGGTGCCGATGGGGTCGATGTGCTTGATGGGGTTGAGCGTGATGCGTCCCATCATGGCGGCCGTGTTGTCGCCGAAGTGGCGTGCGGCATAGCCGTGGGCAGCCTCGTGCACCGTGATCGCGAAGAGCACGGGCAGGGCATAGATGAGTACGGTCTGGATGAGGTTGGAGATGTCCACGGCGGGCATTGTCTCAGACGGCGGCCACCCTTGCCGCTGGGCACCGCCAGAGCCCGTGCGCAGCGCTGCGGCCGACCGGATATGGTGGTTTCCCGCGGATTGGCAACAGCCGCCTCTGTGTTGCAAAATGAAACAGCAATGCGATGGGCGAATCAACAGGTTTTTCACCAAGGCCCTCGGGCCATATGGACAAGAGGTGGCACGTGGGCGTACTGGGCTTGGGCAGGCTGCCGATAGGCTGGCGGCTGGTGATTGCGTTCGGCGGTATCAATCTGCTGGTGTTCACGATGATGGCGGTCACGGTGCTCTCGCTGGGGCAGGCCGAGCAGGCGCTGGCGGCCGGCGGGGCGACCACGGTGGCCGAGCAGGCGCTGGTGCACACGCGCTGGTGGGTGCTGGGCCTGGGGGCGGCCGTCTGCACACTGGCCCTGGTGGCCTGGTTCAGCCTGCGGCGCGGCATCGTGCAGCCGCTGGGCCAGGCCATCCTGATTGCCGAAACGGTGGCCGCCGGCGACCTGAGCCAGGAGTTTTCGACCGAGCTGCAGGGCGACTTCGGCCGCCTGCTGGGCGCGCTGGGCACCATGGAAGACACGCTGACCGAGCTGGTCGGCCGCATCAAGCAGTCCACGGATTCCATCGGCCTGTCGGCCGGTGAGATCGACGCCGGCAACACCGACCTGTCGCGCCGCACCGAGGCCCAGGTCTCGGCGTTGGCCCAGACGGCGGCCAGCATGGAGCAGCTCACGGCCACCGTGCGCCAGAACGCGGAGCGCGCGCATTCGGCCAGCGGCCTGGCCGTCGATGCATCGTCCACGGCCAGGCGCGGGGGGGCCGTGGTGGGCGAGGTGGTGCAGACCATGGAGGCCATCAGCGGCAGCTCGCGCAAGATCGTGGACATCATCCAGGTCATCGAAGGCATTGCCTTCCAGACCAATATCCTTGCGCTGAACGCGGCCGTGGAGGCGGCACGCGCGGGCGAACAGGGCCGGGGCTTCGCCGTGGTGGCCAGCGAGGTGCGCAGCCTGGCCGGCCGTTCGGCCGAGGCTGCCAAGCAGATCAAGGAACTGATCACCACCAGCGTGCGCCAGGTGGAAAGCGGCGCGGGCCTGGTCAACCAGGCGGGGGCCACCATGCAGGAGATTGTCGGCGCCGTGGGCCAGGTCTCGGGCCTGCTCGGCGAAATGTCGCAGGCCCTGCGCGAGCAAAGCGAAGGCATTGCCCAGGTCAACGCCGCCGTGGGCCACATGGACAGCGCCACCCAGGAGAACGCGGCCCTGGTGCATCAGGCCTCGCGTGCGGCCTCAGCGTTGAGCGAGCGCGCCCAGGAGCTGGAGCAGGCCGTGGGCGCCTTCAAGCTCGATGACGAGCCGCAGGATGCTGGCGCTGGCGTGCGGGTGCAGCCGCAGAAGCCGTCGATGGCTCCCGCCGCAGTCTTGTCCGCCGCTGTGACGAGGCCGTTGCAGCGCGCGCCGGCTGCTGCACCCCGGCCCCTGGAGTGGGCGCAGCACTGAACGCCTTTCAGGATCAAGCTGCAAAAACAGACGCCGGGCATGCCCGGCGTTGATGTTTGTGCGGGGGGTGGGGTGATTCAGGTCATTTCCAGGCCCAGGGCCTCCAGGCTGCCCCGGCCTTGCCGCACCACGGTGGGCGGATTGCCCAGGGCCATGGGCACCAGGTCGATCACCGTGGTCGGCTCCGAGGGGCAGGCACCTGCATCGACGATGGCATCGAGCTCGTGGGGAAAGCGCTCCAGGATGGCATCCGCGTCATGCAGGGCCTCGGTCTCTCCGGGCGGGATCAGCGTGGTGGCGATCAGCGGCTCGCCCAGCTGCTCCAGCAGCAGCTGCGTGCCCTTGCGGTCCGGCACGCGCAGGCCGATGGTCTTGCGCGAGGGGTGGCTCAGGCGCTTGGGCACTTCCTTGGAGGCTTCCAGGATGAAGGTGTACGGCCCCGGTGTGGCCAGCTTCAACAGCCGGTACTGGCGGTTGTCCACGCGCGCATGGCTGGACAGCTCCGACAGGTCGCGGCACAGCAGCGTGAGGTGGTGCTTGTCGTTGATCTGGCGGATGCGGCGCAGCCGCTCCACCGCAGGGCGGTCGTCCAGATGGCAGACCAGTGCATAGCTGGAGTCCGTGGGAATGGCCAGGATGGCGCCCTGGCGCAGCATGTCGGCGGCCTGCTTGATGAGACGGGGCTGGGGATTGTCGGGGTGGGCTTCGAAGCGTAGGACCATGGTGTGCGTTGTTTGCGGGAAGGGCTCAGGCCGGCTGAATGCGCTCGCCCAGCAGTTCCCATACCGGCGTCAGCTGGCCCGGCAGGTAGGGCAGGTCGCCCAGGTCGGTATGCGACTCCTCGGGGCTGTGGAAGTCGCTGCCGCGCGAGGCGGCCAGGCCGAACTCGCGGGCCATGTCGGCATAGACGGCGTACTCGCTGGGGCGGTGGCTGCCGGTGACGACCTCCACGCCCTGGCCCCCATGGGCCTTGAATTCGGAAAACAGCGCGTACTCCTCGTTGGCCGTCAGCGCATAGCGGGCCGGGTGGGCGATCACCGCCACGCCGCCGGCCTGCGTGATCCAGCGCACGGCGTCGGCCAGGCGCGCCCAGGTATGGGGCACGTAGCCGGGATGGCCTTCGGTCAGGTAGTGGCGGAACACCTCGCCGGTGTCGCGGCAGCGGCCGGATTCCACGAGAAAGCGCGCGAAATGCGTGCGCGAGATCAGCGCGGGATTGCCGGCAAAGCGCAGCGCGCCTTCGTAGCTGCCTTCAATGCCGGCCAGCTCCAGCTGGCGGGCCATCTCGCGGGCGCGGGGACCGCGTCCGTCGCGCGTGGCATGCAGGCCTTCGACCAGGGCCGGGTCGTCTGCGTCAAAGCCCAGGCCCACGATGTGCACCGTGGCGCCTGCAAAGCTCACCGAGATCTCTGCGCCCGTCAGGTAGTCCAGGCCGCAGGCGCGCGCTGCGGCGGCTGCGCGGTGCTGGCCGCCGACCTCGTCGTGGTCGGTCAGCGCCCACAGCTGCACGCCGCGGGCCGCGGCACGTTCGGCCAGTTGTTCAGGCGTCAGCGTTCCATCCGAGACCACGGAGTGGCTGTGCAGATCGGCATTCAGATAGGACTTGGGCACCGGCCCATTGTAGGTGTCGGTCCTTTTCCGAGCCTGGCGCTGCGGCTGGGGACTTCCCTGAGTGCGGGTTTACCGCCCTCAATAGTGACAGCGGCATGACGATGATCAGCCAGGCGCCGTCAAGGGTGGACAAGAATGATTGCCCGGAGCGAAGGTCGGCGGGGCGCCATGGCCAGGCTCCGGCATTGTTAGAAAAAAGATCGGTTTTTCCATGAATCTGAATCAAATCACCGTCGCCCAGAAACTCTGGGCCCTGGTGCTGGGACTGCTGGTGAGCATGCTGGCGGTCAACGGCGGCATCCTGTTCTATCTGCACGGAGTCAACGAGAAGATCAACACCGACGTGATGACCGCGCAGCGCGGCGCCACGCTGGCGCGCGAGTGGCGGCATCTGACCCAGATGAGCGTGGAGCGCTCCATCGTCGCGGCCATGTCACCCGACGAGACGCTGGCGGCGCAGCAGCGCGCGCTGATGAGCAAGGGCATAGAACGCATCAACGTGCTGCAAAAGCAGGTGGGCGAGCTGCAGCTCGATGCCAAGGGCAAACAGGCGCTGGAGGCCGTGGCGGCCGAGCGCCGGGAAACGCTCAAGGCCAACTCGGCGGCCCAGGATGCGCGCAAGGCCAGCGACTTCGCCTCCACCTTCGACATCGTGGAAAAGCAGCTGCGCCCGGCGGCCGAGCGCTACAACACGGCGCAGGAAGCCTTTGTGCAGCAGCAGGAGCGCCAAAGCGAGCTGGCGCGCGAGGAGGGCGTCGCCCACCGCACCCGGGCCTACTGGATCGGCGCCCTGGCCAGCGCGCTCATCGTGGCCCTGGGCCTGTTCATGGGCATGGCCATCATGCGTTCCATCACACGGCCGCTGGACCAGGCCGTGGCGCTGGCCGACGGCATTGCCGCAGGCGATCTCACGGGGTCGGTGCAAAGCAACCGGGGCGATGAGCTGGGCCATCTGCTGCAGGCGCTCAACGGCATGGCGCAGCGGCTGCGCGGCGTGGTGGGCGAGGTGCGTTCGGGCGTGGAGTCCGTGTCCACGGCTTCCAACCAGATCGCCAGCGGCAACCAGGACCTGTCCTCGCGTACCGAGCAGACGGCGGCGAATCTGGAGGAGACGGCGGCCAGCATGGAGGAGCTGACGGCCACCGTCACCCAGTCGGCCGATACGGCGCGCCAGGCCAACCAGCTGGCCGCCACGGCCGCGCAGGCGGCCGAGCAGGGTGGCGCCGTGGTGGCCCAGGTGGTCACCAGCATGCAGCAGATCACGGACAGCAGCCGCAAGATCGCCGACATCATCGGCGTGATCGACGGCATTGCCTTCCAGACCAACATCCTGGCGCTCAACGCCGCCGTGGAAGCGGCCCGCGCAGGCGAGCAGGGCCGGGGCTTTGCCGTGGTGGCCGGCGAGGTGCGTTCGCTGGCGCAGCGCAGTGCCGAGGCCGCCAAGGAGATCAAGCTGCTGATCACCACCAGCGTGGACAACGTGCAGTCGGGCTCGCAGCAGGTGGAGCAGGCGGGGCGCTCCATGGAGGAAATCGTCTCCAGCGTGCGCCGCGTCAGCGACCTCATCGGCGAGATCACCGCCTCGTCCACCGAGCAGCGCGACGGCATTGGCCAGGTCAACCAGGCCGTGAGCCAGCTCGACCAGATGACGCAGCAGAATGCGGCCCTGGTCGAGGAATCCAGCGCGGCTGCGCTGGCCATGCAGGACCAGGCGCGGCGCCTGTCCGAGGTGGTGGCGGTGTTCAAGCTGGGGCAGGAAGGCAGTGCGCTGGCACCGGCCCGGGCGCAGGCGCCCGCCAGTTCAGCCGCCGTGGCGCGCCGACCGGCAGCAGCCCCTGCAGCGGCGGCGCGTCCCGCGCCCGCGGCACGCCCGGCTGCCGCCGTGCGCAATGCACCGGCGCCCCAGATCCAGCCGCCGGTGGCCAAGGCGCCCGCCCGGGCACCTGCCAAGGCCGGCGCGGACGACGACTGGGAGACCTTCTAGCGGGAGGAGCGGGGATGCAGGCCGGCGCGTCCATGTGCGCCGGCCTGCAGGCCTTCGTCAGTTGCGCGGTTTGCCGTAGTCGGGCGAGCGCGGGCCCGGCAGCAGTCCGCGCTGCGCCATGGGCGACAGCAGGCGCTGGTTGGCGATGGAGGCGATCTGCACGCTGCGGTCGTTCATGGTGTCCAGGATCTGGTTGAGCAGTGCCGTCACCAGAATGCCGACCAGTCCGCCGCCCGAGCTTTGGCCTTCGGCACTGGAGGCCGTGGCGCTGCCGTCCCACAGCTGTGTGCCGGTACGCAGGTCCACCAGTTTGGCGTCCAGCGTGACCACCGAGGCGCTGCTGATCACCGCATAGCTGGTGCCGTAGTTGCGGATGTTCAGGTACAGGGCCGCATCGGCGCCAAAGATTTCACGGAGCTTGGCCACGGGCAGTTCCTGCGCATCGTCGGCGCTGACGATGCCGTTCTGGCGGAACATTTCCTCGGTGACCGCCACGGGCAGGACGTAGTAGCCAGCCTCGGCCAGCGGCAGCGTGATCTGCGACAGCACGCCGGCCGGCGCATTCACTTCCGGCGACTGGTTCAGCGCGGGCATGACCAGGATGGATGCAGGCTTGGATGCCCGCAGTGCCGAATAGTCATAGGGCGCAGTGGTGGCGCACCCGGTCAGTGCGACGGTCATGGCCAGGGCCAGGGTCTTGATGTGTGTGCTCAGGCGCATCTCAATCCTTGCGGGCCGTGAAGGTTTGCAGCAGCGTGTCCATGAACTTGGCGGATTCGGGGAAATGCTGCTTTTCCTCTGCCAATTGCTGCACCGTCTTTTCGTTGTTGCCGGTCCGGGAATACAGCATGGCCATATGGGCGCGATAGCCGGGGGGCAAAGCCTTTCCCTCGGCCTGCACCTTCAGGCGGGTTTCTTCCAGCTTGAGCAATTGGTCCTCGGCGCCTGTGCTTCCGTCATCCTTGAGGTATTGATAGACCTGGGGCTGGTAATCGTTCCAGGCATACAGAGGCTGGCGCGGTGCGGCGCAGCCGGCCAACGAGGCGCAAACGGCCAGTGCAGCCAGGGTTGCGGCCGAATGGGGAATCTGCTTCATTGCGCGGGCTTCCATGCACCGCTGTCCATGCCGGCCGCCAGCTTGTCCACGGCTTCGCGGATGGCCAGATCCAGCACCTTGCCATTGAGTGTGGAGTCATAGCCGGCCGTGCTGCCGAATCCCACGATTTCCCGGTTCGACAGGCTGTATTCGCCTGCGCCCTGCACCGAATAGACGACTTCGGAGGTCTGCACCCGGACGATGTTCAGGCTGACCTTGGCATAGGCCACCTGCTCCTTGCCACGGCCGAGCACGCCGAAGAACTGGCGGTCCCCGACCACCTTGCGGCCGAACTCGCTCACGTCGCCGGTCACGACGTAGGTGGCGCCCTTGATCGCCTGCTCCTGCCGGTTGAAGCCCGCTTCCTGGCGGGTCTCGGACATGTTGTCGCGGTCCAGCACGCTGAATCGGCCGCTTTGCTGCAGGTGGGTTACCAAGATGGTTCTGGCCTGGCCACCGAGGCGGTCGACTCCGTCCGAGAAAATGCCGCGCTGGAAGCTGGAGCGGTTGTCGAACTTGCCCACGGAAATGGGGCTGCGCGGGCCTTGATAGGCGCTGTATGCAGAAGCGGGTTTGGCCGTTTCAAGCGTGCGCGATTGCTCGGTGGTGGCGCAGCCGGAAAGGCCGGCGGCCAGGGTGATGGCAAGGGTCGAGCAAGGCAAAATGCGAAAAGTCATGAGTGGTTTCCCCAATTTTCTTGGAATGAATTTGCAATATTTTGTTGCAAAGCCGAGAATATTAACTGAGCGGCTCCGCGAAAGGTGCAGCGACTCTCTAAAGGATTGTTTGAACTTTCGTTCGCTGCGATCGGTAGACTGAGTAGGGTTTGACGATGTGGGATGTTTCCGGTCTCAGGGATACCGTCTTGGCCAACTGAAGAAATACGCCTCTCTGCGAAGGATGCCTGGGCCTGAATTCAACAGGCCTCCGTGGCTATTTCACATCCCGGCATTTCGGGGTGGAATGTTCATCTTTTCCTCGATTTGCACCTGGCTTTTCACGCTCTCCTGCTCGATTTCGCCTTCAGACTGATCTGCTCCGAGGTGTGCATGCGCACCAAATCGTAGGTCGTCATCGTCCGCTCAAACATATGGTCCACGCTATTGAGTCCTCGCACCATCGCTGACCAGAATGGTATTTCTTCAGCCTGCTACGGGCTTTCCATGCTCCAGAACCCCAGTTGTCCCAAGTGAGCTGCCAGCGTCATGCGCGAGACCTGCCAGTTGGTCATCGCCCCGATGTGCTGTTGCTGAGCACTGGCATAGATCTCCATCGCGTTCAGAACTTCGGTCATGCTACCCACGCCGGAGCGATAGCGGCCTCGCACGATTTCCATGGCTTGCTTTGACTGATCAACGAGTGCCGAGGTGTGTGCCAGGTTGGCTGTTTCCGTCCGCAGACTGGTGTACTGCGTCCACACATCCACCGAAACGCCTAAGCGCGCGGTGTCGAACTCGGCGGCGTGGGCTGCGGCCTGGGCTTGGGCCTCCCGAATCTGATAGGCCTGCTCAAACCATGAGAACAAGGGGATGCTCAGTTGCAGTCCAATGTTCATGTCCTGGCGCCCGCTGCTTGGACCATGCCCGGAGAAGTTTGAGCGCCCGAGATTACTCGTCAGCGCAATGGATGGCCGCGCCATCATTCGAGCCTCGTGCATTGCAGCCTGAGCAGCTTTCGCGCGAGCCTGCGTGGCAATCAGGCTTGGATTTTGGTCGCGCGCAATGCGTATGAGCTCGTCGACTTCGGACATAAAGTTCAGTGCAGGCAAAGTTGCGCTGTGTTCATCTATGTTCACGATCGTCTGTGCAGGCAACCCCATGCGCAACGCCATGGAACCCAGGGCACTGGACAGAGCACCCTTTTCGCGTGATGCGCGCAAGCTGGCCTGGGTATAGGCTGTCTGGGCCCGTAGGCGATCGGACAGGGCCGCCGCGCCGGCTTTGTACTTCTCATCTGCGGCGATGTAATTGTCTTTGGCCAGGTCCGCGACTTGCTGGGCAGCGGTAAGCCTCTGGTTGCTCGCGCGCGCGGCAAAGTACAGTTGCGCGGCATCGAGAAACGCACGCTGAATTGCCGCGTTCTGATCGGAATTGGCCGCTGCCAGCAACTGGTGGGCGGCCTCCAGCGCCGCTTCTCGACGACCAAAATCGAAGAGCATCCAACTCAGGCTGAGATTGTCTGTGCGCATCCGACTGTTGTTGCGGATCACTCCCAGGTCGCCGCCGTAACGGGTCGTGGTGCGGCTTGCAGACTGGCCCAACCGCCCATCCAGACGGGGCAGATATTCGGACTGGCGCTGGCCCAACTGGGCCGCCCGCACTCTGGCCGTGGACCAGGCGTGCCGGATGGCCGGGTCATGGCACAGGATGCGGGTGATGGCTTCGTGCAAAGTCAGTGGTTCTGGCGGCATGCCGGCCGGGCAGGCGCCCACCCCCACAGCGGTGGAAGCCGTCGTCGGGGAGGTCACGAGGCTTTCTGTAGCGAAGGCATCGAAAGCCGGCATGGCATATGCAGGCTTGAGCAGGACGGCACCGACAAAGCACGCGGCGAGAGGCAGCAGCCTATGCATCGTCACGCTCCCGGCGAGCGCCGGCGCTGCAATGGCCGCACTCGTACGTCATTGATCACCCGGCCCTGGCAGAGCTCGATGATCCGATCTGCACAGGCAATCGTTTCCGGACGATGGGCGATCATGATCCTGGTGATATCCAGGGTTTGGATCGCAGCATTGACCTGCCGTTCGGCGTCTACGTCGAGGTGGCTGGTGGCCTCGTCCAGGAAGAGAATCCGGGGTTTCTTGTACAACGCACGCGCCAGCAGGACCCGCTGCTTTTGTCCACCGGAAAGCACCGTGCCCATGTCGCCAACCAAGGTGCTGTAGCCCATGGGCATGCGCTCGATATCGACATGGATTCCTGCAATGCGCGCGCACTGCTGCATCCATTTCGCATCCGAGTGAGGATCGAAGAAGCAGATGTTTTCGGCAAGACTGCCGGCAAACAGCGCGTCGTCCTGCATCACGCAACCTGACAGCGCCCGAAGCGTAGACAGGCTGGCTCCGCCGATTTCATTACCTGCGACGCGAATGCTCCCCCGAGCTACTGGCAGCATGCCTAGAAGCACCTTGAACAAGGTGCTTTTGCCACAGCCCGAAGGCCCGATGATGGCCACTGAATCGCCTTCGTCGATGCTGAAGCTCAGGTCGTTCAGAATCCAGGGCTCCTGGTCTCCATAGCGGTAGGCCACCGCTTGGACTTCGATATCCGCCCGGCCGCTGCATTCATTGGCAACGAGTGCGCGAGTCTCTTCTTCGGGTGGATGAAGCACGATGTCGGCCAACCTCTCACTGTGCAGTTGCAGCATGCGCAGGTCAAAGAGACGATCGATCAGGCTGCCCACGCGGCTGCCGAACTGGGACTTGTAGGAGTAGAAGGCCATGAACATGCCGACACTGAAGTGCCCGTCCATCACCATGGTGGCCCCCAACCAGATCACAAGCAGATTCTCGGCGCCGAACAGCAGTGCGTTGGCTTGCGCGTAGAACAGTTGCAGCTTCTGGGACTTCAGGCCCGCATTGATCTGCTCGACGAAGAGGTTCAGCCAGACGGCTCTGCGCATATCCAGCTTTTGAAACAGCTTCAACGCCTGCACACCTCGGACCGATTCGAGGAAGTGGCTTTGCTGGCGAGCGGCATGGACGATCTGCTCTTGCGTAGCGTTTCGCTGCGGGTGGTACCACGCCCAGCGGATCAGCCCGTAGAGCGCCATCGCGCAAATGACGACAGTAGCCAATTGGGGGCTGTAGACCAGCATCAGCACCAGGGTGGACAGCGCCATCAGGCCGTCCAGAATGACCGAGAAAAAGCTTGCCGTCAGGGTTTGCTGGATCTGATTGACAGACCCGAAGCGGGAAACCACATCGCCCAGGTGGCGCTTCTCGAAGAACTGGCTGGGCAAGCGCAGCATGTGGCTGAACACGTTGGTCCGCCATTGCAGGCTGAACAACGTGCCCATGTGCATCAGTGCCCAAGCCCGGCCGGTGCTGATGAGCATCTGCATCAGTAGCACGACGGAGAACCCCAGAATCAAGGTGGCCAGCAGATGGCGATCGTTGCTGACGATCGCATTGTCTATGGTCCACTGAAGCAGGAACGGGCCGACGAGCGCCACGATCTGCAACGCCACGCCCATCACCAGCACCTGGAAGAAGGACCGGCGCAATCCGGTGATCTTCCCCATCAAGCCAAGCAGCCTGACCCTGGGCTTTGCCTCCTTCTTCTCGAAGTTCGGGTTTGGCCACAACTCCAGAGCCACACCTGTGAACTTGCGCGACAGCTCTTCGAAGCTGACGGAGCGGGCTCCGGTCGACGGATCATGTATCACCACACTGTGGGCACTGACGGATTTCAACACCACAAAATGGTCGAGGTTCCAATGCAGCACACAGGGGGCGGTCAGATTCTGGAGTTCATCGCGTTCCAGGCGCACCGCCCGAGTACCCAAGCGAAGGCCGTGCGCCACCTGGACTACCTGGGCAAGGTTCATCCCCTTGAGGGAAACGCTGAAGCGTTGGCGCATTTCCGTCACGTCTACCTTGTAGCCGTGATAGCTCGCGACCATCGCAAGGCAGGCCAGGCCGCACTCAGCGGCCTCTGTCTGCAACATGACCGGCAAATGCTTGCCCCAGCGCAGTGCCAACGTATCCAAAGAAGCCATGGCTACCCGGACACCCTGCCGGCCAAGCTGTATAGCGGCTCAAGGACCCACTCGTAGAGGCGGCGAGATTCTTGAAGAATGTCGGCTTCAAGCAGCATGCCGCTCTGCAGCGCCTGTTGCCTTCCGTATGCGGTGACAGCTTGGTTATCCAGCCTGACGCGCAATCGATACAGCGGCTCCCGCGTTTCACCTGCACCCTGGAATAGGTTGGCCGCGCTGGATAGTTCGAAGGGCGAAATGCTGGTACGAGATACGGAGACCAATTCACCCCGATAGATCCCGAATTTCTGATATGGGTAGGCTTGGTAGCGAACATTCACGGGATCGCCTGGCTGGACAAAGCCTACGGCCTTGCTTGGTGCGTAGAGCTCGGCCTCAAGATGAGAGCCCGTGGGGATGATGAGCAACAGGGGAAAGCGGGCATCGACGCTATGACCGGCTTCCGCGAGCACCGCGGTTGCCACGCCTGCCTCGGGGGCGGTAATGATGAATGCCCGCCGCGCCTCGCTCTCGGTGAGTTCCTGGGCAAGCGCTGAAAGTTGCCGGTCGATCTGCGCCAGCTGATTCGTCTGGCGGCTATCCAGCCCCGACAACTCGTTGGTTCGTTCCACCAACTGTTGCTCCAAGGAGGTGCGTTCGCGCCGCAGGCGCTGAAGCACCTGTACCTGGCCCAGTTGCTCCGACTGGCGCTGCTGGAATTGATCCTGCGAGATATAGCCCTTGTCCAGCAATCCTTGGTATCGCTGGATGGCATTGTCGGCCAACGCCAGTAGATGCTGCTGGCTGTTGAGCTGCTCTGCCAGCACAGCCAGTTCCTCGTGAAGGCTGGTGATCTTTCTGGTCAAGGTGTGGCGCTCATCAGCATGCAACTGCCGGGATTTTTTCTGCTCACCCCGCAGCGATTCGCGTCTGTGCGCCAGGTTCTGGCTGATGCTGGCCAAGACCGCGCCGGTATCCTCCCCATATCGTTCGCTGGAGATCTTGTAGAGAACAGCGCCCTTTTCAACCAGCTGCCCTTCCTGCACAAGCTTCTCCAGCACGACCCCCGGTTGTTGCGAAACGACCCTGATCTGGCCTGCCGCCGGCAGCAAGTGGCCTTGGACCGTCGCCCGCTTGGTATAAGTGGCGAAGAGCAGCACTCCCGCGATCAAGGCGGCGACGGCCATGGAAAGCAGCGTCAAGATCGAAAAAGACAACGGACGTACCATGACGATATGACCAAGCCATTGCATCTCCTTCGAAGCCAAAGCCTCACGCCTGAACAGAAACACCTGAAAGTCCACCTCGTTAACGACTATTTTTGATAGTTGCTGCCGTCTTGGTAATTGGCTCCTGATTTATCATCGCCCCCGCCCAGCTTCCCTCCTGCCCAATTACCGATAGCACCGCCTGTTACGGCACCTAAGCCGCCGCCTGCCCATCGGCCTACGACCACACCGGCGGCGGCCCCGCCGGGCCCGCCAAGGCCGGCGCCAATAGCGCCTCCTACCCATCCCCCGACAATCTGGCCAGTTAGATGTCCACCCCATGCCCCCGCGACAGCGCCACCGCCACCAGCTAATTGAGCGCCATCGTCAGAACTAAGACCACCCCCAACCAATTCCAATTCAACGACAGTAAGGTTACGCATTTTTATTTCCTCCTAGACTTTATTGCGGCCAAAAAAAACTCAACCTCTGCTGCAATAATAATGAACGAAATCACTGCCGCCGAGATGAGTGGAGGTGAAGTGAATTTCAGCAGAATTACTGCAAAGCAAAAAACAATAACCACTAAAACCAACACTACGGCTTTCTTGAAGGTGCTAAGAGAGCCTGTTCCTGAATATTCTTTTAGATATTCTTGCAAATGATCTTCCGGATACTTCTTTAGGGACTCCATGCATTTAATCGATTCGTTGACCATTCTCACGGAGAACATCACGACGCAAAATGCCAGAACCAAATCTATTCTGAATAGCCAGTCATTGGGGAAAGACAGTTTTTCGTGGAATAAAACGAACATCGATGCCAATGCAAAGCTGGCGCCGGTGCCGGTACTGGATACTCTTAACAGAAGATTTCCGTCGAGTTCCGGTAGTTTTTTCATGTGATACCTTTCGTTTGGTGAACGCTAGACCCATGGCTCCAAGATATCTTGGCGACACAGCTCTGTAATCAATGCTCGAATTTTATTCAGATCGATCTCTGGATGCTCTTTCAACAATTCCGAGACTTTAGTACCTGGCGATCGTGCGATGCGCCGCATCAGCTGCATTCCGATGCTATCAAGATTTACCTTCACCCCATTGGCGATGATGTATGCCTCTTCCAAGCCGTGAAGATTGTTCATGGCAACTCGGAGTTTTTGATCATCTGATACGACGTGGACTGCGGGATTGCCAAGAATATCTATTGCCAACGAAGAATTCAGTCGAAGATCTGAATAAAACTTATCCTGAAATCGGCGGTAATTTATCGGGTTGGCGATAAACTCTGAAAAATAATCCGCCAGTAACTGAATTGTGTCTTGGCTCTGATTCCAGGTTCCAAGAGCCTTGCGGGCAGATAGAAAATGCTGCGACTCATCAACTGCCCATGACAAATATTCGATAGCAAACGGGGGAAATGTACCGAAGGCAAGGTGAAAGGTTGCTTCACCCAATGGCAAAGGGTTGTGCCACCATCCTCTGGGTAGATAGAAAACATCGCCCGGCTCTAGAACGAAGTCCATATAGACGTCCTCCGGCTTGGGGTAGGCATGCTCGTAATCCTTGCTCTGCTGTGTATGGAGCGGGCACTCGAAGGTCGGTCGATAAACAAGCCAACGCTTGCGCCCAAGCAATTGAACTGCAAAGACATCTCGGGTGTCCCAATGCGCGCGAAACGAATCCCGGTTGCCGAACGCCGCATATGCGCTGGATACCACCTGCTGCCCGGTGAAGGTGCCGATTTGCCTGGCCAGCGCATCCACCATCGAATCACCTTTGATCTGGTTGGCGATCAGCGTTGCGCCATTGCGCATGAATTCGTACACGGCGGGCTTGATGAGGCGGTGACGCAAGACGCCCACATCCAGATAGCTTTCGACGTACTTTCCCTTTGGAACGATGCCATCGAATGCAAGCTTGAATGCATCTGCGAGCACATCACATCGTTCGAAGATCTGATTGGCTTGGCGCCAAGTGACGCCGCTCGCATTGCAGCCACCTCTTATCAAGAGAGGCTCTCTTTCAGAGAGGTTTCCGGTGAATTTCTCAGGAGGAATCTTGAAATCTATAATCATATATTAATCGAGAAAATATTTGTATTGCATACATGTCCAGTATTCTTCACGGAAATATGAAAGATATATGCGCCTTATTATTCCGCTTATAATAGCGGCTAGCACCATGAGAAGCGCATGCTCAATACAGTCCAGTCTTCTTTCTAATTTCCCAGAGACTAATCGCTTCGCTATAGTGTAGCCTCCAAAAACAATTATCGTTGTAGGAGTCATGGCGATAAATTACTTCGAATCCGCAGTGCTCCATGGTCCCCACTGTAGCCCCGGAAAATCACATGAATCTTTTGGTGGACTATTAATGTGTATGCGGTATTTAGTATCAGGTATTGATGGAGTTGCTAGTTATAGTTTGTGCCATCTTTGTTGTAATCACTTCCATCCTGACTGCCATAATCTCTATTCATCAATCCGTTGTCTAGGTCTGTGTTAAACCACTAAAGTGGGAAGCAATATTCCGCTCGCTACAGTGTTTGGTTGCATAAGCGCACCGGTAATTGCTCCGGCGCCTACAGCGGTAAAAAAATCCCGTCCAAGATCCTCCGGATTCTTCACCTGCGGTATTGTCAACGTAGGTTGCACCTCCTGATATTCCTCCGACGATGGCGCTTGGTACCCCTTGTCCCCCCATGAACAAGCTCTAGATCTTTAACAAATAACTCTCTCATTAGGTCGTCTCCATGACTTGGTAGATAAAAAATAAATCTCCGACGAAACTTCGAGAAGCACTGATTAGCACTTGGTTGAAGGATTTCACATAATCGAATCGTCTGATTGACGGAATGCTACGAATCCGAAAAAAACCGCATATATTGAGCGATGGCGCCATTTTCTGAGGAGAGTTCGGATATTTCCTTCACAGACCTTCCCCGTTGCTGCGATCAAGACCCGCGTGTCATTCTGAAATTAGAGAGCGTAAACCGCATTCCATGCGGCATTGACGGTAAGTGCATTGCATTCTTATCAAAAGAAGATTGCTGGTCAACGATTTTTATTAGAGCGAGCTAAAAATCAGATTTATCCTATAGTGTGTTGTGAATTTGTTTTAGACGTAACCATTAGATCTGGCTTTGGCTCGATGGGGGCTGCCTTGAGGGAATGGTGTCTAACCTGCACGCCTTCATCCGTATTGCCCAAGGCGCTAAGGCCAACCAGTGCCTTGATGATGGATGGACGCGCATTGCAGTCGAGTTGCGACGGCGGTCCGTGTGTTGGCTATGACAGCCAAAATGCAAGCGCGGCTGCAAGCTCCATATGGCAATGGATATCTTGAGCCTTCTGCTTGCCGTGCAAGTCACACCAGCCGATGAACAAGAGCGAGCCCATGTGCGAACGCTGTGCAAGCAAGTGCAACAGGCCACGGGCCATTCGGTGGAACTGGCTTGGCATACGGGCGAGCAGGCACGCCAAGCAGCCCAGGACAACGGGATTGTTCTACAGAGAGTCAATCTGCCCGAAGCGAAGAAGGGCTTCGTGCCGTTGCCCAAGCGGAGGATGTTGGTACGCAGCTTCGAGTGACCGGTTAGATTTCGCCGTCTGTCGCGGGACTATGAGCGGCTACCGCAGGTGCTGAGTGGCTTGCACTTTCTGGTTTTTGCAGCGCTCATGCTGCCGGGGGGGCAGCTCAGGCATTGGCTTGGACTAAAAGTACATAACGGGTCTAGGAAACGTCCGAATGAACGCCCTCGATCAGGAATTGCACCTTGCGCTCTCCGCGCCATTCATTGATGTCCATGCGAAATGCAATGCAGGCCGATGACGGCAGCGGGTCGGTATGGCCGAACCAGATGCCGTCCACGGTTTCGCCCTGATGGCGCAATTGCAGTTTCAGGTGCTTTTCCCCGACCAGGCGCTGTGACAGCACTTCCAGCTGTTCACTGAAGGTGGGAGGCGCAAAGCCCTGGCCCCAGACCGCGAGATTGAGCTGCTCGACCATTTCCGGCTTGCGGAAATCCGGGTCCAGAGGCCCGTCGGTTTCTATGCGCCGCGTCAGCGTGGCCGCGTCCAGCCATTCCTGGGCCACCTGGGCCAGGGCCTTCTCGAACACGGCGAATCCGGCTTCGGCAATGGTGCAGCCGGCCGCCATGGCGTGGCCGCCGAAGCGCAGCAGCAGGCCAGGGTGGCGCTTGGATACCAGGTCCAGCGCGTCGCGCAGGTGAAAGCCGGGAATGGAGCGGCCCGAGCCCTTGAGTTCATGCTCGTGCCCCGGCGCGCCGCTGGCTGCGAAGACGAAGCTGGGCCGGTGCATGCGGTCCTTGATGCGCGAGGCCACGATGCCGACCACGCCTTCGTGGAAATCGGGGTCGAACACGCTGATGGCCGCCGGCGGCGTCATGCCGTCCGTGCACAGGCCCTCGGCCATGAGCAGGGCCTGCTCGCGCATGCCGCCTTCCAGCTCGCGGCGCTCGCGGTTGATGGCGTCCAGCATCTGGGCCAGGTTGGCGGCGCGGCCCGCATCGTCTGTGGTCAGGCACTCGATGCCGATGGTCATGTCGGACAGCCGGCCTGCTGCATTGATGCGCGGGCCCAGGGCAAAGCCGAAGTCGAACGTGGTGGCCGCAAAGGCCTTGCGGCCGGCCGCGTCGAACAAGGCCTGCAGGCCCGGCTGCATCTGGCCCCGGCGTATCTGCTTGAGGCCCAGGGCGACCAGGCGGCGGTTGTTGGCGTCCAGCCGGACCACGTCGGCCACCGTGCCCAGGGCGACCAGGGGCAGCAGGGCCTCCAGCCGGGGTTGGCTGGCCTTGTCGAAGCGGCTGCGCGCGCGCAGTTCGGCTCGCAGGGCCAGCAGCACGTAGAACATCACGCCGACACCGGCCATGGACTTGCTCTCGAAGCTGCAGCCGGGCTGGTTGGGGTTGACGATGGCATCGGCCAGCGGCAGGTGGTTGCCGGGCAGGTGGTGGTCGGTGACGACCACCTGCAGGCCCAGGGACTTGGCCTCGGCCACGCCTTCGACGCTGGCAATGCCGTTGTCCACGGTGACCATCACGTCGGCGCCGGTTTCCTTGACACGGCGCGCGATGGGGGGTGTCAGGCCGTAGCCGTCCACCACGCGGTCGGGCACCAGGTAGCTGACCTCGGTCGCGCCCAGCATGCGCAGGCCGCGCCAGCCCACGGCGCAGGCGGTGGCGCCGTCGCAGTCGTAGTCGGCCACGATGCACAGGCGCAGGCCGCGCTCTATGGCATCGGCCAGCAGCCGCACGGCGGCGTCCATGCCCAGCAGGCCCGAGGGGGCCAGCAGGCGCGCGGGC
The DNA here is from genome assembly GCF_001571325.1 of Delftia tsuruhatensis NBRC 16741. Classification (GTDB taxonomy): domain Bacteria; phylum Pseudomonadota; class Gammaproteobacteria; order Burkholderiales; family Burkholderiaceae_C; genus Comamonas; species Comamonas tsuruhatensis. The sequence goes on from NZ_BCTO01000010.1 coordinate 273,317, forward strand.
GTGTCGTCCAGTTCGTCGGCGGAGCACACGCCGCGTGCGGCGTAGAGCTGGGCCAGCAGCGGGTGGACACCGGCCTGGCGCAGTGCCCAGGCCTGCTGCGCAGGGATCTCGCGGGGAATGATTTTCATGGGCAGTGTGTCAGAGCATGCGGCCCAGGTCGGGCAGGGCGCGGGGGCCGAAAAGGCCCGTCAGCCTGTCCAGCCAGCGCGGCGGGCGGCTGCTCCATGCGATGGCATGGCGTTCGCCGCACAGCGTCAGCGTGAGCGGGTGGCCTGCGCGCACGCGCTCCAGCAGGCGGGCGATGAGCCCGGCGTCCAGCGCCTTCCAGGCCTCGCGCCACGCAGCGGGGTTGCCCTGCAGGGCTGCGGCGTGAAGGTCGTCCAGGCATTGCACGGCGGCCTTGGCGCCGGTGGCCGTGCCGGGCTGCAGGCGCCCGGCGCCGTGGACCCAGAAGGCGTTGATGGGCACCTGGCCGCGCGCGGCGCGGGCGTCGTTGAAGACATGGGTGTAGAGCAGCATCTGCACCTCGCTTTGCAGGCGGTGCAGGGCGCGCGCCTGCTGCGCATCGGGCAGCCAGGGCCGCACGTCGCGGCCGATGACGCGGTCCATGGAGGCCGTGGCCAGGTCATCGAACAGCGCACCGCGCGCCAGCCAGCGCTGCGGCTGCTGGTACTCCAGCACGATGCCGTCGTCGGCGAACCAGGGCGCCAGCAGGGCCAGCAGCTGGCGGGATTCCTCATCGCTGAGGGGTGTGGTGGCGGGATCGCTCTGGTGCACCTGGTCTGCGCCTATGTGCCAGTGGCAGGGCGTGACATAGGCGCAGGCCTGTGCCGTCTCACCGGCCTGCCAGGCGGCCCAGGCAATCAGGCCCGGTGTATCGGGCAGGCCCAGCGAGTGCGCCAGGGCGCGTTCGTGGGGGGGAGAAAAATCCATCTCCGTGCCGGTCTGTGCGGGCGCGGGCTGCATCAGCGCCAGCAGCGATTGGAGATGGGGCAGCTCCAGGCCGCCCCAGACGGCCGCGACGGCAGCGTCATCCGCCGCATCCGAGGACGGACCGCCGGCATAGGGAATGATCCATTCGGTCGTTTCCTCCAGCGGGGCTTGGGTGGAGGACACCAGGGGCGCAGTCAAAAGCATGGCCGCTATTGTCGGGCATGGGTTGCCGCAATGCCGGCGCCTTCGTTTTTCCCCTTGGAGCGCGGTTCAGCGCTGGGGCATGTCGCGGGCCGAAGAGACCAGGCTGACCGTGGCGTCCTCGGGGATGGGTGGCATGCCCTGGCTCCAGTCTTCCCAGGCGCTGCGCATGGCGGCCAGTCTCTCGGGCGCGCGCACTGCCTGGTTGGCGCGCTCGCGCTCGTCGGCGGCAAGGTCGAACAGGTAGTCGATGCCGTCCACGCGCAGGTACTTCCAGTCGCCATCGCGCAGGGCACGTTGGCCGCGGTGCTTCATGCGCCAGTGCAGGGTGCGTGGGAATTCGGCATCTTCGGCGCGCAGCACGGGCAGCAGCGAGATGCCGTCCAGCGCATGGCCCTCTGGCGCCTGCACGCCGGCGGCATCCAGCACCGTGGCCGACCAGTCCATGCTCATGCAGTGCTGGGGGCTGCTGCGGCCCGGTGCGATCACGGCCGGCCAGTGCGCGATCCAGGGCACGCGTATGCCGCCCTCGGTCAGGTCCATCTTGCCGCCGACCAGGGGCCAGTTGTCGGAGAAGCGTTCGCCGCCGTTGTCGCTGGTGAAGACGATGAGGGTGTTGTCCAGCTGCCCGTTGGCGCGCAGCGCCTCGACGATCCAGCCTATGCCTTCGTCCATGTGGTGGATCATGCGGCGGTACTGGTGGATGTTGCCGCCGTCCAGGTGGGCAATGCCTGCGCCCAGTGCCTCGGCCGTGCTGCGGTCCTCGCGCGTTTCCCAGGGCCAGTGCGGCGCCGTGTAGTGCAGGCTCAGGAAGAAGGGCGCATCGCCTTGGGCCATGCGGTGGACGAAGTCCACGCTGCGCTGCGACAGCAGGTCGGTCAGGTAGCCCTCGTCATGGTGTTCCTCCTCGCCCACCCACAAGTCGTGCTGGCCCGAGCTGCTCAGGTGGGTGAAGTAGTCCACGCCGCCCGACATGGGGCCGAAGTATTCCTCGTAGCCCGAGCGCAGCGGGCCGAAGTGCGGCGGGTAGCCCAGGTGCCATTTGCCGATCAGCGCCGTGCGGTAGCCCGCATCCCTGAGCATGGAGGCCACGGTGGGCATGTCCGGCGGCAGGCCCAGCTTCTCGCCCAGCGGCGTGCCGCGTGTCTTGCTGTTGATGGGTTCCTCGGCCGCACCGCGCAGGCGGTACTGGTAGCGCGCCGTGGCCAGGGCAAAGCGCGTGGGAGAGCACACGGGCGAGTTGGCATAGCCCTGGGTGAGCCTGAGGCCACCGGCGGCCAGTCGGTCGAGCACGGGCGATACCGGGCCGAAGTCGGCCGCCCGGCCGCCGTAGCAGCCGAGGTCGGCATAGCCGAGGTCGTCGGCCACGATGAAGAGGATATTGGGACGGGACATGGACATGCGCTCTGTGCAGGGTTGTGGACGGGAAGCGGCGGCGCTCATTCCATCTTCATTCCGGTGGACTGGATCACGGTCCGGTAGCGGTCGGCCAGCGCCTGTATGCGTTCGGCGGCGGCCGGGCCGGTCAGGCCTTCATAGAACAGGTCGTTGGCGCGCATGCGCTCGCGCAGGGCCGGATCCTTCATGGCCTTTTCCAGCGCGGACTGGATCCTGGCGACCAGCGGCTCGGGCGTGGCGGCCGGCACCCACAGGGCGAACAGCACTTCCTGCTCCAGGTCCTTGTGGCCCAGCTCGCCCACGGTGGGCACGCCGGGCACCAGCGGGTTGCGCTGGCGCGTGGTCACGGCCAGCGGCACGACCTTGCCGGCCGCCACCTGGCCCAGCATGGCCGAGGAGCTGATGATGCCGCCGTCCACCTCGCCCGCCAGCACGGCCGTGCTGGCCGGGGCGTTGCCCTTGTAGGGCACGTGGCTGACCTTGGCGCCCGTGGCATGGGTGAGGATGGCCGAGGCCAGGTGGCCTGGCGTGCCGTAGCCGGCCGAGCCCAGCGTCAGGCCGCTTCTCTTGCCCTGGGCGATGAACTGGTCCAGGGTCCTGAGGCCGGTGCGGGGATTCACGGCCACCATCATTCCCTGCGAGGCGATCATCATCACGGGACGCAGGTCCGTGCCCTTGAACGGCATGCTCTTGTAGATGAAGGGATTGACGGTGAAGGTCGTGTCTATGCCGACCAGCAGCGTGTAGCCGTCGCCGGGCGCCTTGGCCGCGTTGTCGGTGCCGATGTTGCCGCCCGCGCCGGGCCGGTTGTCCACGACGAAGGGCTGTTTGAGCTCACGCTGCAGTACCTCGCCCAGGCTGCGCGCCAGGATGTCGGCGGCGCCAGCGGGCGCGAAGGCGACGACGATGCGCACGGGTTTGGCGGGCCAGGCGGCAGCATCGGCGGCCGCATCGGCCCGGGCGCCAGCGCCGGAGCCCAGGCCCAGCAGAAGGGCCAGGCCGGCCCGCAGCAGCGGGCTGCGCAAGGCATGGGTGGCATGGGTGGCTTGGAACAGGGAAAACATGGTGGCGAACTTTCTGCGCTGCGGGGGCGCCGGGCTTTGCGAGAATCCCCAGGCCGGCTCCGGACGGTGGCTCCCGTTGTCTCCTTTCCGGACGGGGCCACTGTAGAAGTCCCCGCAGCAATTGATCTAATCAACTGTTCCCCGTGAATACCCGTCCAGCCCCCACGTCCATCCAGCAGATGCTGCTGTTTCGCATCAACCGCTACTTTGGTGCGGCCGGCGGCGTGGCCATGCGCATGTGCGAGGCGCATTTCGGCATCACGCGCCGCGAGTGGGGCGTGATGGCCACGGTGGCTGCCAACGAGGGCCTGCTGTCGTCGGAGCTGGCCGAACGCGCGCAGCTGGACCGCGCGCGCACCTCGCGCGCCCTCAGCGGGCTGGAGGAAAAGGGCTGGGTGCAGCGTAGCCCCCTGCCCGGCGACCGCCGCCGCGTGGCCGTGTCGCTGACGGCCGAGGGGCGGCGCATGTATGGCCTGATCCTGCCGCGCATGGCCCAGATCCACCTGGACCTGGTGTCGGTGCTCAGCGACGAGGAACTTGAACAATTCGACACCTTGCTGGCCAGGCTGCAGCGCCATGCGCTGACGCTGGAGGCAGAGGGCCGCTACGACGCCCTGCCGCGCGTGGACCGCGGACGGCACCGGCGCTGACACGCCGACGGCAAAGCCTGCCGCCATGCAGGGCCTGCGGGCGATGACACAATGCATGCCCATGCAATTTCCCTACGAACTGGCCGTCGGCTGGCGCTACACCCGGGCCGGGCGCGCCACGCGCCGCAACGGCTTCATCTCGTTCATCTCCGGCGTCTCCATGCTGGGCATCGCCCTCGGTGTCGCGGCGCTGATCATCGTGCTCAGCGTGATGAACGGCTTCCAGAAGGAAGTGCGCGACCGCATGCTCAGCGTGGTCTCGCACATCGAGATCTTCGCGCCCCAGGGCGCGGCGCTGCCCGATCTGGAGCGCACCATGCGCGAGGCGCGCGCCAACCCCGACGTGCTGGGCGCCGCCCCCTTCGTCGCGGCCCAGGCGCTGCTGGCGCGTGGCGAGGACATGAAGGGCACCCTGGTGCGCGGCATCGATCCGGCGCGCGAGGGGGAGGTCACCGACGTGGCCGCCACCAATGCCGAGGTGCTCAAGCGCCTGGTGCCTGGCGAGTTCAACGTGGTGCTGGGCGTGGAGCTGGCGCGTTCGCTGGGCGTGCGCCAGGGCGACATGGTCACGCTGATCGCCCCGGGCGGCCAGGTCACGCCGGCCGGCGTGGTGCCCCGCCTCAAGCAGATGCATGTGGCCGGCACCTTCGACTCCGGCCACTACGAATACGACTCGGCCCTGGTGATGATGCATTACGAGGACGCGCAGCGCCTGTTCCGCCTGGAAGGGCCGACTGGCATCCGCCTGAAGCTCAAGGACCTGCATGAGGCACCGCGCGTGGCCATGGAACTGGCCCACACCATCACCGACCGCCTGCTGATCCGCGACTGGACCCAGCAGAACCGCACCTGGTTCGCGGCCGTGCAGCTGGAAAAACGCATGATGTTCATCATCCTCACGCTCATCGTGGCCGTGGCTGCGTTCAACCTCGTGTCCACGCTGGTGATGACGGTGACCGACAAGCGCGCCGACATCGCCATCCTGCGCACGCTGGGCGCCTCGCCGTCCAGCATCATGGGAATCTTCATGGTGCAGGGCGCCATGGTGGGCGTCATCGGCACCTTCGCGGGCCTGCTGCTGGGCCTGGGCATTGCCTTCAACATCGATGTCATCGTGCCGGCCATCGAGCGCCTGCTGCATGCCAACTTCCTGCCCAAGGACATCTACCTGATCAGCAAGATGCCCAGCGATCCGCAGTACAGCGACATCATGCCCATCGCCGTGATCTCCCTGGTCCTGGCCTTTGTCGCCACCATCTATCCCAGCTGGCGCGCCAGCCGCGTGAACCCCGCCGAGGCGCTGCGCTATGAATGAAGTGAATGTGATGCCCGGTTTCGAAGTGTCCCAGCAGGGCGCCGTGGTCCTCGATGCGCGCGGCCTGACCAAGCGCTTCGCCGAAGGACGGCTCAACGTGCAGGTGCTGGCAGGTGTCGACCTGCAGGTGCGCGCGGGCGAGACGCTGGCCATTGTCGGCGCCTCGGGCTCGGGCAAGAGCACGCTGCTGCACCTGCTGGGCGGGCTGGATGCCCCCACCAGCGGCAGCGTCACCCTCAAGGGCGAGCCCCTGCATGAACTCAGCGCCCAGAAGCAGGGAGCGCTGCGCAACAGGCACCTGGGCTTCATCTACCAGTTCCACCATCTGCTGCCCGAATTCAGCGCCCAGGACAACGTGGCCATGCCGCTGCGCATACGCCGCGACGACCGGGCCGAGTGCATGGAGCGCGCCGCACGCATGCTGGCGGCCGTGGGCCTGGGCGAACGCATGCTGCACCGGCCGGCCGAGCTGTCGGGGGGCGAGCGCCAGCGCGTGGCCATTGCCCGCGCCCTGGTCACGCAGCCTGCCTGCGTGCTGGCCGACGAGCCCACCGGCAACCTGGACCGCAGCACGGCCGACACCGTGTTCCGCCTGATGCTGGAGCTGGCGCGCAGCCATGGCACGGCCTTTGTGATGGTCACGCACGACGAGCAGCTCGCGGCGCGCTGCGACCGCATGGTGCGCCTGGTGCAGGGACAGCTGGCCTGACCCTGTACTGGGTCCTGCGTGCGCCGTCCTGCGCGCTCCGGCGTCAGGCCATGCGCAGCAGCTTGCCGCCCATGTGCGGCGTGCGCACAGGCACCACGGTGGGCGCTGGCGCCGCCTTGATCTGCGGGGCCTCGGGAACCATGGCCGCCGGCAGCGACTGGCGCACGGGTTGCGCGCGGGGCGTGTCGCCGATGTTCACGCTCTGGGCCGTCAGGTCGGCCGTGACCTCGCGCAGCCGCGCAGACTGCGCCATGGAGGCCTGCACCACGTCGCCCATGATGGCCGTGACCTGGTGGGAGGAATCCACGATTTCCTGCATGGTCCCGCCGGCCTGTCGCACCTGCTCGGCGCCCAGAGCCACCTGCTCCACCGAGGTGTGGATGAGCTGCTTGATCTCCTTGGCGGCGGCGGCGCTGTTCTGCGCCAGTGCCCGCACCTCGCCGGCCACCACGGCAAAGCCCCGGCCCTGCTCGCCGGCGCGGGCCGCCTCCACGGCGGCGTTGAGCGCCAGGATATTGGTCTGGAAGGCGATGCCGTCCATCACGCCGATGATGTCGCTGATCTTGCGCGAGCTGGCGCTGATGGACTCCATGGTGCCCATCACCTCGTGCACCGTGCGCCCGCCCTGCTCGGCCACCCGGCAGGCCTGGCGGGCCAGTTCATTGGCCTGGCCTGCGTGCTCGGCGCTTTCGCTCAGGCCCTGCATGGCCTCGCCCAGGGTCTGCGCGGCCGTGAAGCGGCGCGTGATATCGCGGGCGTACTTGACTACCTTGAAGGGCCGGCCGTCGGCATCGAGGATGGGGTTGTAGCTGGCCTCGATCCAGACCTGGCGGCCGTGCTTGCCGATGCGCAGGTACTGGCCTGCATCGTGCTGGCCGCTGCCCAGCTTGCGCCAGAACTGCGCGTATTCGGCGCTTTGGCGCTCATGGGGCTGGACGAACATGCTGTGGTGCCGCCCGACGACCTCGTCCAGCGTGTAGCCCATGGCCTGCAGGAACAGGCGGTTGGCATGGAGGATGTTGCCGTCCAGGTCGAACTCGATGATGGCCTGCACCTTGGAGATGGCCGCCAGCTGGCCTTCGGCATCGGCGTTGCGGCGCTGCTGCTCGGTGATGTCGGTGGCGTACTTCACCACCTTGAAGGGCCGGCCATGCCGGTCGAAGATGGGGTTGTAGCTGGCCTGCAGCCAGACATCGCGCCCATCCCTGGCGATGCGCCGGTAGCGCCCCGCATCGTGGATGCCGCTGCCCAGGCGCTGCCAGAACCGGGCGTATTCGGGGGATTCGCTGACCTGGCTGTCCACGAACATGCGGTGGTGCTGGCCGATGACCTCGTGCGCCTCGTAGCCCATGGTGTCCAGGAAGTTCTGGTTGGCAGCCAGCACATGGCCTTGCAGGTCGAACTCGATCACCGCCTGGGACTTGTGTATGGCGGCCAATTGCCCGTCAAGCTCCGCCTTGCGGCGTGCGCCACCGAGGTCCAGGATTCGACTCCATGCTGAGCGCTTCATGGGAATTCCTCTCTCCAAAGCATGCCGGCCGGTGATGCGGGAGCCCGATGCGGGGTGTAAGTGTTACTTTATGTATTTTTATGGAGGCGCAAGCCATTCGTGTATTGATTTTGTCAAACGGAGCCGACTCGCAATAAGCCAAGGGTTTGCCCTTGCTCCGGGCCTCGTCTGCCCCTTGGACGGGCGCTGCCCGGGCCGGTGGCATGATGCGGCCATGCCCGCCTGGATAGACACCCACTGCCACCTCGATGCCCCTGAATTCGATGCCGACCGCGATGCCGTGCGCGCGCAGGCGGCCGAGACAGGCGTTGCGCATCTGGTGATTCCGGCCGTGGCGCGCGAGCACTGGGACACGGTGGTGGCGCTGGCGCGGCGCCATGGCGACAGCTATGCGCTGGGCATCCATCCGCTGTACACGCCCAATGCCCGCGAGCAGGACATTGCCGCATTGCGCGAGACGCTGGACCGGCTGCGTGGCGATCCCCAACTGGTGGCCGTGGGCGAGATCGGGCTGGACTTCTTCGTGCCAGGGCTGGACGCACAGCGGCAGGTCTGGTTCTACGAGCAGCAGATCGCGCTGGCGCGCGAGTTCGATCTCCCGGTCATCCTGCATGTGCGCAAGTCCAGCGACCGGCTGCTCAAGACCCTGCGCGCGCGGCCCGTGGCGGGTGGCATTGCCCATGCCTTCAACGGCAGCGTGCAGCAGGCCCAGGCCTTCATCGACCTGGGTTTCAAGCTGGGCTTCGGCGGCGCCGTGACCTATGACCGCGCGCTCAGGCTGCGCGAGTTGGCAGCCAGCTTGCCGCTGGACGCGCTGGTGCTGGAAACCGACGCTCCCGACATTCCGCCGCACTGGCTCTACACCACGGCCGGGCAGCGTGCCCAGGGCCAGGCCCAGGGCCGCAACACGCCGGCCGAGCTGGCACGCATTGCGGATGTGATTGCGCAACTGCGCGGCATTACGCCCCAGGCCCTGGCCGAGGCCACGGGCCGCAACGCGCGTGCCGCGCTGCGCGGCCTGCCCGCCATGGCCTGAGCCTGGGCCGCGCATGCCCATGAGCGGTCTTGCCGCCCGCTGCGAGCAGCCCGGCGAGTGCTGGGCGACAATGCCGGCCATGTCCTTGACCGTTCCCGACCTGCCGCCCCCCGGCACCCCGCGCTGGCAGGGCCTGGCGCCGGTGGCCGATGCGCGGACCCGGGCCCTGGTGCTGGGTAGCTTTCCGGGCCTGCGATCGCTGCAATTGCAGCAGTACTATGCCCATCCGCAAAACCAGTTCTGGCCCCTGCTCCAGGCCTTGTGGCCCGAGTATCCGCAGCCCGGCCGCGATGACTATGCGGGCCGCTGCGAATGGCTGCTGGCCCGGGGTCTGGGGCTGTGGGATGTGTACGCCAGCTGCGAGCGCGAAGGCAGCCTGGACAGCGCCATCCGCGCTGCCGAGGTGAACGACTTCGCTGGGCTGCGCACGCACTGCCCGCAGTTGACGCTGGCCTTGCACAACGGTGGCGAGAGCTACAAGCACGCCGGCCGCACGCAGGCCCTGGGCCTGGCTGCCGTGAAGCTGCCATCGACCAGCCCGGCCAACGCGAGCTGGCGTTTCGAACGCAAGGTCCAGGCCTGGCGCGAGGCGCTGGCTCTCCATCAACTGCTCTGAATCTTTCCATTTTTCCCGACGTGATACGCAAGACCCGTGGCGCCGCCAAGGCCGCCCCTTCCTCTCCCGCCAACGCCACAGATGCCGAGCTGCCCGAAGTCAGCGTCTCCGACGATGGCGATGTGCGCCACCTGCACCTGGGCACGCCCTGGATACAGGGCTCCATGCGCATACGCGAGCCCTTCGAGATCGAGCTGGAGTACGTGCAGCGCATGATGGGCTGGCTGCTGTTCATGGAACCCGCCAGCGTGGCCGGCCGCCATGCCATGCAGCTGGGCCTGGGCGCCGCGGCCATCACCAAGTTCTGCCACAAGAAGCTGCGCATGCGCACCACGGCCATCGAGCTGAACCCGCAGGTGCTGGCCGTGTGCCGCAGCTGGTTCAAGCTGCCGCCCGACAGCGACACGCTGCGCGTGGTGCTGGCCGATGCGGCCCAGGAAATCCGCAAGAGCCAGTGGCTGGGCACGGTCGATGCGCTGGCCGTGGATCTCTATGACCACGATGCGGCCGCGCCCGTGCTGGACAGCGCCGAGTTCTATGCCGATTGCCGCAATCTGCTGACCGAGGACGGCATCATGACCGTCAACCTGTTCGGCCGCACCTCCAGCTACGAGCGCAGCCTGGCACGCATGGCCGAAGCCTTTGGCGAAGAGGCCATGTGGGCCTTCCGCCCCACGCGCGAAGGCAACACCGTGGTGCTGGCCCAGCGCACGCCGCGCGCGCTCGACCCCGCAGCGCTGCAGGCCGCCAGCGCCCAGGTGCAGGCCCGCTGGGACCTGCCCACCACGCGCTGGCCCAAGATCTTCGTGCGGCCCTGGTAGAGCGGGCTGGCCGGGCAGGGAGGCCGGCAGGCTTACCATAGGGCGCAGTTCAGCTTCCGGCCCAACGCCATGTCCGACCCGACCTCCACCGCACAGCCCACAACCGCCGTCGCTCCGCGCAATCCTTCGGGGCCCCTGGACTGGCGCAGGCTGGTGCAGTGGCTACAGGCCGACGGCGTGATCACGGCCGAAGAGGCCCAGCGCACCGTGGCGCGCTGCTCGCAGGCCGAGAGCACCCAGCACCCGCTGGTCCGGCTGGCCAACGTGGGCGTGGCCCGGGCCGGTGACGGGCGCGCGCTGGACATCGAGGAGCTGACCCAGTACCTGGCGAGCCGCAGCGGCCTGGCCTACCTGCGCATCGACCCGCTGCGCGTGGATGCGGGCCGCGTGGGCGAAATCATGAGCGCCAGCTATGCCGAGCGCCACAAGGTGCTGCCCGTGCAGGTGTCGCCGCAGGAAGTGGTGGTGGCCACGGCCGAGCCCTTCATCGACGACTGGGTGGCCGAGGTCGAGCGCCAGGCGCGCCGCAAGGTGCGCCGCGTGCTGGCCAGTCCGGTGGACCTCAAGCGCTACACGGGCGAGTTCTTCGCCTTGGCCAAGTCGGTGCGCGCTGCCGAGAAGGCCGGCGGTGCGGCCAGCGCGGCCAGCTTCGAGCAGCTGGTGGAGCTGGGCAACAGCAGCAAGCAGCTCGATGCCAACGACCAGGGCGTGGTGCGCGTGGTGGACTGGCTGTGGCAATACGCCTTCGACCAGCGCGCCAGCGACATCCACATGGAGCCCCGGCGCGACCAGGGCGTGATCCGCTTTCGCATCGACGGCGTGCTGCATCCGGTCTACCAGGTGCCCATGGGCGTTCTCAACGCCATGGTCTCGCGCGTGAAGCTGCTCGGGCGCATGGACGTGGTGGAAAAGCGCCGTCCCCAGGATGGGCGCATCAAGACCCGCAACCCGCGCGGCGACGAGGTGGAAATGCGCCTGTCCACGCTGCCCACGGCCTTTGGCGAAAAGCTGGTGATGCGGATCTTCGACCCCGACAACACGGTCAAGGACCTGGACGCCCTGGGCTTCACCAGCCATGACGCCCAGCGCTGGAACGAGCTGGTGCGCCGCCCGCACGGCATCATCCTCGTGACCGGTCCCACGGGCTCGGGCAAGACCACCACGCTGTACTCCACGCTCAAGCGCGTGGCCACGGAGGAGGTCAACGTCAGCACCGTGGAGGACCCGATCGAAATGATCGAGCCCAGCTTCAACCAGACCCAGGTGCAGACGCAGCTGGACTTCGGCTTCACCGAGGGACTGCGTTCGCTGATGCGCCAGGACCCGGACATCATCATGGTGGGCGAAATCCGTGACCTGGCCACGGCCGAGATGGCCGTGCAGGCCGCGCTGACCGGCCACCTGGTGTTCTCCACGCTGCACACCAACGATGCGCCCAGCGCCGTGAGCCGGCTGATGGAGCTGGGCGTGCCGCCCTACCTGATCAACGCCACGCTGCTGGGCGTGCTGGCCCAGCGCCTGGTGCGCACGCTGTGCCCGCAATGCAAGCAGCGCGACGAGGAGACTTCGGCCGCCACGCTGGCCGAGGCCGTGCGGCCCTGGAAACTGTCAGGCAGCTACCAGCCCTACAAGCCCGTGGGCTGCGTGGATTGCCGCATGACGGGCTTTCGCGGGCGCATGGGCCTGTACGAGCTGCTGACCGTGAGCGAGGCGCTCAAGCAGCAGATCCACACCTCGCCGTCCATGGATGCGCTGCGCCGCCAGGCCGTGCAGGACGGCATGCGTCCGCTGCGCCTGGCTGGAGCCCTGCGCGTGGCCGAAGGCGTGACCACGCTGCAAGAGGTCATGGCCAGCACGCCCCTGCTGGGCTGACTGGCGGATAAAAACGTAAGTGCCTGCTCTTGCGCAGGCCGTTGCCAATGATGGATGGGGTGCCTGGCATGGGCACCCTTTTTTCCTCATGCGGGTAGGACATGAGGGTATGCCCTTTGTAGGTGGAATCCACATTCGGACACAGTTTTTCTGAACGCAAAATCGCCGGGTCGTGATTCCGTAAGGAGACATTCTCGTGAAAATCAAGAGTCAGAAAGACTTTTTTTCCGGCGTGATGTTTTTGGTTGTCGGCCTCGCTTTTGCGATCGGCGCAACCAACTACACCGTCGGCACCGGTGCCCGCATGGGCCCGGGCTACTTCCCGCTGATCCTGGGTGTGCTGATGTCCATTCTGGGCACGGCCATCTGCTTCTCCGGCCTGACCAAGGGACCCTCCGGCGGTGACAAGATCGGCAAGTGGGCGTGGAAGCAGGTGTTCTTCATCCTGGCCGCGAACTTTGCCTTCGGCATCCTGCTGGTCGGCGTTCCCAATCTGGGCATTCCCCAGTTCGGTCTGATCGTCGCCATCTATGCGCTGGTGTTCATCGCCAGCCTGGGCGGCCATAGCTTCAACTTCAAGGAAGTGGCAATTCTGGCCACCGTTCTTGCCGTAGGCAGCTATGTGGCCTTCGTGTGGGCACTGAATCTGCAGTTCCCCGTCTGGCCCAGCTTCATCACCGGCTAAGCAGGAGCATCGTCCGTGGAACTTTTTCAGAACCTGGCGACCGGCTTCGGCGTCGCCTTCACTTTCCAGAACCTGATCTACTGCTTCGTCGGCTGTCTGCTCGGTACGCTCATCGGCGTGCTTCCAGGCATCGGCCCCGTGGCAACGATCGCCATGCTGCTGCCAGCGACCTACGCCCTGCCTCCGGTGGCGGCGCTGATCATGCTGGCCGGTATCTACTACGGTGCGCAGTACGGTGGCTCGACCACCGCCATTTTGGTGAACCTGCCGGGTGAATCCTCGTCCGTGGTGACCGTGATCGACGGCTACCAGATGGCCAGAAAGGGGCGAGCGGGACCCGCTCTCGCTGCCGCAGGACTCGGCTCGTTCTTCGCAGGCTGCGTGGGCACCGTGATCCTGGCCGCCTTCGCGCCTCCGCTGACGGAAGTGGCCTTCAAGTTCGGCCCTGCCGAGTACTTTTCGCTGATGACCCTGGGCCTGATCGGCGCCGTGGTGCTGGCTTCGGGCTCGCTGCTCAAGGCCATTGCGATGATCGTGCTGGGCCTGCTGCTGGGCATGGTCGGTACCGACGTGAACTCCGGTGTGGCCCGCTACAGCTTCGACATTCCCGAACTGACCGACGGTATCGACTTCGTCGTGATCGCCATGGGCGTGTTCGGCTACGGCGAAATCATTGCCAACCTGTCCAAGCCCGAGGACGAGCGCGAAGTGTTCGCAGCCAAGGTGACGGGCCTGATGCCCACCGCCGAGGACTTCAAGCGCATGCTGCCTGCCATGCTGCGCGGCACGGCCCTGGGTTCTGCCCTGGGTATCCTGCCCGGTGGCGGTGCCATGCTGTCGGCCTTTGCTGCCTACACCATCGAGAAGAAGACCAAGCTCAAGCCGGGCGAAGTCCCCTTCGGCCAAGGCAACATCCGTGGCGTGTGCGCGCCCGAGTCGGCCAACAACGCAGGTTCGCAGACCTCCTTCATCCCGCTGCTGACGCTGGGCATTCCGCCCAACGCCGTGATGGCACTGATGGTGGGCGCGATGACCATCCACAACATCCAGCCGGGCCCGCAGGTGATGACCAGCAACCCCGAGCTGTTCTGGGGCCTGATCGCCTCGATGTGGATCGGCAACCTGATGCTGATCGTCCTGAACCTGCCGCTGATCGGCGTCTGGATCAAGCTGCTGACCGTGCCCTACCGCTGGCTGTTCCCGTCCATCGTGCTGTTCTGCGCGATCGGCGTGTACGGTACCAACAACAACACCTGGGACGTGTGGATGGTGGGTATCTTCGGCTTCGTGGGCTATGTGTTCCACAAGCTGGGCACCGAACCGGCTCCCTTGCTGCTGGGCTTCATCCTGGGCCCGATGATGGAAGAAAACCTGCGCCGTGCGCTGCTGCTGTCGCGTGGCGACTGGAGCGTGTTCGTGACCCGTCCGATCTCGGCCGGCCTGCTGCTCGCCGCCGTGGTGCTGCTGGTGGTGGTGCTGATGCCCGCAGTGAAGAACAAGCGCGAAGAAGCATTCGTCGAGGATTGATCGCCTCAGCGCTGCAACCATGTTGCTTGACGGCCCTTCGGGGCCGTTTTTTTTTGCGTCGACGAGAAATGCACGTGAAAGCTGTTGATCCCGGATGGCAGGAGGACGCAGCGCCCGTGCCTGCACAATAGCGCGCAGTCTTTCGAGGTCACGATGTCCCCACTTCTGTCATCCCAGCACCCGCTGCGCGTGCTGCTGCACAACGAGATCCATGCGCGTCCCGCCGAGGAAATGCAGGCGCCGCTGGCCATCACCCACGTGGTGATGCTCACCGATGCGGCCCAGCGCGAGGCCAGCCGCGCCCATGTGGCCACCCTGCTGCGCAACCACCACCTGCCCCCGCCCGATGCGGCGACCACGCATGTGCTCATCGATCTGGGCGCCTTTCACCTGCGCTGGGAGCTGCACACGGAATTCGTCTGCTGGACCTTCAGCAAGCACATGTCGCAGGCCGGCATGGACGATGTGCGCGAGCCCGAGGCCGCCATCGACTACGTGCCGCGCGACTGGCTGGCTGCATTGCCTGGCCAGTGCCTGAGCGGCCTGCACCTGTGGGCCTTGCAGGAGCAGGCGATCAACGAGCCGCATCTGGTGCGCCACCTGCTGCAGGAAGACACGCTGGTGGGCGCACGCGTGGCCGGCGATGCGGGCAAGGTCTACACGGACTTCGCCATCCATGCCGATGGCTTCTCGCGCATGCTGCTGCTGGCCGGCGAATCGCTGTCGCCGCGCCGCCTGGGGCGGCTGGTGCAGCGCCTGCTGGAGATCGAGACCTACCGCATGGCGGCCTTGCTGGGCCTGCCTGCCGCCCGCCAGGCCGCTGCCGTTCTGGCCACGGCCGAGCGGGACCTGGCGGCCCTGGCCCATTCCATCCGCCTGGCGGACCGCGATGCCGAGCCGGCGCTGCTGGACCGGCTCACGCGCCTGGCCGGGCAGGTGGAGAGCGAGTACGCCACCACGCACTCGCGCTTTTCCGCCAGTGCGGCCTATTTCGAGCTGGTGGACAAGCGCATTCAGGACATCCAGGAATCACGCATCGACGGCATACAGACCATCCGCGAGTTCATGGACCGGCGCCTGACGCCGGCGCGCAGCACCTGCGAATGGGCGGCGCGGCGGCAGAACGCGCTGTCCGAGCGCGTCTCGCGCGTCAGCAGCCTGCTGCGCACGCGCGTGGAGATCGAGCAGCAGCAAAGCAGCCAGCAACTGCTGGGCGCCATGAACCAGCGCCAGGACATGCAGCTCAAGCTGCAGTCCACGGTGGAAGGCCTGTCCGTGGCCGCCATCACCTACTACTTTACGGGCCTGATCAGCTATCTGGCCAAGGGCGCCAAGGCCCTGGGCTGGCCCTGGTCGCCGGAGAGCACGGCCGCCGTCGCCATTCCCGTGGTGGCGCTGGGTGTGTGGTGGTCCTTGCGCAGGCTGCACCACAGGCTGTTCCGTGGCCAGCACGGCGGCGGCGCGCATTGAAGGCAGCGCCAGGGGCTCGCCGGTGCGCCGGCGAGTTCACGTTTTCTCACGTTTGGCGTGAAAGCGTCGAAGCCTCGCGCACAATGTGCGCTGCCGTTCTGCAAGGATCGAGCAAGGTTGTGTTTGTTCAGGAGTGAGACATGGATCTGGGAATCGCGGGCAAGTGGGCCCTGGTATGTGGCGCCAGCAAGGGCCTGGGCTTTGGCTGTGCCAAGGCGCTGGCGCAAGAGGGTGTGAACCTGGTGATCAATGCGCGCAATCCCGAGGCCCTGCAGGAGGCCGCGGCCAGCCTTGCGGCCCTCGCGCCGCAGGTGAAGGTGCTGGCCGTTGCCGCCGACATCACCACCGAGGAAGGCCGTGCCGCCGTGCTGTCGGCCGCCGGCGGCCCGGGCGTGGATTTCGATATCGTCATTACCAATGCGGGCGGCCCGCCTCCCGGCGATTTCCGTGACTGGGACCGCGCGGCCTGGCTCAAGGCCGTGGACGCCAACATGCTCACGCCCATCGAGCTGATCAAGGCCACGGTGGACGGCATGGCGGCACGCGGCTTCGGCCGCATCGTCAACATCACGTCCAGCGCCGTGAAGGCGCCCATCGACATCCTGGGCCTGTCCAACGGCGCGCGCAGCGGCCTCACGGGCTTTGTGGCGGGCCTGGCGCGCAGCGGCATCGCGGCCAAGGGCGTGACCATCAACAACCTGCTGCCCGGCAAGTTCGACACCGACCGCCTGCGCACCACCTTCACGGCCGCCGCCAACAAGAGCGGCAAGAGCCTGGACGATGTGCGCCTGGTGCAGCAATCCCAGGTGCCGGCGCGCCGCTTCGGCACGCCCGATGAATTCGGCGCCATCTGCGCCTTCCTGTGCAGCGCCCACGCAGGCTACATGACGGGCCAGAACATCCTGCCCGACGGCGGCCTGTACGCAGGAACCTTCTGATGCGCCAGGGCACTGCGACCATGACCGCCTCCGGAGCCCGCAAGCCCCGGGCAGTGCCAGGCATGGCCGCGCAGTTGCAAACGGGCGGCGGACAGGGGCGGTCTTGAAAACCCCGGCCCTGCATCGCGGCCAGCGGCCTCGCCGCAGCCTGCCCATGTCGCATGCCATGCAGGGAGCCGGGAGATGAGCGAACTGTCCCACCAGACGGACTGGTCGCAGGCGATTGCAGGCCCCTCCGCGCGCCCGGCGGCTGCGCTCAGTCCCCCAGGCATGCGCCATACCCTGGGCCTGATGCTCGTGCTGCTGACGGTGGCCCTGGCGGCCGCCGTCGTCTGGCTGCTCAGCGGCATGCGCACCACCGCGCAGGAAGAGGCATCGCTGCGCCTGGTGCGCTTTGTGCTCGGTACCGAGGCGGCCATCAGCCGCAGCCTTGAATCCCTGGACGCACTGGCCATGGGGGTGGATGAATGGCTGGGTTCGCGCGATCCCGCATCGGCCTCGCAGCCGCAACTGCAGGAGATGCTGCACGCCATGGAGCGGCAGAACACGCTGGCGCGCCGCGCCTCCGTGCACGACTCCAAGGGCCGCGAGCTGGCGGCTTCGGGCGATGGCCCGGCCATTGATCTGCCGGCCCAGGCCTGGGAGCGCCTTGCGGCCCAAAGCCGCTCAGAATTGCTGGCCAGCCCGCCCTCCGTGGCGCCGCAGCCGCCGGGCGGCGAGCGCATGCTCTATCTGGTGCGCCCGCTGAGCCGTGCGCAGCAAGGTGGCTATGTGCTGATGCAGGTGCCGGTGGCGGCGCTGGGCGCGGTGCTGGCCCAGGGCGGCGTGCTGGACGGACTGGAAGTCACGCTGGAGCAGGGCAGCGGCGAGCTGCTGCTGTCCATGCCCCCCTACGGCGAGGCCTCGGCTGCGCGGTTGCTGCCGGCGACATCGCAGTTGGCGTCCAGCGGCGTCATGCCCATGGCCGCACGCCTGAGCCGAGTGCCCGCCCTGGTGGCCGCGCATCCGCTGCCCAAGGGCAATCTGTGGGTCACGGCCAGCCTGCCCATGTCCTCCGTGCTGGCGGGCTGGCGTGTGGCGGCCTGGCTGATGGTGCTGGCCGTGATGATCTTCGGCGTGCTGCTGGCCATACTGGGCTGGACGGTCCACCGCTACATGGATCGCCTGCATGCCGCGCGCCGTCAGGCACAGCGCTCCGAGCAATGGCTGGACCAGGCGCTGGACAGCATGGTCAGCGGCTTTTTGCTGCTGGATTCACAGCAGCGCGTGCTGCGCTGGAATCGCTGCTACGAGGAGATGTTTCCATGGCATGCGGATCAGCTGGAGCCCGGCCGGCCCCTGCAATCCCTGCTGGATGCCAGCCCCAGCGCCGTGGGTCTGGTGGCGGCGCCGGAGCAGATCGATGAGGCGAAGGACCTGCACCGGCAACTGGTGCTGCGTCCTGGCGTCCCCATGGAGCAGCAACTGGCCAGCGGCCGTTTCGTACAGATGACGGCGCGCCCGGCTGCCGAGGGCGGCGTGGTCATCACCTACAACGATGTCACCGATATCCGGCTGGCCACGGCCGAGATCGAAAGCCTGGCCTTCTACGATCCGCTGACCAGCCTGCCCAATCGCCGCCTGCTGCTGGACCGCCTGGCCCAGGCCACGGTGCTGGCTGCGCGCGAAGGCTGGACCGGGGCGCTGCTGTTCCTGGACCTGGACCAGTTCAAGATGCTCAACGACACGCTGGGCCATGAAGTGGGCGACCAGCTGCTGCAGCAGGTGGCGCACCGGCTGCGCAGCGCCGTGCGCTCTTCGGACACGGTGGCGCGCCTGGGGGGCGATGAATTCGTGGTCATGCTCTGCGAGCTGTCGCACGAGCCTGCCGAGGCGGCCACGCTGGCCCAGCGCATTGGCGAGAAGATCCTGGCGCGGCTCAACCAGTCCTATGTGCTGGGTGCCCACCTGCACCGCAGCGCCTGCAGCATTGGCGCCACGCTGTTCGGCCGCCAGCCGCAGTCGGCGGCCGAGCTGCTCAAGCAGGCGGACATCGCCATGTACCAGATCAAGGCGCGCAACGGCAGCGGCCTGTGCTTCTTCGATCCGCAGATGCAGGTGGAGATCCACCAGCGCGTGCGCATGGAGGGCGACCTGCGCCAGGCCCTGGCGCAGTCCCAGTTCGAGCTGCACTACCAGCCCCAGTTCACGCTGGCAGGCGAGGTCATCGGTGCCGAAGCCCTGCTGCGCTGGCGCCACCCCGAGCGCGGCCTGGTACCGCCCGGCATGTTCATCGCCGTGGCTGAGGAAAGCGAGATCATCGTGCCGCTGGGCATGTGGGTGGTGCGCACGGCCTGCGAGCAGCTGGCCGCCTGGCAAAAGGATGCGCGGCTGCGCCATCTGCAGGTGGCCGTGAATGTCAGCGCCCGCCAGTTTCGCCACCAGGACTTTGCCTCCCAGGTCATCGAGCAGGTGCGCAGCGCAGGCATCGCCCCCCATCTGCTCAAGCTGGAGCTGACCGAGTCGCTGGTGATCGAGAACGTGCAGGAGTCCATCGCCAAGATGAAGCAGCTGCGCAGCCATGGCGTGTGCTTTTCCATGGACGACTTCGGCACCGGCCATTCCTCGCTGACCTACCTCACCCAGCTGCCGCTGAACCAGCTCAAGATCGACCAGTCCTTCGTGCGCCACCTGGGCATGCGCCATACCGACGATGTGATCGTGCAGACCATCATCGGCATGGCTCGCAACCTCAACCTGGATGTGATCGCCGAAGGCGTGGAAACGCTGGAGCAGCGCGCCCTGCTGGCGCACTACGGCTGCGAGTACTTCCAGGGCTATCTGTTCAGCCCGCCCGTTCCCATCCGCGCGTTCGAACAGCTGCTGGCCAAGGTGCCCGTGCGCACCGCGGCACACGGCCTGCCCAAGGCTATCCCCGGCGCGAAGACACCATGATGCCGCCCACGATGAGTACGAACGCCAGGCCGTGATACAGGCGCGGCGCTTCGCCCAGCAGCGCGATCGACAGCAGGGCGGTGAACAGCGGGATCAGATTGCCGAAAAAGCCCGCCACGGCCGGGCTGCTGCGCTGCACGCCCAGCCCCCAGAAACGGTAGGCCAGGATGGCCGGGCCCAGGGCGATGAACAGCAGTGCCCCGCCCAGAGGCCAGCCCCATTGAATGTGGAACTGGCCCATGGCCATCTCGCCGCCCGTGAACAGGCCGGACCAGACCAGGCCGAAGACCATCTGGGCCAGCAAAAAGCCTGCCCAGTCCGAGCGCAGCCGCTGCGGGACCTGCGCCTTGGACAGCAGCCAGGTGTAGAGGGCCCAGACCATGGTGGCCAGCACCATGAACAGATCGCCGGGCACGAGCTGCAGATGCAGCAGCAGCTCAGGATCTCCGCGCGACAACACCACGGCCACGCCCAGCATCGACAGCAGTGCGCCCAGCAGTTGGCGCCGGCTGACGGGAATGCCCCAGACGATGCGGCCCAGGGCCAGCATCCACACCGGCATGCTGGAGCTGACCAGGGTGACGTTCAGCGGCGTCGAGGTCTTGAGCGCCAGATACAGCAGCGCGTTGTAGCAGCCGATGCCCAGCAGGCCCAGCACGGCGAACTGCCGCCAGTGGCTCCAGGTGCCGCTGCTGCGGCCCAGTGCCCATCCTGCCAGCGGCACAAGCAGGACAAAGGCAATGGCCCAGCGCAGGAAGTTCAGCGCAAACGGCGAGATCAGGTCATGGACCAGGCGGCCCACGATGGCGTTGCCGGCCCACAGCAGGGGCGGCAGCGTCAGGATGGCGGCGGTGGACAGCTTCAGCGGCGGGCTCGTGTGGCTCATAGGCCCGCCACTATAGGTGCTGCGAACGCTCTTTGCCGGCCTTGCGCCAGTCCTGTGCGGGCCCGGTGCAGCGTCTTGCGCGTGGCCTCCCGAAACATGGCACGATGCCGCTCTTGTTGGTTTTTTGCAGGAGTGCATCCCATGGGTATTGCAGTGCAGATCCGCCACAACGGCGGCCCCGAAGTCCTGGAGCTGGTGCAGGTCGCCGTGGGCGAGCCCGGGCCGGGCCAGGTGCGCATACGCCACCATGCGGTGGGCCTGAACTTCATCGATGTCTACCAGCGTTCGGGCCTGTACTCGCTGCCCATGCCCTTGAGCCTGGGCATGGAGGGCGCAGGCGTGGTCGAGGCCGTGGGAGAGGGCGTGCAGCACCTGGGCGTGGGCGACCGCGTGGCCTATGCCAGCAATCCGCCGGGCAGCTACAGCGAAGTGCGTGTCATGCCCGCCATGTGCGTGTGCCGCCTGCCCGACGCCATCGCGTTCGAGACGGCTGCCGCCATGATGCTCAAGGGCCTGACGGCCCAGTACCTGCTCAAGAAATGCATTCCGGTGGAGGGCCTGGCACCGGGTGATGCCGTGCTGTTCCATGCGGCGGCCGGTGGCGTGGGCCTGATTGCCTGCCAATGGGCCAGGGCCATGGGCCTGCAGCTCATCGCCACGGCAGGCTCGGACGAGAAGTGCGCGCTGGCCCTGGCCAACGGCGCGGCCCATGCCATCAACTACCGCAGCGAGAACTTCGCCGAACGCGTGCAGGAAATCACGGGCGGCCAGGGCGTGAAGGTGGTCTACGACAGCGTGGGAAAGGACACCTGGGAAGGCTCGCTGGCCTGCCTGCGGCGCTTTGGGCTGATGGTCAGCTTCGGCAACGCATCCGGTCCCGTGGCGCCTTTCGCACCCGCCGTGCTGGCCGCCAAGTCGTTGTATGTGACGCGCCAGACCCTGTTCTCCCACATCACCAGCCGCGAGGCCACCCAGGCCATGGCCGACGATTTGTTCGCCGTGGTGGAAAGCGGTGCCGTGAAGATCCACATCGACCAGCGCTATCCGCTGGCCGAGGTGCGCCAGGCCCATCTGGACCTGGAGGCACGCAGGACCACGGGCTCCACCATCTTGCTGCCATGAACGGGGAAAAGAGCCCAGCCGACCCAGGCGTGCAGGCATGGCTGAACCGGGTGCGCGCCGCAACCCGCCAGCCTGCGCTGCAGCCGCGCCGGCCGCTTCAGGTGGCGGCAGAGGAAATCGGTTCGCTGGAAGATGGGCTGGCTGCGCAGTTGCCGGACGGGGTGATGCAGGCCCATGGCGTGGCGCTGCGGCAGCAGGCCGGCCACTGGCACCTGCAGGGCGAAGGTGATGCCACGGCCCTGCTCAACGCCCTGGCACGCGTGCTGCGAGCCTGCGGCCACAGCGGCCCCTGGCGCGATGAGCAACTGGCAGTGTGCAACGTGCAGGGTCAGCGCATTGGCACCGTGGAGCGTGGCGCCGTGCGTCCGCTGGGCATTGCCACCCTGGCCGTGCACCTGGTGGGCGAGACGGCCGACGGCCGCATCTGGGTGCAGCAGCGCGCCGACAGCAAGCCCACCAACCCCGGCATGTGGGACACGCTGATGGGCGGCATGGTGGCCGCGCACGATACCCTGGAACAAGCCGTGCAGCGTGAAACCTGGGAAGAGGCCGGCCTGCGCGTGGGCGAGCTGCAGGGCCTGCGCCATGGCGGCCACGTACTGTTCGAGCGCCCCAGCGACGAGGCCGAGGGCCGTGGCTTCATGCGCGAACGCATCGACTGGTTCAGCGCCACCGTGCCGGCTGCGCTGGAGCCCAGCAACCAGGATGGCGAGGTGCAGGCCTTTGCACTGATAGAGCGCGACCAGCTCGTGCAATGGCTGCTGCAGGACCGCTTCACGCCCGAGGCCGCCCAGGTGCTGGCGGCCTGGCTGGGCTGGTGAACGGGCAAGGCTTGCTGCGCCTCAGCGCGCCGCCTTGTCCAGCGCCGATTCCTTGAGCCGGCTTGGCGCCAGGGCGCCGGCCGATTCCAGGATGGGATAGGCCACAGAGCACAGCAGCGAGTTGATGCGCTTGAGGTCGCTGATGAGGTCGATGTGCAGCGAGCTGGTCTCTATGCTGGAGACGGTGTTGTCGGACAGGCGGGCCAGGTGGGTGGCCGAGTAGGCCAGTTCCAGATCGCGAAAGCGCGCCTTTTCCTCCAGCAGCTTCTGGGCCTCGCGCACATTGCCGTTGAGAAAGACGCTCATGGCCAGGCGCAGATTGTCCAGCAGGTGGTGCAGCAGCTCGCGGATCTCCTGCGTGCCGGCCTCGGAAAACTGGCGGCCCTTCTTGATCTTCTTGTCCTCGATGTCCAGCAGCACGCGCTCGATGATGTCCCCGATCTGCTCCATGTTGATGGTGAAGCTGATGATTTCGGTCCAGCGCTGGCCCTCGCGTTCGTCGAGTTCGGCGCGCGAGATCTTGGTCATGTAGTACTTGATGGCCGAGTACAGGTCGTCCACCGTGCCTTCGAGTTCGCGCAGCTCCTGGGACAGCTTGAGGTCGTCGGTCTCCAGCACGCGCTGCATGCCGATCAGCATGGACTCGACCATGTCGGCCTGGTGCAGGGCCTCGCGCGCGGCGCAGGAAATGGCCAGCGACGGCGTGCTCAGCGCCGAGGGGTCCAGGTGGCGGGGCCGCAGCAGGCTGGTGGAACTGGCCTCGGGCTTGGGCAGCAGGGCCGTCACCCAGCGCGCCACGGTCTGCGTCAGGCCGATGAAGCACAGGCTGTTGAAGATGTTGAAGGCCAGGTGGAACAGCACGATGTTCTGGCCCTTGCCGTCGATCAGCGGCATCACATAGGTGGCCCACAGCCCCAGGAAGGGCGCCACGATGGCCACACCCATGATCTTGAACAGCATGTTGCCGATGGTGACCTGGCGCACCTCCACGCTGGACTTGGCCGTGGTCAGCACGGCCACCAGGCCGCTGCCGATGTTGGCGCCCAGCGTCAGGCCCAGCGCCACTTCCATGGGAATCGCGCCCGAGCTGGCCATGGCCGCGATCAGCAGCACGATGGCCAGGCTGGAATAGGCCATCACGGCCAGCAGCGCACCCAGCAGCAGCTCCATGAAGATGTCGCTGGTGACAGAGGCCAGCAGGGTGCGCACGGCGGGGGCTTCCAGCAGCGGCTCGGTGGCATCGACCACCAGGCGCAGGGCCAGCAGCATCACGCCCAGCCCGATGAGCACGCGGCCTATGCGCCCGGCCGTGGTGTCCTGGCGCGTGATGAACAGCACCACGCCGACAAAGATGAACAGCGGCGACAGCCAGGACAGGTCGGTGGAGAACAGCACGGCCATCAGCGCCGTGCCCACGTCGGCGCCGCGCATCACGGCCAGCGCGGCCGGCAGCGAGATCAGGCCCTGGCCCACGAAGGCCGAGGTCATCAGCGAGGTCGCCGTGCTCGACTGCACCAGCGCAGTCACGCCCAGACCGGACAGCGCGGCCGAGAAGCGGTTGCTCATGCTGTGGGCGAGCAGGTTGCGCAGGTTGGCGCCGAACACCCGCAGCACGCCGGTGCGGACCATGTGCGTGCCCCAGACCAGCAGGGCGATGGCGGCCAGTAGATTGAGTAAGTGCTTCATGTGCTGTGAGCGGAGAAGCGGACCAATATAACCCCGGTCCCGGCTTGCGCGCAGGAGAGTCGGCCGCATGAGCGCACAGTTTGGTGCGAAATAAGGAAAATTGTAGAAATAAAACGAATCGAAAAGAATTTCGGTTGACCCAAAACGCACTCAGGAAAACCCGAGGAAAACCCGCCGGCATGCAGCCGGTGGCCCCCTCAATGAAAAAGCCCCTCGCAAGAGGGGCTGGCGGCGGCTCCGGCTGCGGCAGGGATCAGGCGCCCTTGGCCCGCCGTGCGCGCAGCACCTCGTCCAGGATCAGCAGGGCCGCGCCCACGCTGATGGCGATGTCGGCCGCATTGAAGGCCGGAAAGTGCGAACGGCCCCAGTAGAAGTCCAGGAAGTCCACCACGTAGCCGTGCTGCAGGCGGTCCACCACGTTGCCGATGGCACCGCCCAGGATGCTGGCCAGCGAGAAGCAAAACAGCTTCTGCCCCGGATGCTTGCGCAACTGCCAGACGATGAGCAGCGTGGCCGCCGCGCCGATGCCCACGAACAGCCAGCGCTGCCAGCCACCGGCTCCAGCCAGGAACGAGAAGGCCGCCCCCGTGTTGTGGGCCCGCACGATGTTGAAAAAGCCCGTGATCGGCGTCCAGTCGCCCAGCTGGTAGGCATCAAGGATCCACTGCTTGGTGAGCTGGTCGATGGCGATGATCGCCAGCGACCAGGCCAGCCAGGGCCAGATGCGGCGGCTGCGGGATTCGGGGACTGCGGCAAAGCTAGGGGTCATGGCAGCGCCTCGGTGGGATTACGCCTTGCGGCGCTCTTCGCCGGCACCGTGCAGGTTGCTGTCGCAACGGCCGCACAGGCTGGGGTGCTCGGGGTTGATGCCCACGTCGGCACGGTAATGCCAGCAGCGGTCGCACTTGGCATGGCTGCTGGGTGTGACGGCGGCCTGCAGCGTCTCGCCCGCCAGGGCCTCGGCGGCCGAGGTGATGAAGACGAACTTCAGGTCGTCGCCCAGGCTTTGCAGCAGGGCCAGGTCTTCGGGCTGCGCCGAGACACGGACTTCGGCCTGCAGCGAGGAGCCGACCCGGCCTTCGGCGCGCACGGCCTCGATGTCCTTGTTCACCACGTCGCGGATCTCGCGCAGGCGGGCCCACTTGGCCAGCAGGGCCTCGTCGCCGGCCGGCAGGTCGGTGTAGGTCTCCAGGAAGATGGACTCGCTGTCGCCGAAGACCTTCCAGGCCTCTTCGGCCGTGAAGGACAGGAAGGGCGCCATCCAGCGCAGCATGGCGTGCGTGATCTGGTGCAGCGCGGTCTGGGCGCTGCGGCGGGCCAGGCTCTTGGGCGCGCTGGTGTAGAGGCGGTCCTTGAGCACGTCCAGATAGAAGCCGCCCAGGTCTTCCGAGCAGAACAGCTGCAGCTTGGCCACCACGGGGTGGAATTCATAGACCTTGTAGTGGGCCAGCACCTCGGCCTGGAACTGGGCCGCGCGGGCCAGGGCCCAGCGGTCGATTTCCAGCAGCTCTTCGGTGGCAACCGAGTCTTTCGCCGCGTCGAAGTCGCTGACGTTGGCCAGCAGGAAGCGCAGCGTGTTGCGGATGCGGCGGTAGGCGTCCACCACGCGGGCCAGGATCTTGTCGTCGATGCCCAGGTCGCCCGAGTAGTCGGTCGAGGCCACCCACAGGCGGATGATCTCGGCGCCCATCTTGTTGCTCACGTCCTGCGGGGCGACGGTGTTGCCCAGCGACTTGGACATCTTCTTGCCCTGGCCGTCCACGGTGAAGCCGTGGGTCAGCAGGCCACGGTAGGGCGCGCGCCCGAAGATGGCCGAGGCCAGCAGCAGCGACGAATGGAACCAGCCGCGGTGCTGGTCATGGCCTTCCAGGTAAAGGTCGGCCTCGGGGCCCTGGTCGTGGTGCATGTCGGCGTGCGTGCCGCGCATCACATGCCAGAAGGTGGAGCCGGAGTCGAACCAGACTTCGAGGATGTCGGTGCTCTTGGTGTAGTGCACGGCTTCCTCGGCGCCCAGGATGTCCTCGGCCGTCACGCGGCTCCAGGCCTCGATGCCGCCTTGCTCGACCATGGCGGCGGCCTGGTCGATGATCTCCATGGTGCGCGGATGCAGTTCGCCGCTGTCCTTGTGCAGGAAGAAGGGCAGGGGCACGCCCCAGCTGCGCTGGCGCGAGATGCACCAGTCGGGCCGGCCGGCGATCATGTCGCGCAGGCGGGTCTTGCCGTTCTCCGGGTAGAACTGGGTGTGCTCGATGGCTTCCAGCGCGATCTGGCGCAGCGTCTGCGCGGGCTTGTCACCGGGCTTGGTGAACACTCCCTCGCCCTCATCCATGCGGATGAACCACTGGGCGGCGGCGCGGTAGATCACCGGCGTCTTGTGGCGCCAGCAGTGCGGGTAGCTGTGGGTGATGGTCGTGGTATCCAGCAGGCGGTCGCCCAGCTTGAGCGCATCGATGATGACGGGGACGGCCTTCCAGATGTGCTGGCCGCCGAACAGCGGCAGCTCGGGTGCGTAGACGCCGTTGCCCTGCACGGGGCTCAGGATGTCATCGCGCGTCATGCCGTTGTTCATGCAGCTGTTGAAGTCGTCCACGCCGTAGGCGGGGGCCGAGTGCACGATGCCGGTGCCGTCATCGGCCGTGGCGTAGTCGGCCAGGAACACGGGCGAGACGCGGTCAAAGCCCTTGTCCACGTGGGCCAGCGGGTGCTTGAACTGCAGGTGGTCCAGCTTCCTTCCCACGGCGGTGGCAAGGACCTGGCCTTCGAGCTTCCAGCGTGCCAGGCATTTCTCGACCAGGGCGGAGGCCACGATCAGCAGGCCGCGCTCGGTATCCACCAGGCTGTATTCCAGCTCGGGGTTGACGTTGAGCGCCTGGTTGGCGGGGATGGTCCAGGCCGTCGTCGTCCAGATGACGATGAAGGCGGGCTTGGCCAGCGAGGCCAGGCCGAAGGCGGCCGCCAGCCTGTCGGGCTCGGCCGTGGGGAACATCACGTCCAGCGTCTGGCTTTGCTTGTCGGCGTACTCGATCTCGAACTCGGCCAGCGAGGAGCCGCAGTCAAAGCACCAGTACACCGGCTTGAGGCCGCGGTAGACGAAGCCGCGCTCCATGACGCGCTTCAAGGCGCGCAGCTCGGCGGCCTCGTTGGCGTAGTTCATGGTCTTGTAGGGATGGTCCCAGTCGCCGAGCACGCCCAGGCGCTTGAAGTCCACCATCTGCTGGGCGATCTGCTCGGTGGCGAATGCACGGCTCTTGGCCTGCATCTCGTCGCGCGGCAGATTGCGGCCATGCAGCTTTTCGATGGCGTTCTCGATGGGCAGGCCGTGGCAGTCCCAGCCCGGCACGTACATGGCGTCGAAGCCCTCGAGCTGGCGGCTCTTGACGATCATGTCCTTGAGCGCCTTGTTCACCGCATGGCCGATGTGGATCTTGCCGTTGGCGTAGGGCGGGCCGTCGTGCAGGATGAACTTGGGCGCACCGTGGCGCGCATCGCGCAGCTTCTTGTAGATGCCCTTGTCCTCCCATTCCTGGACCCAGCCCGGCTCGCGCTTGGGCAGGTCGCCGCGCATGGGGAAGGGCGTGTCGGGCATGTTCAGCGTGGCGCGATAGCCCGCATTGGCGTTGGGAGAGACTTTCGAATCAGACATGGAGAACCTTGAAAGCAGGCCAGAGCCCGGACCGTCTGGTCCAGGCACGGGAAAAAGGGGAGGAAGCCTGGTGCGCACCCGCGCCCGGGCAGGTGACGGAGATCGTCAAATTCGGTCGCGCGTGGTCTGGCGACGGGTCTCGGTGTAGATGGGTGTGTGGATGGTGGCGAAGAACGCGCGCGCGTCATCGCAGTCCTTGGCGATGCCGGCGGTGAGGGCGTCGAGACTGTCGTACTTCAGCTCGTCGTGCAGTTTGTGCATAAGTTCCACGCGGATGATTTTACCGTAGGCCTCTTCGCCTCCCGGCGCGCCGGGCCAATCGAGGCAGTGGGTTTCCAGCAGGACGCGCCCGCCGTTGACATCCGTCGGGTCCAGGGAAGGGCGCACACCGAGGTTGGCCACGCCGCGCAGAGGACGCTCATGCAGTCCATGGACCAGTACCGCGAAGATGCCGCTGGCCGCGGGCTTCCAATGGTTGAAGCGCAGGTTCAGCGTTCGAAAGCCGTCGCCCGCGCCCTGGCGGCTTTCGGCCAGGCTGCGGCCCAGCTTGCGCCCGTGGACCACATGGCCGGAGATGGTGTAGGGATGACCCAGCAGCCGCGCCGCATCCTGCATGCGCCCCTCGGCCAGGGCGCAGCGCACATGGGTGCTGGACACGCGCAGGCCATGCACTTCGTAGCTGTTCATGCGGGCCACGTCAAAGCCCTGGCGCTGGCCTGCCGCGTCCAGCATGGCGTAGTCGCCCGCGCGCTGGGCGCCGAAGCGGAAATCGTCGCCGACCAGCACGTATTTCGCGCCCAGGCCGGCCACCAGCACCTCATCGATGAAGGCCTGGGGCGCCTGGCTGGCCAGCGCCCGGTTGAAGGGCAGCACCACGGTCTGGTCCACGCCGCAGCGCTGCAGCTCCGACAGCTTGTCGCGCAGCGTGCCTATGCGCGCCGGCGCGATCTCGGGCCGGCCCAGGGCCTGGGCGAAGTAGTCGCGCGGATGGGGCTCGAAGGTCAGCACGCAGGTGGGCACGCCACGCTGGGCAGCTTCAGCCGACAGCAGGGCCAGCATGGCCTGGTGACCCCTGTGAACACCATCGAAATTGCCGATGGTGACGGCGCAGGCCGGTTCTCGCCCTGGATGGTTGAAGCCTCGAAAAATCTTCATGGGACGCTTTGTTTTCAATAGCGGCTGGCACGCGCGCAGCCAGCGCAGGCTGTCAATCCGACACGGAAACAGAGTATATTGCCTCGATAAGGCCTGCCTTGCAGGCCCTGTGCACTGGCTGCATTCCCGTTCACCTTGGTGTCAGAGGAGGCGTGTCGTGAAGGTCTTGAAGCTGTCGGCCCAAGGGCTGCCCCAATCCTGGATTACGCTGGAGCAGGCGGCGCTGCATTACGCGGCGGACGATGTGCGCTGGGAGTCCGGCGGGGAAGTCGCCTGTTTCCGCGGTGGCCACAATGCCGTCACGGGCTGCCAGTCGGTCATCCACATCAACAGCATCATCGGCACGCGCGGTGCGCCCTCCATCAATCCGCACAGCCTGCAGCCGGGCCTGACCAACGGCAAGCTGTTCGCACGCGACCGCTGCATCTGTGCCTACTGCGGCCGGGTCTTCCACGAAAACGACCTCACGCGCGAACACATCGTGCCCATCTCCGCAGGCGGCGGCCATCACTGGATGAATCTGGTGACTGCCTGCCGTTCCTGCAACCACCGCAAGGGCGCCCGCACGCCTGAACAGGCGCGCATGCCCCTGCTCTACACGCCCTATGTACCCAGCCTCTGGGAAGACTTCATCCTGCGCAACCGACGGATTCTGGCGGACCAGATGGAGTTTCTGCTGCTGCACGTGCCCAGAAGCTCGCGCTGGGCGCGCGATAGCCTCGTCGGGGACGGTGGTGCGCCCACGCACGAGGTGGCGTGGGCTTGATGAGAACTGTCAGGCAGCGGTCTTGGTTGCGGTCACGACGAAGCCCTGAACCGGTTGCCCGCCTTCCTGCCGCAGCACCAGTTCCTCGGTCGATACGCTGAAGCCCGCTTGCTTGCACAATGCTTCGATATGGCTGCGCTTGTGGGCGTAGCGTTGGCTGGGCTTGGGCTGCAGGATCAGGTCCGGGCCATCTTCCGGAGCCGTCTCGCAGGAGAGGATGAGCTCGCCGCCTGTCTTGAGAATGCGTGCCGCGTTGGGAACAACCAGTTGGGGATCGCCGATATAGATCAACACGTCCAGCAGGGTCAGAACATCGTATTCATTGGCCGGTGTGTTTTGCAGCGCATCCACCAGATCCACATTGTGGAAACGGTCATAGACGCCGTGTTTGGCAGCTTCCTCGATCATCTTGAGCGAGCTATCCACGCCGATCAGATAGCCTTGCATCGGACCCAGGAACAGCCCCAGCAAGCCGGTGCCGCAGCCCAGGTCCAGCAGATTGAAGTCCTTGGCCGGGTGGCGTTCCATCAGCTGGCCAGCAACGATTTTCGGTAGTTGGTAGTTCAGGCCAAGAACCAGATGCTTGTCGAAGCGCCCGGCCATCTCGTCGAACATGGCCTGGTGCATCTTTACTGGAATATGTTTGGGAGTCTCGGCTCGTGCCAGCGCCGCGTAGTAGGCCAGTGTGGCGTCCTGCGGGAATTTCGCCTCGAGCGTCCGGATATCGTCCAGAGCCGCTGTGGTTTCGCCACGTGCGATTTGGACCTTGATGCGCCCCATTTTGTAGGCAGGCTGTTCCGGGAATTCATCCACCAGGGCGTTCCATATCTGGAGCGCCTCGGAGTGTTCTCCCAATTCGGCCAGATCGGCAGCCAGATGCTGTCGCAGCAGAGCATCGTTGGGGAAAAGTTCCAGTCCCCTGCGAAGGTGAAGGACGGCCATTTCAAGCTTGCCGGCACGGTGTGCGATGTCCACAACGCCGGCCAGCACCTGGGGATTGCGGGGCTCGATGCGCGCCACTTTCTCCGCCATTTCAATGGCGAGATCGAACTGATCGCGACGCGCACGGTAGAGGGCCGATTCCAGCAGACCCGGACCCCACATCGGTGCGAGTTCAACGCAGCGATTGAAGGCTTCCTCTGCTTTGGCGGGGTTGCCTGCCTTCTCTGCCATCAGCCCTGCCAGCATGAATACGCGGGCATCGCCAGGCATCTTGCGGTGAGCCTTGTTCAGAGTCTGTGCGGCCTTGCGCAGATCGCCGTTGGAGATCTGCTGGCGAGCCATTTCCAGGTGCTTGCGGTTGATATCGGCGGGGATGGAAGTAGCGCTCATGGACAGGTGTGTGTTTATGGCCAGGATGAGGCGGGCCTTGATGGCGGCAAATGCCGACAGGCCACGCCAGTGGCGAACTTTTCATTATCGTGGATTCTTCGCCGCATCATGTTTCAAGCCGCTGTCTGCAAGGTTTTGGACTGCGCAGCGGGAGCGGGATGCGGCGGCAGCGTGAGCGTGAAGCTCGTGCCGCCCTCCGGTGAAGGTGCCGCCTGTATGTCGCCGCCATGCAGTCGCGCAATGCGCCGGGCGACCCACAGGCCCAGGCCGAAGCCGCGGGCCTGGTCGGAGCGGTGGCCGCGCTCGAAGCGCTCGAAGATGCGCAGCGCCAGCTCGGGCGCCAGGCCTGGGCCCTGGTCGCTGACGGTGAGTTCCAGCTGACCACGGTCGTCGGTGCGCGCGCGCACGGTGATTTCTCCGGCCTTGGCGTACTTCACGGCGTTGTCCACGAGGTTGGACAGTGCGATGCGGATGAGCGTGGAGTCGCACTCCCAGATGGCGGGCGCCTGCGCGCTGTCCAGGCGCAGACGGTGGCGGCGAGACCAGTGCACGAGCTGCGCGGCATCATCGACCAGCTCCATGACGGGAGCGCGGTGCAACTGCAGCCTGAAGGCGGGAGCGTCCAGGCGGTCGCTGATCAGGCAGTTGTCCACCAGGGCCGTGAGGCGTCTGCAGGCGCGCCGGATCTGGGCGGCGCGTTCGAGCTGGGAGTCGATGTCGGGGGAGGGAAAGGAAAGTTGCTCGGTGGCGGCACTGTCCACCACGGCCAGCGGCGTGCGGAACTCATGGTTGACCATGTTGAAGAACTGCCGCTGCTCCAGTCGCAGCGTGCGTTCGCTGTGCAGCGCCGCCTGCAGCGCGTTCTGCGCCCGCAGCAGCTCGGCCGTGCGCAGCCGCACGCGCTCTTCCAGCGCATGCTCGGATTTGGCCAGGGATTCGAGCAGTTGTGCCTGGCGTGCCATGGAGTCCCGGAATTTCTGGATCAGGCTGGCGCCGACGGCCACGGTGATCACGATGTTGACCAGCAAGGTGTTGAGCTGCCAGAAAACGCTGGTCTCTATGGTGGGCAGGCTGGCAAGGCCCACATAGGCTGCCGTCACATACAGCCCCATGAGCCCGTACATGGTGCTGGGAACGACCATCAGCACATGGACCAGGCTGGCACGATCGCGCAGCAGATTGCTCCATGCCACCACCGCAAACAACGCGCTGATGGCCCAGGGCGCGCCGACCCCTATCCAGGCCCAGTCCTGGTAGCGGCCGAGCGGGATGCTTGGCAGGCACAGCAACGGGATGATTCCCAGGGCGAGCAGGGCCCGGTCCATGCGCCGCCAGCGTGTGTCGCGGGTCAGCAGCTCGCGCATCTGCCAGGCCAGGGCGGCGGGAAGCATCAGGGTGCCAAGGCTGACGCACAGATGGCCCCAGTGCGCCAGATGGTCGGGCAGCCAGATCTGCAGGTAGCCCCGGTCGCTGGCGCCATGGATCAGTACGGCGATGGCTGCCACGGCCATGGCGGCCAGTTTGCGCAACCGCAAGGCCAGGGCGGCCCCGATGATCAGCAGGGCCAGCATGAGGTTGATGCCCTGGTGGATGCCCGATGCCCATTCCACGGCCGAGAACTGCGTCATCAGACCGCTGCTGCGCCAGATCGTGGCGTCCAGCTGCATGGGGCTTGAGGTCTGCACGCGCAGGATGAAGGGCTGGTCCGTGTACAGCGGAAACACGAGCTGGCGCACATGGACCCGTGGTTCGCCGGTTGCCGTATCGCCGCTGCTGCGCATGCGCCAGGCGCCGTCCATGTACTGGTACAGCGCGACCTGGTCCAGGTAGCTGGGCAGGATCTCCAGCCACAGAGGGTCCTGCTCGGGGTCGATCTTCCCGGCGGCGATATAGGGAGCCTGCACCTTGAGCCAATACACATCGCGCGTGTAGCCCTTGTTCAGCGGTGTGTCGAGCGCGGTGAAGTCCGTATCGGGCAGGGCTGCCACCTGGTCGATGGTGAGGCTGCCCTGCGCATCGACAAGCGCCAGCATGGGCAGGTCCGTGCCCAGCTGCAGGCGCTTGGCTGGAAGGGACTGCCAGGCCGGACTGAGGATGAAGCAGACCACCAGCACCAGCGAAAACACCAGCCAGCCCGGCAGCGCCAGACGGTTCAGGACACGCAGCAGGTTCAGGATGCGCATGGCGAGGCGGGCTGTGTTGCAGCTGTGGCAAGGCCGCTGTCTTCGGGAATGCTGCAGGGCAGCGTCAGCGTGAAGCAGGTGCCGCCGCCCGCAGCTGGCGTGACCTGCACATCGCCGCCGTGCATCTGGGCCACGCGCCGGGCCACCCACAGGCCCAGGCCGAAGCCTCGGGTCTGGTCCGAGCGCTCTCCGCGCTCGTGCAGCTCGAAGATGCGCTGCGCCAGCTCGGGCGCCAGGCCAGGGCCCTCGTCGCTGACGGTGAGCTCCAGCCGGCCCTGCCCGTCCAGGCGGGCACACACGGCGATTTCGCCGGCCTGGGCGTATTTCACGGCGTT
This sequence comes from Delftia tsuruhatensis NBRC 16741, assembly GCF_001571325.1. Taxonomy (GTDB): domain Bacteria; phylum Pseudomonadota; class Gammaproteobacteria; order Burkholderiales; family Burkholderiaceae_C; genus Comamonas; species Comamonas tsuruhatensis. The sequence continues at coordinate 306,925 of NZ_BCTO01000010.1, forward strand.
GTCCACGAGGTTGGACAGGGCGATGCGCACCAGCGTGGGATCGCACTGCCAGGAGGCGGGGATGCCGGCAGTCTCCAGCCTCAGATGATGGCGGCGCGACCAGTGCACGAGCTGTACGGCATCGTCGATCAGGTCCGTCACCGGAACCCGGTCGAGCTGCAGCCGGAACGCAGGCGCGTCCAGGCGGTCGCTGACCAGGCAGTTGTCCACCAGGGCCGTGAGGCGCCTGCAGGCACGCCGGATCTGGGCGGCCCGCTCCAGTTGGGAGTCGATGTCGGTGGACGGAAAGGTCAACTGCTCCGTGGCCGCGCTGTCCACCACGGCCAGCGGCGTGCGGAATTCATGGTTGACCATGTTGAAGAACTGGCGCTGCTCTAGCCGCAGGGTGCGTTCGCCGTGCAGCGCGGCCTGCAGCGCGTTCTGTGCATGCAGCAGCTCGGCCGTGCGTGTGCGTACCCGGCCTTCGAGCGCGTGCTCGGAGCGGGCCAATGACTCCACCAGTTGCGCCTGCCTGTCCATGGAGTTCTGGAATTTCTCGACCAGGCTGGCGCCCACGGCAATGATGATGAGGATGTACAGCAGCAGCGATTCCAGTTGCCAGTACATGCCGGCTTCGATGTCGGAGGACACCAGCCCCGTGAACGCTGCAGCCACGTGGATGCCCATGACCGCATGCAGCGTGTAGGGAATCAGCACCAGCAGGTTGACGATGCTGGGGCCCTGGCGGAGCAGGTTCTTCCAGGCCACCAGAGCGCTCAGCATGCTGGCCATCCAGGGGACGCTGACTCCGAGCCAGGCCCATTGCGTGTAGTGCCCCATGGGAATGCTGAGCAAGGCCAGCAGCGGCGCCAAGGTCAGCAGCACCAGCATGCGGTCGATGCGGCGCCAGATCGTTCCGCGCGTCAAGGTCTCGCGTGCCTGCCAGGCAAAGGCGGCAGGCAGCAGGAAGACGCCCACGCTCACCCAGATATCCGCATGCGGCGCCCAGGGCTCGGGCAGCCACAGCTGGGCATAGCCGCGCACATTGGCGTTGTGGGTCAGAACCACGAACGCCAGCAGCGTCATGGCCATCAGGCTGCGCATGCGAAGGGCCAGGGCTGCGCCGGCGATCAGCAAGGTCAGCACCAGGTTCACGCCCTGGTGCACCCCCGAGGCCCACTCCACGCTGGACAGCCAGGCCATCAGCCCCGTGCTGCGCCAGACCGTGGCGTACAGCTGCATGGCGCTGCTGGTCTCGATGCGCAGCACAAAGGGCTGGCCGGCGCGCAGTGGAAACACCAGCTGGCGCACATGGATGCGCTGGGCCATGGGCACCGTGTCGCCGCTTTCGCGTGCCTGCCACAGGCCATTCGCCTGCTGGTAGAGCGTGACCCTGTCCAGATAGGTGGGCGTGATCTCCAGCCACAGCGGATCATTGCCGGCCAGCGCACTGGCGGGTGCGAGGGCAGGCATGGCAACCCTCACCCAGTAAGCCTGGCGGGTATAGCCCTCGTTCAGAGGCGTGCGCCGGGTTTCGAAGGCATCATCGGGCAGGGCCGCGACCTGTTCAATGGTCATGCTGCGGCCCGCATCGGCAAGCACCTGCATCGGCAGGTCCTTGCCCAGACGCAGTCCCTTGTCAGGGGGAGACATGGTTGCCGGGCTCAGCACGAAAAATGCGAGCAGCCCGAGCGATACCGTGATCCATGCAATAAAAGTAAATTTTTGTGTGTTTCTCTGAACTGTGAGCATTCGAGAGTGTTCGTGCATGGCGGCGGACGTTCACCCCAATGAAAATCCGCGCACCAATAGGCAAACATCATGCAGCAGACACTAGAGCCATCGATCGAGTTCACCGTCGCCGTCGTAGAGGACGACGAGGATATTCGTATCAATGTGTGTCGATTTTTAACAAAGTCTGGCCTGCATGCCTGGGGCACGGATTCTGCAGAAGACTTCTACATAAAGCTACTGCGCGAGAAGGCAGATCTGGTCGTCGTCGACCTGGGTCTGCCCGGCGAGGACGGGCTGAGCCTGGTCAAGCGCCTGGCCGAGCAGGAGATCCCCGTGGTGGTGCTCACGGCACGCGGCGATCTGGACAGCCGCATTGCCGGCCTCAATGCCGGCGCCCTGCAGTACTTCGTCAAGCCCACCGACATGAACGAGCTGGTGGCCGGCATCCGCTCCCAGCTTCGCCGCAACACCGGTCAGCCGGGCAGGGCGTCCGCCCCATTCCTGACCTGGCGCCTTGACCCCCTGTCGGCCTGCATGGTCGCACCCAACCACCAGATCATTGCCCTGACCAGCCGCGAGCTGGAATTGCTCGGCTGCCTGATGGCAACCCCCGGGACCATGGTGTCCAAGCAGACCCTGATCGAGGCCATGGGCTATGCCGATGTGGATGACGGTTTTCATCGCATTGAATCGCAGTTGACGCGGCTTCGCCGCAAGACCCTGGATATCTCCGGGCTGGCCCTGCCGGTGAGGGCCGTGTTCGGTCGAGGGCTGGTGTTCGTGCCTTAGGCGCCTTTTTCTTCTCCATTTCAGCTTTTTGAACCGCTGCCGTCCGGGCATGCGGAAGGGATTCGTTCGCCCATTTTTTTGCTGCAAAAGCGCGTGCGCGTGATTGGGCGGCTTGGTGCTGGCGGTGTGCGCAAGCCGGCGGCGTGGGCCGTCGGGGTTTTCATCCGTGATCAAACACACATGAAGAGAGGAATGGTATGGCGAGACAGAGTTTGCATATCCGGCCCACAGGGCCGCGCATGAAGGCCTGGAGGCAGGCCAGAAGTCTGGTTGCAGCCGGCACCCTGGCAATGGTGGGTGCAGTTGCGCAGGCGGCATTTCTGAATGGGGACTTCGAGGCAGGGGACCTGACTGGCTGGACCCCCCAGGCCTGGACCAACAATGGCACCCAGGCCAATCCGAAGCGCTTGAGCGAGTTGCGCCTGCAGCCACCTGGCACCAAGTCCCATCTGGTCGAAATCGCCAGCGGCTCGGAAGGCGCTGCAGACGAAGTCCTGTTCCGGGGTGACGCCGGCCAGTCCGCCCTCAAACTGACTTTGGCAGGCTCCCACTCTGCCCGCATCAACCTCAAGGCGAACAGCGCCATCCCAGCCAGCAACGTGATACCTCGGTCCAGCAAGGTCACGGGGGGACTCGCCGGCTGGACCCAGCAGGTCAATACGGCAAGTTCCATCACCCAGGAAGTGACGCTGACTGCGGATGACATCGACCAGGACGGCAAGATCCACATCCGATTTGTCGCGGCGCCCGTGCTTGAGTACGCCAGCAATCACGGAGGCGAGGATCGCCCCTACTTTGCCATCTCGCTGGTCAAGACCTATGACGCCCAGACCGCCACGGATCTGACGGGCTCACCCCAGGAGTTGTTCTTCAAATACCACTACGGCGGCGAGCCGGGGGCACCCTGGAAGACCTTTACCGACAAGGGCGGTGCCATCCAGAACTACACCGACCCCCAGGCCTACGATGTCGCTCCTGGCAATGCCTACCTGCGGGTAGGCGACAAGGTCAGGCTGCAGGCCGTGGCCTCGGCCTGCAGTGCCGGTGGCCACGCAGGCCATCTGTACGTTGACAACTTCGGCACGACCTTGCCCAAGACCCTGTGGATCAGCGCGTCCGGGCCTGTCAGCGCGCCCAAGGCGGACGGCACGGAGATCACCTATACCTACACCTATACGAACAACGGCAGCACCCCGGTGAACAACGTGAAGGTCACGCCCGCCATGCCCGTGGGCACGGATGCGGGCATCAGTCCGACCACGTTCGTGTCGCTGGCCGGCGACGGCGGCGCTTGCACGGCCCCGGCCGTGGGCAGTTCAGATCCTGCCCAGTGCGACTTTGGGACCCTGGCTCCCGGGCAGTCGGGCACGTTCACGATGACCGTGAAGGTTCCTGCGGGCACGCCGTCAGACCAGATCAACAACGGCAACTACACCATCGGAGGCGACCTGACCTCGACCCTGCTCGGTGCCATGGTGCAGACCCAATTGCTGGCTCCCGCGGCGAGCAGCGACATGGTGCCTGATGTCTCCGGACTCCCGCCCACCGCCGTGGTCGGCGTCCCCTACACCGGCAGCTTCTCCTGCAAGAACGATGGTGCAGCCAGCGCAGGCCAGGCTATCTGCGATGCCTCCGGTCTGCCTCCTGGCGTGACGGCAGGCCAATGCACGATAGACGGCGCGGCCTGGATGCAGCCCGCCGTGGTGCCTGCGGGCAAGACGGTGGTCTGCCAGGTCTCCGGCACACCGACGGGTCCAGGCGGCAGCTCGACGGTCACGGTGACCACGGGCGGCGACAACGACCTGACCCCGGGCAACAACACGACCACGTCGAACATCGCGGTCACCACAGCGCCGGACATGCAGGTCAATCTGAGCGGACTGCCCCCCACCTCGCCGCTGAACATTCCCTATAGCGGCAGCTTCACCTGCAGCAACCAGGGCCTGGCCAACGCCGTGAGCGGCACCTCCTGCGCCGTCTCCGGCCTGCCGGCTGGCGTGACACAAGGCGCATGCTCCATCAGCCCCGGCAATGCCGCGTGGGTGGCGGGCAATGCGGTGCCGGTGGGAGCCACGGTCACCTGCCAGGTGAGCGGTACGCCCACGGCCGCAGGTTCGTCCACGGTCACGGGCACCACGGGCGCAACGGATGATTCGAATGCGGCAAACAACACCGCGACCATGAATGTGTCCACCGTTGCAGTGCCCGACATGGGCGTCGATCTGAGCGGCCTGCCGACCGCGTTCACTGCCGGCACGCCCTACAGCGGCCGTTTTGTCTGCAAGAACCAGGGCTCGGCCGATGCATCGGCAGGCACCTCGTGCGCAGTCACGGGACTGCCGCCTGGCGTCAGCCAGGGCGCTTGCCGCATCAGCCCCTCCAATGCAGCCTGGTCCGCAGGGGATGCCGTGCCTGCGGGCGCCAGCGTGACCTGCACGGTCAGCGGAACGCCCAGCTCCGTGGGGGCGGTGGCACTGACGGGCAGTACCGGTGCGACCGGAGATGCCAACCCGGCCAACAACACGGCTTCCCGCGCGGTGGCCGTGGCCGTATCGCCCGCCTCCATCCCCACCCTCTCCGAATGGGGCCTGATCCTGATGTCCGGCTTGATGGGCATCATGGGCTGGGGCATGGTGCGCCGCCGCCGCTTCAACGCGCTGTGACCGGCAACCGGTCGTGACGCAGGGCGTCCTTCGGGGCGCCTTTTTTTTGGTTCGGAGCATGGCCGCAGCCCATTGACATGCTCAATATGTGATCGAATAAGGGTTTATACCTAGCATTCGCCCCATGATCGTCCGTGATCGCCCCGCCGGCCTCAGGCTGTTTCTGATTTTGCGGGGCTCGGTGCTCCAGCGCATCCAGGTCACGCTGCTCGTGAACATCGTGTTTGCCGCCATCATCACCCTGGTGCACGGCAATCTCTTCGACGTGAAGATCACGGTGACGCCCATCCCCTTCACGCTGATCGGCCTGCCGCTGGCCATCTTCCTGGGGTTTCGCAACAACACCGCCTACGACCGCTACTGGGAAGGGCGCAAGCTCTGGGGAGAGATGGTGATCTGCGCGCGCACGCTGGCGCGCCAGTGCCAGAGCCTGATTGCGCTGGACACGGTGCCCGATCCCCGGCGCCGCGACAGCGACGTGCGCGTGCGCATGGTGCACCGGGCTGTTGCCTTCGCGCATTCGCTGCGGTCCCAGCTGCGGGGCCTGCACGACGATGCCGAAGCCGGCCGCTGGCTCGTGGACAGGGAATGGCGCCAAATCCAGGCCCTGCCGCTGGAGCAGCGCTGCGACGCACTGATGATGTCCATGGGGCATGACCTGGCGCAGTGTGTGCGCCGTGGCGAGATGGAGCCCTGCCTGGCCGCGTCCATGGACAAGACCTTCACACGCATGACGGCCGCTGCCGCCTCGTGCGAGCGCATACGCAACACGCCCATGCCGTTCTCGTATGCGCTGCTGCTGCACCGCACGGCCTATATGTACTGCTTTCTGCTGCCGTTCGGCCTGGTGGACACGACCGGGTTCATGACGCCTTTCGTCGTGGCCATCGTGGCCTACACCTTCTATGGGCTCGACGCCCTTGGCGATGAACTCGAAGAGCCCTTTGGCCTGGAGAGCAACGACCTGCCGCTGGACACCATCTGCCGCTCCATCGAGATCAGCCTGGGCCGCACGCTGGGCGAGACGGATCTGCCCGCGCCGCTCAGGCCCGAGGGCTACAGGCTGACCTGAGGCGGCGGGCAAGCATGGGAAAAAGCAAAGGCCCATGAAAAGCCCATGAAAAAGCCCCGCAGTTTCCTGCGGGGCCTGGTGGTCTGAAGCGGGACCCGAGGCTCAGGCAAACACGCCGGCCGTGTCCTGCATCTTCCCGGACACGATGCCCAGATGGTGCAGCGTGTCCCCACCCGTCATCTCCATCTGCGTCAGGCGCTTGAAGTAGTGGCTGCCTGCGTACTCGTCGGTCACGCCGATGCCGCCGTGCAGCTGCACCGACTGCTGGCCCACATAGCGCAGCGACTGGCCCAGCTGGACCTTGGCGCGCGCGATGGCCACGTGGCGCTCGGCCTCGGGCGTGTTCATCTTGAGGCTGGCGTAGTAGCTCATGGAGCGGGCCAGCTCCAGCTGCATCTTCATGTCCGCCACGCGGTGGCGCAGGGCCTGGAAGCTGGCGATCACCGTGTTGAACTGCTTGCGCTGGTTCATGTACTCGGTGGTGAGCTTCAGTGTCTGCTCCATGGCGCCCACGCCTTCGGCGCACAGGGCGGCGTTGGCCACGTCCTGGGCCAGCGTCAGGGCGGCCAGGCCATCGGTCGTCACCAGCGTGGCGGGGGTCGCCTGGCAGCGCAGCTCGGCGGCGCGGCTGCCATCCTGGGTCCGGTAGCCCTGGGTGCTGACGCCGCTGGCGCCGCGCTCCACCAGGAAGAGGGCGATCTTGCCGTCCAGCTGGGCCGGCACCAGGAAGGCATCGGCCGCGTCGCCTGCGGGCACCACGCTCTTGGTGGCATCCACCGTGTAGCCGCTGCCGCTCTTGCCGGCCGTGGCTGCGCAGACGTCGAGCCGGTAACGGGCCTGGCGCTCCTGGTGTGCCAGCACGACCAGGGCCTCGCCGCTGGCCACGCGCGGCAGCCACTGGCCTGCCACGGAGGCGTCGGCATGCTGGCCGAGCACGCTGGATGCCACGAAGGCCTGTGCCAGCGGCTCCATCACCAGGCCGCGGCCCAGCTCTTCCATCACCACCATCACGTCGGTGGCGCCCTGGCCCAGGCCGCCGTGCTCCTCGGGCACGGTCAGTGCCGTCAGGCCCAGTTCGGCCAGCTCGCCCCAGGCCTCGCGCGAGAAGCCGCCCGCCTCGACGATGGAGCGGCGGCGCTCGAAGGTGTAGCCCTTGTCCACCCAGCGGCGCACCGCGTCGCGCAGTTGCTGCTGGTCATCCGAAAAATCAAAGTCCATTTTCTGTCTCCCGAAGCTGATCGAAGCGCGTCCGGCGCACTTCTGGGGTCAGCGAAACTCCAGCCAAAATCAGCCCAGCACCGTCTGAGCGACGATGTTTCTCTGGACCTCGTTGGAGCCGCCGTAGATCGTCGTCTTGCGCATGTTGAAATAGGTCGATGCCAGCGGCGCGTTGTCCGCCACGCCGCCGGGGAAGTCGCCCTGCCAGCCGGCTTCCATGGCTTCTTCGATGAAGGGCAGGCTGAAGGGGCCTGCGGCCAGCATCATCAGCTCGGAGTAGCGCTGCTGGATTTCACTGCCCTTGATCTTGAGCAGGCCGGCGATGTCCAGCGGGTTCTTGCCCGATTTCTCGGCCGACAGCACGCGCAGCACCAGCATCTCCAGCGCCACCACGTCGACTTCGAGCTTGGCGATCTCGTCGCGGAAACGCTGGTCCTCATAGACGCCTTCGGCCTTGGCGATGCGCTTGAGGCGTTCCAGCTCGCGCTTGGCGCGGTTCACATCGGCGATGTTGGTACGCTCGTGGCTGAGCAGGTGCTTGGCGTAGGTCCAGCCCTTGTTCTCCTCGCCGATCAGGTTCTCGGCCGGCACTTCCACATTGTCGAAGAAGACCTCGTTGACCTCGCACTCGCCGTCCAGCAGCTTGATCGGGCGCACGGTCACGCCAGGGCTCTTCATGTCCACCAGCAGGAAGCTGATGCCGGTCTGGGGCTTGCCCTCGTTGCTGGTGCGCACCAGGCAGAAGATCCATTCGCCGTACTGGCCCAGCGTGGTCCAGGTCTTCTGGCCGTTGACGATGTACTTGTCGCCCACGCGCTCGGCGCGGGTCTTGACGCTGGCCAGGTCCGAGCCCGAGCCCGGCTCCGAGTAGCCCTGGCTCCACCACACTTCACCGCTGGCAATGCCGGGCAGAAAGCGCTGCTGCTGCTCGGGCGTGCCGTAGGCCATGATCACGGGCGCCACCATCACGGGGCCGAAGGGAATGATGCGCGGCGCGCAGGCCAGGGCACATTCCTCCTCGAACAGGTGCTTTTGCACGGCGTTCCAGCCGGGTCCGCCGAACTGCTTGGGCCAGCCGTAGCCCAGCCAGCCTTTCTTGCCAAGAATCTTGGCCCAGTTCTGCAGGTCGTCGCGCGTCAGGCGCAGCGAATGGCGCACCTTGTGCGCGATGTCCTGGGGCAGGTTGGCCCGCACCCAGGCGCGGACTTCCTCGCGAAAGGACTGTTCTTCAGGGGTAAATGCCAGGTCCATGGACTGTGTCTCCTTCAATCCCGGCTTTTGTAGCACGCGCGTTCTTTTTTGAACTGTCCAGGGCGTGACAACCTATGGCAATCCCTGATGGCTTCACGGCCGCCGGATATCAGGCAGGCTGATCGGGTTCTTCCAGACCCAGCTGGGCGTAGACATGTGCCAGACGTGCCTGCAGCTGGCGTACCTGGGCTTCCAGATCGACCACGCGCTGGGCCAGGGCATCGCCGCGTGCGCCTGCTGCCGCAGGGGCCGAGGCGATCGCGTTCACGTCCACGGGGCCGCACAGCAGGTGGGCCCAGCGTTGTTCGCGCGCGCCGGGCGCGCGGGGCAGCAGGACGACCAGCGGGCCGCCTTTTTCCTCGCTGCGCTCGCGCAGCTCTTCCAGGAAGGCCTCGACCGAGGAGATGTCGGCAAAGCGGTGCCAGCGCTCGGAGTTGATGCGCAGCTCGCCCGCCGTCTGCGGGCCGCGCAGCATCAGCAGGGACAGCAGCACGGCGCTCTGGTCGGGCACACCCACGCCGCGCGGGAAGTTGTGTTCCCAGCGCGTGGCGCGTGCGCTGCTGATCTGCACGGACATGGTGCGCAGGCGCAGGCTGTCCAGCGCTTCCTGGGCTTCGCCCTCGCTGACTTCCATCACCGGATCGCGGCTGCTTTTCTGGTTGCAGCCCGTCACCAGTGCGTTGAGCGTGAGCGGGTAGCTGTCGGGCACGGTACGCGCCTTCTCCATCAGGGTGGCCAGCACGCGGGCTTCGACGGCGGTCAAGGGGGTGGAGCGGGGATCGAATGGCATGGGTCTGAGGGCAAGAGGTGACAAGGCCCGGCAGGGCCATGGGCCTTGCCGGGGCTGGCGCAGGCCGCGCGGCCCGCGGTGCGACAATCGCCGCCCATGAAAAATATCGTGATCCTGATCTCGGGCGGCGGCTCGAACATGGCTGCCATTGTGCGTGCTTCGCAGCAACAGGACTGGGCGCGGCGTTATGGCGCCCGCGTGGCCGCCGTGGTCAGCAACAAGGCCGAGGCTTCGGGCCTGGTTTTCGCGCGCGAGCAGGGCATTGCCACCGAGGTGCTGGACCACCGCCCGTTCCCCAGCCGCGAGGCCTTCGACGCCGAGCTGGCCCAGGTGATCGACCGGCACGCGCCCGCGCTGGTCGTGCTTGCCGGCTTCATGCGCATCCTCACGCCGGGCTTCGTTGCGCATTACGAAGGTCGCATGATCAACATCCACCCCTCGCTGCTGCCCGCCTTCACGGGCCTGCACACGCACCAGCGGGCCATCGATGCAGGCTGCCGCTTCGCCGGCTGCACCGTGCACCGCGTGACGGCCGAGCTGGATGTGGGCCCCATCCTGGAGCAGGCCGTGGTGCCCGTGCTGCCCGGCGACACGGCCCAGGCACTGGCCGCGCGCGTGCTGGTGCAGGAGCACATCATCTACCCGCGCGCCGTGGCGCAGTTGATGCGGGGCTAGGGTCTGCTCACAGGCCTTCGCTCTGAAAGGCCTGCTGCTCCACTTCGGGGCAGCGTGCAAAGCGGGGCTGCTCCACGCCGTTGATGACCACGGTTTCGTTGAACATGGCGGCCGGCCGCACCCACAGGCCGCGCTCGCCGTAGAGCGCGCGGTACAGGGTCATGGACTCGCGCGTTTCGCTGTGGCGCACGGTGGCAAGCACCTCGTAGGGAGCGCCCTTGTAGTGGCGGTACAGGCCCGGGGGCGTGGCAATCAGAGGGGGCAGGTCGTCATCGGTCATGGGGCGCCATGGTAGCCGTGCCAGCCCGGCGTTGCTCCGGGTTCCGACCTGCGCCCCTCTCGGATTTGCAAGGCAGTGGGACAATCGCGGCCATGCATCCCAAACAGCTTCTCGACGCCTGCGCCGAACTGGTCAAGCGCACCCTGACTTTCGAACACCCGGCCGACGCCGTGGTGTCACGCTTTTTCCGTGAAAACCGCAACCTGGGCCCGCGCGAGCGCGCTGCGCTGGCCGAGACCGCCTACACCGTGCTGCGCAAGAAGCTGCTTTTTGAGAGCCTGGCGCGTTCTGGCAGCGGCTCGCGTGAGCGCAGGCTGGCCATTTTGGGCTTTGCCCACAGCCAGGAGGCACTGGCCCGCGTGGCTGGCAAGACCGAGCAAGGTGTCAAGGACGCACGCAGCTTCGTGCGCGCCGCGCTGTCGCCGCAGGAGCTGCAATGGCTGGACGCCTGCGAGGCCGTGCGTCCCGACGAACTGATGGAGCCGCACCGCCACAACCTTCCCGAATGGCTGGTCGCGCCGCTACAGCAGCAACTGGGCGATGACTTCTGGGCCTTTGCCCAGAGCATGGAGCAGGCCGCGCCGCTGGATCTGCGCGTCAATGCGCTGAACGCCAAGCGTGCCGATGTGCAAAAGGAACTGGCCGATGCCGGCATCGCCGCCGAAGCCACGCCTTACTCGCCCTGGGGCCTGCGTGTGCAGGGCAAGCCGGCGCTGGCCCGGATGGACGCTTTCACGCGCGGTGCCATCGAGGTGCAGGACGAAGGCTCGCAACTGCTGGCGCTGATGCTCGATGCCAAGCGCGGCGAAATGGTGGTCGATTTCTGTGCAGGCGCAGGCGGCAAGACCCTGGCCATTGGTGCTTCGATGCGCAGCACGGGGCGTCTGTACGCCTTCGATGTCTCGGGCCACCGGCTCGAGGCCCTGAAGCCGCGCCTGGCGCGCTCGGGCCTGTCGAACGTGCACCCCGCGGCCATCGCCCATGAGCGCGACGACCGCGTCAAGCGCCTGGCCGGAAAGATCGACCGCGTGCTGGTTGATGCCCCCTGCTCGGGCCTGGGCACGCTGCGCCGCAATCCCGACCTCAAGTGGCGCCAGTCGGCCAAGGCCATCGAGGAGCTCACGCAAAAGCAGGCGGCCATCCTGGCCAGTGCTGCGCGGCTGGTCAAGCCGGGCGGACGCCTGGTCTATGCCACCTGTTCGGTCCTGCCCCAGGAAAACGAAGCCATCGCCGACGCCTTTGCAGCGGAGCACTCTGACTTCGTGGCCATGGATGCCGGAGAACTTCTGGCCCAGCTCAAGGTGGAGCGGGGCGATGTGCTGTGCAGCGGCGGCGAGACCGGCACGCAGTACCTGCGCCTGTGGCCCCAGCGCCATGAGACGGACGGGTTTTTCGCCGCCGTTTGGACCCGGAAGCCGTAACTTGCAGACGCAATAAGCTGTAAATCGCGGGAGATTGCCGAACGACTTCACGGGGGGCTCGCCTAAAATTGAGGCATCGGTGCCATTGGGCGCCGGCTTTGGCAAAGGCTTGGGTCATGTCTGTGGATTTCGCGTCGGTTTGGAATATTGCCCTGGACTGGATGGCCCATGGCCTGTGGCAGCTGTCGTGGTGGCAGCTGCTGCTGTATGCCCTGGTCACCACCCACGTCACGATTGCGGGCGTCACCATCTTCCTGCACCGCTGCCAGGCCCATCGTTCGCTGGACCTGGGGCCGGTGCCCTCGCATTTCTTCCGGTTCTGGTTGTGGTTGGGCACGGGCATGGTCACCAAGGAGTGGGTGGCCATCCACCGCAAGCACCACGCCAAGTGCGAAACCGAGGACGATCCCCACAGCCCGCAAACGCGCGGGCTGGATACCGTGATGCGCCAGGGCGCGGAGCTGTACCGCGAAGAGGCCAAGAACGCCGAGACGCTCAGGAAGTTCGGCCACGGCACGCCCGACGACTGGATCGAGCGCCATCTCTACAGCCGGCATTCGATCTGGGGTCCTTCTCTGATGCTGGTCATCAACGTGCTGCTGTTCGGCGCCATCGGACTGACCATCTGGGCCGTGCAGATGGCCTGGATTCCGTTCTGGGCTGCCGGCGTGGTCAACGGCCTGGGCCATTTCTGGGGCTACCGCAACTTCGAGGCCCAGGACGCCAGCACCAACCTCGTGCCCTGGGGCCTGGTCATCGGCGGTGAGGAACTGCATAACAACCACCACACCTATCCGACCTCGGCCAAGTTCTCGGTCAAGCGCTATGAGTTCGATGTGGGCTGGGCCTACATCCGGGCGATGCAGGCGGTCGGCTGGGCCAAGGTCAAGAAAACGCCGCCCAGGCTGGTCATGGGCGCCATCAAGCCTGTGGCCGACGAAAAGACGCTGGAGGCCGTGATCGCCAACCGCTACGAGGTCATGGCCCGCTATGCGCGCGGCGTGCGTGCCGCCGTGCAGTTCGAACTCGATGCGCTCAAGCAGCGCAAGGCGCAGCAGGCCGACCTGTCCTTGCTCAGGACGGCGCGCCGCTGGCTGCACCGCGATGCCGACAAGGTGCCCGCCCAGGCGCAGGACCAGCTGGCCCAGGCGCGCGCCGCCCATCCCGTGCTGGACCAGATGCTGGTCATGCGCGAGGAGCTGCGCCAGCTGTGGCTCAACACCTCGCTGTCGCGCGAGCAGCTGACGGCCCATCTGCAGGCCTGGTGCCATCGCGCCGAGGCCAGCGGCATTGCCGCGCTCAAGGAGTTCTCGGTCAAGCTGCGCGCTGCCCACGCCTGAAGCTGCGAAGCCAGCCGGCAAGCGTCCATTCCCGGGGCCGCATCTTCTCTTCGGAGGCGATGCGGCTTTTTGCTGCGGGGTTCGGCTGCAGTTCCAGACCTGCCGTGGCCTGGGACACGGAGCGGACTCTTATCCGCAGGTCCGCGCCTGCGCGCCAGCCCTGGCCCGGCTGCAGCCTGAGGGTCAGCCCCGGCGCTGCATCGGCCCAGACCTGCTGCGGGACGCTGATTTCCAGGCTGCCCTGGCGGCAGAACAGCTCGCAGCCCTCCTGCATGGACAGATACAGGTCGTTTCCGGGGGCGAGATGGCGCAGTTCGAACGAGCGGGTGTGGGCGTTGTGCATGGGTCTGTGTCCTGTAGTTCCAGGCCCCAAGCGTAGGCATTCGGCCCTCTTTGGCACAGGCACAGCCTATGGTTTGTTGCGCCGCAGCAGTGCAGGCAGTCCATGTTCTGTTCTGCTGCATGGCTTGATGATCTGTATCTGTTGCGTAACAGGGCCTTGAGGCAAGATCTCGGTCAAGCACTTCCATCCCCAGCCGTTTTCCATCCTGCCCATGACCGCCGCAAGCGCCGCCCCCACCCTGTACCGCCGCCTGGCGGCCGACTACAGCCTGGCCATGGAGATGGGCACGCTCAAGGCGGGCGAGCGCATGCCTTCCGTGCGCGAGCTGATGCGCCGCCACGAGGTCAGCCTGTCCACGGCGCTGCAGACGCTGCGGCATCTGGAGGATCTGGGCCAGCTCGAGGCCCGCCCGCGCGTGGGCTACTTCGTGCGCGATGCCCGGCCTGCAGGGCTGGCGCCTGCCAGCGAGCCGGATCTGAGCCAGCCCGTGCAGCCGTTGCCACAACAGCACTTTGCGGGCATCAATGAGCACATCTCGCTCATGCTGGAGCGCGGCCGCCAGGCCGACGTGCAGGTGGACCTGGGCGGTGCCACGCCGCCGCCGGAACTGTTCGATCGCGGCTACCTGAACCAGGCGGCTGCCCGGCTGCTGCGCGAGCAGCCCGATCTGCTGGTGCTGGGGCGTTCCATGATGGGCAGCCACCCTGATTTCCAGCGGGCCATGGCGCGGCGCGCGCTGGCGGCGGGCATCCATGTCGCACCGGCCGATGTGCTGGCGACCACGGGCAATTCCGAGGCTGTGAGCCTGGCGCTGGCCGCCGTGGCCTCGCCCGGCGACGTGGTGGCCGTGGAGTCGCCGACCTACTACGGCCTGCTGCAGGTGGTGGAGTCGCTGCAGATGCAGGCGCTGGAGATTCCCTGCAGCCCGCGCACCGGCCTGTCCCTCGAGGCACTGGAGCTGGCCCTGCAGACCCAGCCCCGGCTGAAGGCCGTGGTGGTCGTGCCCGAGCTGCAGATGCCGCTGGGCACGCGCATTCCCGATGAACACAAGGCCAGACTGGTCGAGCTGTGCGCCGCCCACGGCGTGGCGCTGATCGAGGACGACTCCTACGGCCTGTTCGTGGAAAGCAGCCAGCCCGTGCGCCCCATCAAGGCCTGGGACCGCCTGCCGGGACATGTGATCTATTGCGAGGCCTTCAACAAGAGCATGGCGCCAGGCTTGCGCCAGGGCTGGATGAACGCCGGCCAGTGGCATGGCCGTGTGCAGATGCTCAAGTTCGCGCGCAGCCGGGGGACCCAGACCCTGGCCCAGTTGCTGGCGGCCGCCTGCGTGGGCTCGCCCGCGCATCTGCGCAATCTGCAGCGCCTGAAGCAGCAGCTGCGGCGCCAGCGCGAGGGCATGGCGCAGCTGGTGGCGCGCTTTTTCCCGTTGGGAACGCGGCTGAGCCTGCCGCCCGGCGGGCTCAGCCTGTGGCTGGAGCTTCCGGCTGGCGTGTCCACGTCCGCGCTGTTCACGCAGGCGCTGGCGCGCGGCATACGCACGGCGCCGGGCAGCATGTTCTCCAACTCGGGCCGCTACGAGCACTGCATGCGCCTGGGCTGCACCCTGCCCGTGGATGGCGTGGTCGAGCAGGCCTGCCGCGATCTCGGCGCCATGGCCTGCGCGCAGCTGGGCCAGCCCGCGCGCCACGGGTGAGGGACGCAAAAAAACCGCCGGGCTTGCGCCGGGCGGTTTCTTTGTCGGTACCAGGGACAGGCTGAATTACTTCAGCTTGATTTCCTTGTACGTGACGTGCTTGCGAGCCTTGGGATCAAACTTCATGATCGCCATCTTCTCGGGCATTGTCTTCTTGTTCTTGGTCGTGGTGTAGAAGTGGCCGGTTCCTGCAGTGGATTCCAGCTTGATCTTTTCGCGTCCGCCTTTAGCAGCCATGGTGTTTCTCCTTGAGGGATTTAGGCTTGGCCACGGGCACGCAGGTCTGCGAGCACGGAGTCGATACCGTTCTTGTCGATCAGGCGCAGAGCAGCGCTGGAAACGCGCAGGCGCACCCAACGGTTTTCGCTCTCAACCCAGAAACGGCGGTATTGCAGGTTGGGCAGGAAACGACGCTTGGTCTTGTTGTTGGCGTGGGAAACGTTGTTTCCCACCATGGGCTTCTTGCCCGTTACTTCACATACGCGTGCCATGAGGACACTCCGATAGTTGTACAGCCGCCGACGCTGATGCCCTGCATTTGCTGCAGGGCCTGCCGGCAACCTCACCTCGCCATAAAGGGTGGCGGTAACCCCATCGCTGAAAGTGTCCTGGCCATGCAAGCAAGGCGCGCTTCAAATTCAGCAAAGCCACGGATTATAGCGTCTTCATGAGAAAAGCCCCTGGGCCAGCCAATCACGGCGGCAGCCAGGGGCTTTTGCCGCCCTGCACGAGGGCAGGGCGGGCGGGATGGCTTCCCGCTTATTCCTGCTCCAGGAAGCGCTGGGCGTCCAGCGCGGCCATGCAGCCCGTGCCGGCGCTGGTGATGGCCTGGCGGTAGACATGGTCCTGCACGTCGCCGGCCGCGAACACGCCGGGCACGCTGGTCTGGGTGGCGAAGCCCTTGAGGCCGCCCTGGGTGATGATGTAGCCGGTCTCGTCCATCTCCAGGTGGCCCTTGAAGATCTCGGTGTTGGGCGCGTGGCCGATGGCGATGAAGCAGCCCTGCAGCTGGATGTCCTCGGCATGGCCATCCTGGGTGCTCTTGATGCGGATGCCGGTCACGCCGGACTGGTCGCCCAGCACCTCGTCGAGCACGAAGTGGGTCTTGAGTTCGATCTTGCCGGCACGGACCTTGTCCATGAGCTTGTCCACGAGGATGGGCTCGGCCTTGAACTTGTCGCGGCGGTGCACCAGGGTGACCTTGCTGGCGATGTTGGACAGGTACAGGGCTTCCTCGACGGCGGTGTTGCCGCCGCCGACCACGCACACGGGCTGCTCGCGGTAGAAGAAACCATCGCAGGTGGCGCAGCCCGAGACGCCGCGGCCCATGAAGGCCTCTTCGGAGGGCAGGCCCAGGTACTTGGCCGAGGCGCCCGTGGCGATGATCAGGCTGTCGCAGGTATAGGTGCCGGAGTCGCCGGTCAGCGTGAAGGGGCGCTTGGAGAAATCGACGCTGTGGATGTGGTCGAACACCACCTGGGTCTTGAAGCGCTCTGCGTGCTCCAGGAAGCGCTGCATCAGTTCGGGGCCCTGTACGCCGTTCACGTCCGCAGGCCAGTTGTCCACTTCCGTCGTCGTCATCAGCTGGCCACCCTGGGCCATGCCGGTCACCAGCAGCGGGTTGAGGTTGGCGCGCGCGGCGTAGATGGCGGCCGTGTAGCCGGCAGGGCCGGAGCCGAGGATCAGGACTTTGGCGTGTTGCGTAGAAGACATGGATGCAGTTCTTGAAAAAGGCGCACGCCGGCAGTCGGCGTGCAGAAAAAAGATACATCGGGCACAGCCATGGAGTATCGCTCCGCAGCCGGGTTCCCGTTGCCATGCGGATCAATGGCCCGGATTGTCAAAAATGATCGGCATGGCGCCGTCATGCAGCGGCGTCATGTTCTGTTGCAAGTGCTTGCATTACGCTAGCAGGCCGTCCTGGCTGTTTTTGCGGCCAGCCCGAGGGGGCTGGGGTAAGCTCCCGCCTGCGTATGACCTACTCATTGAACGCTCTGAACGCTTCCACATCCGCCAAGGGCAAATCCAAGTCTGCGGCGCGCCCCGGCATGGTGGCGCGCTTCGGCCATGAAATGCTGCTGTTGGCGGGGCTGCTGGCCCTGGTGTTCTGGCTTGCCTCCATGCTCAGCTACTCGCCCCAGGATCCAGCGTGGTCCACCTCCGGGGCGGGACACGCGCGCCTGGTCGCCAACTGGATGGGCCGCGTCGGAGCCTGGCTGGCCGACGCCTGCTATTTCGGCTTCGGCATGTCGGTCTGGTGGCTGGTGCTGGCCTCGGTGCAGACCTGGATGTCTTCCTTCGCCCGCTGGCTGCGGGGCGGCGTACCCCGCGATGGCGTGCAACTGCCGCCGCTGTGGCGCCGGCGCCTGCGTTTCTGGGGTGGCCTGCTGCTGCTGCTGGGCGCAAGCTGCGCGCTGGAATGGACGCGGCTGTACCGCTTCGAGAGCGTGCTGCCAGGCCCTGCCGGCGGCGTCTTTGGCTACATGCTGGGCTACCACAGCCTGCAATGGCTGGGCTTCATGGGTTCGGGCCTGATCGGCATCTGCGTGGCCGTGATCGGCCTGGCCATGGTGTTCCGCTTTTCCTGGGGGCATCTGGCGGAATCCATGGGCGCACGCCTGGATGGATGGGTGCATTTTCTCTTCGCGCGCCGCGAGAAGGCCCGGGACGAGGCCGCAGGCCGCCGTGCCGCGCGCGAGCGCGAAGAGGTGTTGCAGGAAGAGCGCACGGAAAGCGCCGTGCAGCACCCGCAGCCCGTGCAGATCATCGAGCCCGTGCTGCAGGAGGCGGCGGCCCCCAGCGTGCGCGTGGTCAAGGAGCGCCAGAAGCCGCTGTTCTCCGAATTGCCCGACAGCAAGCTGCCCCAGGTGGACCTGCTCGATGCGGCGCAGCAGCGCCAGGAAAGCGTCTCGCCCGAGACGCTGGAGATGACCAGCCGGCTGATCGAAAAGCGCCTCAAGGACTTTGGCGTGGAAGTGCATGTGGTGGCCGCCATGCCCGGCCCCGTGATCACGCGCTACGAGATCGAACCGGCCACGGGTGTCAAGGGCTCGCAGATCGTGAACCTGGCCAAGGATCTGGCGCGCTCGCTGTCCCTGGTGTCCATCCGCGTGATCGAGACGATCCCCGGCAAGAACTTCATGGCGCTGGAGCTGCCCAATGCCAAGCGCCAGTCCATCCGCCTGTCCGAGGTGCTGGGCTCGCAGGTCTACCACGATGCCAAGAGCATGCTGACCATGGGCCTGGGCAAGGACATCGTGGGCAACCCGGTGGTGGCCGATCTGGCCAAGATGCCGCACGTGCTGGTCGCCGGCACCACGGGTTCGGGCAAGTCGGTGGGGATCAACGCCATGATCCTGTCGCTGCTGTACAAGGCCGAGGCGCGCGATGTGCGCCTGCTGATGATCGACCCCAAGATGCTGGAAATGTCGGTCTACGAAGGCATTCCTCACCTGCTGTGCCCCGTGGTCACCGACATGAAGCAGGCCGCCAACGGCCTGAACTGGTGCGTGGCCGAGATGGAGCGCCGCTACAAGCTCATGAGCAAGCTGGGCGTGCGCAATCTGGCGGGCTACAACACCAAGATCGACGAGGCCAAGGCGCGCGAGGAATCGATTCCCAACCCCTTCAGCCTCACGCCCGAGGAGCCCGAGCCGCTGCAGCGCCTGCCGCACATCGTCATCGTCATCGACGAGCTGGCCGACCTGATGATGGTGGTCGGCAAGAAGATCGAGGAGCTGATCGCGCGCCTGGCCCAGAAGGCCCGCGCGGCCGGCATCCACCTGATCCTGGCCACCCAGCGCCCCAGCGTGGACGTGATCACCGGCCTGATCAAGGCCAACATTCCCACGCGCATCGCCTTCCAGGTCAGCAGCAAGATCGACAGCCGCACCGTGCTCGACCAGATGGGTGCCGAGTCCCTGCTGGGCATGGGCGACATGCTCTACATGGCCAGCGGCACGGGCCTGCCCGTGCGCGTGCACGGCGCCTTTGTGTCCGACGAGGAAGTGCACCGCGTCGTGGGCTACCTCAAGGAGCAGGGCGAGGCCGACTATATCGAGGGTGTGCTCGAAGGCGGCACGGCCGAGGGCGACAGCGAGTTCGGCGCGGAGTCCGGCGACGGCGGCAACGGCGAGAAGGACCCCATGTACGACCAGGCCGTGGAAGTGGTGCTCAAGGACCGCAAGGCCAGCATCTCGTATGTGCAGCGCAAGCTCAGGATTGGTTACAACCGCTCGGCCCGCCTGCTGGAAGATATGGAAAAGGCGGGCCTGGTCAGCGGTCTCACGGCCAGCGGGCAGCGCGAAGTGCTGGTGCCGGCGCGCGCCGGGGAATGAGCCCGCATTTCGCAATCATGGAGAAAGAATGAAACGTCTGTTGACTGCAGTTGTGATCGCGGCAAGCGCGACGGCCTCGTGGGCCGATGGCCTCAAGAGCCTGGAAGCCTTCATGAAGAATTCCCAGGCCGGCCGCGCCGAATTCACCCAGGCCGTCACGGCCCCGTCCAAGGATGGCCAGCCGCCGCGCACCAAGAACTCCAGCGGCCAATTCGAATTCCAGCGTCCCGGCAAGTTCAGGTTCGTCTACACCAAGCCGTTCGAGCAGACCATCGTGGCCGACGGCAAGACGCTGTGGCTCTATGACGCCGACCTCAACCAGGTCACGCAGCGCGCGCAGGCCCAGGCCCTGGGCAGCACGCCTGCCGCCATCCTGGCGTCGGCCAGCGATCTCAAGGCGTTGAGCGCCGACTTCGATCTGCAGTCCGCGCCCGAGCAGGATGGCCTGCAATGGGTCCAGGCCAGCCCCAAGGACAGGAACGGCCAGCTCAAGAGCGTGCGCGTGGGCTTTGCAGCCGATGGGCAGCTTTCGGCGCTGGACATCCTCGACAGCTTTGGCCAGCGTTCGCTGATCCGCTTCAGCAAGCTGCAGACCCAGGCATCCCTGCCGGCCACGACCTTCGAGTTCAAGGTGCCTGCGGGCGCCGACGTGCTCAAGCAGTAATCCACCGCTGCGCAGGGCGGCCCTTCAAGAACCTCACACGCTGCGGTGCGCAGTTTGTGAGGTTTTGTAATGGTTTTGCCTAATATCGCCGGGACAATAGCGGCCTGCGGCCAGCGACTGTTTCGACGTCCCTTCGAGGACATGCTGGCCGGCTCTCGCATGTCTTTATGAACCTCAGTCGCAAGTTGCCGCTCGCCATTGCCATGGCGCTGCTATTCACCCTGGCCGCCGGATTCTTCGGCCTCTGGTCGGCCCATCAATCCCTTGGCGTCTTTCACGGCGACGTACAGCGCCACATGGCCGCAGAGCGCCTTGCCGCAGAAGTGGAAGGCCACTTCAAGACCCAGGTCCAGGAATGGAAGAACGTGCTGCTGCGCGGCTCGGACAACGCGCTGCGCGAACGGCACTGGAAGGGCTTTCTGTCCGATGAGCGCGCCGTGCAGGACAAGACCACCGCCTTGCTGGCCCTGGTGGAAGACACCGCCCTGCGCGAGATGGCCCAGCGCTTTGTGGCACAGCACCGCAAGATGGCCGAGGGCTATCGCGTGGGCCTGGACAAGTTCGAGGCCACGGGCTTCGACCCCTCCGTGGGCGACATGGCCGTGCGCGGCGTGGACCGCGAGCCGGCCGAGCTGCTGTCCCGGCTCAAGGCCGGCATCGCTGCCCAGAGCAAGTCCGTGGCCGATGATGCCTACAGCAGCGGCAGGCGCGCCACGGAATTGAGCCTGGCGCTGATGCTGGTGGCGGCCGTGGCCGGCGTGGCCATTGGCTGGCTCATCACCCGCGCCGTGGTGGCACCGCTGCGCAGCGCGGTCCGGCTGGCCGAGAACGTGGCCCGTGGCCATCTGACCAATGCCATAGCGAGCGGCGGCCGCGACGAGCTGGGCCAGCTGCTGCGGGCGCTGGGCGCCATGCAGGAACAGCTGCGCAGCATCGTCGTGGAAGTGCGCGGCAATGCGGAGCAGGTGGCATCCGCCAGCTCGCAGATCGCAGCGGGCAACAGCGACCTGGCCCAGCGCACCGAGCAGCAGGCGTCGGCCCTGCAGATGACGGCATCCTCCATGGACCAGCTCGACTCCACCGTGCGTGGCAATGCCGATCACGCAGAGAAGGCCAACCTGCTGGCTTCCTCCGCCAGCGACATTGCCACGCGCGGCGGCGATGCCATCTCGGCCGTCGTGGGCACCATGCGCAGCATCCAGGATGCGTCCGAACGCGTGGTCAGCATCATCGAGGTGATCGACGGCATTGCCTTCCAGACCAACATTCTTGCGCTCAACGCGGCCGTGGAGGCCGCACGGGCCGGCGAGCAGGGCCGGGGCTTTGCGGTGGTGGCCGCCGAGGTGCGCACGCTGGCCCAGCGCAGCTCGGGTGCGGCGCGGGAGATCCGCGACCTGATCCAGGCCAACGCCCAGCGCGTGGCCCTGGGCGCCCAGGAGGTGGACAGTGCGGGCGCGACCATGGCCTCGGTGCAGGAGGCGATTGCCAAGGTCTCGCGCATGATCGGCGCCATCAGCCATTCCAGCGGCGAACAGAGCGCGGGCGTGAGCCATGTCAACAGCGCCATCGTCCGCATCGAGGAAGGCACCCAGCAGAACGCCGCGCTGGTGGAGCAGACCAGTTCGGCCGCCGAGAGCCTGCGCAAGCAGGCCCATCAGCTGGTCGAACTCATGTCAAGGTTCAGGACGGCTTGAGCGCGGCGGCGGGCGCAGGGCGCAGCCGGTCGTGGAGGGCGGCCAGCACCAGGGTCGCGGCCACGGGCAGGGCCCAGCCCATGCCGTTGCCCGGCAGGCTGTTCAGGAACGCGGGCAGCCAGTCCTCCTGCCAGCCGGCAGCCCTGGCTGCATCGATGAGACCAAACAACAGGGCCACGGCCAGCACCGGTGCGAACACCCGCTGCGCATTGCGCCACAGGCCAGACAGCAGGCTCAGCACCACCAGGGCGATGGCCAGCGGGTAGATGCCCACGAGCACGGGTCCGGATACGGCGATCAATTGGGCCAGGCCCTGGTTGGACACCAGAATGCAGGCCAGGCCGATGGCCACCACCACTGCACGGTAGGGCAGGCGCAGCATTTGGCTGAAGTAGGCGCCGCAGGCACTGACCAGGCCCACGGCCGTGGTCAGGCAGGCCAGGGAGATCACCACGGCCAGCAGCAGGCTGCCGATGGGGCCGAAGGTGTGATCCACATAGCGCGTGAGGATGAGCACGCCGGTCTGTGCCTGCGGGGCGATGGACTGGCTGGTGGCGCCCAGATGGATCAGCGACAGATACACCATGCCCAGTCCGACGGCGGCGATCACGCCCGCGACGATGGCGTAGCGCGTCTGCAGGCCGGTATCGGAGATGCCGCGGTCACGGATGGCGTTGACGATGACGATGCCGAAGGCCAGCGCCCCCAGCGCGTCCATGGTCTGGTAGCCCTCCAGGAAACCTTCGGTCAGCGGCGACACCAGGTAGTCGCCACTGGCCCTGGTGGCCTCCCCGGCCGGCAGCAGCACGGCGGCGGCGCCCAGCACCACCAGCGCCAGGATCAACACGGGCGTGATCAGCTTGCCGATGTTGTCGATCAGCTTGCCCGGGAACAGGGACAGGCCCATGACCAGGGCGAAGTACACGGCAGAGTAGATGAACAGGGCTGTGCTGCTGTGGCCCATGAAAGGCGCAAAGCCCATCTCGAACGACACCGTCGCCGTGCGCGGCGTGGCGAACAGCGGCCCCAGGATGAGATAGATCAGCAGGCCCAGCACCATTCCGGCCTTGCGGCCCACGGGCGAGGTCAGTGCGTCCATGCCGCCGCCCACTCGCGCCAGTGCGACCACCGTGAGCAGGGGCAGGCCCACGCCCGTCAGCAGGAAGCCGGTGGCCGCGGCAGCCGCGTGTTCGCCGGCGCCCTGGCCGACCATGGGCGGAAAGATGATGTTGCCCGCGCCGAGGAACAGCGCAAAGGTCATGAAGCCTAGGGCGATCAGGTCCCTGGTCTTGAGTGTTTGCATGGATGCAGAAATGAAAAGGCCCCGCATTGCCGCATGGCAGGCGGTTCCGTAAACGGAGGGAGGCGCGGGGTTGGAAGGCTGCGATGACGCAGGCCCGAAGGTCGCGCGTGGATCGCGCGGCCGGCTCCGCAAAGGGCAGCATTTTAGGGCTGCGGCCCGAAGCAGGTGTGAAATGTCAGTGATTGCTCTTGATGGGGTGCATGCAAACAATCCATGTCGTTTCAGTGACATGCCTGGAGGCGATGGCCATATTCCCGTCTGAAGATCAGGAGTTTCAGTCCACGGCCGACATCAGGCATCAAGGCCTGGCGCACCTGCGCCAGCCATGGCGTGGACAATGGCGCCATGGTTCTGCAACTGCATCTGTTCCCTTTGGTGAAGAATCCGCAACACGGGCTGCCGCACCTCGCGTGCGGGGAGCGGCTTTCGAGAGAGCTGCCCCATGGCTGATCTGTTCACCCAGGAGCCCTCCGCACCACTGGCCGAAGCCCTGCGGCCCAAGACCCTGGACGAGGTCGTGGGCCAGTCCCACCTGCTGGGCGAAGGCAAGCCGCTGCGCCTGGCCTTCCAGTCGGGCAAGCCGCATTCCATGATCTTCTGGGGGCCACCCGGCGTGGGCAAGACCACGCTGGCCCGGCTCACGGCCACGGCCTTCAAGTGCGAGTTCATTGCGCTGTCGGCGGTGTTCTCCGGGGTCAAGGACATCCGCGCCGCCATGGAGCAGGCGCAGCAGAACCTGGCCATGGGCCGGCACACCATCCTCTTCGTGGACGAGATCCACCGCTTCAACAAATCCCAGCAGGATGCGCTGCTGCCCTATGCGGAAAGCGGCCTGGTGACCTTCATCGGCGCCACCACGGAGAACCCGTCCTTCGAGGTGAACTCGGCCCTGCTGTCGCGCGCACAGGTCTATGTGCTGCAGTCCCTGACCGACGAAGAGCTCAGGCAGCTGCTGCAGCGCGCGCAGGAAAAGGCCCTGGGCGGCCTGCAGTTCGACGACCTGGCGCGGGACACCATCATCGGCTATGCCGATGGCGACGCCCGGCGGTTCCTGAACCTGCTGGAGCAATGCCAGACGGCGGCGGGCGCTGCAGGCGTCACCCGGATCGATGCCGAATTCGTGCAGAACGCGCTGACCCTGAATGCCAGGCGCTTCGACAAGGGGGGCGACAACTTCTACGACCAGATCTCGGCCCTGCACAAGTCCGTGCGCGGCTCCCATCCGGATGCAGCGCTCTACTGGCTCACCCGCATGCTCGACGGCGGCGCCGATGCGCGCTACCTGTCGCGGCGCATCGTGCGCATGGCCTGGGAAGACATAGGCCTGGCCGATCCGCGCGCCATGCAGATCGCCAACGATGCGGCCCTGACCTACGAGCGCCTGGGCAGCCCCGAAGGCGAGCTGGCCCTGGGCCAGGCCGTCATCTACCTGGCCATGGCCCCCAAGAGCAACGCCGGCTACAACGCCTACAACAAGGCCCGGGCCTTCGTGAAGCAGGACAGGAGCCGCGAGGTGCCCGTGCACCTGCGCAACGCGCCCACCAAGCTCATGAAGGAGCTGGGCTACGGCCATGAATACCGCTACGCGCACGACGAGCCCAACGCCTACGCGGCCGGCGAGACCTATCTGCCCGAGGGCATTGCGGAGCCGGGCTGGTACCAGCCCGTGCCACGGGGCCTGGAGATCAAGATCGGCGAGAAGCTGGCCGTGCTGCGCAAATGGGATGAAGAGGCTGGCGGCGGCGCATAGCCGAATCCCGTGAGAGCAGGCCGGGGCTGGAGCCAGGGCTAGGCGCCCGGGCCGGGCTCCACCGCCACATCCCGCGCGTGCAAGGGAGCGTGGCAGTGCGAGCAGACGATCAGGGGATCGAACGTGTGGCCGCACACCGAATGCCGGTGCAGCAGGGGCCGGCCTTCCTCGCCGGACATGTGCACATCGCCCCAGTGCACGATGGCCATGACCACGGGATGCAGGTCCAGTCCCTTGGACGTGAGGCGGTACTCGTGCCGCACCGGCGCCTCCTGGTAGGCCACCTTCTTGAGCACGCCGGCCTCGACCAGCCTGGCCAGCCTGTCCGACAGCATGGGGCGTGAAATGCCCAGGCGCCCCAGGAATTCATCGAAGCGGCGCACTCCCAGAAAGCAGTCGCGCAGCACCAGCAGCGTCCAGCGGTCACCGATGACCGAGACCGTGCGTGCGATGGAGCAGCGCTCCTCTTCCAGTTCGTTCCATTTCATTGGGCAGTTCCCCGCTTGACGGGTTTAGATTTTAAACCTACCGTGCATAAAGTTCAAAAAATGAACTGACTTCTTCATCCACGGAGATTCCATGACCGACAAGAAAGCCATCCTCGTCATCGGTGCCGGTGACGCCACGGGCGGGGCGATTGCCCGGCGCTTTGCGCGCGAAGGCTATATCGCCTGCGTCACCCGCCGCGATGCCGACAAACTCCAGCCGCTGGTCGGGCAGATCCGCGCCGCAGGGGGTGAAGCCCATGGTTTTGGCAGCGACGCGCGCAAGGAAGAGGAAATGGTGGCCCTGGTGCAGAAGATCGAGGCCGAGATCGCACCCATCGAGGTCGCCGTCTTCAACATCGGCGCCAATGTGCGCTTCGGCATCACCGAAACCACGGCGCGCGTCTACTTCAAGGTCTGGGAGATGGCCTGCTTCGCCGGCTTTCTGATGGGGCGGGAGGCGGCCAGGGTGATGCTGCCGCGCGGCCGGGGCACCATCATCTTCACGGGCGCCACGGCCAGCCTGCGCGGGCGCGAGGGCTTTGCCGCGTTTGCCGGTGCCAAGCACGGCCTGCGCGCCCTGGCGCAGAGCATGGCGCGCGAACTCTGGCCCAAGGGCATCCATGTGGCCCATCCCGTGATCGACGGCGCCATAGACACCGAATTCATCCGCAGCAATTTCCCCGAGCGCTATGCCCTCAAGGAGCAGGGCGGCATCCTCAATCCCGAGCACATTGCCGACCTCTACTGGCAACTGCACCAGCAGCCGCGCGACGCCTGGACGCACGAGACCGAGATCCGTCCCTGGATGGAGCCGTGGTGAGCCGCCTTGCCTTATCGCATCGTCACTTCCTCCCACTCCCGCAGGCCACGCCATGAACACCAAGGTGCAATTTCTCTTCGACTTCGGCAGCCCCAACGCCTATCTCTGCCACCAGGTCATTCCCCGGATCGAGGCGCGCAGCGGCATCCGCTTCGAATATGTGCCTGTCCTGCTGGGAGGCCTGTTCAAGCTGACCAACAACCGCTCCCCGGCCGAGGCCAATGCCGACATTCCCAACAAGCGCGCCTATGAGGCGCTGGAGCTGCAGCGTTTCGTGCACAGGCACAGCCTCACGCGCTTCCGGATGAATCCGCACTTTCCCGTCAACACCCTGCAGATCATGCGCGGGGCCGTGGCGGCGCAGGGCCTGGGCTGCTTCGAGCGCTATGTCGATGCGGTGTTCTCCAGCATGTGGGAGAAGGGCTGCAAGATGGACGATGCGCAGGTGATCGGCACCGAGCTGTCCGGGGCGGGTCTGGACGCCCCAGCCCTGATCGCCGCAAGCCAGACACCCGAAGTCAAGGCCCGGCTGCTGGCAAATACCGAGCAGGCCTTCCACCGTGGCGCTTTCGGATCGCCCACCTTTTTTGTTGGCGACGAGATCTACTTCGGCAAGGACCGCCTGCGCGATGTGGAGGAAGAAGCGCTGCGGGCCTGAAGCCAGCCTCAGGCCGACCGTCCGTCGTAGCGCGTGATGCGCAAGGCTTCGGCATCCACGCCTTCCAGGCAGCGCACGTTGACGGCCGCCATGTGCCGGCCCTTGGGGTCGGTGGCTTCGCCGAAAGGGTGGATGCCGCAGGTCGGGCAGAAGCGGTGCTGGATCAGATGCCGGTGGAAGGTGTAGGAGCGCATCTGCTCCTCGGGCGTGCTCAGCTGCAGCTGTTCGCGGGGCACGAACCACATGAGGGCGCCCTTGCGCGCGCAGATGGAACAGTTGCAGGCCATGACCTGGGTGAGTTCGCCTTCCACATCGAAAGCGATGCCGCCGCAGTGGCAGCTGCCGTGGTATTTCATCGGGGTTCTCCGTGGCCACCGCTTGCTGGCGGCACTGCCGTTGATGGTAGGAGTTCATGCTGGCTGCGGCAAATTGCTGCAGTGCTACATAAGAGCGCGTGGCTTGTAAAGCCTCGGGAAACCCCGCTGCAACAAGGCGTTGCAGGCCACCGGGGGGTGCCTAGAATCGCCCATCCCCTGCGGCTTCCTGATCACAAGCCGGGATGCGGCAGGAGAGCTTCCACCACCATGGCATTGCTGGCTCCGTTCGTTTGGATGCGAGGCACGCTGAATGTCTCCATCCTGAGCAAAAGGGGAGAGCGCATATGGACATACTGCTTCAGCAGGTCATCAACGGATTGGTCCTGGGCAGCATGTATGCCCTGATCGCCCTGGGCTACACCATGGTGTACGGCATCATCCAGCTCATCAACTTCGCCCATGGCGAGGTGCTCATGGTCGGGGCGCTGACCAGCTGGAGCTGCATAGGCCTGATGCAGGAGGCCATGCCGGGCGCACCGGGCTGGCTGATCCTGCTGCTGGCGACGGTGATCGCCTGCGTGGTGGCCGCCGCACTGAATTTCGTGATCGAGAAAGTGGCCTACCGGCGCCTGCGCAGCAGCCCGCGCCTGGCGCCCCTGATCACGGCCATCGGCGTCTCGCTGCTGCTGCAGACGCTGGCCATGATCATCTGGAAGCCCAACTACAAGGCCTATCCCACGCTGCTGCCGAGCACGCCCTTCGAGATCGGCACGGCGGTGATCACGCCCACCCAGATCCTGGTGCTGGTGGTCACGGCGATTGCGCTGGCTGCGCTGACCTACCTGGTCAACTACACCAAGCTCGGGCGCGCCATGCGGGCCACGGCCGAGAATCCGCGCGTGGCGGCCTTGATGGGCGTCAAGCCTGACATGGTGATCTCTGCCACCTTCATCATCGGCGCCGTGCTGGCGGCCATCGCGGGCATCATGTACGCCTCCAACTACGGCACGGCCCACCACACCATGGGCTTTCTGCCGGGGCTCAAGGCCTTCACGGCGGCCGTGTTCGGCGGCATCGGCAACCTGGCGGGCGCCGTGGTCGGCGCCATGCTGCTGGGGCTGATCGAGTCCATTGGCTCGGGCTACATCGGCGATCTCACGGGCGGCGTGCTGGGCAGCCACTACACCGACATCTTCGCCTTCATCGTGCTCATCATCATCCTGACGCTGCGCCCCTCGGGCCTGCTGGGTGAGCGAGTGGCCGACCGCGCCTGAGGAGAGACGCATGAACAGCAAGAAGACCGTGCAATGGATCCTGGGCGGACTGGCGCTGCTGGTGCTGCCGCTGGTGCTGCAGTACTTTGGCAATGCCTGGGTGCGCATCGCCGACCTGGCGCTGCTCTATGTGCTGCTGGCACTGGGCCTGAACGTGGTGGTGGGCTACGCGGGCCTGCTGGACCTGGGCTATGTGGCGTTCTACGCCGTGGGCGCCTACATGTTCGCGCTGATGGCCTCGCCGCATCTGGCGGAGACCTTCGAGGGCTTTGCCGCCATGTTCCCGGACGGGCTGCATACCTCCATCTGGCTGGTGATACCGCTGGCGGCGCTGCTGGCGGCCATCACGGGGATTTTGCTGGGCATTCCGGTGCTCAAGCTGCGCGGGGACTACCTGGCCATCGTCACGCTGGGCTTCGGCGAGATCATCCGCATCTTCATGAACAACCTGGACCAGCCGGTCAACATCACCAATGGCCCCAAAGGCATAGGCCAGATCGACTCGGTCAAGATCCTGGGGCTGGACCTGGCCAAGCGCCAGGAGATCTTCGGCTACGACATCAGCTCGGTCACGCTGTACTACTACCTGTTCCTCTTCCTGGTGCTGGTCAGCATCGTGATCTGCTGGCGCCTGCAGGACTCGCGCATAGGCCGCGCCTGGATGGCCATCCGCGAGGATGAGATCGCCGCCAAGGCCATGGGCATCAACACGCGCAACATGAAGCTGCTGGCCTTCGGCATGGGCGCCTCTTTTGGCGGTGTCTCGGGCGCCATGTTCGCGGCCTTCCAGGGCTTCGTCTCGCCCGAGTCGTTCAGCCTCATGGAGTCCATCATGATCGTGGCCATGGTGGTGCTCGGCGGCCTGGGCCATCTGCCCGGCGTGATCCTGGGTGCGGTGCTGCTGTCGGCGTTGCCCGAGGTGCTGCGCTATGTGGCCGGTCCCCTGCAGCAGATGACCGATGGGCGGCTCGATGCCTCCATCCTGCGCCAGCTGCTGATCGCGCTGGCCATGATCGTCATCATGCTGATGCGTCCGCGCGGCCTGTGGCCGTCGCCCGAGCATGGCAAGAACCTGCCGCACCAGTCCTGAGCATGGAGAAACCGCAGATGGCGAATACGGCAGACAACAGCTCCAGCGCTCCGGTGCTCAGGGTTTCGGGCATTTCCAAACGCTTCGGCGGGCTGCAGGCGCTGTCCGATGTGGGCATGACCATTGGCCGGGGCCAGGTCTACGGACTGATCGGACCCAATGGCGCGGGCAAGACCACCTTCTTCAACGTGATCACGGGCCTGTACACGCCCGACAGCGGCAGTTTCGAGCTGGCCGGCAAGGCCTACGAGCCCACGGCCGTGCACAAGGTGGCCAAGGCCGGCATTGCGCGCACCTTCCAGAACATCCGGCTGTTTGCCGAGATGACGGCGCTGGAGAACGTGATGGTCGGGCGCCATGTGCGCACGCACTCGGGCCTGATCGGCGCGGTGCTGCGCACGCGCGGCTTCAAGGCCGAGGAGGCCGCCATCCGCGCGCGCGCCCGTGAATTGCTGGACTACGTGGGCATCTCCAAGTACGCGGACTTCAAGGCCCGCACGCTGAGCTACGGCGACCAGCGGCGCCTGGAAATCGCCCGCGCCCTGGCCACCGACCCGCAACTGATCGCGCTGGACGAGCCTGCCGCCGGCATGAATGCCACCGAGAAAGTGCAGCTGCGCGAGCTGATCGACCGCATCCGCCGCGACCAGCGCACCATCTTGCTGATCGAGCACGACGTGAAGCTGGTCATGGGCCTGTGCGACCGCGTCACCGTGCTCGACTATGGCAAGCCCATTGCCGAAGGCACGCCGGCCGAGGTGCAGAAGAACGACAAGGTGATCGAAGCCTATCTGGGCACGGGAGGACACTGAACCATGGGCGAGCAAGAGCAAGACAAGGGCGTGTCCCCTCCGGTGCTGCTGAAGGTCGAGGGCCTGAAGGTGGCCTATGGCGGCATTCAGGCCGTCAAGGGCGTGGACTTCGAGGTGCGCCAGGGCGAACTGGTCTCGCTGATCGGCTCCAACGGTGCCGGCAAGACCACCACCATGAAGGCCGTCACGCGCAGCCTGCAGATGGCGGACGGCGATGTCCACTACCTGGGCCGCAGCATCCGGGGCGTGGGCGCCTGGGATCTGGTGGCCCAGGGCCTGGTCATGGTGCCCGAAGGGCGCGGCGTGTTCGCGCGCATGACCATCACCGAGAACCTGCTCATGGGCGCCTACACGCGCAACGACAAGGCCGGCATTGCCGCCGACATCGAGCGCATGTTCGGCATCTTCCCGCGGCTGAAGGAGCGCCGCGACCAGCTGGCCGGCACCATGTCGGGTGGCGAGCAGCAGATGCTGGCCATGGCGCGCGCGCTGATGAGCCAGCCCAAGGTGCTGCTGCTGGACGAGCCCTCCATGGGCCTGTCGCCCATCATGGTGGACAAGATCTTCGAGGTGGTGAGCGACGTGCACGGCCTGGGCGTGACCCTTGTGCTGGTCGAGCAAAATGCCAGCCGTGCGCTGGCGCTGGCCGATCGCGGCTATGTGATGGAGTCCGGCCTGATCACCATGACGGGACCCGGCCAGACCCTGCTCAGCGACCCGCGCGTGCGGGCTGCCTATCTGGGCGAGTGAGCGCCACGGCTGCCGTGAGCGCGGGGATGGATGGAATGCCCCGTGCCACTGACGGGATATGGCAAAAATATGACGATTTGATGAAGATTCATCAAGCGTCGATCGATGCGAGACTTTGCGTATTTGTGCGATGGAATGGGTTATTCGAGGAAATTCGCGCAAAAAGGCAATTTTTGGAAAGAAATCGAAAATCCGCCCTGCCCAGTGCCGGACGCGATAATTTGGGTTTCCCCGCGTCGGGCTGCACATCACATGAACTGGCTCCAACACATCCCCGTCGGGCTGCAGACCGTGGTCCTGCTGGCCATGAGCAATGTCTTCATGACCTTCGCCTGGTATGGCCACCTGAAGAACCACGCCTCGTCGCCCTGGTACGTGGCAGCCCTTGTCAGCTGGGGCATCGCGCTGTTCGAGTACCTGCTGCAGGTGCCCGCCAACCGCATAGGCCACACGCAGTTCAGCGTGGCGCAGCTCAAGATCATCCAGGAGGTGATCACGCTGGCGGTGTTCGCGCCCTTTGCCGTGCTCTACCTGAACCAGCCGCTCAAATGGGACTTCCTCTGGGCCGGGCTGTGCATGGTGGGCGCGGTGTACTTTATTTTTCGCAGCGGCTGACAGGGCGGCGCGCCGGCGCGCAAAAACGCGCCTGGGACTCAAGAGTACACTTCGCCCCGTTCAAGCCGGGAAGCCATGCCAAGCATCCGCAATGTGACGCAGTGAGTCGCCTGGTTCCCCCTGTTTCCCGGTAAGGAGCATTCATGCTTTTTGGCAAGTTATTGCCGCGCGAAGGCAATTTTTTCGAGATGTTCAACCAGCATGCCGATCGCATCGTCGAAGCCGCGCATGCCTTCTCGCAGCTTGTCGCCAACTACAACGATCCTCATCTTCGCGAGAAGTACAACGAGGACGTGAACAACGCCGAGCGTGCCGCAGACCGCGTGACGCACGACGTTACCAAGGCGCTGCACAAGACCTTCATCACGCCACTGGACCGCGAGCACATCCACTCGCTGATCAACACCATGGACGACGTGGCCGACCTGATCCAGGACTCGGCCGAGACCATGGCGCTGTACGACGTGCGCCACATGACGGAAGAGATCACGCGCCTGACGGACCTGTGCGTGCGCTGCTGCGAGCGGCTGCGCGATGCGGTCAAGCTGCTGTCGCGCATCTCCGATCCCTCGGTGGTGGACGCGGCGATGAAGACCTGCGAGGAAATCGACCGCCTCGAATCGGACGCCGACCGCGTGATGCGCTCGGCCATGAGCAAGCTGTTCCGCGAAGAGCCCGATGTGCGCGAAGTCATCAAGCTCAAGGCCATCTACGAGCTGCTGGAGACGGTGACCGACCGCTGCGAGGACGTGGCCAACCTGATCGAGGGCATCGTCCTCGAGAATTCCTGAGCCCTCGCGGAGTCGTTTCTCTATGGAATCCGTACAAGCGGCCCTGTGGGTCGTGATCCTGCTGGTGGTGCTGGCCCTGCTGTTCGACTTCATGAACGGCTTCCACGATGCTGCCAACTCGATCGCCACCGTGGTCTCCACGGGCGTGCTCAAGCCCACGCAGGCCGTGGCCTTCGCGGCCTTCTTCAACGTGGTGGCGGTCTTTGTCTTTCACCTGAGCGTGGCAGCCACCGTGGGCAAGGGGATCGTGCAGCCCGGCATCGTCGACACGCATGTGGTTTTCGGTGCCCTGGTCGGTGCCATTGCCTGGAACGTGATCACCTGGCACTACGGCATCCCCAGCAGTTCCTCGCATGCGCTGATCGGCGGCATCGTGGGCGCGGTGATGGCCAAGGCCGGCGCAGGCGCGCTGATTGCCAGCGGCATCGGGAAGACCGTGGCCTTCATCTTCGTCTCGCCGCTGCTGGGCTACCTGCTGGGCTCGCTGATGATGGTGCTGGTGGCCTGGGTCTGCCGGCGCGCCGCGCCCAACAGGGTGGACCGCTGGTTCCGCAGGCTGCAGCTGGTCTCCGCCGGTGCCTATAGCCTGGGCCACGGCGGCAATGACGCGCAAAAGACCATCGGCATCATCTGGCTGCTGCTGATCGCCACCGGCTATGCCAATGCCGGCGACGCCGAGCCGCCGCTGTGGACCATCGTCAGCTGCTACCTGGCCATCGGCCTGGGAACCATGTTCGGCGGCTGGCGCATCGTCAAGACCATGGGCCAGAAGATCACCAAGCTCAAGCCCGTGGGCGGCTTCTGCGCCGAAAGCGGTGGTGCACTGACGCTGTTCTTTGCAACCTTCCTGGGCGTGCCGGTCTCGACCACGCACACCATCACCGGTGCCATCGTCGGCGTGGGCTCCACCCAGCGCGCCAGCGCCGTGCGCTGGGGCGTGGCAGGCAACATCGTCTGGGCCTGGGTGCTGACGATCCCTGCCAGCGCCTTCGTGGCATCGATTGCCTACTGGATCAGCCTGCAGCTGTATTGAGCCGGGGCTGCTGCCGCCAAAAAGAAAGACCGCCCATGGCGGTCTTTCTTTTTCGGGGGAGGCGTTGGCTGCGCCTCACTGCGAAATCTTGCGCGCCTCCTCCACCTGGTGCTCGAAGTAGTGCTGGAAGCTGTAGGCAATGCTGGCCATGAGCACGGCGGCGCCCAGCATCAGCGACAGCGCAATGGCAAAGATGGTTGACCAGCCCGTGCGTCCGGCCTGCGCCTGCACGTCAATGCCGGGGTTGTGGCGCCGGTTCCAGGCTTCGGTATCGGTCAGCCCGTAGAGGATGGCGCGCAGCGCGCAGCCGGCGATGGTGAAGCCCAGCAGCGGAATCAGCAGCCAGCTGAGCTGGTCGTCCTGTCCCAGTTGCTGCACGCGTTCGATGCCGTACACGCCCAGCGCCGTGGGCACGGGCAGCAGCCAGCCCAGCCAGTCGCCGAGCCCATGCAGGTAAAAGCGATGCAGCCCCAGCGGCCCGCCCACAAAGGCCAGCCAGGCGGCCAGTGTCTTGTTCCTGGGGCGGGGAGCCCGGTCGGCGCCGGTGGTCTGGGGCAGGGGCGTGCTGGGTCGGTTCATGCGCCCATTATTCGGGCGAACTGCGGTCGCCGTCTCCCAGGGTCTTCTCCATGAGCACGATGTCCAGCCAGCGGCCGAACTTCCATCCCATGGAGCGCAGCGTGCCCGCAGGGGTGAAGCCTGCAGCGCGGTGCACCCCGATGGAGCCGGCATTGGCCGAGTCGCCGATCACCGCCAGCAGCTTGCGCACGCCGGCCGCCTCGCAGTCGTGCGACAGCGCATCGATCAACAGGCGGCCCACGCCCTGGCCGCGTGCCGCGTCATGCACATAGATGGAATCCTCGGCAGAAAAACGATAGGCCGGGCGCGGCTTGAACCAGTTGGCGTAGGCAAAGCCCAGCACCTGGCCCTGTGCGTCCACGGCGACCAGATAGGGCAGGCCCTTGGCCAGCACATCCGCGCGGCGCGTGGCCATGTCGGCTTCGGAAGGGGGATCGGTCTCGAACGTTCCTGTGCCATGCAGCACGTGGTGGCGGTAGATGGCGGTGATGGCAGCGAGATCGCTGTCCTGGCTTGGGCGGATGGTAGGCATGAGAAAAGAAGTTCGATATAATCGCTGGTTTTACGGCGTGTCGCTGGCCGGGTGGCCATGTCGCGTGTCTCAAACGCCGCAAAACTCTGTGCAGCCATTTATTGTGTGTTAATTACGTGGTGGCTGCGCCACCCGAAGGAAAATCATGGTCGTCATTCGACTCTCTCGCGGCGGTTCCAAGGCCCGTCCGTTCTACAACATCGTTGCTGCTGACAAGCGCGTTCGCCGCGATGGTTCGTTCATCGAACGTCTGGGCTTCTACAACCCCAACGCCCGTGGTGGCGAAGAGGGTCTGCGCGTTGCTCTGGACCGCGTGAACTACTGGAAGGGCGTTGGCGCGCAGGCTTCCGAGACCGCAGAGCGCCTGATCAAGCAGGCCACCCAGAAGACTGCTGCCTAATTCAGCACCCCTTCTGAAATCGGGTTCCGTTGGCTTGTCTGACGGGGCCCGTTTTTGTTTTCCCCCTCCGGATCGCCTTGCACCGATCTGCATTGACCGTCCACCTACTGCCTACCGACTGCCATGAGCCACATGCCTGAACTCGAAGCCAGCGTCCTGCCTGCCGATGCCGTGGAGGTCGGGCGCATCGCGGATGCCTGGGGCATCAAGGGCTGGTTCAAGGTGGCGGCCTTCAGTTCCGACCCCGAGGCCCTGTTCACGGCCAAGCAGTGGTATTTGCAGCCCGCCGAAAAAGGCGCCCGGCAGTTCACCGGAACCGTGCTGCTGCCGGTCAAGCAGGCGCGCGTGCACTCCGACTCCGTCGTCGCCACCTCGCCCGCCGTGAACGACCGCAACGCTGCCGAGGCCCTGCGCGGTGCGCGCATCTTCGTGGCGCGCAGCGATTTTCCGCAGCCCGAGGATGGCGAGTATTACTGGGTCGACCTGCTGGGCCTGTCCGTGGTCAACCGCGAAGGCGTGGCCCTGGGCATCGTCCGAGACCTGCTGTCCACCGGCCCGCAGACCGTGCTGGTGCTGGCCTATGAAGAGGATGGCAAGGAGCGCGAGCGCATGATTCCCTTTGTCGACGCCTATGTGGACAAGGTGGATCTGCCGGGCAAGACCATCGTTGCCGACTGGCAGCCCGACTACTGATCGCCGACATCCATGCGCTTCGACATCCTCACGCTGTTTCCCGAGCTGTTCACGCCGTTTCTCGAAAGCGGCGTGACGCGCCGGGCCTATGCCTCGGGCCAGGTCGGCGTGCACCTGTGGAATCCGCGCGACCATGCCCAGGGCAACTACCGGCGCGTGGACGACCGGCCCTTTGGCGGCGGGCCGGGCATGGTGATGATGGCCGAGCCGCTGCAGCGCTGCCTGGAGGCGGCGCAGCAGGCGCGCCGCGACGCGGGCGAGACCGAGCCGGCGCCGGTGGTGCTGTTTTCGCCGATAGGCACGACGCTGCGCCACTGCGTGGTCGCCGACTGGGCGCAGGGGCAGGGTGCCATCTTGCTGTGCGGCCGCTACGAGGGGTTGGACCAGCGCTTCATCGATGCCCATGTCACGCACCAGCTGAGCCTGGGCGATTTCGTGCTCTCCGGCGGCGAGATTGCTGCCATGGCCTTGCTCGATGCCGTGGCCCGGTTGCAGCCCGGCGTGCTCAACGACGAGGGCAGCTTCCAGCAGGACAGCTTCAATCCCGCGCTCGATGGTCTGCTCGATTGCCCGCACTACACGCGCCCCGAAGTCTGGGAAGGGCGCGAAGTGCCGGCGCCGCTGTTGTCTGGGCACCACGCGCAGATCGAGCGCTGGCGCCGCGACCAGCGCCTGTCCATCACGGCCAGGCACCGGCCCGAGCTGATAGAACAGGCGCGCGCCCAGGGCCTGCTCAATGCCAAGGACGAGGGGTTTTTGGCAAAAAACGCCGCCGGGCTATAATCCGCGATTCTTCGATCCTCTATCCGGCCGCTGCTACGAACAAAGCAGCCATGGCGCCAATCCCGGCGCTTGCCAATCCTGGCGCGGACAAGATCGATTGGATGTTGACCATGAATCTGATCCAGACCCTCGAGCAAGAGGAAATCGCCCGTCTGAACAAGACCATCCCCCAGTTCGCCCCCGGTGACACCGTCATCGTGAGCGTGAACGTGGTCGAAGGCAGCCGCAAGCGCGTGCAGGCCTACGAAGGCGTCGTGATCGCCAAGCGCAACCGTGGCCTGAACAGCGGCTTCACCGTGCGCAAGATCTCCAGTGGTGAAGGCGTGGAGCGTACGTTCCAGACCTACTCGCCCCTGATCGCCGGCATCGAAGTCAAGCGTCGCGGTGATGTGCGTCGTGCCAAGCTGTACTACCTGCGCGAGCGCAGCGGCAAGTCGGCCCGCATCAAGGAAAAGCTGCCGTCGCGTGTCAAGGTTTCTGCCGAAGCCTGAGCACCTGCGTCACAGCTGGAAAGCCGCTACAGTCGCCTGTAGCGGCTTTTTTGTTGCCCGGTCGTTTCTCACCACATTCCTTCATTCGTGTCCTCTCTGCCCGATACCGCCATACCCGTGCCGACCGGCGGCCCGACGCCAGCGGCCGTCGCCTCGGTCGCCGACCCGCGCATGGCGCAACTGGTGGGCAGGGACAGCCACCTGCCCGCCGTGCCTCTGGAGGCCCGCGCGCCGGATGCCCTGCGCCAGCGCTTTGCGCGGCCGCCCCGCTGGGCTCCCGAGGTGGTGCGCGAGAAACGCTTCAGTGATCGCCAGCCCACCGATGCCGCCGTGCTCGTGCCCATCGTGCTGCGCTCCGAGCCCACGGTGCTGCTGACCGAACGCACGGCCCATCTGTCCACCCATTCGGGCCAGGTGGCCTTTCCGGGTGGCAAGCGCGATCCTGAGGATGTGTCTGCCCAGGCCACGGCCCTGCGCGAGGCGCAGGAGGAAGTCGGGCTTGCTGCCGGCGATGTGGAAGTGTTGGGCACCCTGCCCATCTACACCACGGGCACGGCCTTTCTGATCACGCCGGTGGTGGCCCTGGTCGATCCCCGGGCGCGCCTGCATCCCAATCCCTACGAGGTGGCGGACGTGTTCGAGGTGCCGCTGTCCTTTTTGCTCGATCCTGCCAACCATGAGCGCCACGCCATGGTCTGGAACGGCGTGCCGCGCGAATGGTTTGCCATGCCCTACCAGGATGGAGACCGCCAGCGCTACATCTGGGGCGCCACGGCCGGCATGCTGCGCAATCTTTACCGATTCCTGTCGGCCTGATGCCCGGATGGGGTGCCGTGCCACCCCGGGGTCACGGGCCTGCCCGCATGCGCCAGTATGATGGCCGGATGAGTTTCTTTGCCATTCTGATCGCCTTGCTGATCGAGCAGGCGCGCCCCCTGACGCCGGCCAACCTGGTGCATACAGGCTACAGGGCCTGGACGGTTTCGGTGCGCCGCAACTTCGATGCCGGCCAGGCGCACCACGGCTGGCTGGCCTGGACCGTGGCGGTGGCGCTGCCCTGCGTGCTGGTGACAGGCATCTATCTGCTGCTGCTGTGGGGCGTGGGCTGGCCGCTGGCCATGGTCTGGAATGTGGCCGTGCTCTACGTCACGCTGGGCTTTCGCCAGTTCAGCCACCACTTCACGCGCATCCGCGATGCGCTGGATGCAGGTGACGAGTACGCGGCGCGCGAAGCCCTCGCCCACTGGCAGCAGGTGGACGCCAGCGAAGTGCCCCGCAGCGAGGTGGTGCGCCATGTGATCGAGTATTCGGTGCTGGCAGCGCATCGCCATGTGTTTGGCGTGCTGTTCTGGTTCTCTGCACTGGCGGCGCTGGGCCTGGGCCCGCTGGGCGCCGTGTTCTACCGCATGACC
This sequence comes from Delftia tsuruhatensis NBRC 16741, assembly GCF_001571325.1. GTDB lineage: Bacteria > Pseudomonadota > Gammaproteobacteria > Burkholderiales > Burkholderiaceae_C > Comamonas > Comamonas tsuruhatensis. The sequence continues at coordinate 345,462 of NZ_BCTO01000010.1, forward strand.
GAGCACCTGTCGCGCTCCTGGTCGCGCAAGGGCCTGCTGGGTGGCAGCCAGGTCAGTGTCCAGTTGCAGCACGCCTCACGGTTGGCCTGGACCGTGATCGACTGGCTGCCCGCACGGCTGACGGCTCTTTCCTTTGCCGTGGTCGGCAGTTTCGAGGAGGCCATCGAGGGCTGGCGCTTCCATGCCCAGCGCTTTCCCAACGACAACGACGGCGTGATCCTGGCCGCCACCTCGGGCGCCATCAACGTGCGCCTGGGCGGCGAGGCACTCAAGCGCCGCGAGGGCATCTCGGTGACCCGGGACGACGGCGAGGAGATCGACCTCGACGTGGACAGCGAAGCCACGCCGGGCCGTGAGCCCGAGATCGGCCACCTGCGCAGCGTGGTCGGCCTGGTCTGGCGCTCGGTCGTGGTCTGGCTGCTGCTGCTGGCGCTGCTGTCGCTGGCGCGCCTGTTGGGTTGAGTGCGGAGCCTGCGGGCGAGTCATGGATGACGCCCCTTTGGAGGCGTCGTTTCCTCCCTCCCGGAGGGGCCCCGTGGCGTTTGGGGGAGGCTCAATACTTCGTGGCCTGACTCAACTCATCAAACAGCTCGGCATAGATGCAGTACCGGTTGGCACTGATGTCATGGTCGGCGTCCATGCCGTGTTCCTCATCCTCCACGCGCGGCATGACCGCGCATCCGGGCTCGTGCAGGTGGGTGCAGTTGTAGAACTTGCATTCCTGCGCATGGGCGCCGATGTCGGGCATGCAGCGGGGCAGGTCGGTGGGTTCGATGTGGCGCAGGCCGAACTCCTGGAAGCCCGGCGAGTCGATCAGGGCTGTCGTGCGCTCCGCGTCCATCCAGTACCAGCTGGTCGTGGTGGTCGTGTGCTTGCCGGAGTTCAGTGCCTGCGAGATCTCGTTGGTGGCCGCGCGTGCGCCGGGGACCAGCAGGTTGATCAGGGTGCTCTTTCCCGAGCCGGAAGGGCCCAGCACCAGCGTGGCCTTGCCCTTGAGGTGCTTCATCAGCAGCTGCCGATCGGCCTCGCCCTCATTGGCCAGCGACAGCGACAGCACCTCGTAGTGCGGCTTTTCCTGGCCCAGGTACATCTCGCGATAAGGCTCCAGGCGCTCCCAGGCGTCGGCAAAGGGCTCGGCCAGGTCACGCTTGTTGAGGGCAATCAGGGGCTTGATGTGGGTGGCTTCGGCAGTGATCAGGGCGCGGGCCAGCTGGCTTTCGGAGAAAACCGGCTCGGCGGCGATCAGGATCAGCACCTGGTCGATGTTGGCTGCAAAGGACTTGGTGCGTATCTCGTCCTGCCGGTAGAACAGGTTGCGCCGCTCCAGCACCTTTTCTATGGTGCCTTCCTCCCCCTGGCCTGGGGGCGGAAGCTGCCAGCGCACGCGGTCGCCCACCACGGTCTGGCTCTTCTTGCCGCGCGGGTGGCAGATGTGGCGCGAGCCGTCTTCGGTCTCGACCACGCAATGGCGGCCATGGCTGGAGACGACCAGGCCTTCGTGCAGTGCGGAGCGCTCAGCCATGGGTCAGCGGGGTGCGATTCATGGGCGCGCCAGCAACGCATCGATACGCCTTGCGCACTCGATGTCGGTGGACGAGATGCCGTTCACGTCATGCGTGTTCAGGCGTACACCGCAGCGGCCGTAGCTCACGGTCAGGTCGGGATGGTGGTCCTGCTGGTGGGCGATCAGGGCCAGCGCATTCACGAAGGCCATGGTCTCGTAGTAGTTGGCGAAGGCGTAGCTCTTGGCGATGGCATCGCCATCGAGCTGCCAGCCCGGCAGGGCGGCCAGTGCGGTGTGCAGTTCGTCGGAAGTCAGCGCGCGGCGCTGCTGGTTGGACCAGTCCTGTTGTTGCAAGCGTTGTGTGCTCATGGTGAGTGCGTATGGTTCAGGTCGGAGAGGGCATGCGCGCCAGCCGGGCGAGGGCGGGCGGATGCGAGTAGTAAAAGCTCACGTACCAGGGATCGGGCGTGAGCGTTGAAGCATTGTCCTCGTACAGCTTGAGCAGTGCCGAGGCCAGGTGGGCGCCGCTGGCCTGTTGCATGGCGTAGGCATCGGCTTCGAACTCGTCGCGGCGCGACAGGGCCGAGAACAGTGGGGTGACAAAGAAGCTGAACACCGGCACGGCCAGCAGGAACAGCAGCAGCGCCACGGCCTCGTTGCCGGCGCCGATGCCGCTGTGTCCCAGCGCAAGGTCCAGACCCGGACGCACGCCCAGGCCCAGGTAGAACCACAGCTGCTGCGACAGCCAGCCCAGCAGCGCAAAGCCCGCCAGGCTGGCGGCAAACATCAGCAGCATGCGCTTGAGGATGTGGCGGTGCTTGAAATGGCCCAGCTCATGCGCGAGCACGGCCTCCACCTCGTCGGCGTCCAGCTGCTTGAGCAAGGTGTCGAAGAACACCACGCGCTTGGAGTGGCCGAAGCCCGTGAAATAGGCATTGGCATGTGCCGAGCGGCGGCTGCCGTCCATCACGAACAGGCCCTTGGCCGTGAAGCCGCAGCGCTGCATCAGTGCGCTCACGCGCTCCTTGAGCGGGCCGTCCTCCAGTGGATCGAACTTGTTGAACAGCGGTGCGATGAAGGTCGGGAAGATCCACATCAGCAGCAGGTTGAAGCCCGTCCAGACGGCCCATGCCCAGAGCCACCACAGGTCGCCGGCCGAACCCATGAGCCACAGGATCAGTGCCGCAATCGGAAGGCCGATGGCTGCGCCCATGGCCGTGGACTTGGCGGCATCGGCCAGCCACAGCCGCAGCGTCATCTGGTTGAAGCCGAAGCGCTGCTCCAGCACAAAGGTCTGGTAGAGCGACAGCGGCAGCTCCACCAGGCCGGAGATCAGAGCAAAGCTGGCCAGCAGCGCCAATTGCTGCCACAGGCCGGCGCCCATCCATTCCAGCAACTGCTGGTTGAGTGCATCCAGCCCGCCCAGCAGCGTCCATGCGAGCAGCACCACGGCGCCCAGCGTCATGTCGATCAGGGCAACGCGTGCCTTCGCCAGTGTGTAGTCGGCGGCCTTCTGATGGGCGGCCAGGCTGATGCGCTGCGCAAAGGCCTCGGGCACCTGCGCTCTGTGGCCTGCCACATGGCGAACCTGGCGCGAGGCCAGCCAGGCGCGCAGCAGCCACTGGGCCAGCACGGCTGCGGCAAACAGCAGGGAAAGCGTCGAGGAAAAATCGGGGTTGAAGACCATGTGGCCGCAGTGTAGGCGACAATTTGGGCCATGTCCGAAGCCTCCAGCGCCTGCATTCCCGTCCCCGCCGAATCCGGCACGCCCGTCACCCTGAGCAAATCCGACCTCAATCTCGTCTGGCTCGACTGCGAGATGACCGGGCTGCAGCCCGACACCGATCGCATCATCGAGATCGCCGTGGTCGTCACCAGCCCGGACCTTGCCACGCGCATCGAGGGTCCTGTGTTCGCCATCCATCAAAGCGATGCCCTGCTCGACGGCATGGACGCCTGGAACAAGGGCACGCACGGCAGAAGCGGCCTGATCGAGCGCGTCAAGGCATCGACCACCACCGAGGCCGATGCGGAAGCCGCGCTGATCAAGTTTCTGGCGCAGTACGTTCCCAAGGGCAAGGCGCCGCTGTGTGGCAACAGCATTGGCCAGGACCGGCGCTTCATGGAGCGCTACATGCCCAAGCTCAACGACTTCTTTCACTACCGCAACGTTGATGTCAGCACCCTCAAGGAACTGGCCAGGCGCTGGAAGCCCGATGCCTACGCATCCTTCAAGAAGGCCCAGCGCCACACGGCGCTGGCCGATGTGCATGAGTCCATCGATGAGCTGGCGCACTATCGCGCACGCCTGCTGAGCGTCTAGCTCCCGGAGCCGGGCCCTCCGGCCATTTTTGTGCAGGGGGGCTTGCGGGAAAACCCCAGGAGTGCGACAATCTACAGCTTGCCTCCATCAACAAGGGGCAATTTGCACATCTCCATCACACAAGGGCTCCTGCGCTGTGTGTCTGAGGTCGATGTCCACAGACCTCCATGAAGGCTTTCATGGATGGCGGGACCATCGGTTTCGGACCAGCCGAAAACGCCCATCCGCCCTTTTGCGAAGGGCCGGTCAAGTCTGACGGTGGATGTTGACCCAACCGTCGAGAAAAGCGTGGCAGATCGCTGACTGCGCGTGCTTTTCGTTAGAGCCATTCATGAACGACATCTCTCAAGAGCAGGGCATCATTGCCGCTGCCGATTCCTCTTTTGCTTGCGCTGCCCAAGCCTCTTCCGTGCTGGACGCCGCCGTTGCCGGTGCCGAGCAGGCCGCCGAGTCGCAGGCCGCTGCTGAAACCGTCGAGGGCGCCGAAGCCGCTCAGGCAGCTCCCGAACTCCCCAACGCCTTCGTCGAGCTGGGCCTAGCTGAAGAGCTGGTCCGCGCCGTTGCCGATCTGGGCTACACCCAGCCCACGGCCGTGCAGGCGCAAGCCATTCCCCTGGCCATGGGCAGTGGTGATCAGGCCTTCATCGACCTGATGGTTTCCAGCCAGACCGGCTCGGGCAAGACCGCCGCCTTCCTGCTGCCCGTGCTGCACACGCTGATCCAGCAAAAGGCTGACGAGGAAGCCGCCATCCGCGCCGAATATGACCGCCAGTGCGCCGAGGCCACTGCCAGCGGCCAGCCCACGCCCAAGCGCAACAAGCGCAAGGACCCCACCAATCCCCGCAACTTCAAGGCGGCCGTTCCCGGCGCCCTGATCCTGTGCCCCACGCGCGAGCTGGCTCAGCAGGTGGCGCATGACGCCATCGAACTGGTCAAGCACTGCCGTGGCATCCGCATTGCCAACGTGGTGGGCGGCATGCCCTACCAGCTGCAGATTGCCAAGCTGCAGAACGCCAACCTCGTGGTGGCCACGCCTGGCCGTCTGCTGGACCTGCAGCGCTCGATGCAGATCAAGCTCGACCAGGTGCAGTTCCTGGTGGTCGACGAGGCCGACCGCATGCTGGACCTGGGCTTCTCGGACGATCTGGCCGAAGTCAACGACCTGACGGCCCAGCGCAAGCAGACCATGATGTTCAGCGCCACCTTCGCGCCCCGCATCCAGCAGCTGGCCATGCGCGTGATGCATGACGGCGGATCGGGCGTGAAGAAGGTCACCATCGACACGCCCCAGGAAAAGCACGCCAACATCAAGCAAGTGCTGTTCTGGGCCGACAACTCCCAGCACAAGCGCAAGCTGCTGGACCACTGGCTGCGCGACACCACCATCAACCAGGCCATCGTCTTCGCATCGACCCAGGTCGAGTGCGACGGCCTGGCCAACGACCTGCAGCAGGACGGCTTCTCGGCCGTGGCGCTGCACGGCGCCCTGAGCCAGGGCCTGCGCAACCGCCGCCTGATGGCGCTGCGCAGCGGCCAGGTGCAGGTGCTGGTGGCGACCGATGTGGCGGCACGCGGCATTGACGTGCCCTCCATCACCCACGTCTTCAACTACGGCCTGCCCATGAAGGCCGAGGACTACACCCACCGCATCGGCCGCACGGGTCGTGCCGGTCGCGAAGGCGTGGCCGTGACGTTCGCGGAATTCCGTGACCGCCGCCGCATTTTCGATATCGAAGGCTACAGCCGTCAGCAATTCAAGGCCGAGGTGATTCCTGGTCTCGAGCCTGCACAGCGCGCACCCAGCGGCAACGAAGGCCGTGGCGGCCGTCGTGGCGGCGGCTTTGAAGGCCGTGGTGGTGATCGCCGAGGCTCCGCCGGCGGTGGTCGTGGTGGTTTCGGTGGCGACCGCGGCTTCGGCGGTGGTGACCGCGAGCGCAGCTTTGGTGATCGCGGTGGCGACCGTGGCTTCGGCCCCCGCCGTGATTCGGAAGGCTATGGCCGCAAGGCCGGCTTCGGCAGCTTCGGTGGCGGCCAGCGTGAAGGCGGCTTCGGCCAGGGTCAGCGCGAAGGCGGCTTTGGCCAGGGCCAGCGTGAAGGCGGCTACAGCCAGGCTCCGCGTGAAGGCGGCTTTGGCCGTGGCGGCGAAGGCCGTGGCTTCGGCGGCGACCGTGGCGCTGCGCGCGGCGGCGACCGTCGTGAGGGTGCTCCCCGCGATGGCGGCCACCGCGATGGCGGCCACCGCGATGGCGGCTTCCGTGGTGCATCCGGTGAATCGCGTGGCTTCGGCGGTGAATCCCGCGGCGGCTTCGGCGGTGGTGAGCGCCGTCCGGCCTTTGGCAAGAGCGCTCCCAAGCCTTACTCGCCCCAGGGCGGCGATCGCAAGCGCGCCGTGCGCTGATCGATTCCGGCTTTGCATGCAGACCGGCCCTTCGGGGCCGGTTTTTTTTGGGCAATCCGCCTGCCTGCCTGGCGCTGCCTGTGTTCGTGGCGCAGAACCTGCTGTCTGGCGGGCTCTGCGACTGCCATAATCGCGGCGCGGAGGTGCCCTGTGGAGTCTTTGATCGCGTCCAGTGTGGATTTTGAGCACATGTTCGAACTGGCCCCCGTCTCGCTATGGCTGGAGGACTACAGCGCGCTCAAGCGCCTGCTCGACCAGTGGCGAGCACAGGGCGTGACCGATCTGCAGGCGCATTTTTCTGCCCATCCGCAGGCACTGCAGCAGTGCAGTGCCGCGCTCAGGGTGGTTCGCGTCAACCAGCGCACGCTGGACCTGTTCGGCGCCGCGGACCAGCAGACCTTTCTCGACAGCCTGGGCCAGGTGTTCCGTGACGACATGCATGCTGGCCTGGCCTGCGAGCTGCAGGAGCTTTGGAAGGGCTCGCCGACTTTTGCCAACCGCACCGCCAACTACACGCTGGACGGGCGCCGGCTGGACGTGCAGATCCGTGGCCGCATCCTGCCCGGCCATGAGGAGCTTTGGGACTGCGTGCTGGTGTCGCTGGAAGACGTGACGGCCGAGATGCGCAGCACGCGGCAGCTGCACCGCAGCGAGCAATACTCGCGCGACCTGTTCGAGTACTCGCCCGTGTCGCTGTGGGTCGAGGACTTCAGCTCCATCAAGCGCCTGCTCGACGATGTGCGCGCCCAGGGCATCAGCGATTTCGCCACCTTCCTCAAGGTGCATCCGGAATTCATCTCGCGCTGCATGCAGGAGATTCGCGTCATCGACGTGAACCGCCAGACGCTGCGCATGTTCGGTGCCACCGACAAGCTGCAGCTGCTGAGCCGGCTGGGCCGCATCTTCCGCGATGAAATGATCGACTCCTTTGCCGATCAACTCCAGGACCTGTGGAACGGCAAGCTCGTGCAGCACCGCGAAGTGGTGAACTACGCGCTGTCGGGCGACACGCTGCACATCCACATGCAGCTGGCCGTGCTGGACGGCCATGCGGACGACTGGGGGCTGGTGCTGCTGTCCCTGGTGGATATCACGGCACGCAAGAAGGCCGAGGCCTATCTGGAATACCTGGGCAAGCACGACGTGCTCACCCAACTGCGCAACCGCGCCTTCTATATCGAGGAATTGAACCGCCTGGCGCGCAAGGGGCCGTGGCCGCTGGCCGTGATCGCCATCGACATGAATGGTCTCAAGGAGGCCAATGACGAGCATGGCCATGCCGCAGGCGACGACATGCTTCGCCGCGTGGGCGAAGTGCTGACCAAGGCCGTGGATGCGCCCGCTTGTGCGGCACGCGTGGGCGGCGACGAATTCATGGTGCTGCTGCCAGCCTCGGACGAGCGCGGCGCCGAAGCCGTCAAGGAGCGCATCCTGTCCCTGCTGGAGCTCAACAACCAGTTCTATCCGGGTCAGCTGGTCAGCCTGTCCATGGGCGTGGCCTGTTGCAACGAGGGCAGCCAGCTGGAGGCCACCGTGTCACGCGCGGACCAGGCCATGTATGCCGAAAAGGCGCGCTACTACAAGGAAAAAATGCTGGACCGCCGCGCGGGCCGGGCATAGACGCCCGGGATCCCGGGAGCAGTGGCCTTCAGGCCTCCGAGGCATGCCGCCCGATTTCGGGCCAGCGGTGATGCAGGTAGATCCACGACGCCAGCCCGATCAGCATCATGCTGATCGAGCCCAGGGCCAGCAGCACCGTCGAATGCATCACCAGAGGCGCCAGCACGCCGGCCACGATGCCATTGGCCGTGGAGCCCACCACGGCCTGCAGCGATGAGGCCAGGCCGCGCCGCTCGGGATGGATGTCCAGCACCAGCAAGGTCACGACGGGCACCATCATGGCCCAGCCGAAGGCGAACACACCCACGGGAATCAACGCCCAGCTCACATGGGCAGGCCAGATCAGGTTGGCAACCAGGTTGACGATGGACACCACGAACATGATCACGAAGCCGTGGCGGATCTGGTGCTTGGGTGGAATGCGCCCGGCCAGCCGGCCGCTCACCCAGGCGCCGCCCATGATGCCCGAGATCGAAATCACGAAGAACCAGAAGAACTGCTGCGGCTGCAGGTGCAGCAGGTCGCCCAGGAAGGCGGGGGCCGACAGCACGTACAAAAACATGCCGTTGAAGGGCACGCCGCTGGCAAAGGCCAGCAGCACAAAGCGCGGATCGCTGCACAGCGCCTTGTAGCCCTGCATCAGTGGCTTGAACCGGAAGGGCTGGCGCTGCGCCTGCGGCAGAGACTCGGGCAGAAAGCGCCAGTTGATGCTCCACAGCAGCACGCCCACCAGCGTCAGGAACCAGAATACGGCCGCCCAGCCCAGGTGCACGAACAGCCAGCCGCCCAGCACCGGCGCCAGCGCCGGGGCAATGCCGAAGAAGATGGTGATCTGGGCCATCACGCGCTGGGCCTGGGCAGGCGGAAACAGGTCGCGCACCACGGCGCGCGACACCACGATGCCGGCGCCCGTGGACAGTCCCTGCAGCGCCCGGAACAGCACCAGCTGCGTGATGTTCTGCGACAGCGCGCAGCCTGCCGAGGCCAGCGTGAACACGGCCAGTCCCCATAGCACCACGGGGCGGCGGCCAAAGCTGTCGGCCATGGCGCCATGGAAAAGGTTCATGAAGGCAAAGCCGAACAGATAGGCCGACAGCGTCTGCTGCATCTGCAGCGGCGTGGCGTTCAAGGCCTGGGCGATGCCCGAGAAGGCCGGGATGTAGGTATCGATCGAGAACGGCCCCAGCATGCCCAGGATGGCAAGCAGGACGGCCAGGGCCCAGCGCGGGCCCTGCCAGAGCGGGGAAACATTTTGTGGCATGCAGGCGAGGCGGTTGTGCGCTGCAGGCGGGCCACAGGCGCAGAAGAGGGCCGCACACTCATGCGTCTGCGGCAGGGTGACACTGTAGCGGCTTGGCTGGAATCCGGTGTGACGGATGGCTTGGCGAATGACCTGGGCGATGGAATGGATCGATAGTTTGTATCTAAATGATATAAATATCGATAGAATTTATCTTTTCCGCCCGCATGCACAGGTCCGCCGTCGGGTGGATGGCATGGTTCTGGGCGCTTTCGCCAAGGATCTTTCATGACTGTTTCTCGCCGCACGTTGATATCAGGCCTGGCTCCGGCCGCGTTGCAACTGACCGCCGGCGCTGCCTGGTCCAAGGGCCACCGGCTGCAGCTGTCGGCGGCCTATGGCGATGGCATCTTCCACACGCAGAACCTGCGCAATTTCGCGGCACGCGTGGGTGCCGACACCCGGCAGTCGCTGGAGATCGAGGTGGTGTCCGGCTCGGCGCTCAAGCCCATGGCGCAGGTGCTGCCTGCGCTCAAGCGCAATGACCTCCAGTTCGGCGAAGTGCTCATGTCGTCCTGTGCGGATATCCACCCGCTGCTGGCCATGGACTCGCTGCCTTTCATGGTGCGTGGCTTTGACGAGGCCGCGCGCCTGTGGCAGTTGACCCGCCCCGTGCTGCAGGAGTTCTTGCTGGCCCAGCAGGGCGCGCGCCTGCTGTTTGCCGTGCCCTGGCCGGCGCAGGGTCTCCTGAGCCGGCGCCCGGTCCACAGCATCGCGGATCTCAAGGGCCTCAGGCTGCGTGTGCAAAGCGATGCGACCAAGCGGTTGGCCGAGCTCTGGGGGGCGCAGCCGGTGGTGATTGCCGCAGGCGATCTGGGTGCCGTTGTGGAGCAAGGTGGCATCGATGCCATGATTACCTCCAGCGCCACGGGCGCCGACATCCAGGCCTGGAAGGCCATGAAGGTGTTTCTGGATATCAAGGCCTGGATTCCCAAGAACATGCTTTGCGTCAGCGAACTTGCCTGGAGGGGCTTCACCGAGCCCGAGCGCCAGGCCATCGGCCGCGCTGCCGAGTCGGCTGAAAAAGAGGGCTGGGCGCTGGCCCAGCAGGCCGATGAGCTGGGCAAGAAGATCCTTGCCGATAACAAGGTGTCCGTGGCCGCGCCTTCGGCGGATCTGCGCCACATGCTGGATTTGGTGGGCGAGCGCTTTGGTCGCGAGTGGGTAGCCAAGGCCGGCAGCAGCAATATGTCGGTGCTGATGGAGTACAACAAGAAAAGGCACTGAGCGCCGGTGCGCTGAGTGCCTTTTTCGGGGTGTTGGTGGTGGGCCCTGAGTGATTCGAACACTCGACCAACGGATTAAGAGTCCGCTGCTCTACCAGCTGAGCTAAGAGCCCCACGTATTTCTGCGTGGCTGCCTGAAGAGATCAGGCAAAGGAATTCTTGGTGGGCCCTGAGTGATTCGAACACTCGACCAACGGATTAAGAGTCCGCTGCTCTACCAGCTGAGCTAAGAGCCCCCTCGGGTATTCCGAAGGAATCAGCCTGGATGAATCCAGGCTGAAAAGGAATTTTTGGTGGGCCCTGAGTGATTCGAACACTCGACCAACGGATTAAGAGTCCGCTGCTCTACCAGCTGAGCTAAGAGCCCCAAAAACAAGTCTGCGCTGCAAACGAGACCGCAATTATGCGGCATTTTTGGCATGCTTGCAGGAAGACACGCCAATTTTTTGGTTCATGGCGCGATCTGGGCATGCGCGGCCTGCGTGACGTCGGGAACGTAGGCACAAAAAAAGGCGGCCGAAGCCGCCTTGCCTTGGTGTCTGCGCTTACATCAGCAGATGTTCGCCTGCGTTGTCACCGCCCAGGATCACGTAGTTGACCTTGCGGATGTCCATCAGCTTCTTGCCGCCCGAGTAGCTGATGGAACTTTGCACATCCTGCTCCATCTCGATCAGGGTGTCGGCCAGAAGTCCCTTGACGGGCTCGAGGATGCGCTTGCCTTCGACGTGCTTGTACTCGCCCTTGTTGAAGTCCGAGGCCGAGCCGTAGTACTCCTTGAAGCGCTGGCCGTTTTCCTCGACCGTCTGGCCCGGCGATTCCTCATGGCCCGCGAACAGCGAGCCGATCATCACCATGGTGGCGCCAAAGCGCACGCTCTTGGCGATGTCGCCGTGGCTGCGGATGCCGCCGTCGGCAATGATGGGCTTGGTGGCCACGCGCGCACACCACTTGAGCGCCGACAGCTGCCAGCCGCCCGTGCCGAAGCCCGTCTTGAGCTTGGTGATGCAGACCTTGCCGGGGCCGATGCCGACCTTGGTCGCGTCGGCGCCCCAGTTCTCCAGGTCGATCACGGCTTCGGGCGTGCCCACGTTGCCGGCGATCACGAAGGACTTGGGCAGCTTTTCCTTGAGGTAGCCGATCATGTTCTTCACGCTGTCGGCATGGCCGTGGGCGATGTCGATGGTGATGTATTCGGGGCACAGGCCTTCGGCGACGAAGCGGTCCACGGTGTCGTAGTCGGGCTTCTTGACGCCCAGCGAGATGGAGGCGAAGCAGCCCTTGCCCTGCATCTCGCGCACGAACTGCACGTTGTCCAGGTCAAAGCGGTGCATCACGTAGAAGTAGCCGTTGCGGGCCAGCCAGGTGCAGATGCTTTCATCCACCACCGTCTTCATGTTGGCCGGCACGGCCGGGATGCGGAAGGACCGACCGCCCAGCTCCACGCTGGCATCACACTCCGAGCGGCTTTCCACGCGGCACTTGCGCGGCAGCAGCAGGATGTTGTCGTAGTCGAAGATTTCCATTTGATTCCAAGCTCCATGAAAGGTCGCGGCAGGAACATCCCTCCGCGATGGGGCGCTTGGCTTGGAGGCCGGTCTTGCGGGCGGCGCGGGCGGGCCGCGTCGCCAGGGCGGCTGTGGCCCGGGCACAAAAAACCGGACCGCAAGAAACTTGGGCCCGGTGATTGATTCTATACGTTGCCGGCGGCGGGCCCGGGCGCCCTGTCGATATAGCGGTTATAGCAATGGCGTTATGGACCGGGAAGATGCGCTGCATGTGTCGAATGCGGGAAATGCAGCATGGCTTTCCCCGCAGGCCGGGGCGCTTCCTACAATGCCGGGATGTTCCCGATCGATCTGCTCGACGGCGCCTCCGGTGCCGCACCCGCCTCCAACTCCCCTTTGCTGGCCAACCTCAACGAGGAGCAGCTCGCTGCCGTCACGCTGCCGGCCGGCCATGCGCTGATCCTGGCCGGCGCCGGCTCGGGCAAGACGCGGGTGCTGACCACGCGCATCGCCTGGCTGCTGCAGACGGGCCAGGCCACGCCGGGCTCCATCCTGGCCGTGACCTTCACCAACAAGGCGGCCAAGGAAATGCTGGCGCGCCTGTCGACCATGCTGCCCTACAACGTGCGCGGCATGTGGATAGGCACCTTCCACGGCCTGTGCAACCGGCTGCTGCGTGCCCACCACCAGGCGGCAGGGCTGTCGTCCACCTTCCAGATCCTGGACACGCAGGACCAGCTGTCGGCCGTCAAGCGCCTGTGCAAGCAGTTCAACGTGGACGACGAGCGCTTCCCGCCCAAGCAGCTGCAGTACTTCATTGCCGGCTGCAAGGAAGAGGGCATGCGCCCCGGCGACGTGGTGGCCAATGACCCGGACACGCGCAAGAAGGTCGAGATCTACCAGCTCTACGAGGAGCAGTGCCAGCGCGAAGGCGTGGTCGATTTCGGCGAGCTGATGCTGCGCTCCTTCGAGCTGCTGCGCGACGACGCCGCGCTGCGCGCCCACTACCAGCGGCGCTTTCGCCACATCATGGTCGACGAGTTCCAGGACACGAACAAGCTGCAATACCAGTGGCTCAAGCAATTGGCGGGCGACGTGGTGGATGGCCGCCTGCATGCCCTGGGCAGCGTGATCGCCGTGGGCGACGACGACCAGAGCATCTACGCCTTTCGCGGTGCGCGCGTGGGCAACATGCAGGACTTTGTGCGCGAGTTCGATGTGCGCCAGCAGATCAAGCTGGAGCAGAACTACCGCTCCTACAGCAACATCCTGGACTGCGCCAACGCGCTCATCAGCCACAACAGCCAGCGCCTGGGCAAGAACCTGCGCACCACCCAGGGCCCGGGCGAGCCCGTGCGCATCTACGAGGCGCCCACCGACATGGCCGAGGCGCAGTGGATGGTCGAGGAAATCCAGCAGCTTGTGAAAAAGGACGGCTGGCAGCGCCAGGAAATCGCCGTGCTCTACCGCAGCAATGCGCAAAGCCGGGTGATCGAATCGCAGCTGTTCAATGCCGCCATTCCCTACCGCGTGTACGGCGGGCTGCGCTTTTTCGAGCGCGCCGAAATCAAGCATGCGCTGGCCTACCTGCGCCTGCTGGAGAACCCGCACGACGACACCAGCTTTTTGCGCGTGGTGAACTTCCCACCGCGCGGCATCGGCGCGCGCAGCGTGGAGACGCTGCAGGACGCGGCGCGCAGCGCGGGCTGCTCGCTGCACGATGCCGTCTCGGCGGTGCCGGGCGCGCCGGGCGCCAAGCTCGCAGGCTTTGTCGCCAAGATCGACGTGCTGCGCGAGCAGACCCAGGGCCGCACGCTGCGCGAGATCATCGAGGCCATCGAGGAAGAAAGCGGCCTGCTCGAGCACTACCGCAACGAAAAGGAAGGCGCCGACCGCATCGAGAACCTGCAGGAACTCGTGAACGCGGCCGAGAGCTTTGTCACCCAGGAAGGCTTTGGCCGCGATGCCGTGGCCCTGCCGCTGGACGAGCACGACGGCGCCAGGGCGCTGACGCAAAGCCCCGCCAGCCAGGGCCTGGACCCTGCGCTGCCGTTGCTGGACACGCCGCTCACGCCGCCGGCCGGCACCGTGGCCGGCATGGTCGATGCCGATACCGGCGAGACCCTGTCGCCGCTGGCCGCCTTCCTGACGCACGCGGCGCTGGAGGCTGGCGACAACCAGGCCCAGGCAGGCCAGGACGCCGTGCAGCTGATGACCGTGCATGCCTCCAAGGGCCTGGAGTTCGACGCCGTCTTCATCGGCGGCGTGGAGGAGGGCCTGTTCCCGCACGAGAACGCCATGATGGACCGGGGCGGCCTGGAGGAAGAACGCCGCCTGGCCTATGTGGCCATCACCCGCGCGCGCAAGCGCCTGTACCTGAGCCATTCGCAGACGCGCATGCTGCACGGGCAGACGCGCTACAACGTCAAGAGCCGCTTCTTCGACGAGCTGCCTGAAGAGGCGCTCAAGTGGATCACCCCCAAGCAGGGCGGCTTTGGCAGCTACGCGCCCCGCCCCGGTGGCGGCGGTGGTGGCGGCTATGGCTCACGCGATCGCGGCGGCTTCGGCAGCAAGGCCGAAGGCTGGCGCAGCGAGGTCTTCGCCAGCCCGCCCGTGCCGCCGCAAAAGGCCGACCCGGGCCACGGCCTGCGCGTGGGCCTGAACGTGTTCCACAACAAGTTCGGCGAAGGCAAGGTGCTGGCCCTGGAAGGCACGGGCGACGACGCGCGTGCCCAGGTCAGCTTTGGGCGCCACGGCACGAAGTGGCTGGCGCTGTCCATTGCCAAGCTCACGGTCGTGGAGTGAGGGCCGGGCCGTCGTGTCCGGCGGTCAGGGCTTGACTTCGAAGCTCAGCGTGGTGGTGTGGCGCACGTCGGTGTACTTCTTTCCGTCCAGCGTGACCGAGCCGTTGTCCACGCGCGCCGTCACCTCCAGCACGTACAGGCCCGGGAAGTAGGGCTTGAAGCTCACCGTGCCGTCCTGCGATGGCGTGAGCGTGCGGTACCAGCCCTCGCTGGTCTGCACATTGACCTGGCTGGCCGCGACCTTGCGGCCCTTGAACACCAGCTGGAACGTATCGCCGCCCGCCGTGGTGGGCACCAGCTCCAGGTCGTTCACGGCCTTGGTGTCGTTGCGGCCGAAACGGGCCTGGTAATAGGTCAGCACGCCATTGGCGCCGGGGCGCGTGGCGGCGATGCGCACATCGCCCTGGCCTGCGTCCGCGGTGAAATGATTGGCCTCGGCCTTCAGGGGAAGGCTCTTGCCGTCGGGCAGGACCTGCTTGGCGTCCTCCAGGGCCGGCAGCTGTTGCAGCGGCTTGCGCAGTTCTCCGGCATAGGCCCGGGCCTGTCCTGCGTCCTGCTGCAGCCAGAGATAGTCGGCATGCGCGGCCGGCACCGCCAGGGTGGCAGCGGCCGCCAGCCATGCGGAGGCCGTGCTGCGAAGGATGCGGGAAGCTGGGGTCATGGAGTCTCTCCTGTGGTGTGGCTCTGCGTGCGCCTGCCGGGCCTTGAGGGGCGTGATCCGGCGGGGCTGAAGATGGTGCGATGGCGGGCTAGCGACGCCGCAATGCATCAGAAATTATAGCGACCAGGTGAGAATGACTCTTGTTTTGCACGCCAGGAGTCGGGTTCATGACATCCATGCAGTTGCGGCGCAGGCATGCAAAAAGGCCATGGAAATCCATGGCCTTCTTGTTGTGGCGCCACGCGCCGCAGGGCGGCGGGGCGTTGTGGCGGCGGTCAGGCCGACAGCTTGGGCTGGGAAGCGGTGCCGGTCAGGTAGCCGACGGCGGCGCCGAACTTGCCGCGATAGTTGGTGCTGATCAGCGGGTCCAGCGTGGACTTGACCACGTTGTGGATGCTGCCCCAGTCACCGGCGTGCTGGAAGTTGCTCATGATGTAGGTCCAGCCGTTGATCTCGTCCACGGCGTGCAGGCCCGTGGATTCGCCGCCTGCGGGAATCGACATCAGGCGCGACAGCTGCTTGGTGTCGATGTTGTAGGCCCACAGGAAGTTGTTGACGTGCTGGCCGCTGTCCTCGCCGATGAACAGGGTGCGCATCTTCTCCGAGAACTTGAGGTTGTCGGGGTTGCAGATCTTGTTCGGGTTGCCGGTGTTGCCCAGCGCGTCGGCGCTGATGTCCTCGCCGGCCAGCAGGGCCTTGGTGTCCACGGGCATCCACTCGCTGTTGATGGCGGCGCCGGCCGTGTCCTTCTGGCCACCGCGCAGGTTCAGTGCCATCACGGCGCCGGCCTTGAGCTGCTTGGGGATGGACACGCCATTGCCTGCCACGTTCAGCGCATCGCCGGCCACCATGGACTTTTCGCAGTTCTGCAGGGCCGAGTAGGCCACCTTGTCCTTGGCGTTGACGGTCGTGCCTTCCATCTTGGTGAAGCCCATGCTTGCGCCCTTGAAGGCGGCGTAGCGGTGGGTTTCCAGGAAGGCGGCGGCCTTTTCCATGCCGGGGTTGATCTTGATCCACTCCACCTTGCCGTTGGCGGTGATCTTGGTGTAGCTGGCGTCGCCCGGATCGGTCTTGGCCACGGTCATGATGTCCGTGGGCTTGAGCGTGTTGGCCAACTGCTCGATCTCGGCGCTGGTGGCCGAGCCCAGCTTGATCCAGGTCAGCGCGGCGGCGCTGCCCGATGCGGGGTCGATGGAAAAGCCCGCACCCACCTTGGCCACGTACAGCGAACCCGAGGACAGGTCCTTTTCCTTGTCGGCCACGAAGACGAAGTAGCCGCTGTTGGTGGCGTCGTCGCCCATCAGCGCCGTGCGCTGGTCGGGCATGACCTGGACCAGCTCGTGCGAGATGCGGCCCATGCAGAAATGCTTCTTGATGCTGGCCGTGCCGTCCACGTTGACCGTCACTTCGGGCATGTGGCCGTAGTGGTAGGGGTTGGCCTTGGTCTGGTCGCCATACAGGTTCTGGCTGAAGGCCTGCAACTGCGCATTGCCGGTGGCGAAGGCGTCGGGCTCGTACTCTTCGCTGGACAGATGGGTGCCCCAGGGCGACAGGCTGGCGCCGCAGGTGATCCACAGGCCGTGCACCTTGGAGGTGTCCACGTTGTGGTACTTGACCAGGCTGAGCTTGCCCGTGGTCTGGTCCTGGTCCAGCGTCAGCACGGCGATGGGCGAGGGCAGCTTGCCGTACATGTCGGTCTTGCCATCCTGCGCCCAGGTCGTGTATTCGAACTGCACCACGGCGAACACGGGCTTGCCCTTGACGCCATCCACCTTGGCATTGGGCACGGTCAGCAGCGAGGTGCCGTCGGGCGCATCGGAGAAGAAGTGGCGCTCGCTGCCGGCCACGGTGCGGTCGATGATCTTGTTGTTGTTGATGTCGTAGTAGCCGCCGGCCAGGATCTTGCCGCCCTTGCCGTCCGGCACTTCGTCGCCGGTCACGAAGAAGGGCTGGTAGCCCAGGTCGAAGCTCTGCTCGCTGTTGTCGCTGTACTGCACCTTGAGCTGCGAGGCCACGGTCATCCGGGCCATGGCCTGGGGGTTGGCCAGCGTGGGCGCGGCCATGGAGGTGAAGCTGGCCGCCACATAGTTCTTCGCGGGACCGTCATCGCCACCGCCGCAGGCGGTCAGCAGGCCGGCGGCGGACACGGCGGAGCCGAGCGGCAGCAGGGGGGCGCCGGTCAGGAATTGCAGCGCCTTGCGGCGGGAGAGCATCGTGGATTGGGACATGGGGCTTCCGTTGTGGGGTTGTCTGCATCAGCCCATCGGGGGCGGGATGGGCCGGGATGCCGCTGCGCACTCGCTGGCTATGCATCCGCACGGCATGCTAGGCAGGCACTGTGACAAAGCGATGGCATCCGTATGACACAACAGTGACTGCGTCATGTGGACGCCCAGGTGGCCGCTGGCACGACAGAGAAACGGCAAAGAAAAAGCCCCTCGAAAGGGGCCTGGTGATCTGGTGCCGTGCAGGCGTCAGCCGGACAGTCCGGGCGGCTGCGGCGGTTCGGTGCCGATGGCGTCGCTGCCATCGCTTTCATCGGGCGCCGCAAAGCAGTCACGGAAGGTGAAGACGATGGAGGTGAAGAACATGGCGGCCAGCAGCATGGCCGTGGCAATCATCAGGCCGTTGGCAATGCCGCCCAGCACCTGGGCCAGCACGGCCGAGATCAGTGCCATCACGATGCCGGCCACGATGAACACGCCCATCCAGCTCAGGCCGAAGACCACCAGTGCGCCGATGTTGCGCACGCACGCCACCAGGCTGAAGAACACGGCCTTGACCGGCGGCACGTTGTGCCAGTGCACCAGGCCCGGCGCATGCCAGAACAGCAGCGAAAGCGGCAGGTACAGGCCCATGCTCAGCCACATGGCGGCCTGGAAGTCGGGCGATTCGGCGATCTCGCGCGTCAGCGGCTCGCCGCCCAGGTAGACATTGGCGAACTGGCCATCGTCCACCAGCATGGACAGGCCCATGATCAGCAAGAAGCCTGCCGCATACATGGCGCCCAGCGTGAGCATGGAATTCAGGCGCTGGCGCCCGGTGCGAAAGGCCACCAGCAGCAGGGCCGGCGTGGGCGCGCGCCCGTGCGAGGCTTCGGCCGCCGCCACCATCATGGCCAGCGATGTGGCCGGCAGCAGGCCCAGCGCGATCACGGGGCCGATCAGCGGCAGCACCGTGACCAGCGACATGGCCGCCATCGACAGAAAGAACAGTGCCGCCAGCGCCAGCGGCTGCTGGCGGAAGGTGCGGATGCCCTGCTGCACCCATTGCAGGCCGGTACGGGCGGGAACGATGAGAAGTTTCATGGGGTGAGGAAGTCGGGGCGCCTGGATGGGGCATGGCCTCTGGCATGGGCCGCGCCGCTGGCGCCCGAACGGGGACTGTACCCGAGGAAGCGCGGCCCGTGGACCGCAAAGCCCTCCGGCAGCCGCGTCGTGGCCGGCCTGGGACGTCAGTCCAGCGCCACGGGGCGGGCCAGGCGCTGGCGCAGCACGCGCTCGAAATGCGTGGGATCGTGGGGAACGAGCATGGAGGCCTCGCGCGGCAGGTGGAAATCCCACAGGCGGGAGATCCAAAAGCGCAGCGCGCCCGCGCGCAGCATGGGGTTGAACAGTTCTCGCTCGGCGGCGGTCAGGGGGCGCACGGACTGGTAGGCATCGATCATGGCCTTGGCCTTGGCCGCGTCATGGGCGCCTGTGGCGTGTTCGATGCACCAGTCGTTGAGGCACACCGCCAAGTCGAACAGCCAGCTGTCCACGCCTGCGAAGTAGAAATCGAAGAAGCCGGTCAGGCGCTCGCCCTCGAACATCACGTTGTCGCGGAACAGGTCGGCATGCACGGGGCCGCGCGGCAGGGCCGCATAGGCGGGCGAGGCGGCCACATGGTTCTGGAAGGCCAGTTCGGAGCGCAGCAGGTCGGCGGTGGGTGCGTCGATGTGCGGGATCACCGTGGGCACGGTCTCGTTCCACCAGGGCAGGCCGCGCAGATTGGGCTGCTGGCGATCGTAGTCTCGGCCGGCCAGGTGCATGCGCGCCAGCATCTCGCCCACGGCGGCGCAGTGTGCGGGCTGGGGGGTCAGCTCGCTCCTGCCGGGAAGGCGGTTGACGATGGAGGCGGGCTTGCCGCACACGCGCAGCAGGATGTCGCCGCTGCGCGTCTCGGCCTGAGGGTCGGGCACGGGAATGCCGGCCTGCGCCAGATGCTTCATCAGGTACAGGTAGAAGGGCAGTTGCTCGGCCGTCAGGCGCTCGAACAGCGTCAGCACCCACTCGCCCTGCTCGGTGGTGAGAAAGTAGTTGGTGTTCTCTATGCCGCCCTGGATGCCGCGCAGCTCCTTGAAGGAACCCAGGGACATGCGGCGCAGCAGCTCGCGCGCATCTTTGTCGGAGACTTCGGTGAAAACGGCCATGTTTGCATTGCCGGCCAGCGCGGCTCGGCGGAAATCGTTGTCGTCAGATATGGAAAGAGGGCAGCGCCGTCAGGTGCTGCCCCCTGGGATGCCGCCGGGCCCGGGGCCCGGACAGTCCGGTGAGGATCAGAACTTCTTGAGGTTCCAGACGCGCGTGCCGTTGGTGCCGTCGCCATCGCCGCGGTTGCGGGAGGAGCGGGCGCCGTCGTTGGACTGCACCTCATAGGAGGGCATGTCGCCGACCTTGGGCTGCACGGTGATGCTTCGGGTCTGGCCGCCCACGCGCAGTTCGTCAACGCGGCTGCCTTCGTCTTCCACATGGATGCGTTCCACGCGCTGGTTGCTTCGGTCGCGGGCCTCGGGCCTGGCCGTGTCCGGCGCGGTCTGCCCGGCGGTCGCCGCCGCGGGGGCGGTGGAGGCAGCCGGGGCAGGCGTGGGGTTCTGGGCCAGCACGGGGCTGGCGGCCAGGCTCAGGAGGATGAGAAGTGGAGCGGCGCGCATGGGCTCCATTGTAGGTCTTGCGGCGGGCCCTGTCCCGCCCTGTCCCCCTGCCGGCGCGTGCACAATCGGCGCATGAGCAATTCCAAGACCCTGGTGCTGATCGACGGCTCCAGCTACCTCTACCGCGCCT
This sequence comes from Delftia tsuruhatensis NBRC 16741, assembly GCF_001571325.1. Taxonomy (GTDB): domain Bacteria; phylum Pseudomonadota; class Gammaproteobacteria; order Burkholderiales; family Burkholderiaceae_C; genus Comamonas; species Comamonas tsuruhatensis. Next base: position 365,845 of record NZ_BCTO01000010.1, read on the forward strand.
ACCACGCCATGCCGGATCTGCGCGCCGAGCCCGGCAACCCGGAAAGCCCCGCCACGGGCGCCATCCGCGGCATGATCAACATGCTCCAGGCGATCCGCAAGGAAGTGGCGGCCGACTACGCGGTCTGCGTGTTCGACGCCAGCGGCCCCACCTTCCGCGATGCGCTCTATCCCGAATACAAGGCGCACCGCTCGCCCATGCCCGACGATCTGCGCTCGCAGATCGAGCCCATCCACGAAGTGGTCCGCCTGATGGGCTGGCCCGTGCTGGCCATCCAGGGCGTGGAGGCCGACGACGTGATCGGCACCCTGGCCAAGACGGCCGCCGCCCAGGGCGTGAACGTGGTCATCTCCAGTGGAGACAAGGACCTGTCCCAGCTGGTGGATCCCCACATCATGGTGATGGACACCATGAGCGGCAAGCGCCGCGACGTGGCCGGCGTGACGGCCGAGTTCGGCGTGCCGCCTGCGCAGATGATCGACTACCAGGCGCTGGTCGGCGATGCCGTGGACAACGTGCCCGGCGTTGCCAAGGTCGGCCCCAAGACGGCCGTCAAGTGGCTGGCCGAGCACGGCTCGCTCGACGGCCTGATCGCTGCGGCCGACGGCATCAAGGGCGTGGCTGGCCAGAACCTGCGCGATGCCATCGCCTCGGGCCAGCTGGCACTGAGCCGCCAGCTGGTCACCATGAAGACCGACTGCGACCTGAGCGCCGAAGTGCCCACCCTGCCCGTGCTCGACGCGCTGGCGCCGCGCGAGCCCGATACCGCGCCGCTGCGCGAGTTCTATGAGCGCTACGGCTTCAAGGGGCTGGCACGCATGCTCGGCGGTGCCGCGCCCGAGCCCGATGCGCTGCAAGCCGTCAAGGCCGGCCGCAAGCCAGCGGCCAAGCCGCGTGCCGACCAGTCCACGGGCGACATGTTTGCCCAGGAGCAGGCCGAATCCGACGACGCCACCGCCGAGGCCGAGACCGCCCAGCAGCGTGCGCTGGACTACGACGTGGTGCTGACCTGGGAAGCGTTCGACCAGTGGCTGGCCAAGATCAACGCCGCCGAACTCACGGCCCTGGATACCGAAACCACCTCGCTGGACGAGATGCGTGCCGAGATCGTCGGCATCTCGCTGAGCGTGGAGCCCGGCGCCGCTGCCTACATCCCCCTGCGCCATGCCGGCCCCGACGCGCCCGAGCAACTGCCGGCCGACGAAGTGCTGCAGCGCCTCAAGCCCTGGCTGGAGGATGCGGCCCGGCCCAAGCTGGGCCAGCACGTCAAGTACGACCGCCATGTCTTCGCCAATGCCGGCATCGAGGTGCACGGCTATGTGCACGACACCATGCTGCAAAGCTATGTGCTGGAAGTGCACCGCCCGCATGGCCTGGCCAGCCTGGCGCTGCGCCACACCAACCGCACGGGCATCAGCTACGAAGACCTGTGCGGCAAGGGCGCCCACCAGATTCCCTTTGCCCAGGTGCCCGTGGACAAGGCTGCCGCCTACGCCTGCGAGGATGCGGACCAGACCCTGGACGTCCACCGCGTGCTGTGGCCGCAGCTGCAGGCGCACGACGGCCTGCGCGGCATCTACGAGCTGGAGATCGCCACCAGCGAGGCCCTGTTTCGCATAGAGCGCAACGGCGTGCTCATCGATGCCGCCACGCTGGCCAGGCAGAGCAACGATCTGGGCCAGCGCATCGTGCAGTTGGAGCAGGAGGCCTACGACATCGCGGGCCAGCCCTTCAACCTGGCCAGCCCCAAGCAGCTGGGCGAAATCTTTTTCGACAAGCTGGGCATGCCCGTGGTCAAGAAGACGGCCACCGGCGCACGCAGCACCGACGAAGAGGTGCTGGAGAAGTTGGCCGAGGACTATCCGCTGCCCGCCAAGCTGCTGGAACACCGCAGCCTGTCCAAGCTCAAGGGCACCTATACCGACAAGCTGGCCCAGCTGGCGCTGCCGCGCACGGGCCGGGTGCACACGCACTACGCCCAGGCCGTGGCCGTGACGGGGCGCCTGTCCAGCAACGACCCCAACCTGCAGAACATCCCCATCCGCACGCCCGAAGGCCGGCGCGTGCGCGAGGCCTTCATTGCCGCGCCCGGCCATGTGATCGCCAGCGCCGACTACTCGCAGATCGAGCTGCGCATCATGGCCCACCTGTCGGGCGACGAGTCGCTGCTGCGCGCCTTCCACGAAGGCCGCGACGTGCACCGGGCCACGGCATCGGAAGTCTTCAACGTGGAGCTGGAGCAGGTCAGCAGCGAGCAGCGCCGTTATGCCAAGGTCATCAACTTCGGGCTGATCTACGGCATGAGCAGCTTTGGCCTGGCCAAGAACCTGGGCATAGAGACCAAGGCTGCCGCCGCCTACATCGACCGCTATTTCCAGCGCTATCCGGGCGTCAAGCGCTACATGGACGAGACGGTGGAATTCGCGCGCGACCACGGCTACGTGGAAACCGTCTTCGGCCGCCGCCTGTACCTGGTGGACATCAACGGCGGCAGCGGCCCGCGCAAGAAGGCGGCCGAACGGCAGGCCATCAACGCGCCCATGCAGGGCACGGCGGCCGACCTGATCAAGAAGGCCATGGTGGCGGTGCAGGCCGAGCTCGATGCCAGGCAGTCCGAGGTCCGCGTCATCATGCAGGTGCACGACGAACTGGTGTTCGAGCTGCCCGAAGGCGAGTCGGACTGGGTGCGCACCGAGATCCCGCGCCTGATGGCCGGCGTGGCGGAACTGAAGGTTCCCTTGCTCGCCGAAGTGGGCGTCGGCCCCAACTGGGACAAGGCACATTGAGCTTCACGCGCGCATCGTAGACTTGGCCGGTTCTCAACCACCACCAAGGAGAGATGCATGCGTGACGATCAGCAGCAAGACCTGAAGGCCCTGGTTCCGGGGCGCAGCAGCGAAGAGGGGCCCACGCGGCGCCTGGCATTGCAGACGGCCCTGGGCCTGGGCTATGCCGCCGCGGCCACGCCGCTGATGGCGCAGACCGCCATCTCCACGCCGGCCGACGGCCTGACGGCCGGCGAGGTGCATTTCACCGTGAACGGCTTCAAGGTGCCGGCCTACCGCGCCGCGCCCGCCGGCAAGAAGAATGTGCCCGTGGTGCTGGTGATCTCCGAGATCTTCGGCGTGCACGAATACATTGCCGACACCTGCCGCCGCCTGGCGCGTGCCGGCTACCTGGCCATCGCCCCCGATCTGTATGCGCGCCAGGGCGACCCCAAGACCTATACCGAGATCGCCAAGCTCATGAGCGAGCTGGTCTCCAAGGTGCCCGACGAACAGGTCATGGCCGACCTGGACGGCGCCGTGCAATGGGCGGGCACGCAGGGCGGCGATACGGCGCGCGTGGCCATCACGGGCTTTTGCTGGGGCGGGCGCATCACCTGGCTGTATGCGGCCCATGGCCCGGTCAAGGCCGGCGTGGCCTGGTACGGCCGGCTGGAAGGCGCCAAGACCGCGCTGCAGCCACGCCATCCGCTGGAGCTGGTCTCCAGCCTCAAGGCGCCGGTGCTGGGCCTGTATGGCGGGCAGGACACGGGCATTCCGCTGGAATCCGTGGAGCGCATGCGCGAAGCGCTCAAGCAGGGCTCGGCAGCGGCCAAGGCCTCGGAGTTTGTGATCTACCCGGAGGCGCCACACGCCTTCCATGCCGACTACCGGCCCAGCTACCGCGAGCAGGCTGCGCGCGACGGTTGGCAAAAAATGCTGGCCTGGTTCAATAAGCATGGGGTGACCCCCTGAGCGGCTGCGCCGCTTCCCCC
>NZ_BCTO01000011.1 GCF_001571325.1 Delftia tsuruhatensis NBRC 16741
TTCCTCGGTGTCCCTGGTGTGAGGACGCGCCAGTTTTTAAGGTATTGCTGACTAGCTTTCAACTTTATTCGCGCAGGGGGGGCTTGACAGCTTCTGTAGGCTGAAACCGAGGGCGCCCGACACCGTGGCCTGCTTCCTTCATGGGATCGCAGGCCACGGCTGCGATGGGGCCGGTCTTTCTGCGAGAATTCGCGGGTTTCGCCTGCAAGGGCATACGGTTGAAGCACAAATCGCTATGACATTGGTAGCAATCATTCTGGCCACCCTGGCCGCCGGTATTGGCAGCGTCTGGGTGGCCGCGTTGTTGATGGGGCTGGGAGGCAACCGCTCGCCGGGCATGATGCCGCAGCGGCTGTTGAGCCTGGCGGCGGGCGCGCTGCTGGCCACGGCCTTCATGCACCTCTTGCCCGAAGCCTTCGAGAGCGAGGCCGGCGCGCACGACCTGTTCGTCACGCTGCTGGTGGGCCTGGTGTTCTTTTTCCTGCTGTCCAAGGCCGAGCTGTGGCACCACGGGCATGAGCACGGCGCGCCGCCGGCCCATGAGCACGATCACCACGAGCATCACGATCACCAGGGCCACGCCCATGACCATTCCCATGGCCACCATCATGGCCACCGCCACGGCGGCTGGGCGGTGCTGACCGGCGACAGCGTGCACTGCTTCGGCGATGGCGTGCTGATCGCCTCCGCCTTCATGGCCGACATGCGCCTGGGGCTGATCGCGGCGGTGTCGGTGCTGGCCCACGAGGTGCCACACCACATGGGTGACATCGTGGTGCTGCGCCAGTCCAGCTCCAACCGGCGCGTGGCCCTGATCAAGGTGTCCATGGCCGGGGCCGTGACCACGCTGGGCGGCATTGGCGGCTATTTCCTGGTCGGCCAGCTGCAGGAGCTGCTGCCGTACTTCCTGGCCGTGGCCTCCAGCAGCTTCATCTACGTGGCGCTGGCCGACCTGATTCCCCAGCTGCAAAAGCGCCTGAGCGCACGCGAGACCGTGGCCCAGGTGGGCTGGCTGATGCTGGGCATCGTGCTGGTCACCGTGGTCAGCCGCGCGGCGCACGCGCACTGAGCGGGCGGCGTTTCAGGCTATCCCGCACCGGCCTGCACGGGCGTGCTGCCCAGCAGGTCGGCATAGTCCACGGCGTACTTGATGAAGGCCGCATGGCCGTCGATGCGCAGCTTGCGGCGCAGGTGCAGCCGGTGGGTTTCCACGGTACGCACCGAGGTGCCCATCAGTGCCGCAATCTCCTTGTTGGAGCGGCCCTCCGAGATCCACTGCAGCACGCTGGCCTCGCGCGGCGTGAGGGCGCGCCGGGGGCCGGCACCGGCGCCGTCGTCCTCGACCACGGGCTGCAGGCCGGGGCTGAAGTACAGGCCGCCCGCGTAGACCCGGTCTATGGCCTCGATGAGCTGCTGCGCAGGCGCGTCCTTGAGCACATAGCCGCGCGCGCCCAGCGCCACGGCGCGGCGCACGTATTCGGGGTCCTCGTGCATGGACAGCACCAGCACGCGCACCAGGGGGAACTGATCGCGGAACAGCGCGGCCAGGTCGATGCCGCTGGCGCCCGGCATGCGGATGTCGGTCACCACCAGGTCGGGCGACAGCTCGCGCGCCAGCGGCAGGGCCTGGTCCATGCTGGCGGCCTCGCCCACGACACGGATATGGTCGGTGGCCTGCAGGCGCATGGACACGCCGTCGCGCACAAGAGGGTGGTCGTCCACCAGGAGGATGCGGATCATGGGGTTCATGCAGCGGCCTGTGGGAGTTCGAATTCCGGTGAGGGAGACAGCGGCATGCCGCCGCTGCGGTAGAGCACGGCGACCAGCCGGGTGCCCCGGGCGCCCGAGCTGATGCTCAGATGGCCGCCCAGGCCCTCGATGCGCTCGCGCATGTTGCGCAGGCCGATGCCGCCCTGGCGGTCGCGCTGCACGCGGCGCATGTCGAAGCCCTGGCCGTCGTCGCTGACCTGCAGCACCACGCGGCGGCGCTGAAAGTGCAGGCTGACGTCGATGCGCGTGGCCTGCGCATGGTTTTGCGCATTCGTCACGGCCTCCTGGGCCACGCGGAACAGGGCCGTGGCGTGGCTGGGCGGCAGAAAGCGGGTCTCGCCCCGGCAGCCGAACTGCATGCGCAGGCCGTCCTCGGCCTGCATCTGCTGGCTCATCAGTGCCAGGGCCGGGGCCAGGCCCAGGTCGTCCAGCAGGGCGGGGCGCAGGCCGTGGGAGACGCGCCGTATCTCCACCAGCGCGTGGTTGAGCTGCTCCAGTCCCTGGTCCACCATGCGCTGGGCCGTGGCCGGGTCCTGTGCGGCCAGGCGCCTGAGCTGGGCCTGGGCCGTCTCCAGCAGGAACTTGGACGAGACCAGCACCTGGACCACCCCGTCATGCAGGTCGCGCGCCACGCGCGTGCGTTCTTCCTCCTGCGAATGCACCACGCGCTGGGCCAGGCGCTGCAGCTTGGTGCTGGACACGCGGTGGTCGCTGAGATTGAACGCCAGCCCCGCCACGCCGATGAGCACGATGCACAGCGCCGCAATGCCGAAGATGCGCCAGCGCGTGGCCGCGATATTGGCCTGGGCGCTTTCGTCGATCTGGCGCAGCGCCTGCTCCACATCGTCCAGGTACAGGCCCGTGCCCAGCGACCAGCCCCATTCGGGGACCGTGGCCACGTAGGCGAGCTTGGCCTCGGTACGCAGCGAGGACGGCTTTTGCCATTGGTAGCGCACCAGGCCGCCGCCGCTGCGCGCGGCATCCAGGATGATCCTGGCGGGCCCTGCGCCGCCCGGGCTGTTGGGATCGCACAGGTCCACGCCCGACAGGCCCATCTGCCGCGCATCCAGCAGCACGTTGCCGTGTTCGTCGTAGACAAAGAAGTAACCGTCCTCGCCGAACTGCATGCGCGCCAGCGTATCCAGCGCCTGGCGCCGCTGCACGGATGGCTCCTCGCCGCTGGACTGGATGCGCGCCAGCGCCGTGGTCGCCAGCTGCACGTAGTGCCGCAGCTCGGTCTCCTTGCTGTGCAGGTAGGCGGTCTCGACCAGCTCTCGTTCCTGGCGGGCCAGCTCCAGTGTCTGGTGTTGCACGGTCACCGCGACCAGGCCCAGGGCCAGCGCGATGGCGGCAATCGACAGAAGCGCAAGTTTCAGCGGAAGTTGCATGGGAGCCTGTGTGGGGTGCACCGACGATCTTTTCCGCCCAGTGCACGGACCTTGTCAACAGGGCTTGCGCGCATGGCGCCGGGGCCCGGCAGCGGACCTTGAATGGCGGGCGTCGTATCTGCCAATGGCCTGTGCGCGCTGCATATCCACGCGCGCAGGAAAAGGAATTTGAATATCCCAAGGAAAATGCCATGGATAATATATTTCGCGCACGAAAGAATATCCCATTGACATAGGGAGTCCGATATGCATTTTCTTGGTGCGTTGTCCCCTTTTTGGGGTCTTGAATAATGGTTTTGCCGTATTGTGGTGCGCCGTCCCTCATCTGTCTGACATGCCTGGCTACGGTTGAGCAGATTCCGTGCCAAGCCGTTGTTTCAGAAGAGAGTTATCCTGCTGCGTAGCACTGCGCAAGCGGTCCTGCGTAGTGGTGCGTAGGGGAAAATTCATTATCGAATGCTCCAGATCCCTGCCTAGAATTTCTCCGTGAAATCACTGATTCGAATCATTTTGTGTCAATGATTCATGTCGCCTTCGATGACCCAATTAAATGGTGACGAAGTGTTTCCGGGGCGCCGTTGCAGTAATGCGCGGAACGGCAGTGGCAGTTTGTATTCTTGTTTCAGAAAGGCAATACCATGGATATTCGATCGAACCTGCGGCGCGTGGCGCTGGCATGCGGTGTGGCGGCGGCGGTAGCGACGCTGGCGGGCTGCGCCGCGCCCCACAAGCGCGAGGTGCTGTCCACCACGCAGATCTATCCGGCCATCGGCCCGTATTCGCAGATGGTGGCGCATGGCAACACGATCTACTTCTCGGGCGTGCTGCCGCTGAACGCGCAGGGCACGGCCATCCAGGGCACGACCATCGAGGAGCAGACGCGCGCCGTGCTGGACCACATCGGCGCCAAGCTCAAGTCCCAGGGACTGGGCTATGAGGATGTGCTGTCCACCTCGGTCTTCATGAAGGACCTCAACGAGTTCGCCGCCATGAACAAGGTCTATGGCGAGTACTTCAAGACCGGCGCCCCCGCTCGGGCCACGGTGGAGGTGGCGCGCCTGCCGCGCGATGTGAAGATCGAAATCTCGGCCATCGTCGGCCGCCGCTGACCGCTTGCGCAACGACAGGAGGACCGCATGAACGCACGACACCCCCAGATCGCGGCCGAGCAGGCCACATCCCTGACCGCCACTGCGGCCGCCGGCGAATCCGGCTATCCCGCGCGCTGGACTTCCAAGCGCCGCGACTTCCTGCGCATGCTGGGCTACGGCACCGGCGCAGCCACGCTGGGCCCACTGCTGGCTGCCTGCGGCAGCGGCAATGCCCAGACCTCGGCCGCTGCGCTGCGCGAGCAGCTCATGCGTGACGAGGCCTTCTGGACCGACGTGCAGAGCATGTTCATCCTCAAGCCCGAGAAGACCTATATGAACATCGGCACGGCGGGCTCCATGCCCAAGCTGGTGCTCGATGTGTTCGATACCGAAAACCGCAAGAAGGCCGCCGACTCGGGCAACGGCTACAGCAACCTGCTGGACCTGCGCAAGCAGGTGGCGCCGGGCTTTGGCGTGGATGCCGACGAGCTGGCCTTCTCGGCCAACACCTCCTCGGGCATGTGCCACGCCATCCTGGGCATCGACTGGCAGCGTGGCGACGTGGTGGTGACCACCAACCACGAGCACGGCGGCGGCGACACGCCGCTGAAGATCGCCCAGGACCGCTACGGCATCGAGGTCTCGCGCATTGCGCTGCCCGTGGGCAACAACCAGACGGCCGCCACCTACGTGAACCTGTTCGACGAGCGCATCCGCGCGCTCAAGGCCCAGGGCAAGCGCGTGCGCGCCATGATGTGGTCTTCTCCCACCTACAAGACCGGCACCATGCTGCCCATTGCCGACCTGATGGGCGTGGTCAAGGCGCACGGCCTGATCAGCATCGTGGACGGCGCCCACCTGCCGGGCATGATGGCCTACAACTATGCGGAGCTGGGCATGGACTTCATGTCGGGCGCGGGCCACAAGTGGCAGTGCGGCCCGGGCTCCACGGGCATCCTCATCATCCGCAACAAGATCCGCGCCTCCAACCCGCTGCCCCTGCCCAAGTGGTACCCGGTGCACACCAGCGCCTACCCGGCGCTGGAGCGCACGACCACGGCCAAGGAGACCTACGACATCGCCGCCTCGGTCACCTCCTGCGGCAGCGTGCACACGCCCATGTTCATGGCGCTGGCCCAGGCCTGCGCGCAGTGGGACAGCATCGGCCGCAAGAAAATCGAGACCTATGACCTGACGCTGTCGTCCTACCTCAAGGAAAAGATCGTCGAGCGCTGGGGCGTGGACTCGCTGTACTCGCCCAAGGACGATCCCAAGCTGCTGTCGGCGCTGACCTGCTTCAACCCGTTCCAGAACAAGGACGACGTGATGAACGGGACCAAGTCCTCGACCTTCGTGGCGCGCATGCTCAGCGACTATCCGCAGGGCTTCGTGATCCGCAACTCCAACTTCCCCGTGATCGGCGCGGCGGCAGACCACTACGGCGTGCGCGTGTCCACGCACCTGTGGCATGACGCGCGGGACATCGATCTGCTGGTGGATGCGATGTGGGATCTGTCTAGAAAAATGTAGCCCCTGAGGCGCTGCGCGCATTCCCCCCGAGGGGGACGACACCCTCGCTGCGGGGCGGCGCGGCCGGCATAGGCCCTTGCTCGGTGTCCCTCGCGTTGGGCCATGCTTGTGTTGGGGGCGTGCTTTCTGGCGCAGGGGGCTGTCTTGGGCCGGGCTCCTTGAGCCCTGCGCCTCAGCCGGGCTGTCCTTCGTCGCGGATGGCGGCGCGGACCTGGGGGAGCTGGCGGCGCGAGACCATGAGCAGTTCGGGGATGCCGTGCAGGCGCAGGGCCCAGCCTTCGCCTTCGGTGCGGTCGTCGTGGCGCTCCAGGCTGCGCAGGGCGCTGCGGGCCACCAGCGCGTTGCGGTGCACGCGCAGCAGGTGGTCGGCGTGGCGGGCCTCCAGGTCGGCCAGTGCACCGTCGAGGATGTAGCTGCGGCCCACGGTGCGCACGGTCACGTATTTCTGTTCGGCCTTGAGGTAGAGCACCTCCGACAGGGGCAGGCGCACGGTGGCGCCCCGGTCCTGTATCAGCAGCACGGGGCCGCTGTCGCGTTCGGCCGTCTGGTGCGCGGCCGTGCGCGCGGCCTTGGCCAGGGCCTGCTGCAGGCGTTCGCGGCGCACGGGCTTGGTCAGGTAGTCGGCAGCATCCAGGTCGAAGGCCTCGACCGCGTGGCCGGCATGGGCGGTGACGAAGACCACGGCAGGCGGCAGCGGCAGGCGGCGCAGCATATGGGCCAGGGCCAGGCCGTCCTGGCCGGGCATGTGGATGTCCAGCAGTGCCAGCTCCACGGGGCGCGGGCCCGGCGCCTGCAGCACGGCCATGGCCTGGCGGGCGTCCGCCGCCTCGCTGACCTGGTGCGGGCCGCTGCCCGTGCATGCCTGCACGTCGGCCAGCAGGGTGCGCAGCCGCGCGCGGGCCAGGGCTTCGTCGTCAACGATCAGGATGTGCATGGTGCTTCTTCTTCGATAAAGCCTTCGTGGGTTGGCTGGCAGGCGGTGCCAGCGGCAGGCTGATGCGCACCACGAAATGCCCGTTGAGCGTGCGCGCCGTGAGGTGGGCCTGCAGGTCGTGCAGCAGCGACAGCCGGGCGCGCACATTGGCCAGCGCAATGCCGTTGCCGCGCGTGCCGGCTGCGCTGGCGGAATCGATCTCGGAGGGCAGGGTGTTGGTGATGCGCACCTCCACCAGATCGCCACGGCGCTCGGTGCGCACCTGCAGCTTGCCGCCGCGTGCGCTGGGCTCCACGCCATGGCGTATGGCGTTTTCCACCAGCGGCTGCAGCAGCAGCGGCGGCAGCAGGGCGCCGTGGGCGGCAGGGTCCAGTTGCCAGCGCACCTGCAGCCGTTCGCCAAAGCGCACCTGCTCGATGGCCAGGTAGCGCTGGGCCAGCTCGATCTCCTCGGCCAGCGTGGTCGTGCTGTGCGGCTCGGCCAGCGCATAGCGGAACAGGTCGCTGAGGTCCTCCAGCAGGGCCTCGGCCTTGGCGGGCTCGGCGCGCACCAGGGCGATGGCGCTGTTGAGCGTGTTGAACAGGAAATGCGGGCGTATGCGCGACTGCAGCTCGGCCAGCCGCGCCTGCGTGTCGGCGGGTGCGTGGCCGCGTGCGCGCAGCACCAGGGCTGCGACCAGCAGGGCTGCCAACAGTCCGCCGGACACGGCGCTGGCCAGCCAGGGGGCGCTGGTGCCGCCGGCCAGGTGCAGCATGGCGCAGGCATACAGCCCGGCCGCCATGCCCAGCAGCACACCGGCCGCGTACTGGCCGGAGGCGGGCAGCCGCTGCAGCGGGTGCTTGAGCAGGCAGGCGGCCACCAGCCAGACCAGCGTGCCGGGCAGGCAGGCGCCGGTCAGCAGGGCCATGCCCTGCAGCCACTGCAGGGGCGAGTCGGCGCCGAACATCGAGGCCGTTGCCACCACGGCCTGCACAAACAGCACGGCGCGCAGCACCACGCCTACGTTGCAGGCGTCAAAGACCAGCGCCGCGGGCAGGGGCGGGGGGGCAGTGGTGGGGGTCGGCTGGGTCGGCAAGGGGCGGCAGGTAGTGTTTCGGCGGGTGGGGTTCGCGCCGCATGCCCGGATTATGGTCATGCCGGGCGGGCCTGCACAGCGGTCACACCGCCCATGCACACCCATGCACGCCCATGCAGGCCCGTGTAGGCCCGTGTAGGCCCGTGTAGGCCCCTGCACGGGCGTGGCGCCGCCCAGGTCGATAGAATCTTCGCTTCCTGCCTGCGCCGGGGGGCGATGCCGCCCGCCGCCTGCGCTGCCTGCACAGCCCCATCGAAGATCGCGTCCTCACATGTCTGCCAATCAACCAACGTCCGCCTCGCACAACCAGCTCGATACCAAGGCCCAGGCCTGGTCCGCTCTCTTCGAAGAGCCGATGAGCGATCTGGTCAAGCGCTATACCTCCAGCGTGTTCTTCGACAAGCGCCTGTGGCAGGCCGACATCACGGGCAGTTTGGCGCATGCCGAGATGCTGGCGGCCCAGGGCATCATCGCCGCCGCCGACCATGAAGCCATCCGCAAGGGCATGGCGCAGATCACGCAGGAAATCGAATCCGGCCAGTTCGAGTGGAAGCTCGACCTGGAAGACGTGCACCTGAACATCGAGGCCCGCCTGACCCAGCTGGTGGGCGACGCCGGCAAGCGCCTGCATACGGGCCGCAGCCGCAACGACCAGGTGGCCACCGACGTGCGCCTGTGGCTGCGCGGCGAGATCGACCTGATCGAAGGACTGCTGGGCGAGCTGCAGCTGTCCCTGGTCGAAGTGGCCGAGAAGAATGTGGACGTGATCCTGCCCGGCTTCACCCACCTGCAGGTGGCCCAGCCCGTGAGCTTTGCCCACCACCTGCTGGCCTATGTGGAAATGTTCAAGCGCGACGCCGAGCGCATGCTGGACCTGCGCCGCCGCGTCAACGTGCTGCCGCTGGGCAGCGCCGCCCTGGCCGGCACCACCTACCCGCTGGACCGCGAGCGCGTGGCCCGCACCCTGGGCATGGAAGGCGTCTGCCAGAACTCGCTGGACGGCGTCAGCGACCGCGACTTCGCCATCGAATTCACCTCGGCCGCCAGCCTGTGCATGGTGCACGTGAGCCGCCTGTCCGAAGAGCTGATCATCTGGATGAGCCAGAACTTCGGCTTCATCCGCATCGCCGACCGCTTCACCACCGGCTCGTCGATCATGCCGCAGAAGAAGAACCCCGACGTGCCCGAACTGGCACGCGGCAAGACCGGCCGCGTGGTCGGCCACCTGATGGGCCTGATCACCCTGATGAAGGGCCAGCCCCTGGCCTACAACAAGGACAACCAGGAAGACAAGGAGCCGCTGTTCGACACGGTGGACACCCTGAAGGACACGCTGCGCATCTTCGCCGAGATGATCGGCGGCCAGGCCGACCCGGCCACGGGCGGCAAGAAGGGCGGCATCACCGTCAACGCCGAAGCCATGCGCGCCGCCGCGCTCAAGGGCTACGCCACCGCCACCGACCTGGCCGACTACCTGGTCAAGAAGGGCCTGCCCTTCCGCGACGCGCACGAGACCGTGGCCCATGCCGTCAAGCTGGCCTCGCAAAAGGGCGTGGACCTGACCGAGCTGCCGCTGGCCGAACTGCAGGCCTTCAATCCCGGCATCGAGGCCGATGTCTTCGAGGCACTCAGCCTGGAAGGCTCGCTCAATGCGCGCAACACCCTGGGCGGCACGGCGCCGGCCCAGGTGCGCAAGCAGCTGGCAGGCCACCAGGCGCGCTTGAATGCACGCCTGAACGCGCGCCTGGGCTGATCCCCCCGTTCGCCGGAGCCACGCCATGACATCCTCCCGCCGCCAACTGCTGACGGGGGCGCTGCGCGCCGCCGGCGCAGTGACCGCCGTTGCCGCCTCGTCCGCCCTGGCTCCGCTGGCCTGGGCCCAGCCGGGGCAGGCCATTCGCGTCCTCGTGGGCTTTCCGCCGGGCGGCGGCACCGATGCCATCGCACGCCTGCTGGCCGACCGTCTCAAGGACGTGCTGGGCACCACGGTGCTGGTGGACAACCGCCCCGGCGCGGGCGGCCAGATCGCGGCGCAGCAGCTCAAGGCGGCTGCGGCCGATGGCCACACGCTGTTCCTCACGCATGACCACACCATCTCCATCCTGCCCCAGGTGGTGAAGAAGCCGGGCTTCGACCCGGCCCATGACTTCGTTCCCGTGGCCGGCTTTGCCACCTTCGTGAACGCGCTGGCGGTCTCCGCCAACACGCCGGCGCGCAACCTCGCCGAGTATGTGGAGTGGGTGCGCCAGGGCGCAAAGCGCGGCAGCATCGGCATACCCGCGCCCGCGTCCACGCCGGAATTCCTGGTCAGGCTGCTGGGCGAGCACTACAGGCTGGACCTGGTGGCCGCGCCCTACCGGGGCAGCGCGCCCATGCTGGCCGACATGCTGGGCAACCAGATCCCGGCCGGCATCGCCTCGGTGCAGGACTTCATGGAAAACCACAAGGCCGGCAAGCTGCGCGTGATCGGCGTGCTGGGCACGCGCCGCCAGGCCACCATGCCCGAAGTGCCCACGCTGGCCGAGCAGGGCGTCAAGGGCTTCGAGGACACGCCCTACTACGGCATCTACGCGCCGCGCGGCACGCCCCAGGCCTTCATCGACCGCTTCTCCGCCGCCGTGGCCACCGTGCTCAAGCAGCCCGATGTGCACGAGCAGCTCACCGCCCTGGGCCTGACCGTGGGCCACATGCCGCCCGCGCAACTGGCCGAGCGCGAGCAGGCCTATACCCAGGTCTGGAAACGCATCATCCAGACCAGCGGCTTCCAGCCGCAGTAAGACAGGCGGACTGCGGGGCGACAGCCTCCGCGGCCGGCAGGCGCTGTGAACCGGCAAGCGCTGTGTCTTGGTGCTGCCATCGCCGGGGTTGGCAGCGCGGCGTGTGGCGCGAATCCTTGTGATCAGACATATATGACGCCCTTGTGCGCCGATGTCTTACAGATGGATACACCGCAGACCCGGTTCCGGGCACCTGCAGCAGGGCCTGCAGCGGATGCGGCCCGGTATCATCCCGCGCAGTGGTTTTCAGCCGCAGCGGATGCGGCCCTGCATTCGGCGCATGCGGGCGGCGGGCATCTGCCTCGTTGCAGCCCTTGCCGCCGAGCCCTGCCGCAGCGCAGGGCTTTTCATTTGCAGCCTGTGCATCGTGCACGGCGCGCGCCGCAGCGCTGAAAGCCTGCTCATTCCAAGAAAACACCGGGCCATCTGAGCCCGACAGAAGGGATTGCCATGGGGGTGCTTCGCACGACAGCGATCAAGGGGTTCCAGAGTCCGCCGGCGCACGGCCGGGCCTGGGGCCGGTGGGGTTTGGGCCTGCTGCTGGGATCGGCGGCGCTGGCGGCGCAGGCCGTGGGCGTGCGCCAGTTCAGCCCGCAGGGAGAGGTGGCCAAGGTCGAGCAGGTGGTGGTGCAGTTCGATGGCACGGCCGTGCGCTTTGGCGACCCCAAGGCCGCCGCGCCGGTCACGCTCAGCTGCAGCGATGCGGCGGCCACCCAGGGCACGGGCCGCTGGAACAGCGACCGCGAATGGGTGTTCGACTTCAAGCAGGCCCTGCCGCCCGGCGTGCGCTGCACGGCCCAGCTCGTGGCCGGTTACAAGTCGCCTGCGGGCACGGCCGTGACGGGCGCTGCCAGCTACCAGTTCCAGACCGGCGGCCCGGCCGTGCTGGACATGGCACCCGACACCTATGAACAGATCGACGAGGAGCAGTACTTCGCGCTGCGCCTGTCGGGCCCGGCCACCGTGCAAAGCCTGCAGCAGCACATGTGGTGCACGGCCGAAGGCGTGGGCGAGCGCATTCCCGTGCGCCTGATCGAAGGCAAGGAGCGCGACGAGCTGCTCAAGCACCGCGGCTGGGACAAGGCCGCTGCCAAGAACCCGCTGCAGTACGCCACGCTGGCCTGCAACCGCCGCCTGACGGCGGGCACGACCATGAAGCTGGTCTTCGGCGCCGGCATTGCCACGCCCAACGGCGTGGCCAGCCGCCAGGACAAGCGCTTCGAGTACCGCGTGCGCGAGCCCTTCGCCGCCGAGTTCAGCTGCGAGCGCGAGAACGCCCAGGCCGCCTGCCTGCCGATCCGTCCCATGCGCCTGCGCTTCAATGCCCCCGTGCCGCGCAAGCTGGCCGAGGGCATCCGCCTGAGCAGCGGCGCCTCCAAGGTGGCGCCCGTGATCGACAGCGAATACGGCGAAAAGCTCAGCGAGGATTCGCTGGTGCAGAACCTGAGCTTCCCGGCCACCATGCAGGCCCAGGCGCGCTACACGGTGGAGCTGCCTCCGCAGTTCAAGGACGCGGCAGGCCGCAGCCTGAGCAATGCCGACATGTTCCCGCTGCAGGTGGCCACGGGCGCGCTGCCGCCGCTGGCCAAGTTCGCGGCCTCGCCCTTCGGCATCGTCGAGCGCTACGCCGAAGGCCCGGACGGCCCGGCCCTGCTGCCCGTGACGCTGCGCAATGTGGAGTCCGAGCTGGCCACCAGGTCCCTGGATGCCAGCCGCGTGAGCACCAAGCAGCCCGGCAGCGATGCCGAGATCATCGCCTGGATGCGCCGCGTGGCCGACTACGAGTCCTCCGACATGGACCGCAAGCGCGCCTCGCGCGACATCAAGGGCCCGCTGCCGCCCGTGATCGACAACGAAAACCGCGACTATGTGCAGACGCGCATGCTGTCGCTGCTGGCCGGCCAGGGCGACGTCAAGACGCTGGAGCTGCCCAAGCCCGTCAAGGGCGATCCGCGCCCCTTCGAGGTGGTGGGCATTCCGCTCACGCCGGGCTTTCACGTGGTCGAGATCGCCTCGCCGCTGCTGGGGCAGTCGCTGCTCGATGAGCGCTACGGCTCGGCGCGCAGCATGTATGTGCGCACCTCGGCCCTGGTGACCAACCTGTCCGTGCACTTCAAGCTCGGCCGCGAGAACGCGGCCGCCTGGGTCACCACGCTGGACAAGGGCCAGGCCGTGGCCAATGCCAGGGTCCAGGTCTCCGACTGCAATGGCAAGGTGCTGACCTCGGCCACCACCGATGCCAGCGGCGTGGCGCGCCTGGACGGCCTGTCGCCCGAGCCGCCCCAGTGCACGGGCGGTGTCGGCTACCGCTCGCCGGCCTACTTCGTCAGCGCGCGCGCCCAGGGCAAGGACGGCCAGCAGGAGCTGGCCTTCACCTGGAGCGACTGGCAGCGCGGCATCGAGTCCTGGCGCTTCAACGTGCCCACCAGCCGCAGCGCCCAGCGCGACGAAGTGGCCCACACCATCTTCGACCGCACGCTGCTGCGCGCCGGCGAGACCGTGTCCATGAAGCACCTGATGCGCACCCAGACCGGCATCGGCCAGGGGCAGGGCGGCTTTGCGCTGCCCGAGCAGCGGCCCACGCAACTGGTCATCACCCATGAAGGCAGCGGCCAGCAGTACACGCAGCCGCTGCAGTGGCGTTCCACGGGCACCGGCGGCCTGAGTGCGGAAAACAGCTTCTCCGTGCCCAAGGGCGCCAAGCTGGGTTCGTACTCCGTGGAGCTGCGCGGCGAGGGCAACGGCTCGCGCGGGCGCAACAACCGCTTTGGCACGGGCAGCTTCCGTGTCGAGGAATTCCGCCTGCCCGTGCTCGAAGGCCGCGTGGGCCCCGAGGGCAAGCAGGCCCTGGTCGGCGTCTCCAGCCTGCCGGTGCAGGTGCAGGTGAACTACGTCTCCGGCGGCCCGGCCGCCAATTTGCCGGTGCGCGTGTCCGCCCTGGTGCGCTCCACCTGGATGGACCGCAGCGACTGGCAGGGCTTCAGCTTCTCGGCACCGCGAAGCGCCCAGGACACGGGCCAGAGCGATGACGAGGAGGCCACGGCCGCCCAGGACAGCAAGGTGGTGGCCGACAAGCTGCCCGTGACGCTGGACCGTGAAGGACTGGGCAAGCTCAAGATCGAGAACCTGCCCAAGCTGCGCGAGCCGCGCGAACTGCTGATCGAGGCCACCTATGCCGACCCCAATGGCGAGGTGCAGACCCTGCGCAGCACGCAGATGCTGTGGCCCGCGGCCATCGTGGCCGGCGTGCGCGCCGAAAGCTGGATCACCACGGGCCGCAAGCTGCAGTTCCAGGCGCTGGCCCTGGGCGTGGACGGCAAGCCCCAGGCCGGCGTGCCGGTCAAGGTGGAGGCCATCTCCCGCGTCACCACCAGCAGCCGCAAGCGCCTGGTGGGGGGCTTTTACAGCTACGACAACCAGACCGCGCTCCAATCCATGGGCACGGTGTGCACGGGCAACAGCGATGCCCAGGGCATGGTGCAGTGCGAGGCCCAGCTGTCGCAGCCCGGCGAGGTCGAGCTGATCGTCACCGCCTCCGACAAGGACGGCCGGCCCGCCCAGGCCGCCTCCAGCGTCTGGGTCACGCGCCAGGGCGAACTGTGGTTCGGCGGCGAGGACCATGACCGCATGGACGTGCTGCCCGAAAAGCGCAGCTACGAGCCCGGCGAGACCGCGCGCTTTCAGGTGCGCATGCCCTTCCGCTATGCGACGGCCCTGGTCGCCGTGGAGCGCGAAGGCATCGTCAGCACCCAGGTCATGCAGCTCAATGGCCAGAACCCCACCGTGGAGCTGAAGGTCCAGCCCGACTGGGGGCCCAACGTCTACGTGAGCGTGCTGGCCCTGCGCGGGCGGCTGCGCGAGGTGCCCTGGTACAGCTTCTTCACCTGGGGCTTCAAGGCGCCGCGCGAGTGGTGGAATGCCTTCTGGCACGAGGGCAAGGAATACATCGCGCCCACGGCCCTGGTCGATCTGTCCAAGCCCGCCTACCGCCTGGGCATGGCCGAGATCCGCGTGGGCACCAAGGCCCATCGCATCGACGTCAAGGTCACGGCCGACCAGGCCAGCTACCAGGTGCGCGGCACCGCCAAGGTCACCATCAGCGCCACGCTGCCCGACGGCAAGCCCGCCGCTGGCGCCGAGGTGGCGCTGGCGGTCGTGGACCAGGCCCTGCTGGAACTCATGCCCAACACCAGCTGGCAACTGGCCGACGCCATGCTGCGCCGCCGCGAGTGGGGCGTGCAGACCTCGACCGCGCAGATGGAGGTGATCGGCAGGCGCCACTACGGCCGCAAGGCCGTGGCCGCTGGCGGCGGCGGTGGCCGCAGCCAGACGCGCGAGCTGTTCGAGACGCTGCTGCTGTGGAATCCGAGCGTGGTGCTCGATGCCCAGGGCAAGGCCCAGGTCAGCGTGCCGCTCAACGACTCGCTGACCACCTTCCAGGTGGTGGCGGTGGCCGACCATGGCGTGTCGATGTTCGGCACGGGCCAGGCGCCCATCCGCACGGCCCAGGACCTGCAGATCATCAGCGGCCTGCCGCCGCTGGTGCGCGAGGAGGACCAGTTCCGTGCCATGGTCACGCTGCGCAACACCTCGGCCAAGGCCATGAAGGTGCAGGTCACGCCGCGCGCCACGCTGCTGGAGCTGGCAGCGCAGACCGTGGAGATTCCCGCGGGCGAGGCGCGCGAGGTGGGCTGGAACGTCACCGCCCCGGCCCAGCTGGGCCAGACCCGCGCCGAGTCGCTGATCTGGGAGATCGAGGCCCGTGACACTGCGGGTGGCGACAAGCCCGCCAGCGACAGGCTGAAAGTCAGCCAGCGCATCATCCCGGCCGTGCCGCTGACGGTACAGCAGGGCACGCTGATGCAGGTCGATGGCAGCATCAACCTGCCCGTGCAGCTGCCGGCCGACGCGCTGGCCGGCCGCGGCGGCCTGCGCATGTCGCTGGCGCCCAAGCTGGCCGAAGGCCTGCCGGGCGTGCGCGACTGGTGGGCGCGCTATCCCTACAGCTGCCTGGAGCAGGTCACCAGCAAGGCCGTGGGCATGAGTGACGCCACGCTGTGGCAGTCCACCATGGGCCAGCTGCCCAGCTACCTGGACAGCGACGGCCTGGCCAGCTACTTCCCGCTGGCCGGCGACGGCTCGGGCCGTGCGGCCCGCGGCAGCGATACGCTGACGGCCCACCTGCTCAACCTCTCGGCACTGGCGCAGGGCGTGGACAAGCGCTTCGTGCTGCCGGCGGCCGAGCGCGAGCGCATGGAAAACGGCCTGATCGCCTTCGTCGAAGGCCGCATCCAGCGCAGCTTCTGGAGCCCGCGCAAGGACCTGGACATGCGCAAGCTGGCCGCCATCCAGGCGCTGGCGCTGACGGGCCGCGCCAATCCGCGCATGCTCGACAGCATCACCATCGCGCCCAACGACTGGCCCACGCATGCCGTCATCGACTGGGTGGCCCTGCTCAAGCACATGCGCGAGCTGCCCCAGCGCGAACAGCAGCTGGCCCAGGCCCAGCAGATCCTGCGCGCCCGCCTGAGCTACCAGGGCACGCGCGTGGCCTTCAGCAACGAGCAGGACGACCAGTGGTGGTGGCTGATGCAGGGCCCCGAGGTCAACCTGGCCCGCCTGATGCTGATCAACATGGACGACCCGACGTGGAAGGAAGAGCTGCCGCGCCTGGCCAACGGCTTCATCTCGCGCCAGAGCAACGGTGCCTGGGGCACGACCACGGCCAACCTGTGGGGGGCGCTGGCACTGCAGCGCTTCTCGCAGCAGTTCGAGGCCACGCCCGTGACGGGCGCCACCCAGGCGGCTTTGGGCGCGTCCCAGGCCCGCGTGGAGTGGAGCCAGGTCACGCGCATGCGCGCCAGCGACACCGAGGGCGCGGCGCACCAGGCGTCCAGCTTCGGCGCGACCACGGTGGTCGGCGGCCTGCGCAACAACACCATGTTCCTGCCCTGGAGCGCGGTGGGCGAGGCCCGCAAGGGCCAGCTGACGGTGACCCAGCAGGGCACGGGCAAGCCCTGGCTCACGCTGCAGTCTGTGGCGGCCGTGCAGTTGAAGGCGCCGTTCAGCGCCGGCTACACCGTCACGCGCACGGTCAAGCCCGTGGAGCAGGCCGACAAGAGCCTGCCCGCAGGCCAGTACTCGCGCGGCGACGTGCTGCGCGTCACGCTGGAGGTGCAGGCCCGCACCGACATGACCTGGGTGGCCATCACCGACCCCGTGCCCACGGGCGCCACCATCCTGGGCGGCGGTCTGGGGCGCGACTCGGAGATCGCCTCCGGCGGCGAGCGCGCAGAAGGCGCGGGCTGGCTGGCTTATGAAGAGCGCAGCTTCGAGGCCTACCGCGCCTACTACCAGTACCTGCCCAAGGGCAATACGCGCGTGGAGTACACCGTGCGGCTGAACAATGCCGGCGACTTCGCGCTGCCGCCCACACGGGTGGAGGCACTGTATGCGCCCGAGATGTTCGGCGAGGTTCCCAACGCCCGCATCAAGGTGGGCGACAAGCGCTGATGCAGCGTTGATGGCGCCCTGACAAGGGGGCGGCCCTGCGGCCTATGATGGCTGCAGGACCGCCCCCTTTTTTCATCACCCTCCGCTCCATGGCACAAGTCATCCTCTCCCCGGTTCCCGCGGGCAGCGCCCTGCAGGACCGCCTCAAGACCGCCTATTTCCACGACAGCTACCAGCTGCAATTGCCGGACGACGGCAGCAGCCCCATGGCGCTGTACCTGCGCTGCGTGGGCCGCACGCCGGGCTGGATCGACTTTCTGATGCGCCTGCGCAACCGCGTGGTGGCGCCCTTCGGCATCAAGGACCTGGGCACGCTCAGCGGCGTCGATGCGCAGCGCCAGCCATCGAGCTACCGCGTAGGCGACCGCGCCGGCATCTTCCGCATCCATGCGCTGAGCGATGGCGAGGTGGTGCTGGGCGACAGCGACCGGCACCTGGACGTGCAGGTCTCCCTCATGCGGCTGCCCGGCCCCGAGGGCGCGCCGTCCGCCACCTTCACCGCCGCCATGTCCACCGTGGTCCATGTGCACAATGCCCTGGGCCGTATCTACATGCTGGGCGTGGCGCCGGCGCACCGCGTCATCGCCCCGGCCGTGGTGGCCAGGCTGGCCGGCTGACCTGGCCTGAAGGCATCACGTCAGCAAAACGGAAGCCTTCAGGGCCTGCGTCCGACGCGGGCAGACGCGAAGAGTCACGATACTTGCGGCCTTTGCCCGGCGGACATACCCCGAGCAGGGAACGCGGCCCGCCCCACAAGGGCAAGGCCGCCACCATTGCGAATCGGTTCCCGGGCACACCATTGATCACAAGAGAGAGAGGGTCTATGCCAGACATGAACACCGATCCCCGCACGGCGCCACCGGCGGCTCCGCCACCGGATGCGCCGCAGGCGGCCACGCCATCGCCTGCAGAGCCTGCACCGCGCATCACGTTCTCGGGCCCCGTCGTCATTCCTTCCCTGCTGGTGCTGGGCCTGCTGCTGCTGTACTGCGGCTTCATGCCCGACAGCGCCGACCGGCTGTTCTCCAGCGCCCAGGCCTGGGTGGTGGGGCACATGGACTGGTTCTATGCCGTCTCGGTCACGCTGTTCCTGGTCTTTCTGATCTTCGTCGCGTCCAGCCGCTTCGGCGACATCCGCCTGGGTCCCGATGATGCGGAGCCCGAGTTCAGCTTCATCTCCTGGACCGCCATGCTGTTCGCCGCCGGCATGGGCATCGGCCTGATGTACTTCGGCGTGGGCGAGCCGCTGCAGCATTTCCTCAAGCCGCCCACGGCCGTGCCTTCCACGCCGGCCGCCGCGCGCGAGGCCCTGCAGTCCACCTTCTTCCACTGGGGCTTCCATGCCTGGGCCGTCTACGGGACCATGGGCCTGGTGCTGGCCTACTTCGGCTTTCGCTACAACCTGCCGCTGACCATGCGCTCGGGCCTGTACCCGCTGCTGGGCAAGCGCATCAACGGCCCCATCGGCCACAGCGTGGATGCCTTCGCGCTGGTGGGCACCATCGCGGGTATCGCCACCACGCTGGGCTACGGCGCGCTGCAGCTGGCCGCCGGCCTGCACACCCTCACGGGCTGGGACACCTCTGCGGCGGCTTTCCGCATCGCGGTCATCGTCATCGTGGTCTGCCTAGCCGGGCTGTCGGCCGTCTCGGGCCTGGACAAAGGGGTGCGGCGCCTGAGCGAGTTCAACCTCATGCTGGCCTTCATCCTGCTGGCCTTCGTCATCGTCGCCGGGCCCACGGTCTTCCTGTTCGAGGCGCTGAGCGAGAACATCGGCAACTACGTGTCTGGCCTGGTGCAGCTGTCGTTCCGCACCTTTGCCTACGAGCCGCCCAGCCAGGAAGGCTGGTTCGGCGGCTGGACCATCCTCTACTGGGCCTGGTGGATCTCCTGGTCGCCCTTCGTGGGCATGTTCATCGCGCGCATCTCGCGCGGGCGCACCATCCGCCAGTTCGTGACCGGCGTGCTGCTGGTGCCCACGGCCTTCAACCTGCTGTGGATGACGGCCTTCGGCAACAGCGCCATCTGGATAGACACCCACGTGGCCATGGGCGCGTTGGGGCAGACGGCCTCGAACGTGGATGCGCTGCTGTTCCGCTTCTTCGAGTACCTGCCCTGGTTCAAGCCCGTGGCCTGGCTCACCATCGTGCTCATCGCGGTGTTCTTCGTCACCTCGGCGGACTCCGGGGCCTTCGTGGTGGACAACATCGCCTCGCGCGGCCATGCGCGTTCGCCGGTCTGGCAGCGGCTGTTCTGGGCTGCCGTGCTGGGTGCGACGGCCATGGTGCTGATGCTGGCCGGCGGCCTCAAGGCGCTGCAGGCCATGACCCTGGTGGCGGCCCTGCCGGTGGCCGTCATCATGCTGGCGCTGTGCTACGGGCTGTGGCGCGGCCTGCTGGCCGACCGCGCGCACTTCTCGCCCGACCTGGCTCCGGCCACCAGCTTCTGGAGCGGCCAGCACTGGCGCAAGCGCCTGGAGCAGATCGTGCACCAGCCCTCGCGCGCCGATGTGCGCAGGTTCCTGGCCGGCGTGGTGCTGCCCGCCATGAACGAGGTGGCAGCCGAAATGCACAAGCGCGGCGTCGAGGCGGTGGTCACCGAGGACCTGGACGGCGAGGGCGCCGTGCGCCTGACCGTGCCCGATCCCTCGCTGCGCGACTTCGTCTACGGCGTGCGCGCCACGCGCCGCACGGTGCCCACCTTCCTGGTGAGCGAGGCGGCCAACGAGCAGGAGCGCCGCCATGTCTACGAGCCCATCACGTTCTTCGAGGACGGACGCCTGGGCCACGACATCCAGTACCTGCGCAGCGAGGAAGTCATCGCCGACATCCTGCGCCACTACGAGCGCTACCTGTCGCTGAGCGCCGACCAGCGCACGCATCTGCTGAACCGGGCGCCGGGCCACAGCTGAGCCGTGCCTGGCAGCGCCGCCGTCGCGGCACCCCGGGCCTTTGGGTAAACACCGGGGTGCCAGCCGGCGGCCGCCTGCGGATACTGGGCGCTGCCATGCAGCTCGAATACTCCACCCATTCGCAGGAGCCACGCCATCGTTTCGACTACTGGCACGAGGTGGTCTGCCGCCACTGCATCCCGGCCGACAGCCACCGCGCGCAGGGGGATGGTGCCGGTCCCGGCGGCTTCGGGGCCACGCTGTCCGTGCGGTCCCTGGGACTGCTGGAGATCAGTGCCATGTCGGCGCCCAGCCACCGCTGGGTGCGCAACGCAGCCCACCTGCGCCTGCATGCCCGCGACGAGCTGTGGCTGGGCTATCTGCTCCAGGGCCAGGCCGAGGTGCGCCAGGGCGGGCAAGTGGCCCGGCTGAGTGGGGGCAATCTGGTGCTTTATGACGCTGCGCAGCCTTTCGAATTCTCGGTGGCGCCCCGCGATATCCTGCTGATGCGCATTCCGCGCAGCGAATTGTTGAATCGATTTGCCCGTGCACCCTTGCACGCGGGACGGGCGCTGCATGGCCATGCCCCGGCCGTGGCGCCGCTGCGGGCCATGCTCGGCGAGGCCATGGCCATGCCGCCTGCGCCGCACGGTGATGCCTTGGCGCAGCGCTTTGGCATGGCGCTGCTCGACGTGCTGGCCCTGGCGCTGGAGATGCAGGAAATGGCCGTGCAGCCCCGCGCGGAAAGGGACCTGCATGGCCGCATCCAGGCGTTCATCCAGGACAACCTGGGCTCGCCCGAGCTGTCGCTGCAATGGCTGGCGCAGCAGCACAACGTCTCGCCCCGTACCGTGACGCGGGCCTTTGCGCGGCACAACCAGACGCCCATGGGCCTGGTATGGCAGCTGCGGTTGCAGGCCAGCCGCCAGGCCCTGATGCAGGGGCGCTGCTCCAGCGTGACCGAGGCGGCCTTCGCGCATGGGTTCTCCGATGCGGCGCACTTCAGCCGAGCCTTTCGCAAGGCGTTCGGCTGCACGCCCCGCAGCCTGCTGGCCGCCTGAGCAAGGTCGCTGACCCTCCCGAACAAGCGTGGGTGCCGCCGGCTCCCTAGCATGGGGCTGCCGCGCGTCCCGTGCGGCTTTTCCAGTGCAACAACGGTGGCGCCCCGGAGCCGGGCGCCGGGAGACATGCCATGAACGACAGCGAACTGCACCATCTCGAACTGCTGGAGGTGGGGCGCGAGATCCAGTCCCGCCGCATTTCGTCGGAAGAGGTGACCCGCCACATGCTGGCGCGCATCGAGGCCGTGGACGCGCGGCTGCACAGCTACGTGACGGTGATGGCGCAGCAGGCGCTGGAGGACGCCCGCCGCGCCGACGCCGAGATCGCGCAGGGCCGCCGCCGCGGTGCGCTGCACGGCGTGCCGCTGGCGCTCAAGGACCTGCTGTGGACCCGGGGCGTCCCCACCACGCATGGAATGACGCTGCACCGCGACCATCGCCCCACGGAAGATGCCACCGTGGTGCGCAGGCTGCGCGAGGCCGGCGCCGTCATCCTGGGCAAGCTGCAGCAGACCGAAGGCGCCTTCGCCGACCACCATCCCGAGATCACTGCCCCCGTCAACCCCTGGGGCGCCCAGCTATGGCCCGGGGCCTCGTCCAGCGGCTCGGGCGTGGCCACGGCGGCGGGGCTGTGCTTCGGATCGCTGGGCACGGACACCGGGGGCTCCATCCGCTTTCCATCGGCCGCCAACGGCATCACGGGGCTCAAGCCCACCTGGGGCAGGGTGAGCCGCCACGGCGCCTTCGAACTGGCCGCGTCCCTGGACCACATAGGCCCGATGGCGCGCAGTGCCGCCGATGCCGCAGCCATGCTCGCGGCCATCGCCGGGGCGGACCCGCTGGACCCTACGGCCAGCCAGTGCAGCGTGCCCGACTATCTGGCCATGATGACGCGCGGATTCTCCGGCCTGCGCCTGGGCATGGACCGGCAATGGGCACTGGACGGCGTGGATGCCCCCTCCCGCCAGGCGGTGGAGCAGGCCCTGGCGGTGGCGCAGCGCCTGGGTGCCAGCGTGCAGGAGGTCCGCTTTCCCGATGCCACCCAGGCGGTGGAGGACTGGCCGGCGCTGTGCGCGGTGGAGACCGCCGTGGCGCACGGCGCCACGTTCCCTGCACGGCGCGAGGCCTATGGCCCCGGGCTCGCCGGGCTGATCGACCTGGGGCTGGGCCTGTCCGCCACCGACTACCAGCGGCTGCTGCTGCGCCGCGCGGACTTCACGGGCCGGGTACGCGCACTCTTCGCGCAGGTGGACCTGCTGCTGGTCCCCGCCACGGCCTTTGCGGCCCCCACGCTGCAGCGCATGGCGCATTTCGGCTCCGATGCCGAGCTGTTCTCGGGCATGCTGCGCTACACCTGCCCGTTCGACCTGACGGGCAGCCCCACGATCACGCTGCCCGGCGGACGCACTCCCGAGGGCGCGCCCGTGGCCTTCCAGTTCGTGGCCCCCGACTTCCGCGAAGACCTGCTGGTGCGCGCGGGCTGGGCGTTCCAGCAGGCCACGGACTGGCACAGACGGCACCCTGCTGCCTGAGCTGCCTGAGCTGCCTGAGCTGCCTGAGCTGCCTGAGCTGCCTGAGCTGCGCGGGGCGCCAGTCCGGTGGCGCGACACGGGCCTGTCACACAGCCTTCCTAGACTGGCGTGATGTCCTTGATCGAGATGGAAGGTGTTGCCAAGTCCTGGGGCGGCACCACGGCACTGCAGGCGCTGGATCTGCGCATTGAACCCGGATCCTTTTGCGTGCTGCTCGGTCCCTCGGGCTGCGGCAAGTCCACCACGCTGCGCATCATCGCGGGCCTGGAAAGCGCCACCTCGGGCCGTGTGCGCATCGATGGGCAGGACGTCACCCAACTGCCGCCCGCTCGGCGCGGCATTGCCATGGTGTTCCAGAACTACGCGCTGTTCCCGCACCTGACGGTGGCGCAGAACATCGGCTTCGGCCTGTCCGTGCGCAAGGTCCCGGCGGCCGAGGCACGCCGGCGCATCGACGAGGCCGCCGCGCTGCTGGGCCTGGACGCGCTGCTGGCGCGCCGGCCCGGCCAGCTGTCGGGCGGCCAGCAGCAGCGCGTGGCGCTGGGCCGCGCCCTGGTGGCCCGCGCCCGGGTCTGCCTGATGGATGAGCCGCTGTCCAACCTCGACGCCCAGCTGCGCCAGGAAATGCGCACCGAGCTGCGCGAGCTGCAGCGGCGCCTGGGCCTGACCGTGGTCTATGTCACGCACGACCAGGCCGAGGCCATGGGCATGGCCGACCAGGTGGTGCTGCTCAGCCAGGGGCGCGTGGAGCAGTGCGCCGCGCCCCAGGAGATCTACCGCCGGCCCGCCACCACCTTTGCCGCGCGCTTCATCGGCACGCCGGCCATGAACATCGCACGCCTCGACGGCCTGCACATTGCGGGCAGCCATGCCAGCGCCGCGCCCGCCGGCCTGCAGCAGCCGGGCCAGGCGCGCTGGCTGGGCGTCAGGCCCGAGGACATGCGCCTGTCGCTCCATGGCGATGTCGGCAGCGGCCCCGTGGTCGCTGCCGACATCGAGAGCCTCGAATACCTGGGCGCCGACCTGGTGCTGCGCTGCCGCGTGGGCAGCGAACAACTGATGGTGCGCACCGCTGGCAGCCAGCTCGGCGGCCTGCAGCCGGGCCAGCTCGTGGGCCTGCGCTGGGCGCGCGAGGCCACGCATTTCTTTGACGAACAGGGGCGGCGCTGCACGGCCTGAGGCCGTGGCACCGCTCCTATCTTCCTCCGCAGTTCCACCGTTTCAGCCGTTCCGGCTTTCGCACCCGAAGCACCTTCCAGGAGAGTCCGCCATGCAACGCCATGCCTTCCTCAAAACCCTCGCAGCCGCTGCCGCCCTGGCCGCCACGGGCCTGCTGCACACCGCCAGCGCGCAGACGCCGCTGGAGGTGCCGTTCTACTTTCCCGTGGCCGTGGGTGGCCCCATCACCAAGGTGATCGACGGCTATGCGGCCGAGTTCAACAAGGCCCATCCGCAGTACCGGATCACGCCCGTCTATGCGGGCACCTACCAGGAGACCATCGTCAAGGCGCTGACGGCCCACAAGTCGGGCAAGCCGCCGGCCACCTCGGTGCTGCTGTCCACCGACATGTTCACGCTGATCGACGAGGACGCCATCGCCCCCATCGACGACTTCGTGAAGACCGATGCCGACCGGGCCTGGCTCAAGGGCTTCTACCCGGCCTTCATGGCCAACAGCCAGGCGGGCGGCAAGACCTGGGGCGTGCCCTTCCAGCGTTCCACCGTGGTCATGTACTACAACAAGGAAGCCTTCAAGGAAGCCGGCCTGGACCCGAACAAGGCGCCGCAGAACTGGAAGGAACTCAAGGAAGCCGCCCACAGGCTGACGAAGAAGGACGCCAGCGGCAAGGTCGTGCAGTACGGCATCCAGATCCCGTCCACCGGCTTTGCCTACTGGATGCTGCAGACGCTGACCACGCCCAATGACGTGCTGCTGGCCAACGAGGCCGGCACCCAGGTCACGCTGGACAGCCCCAAG
The DNA here is from genome assembly GCF_001571325.1 of Delftia tsuruhatensis NBRC 16741. Classification (GTDB taxonomy): domain Bacteria; phylum Pseudomonadota; class Gammaproteobacteria; order Burkholderiales; family Burkholderiaceae_C; genus Comamonas; species Comamonas tsuruhatensis. The sequence continues at coordinate 24,540 of NZ_BCTO01000011.1, forward strand.
GTAGTGGAGGCGCTGGACTACTGGGTGGGCCTGGTCAAGGAAGGCGTGCACCCTGCCGGCGTGGTGGAGTGGGGCACGACGCCCAAGGACTTCATGGAAAGAAAGGCCGCCATCATCGTCACCACCACGGGCAACCTGACCAATATCCGTGCCAATGCCAAATTCGACTTCGGCGTGGGCCAGATCGCAGGCAATGTGCGCAAGGGCTCGCCCACGGGCGGGGGCAACTTCTACCTGTTCAAGAAGGCGCCCCGGGAGCAGCAGGAGGCGGCCTTCCAGTTCATGAAGTGGGTCACCCAGCCCCCGCTGGCCGCGCAGTGGAGCATGGACAGCGGCTACGTGGCCGTCTCGCCCGCCGCCTATGACACGCCCGCGCTCAAGAAGTACGGCCAGGACTTCCCGCAGGCCCTGGTGGCGCGCGACCAGCTGCCCGTGTCGGTGGCCGAGTTCTCCACGCATGAGAACCAGCGCGTGACCAAGGTGCTCAACGACGCCGTGCAGGCCGCCCTCAACGGCAGCAAGACCTCGGCCCAGGCCCTGCAGGATGCGCAAAAGGAAGCAGACCGCATCCTGCGCCGCTACAAGTGATGGCGCAGTGCCGCTGACCGCATGAGCTCCGCCCCCGCCTCCCTTGTCCGCGGCCGCCAGGCCGTCCATGCCTGGCTGATGCTGCTGCCGGCGCTGGTGCTGCTGGTGGCCTTCACGCACTGGCCGGCCGTGGCCACGCTGATCGACAGCCTGCATGCCACGCCGCGCGGCGGCCAGCCGGGGCCATGGGTGGGGCTGGAGAACTACGCCGTCATGGTGGACGACCCGGTGTTCTGGCAGGCCGTGCGCAACAACCTGTGGTTTGCGGCGGCCACGATTCCGCTGTCCATGGCGCTGGCGCTGGCCATGGCGCTGTGGGTCAACGAGAGGCTGGCCGGCCGCGCCTTCGTGCGCATGGCGTACTTCACGCCCACGGTGCTGCCCATGATTGCCGTGGCCAACATCTGGCTGTTCTTCTACACGCCGCAGTACGGGCTGCTGGAGCAGTTGCGCGGTGCGCTGGGGCTTCCCGCGCACAACTGGCTGGGCGACCCGTCCACGGCGCTGGCCTGCGTGACCGTGGTGGCGGTGTGGAAGGAGGCGGGCTTTTTCATGATCTTCTACCTGGCCGCGCTGCAGACGCTCAATCCCAGCCTCAGGGAAGCTGCGGCCATCGAGGGAGCCTCGCGCTGGTACTTCCTGCGCCGCGTGCAGTGGCCGCTGCTGATGCCGACCACGCTGTTCGTGCTGGTCAACGCGGTGATCAATGCCTTTCGCCTGGTGGACCATCTCTTCATCCTCACGCGCGGCGGGCCGGACAACGCCTCCACGCTGCTGCTCTACCACCTGTACGAGGTGGGCTTCCAGTTCTGGGACACGGGCTATGCGGCGGCCATCACCGTGGTGCTGGTCGTGGTGCTGGCGGCCGTGGCGCTGCTGCAGTTCTTCGTGCTCGACAAGAAGGTGCACTACCAATGAGCGCCGCACCCGTTGCCCCGCGCCATGCGCCGCCCGCGCTGTACGGCGCCACCTGGCTGGACACGCTGGCCGCCTGGCTGCTGGCCCTGCTGTGGATACTGCCGCTGGCCTATGCGTTCTGGACGGCCTTCCATCCGCCCGAATACTCGGCACGCTTCGACCTGGCCGCGCCCTGGACGCTGGAGAACTTTCGCCGTGCCTGGCAGGCCGCGCCCTTTGCGCGCTATTTCCTGAACACGGCCGTGCTGGTGGTCATGATTTTGGCGGCCCAGCTGGTGCTGGGCACGCTGGCGGCCTATGCCTTTGCACGCTACCGCTTTCGCGGCCAGGGCCTGGCCTTTGCGCTGGTGCTGGTGCAGCTGATGATCATGCCGGACATCCTGCTGGTGGCGAACTACCAGACCGTGTCGCGCCTGGGCGCCGTCGATACGCTGCTGGGCATAGGCCTGCCGTACTTCGCATCGGCCTTCGCGATCTTTTTGCTGCGCCAGACCTTCCTGGGCATTCCCCGGGAACTGGACGAGGCCGCGCGGGTGGAGGGTGCCAGCACCCTGCAGATCCTGTGGCGCGTCTACGTGCCGCTGGCGCGGCCCGTGTACCTGGCGTTTGCGCTGGTGTCGGTGAGCTTTCACTGGAACAACTTCCTGTGGCCGCTGATCATCACCAACAGCGTGCAGGCGCGCCCGCTCACTGTGGGGCTGCAGGTGTTCTCCAGCGTGGAGTCGGGCGTGGAATGGGCCACCATCACGGCCGCCACGCTGATGAGTTCGGGCCCGCTGCTGGTGGCCTTCGTGCTGTTCCAGCGCCAGTTCGTGCAGAGCTTCATGCGTGCGGGGATCAAGTGACGGCGGTGCTAAAGTCACTCTTCCCTGCTTTCAATGCCGAGGTTCACCATGTCCGGACCCGCTAGCGCCGGCCTGTTCATCTACGCCAAGCAGCCTGACAGGCTGGCGCTGTTCTACATGGAGGTGCTGGCCATGCGCATGCTGCACCACACGAGCGAGCTCATGGTGCTGCAGTCGCCGGACCTGCAACTGGTGCTGCACGCCATTCCCGAGGCGATTGCGCGGCACATCACCATCACCGAGCCACCCCAGCCGCGCGAGAACGTGGCCATCAAGTTCTTTGCCACCGTGAAAAGCTTTGCGGCCGTGCGCCCCCTGGTCATCGCCCATGGCGGCCAGCTGTGGGAGCAGTCCTGGCTGGGCCCGGGCTTTCGCGTGTGCAACGCCATGGACCCCGAAGGCAACCTGTTCCAGCTGCGCGAGCCGCTGTCCGCATGATGCAGATCCTCACCTGGAACACCCAATGGTGCCTGGGCCTGGACGGCCGCATGGACCCGGAGCGCATCGTGGCGCATGCACTGTCCATGGCCGATATCGACGTGCTGTGCCTGCAGGAAATCGCCATCCACTATCCGGGCCTGCAGGGCGCGCCCGGCGACCAGGTGGAGCAGATCCGCCAGGCCCTTCCCGAAGGCTGGAAGGTCTTCTTCGGCGCGGCCGTGGACGAATTCACGGCCGTGGGCCGGCAGCGCTTCGGCAACCTGGTGGCCACGCGCCTGCCTGCTCTGCAGGTGGCCCATCACCGCCTGCCGTATCCGCACGATGGCGGCGTGCGCAGCATGCCGCGCTGCTGCACGGCAGTGACCGTGATGGATGCCGCACTGGGCCCCGTGCGCGTGATGAGCACCCACCTCGAATATTTCTCGCGCCGCCAGCGCATGGCCCAGGCGCTGGCGCTGCGTTCCCTGCAGATCGAGGCTCTGGGCCAGGCCGAGGCGCCGCCCCAGCCCGCCAGCGACGGCTCGCCCCAGCAGACCAAGCCGCACACGCCGCATGCCGTGCTCTGCGGCGACTTCAACTTCGAGCCGCACGAGGATGAATACGCCGGCCTGTCCGCCCCCTGGGCGGCCGGCGAGCAGGGCGCCCTGAGCGCCGGCCAGTGGCACAACAGCTGGAGCGTGCTGCACCCGGACCAGCCCCAGCCGCCCACCTTCCGGTTATTCGACCGCCAGTGGGGCCCCGAGCCCGGCGCCTGCGACTTCGCCTGGGTCAGCGACAGCCTGCGCGGCCATGTGCGCGGCTGGGCCGTGGACAGCGACACAAGGCTCTCCGACCACCAGCCCGTGCTGCTGCAGCTGGATTGATCCAGGTCAGGGTCCGCCGCCAAGCCGGCCTTCGCCTACAGACAGTGTGGCGGGCCTGCTCCAAGGTCATGGGGACTGTTTTGAAGGAGCATCCATGAGCCCCAATCCGCTGTCCACGATTCTTCACCGCACCTGGTGGGTGCTGCTGCTGCGCGGCCTGGTCGCCATCGCCTTCGGCGTGCTGACCTGGGCGCAGCCGGCGGTATCGCTGGCGGCGCTGGTGCTGACCTTCGGTGCCTTCACCTTCGTCGATGGCCTGCTGGGCGTGTATTCGGCCATCCAGGGGCGCGACCAGATGCGCCATTGGTGGGTGCTGCTGCTGTGGGGCCTGGCCGGCGTGGTGGTGGGCGTGCTCACCGTGGTCGCGCCCGGCGTCACGGCCCTGGTCATGACGCTGTACATCGGCGCCTGGGCCCTGGTCACGGGCCTGCTGCAGATCGTGGCGGCCGTGCGGCTGCGCAAGGAGATCACGGGCGAGTGGCTGCTGATCCTGGGCGGCGTGCTGTCCGTGCTGTTCGGCGCCTTCGTGCTGGCCCAGCCGGGCGCGGGCATGATGGCCATGCTCTGGGTGCTGGCCACGTATGCGGTGGTCTTCGGCGTGCTCATGGTGCTGCTGTCCTTCAAGCTCAAGAAGGGCATACGCCATTCTTCCTGAGCCGCTGGTGCAAAGGCGGACAATGCCGGCTCCATGATCGAATCCCGGCGACCTTCTCCCTTCATGCGTCTTCCCCGCGCGGCCCTGGCGGCCGCGCTGCTGTTCGCGGCGGCCGGTGCCGCCCAGGCGCTGCCCAGCTTTTCCGAAGTCCGCGAAGGCCACCGCTCCTCCGAGACCGAACTGCTCTCGCGCGAGGGCGAGGTGCTGCAGCGCCAGCGCACCGACGCCAGCGTGCGCCGTGGCGACTGGGTGGCCCTGGCCGACATCTCTCCCGCGCTGCGCACGGCCCTGGTGCTCAGCGAGGACAAGCGCTTCTACGAGCACAGCGGCGTGGACTGGGCGGCCGTGTCCGCCGCCGCCTGGGGCAACCTCTGGAACCAGCGCACGCGCGGCGCCAGCACCATCACCATGCAGTTGGCGGGCCTGCTGGACGGCGACTGGCGCCAGGGCCCGGGCGGGCGCAGCGTGGTGCAGAAACTGGGTCAGACCGTCTCTGCCCAGGTGCTGGACCGGCGCTGGCGCAAGGACCAGATCCTGGAGGCCTACCTGAACCTGGTGCCCTTCCGGGGCGAGATCGTGGGCATCGATGCGCTGTCGCGCACCCTGTTCGGCAAGGCCGCGCACGGGCTGGACGCACGTGAGGCCGCCATTGCCGCCGCCCTGGTGCGCGCGCCCAACGCCTCGCCCGAGCGCGTGGGCCGGCGCGCCTGCGGCGTGCTGCAGTCGCTGGCGCCCGAGGATGCGGCGGCGCGCGACTGCACTGCCATGGAACTGCTCACCGCCAGCGTGCTGCTGCGCCGGCAATGGGCGGCCAGCGAAGGCCAGGCCCCGCATCTGGCGCGCCGCCTGCTGGCCGAGCCGCAGTCCAAAGGCCAGGCCCGCGTGCGCTCCACGCTGAGCGCGCCCGTGCAGCGCTTTGCCGTGCAAAGCCTGCAGCAGCAACTGCGTGAGCTGCAGGGCCGCAACGTGGAGGACGGCGCCATCGTCGTGCTGGACAACGCCACGGGCGAGGTGCTGGCCTGGGTGGGATCGTCGGGCGAATTGAGCCAGGCGGCCGAGGTGGATGGCGTCACGGCCATGCGCCAGCCCGGCTCCACGCTCAAGCCCTTTCTCTACGCCCAGGCCATTGCCGAGCGGCGGCTGACGGCGGCCTCGCTGATCGAGGATTCATCGGCCCACATTCCCACGCAGAACGGGCTCTACATCCCGCAGAACTACGACCGGCGCTTCAAGGGCTGGGTCTCGGCGCGCACGGCGCTGGCGTCGTCGCTCAACGTGCCGGCCGTGCGCACCCTGGTCATGGTCACGCCCGATGCCTTCTTCTCGCAACTGCAGCGCCTGGGCCTGCCGCTGCGCGAAAGCGGCGGCTACCACGGCTTCAGCCTGGCGCTGGGCAGTGCCGAGGTGCCGCTGCTGCAGCTCACCAACGCCTACCGCGCCCTGGCCAACGGCGGGCAGCTGACGCCCGTGCGCTGGGCGGCGCAGCCCACGGGCGCGGGGTCCGCAGCGCAAAAGCCGGCTGCGCCCGTGCAGGCCATCGATGCACGCGCGGCCTTCATCGTGGGCGACATCCTGTCCGATCCCATGGCGCGCGCGCCCACCTTCGGCACCGACAGCGTGCTGGCCACGCGCTTCTGGACGGCCGTCAAGACCGGCACCAGCAAGGACATGCGCGACAACTGGGCCGTGGGCTGGTCGCAGCGCTACACCGTGGGCGTGTGGGTGGGCAATGCGCGCGGCGAGGCCATGCACTCGGTCAGCGGCACCAGCGGCGCGGCACCTGTCTGGGCCGCCGTGATGGGCTTCCTGCATGCCCGCACGCCCAGCCGCGCGCCCAAGGCGCCGGCGGGCGTGCTGCAGCAGGCCGTGCGCTTCGGTCCCGATGCGTCGGGCCTGCCGCTGGAGAGCGCGCGCAGCGAATGGTTCGTGGCGGGCACGCAGCAGAGCCTGTTCGCCATGGCGGGCAGCGGCCTGCCTGCCGCATCCGCATCGACACGCGGGACTTCGGCCGCCTCGCCCGTGCGCATTGCGCGCCCGGCCAACGGCACCATCCTCGCGCTGGACCCCGACATTCCGCCAGACCGCCAGCGCGTGCAGCTGTCGGCCCGCCCCGCAGGCACGGCCGCCACGCAGGAATGGCAGGACGCCAGCCTGCGCTGGCGCATGGTCAGTGCTGCCGCGCCCGGCGCGGCCGAGCCGCCGCCCAAGGAGATCGGCCGGGGGGCTGCCGCCGCCTGGATGCCCTGGCCCGGCCGCCACCGGCTGGAACTGGTCGATGCCAAGGGGCAGGTGCTGGACAGCGTGCAGGTGGAGGTGCGCGGCGCCGGCGTGGTGGCTTCGCGCGCGGGCGGGCGCTGAAGGCCGCAGTGCGGCCCCAGGGCAACCTCAGGGCAGCATCAGGGCCGAGCCCGCACGAAGCGCTGCTCGGTCACGGTCTCGCCCCATTGCTGGCCCGGCCATTCCTCGGCCAGGGTGAAGCCTGACGATTCGTAGAGCCGGCGTGCCGCATCCAGGCCGCTGAACGTCCACAGCTGGGTGGCCTCGAAGGCCTGCTGGTCGCAGAACGCCAGGGCCTGCTGCAGCAGCTGGCGCCCCGTGCCGGCGCCGCGCAGGCCGTCGTCCAGGATGAACCAGCGCAGGTGCGCCTGGCGGTCCTCGGGGTGCTTGGCCAGGTCCTCGCCATCGATGGCCACGGAGCCCACGACGCGGTCGCCGTCCAGCGCCGTCCACAGCTGGTTGCAGGGCTTGTCCAGCCGGCTAGCGAACTCGGCCAGGCCGCTGGCCACGCGGCTTTCGAAGAAGACGCCGAAACCTGCGTGGCGTGCATAGAAGCGCGCATGCATTTCCACGATGCGGCCGATGCAGCCGGGCCGGTATCCGGGCAGGACCTGTATCTGCGCGGGTGCGGGCAGGGGCTCCTCCTGCCGATGCGCCTGCAGTGCCTGGGCGTAGAGGGCCAGCCCGCGCGAGACCGCCTGTTGCTGCGGCGGCTGCATGCGGTCCAGCGCGGCCGTCACCTGCTGGCGCCCGAAGGCCTCGATGGCGGCCAGCGTGCGCCGGCCCTTGGCGGTGAGGGCCAGCCGCTTGACGCGGCCGTCCTCGCCATCGGCGGTTTCCTTCAGCTCGCCGGCCTCCACCAGCTTGCGCACCATGCGGCTGACGCTGGATTTCTCCAGCCCCAGCGCCTGGGCCAGCTGCGAGGCCGCCATGGACCCCTGCGCGCCGATCTCCAGGATGGCGTGCACGGCCGAGGGCGGATAGTCCGTGGCCGCCAGCGTGGCCTGCATGAAGCCCAGCTCGCGCACCATCTGGCGCGAGGCGGCGCGGATGTCGTCCACCAGGGAAAGATCGTGCTGCGGCATGGGTGCTCCTTGGGGCCGTGCAGGGTTTGAATATGGTTGCATGGTACAACCATAAATGCCGCTGCGCATCTGTTGATGCAGCGATGCGTACCCCAGGCGCAAAAAAGCCGCCCGGCGCATGCGGGCGGCTGGGGCCTGGCGCAGATGCGCAAGGCTCAATTGACCATCAGGCGGAACGGCCAGACATAGGCCTGCAGCGTCACGAAGATGCCCATCAGGCAGGCCAGGGCGACGGAGTGGAAGAACACGTAGCGCAGGATGTCGCCCTCGTGGTTGAACCAGCGCGTGGCCGTGGAGGCGACGACGATGGACTGCGCATCGATCATCTTGCCCATCACGCCGCCCGAGCTGTTGGCCGCGCCCATGAGGTTGGGCGACAGGCCCAGCTGCTCGGCCGCCACCTTCTGCATGCCGCCGAACAGCACGTTCGATGCCGTGTCCGAACCCGTGAGCGCCACGCCCAGCCAGCCCATCAGCGTGCCGAAGAAGGGGTAGAACACGCCCGTGTTGGCGAAGGCCAGGCCCAGCGTGGTGTCGGTGCCCGAGTAGCGCGTCAGCGTGCCCAGCGCCAGCATCAGCACGATGGTGATGAGCGAATAACGCACCAGCCAGAGGGTGCGCACGAACTGGCTGACCAGTTGCACGGGGTTGTACTTCATGACTAGGCCGCCCACGATGGCCGACAGCAGGATGCCCGTGCCCGTGGCCGACAGCAGGTTCAGCGTGTAGATGGCGCCTTCCTTGGTGGGCTGGCGCACCACGGGCGGCACCTTCTCGACCATGTTGTGCAGGCCTTCCATGGGAAAGGCCGGTGCGAACAGGCCATTGAGCGCCGCCTTGACCGAGGGCAGGCCCCAGATGAAGACGAAGACCGTGAGGATGGCCCAGGGCGTCCAGGCGCGGATCACGTCGGCGCGCGGGTGCTGGGTCACGGCGCGGGGCGCCTGGGCCTCGCCGCCGCTGCTCTCATGGCCCTTGAGCGAGGTCGAGCGCCAGATGGTCCTGGGCTGCCATATGCGCAGGAAGCCGACCGTGCAGACCATGGAGACGATGGCCGCGATGATGTCCACCAGCTCGGGTCCGATGAAGTTGGACACCAGGTACTGCGGAATGGCGAAGGACACGCCGGTCACCAAAATGATGGGCCAGATCTCCATCATGGCCTTGCGCCCGGCAAAGGCCCAGATCAGCCAGAACGGCACCAGCACCGAGAAGAACGGCAGCTGGCGGCCGACCATGGCCGTGACCTCCATCAGGTCGTAGCCATGGACCTTGGCCAGCGTGATCACCGGCGTGCCCAGCGCGCCGAAGGCCACGGGCGCGGTATTGGCGATCAGCGACAGGCCCGAGGCGGCCAGCGGCGAAAAGCCCAGGCCGATGAGGATGGCCGCCGTCACGGCCACGGGCGTGCCGAAGCCGGCCGCGCCCTCGAAGAAGGCGCCGAAGGCGAAGGCGATCAGCAGCAGCTGGATGCGCCTGTCCTCGGTGATGCCGGCAATGGAGTCCTGCAGGATCTTGAAGCTGCCGTTCTTCTCGGTCAGCTGGTGCAGGAAGATGATGTTCAGAACGATCCAGCCGATGGGCAGCAGCCCCGTGAAGCCGCCGAACAGCGCCGCGCGCCCGGCCATGCCGGCCGGCATGTTGTAGACGAAGACCGCGATCACCAGCGCGGCAACCAGCCCGGCGCCGGCCGCCAGATGGGCCTTCATGTGCAAAAAGCCCAGTCCCACCAGCATGACCACGACCGGAATGGCCGCAAGCAGTGTGGACAGCCACATGTTGGAAAGAGGGTCGTAGACCTGTTGCCAAACCATAGGAGCTTCTCCTGAAGAGTTTTTAGGATGTTGTGCGGGGCGGATCGTTACTCCCATGGCGGTTTGGCGCACTAGCGTTAGCCCTGGGTTGGGCTGCGAGAGAGAAAATTTCAATCGGCGCACAAATCACTTCAAACCCGAACGGGTGGCCGGAGCCCGCGCACGGCACTACCATGCTCGGCAGTCCCGCGGCATGCGGGTTCCAGAAAGCCAGCAAACGTGTCCACCGACCTTTCCAAAATCACCTGCATCGAAGACCTGCGCGTCGTGGCCCAGCGCCGCGTGCCGCGCATGTTCTATGACTACGCCGATTCGGGTTCCTACACCCAGGGCACCTACCGCGCCAACGAGGACGACTTCCACCGGATCAAGCTGCGCCAGCGCGTGGCCGTGAACATGGAGGGGCGCAGCACGCGCACCACCATGATCGGCGAGCAGGTCGCCATGCCCGTGGCCATCGCGCCCACGGGCCTGACCGGCATGCAGCATGCCGACGGCGAGATCCTGGGCGCGCGCGCGGCCAAGGCCTTCGGCATTCCGTTCACTCTGTCCACCATGAGCATCTGCTCCATCGAGGACATTGCCGAGCACACGGGCCGCCATCCGTTCTGGTTCCAGCTCTATGTGATGCGCGACCGCCGGTTCATGGAGCGCCTGATCGAGCGTGCCCGTGCCGCCAACTGCTCGGCCCTGGTGCTGACGCTGGACCTGCAGATCCTGGGCCAGCGCCACAAGGACATCAAGAACGGCCTGTCCACGCCACCGAAGCCCACGCTGCGCAACCTGGCCAACCTGGCGACCAAGCCGCACTGGTGCCTGGGCATGCTGGGCACCAAGCGCCGCACCTTCGGCAACATCGTCGGACATGTGGATGGCGTGGCCGATATGAGTTCGCTGTCGTCGTGGACCGCCAGCCAGTTCGATCCCAGCCTGAACTGGGGCGACGTGGAGCGCATCAAGAAGCTCTGGGGCGGCAAGCTCATCCTCAAGGGCATCATGGACGCCGAGGACGCGCGCCTGGCGGCCGACAGCGGCGCCGACGCGCTCGTCGTCAGCAACCACGGCGGGCGCCAGCTCGATGGCGCACCCTCGTCCATCGAGGCGCTGCCGGGCATTGCCGAGGCGGCGGGCAAGGACATCGAGGTCTGGATGGACGGCGGCATCCGCAGCGGGCAGGACGTGCTCAAGGCGCGTGCCCTGGGCGCCCAGGGCACCATGATCGGCCGCAGCTTCCTCTACGGCCTGGGTGCCTACGGCGAGCATGGCGTGACGCGCGCCCTGCAGATCATCCAGAAGGAGCTGGAGACCACCATGGCCTTCTGCGGCCACACGCAGATCGATACCGTGGACCGCAGCATCCTGCTGCCCGGAACCTATCCGGGCGCCGTGCGCTGAACCGGCAAAAGCTGCACGAGAAAAGGACCGCCTCGGCGGTCCTTTTCTCCTTTCAGGCTGCGCCTCAGGCTTGGGCAGGTACGCGCCGGTTTTCCGGCTGCGCCGCCACCAGCCGGCCCGCCGCATGCAGCACGGCCAGGATGGACGCGGTCACGATGTTGGCATGGCGCCCCGCACCGAAGCGCGTGCCCGCCACGCCGGGCAGGGCGGCCTCGACGATGGCCAGCGCCGTGGCGCCGGCGCCCTGGCCCAGGCTGCGCTCCTCGTAGTGGTCTATGCGCAGCGCCACGCCCAGGTGCTGGCCGATGGCAGCGGCCACGGCGTCGATGGGACCGCTGCCCTCGCCATGCAGCTGCATTCGAAGCCCGTCCGTCCGCACCACTTCCAACGCAATGCCCTGGCCCTTGGCGCTGTCGAACAGATGGTGGCTGTGGTAGCGCCAGGGAAGCTGCCGGGGTGCGAGGTAGGTGGACTCGAACAGCTCCCACAGGTCTTCACTGGCCAGCTCGGCCTCGCTGGCGTCGGCCTGGCGCTGCACCACGGCGCTGAATTCCACCTGCATGCGCCGGGGCATGGTCACGCCATGGTCGCGCTGCAGCAGGAAGGCGATGCCGCCCTTGCCCGACTGGCTGTTGACGCGCACGATGCTGTCGTAGGTGCGGCCCAGGTCCTGCGGGTCGATGGGCAGGTAGGGGACGCGCCAGGGCGCATCGGGCCGTTGCGCCGCAAAGCCCTTGGCGATGGCGTCCTGGTGCGAGCCCGAGAACGCCGTGAACACCAGGTCGCCCACATAGGGGTGGCGCGGGTGGATGGGCAGGGCCGTGCATTCCTCCGCAATGCGCGCCACGGCGGCGATGTCCGAGAAGTCCAGTCCCGGCGCGATGCCCTGCGTGTACAGGTTGAGCGCCAGCGTCACCACATCGAGGTTGCCGCTGCGCTCGCCATTGCCGAACAGGCAGCCTTCCACGCGCTGGGCGCCGGCCAGCAGCGCCTGCTCGGCGCAGGCCACGCCCGTGCCCCGGTCGTTGTGCGGGTGCACGGACAGCACGATGTGCTCGCGCCGCTCCAGGCGGCGGTGCATCCACTCGATCTGGTCGGCGAAGACATTGGCCGTGCTCACCTCCACCGTGGTCGGCAGGTTGATGATCATGGGCCGCGCGGGGCCTGCATCCCAGGCGCGGATGGCCGCGTTGCACACGGCCAGCGATACCTCCAGCTCGGCCATGCAGAACGTCTCGGGCGAGTACTGCAGAACCCATTCGGTCTCGGGGTGGGCATCGGTGAGTTCGCGCAGCAGGGCGATGTGCCGCTCCACCATGGCGATGATCTCGGGCACCTGCATGCCGAAGACGATCTCGCGCCAGGCCGGTGCCACGGCGTTGTAGAAGTGCACGATGGCGCGCCGCGCGCCGGCCACGCTGACCACCGTGGCGCGGATCAGGTCCTCGCGCAGCTGGGTGATGACCATGGGCGTCACGTCGGCGGGGATCAGCCCTTCGTCGATCAGGTGGCGCACGATGGCGTAGTCGGTCTGCGAGGCAGAGGGAAAGCCCACCTCGATCTCCTTGAAGCCTATGCGCACCAGCTCGTGGAACAGGCGCAGCTTGCGCTCGCGGTTCATGGGCTCGAACAGGGCCTGGTTGCCGTCGCGCAGGTCGGTGGACAGCCACACGGGCGCCTGGCTCAGCTGGCGCGAAGGCCATTGGCGGTCGGGCAGGTCGACGGCGGGGAAGGGAAGGTATCTGGACGCGGGATTCTTCAGCATGCGGGCCTCGCAGGAAACGCTGGGTATGCAGCCACCGGATCGGCCGGCAGCCCCGCTCTCCTGGCTTCCCGGTGTGGGGAAGCTGCGCCAGGCCGGGATCAGGGAGAGTCGGTGCGAAATGCGGCGCCTGCGCAGGCGCCCGGACCCCGGCCATGGGCCAGGGATGGTAGGGAGGGCGAGGGCAGGCGGTGCATGGTGCGATGGCGGTGAATCACAGGGAACGGTTGCCAGTTTGCGGGCAGGGCGTTTGTCTGTCTTTATAGAATTTCTCATTTTCTCCATGGATCTGGACAAACATGCGCACTGCCGCCGACCTTCCCGCCGTGCCCTGTGGCCATGCCGGCCTGCCTGAGCTGCAGGCTGCCGCGCCCTTGCCCGTCACGGGCGTGGCCGGCGACTACCCGGCCGGGATGGAAGTGCAGGAGCACTCCCACGAATGCTGCCAACTGCTCTATGCCGTTCAGGGCGTGCTGGAGGTGCGTGCGCGCAGCGGGCGCTGGGTGGTGCCACCCACGCGCGGCGTCTGGCTGTGCTCGGGCGTGCCGCACAGCCTGCGCATGCGTGGTGCCGTGCAGGTGCGCAGCCTGTTCGTGGATGCCCAGGCGGCGCAGGGGCTGCCGGTGGCGGACTGCGTGATCGAGGTCTCGCCGCTGTTGCGCGAGCTGATCAGCGAGGTCGCGCGCTGGCCGGCGGCGCCGCAGCGCGGACAGGATGAAACGAGAAACCGGCTGGTCGTCGAACTGCTGCTGCAGGAATTGCGCCAGCCGCCTGTCGTGCCATTTCACCTGCCCTGGCCGCAGGATGCGCGCATGGCGGCTGTCTGCCGCGCGCTGGCCGAAGAAGGCCAGGCCGTGGGCCAGGGCGGTGAACGGGCTGAAAACCTGGCCGCCACGGCCGCCGACTGGGCCGCACGGCTGGCCATGGGCGAGAAGACCTTCCACCGCCATTTCCTGCAGGCCACCGGCCTGAGTTTCGGCCGCTGGCGGCAGCGCGCGCGGCTGCTGTCGTCCATGCAGGCCCTGCTGGCCGGCCGGCCCATCGTGCAGGTGGCGCTGGAGGCCGGCTATGAAAGCCACAGCGCCTATTCGCTGGCCTTCAGGCGCCAGTTCGGCATGCCGCCCTCGGCCTTCGGGGCAGGGGGCGGGCAGCCGTAGCGGCACCGGTGGCGGCGGATCAGGAAGCCTTCCAGATGATGTAGTCGGCCTGGTACTGCACCACCTGCTTTTGGCCCAGCGTGGAGCTGTTGCAGGCCATGGCCGGCGCCACGCCGCCGCGCGTGGCCACGCGCTGGATATAGGTCACGCCCTGCATGGCGCCCATGCCGGTGGCAGGTTCGGCCTTGACCAGTTGCAGGGGGATGTTGCCTGCGCTGGACGGAGCCACCGCGACCTGGGTGGCCGTGACCTTGGAGCCGTCCTGGTGCGCCCAGGTGGCGGGCGGGCCGAAGTAGCGGCCGATGACGCGGCCCTGGCGGTCCGTCAGGCGGGCATCGGGGCCGACGAAGGCCCACTCCTGCTCCATCGCCTGGTCCTTCTTGGCGCGGCACTCGTAGGTGATCTGGCCGATGCCGACGGTTTCCATGGCGACCTTGTGGCCTGCGGGCACCTGCACGGCGGCCGGCAGGCCGGACTGGGAATAGCTCTTGCTCATGTCCATGGAGGAGCAGGCGCCAAGCGTCAGTGCAGCCATGGTGGCCAGGCCGAGGGGGAGGATGTAGCTCATGAGGTTCTCCAGGTCGAGGGGTTGAGGGATGTCGCCTTGGACCGCTGTCCGGGGCGCGACACACGGAATACGCAGCATGGGTGAGGTTGGATTCACCTGGGTGCAAAAAAAATTTATCCGCATCCGGTTCGCAATGTGCTGCGTATTGCCCAGTGAGAGCCGGCGCAGGCCGGCAGACCGGTACCAGACCCCCTGCAGGCCACCGATATGACCCCTGCAGCCGATTGAAGGACACGACAAGCCCCCCGGGGCGGCGACGCAACAGTGCGGGCCACGGGGCCGCCCGCTCGCCCACAATGCGTGCATGGGCACCACACCAACCGACCAAGAGCTGATGGACCTTCTGGACCGCATCGCAGCGCAGGACGAGCCCGCGCTCCGCAGCCTGTACGAGGCCACCTCGTCCCGGCTGTACGGGCTTGCGCTGCGCATCCTGCGGCACAAGGACTGGGCCGAAGACGTGCTGCAGGACAGCTACCTGCACATCTGGCGCAGCGCCTCGGGCTACCGGGGCTCGCTGAGCCCGCCGCTGGCCTGGATGGGCCTGGTGGTGCGCAGCAGGGCGCTGGACTTCCTGCGCCGGCGCCGCGCCGAACGCCTGCACCTGAACGAGGAGTTCGATGAGGCGCAACTGGCGGCCCATGGCGGCGGTAGCGATGAAAGCCAGGGCCCGCTGCAACTGGCCGAGGCCAGCGAGCAGGCGGTGGCGCTGTACCAGTGCCTGGAGCGGCTGGAAGGCCGCCAGCGCGAGGTGGTCAGCCTGGCCTACCTGCGTGACCTCAGCCACGGCGAACTGGCCGGCCAGCTGCAGTTGCCGCTGGGCACGGTCAAAACCTGGATCCGGCGCGGCCTGGAGCAGTTGCGCCGCTGCCTCTCGCGCCATGCGTGATGCAGATGACATGCTCTGAGCGGCCCAAGGATTTGCCATGAATATTTCCCGACACCCCGAACTGCTGGACCGGCTGGCCGCCGCATACGCCCTGGGCACGCTGCGCGGTGCGGCACGCCGCCGCTTCGAGCAACTGGCCCGTGACCAGGCCCCGGTGCGCGCCGCCGCCCTGCTGTGGCAGGGCCGCTGGTCGGCCCTGTCCGAAATGCAGGCTCCCGTGCGCCCCGACGATGCGGTCTGGGTCCGCATCGACAACCTGCTGCAGGCCGAAAAAGCCCGCGCCGCCCAGCCGCACCGGCGGCGCGCCGTTGATGGGCAAGGCCTGGACGAACGCGCGAAATCCGGCGTGGGCCGTGCCCTGGCCTGGTGGCGCGGCGCGGCCCTGCTGGGCGCCTGCGCCACCGTGGCGGCCGTGGCCGTGGGGCTGTGGTCGCACCAGGACCTGCGCCAAAGCGGTGAGCGCCAGCTGGCCGTGCTGCGCAACCAGCTGCAGGCCGCCCAGGTCGCGCTGCAGGCAACGCCCCAGATCCAGTACGTGGCCGTGCTGGCCGACGACAAGGCCGATGCCTCCATGCTCGTGACCTTCGACCCCGGCAAGAACAGCCTGGTGCTGCAGCGCGTGGGCGACTTCCACGAGGCCGCAGACAAATCGCTGCAGCTGTGGGCCCTGCCGCCCCAGGGCGGCCCGCAATCGCTGGGCGTGCTGGGACGCGACAAGCTCGTGAAGCTGACGGCAGCGGCCGCCGAAGTCCAGGGCGTGCCTGCCTTGGCCATCAGCCTGGAGCCCAAGGGCGGCGTGCCCAGCCAGACCGGGCCCACGGGACCGGTGCTGTTCAAGGGCGCGCTGATCCGGCGCGACCTGTAGCGCGCCGCGCAGGCCCGCTCGCCATTGGCGACGGCCGTGCTGCTGCACAACGCAGCCTGCTTGCCCTGGCCAGAGCAGGGCGCGCGTGCAGCGTTGGCTGGCCGGCCTCTGTTTCGCTGCCGGGCGCGGCAGCCTTCTCCAAGTGCGTGCGCCTGGTGCCCGACCGGCGGCTATGCTGGCCGGCACTCAGTCGCCCGCGCCATGCCGGCGGTGCCTTCCCTTTTTTGCCGACATGCTTTCTTCCCTCCAAGACCTGACCTGGCTGTGGGTGCCCGTGGTGCTGTTCGCCGCAGCCGCCCAGACTGTGCGCAATACGGCCCAGCGCTCGCTGACCTCCGAACTCGGCACCCTGCCGGCCACCCTGGTGCGCTTTCTCTACGGCCTGCCGTTTGCCGGCATCTACCTGCTGGCGCTGTACCTGGGAGGGGACGGGGCCTGGGCGCTGCCCCGGTTCTCCTGGGCCTACCTGGGCTGGATCGCGCTGGGCGCCTTCTTCCAGGTAGCGGCCACGGCGGCCTTGCTGCTGGCCATGAAGGAGCGCAACTTCGCCGTGGCCGTCACCCTGTCCAAGACCGAGGTGCTGCAGGTCGCCCTGTTCGCAGGCCTCTTCCTGCACGAGCTGCCCACGGCCGTGGCCCTGCTGGCCATGGCGCTGGCCACCTTGGGCGTGCTCATCCTGTCGCTGCCGCCGCGCGGCCAGATGCTGTCGCTGTCGGCCTGGGCCAGCCGCTCGGCGCTCTACGGCCTGGCCTGCGGTGCCTGCTTTGCCATCGCCACCGTGGGCTACCGGGGCGGCGCCGTGGAACTGGCGCGCCTGGGCGAGATATCTCCCTGGCTGTCGGGCGCCTGGGGCGTGCTGATTGCCCAGCTCATGCAGACCCTGGGCCTGGGCGCTTGGATTGCGCGCACCCACGCGCAGGGCCTGCGCCCCATCTTCCGCGCCTGGCGCGTGTCGCTGCTGGCCGGCGGCATGGGCGCGGCCGCCTCGCTGGCCTGGTTCACCGCCTACGCCCTGCAAGGCGCCGCGCCCGTGCGCACGCTGGGCATGGTCGAGGTGGTGTTCAGCTACATCGTCTCGCGCCGCGTGCTCAGCGAAAGCCTGAGCCGCCAGGAGAAGATCGGCATGGCTCTGATGGTGCTGGGACTGGTCCTCATCTGCCTGCAGGGATGAATGGTCCAGGGCCTGTGGGAACAAGCCCTGCAGGCTGTATGAATGCACAGTTGCCGCAATAATGGCGGCGTGCCTGAAACGACACCCACGACACCCGCAAGCCCTGCCGATGCTGCGCCTGCGCGCCGCATCGCCCACCTGGACATGGACGCCTTCTATGCCTCGGTGGAGCTGCTGCGCTATCCGCAGCTCAAGGGACTGCCCGTGGTCATCGGCGGCGGGCGCCGCGCGCATGACGAGGCGCTGGATGCGCGCTACGCCGGGCGGCTGCACGAGATTCCGGTGGACGAGTTCTCGCGCCTCAAGGACTACGTCGGCCGGGGCGTGATCACCACGGCCACCTACCCGGCGCGCCAGTTCGGCGTGGGGTCGGCCATGGGCATGATGAAGGCCGCGCGCCTGTGCCCCCAGGCCATCATGCTGCCCGTGGACTTTGCCGAGGTGCGGCGCTTCTCGCGCATGTTCAAGGAGATCATCGTCTCCATCGCCCCGCTGATGGAGGACCGCGGCGTGGACGAGGTCTACATCGACTTCACCGACGTGCCTGGCGGCCAGCGCGAAGGCGGGCGCGTGCTGGCTCGGCTGATCCAGAAAACCATCACCGACGCCACGGGCCTGACCTGCTCCATCGGCGTGGCCCCCAACAAGCTGCTGGCCAAGATGGCCAGCGAATTCAACAAGCCCAACGGCATCTCCATCGTCCAGCCCGAGGACCTGCAGACCGTCATCTGGCCGCTGGCCTGCCGCAAGATCAATGGCATAGGCCCCAAGGCCGACGCCAAGCTGCAGGCGCTGGGCATACGGACCATCGGCGAGCTGGCCGCGCAAAGCCTGCCCCAGCTCGTGCAATGGTTTGGCCGCGCCTACGGCAACTGGCTGCATGGTGCCTCCTGGGGCCGTGACGACCGGCCCGTGGTCACGCACAGCGAGCCCGTCTCCATGAGCCGCGAGACCACCTTCGAGCGCGACCTGCACGCCGTGCGCGACCGGGCCGAACTGAGCGCCATCTTCACCGACCTGTGCGAACGCCTGGCCCAGGACCTGCAGCGCAAGGGCTACATGGGCCGCACCGTGGGCATCAAGCTGCGCTACGACGACTTCAAGACCGCCACGCGCGACCACACGCTGGAGCTGCCCATGGCCGATGCCGCCACCCTGCGCCGCGCCGCAGGCCAATGCCTCAAGCGCGTGCCCCTGGCCAAGCGGCTGCGCCTGCTGGGCGTGCGCGTGGGCAACCTCGTTCGCACGGCCGACTGGAACGCCACCGCCCACGACCCGCTGGCGCGCGAGCAACTGCTCAGGGGACCGGCCCAGCCCGCGCCGGACAGCGATCCCTTTACACCTCAACTGTTCTGAATCATCACCACAAATCTGGCGCACACGCTGTAAAACCATGCACCAGTTCCGAGCATGGGACTGAGGTTGCCGTGCTGTGAGATGATTTGGAAATGTGAATTTGTGTTTCCGTTTGATGGATTCCGGTGGCTTCAGAGCGCTTCGCCTTGCCATTTCACAAGAACAAGAGACATCCCAAAGGAGTGGTACCCATGCGCGTGAATTTGCCCGTCAGCCAGCTCAACTACGACTTTCCGGGCGATGAGCTGCTGGTATCCGTCACCAACACCAAGGGCGAGATCACCCATTGCAACCCTGCCTTCGTGCGGGTCAGCGGCTATACCTACGAGGAACTGATCGACCAGCCGCACAACCTCATCCGCCACCCGGACATGCCGGCCGCCGCCTTCAAGGACATGTGGCGCACCATCGCCCACGGCTACCCGTGGACTGCCCTGGTCAAGAACCGGCGCAAGAACGGCGACCACTACTGGGTGCGCGCCAACGTCACGCCCATCATGGAAGGCGGCCGGCCGCGCGGCTACCTGTCGGTGCGAACCAAGCCCCGGCCGGACGAGATCGAGGCCGCCGAAGCCCTCTATGCCCGCATGCGCGCCGAAGCCGATGCCGGCCAGGAAACCCTGCGACTGCGCGGCGGCGAACTGCGCCGCCTGGGCCTGGCCGGGCTGTGGGACCGCCGCAGCGACCTGGGCCTGACAGCCCGCATGGCACTGATGCTGGGCGGCGTGGGCCTGGCGGCCATGCTGCCCGACCTGCTGGGCTGGCAGGGCGCCGCAGCCTGGGGCACGCGCCTGGCCGCCTTGTTGGCGGGTGGCAGCTTTGTGCTGTGGCGCTTCCAGCAGCGCTGCGTGGCGGGCCTGGAGCAGGCCAGCGGCTTTGCCGCCGACATTGCCAGCTGCCAGCTGGGCACTGACATGCAGCACGACTACAGCGGCCCCATGGGCGCCCTGATGCAGCGGCTGCAGCAGATCCAGATCAACCTGCGCGCCGTGGTCGGCGACGTGCGCACCGAAATGCGCGGCTTTGCCACGACGGCCCACGAGATCGCCCAGGGCAGCTTCGACCTCGCGCAGCGCACAGAATCCCAGGCCACCAGCCTGCAGCAGACGGCGGCCTCGATGGAAGAGATATCGGGCACCGTCGCACAGACCGCCGACACGGCCCAGCTCATGGCCCATGAAAGCGACCAGAGCCGCCAGGTCGCCGGCAAGAGCGGCGCCGCCATCCAGGAAGTGGGCGCTGCCATGGAGCACATCCGCGGCTCCTCGCGCCGCATGGGCGAGATCATCGGCGTGATCGAGAGCATTGCCTTCCAGACCAACCTGCTGGCCCTGAATGCCGCCGTCGAAGCGGCACGCGCAGGCGAGCAGGGCCGCGGCTTTGCCGTCGTGGCCGGCGAAGTGCGGGCCCTCGCCCAGCGCAGCGCCTCGGCCGCCAAGGAAATCAGCGGCCTCATCAACCGCACCGTGGACGGCATCAACGATGGCAACGCCCGCATGGACGCCGCAGGCCGCACCATCGACGGCATGGTCGACGCCGTGGGCCGCGTCAGCGACTTGGTCCACCAGATCAGCATCGCCACGCGCGAACAATCCGTAGGCATCGCCCAGGTCAACGACGCCGTGGCCCAGCTCGACTCCGTCACCCAGCAAAACGCCGCACTGGTAGAGCAATCGGCCGGCGCGGCGGGCTCGCTGCGCGCCAGCGCTCAGTCGCTGGAGCGGTCGCTGGAGGTGTTTACGTTGAGGTGAGGGGAAGGGCCGGTTGGAGGGGGTCTGCTTGGGGCAGGCCACAGTCAGGCCATGGGCTGTGACTGCCTTGAAATGCCGGGACAGTTCAGAAATCCCGGCTTTCGATAAAACAGAATTCGGTGCGGTTCGCGCCTGAGTCGGTTTTGAGGCGAGAGTCCGCGCTGACGATATGCAGCTCGTTGCCATAAGCATGCACGTAGTTGAAATCATTGCCGGATGCCACTACACCTGATTCTGTATCTATGCTTGTATGGACTGATTGGTCTTGCTGACTGATGCGGTGCACTAGGAGCTTCCTATCATTTACGCCAACCCAGGCAATGTCTTTGCCCACCTCTACCATCTTCCCAAAAATGGAAGCGATGTTCTGGCGTTGATGAAGCTTGGTTCTCCATAGAAATCCAAAATTCTCCGAACGTTTTTCTACATAGAGCTGCTCGCCGATCCAGTAGCTGATGGCCAGGCCTCCATCTTTGAGTGCAATGCCTGTGGTTGCAGTTGAATTCAAAGGGATTTCAATCAACAGATTTCCTGTGGCACCATAGACTCTCAGTGCCGATCCGATAGATTGCTGAGAGATTTTTTCTACGTAATAGTTGAGAATTCCGATGATGCGCCCCTGGCTTTCGAACAGCGCCGTTATCTCCCCTTGGCGATTACCTTGTATTTTTAGTGGCTTGCTTTTCTGTAGGTCATGGCTGAGATACTGTAGGGATGGCATATCTTTTTCTGTTATTCCTCCTATGAAATAGCCCTTGGCACTTGCGGCGATGCTGAGGACAAGTGTCATTTCGCTCAATGGTCTGGTGCGCGATACCATTGACAAGTCTTTCTTCAATTGCAGAATTGTCGAATCACCTTTGTGGCCCATGTGAATTAGTAATGGACGGTATTGGGTGGTTTCTGCAAATGACGGGAGAATATAGAGGCTGATCGGTGAATTTATTATCTCGGTGGATTTTTCTGAGCCACATCTCATCTCCTGGGTATATAGAGTTGGGGTGTTTTCAGATGAGTGTGTTCTTAATATTGACTTGACTAGATGCGAGGTGCCATTTCGTGAGATTAATTGTACATACGGAGGATGTGCTGGCTTTGTATTTGTAGTGGATAAATTTAACTTTGCGTACGCTTGAGTGATGCTGGTCGCAAAATATATGATCAATAATCGGAATATTTTCATGAAATATTCCGAATGGTTTGATGAATGATTGTCTGGCGTACGACATGTTGTGGAATGTGTTCTGGATTGTTCATGCATCGGCATAAAGTACAACATGAAAGAACACAGGCTTACGGGGTTTGCATCCATATCATCATGGATGGGCTGGAGTTTATTTTCCTGCATATGCCCCTTATTGAATGTTCTGAGTAATTGCTTCTGTCTAGCGCCACTTATAAGGTTTAGCGGTGATTTCCACTTTGTCATCTCGAAATATGACAATCATCTTCAATTGGGTATTTGGGCGGTCTGCTCGGACTTTTGAAATAAGCTCTGGAGTCAGTATGGGAGTCAGGTCCACACGCTGTACGTAATGGGGGTTGGTGGCCCAGAGTTTCTCATAAATTTCATCGCTTTTGCTCGAGTACTTTATTTCTTGCGGAGTGTTTTTTGACCAATCGAGAAATTCATTGCTATAAATAAACCACTCTATTTCTACAGATCTTGGTATTCCTCCTTGTGTATCTCCTGGCATAAAACTCATATGTGATCCTCCTCCTCCTGGGCCAAGTGGACCAGGAAATGGTCCTCGTCGTCCGTCAAAATCAAAACGCTTTGCTAATAATGAGCTTATTCCTTTGTTGTAAAAAGACAATGACAAGCCAATGCCTTGCTTTCTATTTGCGCAACTGGCTAATGGTAATAAAAATGATGAGGAAAAATAAACTATCGCAGTGCGACGGTTAGTCCATAATTTTCTTGTAGCCATTTTGCATATTCCCTTATATCTATATCTCCAGTAATAGCTGATACACCATCTCTATCAAATCCCGGCCTGTCTCTATATTTGATGAATTTTTGGCTCTCGGCGTGCGTCAGTCCTTCTATCTCTGCAACACGTCGATAGATACAATCACCTTTCTTTTCATTGTTCTTTTTTAAACAAAAAAGGCTGTCTTCTGGAATTCCGCCGGGAGGTGTAGTGCTTTTGTCGTGAAGAACGGGCTCGGTTACTGTGCCCCATTTTTTGTCACCAGCCTCCTCCCAGCTTCTCATTGCTAAACCACTCTCCTTTGCCTTCTCTGTAATCCAGTTCAGCGCCACATTGGACAAGTCGCCCGTCCCAAAGCTGCCGCCAATATCGGAATGGCTTCCAATAAAGCCTAACTGGATGCCTCGATCAATAGCTTCGCCAGGGAATATTGAGCGATGCTCATTCAGCGCCACGGCCTGGAATACATGTTGAATTTCAGCAGGAATAGCGAGTTGCCATTCGTCATTGCTGGCTCCAAGGGCACCAAACTGTGCTACGGTATCCCACAGCCCCAGGAAACGCATTTCCACACAGTCGGATTTTTCCTTCCATCGACGCTCCTTGGTACGAGTGATCACCCGGTTTGCAAAGTCCCTGGCCATGGCGGCACCACGGCTGAAACCTACAATATCTATACTTACTCTCTTTCCGTCCGCAAACTGATGAGACTCCATGTACTTATCCAGCTGTCCCAGCATGTAGTCCACACGTTCGCGGGCTGTGACACCCCTGGAATAGTCTCCCATTCGTGTGCGGATACCTTTATCCAAGTCATTACGGCCCACACCATTGATATGCAGGCGCGGTCCATTAGCTGTCTCGTCATACGCTAGAAAAAACTTGTAGACATTGGATAACGTGTCATTTTCGGGTGGTGGATTGGAATTACCTGTTCCATCAAACGCAAACAGAATCAACCCCTCCGGATCCACATACCGCAGCGGATTGCCCCGCACATAGCTGTAGGGATTGGGTCCATCCGGCATGCCCAACGGATCGGGTGTGAGGTATTGGCCCCGGTCCGGTTCGTAGTAGCGGTGCAGGTTGTAGTGCAGCCCGGTTTCGGCATCGTGGTACTGGCCCGGCAGGCGCAGCGGCATTTCAAAGCTCGGGGCTGAAGGTTGGGACATCACCTGCTGCCGGCCAAACGCCGTGTAGCGGGCGCGCCAGATCAACTGGCCCTGCGTGTCGGTGGCCGCTTCCACGGCACCCAGGTGGTTGGTGTGCAGCCAGGCCAGGCGTTCGCCGCCGCCCACCCAACGGCCCGCGATGGTGCCCAGGTCCTGCACGATGCGCCCCAGCGTGCCGGGGCCATCCGCAGGCTTGCGGCCTTGGGGCGTGTCGATGACGGCCAGGGGCCACTGGCCCAGGTGGATGTACTGGCGCGTGATGTGGCCCTGGGCATCGAGTTCGGCGCTGAGTTGGCCGGATTCGTAGAGGTACGCCCGGCTGCCTCCTTGGGCCTTGCCGGTGTGCTTGGCAATGCGCTCGCCCCGGTGGTTGTAGCGGTAGCGGGCCAGCGAGGCGCCCTGTTCGCTGACCTGTTCCAGCCGCCCCAATGCGTCCCAGCGGTAGCTGCGCGGGCCTGCCTGCAGGGGCTGGCCGTTGGCGTTGTACTGGGTGCGTTGCGTGGTTGTGTCTTTCTGGTCCGCTGCACGCTCGGCACTCCAGCGGTGGCTGCCTGGCAGGTAGGCGATGGCCCGCGTGCCCGCCTGCAGATCGCCGGAGGCCACGTTCTGCTGGTCCAGGGTGCGCCTGCCGGCCTCGTCATAGTGGTAGCGGCTGGAGCGCAGTTCCTGGCCAGTGCGCTGGACCTGGACGATCAGGCGGTCGTGCATGTCGTAGGCATGGCTGTCCTGGTGCAAAGTCTGCGGGGCTTGGCTGTAGTGGTCCTGGCGCAGCAGCAGGTTGCCTTGGCTGTCCCACAGGTAGCGCATGTCCAGCAGGGCTTGGGGGTCGGTGGGCTGGCCCAGGGCTCCCGGCTGGTCGGGCGCCGGTTCGGCTGTCGTTTGCGCGGCAGTTGCTGCAGTGGCCTGTGCCTTGGCTTGCATGGGCTCGGCCGCATGGGCCGGGGTCAGGCCTAGCAGTTGCTCTGCAATGTCGGTGGGCCGGGCACCCAGCATCCAGTCATGGGATGTGCCAGAGGCAGTGCGTGTGTTGTTCTTGCCGGTCTGGCGGTAGACGATGCGCGCCAGCAGACCTTCGCGGCTGCGCTGATAGCGGGCCTCGATGCCGTTGCCTGCCTGCCAGCTGCGCAGTCCCACCAGGTCGCGCTCGAATCCGGTGGCAATGGTTTGCGCCGGGCTGAGCCAGCGCAGCCAGGGAGTGCGCACGCGCTGCCGCTGCAGGCCGGTGATCTGGCCATGGCCGTCGCGCAGGTAGTGCAGCCAGCTGCCGTCGGGAAGGCTGGCGGCGGAGAGTCTGCCGTGGCTGTCGTATTCGTAGTGGAGGGTGTGGTGCTGGCTGCTCTCCCCGCTTTCACCGTTTGCACCGCTTTCTTCATGGCGGGTGATGCGCTTGCGCACGCGCAGGCCCCTGTCGTTGTATTCGTAGGCCTCGCTTTGCTCGGGATGCTCCAGCGCCACCAGCCTGGGGCCCTGGTAGCGCCAGCGGGTGGTGGTGGTGCGTGGCCGCGCGCCATCTTGCGGCAGTTGCGTGATGGTTTGGCGCAGGATGCGGCCGCGCAGGTCGTATTCGTAGCGCGCCTGCTGGCCCAGGGCGTCGCGGCCCGAGACCAACCGGTCGGTGGCGTCGTAGCCGCGAATGCTCAGGCCGCTGTCGGGGCTGAGGGTGGCGACGCTGCGGCCGAAGTCGTCGTAGAACTGGCGTGCCTGCGGTGCAGTTTCAGTGCCGGCCTTGTCTGCGGCGGATGGCGGCTGCTCTGGCGCGCCGGGCTGGTAGGTCTGCACCTGGGCCATGAGGCGGCTGCCGTCATCGGCGCGGCCACCGTAGCGACCGGACTGCAGCAGGCGGCTTTCCGTGTCGTAGCGGTGCTGTGTGAAGCTGCCTCGGACATCGGCGCTCCACAGCAGGCGGCCCAGGGCGTCATGGTGCTGGCGGGTCTGGGCCGCATAGGCGGCATTGCCCGTCTTGTCCCCGTTGCCGGGCCAGCCGCCGGTGCCGGTTTCCGTGAGGTGGCCCAGCGCGTCGTAGCGCCAGCTTTGCTCTTGCAGCACGCTGGCGTCGGGGGCCAGGCTGCGCATGGCCACCAGTCGGGCCTGGGCGTCGTGGCGCAGTTCGGTGCGCCAGCCCGTTTCGTCCTCCTTGGCCGAGGGATCCCGGCTGTGCATCTGGATGATGCGCCCGGCCTTGTCATGCTCCAGCGCCACGGC